>NZ_JAGQCV010000009.1 GCF_024346375.1 Synechococcus sp. ATX 2A4 | reverse complement strand
CGGAAGGACTTGGGCTTCTGCATGCCCCATTGTTTCGCTCAGATCCACTGCTGTCACTAGGATCTGGGCAGATTAATAGGCGTCTGTGGAGAGGCTGGCTGCTGACCTATGCGCGACAGGCTCCTAGGGGGCCACGGTTGAGCACATGGGTGTAGATCATCGTGGTGCTCACGTCCTGATGACCCAACAATTCCTGGATCGTCCGGATGTCCTGGCCCCGTTCCAGAAGGTGCGTGGCAAAGGAATGGCGAAACGTATGGCAGCTGGCAGCTTTGCTCACTCCAGCATCAGCCACCGCTTGCTTCACGGCCCGCTGCACCACGGTGGGGTCAAGATGGTGTCTCCCCTCAGCCCCTGTTCTTGGATCCAGCCAGCGCTTCTGCTGGGGAAACACCCACTGCCAGGCCCACTCCCGATCTGCGTTGGGATACTTCCGTGCCAGCGCGTATGGCATGAGCACCCGGCCCCATCCGGCCGCCAGATCCCCCTGATGAAGCCGTCGCACCTCCAGCAGATGCTGCCGCAGCGCAACCATCTGGCTCTGGGGAAGCATCGTGAGCCGATCCTTTCCTCCCTTGCCATCACGAACCACCAGTTCGCGTCGATCGAAGTCCAGATCCTTGACCCTCAACCTCAGCGCCTCCATGAGCCGCAGACCACTGCCATACAGCAACCCCACGACCAATGCCGGCACACCCTCAAGGCGCTGACGGACGGCTTTCACCTCCGCCTCACTGAGCACCACCGGCAGCCGCTTGCGCGTCCGTGCCCGCACCACACCGTCGAGTTCCAGATCCCGCTCCAACAGCTCCCGGAACAGAAACAGCAGCGCACTCAAGGCCTGGTTCTGGGTTGAGGCACTCACCTGCAGGTCCACCGCCAGGTGATTGAGGAAGGCATTCACCTCGAGACTGCCCATCTCCCGTGGATGCCGTCTCCCGTGAAAGCGCAGGAAGCGCCGCAGCCACTGCTCGTAGGTCTTCACGGTCCGGCGGGCGTAGTGCCGCACCTGCAGCTCCTCGCGGTAGCGCTGGATCAAGCCTGCAGGGCGAGGGGCGGTCATTCGCTGGCCAGAGGAGTACACCTTGAGGATTCCCGCGGCCGTCCATTTCCTCCCCCATGGGCCATGGCAGCCCACCCGACCGCTCAAGCTCCAGACTGACCACTCCCGGCCGGCACCTCCACCCCTGAATCAGGAAACCCTGCTGTTTGAGCCCGCCGTGCCGGCGGCGGGGGCGCTGAAAGCGGTGCTGGCCTTTCCGAGCACCTATTCGGTGGGCATCACCAGCCTGGGTTACCAGGTGGTGTGGGCCAGCCTGGCCAGCCGCAGCGATGTGGACGTGCGGCGCCTGTTCACCGACCAGGGCGATCCGCCCCATGCCGCTCAGCGGGGCCGTGGTGCAGGCCTCGATCTGTTCGGTCTGTCGTTGAGCTGGGAGCTCGATGGGCCCGTGCTGCTTGATCTGCTGGAGCAGCTGGACATCCCGCTCTGGAGCCAGCAGCGGGGCGAGCACGATCCGATCGTGTTCGGCGGTGGACCGGTGCTCACCGCCAACCCCGAACCGCTGGCGCCCTTCTTTGATGCGGTGCTGCTGGGCGATGGGGAGCTGCTGCTGCCCGCCTTTGTTGATGCCATCCAGGCCGGGCGCCTGGCGCCGCGGGCTGAGCGGTTGCGGGCGCTGGCCCAGATCCCGGGCATCTATGTGCCCTCGCTCTATGCGCCTCGCTATGGCGCGGCGGGGGAGTTGCTGGCGGTGGAGCCGATCGAGCCGGGCCTGCCGGCCACCATCGCCAAGCAGACCTGGCGCGGCAACACCCTCAGCCACTCCACCGTGATCACCCCGGAGGCGGCCTGGCCCTCCATCCACATGGTGGAAGTGGTGCGCAGCTGCCCAGAGCTCTGCCGCTTCTGCCTGGCCAGCTACCTCACCCTGCCCTTTCGCACCCCCTCCCTCGACGACGGCCTCATCCCCGCCGTGGAGAAAGGCCTCACCGCCACCCAGCGGCTGGGCCTGCTGGGGGCCTCGGTCACCCAGCACCCGCAGTTCGCCGATCTGCTCACCTGGCTCGATGGCGATCGCTTCGAGGGCACCCGCGTGAGCGTCAGCTCGGTGCGGGCCGCCACCGTCACCCCCCAGCTGGGGCGGATCCTGGCCAAGCGGGGCAGCAAGTCGCTCACGATCGCGATCGAAAGCGGCAGCGAACGCATGCGCCGGGTGGTGAACAAGAAGCTCGCCACCGAGGAGATCTTCGCCGCGGCCCGCTACGCCAAAGAAGGTGGGCTCACCGGCCTGAAGCTCTACGGCATGGCCGGCCTGCCCACCGAAGACGACGCCGACATCGAAGCCACCGCCGATCTGTTGCTGGCGATCAAAGCGGCCACGCCAGGGCTGCGGCTCAGCCTCGGCGTCAGCACCTTTGTGCCCAAGGCCCACACCCCCTTCCAGTGGGAAGGGGTGCGGCCGGAAGCGGAGAAGCGGCTCAAGCGGCTGGCCCGCCGCCTTCAGCCCAAGGGCATCGAGCTGCGGCCCGAGAGCTACGGCTGGAGCGTGATCCAGGCCTTGCTGTCCCGCAGCGACCGGCGCCTCGCCCCGGTGATCGCCGCCGTGCGCGGCCGCCACGACCAGCTGGGCGGCTGGAAGGCCACCTACCGGGAAGCGGCCGCCGGCCACCAGGACGCCCCGCCCCTCAGCAGCGGTGGGTCCTTGCCGCCGCCGCCGCCCTGGCAGGAGGTGATCCACGCCGGCTGGAGCCCCGATCGGGTGCTGCCCTGGGTGCACCTGGAAGGGCCCCTGCCGCCGGCCACCCTGGCCGCCCACCGGCAGCAGGCGTTGGCGGGCGAAACCGCCGCCGCACTCACTCCGGCCTGAGCGAAGCGCCGTTGGGCGCCCCCGCCGCCGCTGTGCTCGCCTTAGCCGCGGCGGGCAGCAGGTAGGCGCGGATGCCGGCGAACAGCACCCAGCCGGCGATGTTGAGGCGGCTGTCGTAGAGCGGCATATCGGTGGCATGCAGGGCCACCAGCACCAACGTGGCGCCCCACCAGGCCCGCTCGAACAGAGCGCCGGCCGCCATGCCGCGCCGGGCGGCCATGATCAGCAGCCCCAGCAGCAAGCCCACCAGCAACAGCGCCGCCGGCAGCCCGTGGCTGAGTGCCAGATCGATCGGCAGGTTATGGGGATGGCCGTGCCAGAAGCCGGTGCGCAGCGGGTAGATCACGCTGAAAGCAGCCGCGCCCCAGCCCAGCAGCGGCCGTTCCGCGATCAGCGAGAGGGCCACGCCCCACTGGCTGAGCCGGGTGATCGCCAGCGGCCGCTCGCTGGCGTGCTGCAGATCGGTGAGGCGGCCCCAGATCGCCTCCGGCACCAGCGCCCGCGCCGGCCCCTGCAGCAGCAGCGGCACCCCCGGCAGCACCGACAGGGCCACCGGCAGCAGCGCCAGCAGCAGCAGCGGCAGCAGCCACAGCCAGCTGCGCGGACCTCCCACGATCGGCACCGCCAGCACCAGGGCGCCCCAGGCGTTGCGGGAATCGGTGAGATACAGCGAGGCGGCCAGCAGGGCAGCCAGGCCGAGCGCCGCCGAGCGCCGCTGCCAGCTCTGGCTCGCCTGCAGCAGCGCCGCCAACGCGAACGGCCAGGCCACCGCCAACCAGGAGCCGGCGATGTTGGCGTAATCGAACAGGCCGGAAAGGCGCCCGTCAGGCGTGCCCCCCTCACCGATGTGCCAGATGATCGCCCCACCCAGAATCTGGAGAGGCCCGGCCCAGCCCCACCACAGCTGGCCCAGACCCGTGACGATCACTGGCACCGTGCCGGCCAGCAGCCACAGCCCCACGCGGCGGCGGGCGGTGGCAGTGGCCACATAAGACTGAAAGCCCCAGAAGGCCCAGAAGAACGGCAGCCAGTTGCCCATCCCCACCCAGGCCAGCCAGCCGCTGGTGGCGCGAAAGCAACCGATCACCATCAACGCGGCCACCACCAGCAGCACCCGGTTGGCGTTGTCCTGCAGGAAGCGGCCCCGGCGGCTGGCGGCCACCAGCGCCACCAGCAGCAGCAACCCGGCGATCAGGGCACTGCTGGGCAGCATGAACATCCCCAGCTGGAAGCAACGCCAGCCCAGGGGTGGCGCTGTCTCGGGGCGGGCGCTGTCGAGGCGGTGGACCGGCAGCCGCATGGTCAGGAGAACACCGCCGTGCGGCCGCGATAGACCATCACCTGGCCGCGCAGATGCAGGCGCAGCGCCCGGGCCAGCGCCAGCCGTTCGGTGTCCCGGCCCTTGCGGATCAGGTCGTCCACGTCGTCGCGGTGGCTGACGGTGATCGTGGCCTGCTCGATGATCGGGCCGCCATCGAGTTCCTCGGTCACGTAGTGGGCGGTGGCTCCAATCAGCTTGACCCCCCGCTCCCAGGCGCGGTGATAGGGCTGGGCACCCTGGAAAGCGGGCAGGAACGAGTGGTGGATGTTGATCACCGGCGGCGCCCCCAGCAGGAAGGCCGGGCTCAGCACCTGCATGTACTTGGCCAGCACCACCAGGTCGATCTCCAGCTCGCTCAGCAGCTCGCGCTGGGCCTGCTCCACCTGCTCGCGGCTGGCGGCGTTGATCGGCAGATGCACGAAGCGGGCGCCGAAATCGGCGGCGAGTGGCTGCAGATCCGGATGGTTGGACACCACCAGCGGCACCTGCATCGGCAGCTCACCGGCCCGGGTGCGCCAGAGCAGATCCACCAGGCAATGGTCCTGCCGGCCCACGAAGATCGCCACGCGCGGGTGGCCGTCGGAGAAGCGCAGCGAGCCTTCTCCCCCCAGCCGCTCGGCGAGCGCCAGCGCCGCCGGGCCGATCGCCTCCCGCGGCAGGCCGAAGCCCTCCACCTCCCACTCCAGCCGGCTGAGGAACAGGCCGGCGCCGGCATCGGTGTGGTGATCGGCATGGCGGATGTTGCCGCCATTGGCCGCCACCCAGCCCGAAAGGCTGCTCACCAGCCCGGGACGGTCGGGGCAGATCACCTGAAGGATCGCCGTGGGGAGAGTCATCACCGCCGGGTTGGTCAGGGGCATTGTGCCGCCCGCCCTGGCGGGCCGGACCTGGTGCGGGGCGGATGGTGCTGATCAGAGCCCCAACGCTGCATGAACGGACGTAAAGTCCGCACGCCTGTTCCCTTCGTCATGGTCGCTCAGCTGGTTTTCGCGCTTCGTTCCGCCCTGAAGCGCTTCGCCGTGCTCAGCCTTGCCGTGGTGCTCTGCCTTGGGCTGGCCGCCTGCGATGGCAACCAGGCCCGCAAGCCGCCCACGATCAGCCCGGCGGACATGGCCCTGATCCAGCGCCAGGCCGCAGGCTTCCAGGCCGCCAAAGACCGCCTGCCCGAACTGGCAGAGTTGATCAACGAACGCAACTGGGTGTTCACCCGCAACCTGATCCACGGCCCGATGCAGGAAGTGGGCCGCGAGATGCTCTACATCAACCAGCGCCTGCTCCCCGCCGACCGCCCAGCCGCCACCAAGCTCGCCAACCAGCTCAAGGCCGCCCTGGCCGAACTCGATGAAGCCGCCAAACTCCAGGACGGCGAGCGGCTGCGCAAGGGCTACATCAAGGTGGCCAGCGGCTTCGGCGCCTACGGCGACGTGATCCCCGCCGACCCGCTCGGCTGATCCACCCAGCCCCCCTGTCGGCGTCCCCGCTGCAAGCCCCCCGCCCCGCACCCCCGCAGCCCGCGTGGTGGTGATCGGCGCCGGCATCATCGGCCTGGCTGCGGCCTGGTGGCTGCAACGCCTCGGCCACGCGGTGGTGCTGGTGGATCCAGCCCCCCACGGCCCCCAGCCCGAAGGCAGCGGCAGCAGCGCCGCACTCGGGGTGCTGATGGGCGAGGTATTCCACCGCAGCAGCGGCCGGGCCTGGCGGCTGCGCCAGCAATCGTTGCGTCTATGGGAGCAGTGGCGCGCCGAGCTGGCCGCAGCCGGCCAGCCGGTGCCCCACAGGCCGGGCCTGCTGCTGCTGGCCGCCGACGCTCAGGAGCAGGCGCGCCTCGAAGTGCTCGCCCTGAGCCGCCAGGCCATGGGCCTGGCCATGGAGCTGTGGCAGCGGCCAGCGCTGGAAGCCCTTTGCCCCGCCCTGCCCCACGGCGCCCTGGCGGGGCTGTTCTCCCCCCGCGATGGCCAGCTCGATCCCCTTGCTGCCATGGCGGCGTTCCGCAGCGACGGCCACGCCCGCGGCCTGGAGCTGCGGGCGGATCGGGTGGAGGCGCTGGAGCGCCGCAACGGCCACTGGCACCTGTCGCTGGGCGGCGGCGGCGGGCTCGACGCCCCCTGGGTGCTGGTCGCCGCCGGCCTGGCCAGCCCGGCGCTGTTGGCGCCGCTCGGCCATGAGCGGCCACTGGAGCCAGTGCTGGGCCAGGCCGCCGAGCTGGAGATCGGCCCTGAGCTCACCGCTGCCTGGCCGGCGAGCGTGGTGTGGCGGGGCATCAATCTGGTGCCACGTCCGCAGGGGCGGCTGTGGCTGGGCGCCACCCTGGAGCCCGGTCGCAGCGCTGATCCAGCCCGCTGGAGCGCCCTGCGCCAGCTTGAAGGCGAGGCGCCGGAGTGGCTGGCGCAGGCGCGCCTGCAGCGCCACTGGCAGGGTCTGCGGGCCCGGCCTGCCGGCCGGCCAGCGCCGCTGCTCGAGCAGCTGGAGCCGGGGCTTTTGCTGCTGTCCGGTCACTACCGCAATGGCGTGCTGCTGGCACCGGCCAGCGCCGCCTGGGCTGCTGATGCAATCGCTACCGCAGGCAGCGGCATTACCTGTTGTTAACACTTTCAGAGAACACTTTGGATAGGTTCCGGAGGATTCTTTCCGCTGGTTCGTCGTCCTATGGCCTCCTCCACTCGATTGCGCCGCCATCCGCTCGCCCGTCTGGCCCTGCCACTCGGCCTGGGTGCAGCCATGGCTCTCACGGCCTGCGGCGGCGGGGGCGAGGAGGGCGGCCAGCTCAGCGGCACCCTCAACGGCGCTGGCGCCTCCTTCCCCTCCTCCATCTACCAAAGCTGGTTCCAGCAGCTCGCCTCCACCGGCTTGAAGGTCAACTACCAGTCGGTGGGATCCGGAGCCGGGGTGCGCCAGTTCATCGCCGGCACGGTGGATTTCGGCGCCAGCGATGCACCGATGGACGCCGAGGATCTCGCCAAGGTGAGCCGCGGCACCGTGCAGGTGCCGATGACGGCCGGCGCCATCGCCGTGGCCTACAACCTGCCCGGCTGTGAGCTCAAGCTCACCCAGGCCCAGGTGGCGGATGTGTTCCTCGGCAAGATCACGAACTTCAACGAGCTGGGCTGCGCTGATCAGCAGATCAAGGTGGTGCATCGCTCCGACGGCTCCGGCACCACCTACAACTTCACCAACAGCCTGGCCGCCTTCAGCGAAGCCTGGAAGAGCGGCCCGGGAGCCGGCAAAGCGGTGGCCTGGCCGGTGGGCGTGGGAGCCAAGGGCAACGAGGGCGTGGCTGCCAACCTGGGCCAGAACCTCGGCAGCATCGGCTATGTGGAAACCTCCTTTGTGAAAGGAGACATGCAGGCGGCCGCCCTGCAGAACAAGAGCGGCGACTTCGCCAAGCCCGACAACGAAAACGCCAGCAGGGCGCTGGCCGCCATCGATCTCGGCCCCGATCTGATCGGCAGCGATCCCAACCCGGCAGCGGGCTACCCGATCGTCACCTTCACCTGGATCCTGCTCTACAAAACCGGCAACGGCAAGAAGGCCGAGATGCTCAAGAAGGTCTTCAACACCACCCTCTCCGAAGAGTTCCAGAGCCAGGCCCCCACGCTGGGCTATGTGAGCCTGCCGCCCGAAGTGGTCACCAAGGCCAAGGCCGCCGTCGACACCATCGGCGAATAGCGCTCTGCGCTGATTGAACGCCAAAAAAAAGCCCTCCATGAGGAGGGCTTTTCTGCTGGGAAGCACAGGCAGGAGGCAGGCCCGCAGGCCTGCCCGAGCCTCACTTGCTCTCGGTGAATTCGGCGTCGATCACGTCGTCGGTGGGAGCACCGGAGGTGGAGGCACCATTGCCAGCCGCCCCATTACCGGCCGCTGCTTCAGCGGCACCGGCCTGTTGGTAGACAGAGGCGCCGAGGGCATAGAGCTCCTGTTGCAGCTCTTCGAGCAGGCTCTTCATGGCGGTGAAGTCTTCCTTCTCGACCGCTTCCTTGAGCTGCACGCGCTTGGCTTCCACATTGTCCTTGGCGTCGGCGGCCACCTTGTCGCCCAGTTCGCCGAGCTGCTTCTCGGCCTGGTAAACGAGGGTTTCGGCCTGGTTCTTCAGGTCGATGCGCTCGCGCTTCTCCTTGTCGGCCGTGGCGTTCAGCTCGGCGTCCTTCACCATCTTCTCCACCTCGTTGTCGCTGAGGGTGGAGGCGCCGGTGATGGAGATGCTCTGCTCCTTGCCGCTGCCCTTGTCCTTGGCGGTCACGCTGAGGATGCCGTTGGCGTCGATGTCGAAGGTGACTTCGATCTGGGGCACGCCGCGGGGGGCCGGAGGAATGCCGTCGAGACGGAAGGTTCCCAGGCTCTTGTTGTCGGACGCGAGCTCACGCTCACCCTGCAGCACGTGGATCTCCACGTTCGTCTGCCCATCCACCGCGGTGGAGTACACCTCGGATTTCTTGGTGGGGATGGTGGTGTTGCGGGTGATCATCTTGGTCATCACGCCGCCCAGGGTTTCCACACCCAACGACAGGGGGGTGACGTCGAGCAGAAGGATGTCCTTCACCTCACCGGCCAGCACACCGCCCTGAATGGCGGCGCCCACGGCCACCACCTCATCGGGGTTCACCGTCTGGTTGGGGTCTTTGCCGGTGACCCGCTTGACCAGTTCCAGCACCGCGGGGATGCGGGTGGACCCGCCCACCATCACCACCTCATCCAGCTCGCTGCTGGCGAGTTTGGCGTCCTTCAGGGCCTGCTCCACCGGCACGCGGCAGCGGTCGATCAGTTTGCTGGCCAGCTCCTCGAACTTCGCCCGGGTGAGGGTGACATCGAGGTGCTTGGGGCCCTCTGGCGTGGCCGTGATGAACGGCAGGTTGATCTCGCTCTGGGTGGCGCTGGAGAGCTCGATCTTGGCCTTCTCGGCCGCTTCGGTGAGGCGCTGCAGGGCCTGCTTGTCCTGGCGCAGGTCGATGCCTTCGTTGGCCTTGAAGGAATCCGCCAGGAAGTCGACGATCACCTTGTCGAAGTCGTCGCCGCCCAGGTGGGTGTCCCCACTGGTGGAGAGCACCTCGAACACGCCATCGCCCACTTCGAGCACGGACACGTCGAAGGTGCCGCCGCCGAGGTCGAACACCAGGATGCGCTCATTGCTCTTGCGATCGAGGCCGTAGGCGAGGGCCGCCGCGGTGGGCTCGTTGATGATGCGCAGCACTTCGAGGCCGGCGATCTTGCCGGCGTCCTTGGTGGCCTGGCGCTGGGAGTCGTTGAAGTAGGCGGGCACCGTGATCACCGCCTGGGTGACGGTTTCACCGAGGTACTTGCCGGCGTCTTCCGCCAGCTTGCGCAGCACCTGAGCCGACACTTCCTCCGGGGCGAACTGCTTGTTGAGCACCGGGCACTTCACCTTCACATTGGCGCCCACCTTCTCGACGCCATAGCTCACTTCCTTCGATTCTTCGTTCACTTCCTCAACCCGGCGGCCGATGAAGCGCTTGACGGAATAGAAGGTGTTTTCAGGGTTCATCACCGCCTGGCGCTTGGCGATCTGCCCCACCAGCTGGTCCTGGTTTTTGGTGTATGCCACAACGGAAGGCGTGGTGCGGAAGCCTTCGGCGTTGGCGATCACCGTGGGCTTGCCGCCCTCCATCACCGCCACGCAGCTGTTCGTCGTGCCCAGGTCAATTCCAACGACCTTGCTCATGGTGTCCCACCTCCTCTGATTGGATCGAGTTCTTACCGCTGCATCCTCAGCAACAGAGGCCTGGCCAGGCGAGGGGTGGTTTCCGAACTGCAGCCGTACCACGGCCCGCTTTCCGTTCGGCGAGGCCGGTGCGGCCGGGCTGCAGGCAGGCCACCGATGATGCCGCTGGCGCTGCTGATGGCGCCGCCGCAAGCCCCTCCATGACCCACACCATCTCCGGCCAGACCGCCCTGGTGGGCGTGCTCGGCGATCCGGTGCGCCATTCACTTTCACCGGTGATGCACAACGCCGCCCTGCGGGCGCTCGGCCTCGACTGGATCTACCTGGCCCTGCCGGTGGCGGCCGCCGATCTGGCCACGGTGGTGCGCGGCCTTGAAGCCGTCGACTGCCGCGGCCTCAACGTCACCCTGCCCCACAAACAGGCGGTGGCCGGCCTCGCGGCGGAACTCAGCCCCCTGGCCCGCCGGGTCGGGGCCGTCAACACCCTGGTGCGCCGCGAAGCCGGCGGCTGGCTCGGCACCAACACCGATGTGGACGGCTTTCTGGCGCCGCTGCGACAGGCGGGCGCTGACGCCGGAGCAGGCGCCTGGGCCAGCCGGCGCGCCGTGCTGCTGGGCTGCGGCGGCAGCGCCCGCGCCGTGGTGGCCGGTCTCCATGAGCTGGGCCTGGAGCGCATCACCGTGGCCGCCCGCGACCCGGTGCGCCTTGCAGCCTTCCAGGCGAGCTGCGGCGCCTGGGCGCCGGCCCTCGACAGCTGGCACTGGAGCGCGGCAGCTGGCAACGGCGCTGACGGCAACACCGCTGGGGGCGGCGGCCGGAGCCTGGCGGACCTCCTGGCCAGCGCGGATCTGGTGGTGAACAGCACGCCGATGGGCATGGGCCTGCCCCCCAGTGCCCGTTCTCCTCTGGCGGCGGGGGAGCTGGAGGCGCTGCGCCCCGGCACGCTTGTCTACGACCTCATCTACACGCCCCGCCCCACCCAGTTGCTGCAGGACACGCGCGCCCGGGGCTGCCGCACCCAGGATGGCCTGGAGATGCTTGTGCAGCAGGGAGCTGCCGCCCTGCAGCTCTGGATCACAGCAGCCGGCCAGGCGTTGCCGGTGCCCGTCGACGCCATGCGCGCGGCGGCCACAGCGTGGCTGGCGGCACCTACCGTGGTCAGACCCGGCCCCAGCTGATGGACATCCCCATCTGGCAACGTTTTCTGGCCGTTCTGGCCTACCTGCTGCCGTGGAGCGATGCCCTTCCCTTCGGCAGGGATCTGTTCGGCCTGTTTCCGCTGCTTCAGTGGCTGGCCGTTCCGGCGCTGCCGCTGGCCACCCTCCAGCAATTGGTTCCCTTCGGCGGGTTCGTGATCTTCCTGGTGCTGTTCCTTGCGGTGGTGCGCAACGCGCGGGTGCCTTACTTCATCCGCTTCAACGTGCTGCAGGCGATCCTGATCGACATCGTGTTGATCCTGGTGTCGCTCACCTTCCAGATCCTGCTGAGCCCTCTGGCGGGCAGCTTCGCCCTGCGCACCCTCAGCAACACCGTGTTTCTCGGCACGCTGCTGCTGGTGCTGTTCGCCCTGATCCAGTGCGTCCGCGGCAAGGAACCAGATATCCCCACCGTGTCTGAGGCGGTGCGCATCCAGCTGTTCTGAGCCGCTCCTGCAGAGCCGTGCGGCCCGACGGGTAGGGTAATGAGTCCGTCGCTGGCTGCCCACGGGTTGCTGGCCTCATCCGAGCCCGTCACGGAGCTTTCATTCCCGCCATGTCGCAGAAGTCCTACTACGAAACGATGTACATCCTTCGTCCGGACATCCCGGAGGAAGAGGTGGAAACGCATGTCAACAAATATCGTGACATCGTCACCGAAGCTGGCGCCGAAGTGCTTGACACCCAGATGCGCGGCAAGCGCCGTCTGGCCTACACGATCGCCAAGCACCGCGAAGGCATCTACGTGCAGCTCAACCACGACGGCGATGGCCAGCAGGTGGCCTTGCTTGAACGGGCGATGCGTCTCAGCGAAGACGTGATCCGCTACCTCACCGTCAAACAGGACGGCCCCATGCCCGCCCCCCGCGCCAGTGGTGCCGCGGCGGCTGAAGCCGAACCCCAGCCCGCTGTGGCTGTGGCCTCCTGACGCTGGACGCACGCCGACAGGACCGTTGCAGTTGCCGCGGTCCCGGATAATCTGTAGTTCACCTTGATCCCCGTTCTGGACGTTGTCCGAACACGTCCCCTCCGACCGATCCGGGTCTCAGGACCCGCCTCCTCCTCCGGCCAACGGCAGCGATCCGGACACTTTGGAGGTCGATCTGCAAGTCGCCCGGCTTGAGTTGCAGTCCAACAAGATCAAGCTCCAGTCGGTGCTCCTGCGGCTGAGCCGCACCCAGCAGGAGCTGGAGGTGGCGCATCGACACAAAGCGGAGCTGGAATCTCTGGTTTCCGAGTTGCCTGAGATCTTTGAGCGCAAGTTCAAGGACCGCTGCGAGCCGATCCTGGAGCGCCAGAGGCTGTTGTCGGAAGAGAACCAGTCATTGCGGCAAACCCTGCAGCACGCGCTGCCTGGCTTCAACCCAGCGCAGCGGACCTTAATGCCCGCTGCCACGCCTCGAGCCGCTCCGGCTCCGCCAACACCGCTTTCACAGCCATCGAAGGAACGGCCGGCCCAGTTGCGCACGCCGCTGCGTCCGCTGCGCTGGTTGAAGGGCTCCCTGGCCGCCGCACCCCGTTTGCCTCAATCCCGGCACAAGTTGGTGCTGATCGGCGGTCTTGTGGGCCTGCTGTCCCTCGGAGGCTCGCTCGGGTGGCACCAACACCAGCGATCCTCCGCTGCCACTCCCCCGGCGAAAACCACCGCATCTGAAGCGGAACCCCCGGGACAGGCCAACAGCAGCAGCAACGTCGCCGTTGCCACCACTCCAAAACCCAACGCCATCGGGCCCAACGAGGTGGCCCTGCGCAGCAACCAGGACAACTGGGTGGAGGTGCGCAACAGCGCCGGTACCTACCTGTACGTGGGCTTGTTGAAAGGGGAGAAGCGGTTTGCGCTCGCCGAGGGGCTTCAGGTGTTCGCCGGCCGTCCCGACCTGCTCACCATTCGGCGCGCCGATGGCCCACCCCGCCTGCTGGGGCGTATCAGCGACGTCGCCTGGGTGACCATCCAGCCCCCGAACTAACGCCGCCGCGAAGCAGCCCAGAGGCGGGTGGGCAGGCCCCACATGTAGATGAACCCCTCGGCCGCCCGGTGATCGAAGCGATCATCGGCGCCGTAGGTGGCCATGTCGGGCCTGTAGAGGCTCTCGCTGGAGGAGCGGCCAATCACGGTGGCATTGCCCTTGTGGAGGCGGATCCGCACACTGCCGCTCACGGTGAGCTGGGTGCGGTCGAGGAAGCCGTCGAGCGCCTCCTTGAGCGGGCCGAACCAGAGGCCCTGATACACCAGATCGGCCCAGCTGGTTTCGATCTGGCGCTTGTACCGCAGCACATCGGCGGCCAGGGTGAGGCTTTCCAGTTCCTGGTGGGCCTTGATCAGCAGCAGCAGGCCGGGGGTTTCATAGATCTCCCTCGACTTGATCCCCACCACCCGGTTCTCGATCATGTCGAGACGGCCGAAGCCATGGCCGCCGGCGAGGGCATTGGCGCGGCGCACCAGCGCCACCGGATCGAGCCGTTCGCCGTTGATCGCCACCGGATTGCCTTGCTCGAAGGTGATCTCCACCACCTCGGGCTGCTCGGGGGCGGCGCTCACGGAGCAGGTCATGGCGAAGACCTCTTCGGGCGGCTCGACCCAGGGATCCTCCAGCGGGCCGGCCTCGATGCTGCGGCCCAGCAAGTTGAGGTCGATCGAATAGGGCGACGCCTTGCTCACCGGCACCGGGATGCCGCAACGCTCGCCGTAGGCGATCGTTTCCTCCCGGCTCATGCCCCACTCCCGCGCCGGGGCCAGCACCTTGAGCTCAGGCGCCAGGGCACCGATCGCCACATCGAAGCGCACCTGGTCGTTGCCCTTGCCGGTGCAGCCATGGGCCACCGCATCGGCGCCCACCTCGCGGGCCACCTCCACCAGGCGGCGGGCGATCAGCGGGCGGGCCAGGGCTGTGGAGAGCGGGTAGCGGCCTTCGTAGAGGGCGTTGGCGCGGATGGCCGGAAAGGCGAAGTCGGAGATGAAGGGCTCGATCAGATCGCCCACGATCGACTGGCTGGCGCCGGAATCGAGCGCTTTGCGGCGGATCGGTTCGAGCTCATCGCCCTGGCCGAGATCGGCCGCGAAGGTGATCACCTCCTCCACGCCGAATTCGTTCAGCAGATAGGGAATGCAGACGCTCGTGTCCACCCCGCCGGAATAGGCAAGCACCACCCGTTTCGCCCGGGACGTCCGCTCCTCCACCTGTGTCATTCGCTCCGTGCCTCGCTTGGATCCGCTTGCTGGATTCTCCCCCAGCGGCGGGCGATCCAGAACCCCATCAGCAGCGGGGGCACCAGCAGCAGCGCCCAGATGGCCACCGGGGTGGGCGTGAGCGACGCGGGCCAGCGGTGGCCGGCCGCCACCATCAGGCCGCTGAGCAGCAGCGCCACGGCCCAGACGCGCAGGATCTCAACCGCCATGAGGGCCGTCAAAGGTTTTGGGCGGAGGGCTGATCTATGGTGGTGGATCGGCGAACGGGGCGCAGCGCTGGCTTTCCCAGCCTGAACAACCCCGCTGATCTGCATTCATGAGCACCCTCGATAGCGTCAATCCATCCCTCACCCGCTACCGGCGGGAAGATCCGGCCCCGGTGCTCCCCCTGCGGGACGAACCGGATCTGCTGAGCTGGCTGGAAACCAGCGGCCGGCTGGTGGTGGATGAGGAAACCGCCGCTCCCGATGTGAGCACGGTGGAAGAGGAGGAGCTCTCTGCGCTGATGGGTGAGAAAGAGGATTACACCCCCGCCGACGAAGCGAGTGACGAGAGCTGGGAAGACTGAACCTTCCCGTCTGTCCGGTTACGAGGAACGGGCCTGAACGGCCGCCATCGCCCCTGATCCTTGGCCTCCACCTCCCCGCTTTCAGCTCCCGGCCGCCTGCGTTCTCCCGCCAGCGCCCTCACTTTGCTGCTCGTGGTGGCGGTGATGGGCTGCGATCTCTCATCCCAGGTCTCCCAGCTCACGCTGCCGCTGCTGCTCTCGGCGCTGGTGAGCTGGGCGCTGTGCCTGTGGGGCGTGCCAAGGCTGCGGGCGTTGAAGGTGGGCCAGGTGATTCGGGAAGACGGCCCCCAGGGCCACCTCAGCAAGGCCGGCACCCCCACGATGGGGGGCCTGCTGGTGGTACCGGTGGGGGTGATCGTGGGCGGCTTGATCGCTCCCACCGATGGGCGCCTGCTGGCGGTGGCGGCCATCACCCTCGCCTTCCTGGCGATCGGCGGCTTCGACGACTGGCGCAGCCTCACCCGCCGCACCAACACCGGGCTGACCCCGAAGGGAAAGCTGCTGCTGCAGTCACTGGCGGCGGTGCTGTTCCTGGCCTGGGGCAGCTGGCGCGGCTGGTTCAGCGGCGAGGTGGGCCTGCCGTTCGGCTGGGTGCTGCCGCTGGGCCTGTTGCTGCTGCCCCTGGGCCTGTTTGTGTTCCTGGCCGAAAGCAATGCCACCAACCTCACCGACGGCCTCGATGGGCTGGCGGCAGGCTGCGGCGCTGTGGTGTTCGCC
This sequence comes from Synechococcus sp. ATX 2A4, assembly GCF_024346375.1. Classification (GTDB taxonomy): domain Bacteria; phylum Cyanobacteriota; class Cyanobacteriia; order PCC-6307; family Cyanobiaceae; genus MW101C3. The sequence goes on along the minus strand of NZ_JAGQCV010000009.1, from coordinate 125,653 downwards.
GGCTTCGCCCTGCAACTGACGCTGCGCGGCCACAGCGGCGACCCCGCCATGGCCGGCTTCTGCGCGGCGATGGCGGGCGCCTGGCTGGGCTTCCTGGGCCACAACCGCCACCCCGCCCGTGTCTTCATGGGCGACACCGGCTCGCTGGCGATGGGGGCGGCGCTCACGGCGGTGGCCCTGCTCACCGACAGCCTCTGGTCCCTGCTGCTGATGGGCGGAGTGTTCGTGGCCGAGTCGTTGTCGGTGATCCTGCAGGTGTGGGTGTTCAAAGCCACCAAGGGCCCCGATGGACAGGGCAAACGGCTGTTCCGCATGGCGCCACTGCACCACCATTTCGAGCTGGCGGGCAACCCCGAACAACGGGTCGTGGTGGGGTTCTGGGTTGTGAGCGTGGCTCTGGTGCTGATCGGCCTGCTGCTGCTGCCCTGAGCGCTGCGCCCCGCGGCAGAGATCACCAGAATCGAGAGAGTGGGCCCCACCCCCCGCGTTCATTTCCCGCATTGCGAGCGTTGCCTTGGCTTACTTCACCTGGAAGGAAACGGGCCTGACGGCCGATTGCGCCAGCCTCGAGGCGATGGCGGCGCGCTTCGAGGAAGCCGCCGGGCTGATGCGGCGCATGGCAGAGGAAGGCTTCCGGCTGGAGCGCCACAGCGACGGCCAGCACATCACCCACGCCGATGAGCAGGTGTTCGAGGCCTACGGTTTCGTGAGCGAGGAGCCGCCGGTGCGCCAGCTCGACCTGATCTCCGATTCCTGATCGGGGTGTTCAGGAGCGGCGCAGGAAACCCACCAACCACACGATCACAAAGGCCAGAGAAGAAAGGCCGAGGTAGATCAGCACGCTGTTCTGCAGTCCGTCGATCGTCCATCCGAACGGCAGACCGGCAACGCCATCCCCGGTGGAAGCGAAAGCCAGAACGGCAGGCGAGACGATCAAAGCAGGCAGGGCGCCGACACAGTGCTCTTCTAGCAGGGCCCAGCGGGGGAGCAGGATTGATCCCATCTGCCCCCTCGTGATGACGGTGCCCGCGTTCCCTCGCACCTTGATGCTGCTGGGCAGCGGTGAGCTGGGCAAGGAGGTGGCCATCGCCGCCCAGCGCCTCGGATGCCGCGTGATCGCGGTCGACCGCTACGCCGGTGCGCCCGCTATGCAGGTGGCCGATGCGGCGGAGGTGATCCCCATGACCGATCCCGCGGCGCTGCTGGCCGTGGTGCGGCGCCACCGGCCGGATCTGGTGATCCCGGAGATTGAAGCCCTGGCGGTGGATGCCCTCGCCGAGCTGGAGGCGGAAGGCGTCACCGTGATTCCCACGGCGCAGGCCACAGCGGTGACCATGAACCGTGACCGCATCCGCGATCTGGCCGCCGGCACCCTGGGCCTGCGCACCGCCCGCTTCGCCTACGCCGGCAGCGCCGAAGAACTGGCCATCGCCGCCACACCGCTCGGTTGGCCCGTGGTGGTGAAACCGGTGATGAGCTCCTCGGGCAAGGGGCAGAGCGTGGTGCACAGCGCGGACGGCATCGCGGCGGCCTGGGAGGCCGCGCTGGCGGGGGCACGCGGCGCCGGCGCACGGGTGATCGTGGAGGAGTTTCTGCGGTTTGAGCAGGAGATCACCCTGCTCACAGTGCGGCAGTGGAACGGCCCCACCCTGTTCTGCCCACCGATCGGCCACGTGCAGGAACGGGGCGACTACCAGTGCAGCTGGCAGCCCGCCTGTCTCGCGCCGGCCCAGCTGGAGGCTGCCCAGGCCATGGCCTTGAAGGTCACCGATCACCTGGGTGGCGCCGGCCTGTTCGGCGTGGAGTTCTTCCTCACCGGTGCCGCCGGTGCCACCGACCCCGCCACAGTGGTCTTCTCGGAACTCTCGCCCCGGCCGCATGACACCGGCCTGGTGACGCTGGCCGGCCAGAACCTCAGCGAGTTTGAGCTGCACCTGCGTGCCGTGCTGGGGCTGCCGATTCCCACCATTGCGTCCACCGGCCCCGCCGCCAGCCGGGTGATCCTGGCCGGCGAGCACCTCAGCAGCGTGGCCTACACGGGCGTGGCGGCGGCCCTGGCCGAACCCGACACCACGGTGCTGCTGTTCGGCAAGCCGGAGGCCCGGCCCCACCGGCGCATGGGAGTGGCGTTGGCCCGCGGCGCCGATCTGGGCGAGGCAAGGGAGCGGGCCGACCGGGCCGCCGCCCGGGTGGCAGTGGTGGCGGGGCCCTGACCTGGCCAGGCACGGGAATGGGTTTTATGGTGCGGACATCGGAACCCTCTATGACCAAGGCCCAGCCCCGTCGCAGCTCTCTGTCCGTCACAGCCCGGGGCCAAGACCGTGGGTCGGCGGCGGACTCAAGCGTGGCGTCCCAGGATCGCTCGGTGCCTGAAGCGTCATCCGGGGAAGGCTCCAGCAGGAAAGCGGCTGGTAGCAAGGGTCCACGCCGCCGCCGCCTGCATCCCCCTTCCGTGCTGCTCGGCCTGGGCTGCGGGGTGGGCCTGAGCCTGCTCGTCACCGGACCCCTGCCCCAGCTGCTGGGCTCCTTGATGGCCGGGCTGATGAAGGCGGCGCCATCGGTCAGCAGCCTGGTGGCGCCTCTCGGCCTCAACCAGCACCGCATTTTGGTGATGGGCACCGATCACGTGGCCGCCAACACCGATGTCATGTTCACCGTGGAGGTGGTGGACGGCAGCACCCGGCTGACCCAGGTCCCGCGCGACACCTTCATCGAGTCGGACCGCTATGGCGTGCTCAAGGCCAATGCTCTCTATGCCGTAGGCGGGGTGGAGGAAGCGAAATCGCAGGTGTCGCGCTTGCTGGGCATTCCTGTCGATCGGTATGTGCTGATCAACCTCGATGCCGTGCAGAAGCTGGCCGATGCCCTGGGCGGCGTGGAAGTGGATGTGCCCAAGCGCATGTATTACACCGACAGCCGCCAGGACCTCTACATCGATCTTTACCCAGGCGTGCAGGTGCTGAAGGGGGAAGCCCTGGAGGGCTTCCTGCGCTATCGCAACGATGAACTGGGCGATCTCGGCCGCATGGAACGTCAGCAACTGGTGCTGCGCGAGGTATTCCGCCAGCTGGCTCAGCCCGGCACGGTGGCCCAGTATCCGGCGTTGATCCAGCTGGCCAGTGAGAACGTGAGAACCGATCTCTCCCCGGTGGAGCTGGGCGCTCTGCTTTCCAGCATGGGCTCCACCAAGCTCAGCACCAGTCGGCTGGCGGGGCGCCTGTTCTGGCATGACGACCTGAGCTACTGGATGCCGGACGTGAACACCAACTATCCCGATCCCGCCGGAGAGGCGGAGTTGCCCACCTTCTGAGGGCTGCAGCGCACGTCCGGCGGTGCGTCAGCGCAGCGCCCCACTCACGTCCACCAGTGGAATCGCGCTGTCGCCCCAACCGTCTGGTGGCAGCAGCCCCGGTGCACCGGGGCGCGGCGCGACCTCAGGCCCGGCCGCATAGGCGGCATTCGTCCAGGCCAGGATCAGCCCGCGCAGCGCCCCACCACCGACGTCGTAGGTGGAGCCGAGGTTGAAGTGATCACCGCCTTTGGCCAGCACGAGGCTGTGGCCACCGCCGGCATTGCGCGCCTCCAGGGTCATTGGCGTGATCGCTTCGGGGCCGGCGGGCACCACCCAGTCGCGGCTGCCGCTCACCAGCAGCACGCGGCTGGAGACACTCTGGGCCGCACCGGCGGCGAACAGCAAAGACATCGGCGGGCTGACCGCCACCACCGCCTTGATGCGGGGATCCGCCAGCGCTGCGGTGTTGGCGGAGGTGAGGAAGCTGCACTGCAGGACCCAGCTGAGGTTTCGAGCAGGGTCGAAGGGATCGTTGCAGAATTTGGACAGGAGGATGTCGCTGGGTTTGGCGCCAGCCAGCTGCAGCACGGTGGTGGCGCCCCACGACTGGCCCATGGCCACCACCGAATCGGTGCGGATGCCGGGCGGCAGACCCAGACCGCCGGCAGCGGCGGCATCGATCACGGCGCTCACATCAAGGGGCCGCAGGCGCAGTTCCTCTGGGCCTGGAGGCGGTGCCTTGCCGGACAGCATTGCGCTCTGCTGCTGCCGGTCGCTGCCGGGATGGCGGGGCAGGAGCACGGTGTAGCCATGGCTGGCCAGATGGCGGCCCCAGCCCTCAAAGCTCTCCGGGCCGTCCCAGAGGCCGTGGGAGATCACCACCAGGCGGTTATTGGCGCCGGTCGTGGGCCGAATCACCACCACCGACAACGGCTCGGGGCGGTAGGAAATAGGGGTGGTCAGCTCAGCGCGCTGTATGGCCAGTGGGCCTTGTCCGCGCAGGGCAGGATCCTCCCCAGCGGCTGGCCGCGAGGCCAGCAGGGTGTCCGCAGGCCGCTGCTGGCGGGCCAGCCGCTGCACCGCGAACACGGCCCGGCCCAGGTCGATCGTGGCCGTGCGGCCGGGCAGGGCCCGCAGCACGGTGAGCATGGTGAGCGGACCCTGGGCCGCTGCCTGATCCAGCACCCGGGAGAGATCCTCCCCGGTGAACGGCTCCGGCAGTCCGTCGATGCCGCCGAGCGCCGACACCAGCAGCAGGGCCTGGTTGAGCAGGGGGGAGCTCGCCGAGGTATCGACCACGGCCGTCACCTGCAGCGGCAGCGGCGCATTGAACAGCTCCACGAACTTGCGGCCCACCGCTCCATCGGTGGCCCGATCCAGCTCGGCCAGGTCGCTGTTGCCGGCCAGCAGGCTGGCGGGGTTGCTGAGCTCGTTGAGCTCCACCGTGAAGTCGGTTTCCAGCAACGGCAGCCGCATCTGCACCCGCTCCAGCGCCTGGGTGCGGGAGGGCGCGAAGGCAAGGCCTCCCCCCATCGCGGCCACAGTCAGGAGGGCAATTCCCGCCGGCTTGAATCGACGCTGGGCCACGACGTTGGAGCGGTGATGCCTCCATGATCCCCTCCCACCGGCCACCCCTCGGTTGGTGGTGATGGCTTCAGGCCGAAATGGCTTCCGGTGGATGCTGAGCCAGCACCTGCTGGAGGTAGCGGCCCGTGTGGCTGGTGGGATGCTCCGCCACCTGCTCCGGCGTGCCGGCCACCACGATCTCCCCTCCTTTGTTGCCGCCCTCGGGGCCCAGATCCACCAGCCAGTCAGCACAGCGGATCACATCAAGGTTGTGTTCGATCACCACGATCGAATTGCCCTTGTCCACAAGGCGCTGCATCACATCCATCAGCTTGTGCACGTCGTAGAAGCTCAGGCCGGTGGTGGGTTCATCGATCAGATAAAGGGTTTTGCCGGTGGCCCGCTTGGAGAGTTCGGTGGCCAGCTTCACCCGCTGGGCTTCACCGCCGGAGAGGGTGGGAGCCGGCTGGCCCAGCTTGATGTAACCCAGCCCCACATCCACCAAGGTGCGCAGCCGATCCGCCGCCTGGGGAATGGCGCTGAAGACATCGGCCGCCTGTTCCACCGTCATCTGCAGCACATCGGCAATCGTGTGGCCCTTGTACGTCACCTGAAGCGTTTCGCGGTTGTAGCGCGCCCCCTTGCAGACATCGCACTGCACATACACATCGGGCAGGAAATTCATCTCGATCACATTCACGCCCTGCCCGCTGCAGGCCTCACAGCGCCCGCCTTTGACGTTGAAGCTGAACTGGCCCACCTGATAGCCCCGCGCCTTGGCCTCCACCGTGGCGGCGAACACCTGGCGGATCGGGTCGAAGGCGCCTGTGTAGGTGGCGGGGTTGGAGCGGGGTGTGCGGCCGATCGGGCTCTGGTCGATCACAATCACCTTGTCGACCGACTGGATGCCCCGCAGCTCATCGAGGCCGGTCGGGAACGGCACCTTCATGCCCAGCTTGTGCTCAAGCGCCGGGTGGAGCAGCTCGTTGATCAAGGTGCTCTTGCCGCTGCCGCTCACCCCGGTGATCGCCACCAGGCGGCCGAGGGGAATGTCGACGTCGAGCCCCTGCAGGTTGTTGCGGGAGCAATTCAACAGCGAGAGCTTGCGGCTGCTGCTGGTGCGCCGTTCGGGCGGGGTCGGAATCGAGCGCCGCCCACTCAGGTAGGCCCCCGTGAGCGATTCCTCTTCTTCGAGCAGGTTCTCGAGCGTCCCCTCAGCCACGATGCGTCCGCCGTGCACGCCGGCGCCCGGGCCGATGTCCACCAGGTGGTCGGCGGCTCGGATCGTGTCCTCGTCGTGTTCCACCACGATCAAGGTGTTGCCCAGGTCGCGGAGCCGGAACAGGGTATTGAGCAGGCGGTCGTTGTCGCGCTGGTGCAGCCCGATGCTGGGTTCATCCAGCACGTACAGCACGCCGGTGAGCCCGGCCCCGATCTGGGTGGCGAGACGGATGCGCTGGGCCTCCCCGCCGGAGAGGGTCATGGCCGGGCGGTCGAGGCTGAGGTAATCGAGGCCCACATCCAGCAGGAAGCGCAGGCGCATGCGGATCTCGCACAGCACCAGATCGCCGATCTGGATCTGGCGGGGATTGAGCAGGGGTTCCGCCCCTTCCGCATCCCCGACCCCCATCAACGACTCGATCCGTTGCAGGGTGTCGGCGACGCTCACATTGGTGAGATCGGTGATCGCATAGGGCCCCACCTTCACCGCCAGTGCCTCAGGACGCAGCCGCAGGCCGCGGCAGGTGCCGCAGGGCACCAGATCCAGGAATTTCTCCAGCTTCTGGCGGATCGCCTCGCCACTGGCGTCGCGCAGCTGCCGCTCCAGGATCGGCAGGATGCCTTCGAACGGGCGCAGGTAGCCCTGGCTTTTGCTGTAGCGGCTGTCGGTCTTGATGGCGATCGGCTCGGGGCTGCCGTGCAGCAGCAGTTGCTGCTGGTCTTTGGTCAGCTGGTTCCAGGGCTGCTTGATCTCAAAGCCGAAGGCTTCTCCCACACTGAACAGCAGTGAGAAGTAATAGCTGTTGTCTTTCTCGCTCCAGGGGGCCACTGCCGCATACACCGGCAGGGCGGGATCGGGCACCACCCGCTCCTCGGTGAACTTGCGCAGATGGCCGAGGCCATGGCAATCGGGGCAAGCGCCGTAGGGGCTGTTGAACGAGAACAACCGGGGGGAGAGCTCCTCAATCACGGCGCCATGCACGGGGCAGGCGAAGTTCTCGGAATAAAGCCGCTCCCGCTCCACCCCCTCCGGGAGTTCTTCGCCGGTCTTGGGCACCGCCTCCACCAGCGCCAGCCCGTCGCCGCGCTTCAGGCAGGTGCGCAGGGAATCGGTGAGCCGTTCAGTGATGCCCTCACGTGCCACCAGCCGGTCGACGACGACTTCGATGTTGTGGGCGTGGTTCTTGTCGAGCTCGATGTTGTCGGAGAGTTCGCGCACCTCGCCGTTGATGCGCACCCGGGCGAAGCCTTCCGCCACCAGACCACTGAGCAGCTTGGTGTGGGTGCCCTTCTTGCCCCGCACCACCGGCGCCAGCAACTGGTAGCGGGTGCCCTCCGGCAACGAGGAGATGCGATCGACCATCTCGTCGATGCTCTCGGGCCGGATCGAGCGGTCGCACTGGGGGCAGTGGGGTTCACCGGCGCGGCCGAAGAGCAGGCGCAGGTAGTCCTGAATCTCCGTCACCGTGCCGACGGTGGAGCGCGGGTTGTGGCTGGTGGACTTCTGGTCGATCGAGATCGCCGGCGACAGCCCCTCGATCGCGTCCACATCCGGCTTGTCCACCTGGCCGAGGAACTGGCGGGCGTAGGCGGAAAGGCTTTCGACGTAGCGGCGCTGCCCTTCAGCGAAAATCGTGTCGAAGGCCAGCGAGCTCTTGCCGCTGCCGCTCACACCGGTGAACACCACCAGCCGGTTGCGTGGAATCGTCAGATCCACGTTCTTGAGGTTGTGCTGGCGGGCACCACGCACACGGATCACGTCCTCAAGGGCGCCACCGTTGAGCGAGCGCAGCTTCGACGCCTCTTCCTTGTCAAGGGTCGGGACCGTGGTGCTGGGGGTGGTCGAAGTGCCCTTGGGCCCAGAAACGATGCTCGCGCGGGGCATCCGGCCTCGTCTAGAGCGTCTGAGTCTACGGGTGTCTCCTGATCGGCAGGGACCCGCCCGCGTTCTGCGGCGGAAACGGCACTCAGATCAGCCCCGCTCCAGCAACCCGGCGGCGTAGCGGTGGGCTTCGCTGAAGTCGCCCCCGGCCAGTTCGGCCAGCTCCTGCTGCCGCGCCTGGGTGTCCCGCAGCGGGCGAACCCGGGTGAGGGTGCGGCCCGCCTCCACTGCTTTGCTCACCTGGAAATGATGATCGGCGGCGGCGGCCACCAGCGGCTGGTGGGTCACGCAGAACACCTGCCGCTGCGCGGCCAGCTGCCGCAGCAGCTCGGCGATCGCGCCACTCACCCGGCCGCTGACGCCGCTGTCGATTTCATCGAACAGCAGGGTGACGCCCGGATCCGCCGCGGCCAGACAGGTTTTCAGCGCCAACAGGAAGCGGCTCATCTCGCCGCCGGAGGCCACCTCGCGCAGGGGCGCCAGCGGCTGGCCGGGGTTGGCAGAGAACAGAAACGCCACCGCATCGGCCCCCTCCTCAGCCGGCGGTACCGGCACGACCGCCACCGAAAAGCGCACATCGGCCAGGCCCATGGGCCGCAGTGAGGCGGTCAACTGCTCTTCCAGCTGTCGCGCCGCCTGCTGCCGCTGGGCGCTGAGCAGGCTGCAGGCCTGATCCCGCCGAAGGCGAGCCTGCTGCTCCTCGGCCTCCAGCGCTACGAGGGCGGCGGCAGCCCCACCGCTGAGCTGCTCACGCAGCTGGTCACGCTGCTCGATCAGCCTTGCCAGATCGCGGCCGTGGCGGCGCTCCAGCCCCTTGAGCAGGGCCAGCCGCTCCTGCACCGCTTCGAGGCTGGCGGGATCGCTGTCGAGGTCACCGCCATAGCGCTCGAGGTCGCGGGCCAGCTCCTGCACGTCCTGCAGCGCCCCGCCGCAGCGGTCCAGCAGGGGGCCGAGGCTGACGTCAAAGCCGGCCAGTTGCTGCAGCTCCTGATCGCAGGCGGCCAGATGGTCGAGCGCCGCCGGAGCGTTGTCGGCGCCTTCCACCAGCCGGCCCAGCAGCAGCATCACCCCCTCCTGCAATCGCACCGCATGGGCGAGGCGGTCCTGGTCTTCCTGCAGCCGCAGGCATTCGTTCGGGTCTTCGAGGGCGGCGGCCTCCAGCGCCTCCAGCTGCTGGAGCCCCTCCTGCCGTTGCCGCTCCAGCCGGTCGCGGTCGGCCCGCGCCTGCTCCAGCCGGGCGGCGGCCTGGCGCCAGCTGCGCACCGCCTGCCGCACCGGCCCCAGGCAGGCCGCCAGCGCGTCGCCACCGCAGCGGTCGAGCCACTGGCGCTGTTGGCCGGGGCGGGCCAGATCCTGGGTCTGGCCCTGCACGGTGAGATCCAGCAGCAGGGGCCGCAGCTCCAGCAGTTGCTGGCGGTTCACCACCACACCGTTAATGCGGCTGCGGCTCTGGATGCGTTCACCGTTGCTGCGCCACTCGCGGCTGAGCACCAGCTCCGGCGGGGAGCCTTGGGCGGCGGCGCCTTCATAAATGCCTGTGCCTGTGTCTGTGTCTGTGGCATCGCCGCCGGCGAGCTCCTGATCCAGCTGCTGCTGCTGCAGCCAGGCCAGCGCGGGCGCCGTAGGGGTGAACAGGGCTTCGATCAAGCCCCGCTGCGTGCCCTGGCGCAGCAGGCGTGCGCCGGAGCCGCCGCCCAGCAGGGCATCGAGGGCATCGAGCAACAACGACTTGCCGGCACCCGTTTCACCGGTGAGCACCGTGAAGCCAGTGGAGAACTCCAGCTCCAGGCGCTCCACCAGTGCGATGTTCTCGAGGCGCAGTCCCGTGAGCACGCGGTGCCTCAGCCGACTGCCCGACCGTAGCGACGCTGAGATTCGTTTAGAAGGGGGGTATCGATCTGCCCCGTGATGGTTCGCTCCGACCACGTGAGCACCCCTGCGGAGCTCAGCGACTTCATTGAAGCCGCCGGCCTGCTCAGCTATGACCCGGCGGCGATCACGCGCATCTACGCCGGCCACCCCAATCGGCTGCTGCTACGGCTCTGGCAGACCCTGATGCCGATCAGCCTGTTTCTGGTGGGCGTGGCTGTCGATCGCTTCGCCGGCCTGCTCAACAACCCCGACCGCGCCAGGGAACGGGCGCGCGAATGCGCCCAGCTGCTGGTGGCGCTCGGCCCCGCCTTCATCAAGGCCGGCCAGGCCCTGTCGACCCGGCCCGACATCGTGCCACCGGTGCTGCTGGAGGAACTGGCCCAGCTGCAAGATCAACTGCCCGGTTTCGACGGTGCGCTGGCGATGGCCTGCATCGAAGAAGACCTGGGTGCGCCCATTTCCGAGATATATACCCAGCTCGATCGCGAGCCGATCTCCGCCGCTTCGCTGGGCCAGGTGCACAGGGGCACCCTCAAGGGCGGCCAGGCCGTCGCGGTGAAGGTGCAGCGCCCTGGCCTGCGCGAGCAGATCACGCTCGATCTTTATATCGTGCGCAACATCGCCGCCTGGATCAACCAGAACGTAGGACTGGTGCGCAGCGATCTGGTGGCCCTGATCGATGAGCTGGGCAAGCGGGTGTTCGAAGAGATGGATTATCTCAACGAAGCCAGCAACGCTGAAACCTTCGCCAAGCTCCACCAGCACAATCCCAACATCGCCGTACCGGCCATCTATCACGAGGCCACCAGCCGCCGTGTGCTCACGATGGAATGGATCGATGGGGTGAAGCTCACCAATCTCGAGGCGGTGCGCTCGCTCGGCATCGACCCCGACCACATGGTGCAAATCGGCGTGAACTGCAGCCTCCAGCAACTGCTGGAGCACGGCTTCTTCCACGCCGACCCACACCCCGGCAATCTGCTGGCTCTGCCGGATGGCCGCCTGGCCTACCTGGATTTCGGCATGATGAGCGAGGTGAGCCGCGAGTCGCGCACCGGCCTGATCCAGGCGGTGGTGCATCTGGTGAACCGCAACTTCACCGCCCTCTCCACCGATTTCGTGCAGCTCGGTTTTCTGGGCGAAGAGGTGAACCTCGAGCCGATCGTGCCGGCCTTTGAATCGGTGTTCGGCCAGGCTCTGGAGATGGGGGTGAGCCGGATGGATTTCAAGGCGGTCACCGATGATCTTTCCGGAGTGATGTACCGCTTCCCGTTCCAGGTTCCGCCCTATTACGCCCTGATCATCCGCTCTTTGGTCACGCTCGAAGGCATTGCCTTGAGTGTGGATCCTGAGTTCAAAATTCTCGGTGCGGCCTATCCCTACTTCGCCCGCCGGCTGATGGAGGATCCCGATCCGGATCTGCGCCGCAGCCTGCGCGACATGCTCTTCGATGGCGATGAGTTCCGCTGGCAACGGCTGGAAAACCTGATCAGCAGTGCGTCTTTACAGGAACAACTGGATGTGGAGGGTCTGCTGGATCAGGTGCTCGATTTCCTCTTCTCACCCAAGGGTGGGATGCTGCGCCAGCAATTGGTCGATGCGATGGTCGACCGGCTCGATGCGCTCGGCTGGCGGGCTGTGCAGGCGATGGGGCGGCGGCTGCCGAAACGGCTCCAGCCGCCGGGGCTGCGGGGTGTGGAGCGGATCAGCATGATCGATGCCCAGCTGCTGGATCTTGAGCCAGTGCAGCAGCTGCTCGTGGTGCTGCGCGATGTGCCGGGTTTTGAACCCAGGCTGCTGCTGCGCCGGCTACCGCGGCTGCTGGCGGAACCTGACCTGCGCCGCATGGGGCTGCAGCTGGCCCAAGGGTTGGCAGAGCGGGGGGTGGTGCGCCTGCTGCGCGATGTGCTTGTGGCGCCGGAATCCCGGCGTGCCGCTGGAATGGCACCGGTCGGCAGCTTCTAGGATCGGTGTCCAGCCAGGGAGTTTCAGTTGCGCATCCGCCCCAACGTCCTGGGGGTCCTGCTCGGGCTCTCGCTGAGCACGGCCGCTCCGACTCTCCAGGCGGCCGAGCAACTGGTGTTCGTCAGCGGTGCCTTTCGGCGCTCAATCCCTGTGGCCGATCTCGACCATCTGGCCGAAACAGGCCAGGCGCGTGGCCTGCTGGCCGACGTGCTCAAGATCGGCCGCCAGAACCCTGAAGATGTGGCCCGACTGTTGAACCAGAAGGTCACCCTGCCGCTGGTACTCACCAGCCGCTTGCTGTCCACCCGCATTGGCGATGCGATCCTCCAGCGCCTGGCGGGGATCTTCGCGCCGCTCAATGCACCATCCGCCGGCGTTCCCGCCCTCCGCTCCGCCCTGATCATCGGGATTCATAACGGCAACGGCACCCTCACCCCCACCGGCTTTCTGAGGGCCTATCCCACCAACGAGCTGGCGATCAACATCCCGGCCCTGCTCAGCCTGCTGGGCAAAACCAATTCCATTGCCGATCTGGTGCGGTTCTTCTCCGAATCCCCGCTCGACGGCCTGCGCGAGGGCAATGAACAGCCATCCAGCCGCTCTCCCGGCAGCCCTCCTGTCACCACCCCCAGCCAGCCACCAACCAGCACTCCAGGCGCCCAGGGTTCCTGACGCACTTCTTTCCTCTAGGCAGTTGAGCTCTCTCGGAGCTTCTTAACCGCCGCGTAGATTCGCCGGAGCCTGCTCCGTCGCCCCTGTGCCGCTGCTCTCTGCCCTCAGGCGCCTGGGCGCGAAGCCCACGCTGCAGGACTGGCCGGGGCTGATTGAGGCCTACCGCCCCTGGTTGCCTGTCAGCGATCGCACGCCGGTGATCACGTTGCGCGAAGGCGCCACCCCGTTGATCCCCGCACCGGCGATCGCGGCACGGGTGGGCCGTGGCGTGAAGGTGTTTCTCAAGTACGACGGCCTTAACCCCACCGGCAGCTTCAAGGACCGGGGGATGACGATGGCGGTGAGCAAGGCGCGCGAAGCCGGCGCCGAAGCAGTGATCTGCGCGAGCACCGGCAACACCTCCGCCGCCGCCGCGGCCTATGCCAAGCGCGGCGGCATGCGCGCGTTCGTGCTCATCCCCGATGGCTACGTGGCCCAGGGAAAGCTGGCCCAGGCACTGATGTACGGCGCCGAGGTGCTGGCGGTGAAGGGCAATTTCGACCGGGCCCTGGCGATCGTGCGCGAGGTGGCCGACAACTACCCCGTCACCCTGGTGAACTCCCTCAACCCCTACCGGCTGCAGGGCCAGAAGACGGCCGCCTTCGAGGTGGTGGATGCACTCGGCGAGGCCCCCGACTGGCTGTGTATTCCGATGGGCAATGCCGGCAACATCAGCGCCTACTGGATGGGCTTCCAGGAGTACCGGCAAGCCGGCCACAGCCAGCGGCTGCCCCGCATGATGGGCTTCCAGGCCAGCGGCTCCGCTCCCCTGGTGCTGGGCCACACGGTGGAGCAACCCGACACCATCGCCACGGCGATCCGGATCGGTAACCCGGCCAACCGCGACAAGGCCCTGGCGGTGCGCGAGCAGAGCAACGGCGCCTTCCATGCGGTCACTGATCAGGACATCCTGGAGGCGTACAAGCTGCTGGGCCGGGAGGAAGGGGTGTTCTGCGAACCCGCCAGCGCCGCTTCGGTGGCCGGCCTGCTGCAGCGGGCGGCAGAGGTGCCGGCAGGAGCCACGGTGGTCTGTGTGCTCACCGGCAACGGCCTGAAGGATCCCGGCACCGCGATCGATCACAGCGACGGCGCCTTCCATGCCGGCCTGGCACCGGAAGTGGACGTGGTCGCCAAGGTGATGGGCTTCTAAGGGCCAGGCTCTTGGCCTGCTGAGCACAAACAGCCCCCGCCCACGGCGCTTCGTGGGCGGGGGCTGCCTGCGTTCGGGCGGCGGCTGGTGCGCTGGAGGGGGCCTCCTGGGCCGAAAGCATGGTGTCTTGATGACGGCCGGTGAACAGACCGTCCCAGGGGAAAAGCGGGGATCGACGGGGGAAAAATGCGGCTGCATCAGGGCCTCGAACAGGGCATTGGTTTTCCACAGGCCGGGAAACGGTGGAAAAGGGGGAAACGTCTGCCGTTCGTCTGCCCTTCTCCCCATGCCTGCTGGACTAGATCGGTTGCTGCAACAATCTTTCTGAGCTTCTCCCCGGTTTCCACACCCCCTACGACTACGGCTGTTTTTCTCTTTTTTCTAAAAGAAAAGCTTCCGTAGAAGGATCGTGGAAAACGGGCGTGGAAAACGGCGTTGACGGTCGTCTGCCGTTGCGGATCGCCCCGGCTTGTGGAAGCGTGGTGGGGCCCGGCATGGGCATCCCCACCCGGAGTGTCAAAACGATGAAGCTGGTCTGCTCCCAGGCGGAACTGAGCGCCAGCCTTCAGCTGGTCAGCCGCGCGGTGGCGGCCCGGCCGACGCACCCGGTGCTGGCCAATGTGTTGCTGACCGCCGATGCCGGCACCGGCCGGCTGAGCCTCACCGGCTTCGACCTCAATCTCGGCATTCAGACCAGCCTGCCGGCGGCGGTTGAAACCAGCGGCGCGATCACTCTGCCGTCGCGCCTGTTCGGCGAAATCGTTTCCCGGCTCTCTGCCGACAGCCCGATCACCCTGGAATGCCCTGAGGGCCAGGAGCAGGTGGAGCTCACCAGCTTCTCCGGCAGCTATCAGATGCGCGGGCTGTCGGCGGAGGATTTCCCCGACCTGCCCCTGGTGCAGACCGGGGCGCCGATCCGGCTGGAAGCGGAAGCCCTGATCAAGGGCCTGCGCGCCACCCTGTTCGCCAGCAGCCCGGATGAGGCCAAGCAGTTGCTCACCGGCGTGCATCTCGGCCTTGAGCACGACGGCCTCGAGTGCGCCGCCACCGATGGTCACCGCCTCTCGGTGCTGCGCCTCGACAACGCCGCTGCCGGTGCTGCCGGTGCCGGGCCGGGCAGCGGCGCTGCGGAGGCGGAAGAGGCGCCGAGTTTTGCGGTCACGGTGCCGGCCCGATCCCTGCGAGAACTCGAGCGCCTGCTGTCTTCCCGCCAGTCACAGGAGCCTGTGAGCCTGTTCAGCGAACGGGGGCAGGTGGTGTTCGTCTGGGCGGATCAGGTGCTCACCAGCCGCAGTCTCGATGGCACCTACCCCAACTACGGCCAGTTGATTCCAGCCTCCTTCAGCCGCACCCTGGAGCTCGATCGCCGCGCCTTCGTCAACGCTCTGGAGCGGGTGGCTGTGGTGGCCGATCAGCACAACAACGTGGTGAAGCTGAGCAGCGACCCATCCGCCGACCGTCTGCGCATCAGCGCCGATGCCCAGGATGTGGGCAGCGGCTCGGAATCCTTGCCGGCGCTGGTGAAAGGGGATGCGATCGAGATCGCCTTCAATGTGCGCTACGTGCTCGATGGCCTCAAGGCGATGACCGCCGAGCGGGTGGAGCTGCGCTGCAACGCCCCCACCACGCCCGCCGTGCTGGCGCCGCTGGAGGATCCCAGCTTCACCTACCTGGTGATGCCCGTGCAGATCCGCAGCTGATGCCGTGAGCCTTCCCGCTCAGCTGCTGCTCTCTGATCTGCTGCGGCTTCGGGTGCGCTGCGATCAGGGCCTCGACCACGGCCCCGGGCTGATGGGCTGGATGCACCCACCAGTGCACCGTCTGCTCGGCTGGGCCAGCAAACCCTCTGCCTTCGGCACGCGCCGGCTCGTTTGGCGCCTCGACCAGCTGCGCGGCCTTGGCGAGCTGGAGGCCCTGGTGCTGGGCGAACCGGCTGTCACCGATCCGGCCACGCTCGAACGCCTGCCCACGCTGTTTGATGCCGCCCTCACCGGCGCCGGTGGCGCCGTGCTGGGCACGGTGGCGGATGCGGCCGTGGAGCTGCGCAGCGGCCGCATCCTGCATTACCTGGTGTCGCGCACCGATCCGCGCCTGCCAGGCACCAGTCGCTGGCGCCTCACGCCCGATCGGATCGTCGACCAGCAACCCGGCCAGGTGCTCACCGGCCTCAGTGGCCTCGACGACCTGCCGCTGGCCAAGGCCAGTGTGCGGCAGGAGTTTCTGCGGCGTTCGCGCCGCTGGCGCGATCAGGTGGGCCAGGAGACCTCCCGGATCAAGGATCAGTTCCAGGAGGCGGGCGGGCGCTTCGAGGAACGGCTGGAGGGTTGGCTGGAGGAACCCCCCTGGCAGGAGCCGGAGCGGGAAGGTCCGCCCTGGCAGGAGGCCGATCCCGCCTGGCGCCAACCGGACGACGACCCGCTGGACGACTGGGACGACGACGATCGTCTGGAGGATCGCGACGACGACAGGCCCAGGGCCTGGGACCCACCGGAAGAGGAGCTCGATCGCGAGCTCGAACCGGACACGGACCCCTACCGTCGGCCCCAGCCCGTCAGCGAGGGGCCGTCCCGGCGGGGCAGTCGCTACGACAACGACGCAGATCCCTGGGTCTGAACCCGCCGATCCCCGGCGGCCGTGGGCGGTCGCTCGGCCAGACTGAGCTTTCCTGCCTGCGGCTGCCTGGTGTCCTCCCCCTCCTATCCGCTTGCCGAAGCTCTGCGCAAGGAGGGCCTCAGCCGGGCCGACTACGACGAGATCGTGCGGCGCCTGGGCCGGGCACCGAACCGCGCCGAGCTGGGCATGTTCGGGGTGATGTGGTCGGAGCACTGCTGTTACCGCAACTCCCGCCCCCTGCTGGGTCAGTTCCCCACCTCCGGGCCGCGCATCCTGGTGGGGCCCGGCGAGAACGCCGGCGTGGTCGATCTGGGCGAGGGCCAGCATCTGGCCTTCAAGATCGAGAGCCACAACCACCCGTCGGCCGTGGAGCCCTTCCAGGGCGCAGCCACCGGTGTGGGCGGCATCCTGCGTGACATCTTCACGATGGGCGCGCGCCCGATCGCGCTGCTCAATGCCCTGCGCTTCGGGCCGTTGGAGGATCCCCGCAATGTGGGGCTGATGGAGGGCGTGGTGGCCGGCATCGCCCACTACGGCAACTGCGTCGGCGTGCCGACGGTGGGGGGGGAGGTGGCCTTCGATCCCAGCTACAGCGGCAACCCGCTGGTCAATGCCATGGCCCTGGGGTTGATGGAAACCGAAGAGATCGTGCGTTCGGGCGCGGCGGGCGTGGGCAATCCGGTGGTCTATGTGGGCAGCACCACCGGCCGTGATGGCATGGGCGGGGCCAGCTTTGCCTCGGCCGAGCTCACGGAAGCCTCCCTCGACGACCGCCCGGCCGTGCAGGTGGGCGATCCCTTCCTGGAGAAGGGGCTGATCGAGGCCTGCCTGGAAGCCTTCAAGAGCGGTGATGTGGTGGCCGCCCAGGACATGGGCGCCGCCGGCCTCACCTGCAGCTGTTCGGAGATGGCTGCCAAGGGTGGCGTGGGTGTGGAGCTCGACCTCGACCTTGTGCCGGCCCGCGAAGACGGCATGACCGCCTACGAGTTCCTGCTGTCGGAATCGCAGGAGCGCATGTTGTTCGTGGTGCGCCAGGGCCGCGAGCAGCCGCTGATGGAGCGCTTCCGCCGCTGGGGCCTGCAGGCTGCGGTGGTGGGCCGGGTGGTGGCCGAGAACGTGGTCCGGGTGCTGCAGCACGGCGAGGTGGCCGCCGAGGTGCCGGCCAATGCCCTGGCCGACGACACCCCGATCAACCACCACGAGCTGCTCGCTGCCCCGCCGGCTGAGATCCAGGCCCACTGGCAGTGGAGCGAAGCCGAGTTGCCGCCCGCCGACACCACCGGCATCACCCCGGCGGGCCAGTCACCGCTCAGCTGGAGCCAGGTGCTGCTGGCCCTGCTCGACACGCCCACGATCGCCAGCAAGCGCTGGGTGTACCGCCAGTACGACCACCAGGTGCAGGGCAACACCGTGATGCCCCCCGGCGGTGCCGACGCGGCTGTGGTGCGGCTGCGGCCCCAGCAGGGGCCTGGCTCGTTGCTGCCGGCCCAGCGCGGCGTGGCGGCGGTGGTGGATTGCCCAAACCGCTGGGTGGCCCTCGATCCGCAACGGGGTGCGATGGCGGCGGTGGCTGAAGCGGCCCGCAACCTCAGCTGCGTGGGGGCCGAGCCGCTGGCAGTCACCGACAACCTCAATTTCCCTTCCCCCGACCACCCCACCGGCTACTGGCAGCTGGCGATGGCGTGCCGCGGCCTGTCGGAGGCCTGCGCCGCGCTCGGCACACCGGTCACCGGCGGCAACGTCTCCCTCTACAACGAGACCCGCCTGCCCGACGGGCGCCTGCAGCCGATCCATCCCACCCCCGTGGTGGGGATGGTGGGCCTGGTGCCCGATCTTGCCCGCGTCACCGGGCAGGCCTGGCGCGCGGCCGGTGAGGCCATCTGGCTGCTGGGTGTGCCGCTGGCGGGCGACGATGACGCCGACGAGCGGCTGGGGCTGGCGGCCAGCGGCTACCTGGAGTGGATCCACGGGCTCAGCACCGGTCGGCCGCCGCGCACCGACCTGGCGCTGGAAGTGGCGGTGCAGGCTCTGCTGCGCCAGGCGATCGCCCAGGGGGTGGTGACCGCCGCCCACGATCTCAGCGATGGGGGCCTGGCGGTGGCGGCAGCCGAATGTTGCCTCGCTTCGGGTCTGGGTGCCCAGCTGGAGTTGCCTGCGGGCACGGCCCGGGCCGACCGGCTGCTGTTCGCCGAGGGCGGTGCCCGCGTGCTGGTGAGCGTGCCGGCGGCCCAGGCCCAGGCCTGGCAGGCGTTGCTGGAGCAGGTGCCGCCGAGCGGTGCCGCCGGCTCGCCGCCAGCCTGCCAGCGGTTGGGGCAGGTGGAGGCCGAGGCGGTGCTGAGCATCGGGCGCGGTGGCACGACGTTGCTGGTGCAGCCGCTTGATGTGTTGGGGCTGGCTTACGAACAGGCGATTCCCCGCCGGTTGGCCGGCGGGGCCTGAGGCAGACTGTCAACGCAGTCGGTCAGTGGTCAGGCCTGTGGTTCGCGCGCACCCCAGGCAACACTCCTCCCTGCCACCTTCTGGCCCCCCCGGCGTCAGATCGCCAGCTAGCGACAGCTCGGCTGCTGCGGAGGAAATGGCTGCTGTGGCTTTGGCGGAGGAGCGCCCCGATCGCATGGAGGAGGCCTGCGGCGTGTTCGCCGTCTATGCCACCGGCCAGCCAGTGGCGAACCTCACCTACTTCGGCCTCTACGCGCTGCAGCACCGGGGCCAGGAATCGGCCGGGATCGCTGTGTTCAACGGCGCCAAGATCCGGCTCCACAAAGACATGGGCCTGGTCAGCCAGGTGTTCGATCAGGACGTGCTGGAACGCATGCCCGGCGACCTGGCGATCGGCCATAACCGCTATTCCACCACCGGCAGCAGCCGGGTCTGCAACGCCCAGCCGGTGGTGCTGATGACCCGCCTCGGTCCCTTCGGCCTGGCGCACAACGGCAATCTGGTCAACGCCAACGAGTTGCGCGAGGCGCTCGATCACCTCGCCGGTGAATTCACCTCCACCACCGATTCTGAGCTGATCGCCTTCGCGCTGCAGGAGGCGGTGGATGGGGGTCTGGGCTGGAGCGCCGCCATCCGCCAGGCCGCCGGCCGCTGCCGCGGCGCCTTCAGCCTGGCGATCGGCACCCCGGAAGGGTTGTTCGCCCTGCGCGATGGCTACGGGGTGCGCCCGCTGGTGTTCGGCCACATGGGCGACAAGCACCAGGGGCAATGGGTGCTCAGCAGCGAAACCTGTGGCCTCGACATCATCGGCGCCTCCTACGACGGCGACGTAGGCCCTGGCGAATTGATTCACTTCCGGGCGGGCGAGCCGGTGCCCGAGCGGGTGCGCTGGATTGTGGAGCCCGCGAAGCTGTGCGTCTTCGAGATGATCTACTTCGCCCGGCCCGACAGCCGTTTCTTCGGCGAATCGCTCTACAGCTACCGCCATCGCATCGGTGAGATGCTGGCGCGCGAATCCGCCGTGGAGGCGGACATCGTGATCGGTGTGCCCGATTCCGGCATCCCCGCCGCCATCGGCTTTTCCAAGGGCAGTGGCATCCCCTTTGCTGATGGGCTGATCAAGAACCGCTATGTGGGTCGCACCTTCATCCAGCCCACCCAGGCGATGCGCGAGGCGGGCATCCGCGTCAAGCTCAATCCCCTGCCGGATGTGCTCTCCGGCAAGCGGGTGATCGTGATCGACGACTCGATCGTGCGTGGCACCACCAGCCGCAAGCTGGTGATGGCGCTCCGTGATGCGGGCGCGACTGAAGTGCACATGCGGATCAGTTCACCGCCCGTCACCCATCCCTGCTTCTACGGCATCGACACCGACAACCAGGAGCAACTGATCGCGGCCCGGCTCACTCTCGATGAGATCATCGTTCACCTCGGTGTCGACTCGCTCGCTTATCTCAGTCAGGAAGGGATGCTGGAGGCTGCCCACGATCATTCCTCCCATTTCTGCACGGCCTGCTTCGATGGCAACTACCCGATCCCCATGGATGACGCCATCCGCTCCAGCAAGTTGATGCTGGAGCCCTCGGGTCTGGCGGCCACCAAGCCCTGAATCTGATCACTCCATGATCAGCAGGCGGTGATCAGTAAACGCTGATCAGCTGATCAGTGGCACCAAGGCCTGCACTCTGTCAGTAGACGCCAGCGGCTGCGGCAGTTCGCCGGGTTCGTCGGGGTTCTGAGGCGCAAGGGTTGCTGGGTTGAGGCGGAAGCTGCGGGTCGGGCTCAGCACCACCCCCAAGGTGGCGGGCCCGCAGACCTGCAGGTCCACCAGGGCGTCGCTGCGGTCGAGGAAGCGCAGGCCGATCTGGCCCAGCTCGCCCCGCTGGCAGCGCCGCAGGCTCTCCAGCCGCAGGCGCTTGATCCGCCCCAGGCGGCTGGCCAGCACCACGTCCTGATCCGAGCGGGGAGCGCAGGCTCCGGCGATCGTCTCGCCGGGCAGCAGCCGCAGCAGCTGCGGCCCCTGGGCCGTCCGCCCCATCAGCGGCACGTCGGCGTCAGTCACCTGCAGGCGTAGCAGGCGCCCGGAACTGCTGCCCACCACCAGATCCTGGTCGTTGGCGCAGGGCACCACGCGGCGCAGCACCACGCCATCCTTCAGCTTCAGCACGGTGGCGGCGCGGCCGGAGAGCTCAAGGAAGGCGTCGATCGGCAGCCGCTTGAAGCGGCCATCGCTGCTCAGCAGACCCAGACTGCCCTCGGGTTGCGCCGGCAACGGCAGCACCTGAACGATCGGATCGTCCAGCAGGCTCTCGGGCAGAAACTTCTCCAGCCCGCCCTGCTGTTGTCCGGCGTACTCCCAGCGCAGCAGGGCCACACGGCCACCGGCGCTGAAGGCCAGCACGGCCGGTTTCTCGCTCACCGCCAGGATCAGCCGCGCCGGGGCCGGGTGCTCACCCACCGGGGCGGCCTCCTCCAGGTGCAGGCGGCCGAGCAGCTGGGGCCCCGCGATCCGCACCTGGCCATCGGCCTGGATCAGCAGGCGGCCATCGCCGGGCAGGGCGTCGAGCGCCTGCTGACGCTGCAGTTCGGTGGTGGGCCGGGTGGCGGCTGCGCGCTGGGCCACCAGGGCATCGCCGCCGGCCACCAGGCGCGTGCGCCGCGGCGTGGCATAGCGCTTCTTCAGGCTTTTGAGCTCCGTCACCATGGCGTCGAGCAGGGCCTGGCGGTCGTCGAGCAGGTGCCGCAGCCGTTCCCGCTCCTGCGCCAGTTCGGCGGCCTCCTGCCGCAGGCCGTCCTGCTCCAGGCTGGTGAGGCGCCGCAGCGGCATGGCCAGCACCGCCTCGGCCTGCCGCTCACTGAGATCGAAGTGGACCTGCAGGCTGGCCTTGGCCGTGGCCGCATCTTTGGCCGCCTGGATCCTGGCGATCACCTCCTGCAGGGCATCAAGCGCCCGGATCAATCCCTCCACCACCTCCAGCCGATCTTCGGTGCGGCGCAGGGCATGGTTGGTGCGCCGGATCAGGGTGTGTTCCCGGTATTCCAGGAAGTGGTTCAAGATCTGCCGCAGGCTCAGCTGCAGCGGCTGGCCGTGGACGAGCGCCAGCATGATGGCCCCGAAATTGCTCTGCAGGGCCGTGCGGCGTTGCAGTTCGGCCAGCACTTTGGTGGGATCGCCATCGCGGCGCACCTCCACCACCACCCGCATGCCATCGCGGTCGCTCTCGTCGCGGATGTCGGCGATGCCACCGATTTTGCCGCCGTTGACCTGCTCGGCCAGCTTCTCGATCCAGCCCGCCTTGCTCAGCTGATAGGGAAGTTCGGTGATCACCACGGCGCCACGGCGGTGGCGTCCTTTGCCAGGCTGCACCTCCTCGATGTGGGCCACACCACGCATCGGGATGCTGCCGCGGCCATTCAGGTAGGTGTCGCGCACGCCGCTGCCGGTGAGCACTTCGCCGCCGGTCGGAAAGTCGGGGCCAGGCACCAGTTCAAGCAGTTTCTCATCGCTGAGGTCGGGCTTGCGGATCAGGGCGATCAGGGCGTCCACCACTTCGCCCAGGTTGTGGGGTGGAATGCTGGTGGCCATGCCCACGGCGATGCCCGAGCAGCCATTCAGCAGCAGGAAGGGCAGTTGGGCCGGCAGCACGGTCGGCTCCTGCTGGGAGGAATCGAAGTTGGGGGCGAAATCAACCGTGTCGTTGCCGATTTCATCGAGCAACCCCTGGTTGGCGATCGGCGCGAGGCGCGTTTCTGTGTATCGCATCGCCGCCGGGGGGTCGTCGTCGACTGAGCCGAAGTTGCCGTGGCCGTCGAGCAGCGGATGGCGGCTGGCGAACGTTTGCACGAGGCGCACGAGCGCGTCGTAGACGGCCTGGTCGCCGTGGGGGTGGTACTTGCCGAGCACATCGCCGACCACCCGGGCGCATTTGCGATAGGGCCGATCCGGGGTGAGGCCCAGCTCGTGCATGGCGAACAGGATGCGGCGCTGCACGGGCTTGAGGCCATCGCGCACATCCGGCAGGGCCCGGCCCACGATCACGCTCATGGCGTATTCGAGGTACGAGCGCTGCATCTCCTGATGCAGGGAGATCGGTTGGACGCGCTCCTCTGCCATCCGGTTCGGGGGTCTGGGGGCGGAAGGGGCTCAGCCTACAGATCCTGCCTGGCGGGGCTCAGCGGTCGGTGGCCGCTCAGGTGGAGGGTTCCTCTTCCGTCTCCATGCTGCCGGAGGCGTTGGCATTGGCCCTGTCCACGGCCGCCTTCAGGTCGGGATGGCTGAGCAGGGTCTTGGCACTGGCCCGCAGGCGGGGGCCCCAGAGCTGTTCTTTCTGATAGGCATCCAGCACGTAGTTGGGTTCAATCGCCAGGGCCTCGCTGGCAAGTTGACGCGCCTCGCTCTGGCCGGGCGGGGTGGCGGCCAGAGCGACGGCCAGCGCCAACATCGGCTCCGCCGCCTTGGCATTGATCTGCAGGGCCTGGCGCCAGCGATCGATCGCCTCGCCGCGTCGGCCCAGTTCGTAGAGCACCAACCCCTGGTTGTTGATCGCCTCCCAGAAGCCCTTGCGCAGCCCGGAGGCGCGCTCGAAGGCCTGCAGGGCTCCCTGGGGGTTATCGAGCAGCAGCTGGGCGTTGCCGAGATCGAAATGGGCGCCGGCATTGCGGCCATCCAGCCGCAGGCCCTGCTCCAGCAGCCCCACCGCCTGCTGCGGTTGACCATCACGCAGGGCGAGGGATCCTTCAGCAAACCAGATCCCAGCATTGCGTGGATCGAGCTGCTTGGCCCGCGCCAGCGACGCTGACGCTTTTTTGCTCTGATTGCTGCGCAGCTGAGCTTCCGCCAGCAGCACCCAACCGCGGGGGTCGGCAGGCAGCAGCTGCACGGTGAGGGCCGCCAGCCGGGCCGCATCTTCCGCCTGGCCCAGGCGCAGCAGGCGGCTGGCCGCCTGGGCGATGCCCAGACCCGCCGCTTCCAGCTCCGTGCTCTGTGGCACGTAGGCGTAAGGAACCAGCGCGAAGGCCGGTGGCACCGCCCCTAAAGCAACTGAAAACGTGAACGGTGCTGCCGTGAGACTCGCCAACCAGCGCGGGGCCATGTCGGGCGTTCCATTCCAAAACTCACTTTAGATGGGCACTTCTCGGCTTTCGCAGTCGGATTCCCTCTCCCTGCCCCCCGATCCACCGCCAGCCGTGCCCTGCTCCAGCACCGCCCGCAGGTTGCGGCGCCACATCCAGGGCTTGATGCGCCGCAGGGCCGAGGCCCGCAGCCGCTCGTCCCAGTCGTCGTCGCTCCACTGCAGGGCCTCCTCCGGCTGCAGGTCGAGCATCCAGGCACGCGGCTGCAGGTCGGGATCGCTCGACACGGGCAGCTCCTGATCGTTCCAGGGGCAGACGTCCTGGCAGATGTCGCAGCCGGCCACCCAGGGCGCCATGGCGGCGCCGATCGCCGGCGGCAGCTGTGGTTCGCGATTTTCGATCGTGTGGAAAGCGATGCAGCGCCGCGCATCCACCACGAACG
The DNA here is from genome assembly GCF_024346375.1 of Synechococcus sp. ATX 2A4. Classification (GTDB taxonomy): domain Bacteria; phylum Cyanobacteriota; class Cyanobacteriia; order PCC-6307; family Cyanobiaceae; genus MW101C3. The sequence continues at coordinate 101,427 of NZ_JAGQCV010000009.1, read as the reverse complement.
GTTCGGTGATGGCGCCGGTGGGGCACGCCTCGATGCAGCGGCTGCAGCGCCCGCACAGCGGTTCTGCCGGGGCATCGGCGGGCAGCTCCAGGGTGGTGAGCAGGTGGCCGATCAGGAACCAGGAGCCCCTGCGGGGGTGGATCAGGTTGCCGTGCTTGCCGATCCACCCCAGGCCGGCCTGCTCGGCCCAGGCCTTGTCAAGCAGGGGGGCGCTGTCGACACAGGCGCGCCAGCGCACCCCAGGCGCCCGTTGCTCAAGCCAGCGGCCCAGCTGGCGCAGGCGGCCATCGATCACCCGGTGGTAGTCGCGGCCCCAGCCGTAGCGAGCGATGGCGGGTCGGCCGGGGCTGCGGGTCGCGGCCACGTTGTAGTTGAGCCCCACCGCCAGCAGGCTGCGTACCCCTGGCAGCAGCTGCTGGACCTCTGCCCTGCGCGGATCGGCCATCCAGTCCATCGAGGCGTGGTGGCCTGCGGCCAGCCAGCGCTGCAGAGCCGCCGTGCGCAGCTGCATCCGCTGACCGTGCTCCGCGGCGGCCAGACCCACGGGTGCAAATCCCAGCACCTGCGCCTGCTGTTTGAGCGCCACTGCCAGAGCCGCCGGAGTCAGGCCTTCCTGGTCGGGTTTCGATCCCACCCGTACAGTTGCGCATCGCCGTCATTCTGCTGTGATCTCCGCCTCTTCCGGACGTTTCGGCGTGCTGTTGCGCTGGCTCGGTCTCACTCTGGTGGTGCTGCTTGCCCTGCAGCTCACCTCCGTGATCCTGATCGGCACCTGGGAGGAACCCACCTTCCAGCAACTGCTGGTGGAACGCTTGATCAGCCAGGCGCCAATGGCGCTGATGGGTCTGCTGCTGATCCTGCTGGGCTGCCGCCTGGATGTGCCCCATGAGGGCCGCACCCCCTTGCGTTGGCTGGTCGCCGTGCTGGCAGCGCTGCTGGCGATCGGCCTGGCCCTGGCGGTGCCGGTCACGGTGAGCGCCGATGGCTCGATCACCGCCCAGACCGAGCAGAGCCTGGCCACCAAGCGGGGCCAGCTGGAAATGGCCAAGCAGCAGAGCAGCAACCCCCAGGTGATTGAGCAACTGGTGCGCCAGGCGGAGCAGGCGGGCCAGGTGCCGCCCCAGGCCACCCCTGAGCAGAAGGAGCAAGCCGCGCGCGGCTTCATCGACCGCCAGTTGCAGCAGATGCAGGACCAGCTCAAGCAGGAGGAACGCTCCAGCGTGCTGGCCCTCAACCAGCGCCGTTTCAACGGCACGGCCTCCGCTGTGGTGCTGGTGGTGGCGTTCGCGCTGGTGGCGCTCGCCGCCGTGCTCTGAGCCCCAGACGTTCTGTGGCGAGATGGGCCGCCGCTTAACGGCGTCTCCGGTGCCTGGCTAGGTTGAAGTCCGATTTTTTGATGTCCGGTCGTTCCGGCCCGCTCTTGGTGCAATCGAATCCCCGCCCTGATGAACCCCTGGGGAACCGGCTTCGCCAGGATCTCAAGAACGACCTGATCGCTGGTCTGCTGGTGGTGATTCCGCTCGCCACCACGATCTGGCTGGCCACCACGGTGAGCCGCTTCGTGCTCGCGTTTCTCACCACGATTCCGAAGCAATTCAATCCCTTCAATACGCTCAGCCCGCTCCTGCAGGAGCTGATCAACCTTGGCGTGGGTCTGTTGGTGCCGCTGCTCGGCATCCTGCTGATCGGCCTGATGGCGCGCAACATTGTGGGGCGTTGGTTGCTGGATTTCGGCGAAGGCACCCTCCAGCGCATACCCCTGGCGGGTTCGGTCTACAAAACGCTCAAGCAACTGCTTGAAACGGTCTTCCGCAGCAACTCCACCCGCTTTCGCCGTGTGGTGCTGGTCGAGTACCCCAGCAAGGGCCTATTTGCGGTCGGCTTCGTCACGGGCGTGTTGGGGGCTGCCATGCAGAGCACGTCCGATCAGCCGATGCTGAGCGTGTTCATCCCCACGGCGCCCAACCCCACCACCGGTTGGTATGCCGTGGTGCCCGAGCAATCCGTCCGCGATCTCGACCTCTCCGTGGAGGATGCCTTCCGCACGATCATTTCGGCGGGGATCGTCAGCCCCGATGATGAGCGTGCTGGTCAGGGCAACCGCAGCTTCTCCAGCCTGTTGGCGCAGCTGCGCGCCCCCTTGTTCACCGCCCCCTCCTCCACCAAGGCCTGAGGGGGCTCACCCCTTCTGACGATCCGATGCAGAGTCGCTCCGTTTCCAGAGAACTGGCTTTGCTGATGCTGGGCCAGGTGAGCGATCGGGTTCCGGCCGCCGACCTCTCGCTTGAAGGCCTGTTGCAGCAGGCCCTCGCCAGCCTCAGCCAGTGCGTGCGGGAATCCCTCGACAATGCCGCCGTTGATCTGGAGCAGGCGCAGCAACAACTGCTCGACAGCGAACTGGTGGATGCCGCCGATCAGGTGGTGCGGGTGCGCGATCACCTGCAGCGCGGTCTGGCCCACGCCGAGCAGGCGATCAACCGCCTGTCGGCGGGCCTTGAACTGCCGCGCCTGCTGATGCTGGCCGACCAGGAAGATGTGCGCCGCGGCGCGGTGGACCGGGCGCGGGCCGTGCTCGATCACCGCGAGGACCTCGATCGCCGTCTCGATGAGGTGATGGAGGGCTGGCGGCTGAAGCGCCTGCCACGCATCGACCGCGACATCCTGCGGCTGGCGGCGGTCGACCTCGACACCTTCGGCACGCCGGCGGCCGTGGCCTGCAACGAGGCCGTCGATCTGGCCAACCGCTACAGCGACGAGCAAGGACGGCGGATGATCAACGGCGTTCTGCGGCGGTTCACCACCGCGGCCCCCTGAGGCAGGCATGGTTTTCGACTGGTTTCGGCGCCAATCCGCACCCCAGCCCGCGGCAGCTCCCGCTCCCGCCGCGCCCGAAGTTGAGCCGTCCGACCCCGGGCAACCCGGCAGCAGGGAGAGTTCTGCTGCAGCTGCTGAGGCTGGGTCTGCGCCGGTCGAAGCGGCTGCCCCTGCCGCTGGAGCCATCGACCAGGACGCTCTGGCCTGGGCGCGCGAGGCCTATGCGCGGCTGAAGGCCCAGCAGGATGCCGCTCAGGCCTTGCAAGCGCCCACCCCCGATTCCGAAGCAGCAGTAACGGCGTCGCCTGAGCCTCAAGCTGACACCAAGCCCCAAGCTCCAGTGGAGCCCAAAGGCGTCACCGCCCCAACCACCGCCCCAGCCGTCGAACCGGCCCCCGCCCCGGTTGCCGCGCCGCCGCAGCCGGCAGCGGAGCTGTCGCTGCTGGAGCAGGCCGCGGCCCAGCGGCGTGAGCGCCAGCAGGAGTTGCTGGAACGGCCGGAGCCGGAGAGCGCACCAGGCTCCGTCTCCCCTGCCGCACCAGCCACTGCCACCGCCACTACCACTGCCGACACCGCCGCTCCCCAGCTGGGAGCGTTCGATGACGCCTTCACCTGGTCGGTGGAGGTGCTGGCGGCCCAGGGGGTGCGCGCCGATCAGGTGTCGCTGGAGGAGATCGACTGGCTGGGCCGGCTGCGGCGCGGTCTGGAGAAGACCCGCCAGGGCTTTGTCAGCCAGATGCTGGAAACCCTCGGGGATGATCCGCTCACCCCGGAGGTGCTTGAGCAGCTCGAAACCCTGCTGCTCCGCGCCGATGTGGGGGTGAAGGCCACCGACCAGGTGCTCGAAGCGCTGCGGCAGCGCCTCAACGAGGAGGTGGTCGATCCGGGCGAAGGATTGCGGTTTCTCAAGGAGCAGCTGCGTGGGGTGCTGGAGGCGCCGATCCTGGCCAGCGGCACGGCGCTGCTGGCCCCACAACGCGATCGCCTGAACGTGTGGCTGCTGGTGGGGGTGAACGGCGTCGGCAAGACCACCACCCTCGGCAAGCTGGCCAACCTGGCGGTGCGCAGCGGCTACAGCTGCCTGATTGCCGCGGCCGACACCTTCCGTGCCGCGGCTGTGCAGCAGGTCACGGTGTGGGGCGAACGCAGCGGGGTGGCAGTGATCGCCAACCCAAGCGCCAACGCCGATCCGGCGGCGGTGGTGTTCGATGCCATCGGCGCCGCCAGTGCCAAGGGCACCGAGCTGGTGCTGGTTGACACCGCCGGTCGCCTGCAGACCAAGCACAACCTGATGGAGGAACTCAGCAAGGTGCGCCGCATCGTCGATCGCCTGGCGCCCCAGGCCAGCGTGGAATCGCTGCTTGTGCTCGATGCCAGCCAGGGCCAGAACGGCCTCCGCCAGGCCATGGCCTTCGCCAGCGCCGCCGGCCTCACCGGTGTGGTGCTCACCAAGCTCGATGGCAGTGCCCGCGGGGGTGTGGCCCTGGCAGTGGCCTCCGAGGCCGGCTTGCCGATCCGCTTCGTGGGTGCGGGCGAAGGCATCCGCGACCTCAGACCCTTCAACAGCTTCGAGTTCGTCGAGGCGCTGCTGGCGGTCTGAGCCGGGGCTGGCTGTGGCTGCCCCTCCGCCCGGGGGCGGCAGCTCGCTGCTTCAGCCGGTGACGCCAGCCACCCGGTTAGAGGCATCACGTTCACTGAGCGATTAACGCGCACCACTGCTACTCTTCGCTCCCCCGGCCGCTCCCGTGAGCAGTACGCCGCCCCCCCGTGTGCCTCCGCCCCCTCCGCGGGCCCATGGCACCCTGTCGGCTTCCGCCTCGCTGAGGCAACTGCTCGACAGCCTCAGCAGGGAGCAGCGGCGCAACCAGGAGCTGCTGGCGTCCCTGGCCTTTGCCCTGCGCAGCTTCACCAATTTCAACCGCTTTCTGGAGCTGGTGCCCCTGGTCTGCTCCCGGCTGGTGGAGGCGCAGGGCAGCCTGTTGGTGGTGTTTCACGCCGATGGCCGCCTCTGGCGCGAGCAGCTGCATGCCTCGCCACCGGAGCGCTGCCGCCACCTGGTGAGCCATCTGGCCGGGCTCAGTGATCAGGATCTGGCCGCCGGCGCCGGCGACGACGCGGTGGTGGCCCAGCTGGATCTGGAGATGCGCCGCCTGCTGGGCCAGGTGCCGATGTTCGGCACCTCGGTGGTGGCCCGCAACCATCAGCGCGGCAGGCTTTATGTGTTCGGCTCCAGCCAGGGCGATGGGCCCAGCTGGAGCGATGTGCACCGGCGCCATGTGCAGCTGGTGGCTGATCTCACCGGCGTCGCGATCGAAAACGAGGTGCTGCAGGAGGACATGCGCCTGCATGAGCGGCTTGATCGCCAGCTCAGCACCGGCGCCGAGATCCAGTCCCAGCTGTTGCCCGATCAGTGCCCCGTGATTGAAGGGGTGGATCTGGCGGCCCGCTGCCGGCCAGCCTTCCGCGTCGGCGGTGACTACTACGACTTCATTCCCACCCGCCCCGAGCTGGTGGGACGGCGCCGCGAAACCGAGCGCTGGGCGCTGGTGATGGGCGATGTGATGGGCAAGGGGATTCCCGCTGGCCTGCTGATGACGTTGCTCAGGGGCATGCTGCGGGCGGAAGTGCTGAGCGGCCATGCGCCGGATCGGATCCTGCGTGATCTCAACCAGCTGGCGCAGGAAGACCTGGCCCATTCGCACCGGTTCGTGACGCTCTTCTATTCCGACTACGACCCCCGCACCCGCGTGCTGCGCTTTGCCAATGCGGCGCACAACCCGCCGCTGATCTGGCGCCGCCAGGCCCACACGCTCGAACGCCTCGATGCCCCTGGCCTGCTGATCGGCCTGCAGCCCGAGGCCGAATACGGCTGCGAGCGCCTGGTGTTGGAGCCGGGCGACGTGCTGCTGTATTACACCGATGGCGTCACCGAGGCCGCCGGGGTCGGCAATGAGCGCTTCGATGAAACCCGGCTGATGCGAGCCTTTGATCGCTCCTGCCGCTCTGGGCTGGGGGCGCAGGGGATTCTCGATCAGCTGTTCACCCGCCTGGATCGTTTCGTGGGCTCCGATCGCCAGCTTCAGGACGACGCCTCGATGGTGGTGCTGAAGGTGCGCGATGCGGTGATGCTGCCAGCGCTATCCGGCTGAAGCCCCCGGCCGCCGGGTGCAAAGCTTTGCCAGACGACACATCTCGGCGGACATGGCCACAGAGTCTTCCCCTTCAGCGAGCGGCCGAGGGGTGTCCAGCGGCGGCGACGGCAGCTGGAGCGCTCGCTTCGAGGAGGGACTGCATCCGGCGATCGAGCGCTTCAACGCTTCGATCGGCTTTGATATCGCCCTGCTGCCTCAGGACCTGGATGGTTCGGTGGCCCATGCCCGCATGCTCGGCAACTGCGGCGTGATCACCACGGCGGAGGCGAAGCGGTTGATCGAGGGGTTGGAGCTGGTGCGGGCGGAAGCAGCGGCTGGCAGCTTCAATCCCGGCCTGGAGGCAGAGGATGTGCACTTCGCCGTGGAGCACCGGCTGATCGCCCTGATTGGTCCGCTCGGCAAGAAGCTGCACACCGGCCGCAGCCGCAACGATCAGGTGGGCACCGATCTGCGGCTCTGGTTGCGGCAAAAGATCGACGGGCTCGATGGGGCCCTGCTGCGGTTCCAGCACGCGTTGCTGGCCCAGGCGGAGCAGCACGTTGACACGCTCATTCCGGGCTACACCCACCTGCAGCGGGCCCAGCCGCTCTCCCTCGCTCACCATCTGCTCGCCTACGTGGAGATGGCGGCGCGTGACCGGCAACGTCTGGGAGATGTGCGGCGGCGGGTGAACATCTGCCCGCTCGGGGCAGCGGCCCTGGCGGGCACCCCCGTGCCGATCGATCGCCGCCAGACGGCTGCCGAGCTGGGTTTCGAGGCGATCTATGCCAACAGCCTCGATGCCGTCAGTGACCGCGACTTCGCCGTGGAATTCAGTGCGGCGGCCAGCTTGATCCTGGCCCACCTCAGCCGCCTGGCGGAGGAGGTGATTCTCTGGGCCAGTGAGGAATTCGGCTTCGTGGCCCTCACCGACCGATGTGCCACCGGCAGCAGCCTGATGCCCCAGAAGAAGAATCCGGATGTACCGGAACTGGTGCGGGGCAAGGCGGGCCGCGTGTTCGGCCATCTCCAGGCCCTGCTCACGATGATCAAAGGATTGCCCCTGGCCTACAACAAAGACTTTCAGGAAGACAAGGAAGCGCTCTTCGATGTGGTGCGCACCACCGAAGACTGCCTGGAGGCGATGGCGATCCTGCTGGAGGAAGGCATCCGGTTTCGTCCGGAGCGCCTGGAGCAGGCGGTGGCCGCCGATTTCTCCAACGCCACCGATGTGGCCGACTATCTGGTGGCCCGCGATGTTCCCTTCCGCGAGGCTTACCAACTGGTAGGGGGGTTGGTGAAGCGCTGCCTGGCTGAAGGCCTGCTGCTGCGTGAGCTGCCGCTTGAGCGCTGGCAGGCGTTGCATCCCGCCTTTGAGGCGGATGTGTATGCCGCCATCGAACCTCGGCAGGTGGTGCGAGCGCGCCGCAGCGAAGGAGGAACGGGCTTCGATCGGGTGCGTGAACAACTTGCCCTAATGCGCCAGCGGCTGGATCAGATTCCAGCGAAAAACCCCTGAAGCAGAGAATGGCGGGCCTAGGGTTGGAGTGTCAGCTCCGATGGGTTCTTTCCGAGGCCTTCGAGGTTGACGCCATCAAGGCCCCACTTCTCGGTCCAATCGGTTTCTTCGGTCAGTGAGCATTTTCGTCGGCAACCTCCCCTTCCGCGCTGAGCAGGAAGATGTGGCTGAATTGTTTGCGCCTTTCGGCGAAGTCGTGAGTTGTTCCCTCCCCCTTGAGCGGGACACAGGACGTAAACGCGGCTTTGCCTTTGTGGAGATGGCCGATGAGGCCACGGAAAGCAAGGCCATCGACGGCCTGCAGACCGTGGAGCTCATGGGCCGCCCGTTGCGCATCAACAAGGCCGAGCCCCGGGGCAGCGGTGGGCCGCGCCGCAGTGGCGGCTATGCCGGTGGTGGCGGCTACGGAGGGGGTGGAGGCTATGGCGATCGGGGGGGCGGCTCTGGTCGGGGGTCCTCCGATCGCGGCAGCTCAGACCAAGGCGGTTCGGAGCGTGGCAGTTCGGAGCGTGGCAGCCGTGGCTGGGAAGATCGCAGTCGCTTCCAGTAAGCCCACGCGTTCTGCCTTGAGCCCCAGTGCGAGCTAGCAGCGCCTGGAACCGCAAGGCCTGGAACGGCAAGGCCTGAACCGCAGCGCCTGAAAACGTTGCGTCTGAGGTACCGCCTCGCCTGAAACCGGAACCCTCAGAGCCCCTGCTCCTCCAGTTCACGGCAGGCCTGCTCCAGCACCTCGGCTCCGGCAGTGGCCTTGCCGGCGGCTTCCCCAAGGCGCCGGCGCCAGTGCCGTGCTCCCGGAACGCTCTCCACCAGGTGCACCAGGTGCCGCGCGATCGGCCACAACCGGCCGCCGCTGGCGCACCACTGCTCCGCATAGGGAACGAGTCCGCACACCACGCTTGAGGGCGTGGCGATCGGTGTGGCGCTGCTGGCGAACAAGTCAGCGTCGACGCGGTTCCAGCGCAGCGGATGCTCGTAGGCCGCTCGCCCCACCATCACGCCATCGAGGTGCTGGAGGTGGGGCCGGCAGGCCTCAAGATCCTGCAGCCCTCCATTGAGCTCGATCGTCAGGTCAGGCCGTTCCTGCTTGAGCCGGTGCACCCGGTCATAGCGCAGGGGTGGCACCGTGCGGTTCTGCTTCGGGTCGAGCCCCGTGAGCCAGGCTTTCCGGGCATGCACGGAAAAGCGGGCGGCGCCTGCGCCGGCCACCCGCTCCACGAACGCCAGCAGTTCCGCGTAACTGTCGCGCTCATCGATGCCGATCCGGTGCTTCACCGTGACCGGCAAGGGGCTGGCCGCAGCCATCGCCTCCACGCAGCGGGCCACCTGCTCTGGATCCGCCATCAGACACGCCCCGAAGCGGCCCTTCTGCACCTTCTCGCTGGGGCAGCCCACGTTCAGGTTGATCTCGTCGTAGCCCCAGGCGGCGGCCAGGTCGGCGGCCTCCGCCAGCAGCGCAGGGTCATCCCCGCCCACCTGCAGAGCCAGAGGCTTTTCGCTGGGGTCGAAATCCAGCAACCGCTCCCGCCGGCCGTGGTGGAGCGCCTGAGCCACCACCATCTCGGTGTAGAGCAGGCTGCGGCGGGTGATCTGCCGCATCAGCACCCGGAAGTGCCGGTCGGTGCAGTCCATCATCGGCGCCACACTGAACCGGTGCGCGGGCAGTTTCCGCCCCACCTGCAACTCACCCTCTGCCATCTCCCCATGCTGCCTTCTGAGTGCCCCCTGGTGGTGGCCGGTGGTGGCCCGGCCGGCTACATGGCGGCGATCACGGCGGCGGAGGCCGGACTGGCCGGGGTGCTGCTGCTGGAGGCCACCGACCAACCTCTTGGCAAGGTGCTGATCAGCGGCGGCGGCCGCTGCAATGTCACCCATGCCTGCTGGGATCCGCGTGCCCTGGTGGGCCACTACCCCCGCGGGGCGCGGGCATTGCTGGGGCCCTTCAGCCGCTTCGCCACCGGCGACACGCTGCGCTGGTTCGCCGGCCATGGCCTTGAGCTGGTGGAGGAGCCCGACGGCCGGCTGTTTCCGCGCAGCAACCGCTCCAGTTCCGTGGTCAAAACCCTGGAGGCCGCTGCGGCGGCCGCCGGTGTCACCGTCTGGCGCGGGGCCGCACTGCGGGGGGCAGCGGCTTCAGCGGCGGGCGGCTTTGCACTGCAGGTGCGCCACCGCGAGCAACCGCTCGAGTGCCAGCGGTTGCTGCTGGCCACCGGTGGCCACCCCAGCGGGCGGCAGCTGGCCGCCGGGCTTGGCCATCAACTGGTGCCGCCGGTGCCCTCGCTGTTCACCCTCGCGCTGGAGGCCAATCCCCTGACAGCGCTCAGTGGCGTGGTGATGGAGCCGGTGGACCTGGACCTGGAGCTACCGGCAGGGGAACGCTTCCGCCAGAGCGGCATCGTGCTGCTCACCCACTGGGGGCTCAGCGGTCCCGCCACCCTGCGCCTCACCGCCTTCGCGGCCCGTGCCCTCAAAGACCACCGCTATCAGGCCAGCTTGAAGGTGAACTGGTGTGGGGGCCGCTCCGCCGCTGATGTGGAAGCGCTGCTGGCCGCCTGCCGCCAGGAGCAGCCCCGTCGCCAGCTGGCGGCCTGCCGGCCCTGGCCGGAGCTGAGCCGGCGTCTGTGGTTGCATCTGCTCGAGCGGCATGGGGTGGATGGACAGAAGCGCTGGGCCGATTTCGGCAAGGCCGACCAGCGCCGGGTGCTGGAGGGATTGCGGGCCAGCCGGTATGCGGTCCGCGGCCGGGGTCCGTTTGGCGAAGAGTTCGTCACTGCCGGCGGTGTGGCCCTGGGCGAGGTGAACCTGGCCACGATGGAGAGCAGGAAGCAGCCGGGCCTGTTCCTGGCCGGTGAACTGCTGGATATCGATGGGGTCACCGGCGGCTTCAACTTTCAGCACTGCTGGACCTCCGGCTGGCTGGCGGGACAGGCGATCGCTCAGCAGGCAAAACAGCCAGCAGCGGCGAACTGAGCTGAGGTCAGCCAAAGGAACGCTGACATTGATCTGGTTACTGAAAAGGAGCGCTGATCATTCAACGCTCCCGAGAACAGTGTTTATCAAGATAATCGGTGAGCAGCAATGATCGAATCACAACGATAGAGACCAGAGGACTATTTCATCTTGAAGAGATTTGTGCAACAGATTGCCTTTGTGCGAGGCATGTGGTTTTTCACGCAATAGCATGGTTGAAGATGAATCTGATTGAGCCAGGATTTGGCTGAGTCATTGTCTATTAAGGCAAGGACCTATCTGATCTTTTCAAAGACGGAGAACATTGGCAGATACATGGCCAGTAGAATGGAGGCCACAATAATGCCAACGATCACGATCATGATCGGCTCAAGCAAGGAGGTGAGCGCCTTGACCGCCGCCGTAACCTCATCTTCGTAGAAGTCGGCCACCTTCGAGAGCATGGAATCCATCTCCCCTGTTTCTTCGCCCACCACCAGCATGCTTAACATCATTTCGGGAAAAACGCGCTTGCGAGAGAGGGCAACGCTCAGAAGCACGCCGTTCTGAAGTTCGCCCCGGCAATTGTCAATTGCATCAGAGAGAACGCTGTTTCCTACTGTATCTCGCACGATTTCCAGTGCTTGCAAAATCGGAACACCGGCACGGCTGAGAGAGCTGAAGGTGCGGCAGAATTGTGCCGTGGATGTTTTCTGAATCAGATCCCCGAATAGAGGAAGCTTGAGGATGGCGGCATCCACTTGCCGACGTCCGATTGGGGTTTTGTAATACTTGCCGAACAGGATTGCGATAAGAATTATCGCTCCCGTCAGGTAGATGGAAAAGGGAGAACGCAGCAGGGCGCTGAGGTCCACCATCAGTTGAGTGAACGGCGGCAGATCAGCACCAAGCTGCTCAAAGATTCCCGCAAAGGTTGGGATCAGGAAGATGGTCATGCCCAGGAACACAGCCACAGCGATCACCAACACCGCCACTGGATACCCCAAGGCCCCTTTGATCTGGTTCTGAAGCCTGGAGGTCTGCTCAAGCAACATGGATAACCGCTTGAGGGATTCATCGAGCACGCCCCCCACCTCGCCGGCCTCAATCAAGGCGATGCTCAAACGATCGAAGACCTTGGGCCATTTGCGCATCGCACTGCCCATGGTTTCGCCCTGGCTCACCTCCAGGCTGATCGCCTTGAGGGAACGCTTGAAAACCGGATTCTTCTGCTGATTGGCGAGCAGAATCAGGCTGCGCACGATCGGAACTCCGGAATCCACCAAGGCCGCAAGTTTGTTGGCAAACAGTGCTTTATCCCTGACGCCGGGCGATTTTTCAAGCAACGGCCCCAGATTGATTTCCTTGCTCAGCAGGCTGCCACCCTGGGGTTTGTCACCTCCAGACGCTGTAGCACCACCAAGGTCTTGAACAACCTTGGTGGCGGTGATGCCCCGGCGCCTCAGTTCACTGCGGACCCCCGCCATATCGGTTGCGGCCAGTTTCAGGTCCTTGGGCTTGCCATCCCTGCCGCGATAGGTGGCAATGAAACGGTTTGTCGGTGTTGATCGAGCCGTTGCAGGTGCCGCTGATGCCGATGCACGGGAAGTGGAAGAGGAGCCTGAACTGCTGACAGCCTGCAGGTTGGTGGGAAGAATGCCGCGCTTCCTGAGGTCGCGGCGCGCAGTTGCCAAGTCCACGGCACTGACGCGCAACTCCTTGCTCTGCCCTTTGCTGGTGGTGTAGGTGGCGAGAAACGAGGCCATCGGGGAAACGCTTAAGAAAGGGTGCTGAGCAGGCGGTTGAGCTCTTCTGGCTTGGCCGTTTTGGAGAGAGCCTCCTCAGCGCTGACCTCACCGCGAAGGACAAGCGCGCTGAGGGCTTTCTCCATGGTTTGCATGCCCTGCTGAGCACCAGTCTGAATCTGGGAGTAAACCTGAGCCGTTTTCCCCTCCCGAATCAAGTTGGCGATGGCCGGGGTGTTGATCATGATCTCCTGCGCCATCACGCGCCCCCAGGAATGCTGCTCTGGATTGGAACGTTTGCAGAGGGTCTGAGCAAAAATGGCGGCAAGGCTGCCACTGAGCTGCACGCGTACCTGGGTCTGCTGGGAGGAGGGGAACACATCCACCATCCGGTCTACCGTCTGAGCGGCGGAGCTCGTATGGAGCGTGCCAAAGACGAGGTGACCCGTTTCTGCTGCCGTGATCGCCAACTGGATTGTTTCCAGATCGCGCATCTCACCGACCAGAATCACATCAGGGTCTTCCCGCAGTGCGGCACGGAGGGCGTTGCTGAAACTTTTGGTGTCGTCGTTCAGCTGGCGTTGATGCACCAGGCTGCGATTGTTGCGATAGGTGAATTCAATCGGGTCTTCAACGGTGAGTACGTGAACGGCCTTGGTGCGATTGATGTGATCCAGAAGGCTGGCCAAGGTAGTGCTTTTGCCGGAGCCGGTCGGTCCGGTCACCAGCACGAGCCCCGAGGGCCGGTCGGTGATCTTCACCACCACCTCAGGGAGACAGAGGTCTTCCGGTGTGGGAATCTTGCTGCTCAGCGCCCGCAGGCAAGCTGCATAGGTGCCCCGCTGGCTGTAAACATTCACCCGAAAACGCGCCAGACCGCGAAGGGCATAGGAGCAGTCCAACTCCCAGGTTTGCTCCAGATGCTTGCGCTGGGCGTTGTTGAGGATCGAGAAGATCAGTCGGTTGCAGGTTTCCTCGGTGAGCATTTCCTCGTGCATCGGCCGAAGTTCGCCATTGAATCTCCCGTAGGGGCGTTGGCCCGCAGCCAAGTGGAGATCACTGCCTTTGGCTTCCACCAGCTCACGCATGAAATCTTCGATCAGGAGTTCCATGGGCATGGTGGAGTGGGGTGGTTACCGAAACGTTGGGCAATTCTGCACGGCGCAACCGGGCGCTTCAAGGGTCAGATCCTCTCAGTGAGGCAGTAAGGGCATTCCAGCCATTCATCCTTGAGCCCGGCGCCGCAGCCGCTGCAGGTCAAGGTAGTGAGCGCCCGGGCCCGGCGCTCCGATTCAAGCTCCGTGTCCGTGAGCAGCATGCGCTCCACCTCCTCCAGGGTGGTGAGTCCCTCCCGCACCAGGTCCAGGCCATAGCCAAGCAGGGTTTTCATCCCAGACTCAAGAGCCAGCTTGCGGATCACATCCGTGCTCGCCCCCTGAGCCACCGCTGACGCAATCGTTTCGTTGAGCCGCAGCACCTCATAAACGCCGATGCGGCCCTTGTAGCCCCGCCCCTGGCAGACGCTGCAGACATGGGTGGTATCCGGTTCGGGTCGAAAGGCTTTGTAGAAGGTGACCTTGGTGTCGGGGGTCGACAGCAGGCCGAAGTGGCCGAGTTCCTCGGGGCCGGGGTGGTAGCTCACCCGGCACTTCATGCACACCCGCCGCAGCAACCGCTGCGACACGATGCCCAACAGGGAGGCACTGATCAGAAAGGGCTCCACCCCCATTTCATTGAGGCGTGCGATCGCGCTGGAAGCGTCGTTGCAGTGGAGGGTGGTGAGCACCAGGTGTCCGGTGAGCGCCGCTTCAATGGCGGTCTTGGCCGTTTCGCCGTCCCGGGTTTCCCCAACAAGCAGCACGTCCGGGTCCTGCCGCATGAAGGCCCGCAGGGCATTGCTGAAGTCGTAGCCCTTGTCGCGGTTCACCTGGGTCTGGGTGATGCCCTTGAGCATGTACTCAATCGGGTCTTCCACCGTGGAGATGTTGATGCCCGGTACGTTCCGCTCTGAGAGCAGGGAATAGAGGGTGGTGGATTTCCCTGATCCAGTGGGTCCGGTGACCAGGATCATGCCGAAAGGGCGGGAACCCAGCGTGCGCACCAGATTGAGGATCGCTGGTGAGCTGATCAGCTTGTCGAGGCCGAGCTTGGTGGCGGAGCTGTCCAGGAGCCGCATCACCACCTTCTCCCCCCAGCGGCTGGGCAGGGTGCTCACCCGCAGTTCGATGGTGCGGCCTTTGAACACCCGCCGGATGCGGCCGTCCTGAGGCATCCGGCGTTCGGAGATGTCCAGGTCGGCCATGATCTTGAGCCGGGAGGTGATCGCAGGGATCAGGCTTCTCGGCAGCAGTTCCAGTGGTTGCAGCACGCCGTCCTGACGGAAGCGGATCTGCAGACCCTCTTCTTGAGGCTCCACGTGCACATCGCTGGAGTCGGTGTCGATCGCCTTGATCAAAATCCGGTTCACCAGGCTCACCACCGGCGATGCACTGGAGGCGGCGATGCCCTCCTCCAGGTTCATGAAGGCGTCGTCTTCCGGCGGAGCTTCGTCCAGCTGCGGTTCGAGGCTCAGATCCTCCAGCAGGGAGATCCGCTCCACCCGGGCTTCCTGCTGGCTGTCGTCCTGCTCCTCATCGGGGTTGGACAGAGCATCGCTTGATCCTTCATCACCCTGGGCGACGGCTGCTGCCAGCTCTTCGAGCCGTGCCCGGAGCACCACCTCGATTTCGTCCTTGAGACCCAGGCGCAGATCGGGTTCGAGCCCGTCGCCGCTGATCGTCTCCATCAGCTCGCGGCGCTGCTCCAACCCCCAGAACGTGGGCACGGCGGCCACGATTCGGTTGCTGATACGCCGGATCGGCAGGCAGCCGAGGCTGCGCCACTGCTCACTGTTGATTGAAGGGCAGGCCTCAAACGCCTTTGGATCGGCCTGCTCCAACTCCTGTGAACGAAGCACGCGTTCCCCCAGCAACAACTCCACCTCAAGGCGCTGTTGGGTGGGGCTGATGGCATCCGGCACCGGACGGGTGGCCGAAAGGGTCATGGCGGGGCGGGGCTGATGAGGGGGTTACCCGTTGGCGGCCGCGCAGGCACGCGCCCGTGGCACCTTTCTAAGCCAGATCCGGCTGGAGCGCCGCCGGCTCCCTGCAGCCCACAACGGACCGGGAGAACAGCGGCCGCCGAGGTGCGGGCTTCCGCCGCTTGTGGGAGGCGCGCGTCAACCTTCAACATGTAGATGTCAGATCTGCGATCCAGCCGGCATGAGTGGCGAAGCCTCTTCCTTCTCCCAGGATTCTGAGGCCCCTGCGGAGGCTCCTCAGGTGGCCTCCACGGAGGCCTCCGTGGAGGGCCTTGCCAGCGAGGCGAATGAATTGATCACCCAGCTCGAAGCCTCCGCGGCCTCGGCCGAAGCGTCTGTGCAGGCTGGCACCGGTTCCGAGGCCGGCGATCCCCAGCGGCGGGTGCAGGAGCTGGAGGCAGCGCTCAGCAGCCTCAGGGCCGAGCACGAGGGCGTGCGCAGCCAATACATGCGCATCGCCGCCGACTTCGACAATTTCCGCAAGCGCCAGAGCCGCGACCAGGACGACCTGCGCCTGAAGATCACCTGCTCCACGCTCGCCGAGATCCTGCCGGTGGTCGACAACTTCGACCGGGCGCGTCAGCAGCTGGACCCCCAGAACCCGGAAGCTCAGGACGTGCATCGCAGCTATCAGGGGCTCTACAAGCAGCTGGTCGATGTGTTCAAGAATCTGGGCGTGTCGCCGATGCGCGTGGAGGGGGAGCCGTTCGACCCGAACCTGCATGAAGCCGTGCTGCGCGAGCCCAGCGACGAGGTGGTGGAAGATGTGGTGATCGCCGAGCTGCAGCGCGGCTACCAACTGGAGGGACGGGTGATCCGTCATGCTCTCGTCAAGGTGTCGATGGGCCCCGGTCCCGCCGGTGGGTCCAGCGCCGCCAATGCCCCCGACGGGGGCAATGAACCCATGGCCGGCGCGGACCCGAGTTGATGGCCGATTACTACGACCTGCTGGGTGTCAGCCGTGAGGCCGACGCCGACACCCTCAAACGCTCCTACCGCCGCCTGGCGCGGCAATACCACCCGGACATCAACAAGGATCCCGGCGCCGAGGAGCGCTTCAAGGAGATCGGCCGGGCCTATGAGGTGCTGAGCGACCCCCAGACGCGCGCCCGTTACGACCAGTTCGGTGAGGCGGGTGTATCCGGTGCCGGCGGCGGACCCGACATGGCGGACATGGGCGGCTTCGCCGACCTGTTCGAAACCTTCTTCAGCGGCTTTGGTGGGGCCGGCGGTGCCAGCGGCCCGCGCCGGCGCGGGCCGCGCCAGGGCGACGACCTGCGCCTTGATCTCACGATCAGCTTCAACGAGGCCGTGTTCGGGCAGGAACGCGATGTCCAGATCCGCCATCTGGAAACCTGCGCCACCTGCGACGGCAGCGGCGCCAAGCGCGGCAGCGGGCCCACCACCTGCGGCACCTGCGGAGGATCCGGTCAGGTGCGCCGCGCCACCCGCACGCCGTTCGGCAGCTTCACCCAGGTGGCGCCCTGCCCCACCTGTGAAGGCACGGGGCAGGTGATCGCCGACCCCTGCGGCGATTGCGGCGGCCAGGGGGTGCAGCAGGTGCGCAAGAAGCTGCGCATCACCATTCCTGCCGGCGTGGATTCCGGCACCCGTCTGCGGGTGACGGGCGAGGGCAATGCGGGCCAACGGGGTGGCCCAGCCGGCGACCTTTACGTGTATCTGTTTGTGCAGGCCCACGATCACCTGCGCCGCGAAGGCATCCACATCCAATCGGATGTCACGATCAGCTACCTGCAGGCGATCCTCGGCGACAAGATCGAAGTCGACACCGTCGATGGCCCGGAAACTCTGGAGATTCCGGCCGGCACCCAGCCCGGAGCCACGCTCACGCTCACCAACAAAGGGGTGCCGCGGCTGGGCAATCCCGTAGCGCGGGGCAACCATCACGTCTCCGTGAAGGTGCACATTCCTACGAAGCTCTCCAGCCACGAACGGGAGTTGCTCGATCAGCTCGCCGGGCACCATTCCGGCAAGGAACACCCGCACAAGAGCGGCCTGTTCGGCGGTCTGTTCGGGTGACGGCAGCCGCCTCCCCATCCCCATGAAACCCGCTGAAGCCACCACCACTCCTGTGCCGGTCCAGTGCCTCGACCTGCGGGGCACCCCTTGCCCTGTGAATTTCGTGCGCACGCGCCTGGCGCTCGAAAAGCTGCCACCGGGGGCCTGGCTGCAGGTGGATCTCGATGCAGGTGCACCCGAATCGCTGGTGAGTGAGGGCCTCCGGGAGGAGGGTCATGAAGTGCTGGGCATCGAGCCCACCGACGGCGCCGGGGCGCGTTTGCTGATCTGCCGCGCCGGGGCCTGAGCGTGGAGCAGGAGCCGGTCACCGGCCGGGTCGTGGCTCTGCAAGCCAACTTCTGCAGGGTGCGGCTCGATCGGGATGGGCCTGGCCAGCAGCTCGAACTGCTGTGTGTGCGACGCACCCGGCTGGGCAAGAGCGGCCAGCAGGTTCATGTCGGGGATCAGGTCAGCCTCGATGGCATCGACTGGACCGCTGGCCGCGCTGCGGTGAGCCGCCTGTTTCCGCGCAGCAGCCGGCTGCTGCGGCCCGCTGTGGCCAACTGCACCCGGTTGCTGGTGGTGGTGGCGCTGGCACAGCCGGAGCCGGATCCCGTCCAGATCACCCGCTTCCTGCTGGCGGCCGAGGCCACCGACCTGCAGGTGGAGTTGGTGCTCAGCAAGATCGATCTGGTGCCCCGCCCCGGCCTGGAGGCCTGGCTGGTGCGCCTGAAGGGCTGGGGGTATGACCCGATCGGCCTGAGTGTGGCCACTGGCGAGGGGCTGGAGGCGTTGCGCCAGCGGCTGGCCGAACCGGGCATCACCGTGCTGTGTGGCCCTTCTGGGGTGGGCAAGAGCAGCCTGCTGAACGCCCTGATTCCCGCGCTTCAGCTGCGGGTGGCCGCGGTGTCGGGGCGGTTGCAGCGTGGCCGCCATACGACGCGCCATGTGGAGTTGTTCGCCCTGGGGCCCGAGGCCCTGCTTGCCGATACGCCGGGGTTCAACCGGCCCGATCTACCGCTGGATCCCAGCCGGCTGGCCGCCCTGTTTCCTGAGATGCGCCAGGCGCTGCGATCGGGTGCGTGCCGCTACCGCAACTGCCTGCACCGCGGCGACCCCGGTTGCTGCGTCGGCACCGACTGGGACCGCTACCCCCACTACCTGCAGGGGCTGGAAGAGTTGCTGGCGACTGGCGGCTCAGGGGCAGGGCGGCGCTTGCCGGAGCAGGAGGTTCAGGCGGAGCGCCCCGAGGTCCGTCTCGATCGCCGCCAGCGCCAGCCTTCCCGGCGCCGGCTGCGTCAGAGCGAGCAGGAAGGCCTCAGCCCCCCATCCCCGACAGATTGAGCCCGCCGGTGAGCTCTTCCATCCGCTCCTTCATGGTGGCGGTGGATTTTTCGTAGGCGGCTCTGAGGGCTTCGAAGGTGGCGGTTTCGGTGGCTTCGGCGCCGGAGGCCACCAGCTCAGGGGCCAGCCTGACCCGCAGCGGCTGCTGGTTGCCCGAGAGCCAGACGCTGGCGCGGCCGTCCTCGCTGGTGCCTTCCAGCTCCATGGCATCCAGTTCGTCCTGCAGCTTCTGGGCGTCCTGCTGGATCTGCTGCGCCTTGCGGAACGCTTCGGTGAGCTGGCCGAAGTTGGGAAGACCGAAGCCTGCCATGGGAGAGATGTCGTTTGGCCTCAGAGTACGTGGGCCGCAACGGGCCTTCAGGGGGGCCTCTGGTGCGGATTGCGCCCCGTTCAGTCAGCCAGGGCGGCGGCTGCATCGAAGCTGCCCAGGCGCTTCACCTCCGGGTGGAGATCCAGGCCATGGGCCTGACGCACCCGCTCCCGCACCAGTTCGATCAGGCCGTTGATCTGCTCAGCGGTGGCCTCCCCAGTGTTGACGATGAAGTTGGCGTGCATCGGCGACACCATGGCACCGCCCACCGAGCATCCCTTGAGGCCGAGTTCCTCGATCAGACGGCCCGCTTTGAGCGGTTCCGGGTTGCGGAACACGCTGCCGCAACTGGGTAGGTGGTAGGGCTGCGTGCCGGTGCGGCTGTGCAGATTGGCGCTGGTGCGCCGGTCGATTGCGCGCGGATCATGGCCGGCGCTGAGCTGGAACCTGGCCGAGAGCACCAGCAGCGGCTCCATCTGCAGGCGGCTGTGGCGGTAGGCGAACTCCAGGCTCGACGCCGGCAGGATGAAGGGAACGCTGCCCGGTTCGGGCGCCACCACCGTGACGTCGCGCAGCACCTCCGCCGTGCAGCCCCCCTGGGCACCGGCATTCATCGCCACGGCACCTCCCACGGTGCCGGGAATGCCCACAGCCCACTCCAGCCCGCTGAGGCCGGCCCGGGCAGCTCGGCGCGCCAGGGTGGGAATCGGTTCTCCGGCTCGGGCTTCCACCAGACCATCGGCGGGGTTCAGCTGGCTTCCCTGCAGGCGGCGAGAGCAGAGGGTCAGTCCTGCCAGGCCCGTGTCGCTGATCAGCAGGTTGGAGCCCGCACCAATCAGACGCCAGGGCAGGCCTTGTCCCCAGGCCCACTGGGCCATGGCCTGAAGCTCCTCCTCGCTGGAAGGCTCCCCGAACCACTCAGCGGGGCCTCCCACCTTCCAGGTGGTGTGGCCGGCGAGCGGCAGCTGGGCGCTCAGGTTGGCCGGTGGTTCGCCGCCCGCCATCCCTCAGGCGGCCAGGGGTGTGGCGACGGCGGCGCCGGGCAGGCCCGTGAGCCGTTCCCACAGCCCGTTGACATCCCCGGCCCCCATCGCCAGCACCAGGTCTCCGTCCTGGCTCAGCGTTGCCACGTCCTGCGCCAGGTGCTGCATGTCGGTCGCCACGCGCACCTCGAGCGCGGGATGCAGGGCGGCGATGCGCTCCCCCAGCGATCCGCTGGATATCCCTGGCAATGGCGCTTCGCCGGCGGAATACAAGGGCGCCAGCAGCACCGCATCAGCCAGTCCGAGGGCCTGGGCGAAGGCTTCACCGAACTCGGCCGTGCGGCTGTAGCGGTGGGGCTGGAACACGGCCACCACCCGCCGAGGCACCGCCGGCAGCGGGCTGCGGCCCGTGCTCACCATCAGCTGCGCCATCGTGAGCGTGGCATGCACTTCGCTGGGGTGGTGCGCGTAGTCGTCGACCACCAGCCGCCCCTGCCAGCTGCCGCGGTAATCGAAGCGCCGGCCGGGGGCGCTCAGGGAAGGGATGGCCTGGCAGAGCGCCTCGAAGGGCACCCCTTCAAGGCGGCAGGCGGCCAGGGCGCCCGTGGCGTTGCTGAGGTTGTGGCGCCCGGGCAGCGGCAGCCGGAATTCCCCCACCTTTGTGCCCCGCTCGTAGAACTCGGCCACGGTGCCGTCCCCCTCTGCCGCCAGGGCGATGGCCGCAAAGTCGACCCCGTCCGCGCTTTCGATCGACCAGCAGGCGTCGGGCCGGAAACGTTCGCGCAGTACCGGGCAGTCGTGGTTGGTCAGCAGGGTGCCGCAGCCGGAGGCGAACTGCTGCAGGGTGCCGATCAGGGCCTCCAGGTCGGCGTAGTGGTCGGTGTGGTCGAGCTCGAGATTGGTGATCAGCCCCAGGCTGGGCTGAAACTTGACCAGCGAACCGTCGGATTCATCGGCTTCCGCCACCAGCAGCCTGCCGTTGCCCACGCGGGCGTTGCTGCCGAAGCCGGGAACGATGCCGCCGATCACGGCCGTGGGGTCGTTCGCGGTGGCGGCCAGCAGGGTGGCGACTATCGTGCTGGTGGTGGTCTTGCCGTGGCTGCCGGCGATCGCGATCGCGTCCTGGCTGTTGATCAGGGCCGCCAGCACATCGGAGCGGTGCGCCACCGGCAGGCCCACGCGGCGGGCTTCGACCAGCTCGGGGTTGGTCTGGGGCACGGCGGAACTCACCACGATCTGCGGATCGGCCCCGGCTGTGGCGGTGGCGCGGATCGCCTCGATGGTGGCGGGGCTCTGCTCCTGAAACACCCGCACTCCCCGGCGGCGCAGGCCCTGCAGCACGCTGTTGTCACGCGGATCGGAGCCGCTGACGGAAAAGCCCCGCTCCACCAGGATCTCGGCTAAGGCGGACATGCCGATTCCGCCGACTCCGATGAAGTGCAAAGGCTGCCCGCGGTCGACCAGCAGTCCCAACGGCGTCTCCAGGATGCTCCGAAACTTAAGCGGCGAGATCCCCGCTTGTCCCTGCGAAGACACCTTGTGGAACCCGATCTGGTGCCCTGGGAGCCGGGGCGCCATTTCTGTATGATCGGCAGCCAAAACCTCCCTTATTAGCGGGTTTGCCCGCTGTTGCCATGGCTTTGCGTGTTGCGATCAATGGATTTGGCCGGATTGGTCGCAACTTCATGCGTTGCTGGCTGAGCCGCGGCGAGAACACAGGCATCGAAATCGTCGGCCTCAACGACACGTCCGATCCGCGCACCAACGCGCACCTGCTCCAGTACGACTCCATGCTCGGCAAGATCCGGGACGCCAAGGTGAGCCACACCGATGACGCCCTGATCGTGAACGGACGCACCATCAAGTGCTTCTCCGACCGCAACCCCTTGAACCTTCCCTGGAAGGAATGGGGTGTGGATCTGGTGATTGAAGCCACCGGCGTGTTCATCGACAAAGAAGGTGCCGGCAAACACATTCAGGCCGGAGCACGCAAAGTGCTGATCACCGCTCCTGGCAAAGGCGATGGCATCGGCACCTTCGTGGTGGGTGTGAACGCCGATCAGTACACCCACGACGGTTTCGACATCATCAGCAATGCCAGTTGCACCACCAACTGCATGGCGCCGCTCGTGAAAGTGCTGGATCAGGCCTTCGGCATCGTCAAAGGCACGATGACCACCACCCACAGCTACACCGGTGACCAGCGCATCCTTGATGCCAGCCACCGCGATCTGCGCCGCGCCCGCGCTGCAGCCATCAACATTGTGCCCACCTCCACCGGCGCTGCCAAGGCGGTGGCCCTGGTGTACCCCCCCATGAAGGGAAAGCTCAACGGCATCGCGCTGCGGGTACCGACCCCGAACGTATCGGTGGTTGACCTGGTGCTGGAAGTCGGCCGCGGAACGACGCGGGAAGAAGTGAATGCGGTGCTCGAGGAATCGTCACGGAACGGCATGAAGGGAATCATCAAGTATTCCGATCTGCCGCTGGTGTCCTCCGACCACGCCGGCACCGATGAATCCACGATCGTCGACGCCGACCTCACCCTGGTGATGGGCGACAACATGGTGAAGGTGATCTCCTGGTACGACAACGAGTGGGGCTACAGCCAGCGCGTTGTCGATCTGGCCGAAGTGGTGGCCCGCCACTGGGTCTGATCCTTCCGTTCCACGTTCGTCCGGATCAGCGTTCTTCTGAAGCGCGCCGTTCTGACACCTGAATCGGGTCTTCCTGCACGGCCTCTCCTGAGCGAGGGGTTTGGCAGGAAGGCTCTTTTTTTGTGGGGCCGCCGCGAGGTTGGTTGACCCAGCCACCGCCTTCAGCACGCTTCAGCCGAAATGGCTGAACCCAGCGGCGTCCCGCACCGGTTCCTTTGTGCCCTGCCAGAGCAACTGGCCCGTGCCGGCCACCAACCGGCCGAGGCGTCGCATTCCAGGCAGACAAGCCTCCAGACGCTGGGCCCAGCGCTCCGGCAGGGCCAGCACCAGCTCGAAATCTTCCCCTCCGCCGAGGCACCAGTCGGTGGCCTCCCCCAACGGTGCCATGGCCGGATCGATCGGCAGGGCGGAGCGATCCAGCAGCGCATCGCAGCCGCTGGTGCGGGCGATGGCCGTGAGTGCTGCGGCGAGCCCATCGCTGCTGTCGGTGCCGCCCACTCGCCAAGGATCGCCGGGGGGCTGGCTTTGCTCCAGGGCTGCCACCACATCCAGCCGCGGCCGTGGGCGCCGGTGCGCTGCGATGGCCCGCTGCCGCAGCTCTTCTGGCAGATCAGCCGCGGTGATCCTGCCGCTCCGGAGCCCGTGCATGGGTTGCTCCAGCAGCAGCGCCAGACCCAGGCGGCTGAGCCCATGCAGCCCGCTGCACACCAGCACGTCGCCCGCGCGGCCATCCTGCCGCCGGATCGGTCCCTGCGGGCCCAGCCGCCCCAGGGCCGTCACCGCCAGCAGGCGCTCGTTGCCGCTGCTGCAGTCGCCCCCCAGCAGGGGCGCGCCACAGGGGGCCAGCGCCGCAGTCAGGCCGCCGTAGACCCCTTCCACCCAGGTCCAAGGGGTGCGGGGTGGCGCCACCAGGCCCACGGTGAGCCCCACCACCTCACGGCAGCCCATGGCGGCCAGGTCCGACAGGTTGGCGGCGGCGGTACGCCAGCCCAGATCAACGGGCCCCATGGTGGCGTCGCTGAAATGCACCCCTTCCACCAGCACATCGGTGTTGACCACCAGCACCCCGCCACCGCGCTCCTCGATCAGGGCGGCGTCGTCATCGAATTGACCCGGCGGCGCGAAGGCCCGCAGTCGGTCGAGCAGGTGCCATTCGCCCAGATCGCCGAGCGTGGGGCCCGCGCCGCCGGTGCCCTGGCGCTCAGGCATGGGGCCGCAGGTTCTCGGCCCCCTCCAGCACCGTGGCTTTGACGATGCCGTCATCGGCAGTGAGCTCCTGGAGCACTTCAAAGCCGTCGGTGACGTAGCCGAAGGCGGCATAGCGCCCATCAATCAGGTTGAGCCCCGCCGGGGTCAGCTCGGCTTCGAAGAGGAAGAGGAAAAACTGGGAGGAGCCGTCGTCGAGGGCTTCATCGGAATGGGCCCAGCCCAGGGTGCCCTTGGTGGCAAAGGGCAGGGTCGGGGTGGCCTTGAACAGGCCCAGGTCCTCGAAGGTCTGGTTGTAGAAGGGGGCCGCTTCGCCGGGCACCTTGATTTCCAGGGGCACCGGGCGGTTGCGCTGGGTCTTGGGATCCACGAAGCCGTCGGCGGCGCCGGCGGGATCGCCGGTCTGAAGCACGTAGAAGTCTTCCGCCCGAATGAAGGGCAGATCGTCATAGAAACCGCGCTGCACCAGATCCACGAACGCCCCTGCGGTGAGCGGTGCGTTGTAGCCATCCACCACGGCGGTGAGCTCGCCCTTGGTGGTGGTGAGCCTGACGGTGGCCCTGCCCAGCAGCCGTGGCAGGTCGTCGAAGGCGGCCGGGATCGTGAACGGGAACGGTCCCACCAGCTCGGCCTCGGCGGCACCGATCCGGCTGAGTGCCTCGCGGCGAGCGTCGAGGAAGGCGTCCCGGTCCTGGCCCTCAGCCGCTGTCGCCATTGCCTGGAGGGAGTCCTGCAGCTGCTCCAGCAGGGCTTCCGCCTTGTCGCGGTCTGCCGGGTCGAAGCTGTCGAGCAGCCCTACCCGGCGGGTGCCCAGCAGCGACTGGCAGCGGCGCACCACATTGTTAAGGGCGCTCCAGCGTTTGGCGCGCAGGTCGACGCTGGTGCTCTCGAGCCGGTGCTGGAGATCCTGCAGATCGGTGGCTTCGATCGGCAGCGCATCCCGCAGCAGGGCGGCCGGATCGGTGACGGCATTGCCCGGAGGCAGGGCTGCAGCGGCGGGCTGCGCCGCGCTCAGCCCCGTCGCTGCGCTGAGCACCACGGCCAGGAGCAGGGCCCACAAACCACCGATCCGGGTCGTCCGCATCTGTCCGTCTGCCGTTTTCCGGACTTTGGCACAGCCGGACGGCCCAGTCCCATCCGGTGATGTCGCCGTCGCCGTGCGGCAGGGTGGGGCAGAAGGGCAGCCGTACAATCCCGCTGACCCGTTCCCTTGGAATGATCTCCAGCAACGACTTTCGTACAGGCACCACGATCGAGCTGGATGGTCAGGTCTGGAGGGTCGTCGAGTTTCTGCATGTAAAGCCCGGCAAGGGTTCCGCCTTCGTTCGCACCAAGCTCAAGGCGGTGCAGAGCGGCAGCGTGGTGGAGAAAACCTTCCGCGCCGGCGAAACCGTTGCCCAGGCCCTGCTGGAGAAGTCCACCCTTCAGCACACCTACATGGAAGGCGACGACTACGTCTTCATGGACATGGGCAGCTACGAGGAAACGCGCCTTACCGCCAATCAGATCGGGGATGGGCGCAAATACCTCAAGGAGGGCATGGAGGTCAACGTGGTGTCGTGGAATGGGGCGCCGCTCGAGGTGGAGCTGCCCAACTCCGTGGTGCTCGAAGTCACCCAGACCGACCCCGGCGTCAAGGGCGACACCGCCACCGGTGGCACCAAGCCGGCGATTGTGGAAACCGGCGCCCAGGTGATGGTGCCGCTGTTCATCTCGATTGGTGAAAAGATCAAGATCGATACCCGCACCGACAGCTACCTGGGTCGGGAGTCCTGAAGCGCCATGCAACTCGACAACAACCAGCTCCATGCCCTGCTCACCTTCCTTGAAGGCAGCGACATCCAGGAGTTGAAGCTGGAGGGAGAGGATTTTCGCCTTGAGGTGCGGCGCAATCTGCCGGCTCCCCCCCCCGTCGCTGCGCCTGCCGCCTACGCCCCGGTAGCGATGGCAGCCCCCGTGCCGGCCGCGCCCGCACCTGCCGCACCCCAGCCACCCTCTGCGCCGCCTGCCGCAGCCGCCGTGCGCGCCGATCTGGTGGATGTCACCGCACCGATGGTGGGCACCTTCTACCGGGCGGCGTCGCCTGGCGATCCGCCCTTCGTGGAGCTCGGCAGCGCGATTTCGGTTGGCCAGCCTGTCTGCATTCTCGAGGCGATGAAGCTGATGAACGAACTGGAGGCGGAAATGAGTGGCCAGGTGGTGGAAATCCTGGTGGAGAATGGCACCCCGGTGGAATTCGGCCAGGTGCTGATGCGCGTCAAGCCCGGCTGAATCAGCGCGGCGCCCATCAGCCTTGCTCAGCACTAACCCAGTTGCCCATCAGCCCAGTTCCCAGGCGGCGTTGAGCGCCGCCACCATGCTGTCGGCGCGGGCGACGCCCCGGCCGGCGATGTCGAAAGCGGTGCCGTGATCGGGGGAGGTACGCAGGAACGGCAGTCCCAGGCTCACATTCACCGCCGCATCGAAGGCGAGCAGCTTCACCGGAATCAGGCCCTGATCGTGATACAGAGCCAGATAACCGTCGGATCCCGGGCCTTCGCCGCGCCAGGCGGCGGCGGCGTCCAGCCAGCAGGTGTCGGGCGGCACCGGCCCCACCAGTTCCACCCCCGGATGGCGCTGTCGCCAGCGATCCAGTGCCGGCTCCAGCCACTCGATCTCCTCACTCCCGAGCTGGCCCGCTTCGCCGGCATGGGGATTCAGGCCCGCTACCGACAGCCGCGGATGGGGCTTGAACCGCTGGCAGAAGGTCAGCAGAGTGTCGAGCTTGCGTTCCACCAGCGCCCCATCGAGGCAGCCCGGTACGGCCGCCAGGGGGATGTGCGTAGTGGCCAGCAGGGTGTTCAGGCGCCAGGCGGCCAGGGGGGATCGGGCCGTGAACAGCATCGAGGCCTCCTTACCGCCGGCCAGCTCCGCCAGCCGTTCGGTCTGGCCGGGGTAGGCATGGCCTGCCGCATGCCAGGCATGCTTCGCAATCGGCGCGGTGGTGAGCGCGCGGCAGCGGCCGGTGATCACCAGCTCGGTGGCAGCGGTGAGCCAGGCGAAGCTGGCGGCACCACTGGCTGCCGAGCCCTGGCCGGTTTCTGGCGCTGCCTCAAGCGGCAGGTCGAGAATCTCCAGGTTGCAGGGGTCGGCAAGCGGAACGGCGCTCAGCGGCCTCAGGCGCCGGTGCGTGTGTTCCAACCAGCGGCGGCAGCCCACAAGCACCACATCCCTCTGCCGATCGCCCAGCAGCGCCAGTGCCTTGAGGGTGACCTCCGCGCCGATGCCGGCCGGGTCACCAAGGGAGACAGCAATGGGATCGGACCTAGAGTCATCAGGGCAGGAAGGTGGCGTCATGTTTCGCTGGTTTCTGATCGGGCTCGCGGTGGTCAGTACTGCCGCTGGTCTGGAACGGGGGTGGATCACCGTGGATGGTTGCCGCTTCATGCAGGACACGAAGCTGCCCACCCTCCAGAACCTTCAGCCTGATGCGGCTGGGGTGTGCCCCAAGCCCGGTGCCAGCAAGACAACTTCCGATGGCAGCACCATTGATCGGGTGTTCACCCGCCGCTGAGCGGTGCTGGCGGAGCTTGCCAGAGGCAGTGGTGGCACTGCCAGGCGGCGGCTGGGGGGCAAGCGATGGGCTAGCTGTTTTGGAGCTCCTCAGCCCTTCGCTCTTCAGCGAGGGCCTCGCGAAATCCCTCCCGGTAACTGGGGTAGCGCAGGGTGTAGCCCAGCTCGTGGCAGAGCCGCTGATTGCTGGTGCGGCGGTTTTCGACCCAGAAGCTGAGTGCCATCGGGCTCATGCCATCGGAGATGTCCTGGAAGCGCTCCACGGCGGGAAGTTTGCAATCCAGTAGATGGGCGGCGTAGCCCAGGCTTTCGGTCGACGGGCAGGGGCGATCGTCGGCGAGGTTGACGATCCGCGGGCGGCGCTGGGGTGGCAGGCCGATGCAGTGCATCAACCCCCCCACGATGTCGTCCACATGGACGCGGCTGAACACCTGGCCTGGCTTGTGCACGAGCCGGCTGGTGCCCTGCAGCAGGTTTTGGAAGGGGGAGCGACCTGGCCCATAGATCGCCGGCAGTCGGAAGATCTGCACCGGCAGGCCGCTGCAATCCCACGCCTGTTCACAGGCCAACCGGGAACGGCTTCGTGACGCCCGTGGCGCAGGAGCTGTGGTTTCATCCACCCAGTCACCACCATGGTCGCCGTAGACGCCGGTGGTGGAGAGGTAGCCGATCCACTGCAGGGGCAGCTGGGCCAGCACCGGAGCCAGATGTTCGAGCACCGGATCGTTTCCCTGCCCGTCGGGAGGAATCGTCACCAGCACATGGGTGGTGCCGTCCAGTGCCTCCGCATCGGGCAACACGCCGTTATCCGGGTCAAAGCTCAGCCAGCGCACCGGCAGTTCGCTGCCAGAAGAGCTCCAGGGGGTGTGCGCCTCCGGCTGGGCCGGTCGGCGGCGGGAGGTGACCGCCACCGGCAGCCCACGTTCGGTGAGGGCGCTGGCGAACCGCAGCCCGCTATAGCCACCGCCCAGCACCAGCACATTGGCTGGCCGGGCATTGACATCTCCTGACATCATGAGTACACCTGTATCACATTCATGGCTTTCGGTGATGACCGCCTCTTCTCTCTCTAGCTCCCGCGGGGTGGTATCCGGCCGCTTCGTCGCCCGGAGTCATCGCCGCGCCGCGCTCCCCCCTGCTCTGGCGGCCACCTGGAACACCGTCAAGGCGTGGGCGCCGGCCGTGCTCGCCCTCGGTCTCGTGCTGGCCGTTGCTGTGATCGCCCCGGAAGCCCCTGAGCGGGAAGAGGGGATCTGCGTCCGCCACAACGGCCCAGCGGCCTGCCGGGTCTGGTGAGCCGGTCAAGCAGCTCAGGCCGGGTGAGCCGGCCAGGGGGCTCAGGCCGCCTGGAAGGCCCAGTCCGGTGCTGCTGGAGCCGCTCCGGTTTTGTGGGGCGGGGTGGCGGCAGGTTCCGGGTTGGCCCACTCGAGCAGCCGCACCGCCAGGCGTAGATCCCCATCCATCCAGGCACGGATGGCCATGGCCCGTCTTGGGTCGTAGAAGCGTTGCCGCCGGTACCAATCGAAGGCATCGGCATCGCTCTTGTGGCCGTTGCAGGCCAGGCAGGCCGGCACGCAGTTGGCGGTCACGCTCAGGCCACCACGGCAGCGGGGCATCAGATGATCAATGGATTCGGAGCGATTGCCGCAGTAAATACAACGATTTTCAGTGTGTTTGTGGAGAGATTGGCGCCAACGTCTGACGCGAAGTTTGGGGCAGAGATCTTCAAGGAACACCGCATCTCTCGCGTGCATCCTGATGGCTCAGTTGCGGAGAGTTTGCCCCCACCTCAAGGGATGTCAATGTGTCGAGGATTGCTTTTTTCAGCCTTCATCGCCAACTGTTGCCCTCCGCGCAGATTCGACTAAATTTGTCTTCGGCCCGCTTGCAGAGCCCCAGCCGTCAGCCGCTCTCCCGTCGCCAGCCGCTCCGCCGGAGCCAGCAAGGTTACCGCCGCCACTTGTCTGCTGCGCCTCGGTCCGTGCGGGCAGATCGAGGTGGTGTCCCCTTTCGATCCCGTCACCCAGGCCCAGTTGCGCGCCATAAGGCCCCGTGGCCAGTGGCAGGCACGGCGTGGATGCTGGGCGTTTCCGCTCGAGGCGTCGCTGGTCTTGCGCCACCTGCTCGGCCAGCGCTTCCGGATCGATCCGGAGCTGGCGCAGTGGATGGCGTGGCTGGAGCAGCCGTTGCCGCCGCTGCCGCCGCACCGCACCCTCGTGGCCCAGGCCGCCCTTGATCAGCCCCTGGCCGATGGGCGCCGCCTCTTCGCCCATCAGCGGCTGGCGGCGCGTTGGCTGCTGGCTCGCCGCGGTGCCCTGCTGGCCCATGCCATGGGCCTGGGCAAGACCCTCACCGCATTGATGGCGGCCCGGGCCATGGTCCGGGCTGCGGATTGCCGCATCGCCGTGGTGGCTCCAGCCGCCCTCCATCCCCACTGGCGGCAGGAGGGCCTTGCCCTTTCGCTTGATCTGGAGCTGATCAGCTGGGCCGCCCTGCCGGGATTGTTGCCGCCGGCCGCCACCGTGCTGATCGTGGACGAGGCCCATTTCGCCCAGAACATCCAGGCGGCGCGTACCCAGGCCCTGCTGCGGTTGTCCAGACATCCCCGGCTGCGGGCGATCTGGTTGCTCACCGGCACCCCAATGAAGAACGGGCGCCCGGTCCAGCTGTTTCCGCTGCTGGCGGCGATCGGCCATCCCCTCGCCCACGACCGGCGCTTCTACGAGGAGCGGTTCTGTCAGGGGCATTGGAGCGAGCAGGGCGGACGGCGCCAATGGCAGGCGACCGGAGCCGAGCGGCTCGATGAACTCCAGCGGCTGACCCGCCCGCTCGTGCTCCACCGGCGCAAGCAGGATTGCCTCGACCTACCTCCCAAGCACCGCCGCATGCTGCCGGTGGAGCTCAGCGAGCTCCAGACACTGGCGTTTGAGCGGGAACTGGCGCACAAGCTGGACGACTACCGCCAACGTGCCGCCAGGGGCGAGGTGCGCCGCGACGCCGAGCACCTGGCCATGCTCACCGCGCTGCGCCGGATCGGTGCCCAGCACAAGTTGCCTGCGGCCATCCAGCTGGTGGAGGCCCTGCTGCGCGAGGGGGAGGCGGTGGTGCTGTTCACCGCCTTCGTGGCCAGCGCCGAACAGCTGCAGGCGCGCCTGGGCGGGGCGTTGCTCACCGGGCGGCTGAAGGCGGCCGAGCGCCAGGCGCAGGTGGATCGCTTCCAGGCCGGGGCGACCCCTTGCCTGGTGGCCACCTTCGGGGCCGGTGGCCTGGGCTTCACGCTGCACAGGGCCTCCCACGTGGTGCTGCTGGAGCGCCCCTGGACACCGGGGGACGCGGAGCAGGCGGAAGACCGCTGCCACCGGATCGGCATGGTCGGCCCGCTCACCAGCCATTGGTTGCAGCTGGGCGTGGCCGACCAGCTGGTGGACGGGATCATCGCCAGCAAGGCCGAGCGGATCACGCTGCTGCTGGAAGGCCGTCAGACGACGCTGCGGCGCCAGGCGCTGCCGGCGATGGTGCGGCAGCTGATCGAGCGCTGGTGAGCCCAGGGCGGGGCAGTGGCGCCCAGATCAGGAGCCGCCCAGCGGCGCCTTCTCCTGGCAGCCCTCCAGCCGGATGCGGATGTCGATGGCCAGCTGGCCATCAACAGCCTTGCCGCCCTGTTGCCGCAGCAACAGGGCGGCCCGTTCGATGTCCCGGCAGGCGGCCGCTTGATCGCCACCCAGGCTGTGCAGCACCGAACGCTCGCTCAAGGGGCGGGGATCGGAGGGAAATGCCTGCACCGACGCGTCGCAGCGCTGTAGTGCCGCCGGAAGTTCCTCCAGCGTCACTTCCCGCAGGCAGTCGTCGCTGGCCGGTGCGTTGCCCACCTCCACGGGCTGGACACCACAGGCGATCAACGCCCAACCGGCCAGGGCGATGGTGGAGAACAGGCGGACCCCCTGCACCCGGCTTCCATTCAACAGCTGCGCAGCGCCTTCAATTGTTGTAGCGCTCCTCACGGGTCAGGCCCCGCTGGATCGGCACCGGGCCGCTGGAGGTCACTGTGGGAGCAGGCGGTTTCTCACTGCCGAACAGTGCTCCGAGGTACTGGCCGCAGTCGGGGAACGCGTCTGGATTGTTGACCACCGCTTCGGTGATCATCACGGCGCCATGTTCGGGGGAGGTCTTGAACAAGCTCGCGGATTGGCGCCGGAGCAGGGCGTAGGCCGCCGTCCAGCTGACCTCGTGGTTGTTGCCCGCCTTGCGCATGAAGCAATACACCTGGGCGCCTTTGCTGCCCTGGTCGTCGGGCAGCGCCGCGGCTGGCTGGCTCAGGGCAGGTTGCGGGAGGGTCCCGGCCGTCAGGAGCGTGGCGGCCAGTGTCAACAAACCCGCGGCAAGGGAGGTGGTGCGAAGAGAGGCGGTGCGAACGATGTGGTGCTGCATGGAGGGGTGGAGGGGGCCCTGGGGCTGCTGCGCCCAACGTATCGGCCATGCTTCGGCTGTCGAGGGGCTTCTGCCCTTTGCCGCCAGGGCCACCCGGGCGAGGTTCAGCCCGATGACGAACCACCCGCGCCACCGAGCACCAGCCGCACGATCAACGGCAACACCAGCAGCACGGTGATCAAGCGCACAGCATGCAGAGCGGCCACCGCGGCCCCCACGCCGAACTGAGCTCCCACCAGGCTCATGCCGCTGATGCCCCCAGGTGCCGCTCCCAGCAGGGTGATGATCGGATCAACGCCCAGCAGCCGGCTGGACCACAACCCCACCACCAGGCCGGTGGCCACAAGCGCCACGGTGATCAGGATTGCCGGTCGCCACAGCAGTCGCAGCTCCGATAAAGCGGCGGCGGTGAGCCCGGTGCCGATCACCGTACCGATGCCGATCTCCAGCAGGGTGCGGGTTCCCGTGGGCCATTGGGCCACCTCGAGGCGCCCGCTCATGCTCACAACGGCCGCCCCCAGCAGCGCGCCGGCTAAGGGAGCAGCAGGAATTCCGGTGCGCAGAGCCAGCAGGCCCCCGGCGGTCCCGCAGAGCACGTAAAGCACCAATGTCACTGGTGCAGCCATGGGGCGATCCGCTGGAGAGTCCGTCAGTCTGAAAGACGACTTGAGCGAGACCGAGATCTGTGTTGTCATCGGCGTTACCGCCTTTGCCTGCGATGACAACCGAATCGGTGTCTTTCCGGATCACTCGAACTGCCGAAGATCTGGCCCAGACGGTGGCCGCCCTTTCCCATCGGCTGGTGAAGCTGGAACAACGGCTTGGGGCTCTCGAAACGGCGATCCAGCGACCAGAGTCGCCGGATCAGGCTCAGCTTGATGCCCTCGACCACGTGGAAGCGCTGCTTCAGGATTGCCGCCAGCTGCTTGAGGAACCCGCTCCCTCCCCGGAGCTGGTTCCCGAGGGTTTCCTGGTTCCCGAGGGTTTCCTCGATTCCGCACCGCAACCGCAGCAGGAGCCTGTGGCCTACCGCGAAGCTGCTTAGCGCACATCCTCTCGCCTTACTGGTCAGGGGTGGCAGAATGAAAAGAAAGCGAACGTGGCCTTCACCTATCCCGCTTGCCCTCTGCCCAGGTCCCTTGCATTGACGGGGCCGAACACCAACGGATCGTCCACCTCCCGCACCTTTCCTTCCTGCAGCCCCCCCTCCGCTTACGTGGAGCGGGGTCACCAACGCGAAAAGCTTGAATTCGCCTTGGCCGTGGCGGTCAGCCGGGGTGATCATTCCCGGGTCGAAACACTGAGGGCTCAGATTGCTGATCTTGCCGACGACGGGGAGGAGCCCGGAACATGAGCATGGGCCCCTGGCTCTGCCCCGAGATGGTCTGAGAAGCTGAATTCTTTTGATGTGTCTGAAAAGCAGGCAGTTTCGCTTGGAAACCCATACACTTGCATCAAGCCTGTAGTCCGGTTTTGACGGTCGTCGATAAACGTATGGTTGTGAAAGCAGTTGCTCACGAGCAGCGTTCAGCTCTTTTGGAAGAGATCTCCCGGCATGAGTCTGCAGCTCAAGCGGCTGCCCATGATGGCGATCTTGCCGAATCTGCCCGTTCCATCCTGCAGATGCTGGATTGCGAGCGTCGCGTGGGGGGGCTGGGGCCACAGGTGCTCCAACTGATCAAGCCGCGCGCCTGAGCCAGCCAGCCAGGTTTGCTGGGATTTTCTGTTCCGGGCAGGCTGACGGAGGATTCAGATCACGCCAAGGCGGGTGATCCGTAGCTTTTTACTTCGCAAGCCACCGGCTTGGCCTGTGACGACCCCATGCATGCCCGCTGGGTCAGGGCATCCGTTGCGCCCAGGAAAGAAGTTCCATTCATTATTGGGCTTGGACGCTGGGCATGCATCCATCATCGAAATGTCCACTCCGACCGATGGAATTCAAAACCGTCAGTATTGAAGAAGGGTTTGTCTCATTCCCTAATCGCCAATGAGTGTGGTGCATTCGCTTCTCGCGATGATTCCAAACGCCTCTTCTTTTCCTCTTCAAGTTAAGGTGGGACTGCCTCAGCAGTCAAACGTCAAGCAGACCATTTGAAAGGATCAACAAGCGGGTGACCGGATTCGAGCCGGCGACGTTCGGCTTGGGAAGCTTCTCAAGCAATTAACAAGAGTCCCTGCACAGCAATGAGTCTCAAGGGATTGCAGGGCTGGATGCGAGAAGGTCTGTGAGAAGCCATGGGTCCTCGGCCTTGCGGTGTGATCCCCTTCGACAGAGGCGTCGGTGTTTACGAAATCGAACTGGGCTCTCTTGAGCGCAGTTGCTTCCGAGAGATTGTCGATCTCCTTCAGGACCAGAAGCTCGGCATGGGTTGCTGATCTGAAATCAGCGACTATCCCGTCGCCCGATAGCCCCGTAGCCGCCGCTCCCACTTGCGTTGCGGCTCAGGATGGCCAAGATCGAGCCAGTCGATGATCCGCACGCTGGTTTTCCCAGTTTGGTGCCGGTGCAGGCGGCCGGCGTATTGCTGCAGCGTCCCCTTCCACGACACGGGGCATTGCCAGCAGCAGGATGTCCAGCGCGATGCGGGGCGCCTCCGGCGGCAATGCTTCCAGCGCGGCCAGGGTGGCGCTGCGCTGGCATGGGCGGCTGCGATCGCCGTGATGTGACCGGTGCGCTCACTGAGCCACAACAGCTTGCGGCCCGCTCCCCAGCAGGCGAGGTCCTCGGCCACGATCCGTTCGGTGCGGCTCACTAGCTCAAGAGTCTGGGGCCCCCCGGCGGGCCGCTCGGCGGTGTGGCGGATGGGTCCGCATTGCATGAACAGGATCGGCTGCAGACCGTCGCGGCGCACCAGAGTGGCGGACAGCCCGAGCACGTACCGGGCCTTCACCAGGCGCAAGATCGTTTCAAAGGAGGCTGCGGCGAAGTGATGACATTCGTCGACGATCACCTGCCCGTCGTTCTGCACCACAGGGTTGACCTCGCCCTTGCGCACCAGCGACTGCATCACGGCAATGTCGAGGCGGCCTGTGGGTCTGGTCTTGCCACCACCGATGGGACCGATCGCTTCGGGCGGGACATCCAGGAAGGTCTGGAGTCGCTCCTGCCACTGGCGCAGCAGCTCGGCCCGGTGCATCAGCACCAGGGTGTTCACGCCCCGCCAAGTCAGGATCGCTGCCGCCACACGGTTTTCCCGAAGGCTGTCGGCGCTTGCAGCACGCAGATGTCATGGCGCAGCATTGCCTCCACTCATTGGCGCAGGCCGGCGCATAGCCCGATCGCCCGTTGCTGTTGCTCTGCCAGCGCAGGGCATGGACATCGTCACGGCCGCGGCAGAGACGCCGGAACAGCGCCACCTTCTCCTGCGTGGAAACGGGACCACTGACTGGGGCCTGGACTGAAATCGGCGCAGGTAAAGATGGGGCAGGTGCGCCGGAGCGCCAGCCGATTCCTTGGGCCTCCAGCAGGGCAATCAGTCGGGCGTCTTCCTGGCGTAGCTCATCCAGCTCAGAGGGCTTGGAGTTGCCATGGGGCATGGGCTTCAGCGCTGATCGGCATGGCGATAGACAGCATTGCGCTCCCTCTTGCCCACTGCCACAACAAGCACCAGCACATCGCGATCCCGCACGTCGTAGACCAAACGGAAACCAGCGGCACGGAGCTTGATTTTGTAGCGATGACTGGAGCCCCGCAGCTTGCTGGCGGGAATCCGCGGTTCGATCAGCCGTTCGGCCAACTTCTTCTTGAACTGCTCCCTAATCCCTGCGGTCAAGGTCCGCCATTCCCGCAGGGCCTCGGGATGAAAGGCCAGCTCATAGGGCATCGAGGCTGACCCGCAGCGGCTCCTTTCCATCCGCCAGCCGGGCATCGGCAATGCGGCCCAGCTCCAGGTCTTCCACGAGATCGATCAACTCCTCGTAGGCCCGGGCCGGAACGCAGTAGAAGGCCGGCTCGTTGCGGTTGAGCACCGCGACCGCCATCCCTTCACCGGCCGCCACGGTGGCCATGGGGTTCTTCTTGTGTTCCGAGATGCTTACGGCGGTCTCGGTCAGCACGCGGTGCACCATCAGCGGGTCAGACCAGGTCAGGACCGTATCTTAGGTCGCTTGTCAGGTCTCGGGTTCGGTCGATCCTGTGCGGCGCTCCGAACCGATCAAGGAGGGTCAACACGGAAGTCGCTGGGCAGTGGAGCTGATGATCTCCGTCGATCCTGTGGATCGCCCAACGAACATCCTCATATCGCCGCAGTGCCTGGGGATCGATCGGTCGTTGGTTGAATCGCCGCCTGGACAAGTTTGCTTGGGTGGTGATGTTGGGCCGCACTCAGCCCCGCTCTCTGCCAACCCTCAACCCGAGCGACCTGCCGAGGCATCAAACTAGGCTCACCCCACACGGGTGGAAGTTCAGCTCAGGCAATGAACCGACCCAGCAGGGAGAAGCACTGTGAAAAGGTTGAACCAATCACTGGCATCACCTTCCACCCCCAGTCAACCTCTGGCATGCCGCCAGTGAGTGCCAAGCGAGCAGATCGCTTGAGCGACAGCAATTTTCAGCCGTGGATTGAAAGCGGGTGACCGGATTCGAACCGGCGACGTTCAGCTTGGGAAGCTGACATTCTACCACTGAATTACACCCGCATCCTTGCAATGTAGCAAGGTGCCCGAAGGCGGCCCGATGCGAGGCCGCCCTGTTCATCCCAGCTCAGCGGGCCAGTTCAGTGGCGGCGGCGGCCACACCGGCTCCCACTGTGGCTGTCGCCATGCCCATCTCCTGCAGGGTGGCTTCGATCGCCGCCACCGCCGTGAGCACATCCCGGTCGCACACAAAGCCGAGGTGGCCGATGCGGAAGACAGAGCCCTTCAGATGGTCCTGGCCGCCGGCCAGCAGGATGTCGTAGCGGGCCTTCACTTTCTTGCGCAGCACTTCGGCATCGATGCCGCTGGGTGCCACCGCAGTGATGGAGGGGCTGCCGTGGCCCGCTGCCGCGTAGAGCGGCAGGCCGATCGCGTGCATGGCAGCGCTGACGGCGCGACGGTGGCGTTCATGGCGAGTGAAAATCGCCTCTAGGCCTTCGCTCTGCATCATGTCGAGGGCCGCCTCGAGCGCGAAGTAGAGATTCACCGGAGGGGTGAACGGATTGCTGTCCTGGGCGGCCGCTTTGCGATAAGCGCCCAGGTTCAGATAGAACTTGGGCAGGTCGGAGCGCTGGTGCGCTTGCCAGGCCCGCTCGCTCATGGCCACGAAGCCCAGACCCGGCGGCATCATGTAGCCCTTCTGGGAGCCGGAGCCCACCACGTCGAGGCCCCAGGCCTCCATGGGCACGTTGCAGGCCCCGAGGCTGGTGACACAGTCGGCCACAATCAGCGCCTGGCCGTGGGCGTGCACGTGCCGGGCGATCGTTTCCAGATCGTTGATCACACCCGTTGAGGTTTCCGAGTGGGTGAGGATCACCGCGCGAATGGCTTTGTCTGTATCCGCTTCCAGTGCCACACGGAAGGCTTCCGGGTCCAGGGGCTGGCCCCATTCGGCCTTGATCACCTGCACATCCAGCCCGTAGGCCTTCGCCACCTTGACCCAGCGCTCACCGAATTTGCCGTTGTCGCCGCAGATCACCTTGTCGCCGCGGCTGAGGATGTTGATGATCCCCGCCTCCATCGCCGCCGTGCCGCTGCCAGCGAGCACCAGCACATCGCCGCTGGTCTGATGCAGCCACTTGAGCTGGGCCGTGGTGCGCTTCACGATCGCCTGGAAATCGGCGCTGCGATGGCCGATCGGGTGGCGGCTCATCGCCAGCAGGACGGTCTCCGGCACCGGTGTGGGACCGGGAATCATCAGGGTGAGCTTGTCCTGCATGGCAATACGAAACGCGGAGGCGCAGCGGCACAATCCTCCACCTTAAAAAACGGATGGTGAAGGCTTCATCCGGCTACACCCTGCCGGTGTGGGTGGCGGCCGCGGCCTGCGCCGCCGTGCGGGCGCTCGATCGGGGGGAGGAGGGCCCTGCTGCCCCCTTCGAGGGCCTGCAGGCGCTGGAGTTGCTCGAGCCGCCCGGGGTGCAGCAGGTGCCGGTGGAAGCGGCGGCTCCGATCGGGCCGGGCCGCGCCCTCGGCATCAGCCGCTGCGACCCTGGGGCTGGACTGGATCTCACCCGTGGCCTGGCGGTGTGGGTGGTGGCCAGCTGGATCCAGCCGTCACCGGCCGACGCAGCGTGCTTCGTGCTGGAGCCCGGCGAAGGGGTGGGGGTGCATGGCGCCAGTGGCGACCTGTGCGCCTCTGCCTATGCCCGCGCCGTGCTGGAGGCGAACCTGCGGCCGCTGGTCGGTGCCGGCCGGGCAGTGCGCCTGCGGCTGGTGCTTCCCGAGGGCCGGGCCCTGGCGCTGCGCACCAGCAATGCGGCCTTCGGCGTGGTCGACGGGCTGGCCCTGATCGGCACCCAGGCGGAGGTGCAGCGCAGTGCGGCTCCTGATCAGTTGCAGGCCTGCCTGGCGGCCCTGGCGGCGCGCACCGCCACCGCCGGCTTCGCCGGTGATCTTGTGCTGGTGATCGGTGAGAACGGCCTCGATCTGGCCCCCAGCCTGGGGCTGCCCGGCGAGCTGCTGCTCAAGGCCGGTAACTGGCTGGGCCCGGTGCTGGTGGCGGCGGGGGAAGCGGGCGTGTGCCGCCTGTTGCTGTTCGGCTACCACGGCAAATTGATCAAGCTGGCCGGCGGCATCTTCCACACCCATCACCATCTCGCCGATGGCCGCGCCGAGGTGCTCACCGCCCTGGCGGCCCTTGAAGGGCTCAGCGGCGCAGCCCTGGCCCGCCTGCATGCTGCCGCCACCGTGGAGGCGGCGCTGAGCGAACTGGCGGCCTCGGATCCCGCCCTTGCCCAGCGGCTGGAGCGGCGCATCGCCACGGCCATCGAGCAGCGCAGCATGGCCTACCTGGCCCGCTACGGCAGCTTCCCCATGATCGTGGGGGCCGCGCTGTTCGACCGCCGGCGGCAGCTGCGTGTGTGCGGACCTCAAGGCCAGAAGTTACTGGAGGCTTTCCGGCACCCACTAGGGTGAGCGGCTCAGGCCTGGCGGCCCATGCGGGGCCTTGCTCCGGGGGCAACTCAACCGGCCAGCCGCCGATCAAGAAGCGTTCCGGTCGTATGTCTCAAGCTTCACAGTCGCTGGAACAGCCGGAGAGCCAGCGCCACCCGGCGATCGTGATCCTCGATTTCGGTTCCCAGTATTCGGAGCTGATCGCCCGCCGTGTGCGGGAAACCGAGGTGTATTCCCTGGTGATGGGCTACGCCACCAGCGCCGATGAGCTGCGCGAACTGGCCCCCAAGGGCATCATCCTCAGCGGCGGCCCCAGCTCGGTCTATGCCGAAGGGGCGCCGGTGTGCGATCCGGGCCTCTGGGATCTGGGCATCCCGATTTTCGGGGTTTGCTACGGCATGCAGCTGATGGTGCAACAGCTGGGCGGCAGCGTGGTGGCGGCGGGACGGGGCGAATACGGCAAGGCGCCGATTCAGGTCGACGATCCCACCGATCTGCTCACCAATGTGGAGGATGGCTCCACGATGTGGATGAGCCACGGCGATTCGGTTGAA
Source organism: Synechococcus sp. ATX 2A4 (assembly GCF_024346375.1). Lineage (GTDB taxonomy): Bacteria > Cyanobacteriota > Cyanobacteriia > PCC-6307 > Cyanobiaceae > MW101C3. The sequence goes on along the minus strand of NZ_JAGQCV010000009.1, from coordinate 62,108 downwards.
ACCCTGCCGCCTGGATTTGCACGGCTTGCCCACACCAAGAACACTCCAGAAGCGGCGGTGGCTGATCACCAGCGCCAACTTTATGGCGTGCAGTTCCATCCCGAGGTGGTGCATTCCACCGGCGGCATGGTGATGATCAGAAACTTCGTCTACCACATCTGCGGCTGCGAGCCTGACTGGACCACCAGCGCCTTCATCGACGAAGCCGTGGCCGACGTGCAGGCGCGTGTGGGCAGCAAGCGGGTGCTGCTTGCCCTCTCCGGCGGCGTGGATTCCTCCACCCTCGCCTTTCTGCTGCACAAGGCGATCGGCGATCAGCTCACCTGCATGTTCATCGACCAGGGCTTCATGCGCAAAGGGGAGCCTGAGTTCCTGATGGAGTTCTTTGATCGCCAGTTCCATATTCACGTTGAATACATCAACGCCCGTGATCGCTTTCTCACCAAGCTCAATGGCATCACCGATCCCGAAGAGAAGCGCAAGATCATCGGCACCGAGTTCATCCGTGTGTTCGAGCAGGAGAGCAAGCGCCTGGGCCCCTTCGATTACCTCGCCCAGGGCACGCTTTATCCCGATGTGATCGAATCGGCCGGCACCGGCGTGGATCCCAAGACCGGCGAACGGGTGGCGGTGAAGATCAAGAGCCACCACAACGTGGGCGGCCTGCCCAAGGATCTGCAGTTCAAGCTGGTGGAGCCCCTGCGGCGTCTGTTCAAAGACGAAGTCCGCAAGGTGGGCCGCAGCCTCGGCCTGCCCGAGGAGATCGTGCGGCGCCATCCCTTCCCGGGGCCCGGTCTGGCGATCCGCATCCTGGGCGAGGTCACCGCCGAAAACCTCAACATCCTGCGGGATGCCGATCTGGTGGTGCGCGAGGAGGTGCAGGAGGCGGGTCTTTATCACGACATCTGGCAGGCCTTTGCGGTGCTGCTGCCGGTGCGCAGTGTTGGTGTGATGGGCGACAAACGCACCTACGCGTACCCGATCGTGCTCCGTTGTGTGTCCAGCGAAGACGGCATGACCGCCGACTGGTCGCGCTTGCCCTACGACCTGCTGGAGAAGATCTCCAACCGCATCGTCAATGAAGTGCGGGGCGTGAACCGGGTGGTGTACGACATCACCAGCAAGCCCCCTGGCACGATCGAGTGGGAATGAGCGTCGGTTGAAGGCACCATCGATCCGGCCTGGCCTGCCCGGGGCAGCTTCGATACCATCAGGGCCCGGCCTTCCTCTCTTGACCGTCGCCCTCGAGCAGGACCCTCAGCTGCAGCGCCGCCTCCAGCAGGACAGCATCCAGCTGGCGGGAAAGGTGATCTATCTCAACCCTTTTCTCTACTGGCGGCGTTTCGATGCCAACACTGACCGTTGGTTGCGCGAACCCGGTCAGCTGCAGGAGGAACAGATCCTCGCCAACCGGGGCCGCTTCTACCCCGAGGTGCTGTGGGAGGAGATCCCCGAGCAGGAGGTGCAGATCAAGGATGGCGCTGTGGAGATGTTCCTCAAGACCCTGGAGCTGATCAGCACCTTCAACCCCGACCTCAGTGCCGGCCACCTGCTCGAGGTGGAGCGCAAGATGGCCGTGACCAAGAAACGCTCCTTCGAGCGCTGGGTGGAGAAGTCGCTGCGGCGCCGGCAGACGCTGGAGCGGCAGGAGCGCCGCCGTTTCGATCGCGAACGGCTGCTGCGCAGCTGGGGGGAGTGGGCGGGGCTGGATGTCACCCGGCAGGCCGTGTTGCCGTTCACTGCGGTGCTGGTGCTGGCCGTGGGTGCCGGCTGGATGGTGGGTTCGCGCGAATTCTGCCGTCAGATGATCGTCGATCCCGGTGTGCAGCGGCTGCCCTGAGTCCCTGCCACGCCCTGAGAGCGTCAAACTGGGGGCAAAGCCGCCCGCCTGCGCGGGTGGCGTTGCCTCGGTTGCTTCGGCATGGCTGATCCCCTCGATACCCTGCGGCTCGCGCTGATGCAGGAGGTGCTGCCGGTGGGCATGGCGGTGGTGGAGCGGGCGCGCAAGGGAGGTCCGCGCGAGGTGGTGGAAGCCTTCACCGCCTCAACCGATCCGCTCGCCCAGCTGAAGCAGGAAGGGGATCCGGCGGCGCGGGCCGTGCGGCAGAGCCTCGATCAGATCCAGCCTGGCCTCGGCAACCCCGTGATGAAGGTGGAGGTGCGCGACGTGGCCCCGCCGTCGCCCTGGCCGCCGCAGCCGGGTGATCCCGCCGCCACCGGGTTCGCAGAAGCCGCAGACCCGCAGCGAGAGCGGGAGGCGCTGCAGACCGCACTGGCGCGGATCTCCGAGCGCCTGGCGCTGCTTGAGCACCGCCTGGAGGCCTGAAATCATGGCCGCTGGCCATCTGCACGGACAGGCCCGCCATGCGGGCATGCGGCACCAGCCGGCCTGGCTGCTCGGGCTGATCGTGCTGGTGATGGCGGCGATGGGCGCCCGGCTCGTCTGGCTGCAGCTCGCCCAGGGGGCAGAAAACAAGCTGCTGGCGGATCAGAACCGCATCCGCCTGCTCCCCCGCCATCCGATGCGGGGGCGTCTGCTGGATCGCAACGGCCAGGTGTTGGCCAGCAACCGCCTCACCTACAACCTCTACATCCAGCCCCGGCTCGTCGATGACGCAGGCTGGCCCCTGCTGCGGGAGCGATTGGCGTCCCTGTTGGAGCTTGACCCCGCGCAGCTCGATGCCAAACGCAGCGCTGGTAGGGCCGTGGATGGCTTCCGCATCGAACTGGCGGGCCCCCTCAGCAGCGAGCAGGTGTTGCGGTTCCGCGAGCAGTCCGAGTCGCTCAAAGGAGCAGATGTGGATGTCGATGTGCTGCGCGCCTACCCACACGGACGCCTCGGCTCCCACGTGCTCGGCTACACGAGCAGCATCACCGCAGAGGAATACAAGGAGCTGTCTGAAACCGGCTACCGCCTGCAGGACCGCATCGGCCGCACCGGCCTGGAGCGCGTCTACGAGAACCATCTGCGGGGCGAGTGGGGGGGACAGCAGCTGGAGGTGAACGCCGAAGGGCAGGTGCAGCGGGTGCTGGGCGACAAGCCGTCGCGGGCCGGCAAGGACCTGCGCCTCACCCTCGATCTAGAGCTGCAGAAGGCGGCAGAAAAGGCCCTCAGCGGGGTGAGCAAGGGGGCGATCGTGGCGATGGATCCGCAGACCGGCGCAATTCGGGCCATGGCCAGCCGCCCCAACTTCGACCCCAACATCTTTTCGGAGGGCCCCACCACAACGCAGTGGAATGAGCTCAACCGCCCGGAAGCCCCCATGCTCAACCGGGCGCTGCGCGGGTTTCCACCGGCTAGCACCTTTAAGGTGATCACCGCGATCGCGGGCCTGGAATCGGGTCTGTTCAACCCCGCCTCCACGATCCTTACTTCAGGCTCCTTCTGCTACGACGGCCAGTGCTACGCGGATCACGGCAGCTTCGGCAACATCGGCTTTCGCCTGGCCATGGCGGTGAGCAGCAACAGCTTCTTCTACCGGCTGGGCCTCAAGACCGGCCCCGATGAACTGTTCAGAGCAGCGCGCCGCCTGGGCTACGGCAGCCTCACCGGTGTGGAACTCAAGGGGGAGGAGAGCCCCGGCTTGCTGGGCGATCCCGCCTGGAAGCGCCAGGTGCTCGATGAGCCGTGGACCTCGGTGGACACGATCACCTCCTCGATCGGCCAGGGGGCCGTCACCGTGACGCCCCTGCAGATGGCCCGTCTGTATGCGGCGATCGCCAACGGCGGCTGGCTGGTGACGCCCCACCTGGCGGAGCGGCCGGTGGAGCGCCGCTGGATCGGCCTCAAACCCAGCACGTTGAAAGTGCTGCGCGAGGGCCTGCGGGATGCGGTCACCAGCGGCACGGCCACCCTGCTCAACAACCCTTCGCTGCCTCCCGTGGCCGGCAAGACAGGCACCGCGGAGGACCCACCCCGCCCCGACCATGCTTGGTTCGGCGGCTATGCGCCGGCGGACAAGCCCAATCTGGTGATCATTGCCTTCGGCGAGAACAGCGGCGGCTATGGCGGCACGGTGGCGGCACCGATGGTGAAGGCCTTGCTCACCACCTGGTTCCGCGACACCCTGCCCCAGCTGAGCAACTGAACGCGCGCTGGCGGCAGCGGCTGGTTTGCGGCTGCTTCCGGGGGCCGCGCCACGATCTGCTTCGGATGGACCTGAACGGGTTCCTGGAGCTTGGTGGGAGCATCAGGCCACCAGCTGCAGGGGGGGTCGCACCACCTCGCTGTAGAAGCGCCGCAGTTGCTGGGTGGCACCCGCCCAGCCCCAGCGCTCAGCTTCCGCCCGCGCCGCCAATCGCAGGGCCTGGCGCTGTTCGGTGCTGGCCAGCAGCCGTTCAGTGGCGGCGGTGAGGCTGGCAGGGCTGTCGGGGTCGTAGAGGCAGCCGTTCACCCCGTCGGTGACGATGTCGGGAATGCCGCCGCGGTTGGCGCCCACCACCGGACAGCCGGCCGCCATCGCCTCCAGCAGCACCAGCCCCAGCGTTTCGGTGGAAGAAGGGAACAGGAAGGCATCGGCGCTGGCATAGGCGCTGGCCAGATCCTCGCCGCCCAGGTAACCCATAAAGGTGGTGGCGCTGCCGGCGAACACCTTCTCGAGCTGCTGGCGGTGCGGGCCATCGCCCACCAGCGCCAGCCGGGCCTGGGGCAGAGCATCGAGCACCGGCCGGATCCGCTCGATCTGCTTCTCTGCTGAGAGCCTGCCCACGTAGAGCAACAGGCTGTCGCTGTCGCCGTGAGCCCCGGCGAGTTTGCGCCGCATGGCCGGATTGCGCCATTCAGGCCGGAACAGATCGGTGTCGACCCCCCGCTGCCACAGGGCGGTGTGCTGGATGCCGTGCTGGCTGAGTTCCTCCACCATCGCCGAGGAGGTGCAGAGGTTGAGTGCCGCCTGGTTGTGGGCCGCCTTGAGCAGCTCCCACAGCAGCGGTTCGAACATGCCCATGCCGTAGTGCTCGAGGTACTTGGGCAGGTGCGTGTGGTAGCTGGCCACCAGGGGCACCCCCCGGGTGCGCGCCAGCCAGATCCCGCCCAGGCCGAGCACGGCGGGGTTCACCACGTGCACCAGGTCGGGTTTGAAGGCATCGAGGGCCTCGGCCACCAGGGGGCGAGGCAAGGCCAGCTTCAGCTCTGGGTAGAGCGGCAGGGGCAGGGCCGGCACGCCGATCACCCGGGCGCCCATGAAGGTGTCCGGGGCTCCTTCCGGGCAGAACAGCAGCACCTCGTCACCGGCACGCACCAGGTGGGTCACCGTCTTGGTGAGCCGCGTGACGATGCCGTCGACCTTGGGAAGGAAGGTTTCGGTGAACAGTGCGATCTTCACGGAGACGGCTTGCCTGCGGACGGTCCGTTCAAATCACCGGCTGGAGCGCAACCGCCTGGCTGTGGGTCCAGGTGGACACGCAGGGGATGCGGGAGCGATCACAGCGATCGGCCCAGCGGCGTGCCACATCCACCACCTCGCCCAGCAGGCCGTCGTCGAGGGTGGTGGGCTTGAGCCCCAGCTCGATCAGGCAACGGTTGTCGACGATCAGGTCATTTTCGATGGCTTCCTTGCGGGGGTTGGGGAGATGGTTCAGCTTGGCCCCGGTGACGGCCGCCACCTTTTCGGCCAGATCCTTGACCTTGTGGCTTTCGGTCATCTGGTTGTAGATGCGCACCTTTTCCCCTGCTGCCGGGGGGTTGTCGATCGCCAGCTCCACACATTTCACCGAATCGCGAATATGGATGAAGGCGCGGGTCTGGCCGCCGGTGCCATGCACCGTGAGGGGGTAGCCGATCGCCGCCTGCATCAGGAAGCGATTGAGCACGGTGCCGTAATCGCCGTCGTAGTCGAAGCGGTTGACCAGGCGCGGATCCCTGTCGGTGAGATCGGTGTTGGTGCCCCACACGATGCCCTGGTGCAGGTCGGTGACGCGAATGCTGTCGTTCTTGTTGTAGTAGAAGAACAGCAGCTGATCCAGCGTTTTCGTCATGTGGTAGACGCTGCCGGGATCGGTGGGGTGAAGGATCTTCTCCTGGAAGCGGCTGCCATCGGGCTGGGGAACTTCCACCGTGAGATAGCCCTCGGGGATGGTGGCGCCACGGTGGGATCCATAGCCGTACACCCCCATGGTTCCGAGGTGAACGATATGAATATCGAGGCCGCTTTCAACAATTGCACAAAGAAGATTGTGCGTTCCATTCACATTGTTGTCGACCGTGTAGCGCTTTGTGGCGCTGGATTTCATCGAATAGGGGGCGGCCCGCTGTTCGGCGAAGTGCACCACGGCACTGGGACGCTCACTGCGCAGCAGACCCAGCAGCAGGTCGTAGTCCTGGGCGATATCGAGCGCCACGAAGTGGATGGGCCGGCCACCGGTTTCCTCCCAGGCCCGCAGACGGTCGTGGATCGTGGCGATCGGTGTGAGCGATTCGACCCCCAGGTCGATGTCGATTTTGCGGCGGCTCAGGTTGTCGACGATCACGACGTCGTGACCGGCGTCGGCCAGGTTCACAGCGCAGGGCCAGCCGCAGAAGCCGTCGCCGCCGAGAACGAGAACCTTCACGTCTGAACTCCTGCTGAACGAGCGATTGCTCTCTTGGGGCAAGCTACTACAGGCATTCCGCCCCCCTTGCGGGGAAACGGTGGAGGCCCCTGCCGCGGCACACCCCGGTGCTGGCCTGGCCCGAGCGGAAACGGCGTCAGCTGATGCCGACCGCCACGCCCACCATGGTCAGCACCAGCAGTCCACCAGCGATCAGCAGCACCGTGGTGCTGCGGCTGCGTTCTCCTCCGGCTTCGACCACTTGCATGCGCGGTTCCCGGGCAAAGGCGTTGAGCCTGCCCCCGTCCTCCTTGATGACCGACATGCTGGGGTGGCCCGATTGAGAAAGCGAACCTTATCGATGCCCTTTCCGGCCGGTACTGGGGCCGAAAGAGAACGTCACAGGCGCGGAGACGTGGCGTCGCCGATCCTGCCCCACCCCGGCGAGCTGGCCTGGGCGTCCTGCCGCAGCGGCAGGCGTCCGGCCTTCCAGGCGCAGCGGCCCGCTGCGGTGGCCTGTGCCATCGCCCAGGCCATGGCAGGTGGATCGCCTGCCATGGCGATGGCGCTGTTGATCAGCAGGGCGTCAGCCCCCATCTCCATGGCCTGGGCCGCTTCGCTGGGCACGCCCAGCCCCGCATCCACCACCACCGGCACCCCTGCCGACTCAATGATCAAGGCGATGTTGGCGGCGTTGCGAATGCCCTGGCCGGAGCCGATCGGAGAGCCCAGCGGCATCACCGTGGCGCAGCCTGCCTCCTCAAGCCGGCGGGCGAGCAGAGGGTCGGCATTGATATAAGGCAACACGGTGAAACCCTCCTTCACGAGCCGTTCGGCTGCCTCCAGGGTGCCGAAGGGATCGGGCAGCAGATGGCGGCTGTCGGGGATCACTTCCAGCTTCACGAAGGTGTTGTCTTCCTGGCCGGCGAGCTTGGCCAGCTCCCGGCCCAGCCGCGCCACCCGCACGGCCTCATCGGCGCTGGCGCAGCCGGCGGTGTTGGGCAGCATCCAGATCGTGCTCCAGTCGATCGCCTCCATCAGGCCCTGGTGGCCTGCCGCCGCGGATTGCACCCGCCGCACCGCCACGGTGACGATCTCGCAGCGGCTGGCCGCCAGGCTGGCCTGCATCGCCGCAAGTGAGGGGTACTTGCCCGTGCCGGTCATCAGGCGGCTGCGGAAGCGGCGGCCACCGATCACCAATGTGTCGTCGGCGAGGCCTGACGGATCCGAGCCCGGAATCTGCACCATGGGGAGAAGTTACAGCGCACGCCTCCTAACCTTCGCGCAGGCCTGATTGCTTCCATGACACCGGTTCTCTCCCTGCTGCTCGCTGCCAGTCCGGTGCCGGTGGGCAGCTTCGTGCCGTTCAGCCTTCCGCCCGCCTCGCCGCTGGACACCTCCTTCAGCGAGATCGGCCCGGTGGAAACCTTCGATCCGGTGGGCCGGGCGGCGTTGCTGGCCACCCAGTTGCCGCGGCAGTGGCGTGGCAGCTACCAGGCCTTCGGTGGCGGCGCCCCCACCCCTGTGGAACTGCGCCTTGACACGGTGACGGCCATGGGCCAGATGATCGACCTGCGCGGCACGCTCACGGTGGGCAGCGCCAGCTCGCCGGTGCAGGGCAATCTCAATGCCAAATCGGATCAGCTGGAGCTCATTCCCCTGATCGACAACCTCAGCCTTGGCCTCGAACCCGGCGGTGATTTTCTTGGTCTGCAGGGCTTCTCGCCGATGGGCTGGAATGCCCCACGGCTCACCAATCCTGGTGGCCGGCTGGTGCTCGACCCCGTGAGCGCCTCCGCCCTGCCGGCTGCCCGTCCCGCTGGCCAGCCTCTTGGGCAGGGGGCGCCGATCCGCGGGCTGTGGTGACAGCAAGCACGTGCTCCTGACCTTATCCGAGTTCGCCGGGGACCTGTCGCGCGGACCTCAGGCCGGCGTGTTGGTGGGTGAGGGTTTGGGAGTTGATTTGCTGCCAGCGTTGCTGGCTCCAGCTGCCGGCCCTGAATCGCTGCTGCTGGCGGCCATCCCCTGGCCGCTGGTCGCCGGGGTGTTCACGTCGGCTGGAAAGCGGCGATCGAGCAGCTTCAGCCGCTTGAGGGTGGTTTTGTTGGTGGGGTCGAGGCTCAGGGCCTTGGCGTAGGTGTCCCGGGCTTCATCGGGTTTGCCCTGGCGCTCGAAGGCGTAGCCGAGGTTGTTGAGCGCCACCGGGTAATCGGGTTTGGCCTGCAGGGCTGACTTGTAGTGACGGATGGCGCTGGCGTAGTTGCTCTGAGCGGCCAGGGAAAACCCCAGGGCGTTCTGAATCAGTGCCTGGGCCTCGGGGGGTTCACCGCCACTCTTCTTCTGGGCCAGCCGGAGAGTGTCCACCGCCTGGGAGTAGAGCCGTTTACGCAGCTGGACCGAGCCGAGTTCATAGAGGACGGCGGGATCTTTGCCATCCCCCCCCTTGGCTTGCCCCTCGAGCCGGGCCAGTGCCGATTCATCACGGCGCACCCGGATCACCTGAAGGGCGATGACCACGGCTGCACCGCCAAGCAACAGGATCAGGCCGATCAGATAGGCCTGAGGCAGGAGAATGTCCATCGGGCCTCCCCGCGATGCGGTGGTGATCAGCGCGTAGCGGCCGAAACCACGCTGGTGAAACTGGCGGGATCAGCCACGGCGAGCTGGGCCAGCATCTTGCGGTTCAGCAGAATGTCGGCTTTTTTCATGCCGCCGATCAGCCGGCTGTAGCTCAGCCCGTTGATGCGGGCGGCGGCATTGATGCGGGCGATCCACAGACGGCGGAAGTCGCGCTTCCGGCGGCGACGGTCGCGGTAGGCGTTGCAAAGCGCCTTCATCACCCGCTGGTTGGCGGTGCGGAACAGGCTGCCGCTGCCGCCCTGGAAGCCACGGGCCAGGCGGAGGATCTTGTTACGGCGTTTACGGGCGACGTTGCCCCTCTTGACGCGGGCCATGGTGTGTTCTCAGGGCGAAATTGAAGGACGGGGTGTGGGTGACCTGGCGAGAGATCAGCCGGCGTAAGGAAGCATGCGGCGGACGTTGTCGGCGTCGCGTTCGTCGACCACCGCCATCGTGCCCAGAAAACGCTTGCGCTTGGGGCTTTTGTGATCGAGCAGGTGGTTGTGGAAGGCATGCCGGCGCATGAATTTTCCGCTGCCGGTCAGCTTGAACCGCTTCGCGGCTGCTTTGCGGGTCTTGAGCTTCGGCATGTCCTGCGCGACTTCACAAACAACCAAACTACGACTTGGTAGTGCCAGCTGCCAACTCCCCCCGTCCGCTTTGCCCATGCTCCGCCAGCTGTTGCGTCCTTCTGCCCCGCTTCCCCTGCAGCCCGGCCCTGTCCTGGCGCCGGCGGCACTCGGGCTGGCGCTCACCTTGCTGGCGGCACCCGGCTGCCGCGCCGTCCCCGCCCTCCCCCCTGTCCTCGCCCCGCTGCCCCTGCACTGGCCCACCAGCGCGCCGCCGCCGCTGCAACCCGCCCAGCCCGTGCTGTGGGTGTCGCTCGGACCACGCCTGGGTCCTGCTCCGGGCGCCGTGGCCAAAGCCGCCCCGCTGGTGCTGCAGGCGGCGGCGGGCGAGCTGGTGCTCACCGATGCCGATGGCCAGCGGCTCTCGGGGCCGAGCGTTCGCCTGCGCTGGCGGGAGGTGCCCCTGGCGGAGCCGTTCCAGCTCGCCCGCACCGTGCTGGGCCCGTTTGCCAGCTTCGAGAGTGCGGAGCAGGCCGCCACGGCCTGGCGTGAGCTCGGCGTGAGCCCGGTGATCGCCCATCCCGCCGAGTGGGAGGTGTGGGCTCCTGGCGCCACGCAGGCTCCGGCCGGCCTGCAGGCGCGTCAGGTGGAGCAGCTCTTCAGCCAGCGGCTGGTGCTGACGTCCGGGGAGCCGGGAGCTGCCGGCGCGGCATTGAAGGGTCCCCTGCGGATCACGGCGCCGGGCGGGCTGCGCTGGGAGGGCGGCGTGTTCCAGGGCCCGTTCCGCCTGGCGAGCAACGCCTATGGCGGCTGGAGCCTGATCGAGGAGGTGCCGCTGGAGCGCTATCTGCTGGGGGTGGTACCCCATGAGATCGGCGCCGGATCACCGCCGGCCGCCCTCGCGGCTCAGGCGGTGCTGGCCCGCACCTGGTCGCTGCGCAACATGCACCGCTACACCACCGATGGCTACCACCTCTGCGCCGACACCCAGTGCCAGGTCTACGCCGACCCACGGCAGGCAGGGGCGGCGGTCCGCGCGGCGATTCAGGCCACCCGGGGCCAGGTGCTCACCTGGCAGGGCGCCCCGATCCATGCCGTCTACCACGCCACCAACGGTGGAATGGCCGCCGGCTTTGAGGAGGTGTGGAGCGGCGCGCCGCTGCCCTACCTGAAGGCGGCGCCGGATGGTCCGCCCGCCTTCAACGCGCGGTTTGCGGTGCCCCTGGCGGCGGCGTCGCTGCCGGCGCTGCTGGCGGGCGGTGGTTCCGCCTATGGCGCCTACCACCCGCGCTTCCGCTGGCAGCGCCTGATGACGACCGCTCAGGTGCAGCAGGCCCTCGCCACGGCCCGACTGCCGGTGGGCACCCCCTTGAAACTCAGGGTGCTGGAGCGGGGGCCAAGCGGTCGCGTCCTGGCGCTGGCCATCGAGGGGAGCGAAGGCCGCCAGGTGCTGCGCCGTGATGCCATCCGGCGCACCTTCCGGCAGCTGCCCAGCACATTGTTTGAACTCAAGGCGGAGGGGGCGGGTCGCTGGCGCTTCAACGGCGGCGGCTTCGGCCATGGCGCCGGGCTTTCCCAGGCGGGCGCGATCGATCTGGCCGGTCGCGGCTGGACCCTGCCCCAGCTGCTCATTCGTTACTACCCAGGCACGCAGCTCCAGCCGCTGGAGGCACTCGGCCAGGGCCTTTAGAGTTCGGCCCAGTTCGAGCCCTGCCACGACCGGGACCCTGTCGCGTGCGGCGTGGCATCACGGAGAGCCTCTATTTATGCCAGGCCTGACCGCAGCGAAGACCGTCTCTCGTCCTCGGCGTGGCAAAGCGGCGCTGTTCGTGTTGCTGTGCGGTTGTGCCGGCGCGGCACCCCACTGGGTGGAGCCGCCCCGCAACCTGCTGCCGGCAATCAGCCTCACCCTGTTGCTGGGCGCCTATGTGATCCGCACCGTGCTGTTCCGACTCTGGAAGCCCCAGTCGGCAGTGGCGCTTCCCGAGGCCATGGAGGCCTGGCCGGACGTTGATGTGGTGGTGGCGGCGCGGGACGAGGAGGCGGTGATCAGGCGGCTGGTGGAGCGGGTGGCGCAGCTGCGCTACCCCGAAGGCCAGCTGCACCTCTGGGTGGTGGACGACGGCAGCGAAGACCGCACAGCAGCGCTGTTGGAGGAGATCGGCAACCGCCACCCCCTGCTCACGGTGCTGCGCCGGCCGCGGGATGCCGGTGGGGGCAAGTCGGGGGCGCTCAATGCCGTGCTGCCCCAGCTGCGCGGCCGCTGGATGCTGGTGCTGGACGCCGATGCCGGCATGCCCAGGGAGCTGCTGCAACGGCTGATTCCCTACGCCGAAGCGGGTGGCTGGGCGGCTGTTCAGCTCCGCAAGGCGGTGGTGGAAGCCGATCGCAACCTGCTCACCGTGGCCCAGGCGATGGAGATGGCCCTCGACACTGTGATTCAGCAGGGGCGTCTGGCCTCCGGTGGCGTCGCCGAACTGCGCGGCAATGGCCAACTGCTGCGGCGTGATGCGGTGGAAGCCTGTGGCGGCTTCAACGAAGCCACCGTCACCGACGATCTCGATCTCAGCTTCCGTCTGCTGCTGGGCGACTGCAGCATCGGCGTGCTCTGGGATCCGCCGGTGGAGGAAGAGGCCGTGCGCACCCTGCCCGCCCTCTGGCGGCAGCGGCAGCGGTGGGCCGAAGGGGGCCTGCAACGCTTCTTTGACTACTGGCCCCGCCTGGTGTCCGGCCCGCTGGCCCCTTCCCGCAAGCTCGATCTGGCGGCGTTCTTTCTGCTCCAGTACGCCCTGCCGGTGGTGTCGATCGCCGATCTGATCACGGCTCTGGCCACCCGCACGCTGCCGTCGATCTGGCCGCTGTCGATCGTGGCCTTCGGCCTCTCCGGAGCGGCGATCGTGGCGGGCTGCCGGCGCAGCAGCGAGGGCCCACCGCTGCCACGCATCCATCCCTTCACCGCCGCCTTGGGCATCGCCTACCTGGCCCACTGGTTCGTGGTGATTCCCTGGGTGGCACTGCGCATGGCCCTGTTGCCGAAACGTCTCGTCTGGGCCAAGACGCTCCACGTGGGCGAGGCGACCGGCGACGAAAGCCATGAGGAGGCCGACGATCTCACCGGCGAGCCCGACCTCACCACCCAGGTCTCCTAGGGCGGGTTCGCCCCATCCTGCTGTCCTGGCACCGGCCCGTCGAACGGAACCACCTCGCCGTTGAAGAAGTCCGCCAGGCGCCTCGCCTTGTCGTCGAGCGGCACGGGAGGTGCGGGTGCGACAGGAGCCGCAGGGGCTGGTGCGCTACCACCAGGGGCCGCGGCTGCAGGCAGCGGCACGCCAGCCCTAGCCATGGCGCTGACAGGAGTCCCAGGCCCTGAACCAGCGGGGGCGGTCTCCTGCGCCAGAGTCGCGGCCGGCGCAGGAGACGCCACAGCAGCTGGCAGGGAGATCGGTTGCAGCGTCATCGGTGGGGAGGCTTCCGGTCTCGGTGCCGGTCCTGCGGCCACCCCTCCCCCCGGCACGGCCCCAGCTGGTAATCCCGAAGCCACCCCGGCCTCGGGCGTTGGACCTGCGGCGTCGGCGCTCTCCAGTACGAGCTGCCGGGGGGAGCCCAGCGCACTTTGCAGGGCCCTCTCCAACAGCGGCAGACGGCTCTGCACCATCGCCACCCAGTTGCCGCTGACCCGCACCACAGCCCGCTGTCCGTCGAGGCGCACGAGTGCCGCCTGCTGGGAAAGGAGCATGCGGGTGGAGGGCAGCTCCAGGCTGGCCAGGATCTGCTGCCACAGCTCAGTGAGGTTGCTGCCGCCCCCTGCGCTGGAGGGCACCGGCACGCCAGGCACTGCGGCCGCGGGACCTGGGGCCTTGGCGGGGGGGGCGCTGGGAACAGCTGGGGCACTGCCGGGCGCAGCAGTTCCCGGCGCAACAGAAACCGGCGCGGCGGCTCTCCTGATGGTGGCGCCGGGCGCGGCGGGGAGCGGAGCACCGGCGTTGCCCGCCGACGGTTCGGCCAGCAGGCCCAGCAGCAGCACCTCCAGCCATAGCCGCGGCTGCACGCTCTGACGCAGCTGTTGTTCGCTGCCCTTGAGGCCGGCCTGCCAGCTCAGCAGCCGGGGGGTGGAGATGCGGGCCGCCAGCTCCGGCAGCTGGGGCCGGAACTGGGGGGAAAGGCTGCTCAACTCCAGGCGCCCGGGCGCGGCCGCGGCCACCGTGAGGTCGCGCAACACCGAGGCCAGCCCCTGCAGCACCGCCCCCGGGTCGCGGCCCCGCTCCAGCAGCTCACGGCAGGTTTCCACCACGGCCAGCGGCTCCGCCGCGGCGAGGGCCGCCGCCAGGGAGAGCAACTCCTGCTCCGGCACCGCCCCGAGCAGCTCCCAGACGGCGCCGGCCTCCACCGGGGCCGGCAGCAGGCTGAGCTGGTCCAGCAGGCTTTCGGCATCCCGCAGGCCGCCCTGGGCCCGCTGGGCCACCACATGCAGGGCCTCGGGCGTGATGCCGATCGCTTCGAGCCGGGCAATCTCACCCAGGTGGGTTTCGATCGCCTCCAGCGGAATGCGGCGGAAATCGAAGCGCTGGCAACGGGACAGGATCGTGGGCAGCACCCGCTGCGGATCGGTGGTGGCCAGCACGAACACCACCCGCGGTGGCGGTTCCTCCAGGGTCTTGAGCAGCGCATTGAAGGCGGCGGTCGAGAGCATGTGGCACTCGTCGATCACGTAGACCTTCCAGCGGGCCTGCACCGGTGCGAAGCGCGAGCGTTCGATCAGCTCCCGGATGTTGTCGACGCCGGTGTTGGAGGCCGCATCGATTTCGATCACATCGAGGGCATTGCCCGCCGTGATCGAGCGGCACAGTTCGCAGACGCCGCAGGGTTCGGGGGTGGGGCCGTCGGCGGCGATGCAGTTGAGCGAGCGGGCCAGGATCCGCGCGCTGGAGGTCTTGCCGGTGCCACGCGGGCCGCTGAACAGGTAGGCGGGCGCGATTCGCCCCTGCCGCAGGGCGTTGCTGAGCGTGGCCACGATCGCCTGCTGCCCCACCAGCTGGTCGAAGCGCTGGGGGCGGTACTTGTGATGGAGCGGCTGATAGGCGCTGGCCTGGGTCATGGCGGGGTCCCCGGACGGCCTGATCAGCGAGGTTACTGGGGGCTCCCGGTGCCCAGCAGACGCTCCAGCCGGCCTTCCAGTTCCTCCACCGCTTCCAGCTGATCGGCCAGGTTCTGGGCCTGCAGACGCAGCCGGTCGAACTGGTCGTTGCTGCCGCCTTTCCAGCGCGCTTCGGCCTGCTCCAGCTCCAGCTCCAGCCGCTGCTGCAGCTTCAGTCGCAGGGCATCGAGCTGCTCCAGGCTGCGGCGGGCCAGCTCGCGGCCGCGCTCCAGCTGGGTGCCATCAATGGCCAGGCCCTGGCGGAGCAACAGCCGCACGGCCACCAGTAGAGCGGCGGGGATGAACTGGCCCAGGGCCAGGGCGCCGAGGCTGCCGGTGCCCAACCACCCCTCCACCTGGGAGCTGCGGTGACGGCCGGTCTTGCACCAGCTGGCGAAGTGCTCGCAGTTGTTGAACACCAGGTTGTAGCGCTGCTCTCCCAGGCGCCCCATGGCGCGCCGCAGCGTCACCCCCGCCGGCGACACCTCCGCCTCCGGGTAGTGCACCACGCTGATCGCTTCGCCACGGGAGAAGTCGGCGAGGGGACTGCGCAGGATCTGGCGACCCTCCAGGTAATGGGCCACCGTGCCGTCGCCCAGATCGATGCCGTGATGGTCGAACAGGCCGTGCTGGCGCGGCACCTGCAGGTGGTCAGCCGTGGCCATGGCGGCTGTGCCTCAAGCCGATTCCTGTTTGTCGACCAGGCCGGGGTAGGGAAGGATCTTGGCGCGTGAGCGCTGCTCCACCAGCTCACGGGTGATGGTGAAGGTGGTGATCGCGTCGTTGGAGGGGATGTCGTACATCACATCGAGCATCAGCTCTTCCACAATGCCCCGCAGCGCCCGGGCGCCGGTGCGTCGCCGGTGGGCCTCCTGGGCGATCGCCTCGATGGCGCCGGCCTCGAACTCCAGCCGCACGTTGTCCATGCTCATCAGGGTCTGGAACTGCTTCACCAGCGCGTCGCGCGGCTCGGTGAGGATGGCTTCGAGGGAGTGGATGTCGAGCGGTTCGAGCACGGCGCTCACCGGCAGCCGGCCGATGAATTCCGGGATCAGGCCGTAGCGCACCAGGTCGTCGGGCTCCAGGTGGCGCAGCACGTGGGCGGCCTGCTGCTCCTTCTGGGTGCGGCTGCGGCCGCGGCCATCGCTGGGCAGAAAGCCGATCGAGTTGCGACCCAGCCGCCGCTGCACCACATCTTCAAGGCCAGTGAAAGCACCGCCGCAGATGAACAGGATCTGGCTGGTGTCGATCTGGATGCAGTCTTGGTAGGGGTGCTTGCGCCCGCCCTGCGGCGGCACGTTGGCCACCGTTCCCTCCAGCATCTTGAGCAGGGCCTGCTGCACCCCTTCGCCCGACACATCCCGGGTGATCGAGGGGTTCTCGCTCTTGCGGGCGATCTTGTCGATCTCGTCGATGTAGATGATGCCCCGCTGGGCCTGCTCCACATCCAGGTCGGCCTTCTGCAGCAGCCGCAGCAGGATGTTCTCCACGTCTTCGCCCACGTAGCCGGCTTCGGTGAGCGTGGTGGCGTCGGCCACCGCGAAGGGCACGTCGAGCTGCTCAGCGAGCGTCTGGGCAAGGAGGGTTTTGCCGGAGCCGGTGGGGCCGATCAGCAGGATGTTGGATTTGTGCAGCCGGGTGGCGAGATGGTCGGTTTCGCCTTGCCCATCCCCTTGCCAGGCCAGGCGTTTGTAGTGGTTGTAGACCGCCACCGACAACACTTTCTTGGCTTCGTCCTGTCCGACCACCTGCCGGTCGAGGTAGGCCTTGATTTCCCGTGGCTTCGGGACGGTGGCCAGGGTGGGGGCCGGTTTGGCGCCCTTTCGGGGCGCAGGCTTTCTGCTGCTGTCGTGGTGGGTGCGGGTGCTGCCCGGCGCGTCCACCAGCTCCTCATCGAGAATCTCGTTGCAGAGGTCGATGCATTCGTCGCAGATGTAGACCCCTGGCCCGGCGATCAGCTTCCGCACCTGTTCCTGCGATTTCCCGCAGAACGAGCACTTCAGATGGGCGTCGAACTTGGCCATCGCGTGGGATCCGGAAGCGGAGGAAGAACGCTGGAGGCCGGAACTCCAGAGGGGCCCGTAATGGCGGGGTCAGACGAAGGAGGCCGCGCTGGTACGGCTCAGAGCGGCGTGGTGTCGGTGACGACACGATCGATGAGCCCGTAGGTCACGGCTTCGTCTGGAGACAAAAAGTAGTCGCGGTCGGTGTCTTCGGCAATCTTTGCCAGGGGCTGGCCGGTGTGTTCGGCCATCAATCCGTTCAGGGTGTCCTTGAGGAAAAGGATCTCCTTCGCTTGGATTTCGATGTCAACCGCCTGGCCCTGGGCGCCGCCCAGCGGCTGGTGAATCATGATCCGGGCGCTTGGCAGGGCCATCCGCTTGCCTTTTGTGCCGCCGGAGAGCAGGAAGGCTCCCATGCTTGCCGCCAGGCCATAACAGATGGTGACCACGTCGGGGGCCACCTGCTGCATGGTGTCGTAGATGGCCAGCCCGGCTGTGACCGAGCCACCGGGAGAGTTCACGTAGATCTGGATGTCCTTGTCGGGATCTTCCGCCTCCAGGAAGAGCAGCTGGGCCACCAGCGAGTCGGCCACGGCGTCGTCAATGCCGGTGCCGAGGAAGATGATCCGCTCCCGCAGCAGGCGGGAGTAGATGTCGAAGGCCCGCTCGCCTCTGCCGGATTGCTCCACCACCGTGGGGAGCACCCCTGGTGCCGCCTGGGGCCCCACGCCGCTGAGGGCCATGGCTGGGTGGCCCTGCCAGCGGTTCTGGATCGGATGGGGACGGAAGGCGTCGATCACGCGGCCGTGGGGATGCGAGGGGAGATGGAATCAATCTATGGCCGCTGCGCTTCAGGTCGCTGGGGCCGGAGGTTCGGTCGCGGCGGCAGTGTCGCCTGCGCTGGCTGCTGCCGTTGGGCCTGCGCTGGCGGCCTCTGTGGTGGCTTCGCTGGCGTCCTCGTTGGCTTCGCCGGCCGGTTCCGGTGCCTTCTCGGTGACGGTGCTGTTTGCCTCCAGCCACTCCAGCAGTTTCTCGCGCAGCAGGTCGTCGGCCACGGCCAGCCGTAGCCGCTCGGGATCGATCTTGCTGGTGTCGCTGAAGCCCTTGCTCACCTCCTTCACCTTGGCGTCGACGACGGCCGCCTCCACCGCAATGGATTCGGCCTTGGCCAGGGCCTGGAGGGCGAAGGTGCGCTTCAGGCGCTGCACCGCCTCGGGGCGCGACGTGTCCATCAGGCTGCGAACCAGCTCCTGGCTGAACAGCTTCTTCACGTCCATGCCCTGCTGGGCGATCTGGCTGGCCGTCTGCTCGATCAAATTGCGCACTTCCTGCTGGATCAGGCTTTCGGGAAGTTCCACCTCCAGCTGCTCCACCAAGGCGCTGAGCAGCGCTTCCTGGCGGCCGTTCCTGGCGCGCCGTTCGGCGTCTTCGCGCAGCCGGGCTTCCAGGTCGGCCCGCATCTCGGCCAGGGTGGCTTTCTCACTGGCTTCCTGGGCGAAGGCGTCGTCGAGGGCGGGCAATTCGCGGGTCTTGAGATCGCTGAGCGTGATCGCGAAGCCGGCGGCCCGTCCGCGCGCGTCTTCCTGGGGGTAGTCGTCGGGGAACTGGCAGCTGATCTGCCGCTCCTCGCCGATGGCCATGCCGAGGATGCCTTCCACGAATCCGGGGATCATGCGGCCATCGTCGAGCTCCACTTCCAGTGCCTCGGCGGTGCCCCCGACGATCGCTTCACCGGTGTCGATGTAGCTGCCGCTGAAGCTCACCACCGCCACATCGCCGGTGGCGGCGGGCCGGCCTTCCACCGGCACCAGGGTGGCCCGCTGGCGGCGGGATTGTTCGATCAGTTCATCGATGCGGGCCGGGTCGTAGCTGACGGCTTCGGCTTCGGCCGTCAGGCCGGAGGTGGCCTTCAGGCTGGGGGTGGGCTGCACATCCAGCTCCAGGGTGACCACCAGGGCCTCACCGGGATTGAAGCGCTCCAGCAGCGCATCGAAGCCTTCGCTGAGTTCGGGGCTGCTGAGGGCGTCGATCTTTTCCTGGGCGAGCGCATCCCGCCAGACGCTGTCGACCAGATCCTCAAGGGCAGTGGCGCGGATCCGCAGCGGACCGATCTGCTGCAGCAGCACAGGCCGCGGCACTTTGCCGGGCCGGAATCCCGGCAGGCGCACGCTGCGGCTCAGCTTGTTCACCGCCGCTTCATAGCTGGCCTGGGAACGGCCACCGGGGATCTCCACTTCCAGGGCCAACCGGCTACCGGGACGGGGGCTGGTCTTGACCTTCAAAGCAGAGCTCATGGACGAACCGGCTGGACCGGCGGGGCAGGGCAGCTCCCGATACTAGAAACCCACCTCTCCCTCCCCCTGCCAATCAGGCAGAGGGCGCCGCCAACCGGGCCATGGACGCCGCAGGCAGGCCCATCTCTGTTCGCCAAAGCGTTGGGGTCCGGGTATGGTGATCGGGACGACAAACAGACCCATATCCCCATCCGGTTCGCCGCAGGCAGGAAGCGCTCTCCTGCCGAGCTCGCGCCCAGCCCGTTTCTCACCCTCGTTGGATCGCCGCGCTGGCGGCAAAGGTTTTTCACAACACACCGTCTTCTTTCACTTCTCTTTTCTCTCCGTTTCATTCGCTGCGTCTGTCGGCCCACCCCGTTCTCTTCCAAGCGCTCGCTCCCAGCCGCTGCCTCCTGAGCCATTTCGGCTCCACCTCGCCTGATCCTGTTTTTGTCTGCTGCTCCGTTCTCCCCCGCCACGTTGTCCACCGCACCATCCGCCTCCTTCCTGAGCCGTCAGCCCCTCACCGTCGCCGTGCTTGGCGCCACCGGTGCAGTGGGTTGTGAGTTGCTTGAGCTGCTGGAGGAGCGCCATTTCCCGGTGGCCGACCTGCGCCTGCTGGCCTCCCCCCGCTCCGCTGGCCGCAGCCTCACCTGGCGGGGCCGTGAGCTCACCGTGCGGCCGGTCGCCCCGGATGCCTTCGAAGGGGTGGATCTGGTGCTGGCCTCCGCCGGCGGCTCGATCTCGAAGCAGTGGGCGCCGCTGGCGGTGGCGGCCGGCGCCGTGGTGATCGACAACTCCAGCGCGTTCCGCCTTGATGCGGATGTGCCGCTGGTGGTGCCCGAGGTGAATCCGGCGGCGGCGTTCGCCCACAGGGGCATCGTGGCCAATCCCAACTGCACCACGATCCTGCTCACCCTGGCCCTGGCTCCCCTGCAGGCCCGGCGACCGATCCGCCGTGTTGTGGTGAGCACCTATCAATCGGCCAGTGGCGCGGGTGCCAGGGCGATGGAGGAGCTGCGCACGCTCAGCCGCACCGTGCTTGATGGCGGCCAACCGGTGAGTGAGGTGCTGCCCCATTCGCTCGCCTTCAACCTCTTCCTGCACAACTCGCCGCTGCAGAGCAACGGCTATTGCGAGGAGGAGCTGAAGATGGTCAATGAAACCCGCAAGATCATGCAGCTGCCGCAGCTGCGGCTGACGGCCACCTGCGTGCGAGTGCCCGTGCTCAGGGCCCATTCCGAGGCGGTGAACATTGAATTCGAGGAGCCCTTTCCGCCCGAGGAAGCCCGCGCCCTGCTGGCGGCGGCACCCGGTGTGGAGTTGATCGAGGATTTCGACGCCAACCGTTTCCCCATGCCCACCGATGTGACCGGCAGGGATCCGGTGGCGATCGGGCGGCTGCGCCAGGACATCAGCGATCCCCATGCGCTGGAGCTCTGGCTCTGCGGCGATCAGATCCGCAAGGGTGCCGCGCTGAACGCCATCCAGATCGCCGAACTGCTGTTCGACCCGGCACGCCAACCCCACGGCGGCCTGGCCGAGGCCACGGCGGCAACGCCCTTCCGCGTGCAATCCCTTGCAGGAGGTGCCGGTTGACGCTGGTTGCCGCGCCCTTCGGCCGGGTGCTCACCGCCATGGTCACGCCGTTCGCGGCCGATGGTGCCCTGGATCTCGATCTGGCCGCCCGGCTGGCCGTGCATCTCGTGGCCCATGGGTCCGATGGCCTGGTGGTCTGCGGCACCACCGGGGAATCCCCCACGCTCAGCTGGCAGGAACAGCATCAACTCTTCCAGGCCGTGAAAGAGGCGGTGGGACCCGGCGCCAAGGTGCTCGCCGGCACCGGCAGCAACTGCACCGCCGAGGCCGTGGAGGCGATCTCCCAGGCGGCCGCACTCGGCGCCGACGGCGCGCTGGTGGTGGTGCCTTACTACAACAAACCGCCCCAGGAGGGGCTTGAAGCGCATTTCCGGGCCGTCGCCAGCGCCGTGCCGGAACTGCCGATCATGCTTTACAACATCCCTGGCCGCACTTCCTGCAGCCTGGCCCCGGACACCACCGCGCGGCTGATGGATCTGCCCAACGTGGTGAGCTACAAGGCCGCGAGCGGCAGCACCGACGAAGTCACCCAGCTGCGGGTCCGGTGTGGCTCCGCCCTGGCGATCTACAGCGGCGACGACGCCTTGACGCTGCCGATGTTGGCGCTCGGGGCTGTGGGCGTTGTGAGCGTGGCCAGCCATCTGGTGGGCCCCCTGATCCAACAGATGATCACCGCCTTCCATGCCGGCGACCATGCCATTGCCCAGGCGCTGCACGAGCAGATGATGCCGCTGTGCCGGGCGCTGTTTTCCTGCACCAATCCGATTCCCGTCAAGGCCGCCCTGCAGCTCGAAGGCTGGCCCGTGGGCGCCCCCCGACTTCCCCTTGTTTCTGCCGACAGCGATGTGCGTGAACGATTGACCACTGCTTTGGCCGCCCTGCGTCCCACGTGACGCCAAGGCTCCCCTCCGGCATGGCCTCGCCCGGAACTCCTGCTTCAGCTTCACCGCACCAGACCACAACATCCGCTCCGCAGCTCCATTCCCTTTCGTTCCGGATCTGATCCGGAGACACCCCTGATGACCTCAAGCACCAACGGCAAACAACCCTGTCTCCGCGTGATTCCCCTCGGCGGCCTTCACGAGATTGGCAAGAACACCTGCGTGTTCGAATATGGCGATGATCTGATGCTGGTGGATGCCGGCCTGGCCTTCCCCAGCGATGGCATGCACGGCGTGAACGTGGTGCTGCCCGACACCAGCTACCTGCGCGAGAACCAGAAGCGCATCCGCGGCATGATCGTGACCCACGGTCACGAAGATCACATCGGTGGCATCCCTCACCACCTCAAGAATTTCAACATCCCCGTGATCTACGGGCCGCGGCTGGCGATGTCCATGCTGCAGGGGAAAATGGAGGAGGCAGCGGTCACCGATCGCACCGTTATCCAAACCGTGAGCCCCCGCGATGTGGTGAAGGTGGGGCAGCACTTCAAGGTGGAGTTCATCCGCAACACCCACTCGATCGCGGACAGCTTCAGCCTCGCGATCACCACCCCCGTGGGCGTGGTGGTGTTCACCGGTGACTTCAAGTTCGACCACACCCCTGTGGATGGCGAATACTTCGACATCCAGCGCATGGCCCATTACGGCGAGCAGGGCGTGCTCTGCCTGTTCAGCGACTCCACCAATGCCGAGATTCCTGGCTTCACCCCTCCCGAACGGGCCGTGTTCCCGAATCTTGATCGCCATTTCGCCAATGCCGAAGGCCGGGTGATCGTCACCACCTTCGCCAGCTCGGTCCATCGGGTGTCGATGATTCTGGAACTGGCCATGAAGCATGGTCGCAAGGTGGGCCTGCTGGGCCGCTCCATGCTCAACGTGATCGCCAAGGCGCGCGAACTGGGCTACATCCGCTGCCCCGATGAGTTGTTCGTGCCGATCAAGCAGATCCGTGATCTGCCCGACCGCGAAACCCTGTTGCTGATGACCGGCAGCCAAGGGGAACCCCTCGCCGCCCTGAGCCGCATCTCCCGCGGCGAGCACCCCCAGGTGCAGGTGAAATCCACCGACACGATCATTTTCTCGGCCAGCCCGATCCCCGGCAACACCATCTCGGTGGTGAACACCATCGACCGGTTGATGATGATGGGGGCGAAGGTCGTGTACGGCAAAGGCGAGGGCATTCACGTGTCCGGCCATGGTTGCCAGGAAGATCACAAGCTCATGCTGGCGCTCACCCGGCCGAAGTTCTTCGTGCCCGTGCACGGCGAGCACCGCATGCTCGTGTGCCACTCCAAGACGGCCCAGTCGATGGGGGTTCCCGCCGACAACATCCTGATCATCGACAACGGCGATGTGGTGGAACTCACCCCCGATCGCATCCACAGGGGTGAACCCGTCAAGGCCGGCATTGAGCTGCTCGATGCCTCCCGCAACGGCATCGTCGACGCCAGGGTGCTCAAGGAGCGCCAGCAGCTGGCCGAAGACGGGGTGATCACGCTGCTCACCGTGATCAGCACCGATGGCGTGATGGCGGCTCCACCGCGGGTGAATCTGCGCGGCGTGGTCACCACCGCCGATGCCCGCAAGCTTTCGGTCTGGGCCGAGCGTGAAATCACCTGGGTGCTGGAGAACCGCTGGAATCAGCTCTCCCGCAACAGCGGCGGCAATGCCCCTGAAGTGGATTGGGTGGGCGTGCAGCGCGAGATCGAAGTGGGGCTGCAGCGCCGGCTGCGCCGCGAGCTGCAGGTGGAGCCGCTGATCATCTGCCTGGTCCAGCCGGCTCCCGGGGGCACGCCGGCCTACAAGGGTCGCGCCGATGCCGAGCCCGACAGCCGGCCGGCTCCCCGCACCGTGCGGCACCAGAGCCGCGAGGTGGTACGGGACGGTGCGGTGCGCACCGCACCGGCACCTGCCGCCACGCCTGTCCGTCAACTCGCGGTTGCGGCACCAGCGGCCGCCGTCGTCCATGAGGAGCCTGCGGTGGTGCGCCGCGAAGAGCCGGAAATGCCCGCGAACCGGGTGCGTCGCCGCCGCTCCACGGCGGCCGACTGATCCCGCCCAGCGGGTGGTGCCGGGCGTCAGTCCAGCACCACCCGCAGCAGGCCCTTCATCAGCTCCGCTTCCTCTGCGGGGCTGATTTCCAATGGCGGCAGTGAAGTGAGCCCCGAATCAGCGGCCCAGCGGGACGCGGGTGTGGCGTCCTCCACCAGCCGCACGTTCACGGTTTCGATCGGGGGCGGAACCGGCAGCACCGGTTCAATCGCCCCACCGCTGCTGCCGCTGGCCGCATCCCTGTCAGAGGCGGATGCCGGGGTCATGAACGGCAGTGAAGCGTCCGTGCTCCCTTCGAGGTCGAGCAGCTCCGCCTCATTGTCACCGCCGCCATTGCTCAGCCAGGGCATGGCGGCCTTGCCGCCGGCCATCCCGTCGATCGTTGGCTTGTTGGTCAGCAGATCGGGAACATTCCCGGGCTCGGGCGCGCTGGTCCGTTGCAGGGCCTTCTCGGTGAGCTCCACCCCCTGAGCCGCCAGGTCGCGGTAGGTGGGGTCGAGGGCGTTGTCGAGCACGTTGCGATACAGCTGCCCTGCGCGCACCGGCTGCTGCAGCCCATAGAAATTGATGTGGCCGAGCAGCAGCTTGAGGCGGAGCACCTGGGGACGGTTGCCCGTGCCTTGCACCATCTTCATCAGCGCTTCGGCGCCGGAGAGGGCTTCGTCGTAGCGCCCCTGGCTGTAGGCCAGCTCCACCACGCCGTAACTGCGGTCGAAGCTGGCCTGATCGAAAACTTCTGGCATCAGTGGGAGGCGGCGTGGAGGGTCGAAGCCGATGGCGGATCGGTGCGACTGGCAGACCGCTCAAGTGTGAGCGTTTCGCGCTCCCACTCCAGCCGCCAACCATCGGCAAGATCCAGGCTGCCAGGCCCGTGCTCCAGCGGCAACCGCTGCGTCAGGCGCTCCAGCTGGGAGTTCAGTGGCCCGTTGCCCGTTTCCCGCTCGATCCAATGGCGCAGCACGGCGGTCTGAGCGGCCGCGGACAGCTCGGCCAGGGCGGCACGCCTGAGGGTGCGGGGGCTGCTCAGCTCACGGAGCGCAGTGACGCCAAGAGACAACAGCTCGCTCTGCAGCGCCTGGCCATGCTCCAGCCGTTCGGCGAGGGCGTTCATGCGCCGACTGGCCCCGGGATGCAGCTCCTCCAGCACCGGCAGCACCTGGTGGCGGATGCGGTTGCGGCTGAAGCGCGGATCCGCGTTGCTGGAATCGGGCCACACGGGCAGGCCGCGATCCGCGCAGAACCGCGCGGTGTCCTCTCGCATCAGCCCCAGTAGCGGCCGGGCGATCTGCACCTTGCCGCTGCTGGGTCGCAGGCGCCGCAGGCTTGCCAGCCCCCGCAGATGGGTGCCGCGGGCCAGGTGCAGAAGCATGGTTTCGGCCCGGTCGCTGGCGGTGTGGCCGGTGGCCACCCGGCGGCAACCCAGCTGCTGCGCCAGGTGCTGCAGGCAGCGATACCGCCATTCCCGCGCTTCCGCTTCCGAGCCCAGCACCTGGGCAGGAGTGTCCAGCTCCAGCGGCAGTTGCTGCTGCCTGGCCCAGGCGGCAAGCTCCCTGGCCTGGCGGCCGGCTTCGTGGCGCCAGCCGTGGTCGCCGTGCCACAGATGGAGCTGCCAGTGGTGCAGGCGGCTCAGGTCGAGCAGCAGCCCGGTCATCGCCATCGAATCCTGGCCGCCGGAAACGGCCAGCAGCAACCGCTCCCCCGGTGGCAGCAGCTCGGGGTGCAGCAGCAGGGTCTGGTGCAGGCGCAGCTGCAGGGGCCCCCATGGGGAGCGGGCCGGCAGCTGTTTCCCCTGCCTGGCGGGCTGCTCCTCCTGCCCGGTGGGTGTGACAATGCCAGTCATCCGCTGCCCCCGCCGATGTCCCGCCTCGCCAGTCTGCCCGTTGCACTGCAAGCTTCGCTGGCCTCGCGGCGGCTGCTGAAGGTGATCGCGGGCCTCACCAACCGTGACGCTGCTTCGGTGGCGGCGGTGAGCCGGGCGGCGGGAGCCGGCGGGGCTGACCTGATCGACGTGGCTTGTGACCCCGAGCTGGTGCGGCTGGCGGCGGCGGCCTCCGGTCTGCCGATCTGCGCCTCGGCTGTCGATCCCGACCTGTTCCCTGCGGTGGTCGCTGCCGGCGCCGCGATGGTGGAGATCGGCAATTTCGATGCCTTCTACCCGCTGGGCCGCCGCTTCGGCGCCGATGAGGTGATCGCCCTCACCCGCCGCACCCGGCAGTTGCTGCCCGATGTGGTGCTGTCCGTCACCGTGCCGCACATCCTGCCGCTCGATCAGCAGGAGCAGCTGGCGGTGGCCCTGGCCGCCGAAGGCGCCGACATCATCCAGACCGAAGGCGGCACCAGCGCCCTCCCCCACAGCGCCGGCATCCTGGGCCTGATCGAAAAGGCGGCGCCCACTCTGGCGGCGGCCCACGCCATCAGCCGCGCCGTTCCCCTGCCGGTGCTGTGCGCCTCCGGCCTGTCGGCCGTGACCCTGCCGCTGGCGATCGCTGCCGGTGCCAGTGGCGTGGGCGTTGGCTCGGCCATCAACCGCCTGCACGACGACCTGGCGATGGTGGCGGTGGTGCGCAGCCTGCGCGAGGCGCTCAGCGGCATTCCGGCAGCTGTTCACTGAGGCGCTGAACCACCCGGCCGGCCAATCTCTGCGGCCGCCCTGGCGCCTTGGCTGCCCGTGGTCGCGGCGACCTTTGATTCGCCTGGCCGCTTGCCGTGAAGGATTGTGCTCTGCGGCATGGCTACCTCCTGGCGATTTGGATAGGGTTCAGCCGATCTGCACCTTTGACGCATGGGAGCCTTCGTCTGGCTGCTGCAGTGGCCCATCCGTGCCGCCATCCTGCTGATCGTGGCGGCGCTTCCCCTTGGGGTCGAGATGGCCAACTTCGGGACGGCCCTCCTGTCTGCGGTGGTGATCGGCCTACTGGGCACCCTGTTGGTGTGGCCGCTCAAACTTCTGCTCGCGCTCCCCTGGGCGGTCACCAGCCTGGGCGGACTGATCGCGCCTGTGACCTTTCTGTTCAACTGGCTGATCACGATCATTCTTTTCGCCCTGGCGGCGTGGCTGATCGAAGGCTTCCGGCTGCGCGGAGGAGCAGTGAGCGCCATCCTGGGTGCCCTGGCCTACAGCATCCTCAGCACCTTGATTCTCGGCTTGCTCGGTCTGAATGTGAGCTTTACCCGCGCTGGCCTGCTGGCTGGCGTCGGACTCGGCTGAACCTCTGCGAGGCGAAGGGCGGCCTTCCGCCCCTGCCCCGTGCGGCTTCCTTAGGATCAGATGCTTGCGGCAGGCCTGGCCTGAGATCCGAGGGGCATGGCCCGTTATCACCTCACAGCCCCCTACGAACCCAAGGGCGATCAACCGACCGCCATCGAGACCCTGACCAGTGGCGTGGAGGCGGGGGAGCGTTTTCAGACCCTGCTGGGCGCCACCGGAACGGGCAAGACCTTTTCGATCGCCAACGTGATCGCCCGCACCGGCAGGCCTGCCCTGGTGCTGGCCCACAACAAGACATTGGCGGCGCAGTTGTGCAACGAGCTGCGCGAATTCTTCCCAGAGAATGCCGTCGAATATTTCATCTCCTACTACGACTATTATCAGCCGGAAGCCTACGTTGCTGTTTCCGACACTTACATCGCTAAGACGGCCTCGATCAACGAAGAGATCGACATGCTGCGCCACTCCGCCACCCGTTCGCTATTTGAACGGCGCGATGTGATCGTGGTGGCCTCGATCAGCTGCATCTACGGCCTCGGGATCCCTTCGGAATACCTCAAGGCGGCGGTGAAGTTTCAGGTCGGGGACACGCTCAATCTGCGGGGCTCGCTGCGGGAGCTGGTGAACAATCAGTATTCCCGCAATGATGTGGAAGCGGGCCGCGGCCGTTTTCGGGTGAAAGGCGATGTGCTGGAGATCGGCCCTGCCTATGAAGACCGGCTCGTGCGCATTGAGCTGTTCGGGGATGAGGTGGAGGCGATCCGCTATGTGGATCCCACCACCGGCGAGATCCTGCAGAGCCTGGAGACGGTGAATATCTATCCTGCCAAACACTTCGTGACCCCCAAAGATCGCCTTGAAGTGGCAATCGACGCGATCCGCACGGAGCTGCGCGACCGCCTTGAAGTGCTGCATGGGCAGGGCAAATTACTGGAGGCCCAGCGCCTTGAGCAACGCACCGCCTACGACCTGGAGATGCTCAAGGAAGTGGGGTATTGCAACGGCGTGGAGAACTATGCCCGTCACCTCGCCGGCCGTCAGGCCGGCACCCCGCCCGAATGCCTGATCGATTACTTTCCCGACGACTGGCTGCTGGTGGTGGATGAAAGCCACGTCACCTGCTCCCAGCTGCATGCCATGTACAACGGTGATCAGTCCCGCAAGCAGGTGCTGATCGACCACGGTTTCCGCCTGCCCAGCGCTGCCGACAACCGCCCGCTCAAGGCGGAGGAGTTCTGGGAAAAAGCCCGCCAGACCATCTTCGTGTCCGCCACCCCTGGCCAATGGGAGATGCTGCAGAGTGAAGGCCACATTGCCCAGCAGGTGATTCGCCCCACCGGCGTGCTTGACCCGATCGTGGAGGTGCGCCCCACCGAGGGGCAGGTGGATGATCTGTTGGCAGAAATCCGGGTGCGGGCGGAACGCTCGGAGCGCAGCCTAATCACCACCCTCACCAAGCGCATGGCGGAGGATCTCACCGATTACCTGGCCGAGAATGGGGTGCGTGTGCGCTATCTCCACTCCGAAATCCACTCGATCGAGCGCATCGAGATCATCCAGGATCTCCGCAATGGCGTGTTCGATGCTCTGGTGGGCGTGAATCTGCTGCGCGAAGGGCTCGATCTTCCTGAAGTGTCGCTGGTGGCGATCCTCGATGCTGACAAGGAAGGCTTCCTGCGGGCAGAGCGTTCCTTGATTCAGACGATTGGCCGCGCCGCTCGCCACGTGAGTGGGGTGGCGCTGCTCTACGGCGACAACCTCACGGATTCGATGGCGAAGGCCATCTCCGAAACCGAGCGGCGGCGTGCCATCCAGCATGCCTACAACCAAGAGCACGGCATCACACCCTCCCCCGCCGGCAAGCGGGCCGGCAACTCAATCCTGGCCTCCCTGGAGGTGTCCCGCCGCCTCAACGACGATCAGCTGGAACAGGCTGTGGAGCTGGCTGTTCACAACGAAGCCCCCTTGGATGCGCTGCCGGAGCTGATCACCCAGCTGGAGGAAAAGATGAAAATGGCGGCCAAGAATCTGGACTTCGAAGAAGCTGCCAACCTGCGCGATCGCATCAAGCAATTGCGCCAGAAGCTGGTGGGTCACCATTAAGCAACGCGCAGGGCCACTCCCCAACGCGCAGGGCCACCGCTGAGAGCTGACGCCGTTGCACGCGGGCGGCCTTTGTTCAGCGCCCAGAGGCCTTCAGCACCGTCTTGATCGTTTTTGCCAGGATCAGCAGATCCAGCCAGATGCTGCCGTTGCGCAGGTAGTAGAGGTCGTAGCTGAGTTTCAGCTCCGCATCCTCCACGCTGGAGCTGTAAGGCATGTTCACCTGCGCCCAACCACTCAGGCCTGGGCGGATCCAGTGCCGCAGGCGGTAGTGGGGGATGCGCTGCTCCAACTCCCCTTCCAGCTCCGGCCGCTCCGGCCGTGGGCCGATCAGGCTCATCTCGCCGCGCAGCACATTCAGCAGCTGGGGCAGTTCATCGAGGCGGGTGCGCCGCAGCCACACCCCCACCGGGGTGATGCGCTGATCGTTCGGTTCCGACCACCTTGCCCCGCCCAGCTCCGCCTGCCGCACCATCGAGCGCAGCTTGATCACCTCGATGGCTTCGCCCATCAGGCCGGAGCGGCGCTGGCGGTAAAACACCGGCCCGCCATCGCTCCAGCGGATCAGTGCCGCAGCCGGCAGCAGCAGCGGCGCGGCCAGCAGCAGCAGCAGCAGGCTGATGGCCACGTCGGCGAAGCGTTTGAGCTGCCTCTCCACAGTGGGCTGACGCCCTTCGATCCGCCCGGAAAACAGCAGCCACTGGTGCCCCACCCACTGCGGCGGGATGCGCTGCAGTTCCTGCTCGGCCATTTCGGCAAGGGTGGTGAGCGGCCCTCCCAGCCAGGCCAGTTGCTCCGCCCGCCGCATCAGGGCGGGGTCAACCTGTACACCCGGGCTGAGCGCGATGCCATCCAGCCGGCCCGGCAGCGGTTCACGGTCCGGGGGGTCGCCGTCCATCGGAGCTTCCTGGGTGCGTGCGTCGTGGATGGCCAGCGCCGGTCGTCCCGTCTGGCGCGCCCATTCCCGCTCGATCGCCGCCATTTCCTCCGGCAGTGCCAGCACCCGCCAGTGGTCGCTGCCGGGGTGGCTGGAGCGGTGCCGGATCGCCAGCCGCACCAGGGCGCTCCACAGGGCCAGGAGCGCGAACAGGGGAATAAGGCTGCCGCGGTGCAGCACGGCGACAGCCGGGCCTGCCCGCACCAGCCAGCCCAGCAGGGCCGCGGCACTGAGCGACACCGCGCTGGTGACTCCGAGCCGCAGGGCCAGGCGTGTGCGGCGCAGGTCGGAGCGGCGCAGCACGGTGTAGGAGCCGAACAGCCAGCCGAAGGTCCAGTAGAGCAACACCAGCACCAGCAGCAGGCCGGCACTTGGGTCGCTCGGCGCCTGGCGCGCCCGGCCGATCAGCAGGGCCAGCACGACCAGGCCGGCGGCATCGAGCGCCGCCGCCAGGGCCAGCCAACGGCGGGTGGAGAGCCAGTGCACTTAAGCGCCCGCGGGGAGGGCGGCGTCGTGGCTGGTGGGGGCCTCGCTGCCTTCCGCCTGATGATTGTCCTCGCCGCCCAGCGCGAAGCAGGCGTGCACCGCCTGCAGGGCTTTCACCCCGTCGCCTTCCGCCACCACGCAGCTGGTGCGGATCTCGCTGGTGGCGATCATCTCGATGTTGACGCCCGCGGCCGCCAGGGCCCGGAACATGCGGCCCGCTGTGCCGGGGGTGCAAGGCATGCCTGCGCCCACGGCGCTGACCCGGGCGATCGCACTGCCCTGCTCAAAGCTGGCCGCCGGCCATTGCAGCAGCAGCGGCTGCAAGGCCTGGCGGGCCCGCGCCAGATCCTCCCGTCGCAGGGTGAAGCTCATGTCGCGGCTGCGGCTGGGCCCTTCTCCACGGGTGCGCTCCGATTGCACGATCGTGTCGAGGCTGATGCCCGCATCCGCCAGGCTGCGGCAGACGGCGGCGGCGGTGCCGGGCCGATCGGGCACCTGCCGCACGGCCACCTGGGCCTGATCCCGATCGAGCGCCACGCCCCGCACCGCAGGATCGTTGACCTTGCAGGGCAATGGGTTGTGGCGCAGCTGGTGCTCCTGCAGCTCGAACACCTCGGCGGCGGCCCGCAGGGCGCGGTGGCCCTGACTGCCGTCCACCAGGCAACTCACCTTCACCTCGCTGGTGGCGATCATGCGCAGGTTGATGCCGTAGCGCGCCAGGGTGTCGAACAGGCGCGCGGCAATGCCCGGCCGCCCCATGATCCCTGCCCCGGAGATGCTCAGCTTGGCCAGGCCCGGCTCGCTGCTCAGGGCCGTGTCATCGGCCTGGAGGTCGCCGAGCAGGTTGCGGCACACCGTGAGTGAGGCCTCCAGCTGATCCTCCGCCAGGGTGAAGGCGATGTCGTTGGTGGTGCCGTCGTGGGTCGACTGCACGATCAGGTCCACATTCAGGCCGGCGGCCGAGAGGGCCTCGAACAACAGGGCGGCCACACCGGGCCGGTCGGGTACGCGGGTGAGGGCCAGCACCGCCTGGTGCTCCTCGAGATCGGCGCCGTCGACAGGACGGCCCAGCTCCAGTCCACCGCTGCCGATCGGGCGCGGCGGTCCACTGGTGAGCCGGGTGCCGGGGGCCTCGCTCCAGCTGGAGCGCACCACCAGCGGCACGCCGTAATTGCGGGCGATCTCCACCGCCCGTGGGTGCAGCACCGAGGCGCCGAGGCTGGCCAGCTCCAGCATCTCGTCGCAGCTCACCTGCTCCATCAGCTGGGCATCGGCCACCTGGCGGGGGTCGGTGGTGAGCACCCCCGGCACATCGGTGTAGATCTCGCACACCGAGGCCGCCAGGGCCGCCGCCAGGGCCACGGCCGAAGTGTCGGAGCCGCCACGGCCCAGGGTGGTGATTTCCGGCGTGCCGGCGCTGCCGCTGCTGGTGCCCTGGAAGCCGGCCACCACCACCACCTGGCCCTCCTCCAGCAGCCGCTCGATCCGGTCGGTGCGCACCTCCAGGATCCGCGCGCGCCCGTAGGACGATTCGGTGACGATCCCCACCTGGGCGCCGGTCATCGACACGGCCGGCACCCCGATCGCCTGCAGTGCCATCGCCAGCAGGGCGATCGACACCTGCTCGCCGGTGGCCAGCAGCATGTCCATCTCCCGCTGGGGAGGGGTGGTGGTGATCGCCCTGGCCAGGCCGGTGAGTTCGTCGGTGGTGTGGCCCATGGCCGACACCACGATCACCAGATCGTGGCCCTCCTCGCGGCTGGCGGCGATACGCCGCGCCACGGCCTGCAGGCGCTCCACGCTGCCGACGGAGGTGCCCCCGAACTTCTGAACCAGCAGGGCCATCCCGGTGCGCGCGCGAACAGTGGATTGGTCCTGATTATCGGAGTGGGCCTGCCAGGAAACCATCGCGGAAGGCGTCGCCGGCTTCGGTGCCCCGTTTGAGCGCCGCCTCCACCTCCAGCAGCTGCCCCAGCAACCGCAGCAGTCGCTCCGCCGACCGTCCGCGCAATTGCTTGCGCAGCACGTAGATGCGCTTGGGGTTGCCGATGCCGGCCGCCTTGGCGATCACGGCCACGTCCTGTTCGCCCTGGGCGTCCAGCAGGCTCACCCACACCCAGCCCCGCAGCTGGCCGGCAAGAGTGGCCACGATCCGCAGTGCCGGTTCCCCCGCCCGCACCAGCTCGTCCACCAGGGCGATGGCCTCGCCGGCGTCCCCGCCCAGCAGCGCTTCCCCCACCGCCAGGCTGCTGGTGCTGTGGCCCGCCACCAGCGCCGCCACCGCCGCGCCATCGATCGGGCGCTCACCGCAGAACACGGCGAGCTTTTCCAGCTCACTGGCCAGGCGGGCGCTGTCGCTGCCGACCGCACCCGCCAGCGCTTCGATCGCCTCCGGTGTGGCCGTCAGGCCCAGGGATCGGGCGGTGGCCCGCACCAGCTCCAGCTGGCCCTGACCGTCCCACACCGCCGGCAGCACGAAGCTGCGCTCGTTGGCGATCGCCTTGAGCGCTTTGGTGGTGCGCAGGCGTGCATCCGGTTTGCCCTCGCTCACCAGCACCAGGTGGCTGGTGGCGGGGATCAGCTCCAGGCTGGCCTCCAGTTGTGTGGCCAGCTCCGCCGGGCAGGTGTGGCAGAAGGGGCTGCGCTGCAGCACCACCACCCGGTCACCGCCACCGAACGGGCCGGTGCGGGCCTCGATCAGGGATTGGCCGGCCTGGGCCGCCTCATTGCCATCGAGCCAGCTGAGGTTGATGCTTTGCCAGACCGGATCCACCGACGCGGTGATCAGCTCCTCCACCGCCCGCTGGCGGCTGGCCTCGTCGTCGCCCCAGTAGAGATGGATCGGCATCGGGGCAGGCCGTGGACCATCCGATCTTCACCGAAAGCGTGCGACGGATCCGGGGCTGGTTGGGGCCCACCGGTCTTGACCCCGTGCAACAGGAGGTGCTTGAGCGCCTGGTGCACAGCAGTGGCGATCTGAGCATCGCGCCGCAGCTCTACTTCAGCCCGGGCGCCTGCGCCGCCGGCCTGGCGGCCCTGGCGGCCGGAGCGCCGATCCTCACCGACACCGCGATGGCGGCTGCGGCGGTGACCCCGATGGCCCGCCGCAGCTTCGGCAACCCGGTGCACAGCGTGCTGGCCTGGGCGCCGGCACTGGCCCCGGAAGGCAGCACCCGCACCGCTGCGGGCATGGCCCCGGCTCTGGCGGCGCTGCCGGGAGCAGTGGTGCTGATTGGCAGTGCTCCCACCGCACTTGAACGCCTGCTGGAGCTGGTGGGCGGCAACGACCCGGCGGCGGGCGTGGTGCCGCCGGCCCTGGTGATCGGCATGCCGGTGGGTTTTGTGGGGGTGGCCGAGAGCAAGCGCCACCTGGCCGCCAGCGGTCTGCCCCAGATTCGGCTGGAGGGCAGCAAAGGGGGGGCGGGTCTGGTGGCGGCGACGGTGAACGCCCTGCTGCGGCGCGCCTGGCTGGATCGCGCCTGAGGCCCTAAGCCGCCACCTGCAGTCCCACCACCACATGGCTGTTGGCCTCGATCCGTCCGAGCACCTGGCGGGCGCGGCGCACCACCTGCTGCGGCACCCCGGCCAGGCGGGCTGCCTCGATGCCGTAGCTGCGGCTGGCGCCGCCAGGGCGCACCTGATGCAGGAACACCAGCTGTTCGCCGGTTTCCTCCACCAGCACCTGAAAGTTCGCCACATTCGGCAGCAGCTCAGCCAGCTCGTTGAGCTCGTGGTAGTGGGTGGCGAACACCGCCCGCGCCTGCAGGCCGTCGGCCAGGTGCTCCGCCACCGCCCAGGCGATCGAGAGGCCATCGAAGGTGGCGGTGCCGCGCCCGATCTCATCGAGCAGCACCAGGGACCGATCGGTGGCGTGGTGCAGGATGTTGGCCGTTTCGGCCATCTCCACCATGAAGGTGGACTGGCCGGTGGCGAGGTCATCCACCGCGCCGACCCGGGTGAAGATGCGGTCGCAGAGGCCGAGCCGGGCGCGGCTGGCGGGAATCCAGCTGCCGATCTGGGCCATCAGCTGCAGCAGGCCCGTCTGGCGCAGATAGCAGCTCTTGCCACTGGCGTTCGGGCCGGTGAGCACCACCAGATCGGGCTGGCCCGCCTCACCCAGCTGGATGCCGTTGGCAGTGAAGGGTTCCTCCACCAGCAGTTGCTCCACCACGGGATGGCGACCGGCCTCGATCCAGAGGCTGCGGTCGTCGGTGAGCTCGGGGCGGCAGTAGCCGCAGGTGGCGGCCACCTCGGCGAGCGAGGCGATCGCATCGAGGCGGGCCACGCGCCGGGCGGCGCTGCGGATCGGTGCGGCCAGCGCGCCAACGGCGGTGCGCAGCTCACTGAACAGTTCGTACTCTCGCTGGGCGGCGCGGGCCTGGAGCTGCAGGATGCGCCCCTCGCGCGCCTTGAGTTCAGGCGTCACGAAGCGCTCCTCGTTGGCCAGGGTCTGGCGCCGGATCCAGTGCTCCGGCACCCGTGTGGCCCGGGCCCGGCTCACCGAGAGGAAGTAGCCGAAGGTGCGGTGAAACTGCACCCGCAGCGAGGGGATGCCGCTGCGTTGCCGCTCCGCCTGCTCCTGTTCCACCAGCCAGGCCTGCTGGTCGTCGAGACGGTTGCGCAGCCCATCGAGCCGCACGTCGACGCCGTCGTGGATCAGCCCCCCTTCCGTGAGGCTCAGCGGCGGGGTGTCCTGCAGGGTGTGGCGCAGCTGTTCCACCAGCGCCGCCAGTTCGCCCGGGGAGTCGCGCAGCGCCGCCAGGGGCTCGCTGCGCGCCGCCGCCAGCAGCGCCGCCAGCCGCGGCAGCCGCTCGAGTCCATCGGCGAGGGCCACCAGATCCCGGGCCGAGGCGGTGCCCGCGCCGGCCCGGCCCGCCAGCCGCTCCAGATCGCCCATCGGCCGCAGCAGCCGGCGCAGGGCCAGCCGCAGCCCGCGCTGCTCCACCAGCTCACTCACGCCCTCCTGACGGGCGTGGATGGCGGCGCGGTCCATCAGCGGCGCCTCCAGCCAGCGGCGCAGGGCCCGGCCGCCCATGGCGGTCATGGTGCGATCGAGGGCCCATAGCAGGGAGCCGTGGAACTGGCCGTCGCGCTGGGTGCGAGTGATCTCCAGGTTGCGCCGCGTCTGGGCATCGAGCACCAGCTGATCGCCGGCGAAGCGGAGGGTGGGTGGATCGAGGGGCACCACGCCGGCGGCGGTGCTCCGGGCACCGGCCTGGTTGTCGTCGAGGTAGCGCAGCAACCCGCCCGCCGCCCGCAGCGCCAGGGGCGCCTCCGCCAGCCCGAGCCCGTCGGTGGTGGCAAGCCGAAAGCGCTGCAGCAGTGTGCGCCGCGCCTCCGGCAGGCTGAACGGCGTGCGCGCCAGCCGGGTGAGGTGCAGGGCCGCTGGGCACCAGGCAGGCTTGCCGGCTGCTGCTGCGGAGGCGTGGTCCGGGTCGGCGCCGTCCGGGAAGGCGGTGGCGTCGGGATCGGGCCAGATCAGCTCGGCCGCCTCCAGTTGCAGCAGCTCCTGGTGCAGGGCATCACTTCCCTGCCGCTGGGTGAGGCGGAACTCGCCGGTGCTCACATCGGCCACCGCCAGCCCCCAGTCGGCCTGCTCCAGCACCACCGCCGCGAGCCAGTTGTTGCGCCGGGCCGCCAGCATCCCCTCCTCCAGCACCGTGCCGGGGGTCAGCACGCGGGTGATGTCGCGCTTCAGCAACGCCCCCTTGGCGGCGGTGGTCTCCAGCTGGTCGCAGAGGGCGACGCTGAGGCCGCGGCGCACCAGCTCACTGCAGTACCGCTCGGCGGCGTGATGGGGGATGCCGGCCATCGGCACCCGGCCGATCGTCTTGCCGGCGTCCTTGCCGGTGAGCGTGAGCTCCAGCAGGCGGGACAGCTGGATGGCGTCCTCGAAGAAGCACTCGAAGAAGTCGCCGAGTCGGTAGAGCAGCACCCGCTCCGGGTGGGCGCGCTTGAGCTCGGCGTAGTGCCGCAGCATCGGCGGCAGGGCTTCCGGCGCCACCAGATTGTGGTGGTGCCAGCGGGGTTGGTCTGCGGCGGCGGCGTCCTGCCCACCGGTTTCGCCATTGGCGCTGGCGGGGGGCTCGTCCGGCTCGGGGCTGGCGGGGAGGCTGCGGCGCGAGTGGGCCCGGGGCCGGGCGGCGGCCGCTGCCGCCAGGGCGCCGTCCTCCAGGTCGGGATCGCCCGGGCTGCTGCTCTCGCTATCGCCAGGGGCGTCAGCGGGCTCGGCGGCGGCGAACAGGCTGCCCTGAAGCGCCTGCTCTGGCACCAACGGGAGCTGGCGATCGGCGTCGGCGCCCACGGGCGGCTCCTGGCTGCAGCGATGGTAAGGGCCCCGGGCCAGCTGCTCCCCCACAAGATGTGAAGGATCCGGCGGCCGCCTGCGGATCAGGGAAATCCCACGTGGGAAGATCGAAGCACTGCCATCCCCAGGCCCCGCAGGTCCCATGCAGATCCTCAACACCCTCACCGTTCTGGCCCTGGTGGTGATGTCGTTCGCCCTGATCGTGGCGGTGCCGGTGCTCTACGCGAGCACCGAAGACAGCGGCCGTTCCAACCGCCTGATCCTGCTGGGTGGCGCCGCCTGGGTGGCCCTCGTTCTGCTCAACTGGGGCATGAGTTACTTCGTGGTCTGAGGCCCTTTGGCGGTTTTCGAAGGACGGTTCACCGAGGTCAGTGGCCTCCGTATCGGCATCGTTGTGGGCCGGTTCAATGATCTGGTCACAGGCAAGCTGCTCAGCGCCTGTCTGGATGCCCTCTCGCGCCACGGCATCGACGTTGCCCCCACCAGCGAGCAGCTGGATGTGGCCTGGGTGCCCGGCAGCTTTGAGATTCCCCTGGTGGCGCAGCGCCTGGCGGCCTCGGGCCGCTACCAGGTGGTGATCACCCTTGGGGCCGTGATCCGCGGCGACACGCCCCACTTTGATTACGTCTGCTCCGAAGTGAGCAAGGGCGTGGCGGCCGTGGCCCGCGATACGGGCGTGCCGGTGATCTTCGGTGTGCTCACCACCGATACCCTCCAGCAGGCACTGGAGCGTGCCGGCATCAAGAGCAACCTGGGCTGGAGCTACGCGCTGCAGGCGTTGGAGATGGGGAGTTTGATGCGGGTGTTGCCGTTTCCGGGCTGAGGGCTGGCTGCAGCTGCCCTTCTGGCGGAGTGGAGCGGGGGCAGTGCCAGCTGGGGTGGAGTCGGATCAGGAGAAGAGCTTTTTCAAGATGCGCTTTGAGCAGATCTCCACGATTCGTACAACGCTTTTCGCTCACGTCCATCAAGACCATAAGGATGGCGAAGCCGGCGAAGTGATGATGAGAAAATCACCCTCATGACAGTCGCAAGCGCGTTCCGCTGCCTTCTGATTTTTGTCGCGTATCACCCCGGTGAAGCGGAGGTTTCGCGTTTGCAGGCCTGCCTTGCCCGGTTGGCGGATGATGTCGGCTACGCCGTGATCGCTAACGACCACAGGCCCGGTGAAGCGGTGGATGTGCTGCGTGAGGGCGCCACCCTGTTTGTGTCCAGCCAGAGCAATGCGGGGTATGGCAGAGCCATCAATCAGGTGGTGCGCACGCTGGCCGAGCAAGGGGAACTGCCAGAATTCCTGGGGGCGCTCAACACCGATCTGGCCTGGGAGCAGGGGACGTTTGAGACTCTGCTCAATTGGCTGGTTGCTCACCCCGATGTGGCATTGGCGGTGCCGCAACTGTTGGATCCCGAAGGAATCCCTCAGCGCCTGTGCAAGCAGCACCCCACACTGCTGGGCCTGTTCAGCCGAAGATTCATCCCTGAACGGTTCAAGCCGAGCTGGTTACGCCGCTACGACTGCTGGTATGTAATGGCTGGCCATGACTACTCTCAGGTGCTGGATGTTCCCTATCTAAGCGGTTGCTGCATGCTCATGAGAGCATCAGCCTTCATCGCCGTTGAGGGCTTTGACGACACCTTCTTTCTTTATCTTGAAGATGCTGATCTGACTCGAAAAATGGCGCGCGTTGGCCGCACAGTGCACTTGCCAGAAGGAGCCGTCACTCACCATTGGGGACGAGGCAATCACCGCAGCAAGCGCCTCACGCTCGTGAATTTTCACAGCGCCTGGATCTACTTCCGGAAGTGGGGCACCCGCTGGATGTGAATCCTGGAATGATGCATTCAGCTGAAACGGCGACGCAGACCGCCAATTCCTTCTTGACGCAGAATCTGCCACCCTTTACGCCCAAGTTCAATGCCGGTGCGGGGGTCTTTGATTGCCTCACGCAGAAGATTGCCCACTGAAGAGGGCAGGGCTGCCGCTGGATCGTTGAGCACGAAGCCGGGGGTTAGGGCAGATTGAAGCTGCCGCAGAGTGGCTTGTCTCTTCTCAGCATCGAACAGCCCCGGGAAGTCTTTCAGGGCCCGTTGATCCCACCATGCCTTGTATCCAGAAGCGATGTAGGGATCGGGATAGGCCTTCTGAAGATCACGTCTTAGGCGATAGATCAGGCGCTGATCAGAGTTGATGGGGCTCCCATCACTGAAACGACCAAATGCCCAAGGCCTTTTTGTGAACTTGTCGTCGCCGAGATGACGAACCCGCTCGCTATACCATTGGATCAGTTCGGCCATGAATGGATTGTTGCCCGAGTTCTTCGCCGCCATCACGCGATGGGCGCCGCTGTCAAAGCCGGTGAAGTGATAGAACCCCAATGGCTCGCCATCAACCTGATAGGTTCCGTCAGCTGCTTTTTCCAGGCATCGGGTTGTGATGTTCCATGTGGCCAGGTTGTGCCGTCCGTTTCGGATGATGGCCACACCTGGGAAGAAAGCGGGAACCAGATCAATCCAGCGTTGATCTGTGAACAGGCCATTGGGGATGTCATCACGGCAGAAGTAGTAAAGCCTTTGAGACCACCACTCCGCAAATGCGAGGCCGATCGGGCTTACGGCCACACCCAGAAAGCCAAGGTTATAAATGCCATGTTTCAGGCTGCAGATTTCATTGTCAATGATGGCGGCCAATGTGTCGTCAGGAAATGTCTGATGGGGGGTGAGAATGATCGGTGCTTCCTCAAGCGCTTGCGAAAGATCATCGAGCCGCGAGAAGGCAACCGTGTCTGGATCCATGTACAACACCTGATCGCCCGGCTCACCTTCCTTGAGCAGCTTCTTGAGCATGAACGGCTTGATCGCCGTGGCTAGCTCGGTGATGCCATGACAGAAGGACCAGCCTCGCCACTCGGGAATATCAAGCTGATCAATCGGTACGATGGAGTCGAGAGGTTCCTGGCTGTAATCAATGTCCACATCAAGGGTATCGGCCAAGACGAGATACAACTTCCACTCGGGGTGATGCTTCCTCAGGGACTCAAACAGAATCCGCACCTTGGGCAGATAGTTGAGGGCGGCACTGGTGAAGACGTGAACTTGAGATGACATCTAGGATGATGATTGAGAAGTGGAAGAGTAGTGACGTCGAGAGAACATTCTCAGTTCCTGCAGTAGCTCCTCTGGACGTCGCGATGAAAGGAGGAACCCTTTTGAGTATGTACGTATTCGCTCGGCAGGCGCACCCAAGTCAAAGCATACGATAGGCAGTCCAAGCTCCATCATCTCTTGTGCCACATAGGAGAAGGTTTCAGGCCAGATAGAAGGTAGAAACATTAAATTGGCGCCAGAACGTCGAATCTCCTCGGCCAGGTTGTCGTGGCGGTAGGGGCCTGTTTCACTCACAATGGTCTTGTCGGCATTGGTTTCGAGCGTGCCGATCACAGCAATGCGCTCGGTTCCGCGTTGGCGCCGTATCTCAGCCGCAAGATCGCGCACCACTTCTGCCCCCTTGTGCAGGCCGATTTGCCCAACGATCCCGATCACAAGTGGTTCAATGCTGCCAACCTTGATGGTTTGGCCTCGTAGATACGTGACTTCATGGGGTTGCACTTGGAGGACATCTGGGGCGACGGAATCAGGGAATGCCTTCTGCAATAGTGACGCAGAAGCCTGGGAGAAGGCGAGAATTGTGTCTGCTTCTTTGATCACCTCTTGCCAAGCAGAGCGCCATTGATGGATGTCTCCGCTGAAGAGGCTTGTGAATCCATGGGGATTCACTGGTAGACAGTGACGACACGCATCGGCATCGGGGATTCCGCAGTAGGCCCCTGATTTATCGAGCAGAAAATGAGACGGGCAAATCATGAAATAATCATGAAGCAACAGAGTTAGCTTGCCACCATTCTTTTGCTTCAAAGTCGTCAGAAGTCTTGGCACCTCTTCGGGATTAACAAAGGAGACTGCGGTATTGTAGATAATGTCTATGAGTTTAATTCTTTGCAGAGAAGAACTCAGCTCCTTCTCGGAGGCAGCCAGAAAGTGATGGGTCACTTCTAATCGTCGAACCGTCAGAACAAGGCTGAGTTGAGTCACTTGAAATCCAACGACCAAAACAGTATCTCCCTGTTCCAGATACTGGCGAGTGAGCCGTTCGCGATACTGATTTGCCCCACCACCCAGGCGATGGTCCACCACCAAGTGAACCCTCTCCTTCCCTGTCGGTTGAGCTAGGTGGAGCAGCCGACCGGCATCCGGAATCTGCGTTGATGGTTGGTCGCTCAACTGCCGCTGAATCTTTTCGTGCAACACACCAAGCTGCCCGCGCGCGATCAGGCCAACAGCTTTAAGGCTGTAGTGGCGGAAATGGGCCAGACGAATTCTCATCTGGGCCAGCAGAGGGCGGCTGGTGGTTATGGCGCGCCAGCGCTCTTCGGGGATGGTCAGCAAGAGCTCCCGTCCGTCAACAAGCACACAGCGAAGGCGCAACTTGTCCGTTGAGCATGGAACAACTGGCCATGCTCCGAGTCCAGTGAAGCCGGAATGGAGCGCCTGCTGATCCTGGGAGTGAATCAATCCAACGTCTTGGCGAGGATTCCCGGAACTGAGCTGAAAGGAGCCGACCAATTGATCTGTAGAAGAGATCAATTCC
The DNA here is from genome assembly GCF_024346375.1 of Synechococcus sp. ATX 2A4. Taxonomy (GTDB): domain Bacteria; phylum Cyanobacteriota; class Cyanobacteriia; order PCC-6307; family Cyanobiaceae; genus MW101C3. Next base: position 20,704 of record NZ_JAGQCV010000009.1, on the reverse strand, counting down.
AGCGAGATATCAGTGCATGGCTGACGTGGACTGTAAAACCACCCACAGACATAGAATGACTTGCTATTCAGTCTGATTGAATCAATGCTCCAGTGATGCTCAAGCTTTGCTGCAGTCACCGGATCAAGCCTCGGATGAGTGTTGCGATCTTCCGATATGGACTTGTCAATGCCCATGAGCGGCTGGATCTGATCTCATTGAGTTCTAGCAGTTGTTGGCCACTGATGTGTGCCAGATCTTCAAGCTCTGCTCGCACTTCAGCCAACATCCTTGCCGTGTCCTTCTCAATTGATTGAGCCATCCTCATTTCATTCTGGGCCTGGCGAGCATCTTCAAGGGCTTTGCTCAGCTTCTCCTTTAGCAGAGAGGCATTTTCTCTGATCCTACTCAGTTCTTCCGTCAGCAGACCAGCACTTTCTCGGGTCCTATTCAGCTCCTCTGTCAGCTGAGAGGCACTTTCGACGGCTTGAATCCTCTCTGCATCCAGCCGATGAGAGCGGTCGGTGAGTGCTTGGGTTTCAAGAAAAGTGGATGAGGTAGACAAGTAATCTGTTGTTCCGAGAAATTCTGGCAGCGCGCCTGTCAGTAGCTTGGATCTGTATTGAGGCTTGGATAAAAGAAAGATGCCTAGCTCATCAAGATCCTTGAGGGGCTGAACAATTAAAGCATCCTCAGGGGCACTGCCGATCCGTGGCAGACTTTGGGTCGACAGGACAATGCCTAGCTCTGCGCCACCTCCCAATAGATCGTTGATCAGGTTGTGTTTGTGATTTGAAGGGCTGAAAGCAAGCGTACGAACTCCATGCACTGCATAGTTAAACGTCTTTGCCAATTCAAAGACAAAAGCGTGCTCTTCAAGGCTGTTGAGTTCCAGAAAAATGTTGGGCTTGCAATTTTTGATTAACCCCAAGCATCCACTGAGAACGCTTCTCTCCATGCCTTCTGCATCCACCTTGATAAGATCGACATGATCCAGATGGAGATCATCAATGGCCTGCCCTAGGCAAAAAGATTGCTCTCCATTTGCTGGCGTTGAAGTATTAATGACTTGATGAAGAGCGGTGTGTCCGAGGTTTACCGGATCAGAGAATAAACTGAACGCGATGCCTGAGGAATGGCTGGCCGCCATGTTGTAGGCCGTCACGTTCTGCAATCCTGCCTTCTGAAGATTGGCAGTTAGCAAGGAGAATGAGGGGCTATTGGGTTCAAAGGCGATCCCCTTTCCACCGTTGCCTACGTGCAGTGCGAATGGAATGGAGTGGGTGCCAATGAAGGCACCCACATCAATGAAGGTTCCTTGTGGGGGCAGAAGATGGTTGCAGATGAACTCAACCTCTGTTCGCGCCCACTCCCCGTACGCAACAAGGCAATCGCTGATCAGGTCACCAGCCCCATACGTATTGATGGAGCCATGGAGCCAGTCGGTGGATTCTTGCCGCGTCATGACGAAGTCGTGGGGCTGGATGCAGGGATGGAAGCTAGAGAAAAAATGGTTGCATTCGAACCGACGCACCCATTGGAGAGGTTGGGATTAACGACAGAGAACAAGTGACTATCGTACGTCCAATGGCATTGCTGGTGGTTGACTCCCAGTCCATCGGCCAACGCCAAGTCAATGGTGTACTCCCCGCTTTTCAGAGGAGGTAGTTGGAACGTCATCCTCAGCAGATAGTGGGTTTCCGCCTCAAGTGGGGGCAAGCTTTCAAGTGAGTGAAGCAGGGAATCGCTTTCGATCGAAAACACGCACAGACCGTTGCTGTTTTTCAGCATATACCCGAAGCACGGATTCTGGATTGATGTATTGGCCTTCATCTTTACGTGAAAAATGATCGGATCTTGGGCATCTAGGCAGCTCAAGCGTTGGACGCTATCTTCACTCTCATACCAGAAGTCTGTGATAGTCACCTTGCCAGTGCCGAGGTCTAGGTTTGTTCGCCTAGCACCAGAGACTGTGATTGAGCAAGCTTGCTTGAGGGTGCTGCCCAATCGCGGCGACGGTGCTGCCTGTGATGGGAGGACGTCCATCTCCTGATCAGAAGCTCCTGAGCGAGCAGAACTTAGATAACGACGTGTGCATTCTTCGATCTCTCCAACATAATCACAACACCCTTTGCGTAACAGCAAGCCACTTCCACAGAAGGATTTCAGTGTTGCTTCATCGTGACTTACGAAAAGCAACGTGAGGCCTGAATCCAGGCCTTCCCTGATCTTCCTGTAGCATTTCTGCTGAAAAAAGATATCTCCAACGGAGAGAGCCTCATCCACGATGAGGATGCTTGGATTCACATGAGCCAGCACGCTGAAAGCAAGCCTGACTACCATTCCACTGGAGTAAGTCTTTACGGGTTGACCTAGAAATTCACCGATATCCGCGAAGCCGATAATTGCATCAAGGCGTGCATTCACATCATCTCTTGAAAGCCCGAAGAGGGACGCATTCAGATAGATGTTTTCCAGGCCGGTGAAGTCAGGATTGAAGCCGCTCCCAAGCTCGAGCAGGGCAGCAACTCTTCCATTCACTTCAACCTCTCCTTCGGTTGGTGTGAGCGTTCCGCAGATCAACTGGAGGAGCGTGCTTTTGCCGCTTCCATTGCGCCCGACGATCCCGAAGGCTTCGCCTTGGAGAATCTCAAATGAAACATTTCTGAGCGCCCAGAATTCCCCATAGTATGTTCTCCGCCCTCGAAAGACAGCTTGTTTCAGCCGATCAATGGGCTCGTCATACATGTGATAGCACTTGCCGAGCTCGTTCACCCTGATGGCCGTTGATCCACTGATCTTGCCGCTGTCAGTGTGGCGGATCACTTCACTTCCCCCTGCACGACCTGCATGCTTCCTCCATGGGCTTGATCGGTATGGCTGAAGGCCATTCCGTCTGCCCATTTGACAGCTGAGTGATGGTACGGCTGTGCTGGCTGCCGGAGGCAAGGCCAGCTGATTTGATATGAGTGGTGTGATAGAGGACTATTTGGAGTCAGCAAGCGACCCGTAAAGTGCTTTTCTGCGTGACGGCTTGTGCGAATGCTTGAAGAAGCGTCCGCTATAAAAAGTGATCTCCTCCGGCCAAGGAAGACGACACCAATGAAAGGCATGGGGTTCGCCTCCTTGGGGACGATCACTTGGTGAGAGTGGAGAACTGGGGATTCAAGACTGACTTGAAAAGTGGGGAGCACCAAAAAACTGGTGGAAAGGAGTTCACCAAGCTGAGGGTTGCCGGTGATCAAAACTCCATCTGCACAAGTGCGGATGTTGGTGGTCTCCCGATTCTACCGCAGCGGTTGAAGCCATCATGCCGGCGGAGATTTTGGCCCCGCATGCGGCTTCGGATCGTTCTGCTCGACTTGGCGTGGTGCGCTCATACGTGGATCAAGGACGTGATGAGTATGTTTGCTCGTGCTCCCGTTGATCTGAGCTTGAGACACTAGACCGTGAGGAGCTTTGCAATGTCTTGAAGATCAGAGTGTTCGGCTGGATAAGCATAGGTCAGTACTGATAATGGCTTCCAGTCTGTTTGCCTGCAGTCATTGGGAGAACTAAAGACGCTTTCGAGAGACGCTTACATGACATCTGCAAAGGCTCGTTTTGTTTTTTGAAACAGACGAAAGGACAATTCGCAAGCCAAGCCCGCAATGAGAGTGCCTGCAATCAAATAGCTGGCCTGAGGATGCTCTCCCGCGATCACCACCATGCGAGTTTGTTCAATTACTTGGGCCAGTGGATTTAATGTGAGGATCGGTTGCCACTGAAGGGGAAGTGCCGATACCGGAAAAAATACCGGACTGAGAAACATCAGCATGCTTACGATCACGCCTACAAGCTGGCCAATGTCGCGTAGGAACACTCCCAAGGCGGCAATCACCCAGGTGAATGCAAGACATCCTAGGATGAGTGGCACCCAAACAAGTGGTAGCCAAATGAAGGTATAGGGTAGGCCACGAAAGGCGATCAACTCAAAGATTGCCAGTACAACCAGGCTGGTGAGGGCGTGGAAACCGGCACTGCCTACGCTTACTCCGGCAAGAATCTCGAGTGGGAATACGATCTTTTTCACATAGCTGGGATTGGCTAGCACCAGCGTGGGCGCCCGATTGGCACATTCGGCAAACAGGTTAAATACAATCAATCCTGCGAAGAGATTCACGGCAAAACCCAGTGGGCCTTGGTTCTCCAACGTGCCCCAACGTGCCTTGAAAACCTGGGAAAAGACGAATGTATAAACTGCCAGCATGGCCAGCGGCGTGAGGAAGCTCCAAGCCAGGCCAAGCAAGGATCCCCTGTAGCGACCGAGGACTTCCCGCTCGGCGAGGCGCCAGCAAAGCTCGCGGTTTTGCCATAGGGCGCGTGGGAAACGGATCGTCATCGCATTTAGTTTAATGCAGTCTCGGCTCCAGTTCCTATTCTGCACCCGTTTCTCGTCGTGCTTGTTCTTGGTTCATCTGTGTCGCTTCGGAGATGATGCCTCGCTGTGTTCAGTACTCAAGGTGGCACCGGCTGGCCGGCTAAGGGAACTCGACAGGGGCCTGATGAAGATGTGATGGACCGCATTTCGCTTGCCGCTTTCCTTGCAAGACCAGATTGGATTGATGCGGTGTATCTCCAAGCCTCTACTTGCAACTTCTGAGGTATCGGTACGGATGTCTTTGCGGCTCTCATGCCAACGTTGCGTTCGCAACTGCGGTCAGTGTTCCAGGTGTGCCGTTCGCCGATTCTCTCCATTTGCAGCTGTGACCGATCGATGGGGTACCCATTGGCGGCTTGTTGTGGTGACGGCTGCATCCACGCTTTCCTTCTCGCCTGTGGATGCGTCCAGTCCTGCCGTGTAGACCCGGCCGACTCATTGCTGCATTCCGTTTGCATGGGATTGTTCGCGTTGGTCAGATCCAGATGAGCGTTGTGTGCCATGGCTCCGGTGCCCAGCACGGCGTTTGTCAGTGGTCGGTGCCCAGGCCTGGTGGTATGGCATCCACCTTCGTTCCCAGCGAATTGCTGCTCCGTTTCATCAGCGCTCAATCACACGTTCTTGTTCCTGCGGTCGACAGTTAGGCTGTGCGGTTTTGGCCAGGCCAGTGGTGGTCGCCCGGAAGGGGGGGCAGCATTGGGAGGGGTGCCAGCCGTAGGTACCGGCCCCGTCAGCTTCGGAGTGCTGTCTCCACGTCCCTCGACCCGTGTCCCTGGCGGCTGCGGTTTGACCAAGGGCAGCCCTGTGGTCCATGCTGTCCGAGTCGGCCCGGTGCCGAAGCGCGGATGTAGCTCAGTGGTAGAGCATCTCCTTGCCAAGGAGAGGGTCGAGAGTTCGAATCTCTTCATCCGCTTTCAGAACCCGAGAACGGCTGCCACAACAGCAGTTCCTGGCTGTCAGCTGCGTTGAAGCCCAGCTGCCGGTAGAAGCCGGAGCTGTTGGTGGTCATCAGATACACCCGCTCCACACCGGCCAGCGCTGGACTGGAGAGCAGCGTCTCCACGATCCTTCTGCCGATCCCCTGGCCCTGGTGGTCGCTCGACACCACCACATCCCAGAGCACCGCGCGATAAGCGCCATCGCTGGTGGCCCGGCCGATGCCCACCAGCTGGCGAGCCCGCCAGGCCGTGACCACCGCCTGGCTGCCGCTCAGCATGCGCTTCAGCTCCGCCCGCTCGCGCCCCTGCGCCCAGAAGCTGTGCTGGTCGAGCAGTTGCTTCACCTGATCCAGCCGCAGCCGGCGCAGACCGGGAGCGCCCGGCCGGTGGCATTCGATCCGCACCGGAGCGCTCATGCTGGCCCTTGTCCCTGAGAGCGGCCGGATGGGTATGGGGCACCACAGCCCGGAAGGAGTGGTGCGGGTGGCCTTGCCGGAGATGGGCTGGGCGCCTGCTTGGTGAACGACCGTTTCAAGGGCTGGCGATGGGCTGGCTGCCGTGCTGCGGACCAGCAGAGCCTTGAGATGGAGGCCCATCGGCGCTGGCCTGCTGCGGGCCGTGACTGGCCTTGCCCCAACCCTACCCCCGTGCTCTTTGATCGGCCAAACCCCTTGCCCTGGCACGTTTCTTGGCCAACGACCGCCTGTTGGCGGTGATAGGGTTCTTCCAATCAGGTGGCCGTTTCCATGCTCAAGCTCCTGCTGGGAGATCCCAATGCTCGGAAGCTGAAGCGCTACCAACCGCTTGTTTCCGACATCAATCTGTACGAGGAGGAGGTGGCTCCCCTCGCCGACGATGACCTGCGGCGCAAGACCGCCGATTTTCGTGAGCGCCTGGCCAAGGCGGAAACTCCGGCCCGGCAGCGTCAGGTTCTCGATGAGCTGCTGCCTGAAGCTTTTGCCGTGGTGCGCGAAGCGGGCAAGCGGGTGCTGGGGATGCGGCACTTTGATGTGCAGTTGATCGGCGGCATGGTGCTGCACGAGGGGCAGATTGCCGAAATGAAAACGGGCGAAGGCAAAACCCTTGTGGCCACCTTGCCCGCTTACCTCAATGCGCTCAGCGGCAAGGGCGTTCATGTGGTCACGGTGAACGACTACCTGGCGCGTCGTGATGCCGAGTGGATGGGCCAGGTGCATCGCTTCCTGGGGCTTTCGGTGGGGCTGATCCAGCAGGACATGCCCCCGAGCGAGCGGCGCCGCAACTATGGCTGTGACATCACCTACGCCACCAATAGCGAGCTGGGCTTTGATTATCTTCGCGATAATATGGCGAATGATATTGAAGAAGTGGTGCAGCGTGAATTCAATTACTGCGTGATCGACGAGGTCGATTCCATCCTGGTGGATGAAGCGCGCACGCCCTTGATCATCTCCGGACAGGTGGAGCGGCCGCAGGAGAAATACCGCCGCGCCGCTGATATCGCCAATGAGTTGCTTCGCGCTGAAGGCAGCTCGAAAGATGGTGTGGATCCCGAAGGGGATTATGAGGTGGATGAGAAGCAACGCAACGTGACCCTCACTGACGAGGGATATGCCAAGGCAGAACAGCTGCTGGGGGTGGAGGATCTGTTCGACCCTGCCGATCCCTGGGCTCACTACATCACCAATGCACTCAAGGCCAAGGAGCTGTTTATCAAAGATGTGAATTATATCGTGCGCGCCGAGGACGCGGTGATTGTTGATGAGTTCACCGGCAGGGTGATGCCCGGCCGTCGTTGGAGCGATGGGCAGCACCAAGCGATTGAGGCCAAGGAAAATCTGCCGATTCAGCCGGAAACGCAGACCCTCGCCAGCATCACCTACCAGAACTTCTTTCTGCTCTATCCGCGCCTGGCCGGCATGACCGGCACCGCCAAGACCGAAGAAGTGGAATTCGAGAAAACCTACAAACTCGAAGTGACCGTGGTGCCCACCAACCGGCAGCGCTCGCGCACCGATCTGGTGGATCAGGTGTACAAAAATGAAGTTGCCAAATGGCGGGCGGTGGCTCTTGAGGCCGCCACCATCCACCACGCCGGCCGCCCCATCCTGGTGGGCACCACCAGCGTTGAGAAGTCGGAGCTGCTTTCCTCCCTGCTGGCTGAGCAAGGCATTCCCCACAACCTGCTGAATGCCAAGCCCGAAAACGTGGAGCGTGAGGCGGAGATCGTGGCCCAGGCCGGCCGCGCCGGAGCCGTCACGATCGCCACCAACATGGCCGGCCGCGGTACGGACATCATCCTGGGCGGCAACACCGATTACATGGCACGGCTGAAGCTCAGGGAGGTGCTGCTGCCTCTGTTGGTGAGGCCGGAAGAGGGCCACAAGCCCCCGATCCCTCTGCCCCGCGAGGCCTCCCGATCCGGTTTTGCTCCTGGGGCCGCACTGCCGGCCACCGCGCCGAGCGAGGCGCGGGCCATCGGCGATCTTTACCCCTGCGCGCTCACCCCTGCCACCGATCAATCGCTGGTGGAGTTGGCCCGTGAGCTGGTGAAAGCCTGGGGCGATCGGGCTCTCACCGTGCTGCAACTGGAAGACCGGATCGCCCAGGCGGCGGAGAAGGCCCCCACCGATGACCTCCAGATTCAGGCCCTGCGCAGCCTGATCGCTCGGGTTCGCGCCGAATACGACGTGGTGGTGAAGGAGGAGGAAGAGCGGGTGCGGCAGGCCGGTGGTCTGCACGTGATCGGCACCGAACGGCACGAATCGCGCCGGGTTGATAACCAGCTGCGGGGCCGGGCCGGGCGCCAAGGCGATCCCGGCAGCACCCGCTTCTTCCTTTCGCTGGAAGACAACCTCCTGCGCATCTTCGGCGGTGAACGTGTGGCCGGATTGATGAATGCCTTCCGGGTGGAAGAAGACATGCCGATCGAATCGGGCATGCTCACCCGCTCGCTTGAGGGGGCGCAGAAGAAGGTGGAAACCTACTACTACGACATCCGCAAGCAGGTGTTCGAGTACGACGAAGTGATGAATAACCAGCGGCGAGCGGTGTATGCAGAACGGCGTCGCGTGCTTGAAGGCCGGGAGCTCAAGCTGCAGGTGATCGGCTATGGCGAACGCACCATGTCCGACATCGTGGATGCCTATGTGAACCCTGATCTGCCGCCCGAGGAATGGGATCTGGGCCGGCTGGTCGCCAAGGTCCAGGAGTTCGTGTACCTGCTGGCCGATCTCACGCCCGAGCAGCTTCAGGGCCTCTCCACCGAAGAGCTCAAGGCGTTCCTGCGGGAGCAGCTGCGCAACGCCTACGACCTCAAGGAGAGCCAGATCGAGCAGGTGCGTCCGGGGCTGATGCGGGAGGCGGAGCGCTTCTTCATCCTCCAGCAGATCGACACCCTCTGGCGCGAGCACCTGCAGGCCATGGATGCCCTGCGTGAATCGGTGGGCCTGCGCGGCTACGGGCAGAAGGACCCCCTGATCGAATACAAGAACGAGGGCTACGACATGTTCCTGGAGATGATGACCTCCATGCGCCGCAACGTGATCTATTCCATGTTCATGTTCCAACCCCGTATGGAAACGGCTGAAACAGTGGTCACAGGCTGAACCCCAGGGCCGTATCTCGGTTCCTCAGCGCATGGCCGGCGGTCCAGTGGTCGGTCGGCGCTGGCCGCCGTTCAGTCCTCTGCCGACGTCGTCAATAGCCCGCCGGCAGGCCCATCCCCGGGGCCGTCGCCCAGAAACTCAAGGATCTCGCGGTCCCTGAGGTTCTGCGCCTTGCCGCTGCAAGTGTCCTGCAGGGGGCGGCCGGCGGCCACTTCCCGCAGGCAGTTCTGCAGGCGCCCCACCTCACCTTCGAGCGAGTCGATGCGCTCCATCAGGTTGCGAATCACCCTGGCTTCCGCATCCGGCAGCTGCGAGTGGGCGAGGGGATCGATTCGCACGCCCGATTGATGCACCACCCGGCCGGGAACGCCCACCACCGTGCTGTCGGGCGCCACATCGCGGAGCACCACCGAGCCTGCGCCGATGCGGGTATTCGATCCCACCACAATGGCGCCGAGCACCTGCGCTCCTGCCCCCACCACCACGTTCTCGCCGAGCGTGGGGTGGCGCTTGCCGTGTTCCTTGCCCGTGCCGCCGAGGGTGACCCCCTGAAACAGCAGGCAACGGTGGCCGATCACGGCCGTTTCCCCGATCACCACGCCCATGCCGTGGTCGATGAAGACCCCATGGCCGATCTGCGCGCCCGGGTGGATCTCCACGCCGGTGAGGGTGCGCCCCACCTGGGAGAGCAGCCGTGGCAGCAGCGGCAGGCCCAGCCGCCACAGGCGGTGGCTGAAGCGGTGCAGCACCAGGGCGTGGAAGCCCGGATAGCAGAGCAGGATCTCCACTGTGCCGCGCGCGGCCGGGTCGCGCTCCTTGATCATGCGCAGATCGGCGCCGATCGCACGCAGCAACCGCCCGATCGAGCCGGGTGAGGAGGGCGTTGCGCTGCTCATCCCACCTGCATGGTTTCAGGGTCGGCGTAGCCCTCGCGCTGGCCGCTGAGGCCGATTTCCTTCCGCAGCAGATCGATGGTGGAGGCCCCCAGGTAGCTCTGGGCGCAGTGCACCTGCGGCAGCCGCATCAGCTGGGCGCGGTTCTGGCGCAGGGTCTGCTCCACCAAGGGCAGGCTGGGCCGGTCGCAGAGCACGTGGCTGGCGGCCCGCAGCAGGGCCAGCAGACGGCTGCCCACGTCGGGATTGGCGGTCATCACCAGGAGCTCGTTGCCGCGCATGCTGTGCAGGATCACCTCTGCGGCCCGCAGGATGCCAGGGCTGATGCTCACCAGGCCCACGCAACTGCCGGTGCGCAGCTCCTTGAGCAGATCGAGCTCGTGGCGGAAGTCGTTGAGATCCACGGCAACGGCGCGCACGCCGAAACGCTGCGCCAGCTCCTCCACGGGCTGGAGGAAGTAACGGCTGGTGACCACCGTGCCGTTGCTCGAACTCTCCAGCACGGCCTCGAGCTCCTCCATTGGCACCACTTCAACGGGCACCTCCAGCACGGGCACCAGTTCTTCGGCGATCAGCAGCGAGGCGCCGATGTCTTCGCGCGGCGTGCTCACCAGCACGCGGGCACCGCAACGCAGGCGCCAGTCGATTTCGCGGGTGAGCAGCTCCCGCGCCTGTTGCAGCGTGCAGCCGGCGTTGAGCAGGCCATCGACGCACTGGCGCACCTCGCGGTCGATGTCGGGCCGCAGGCGGTTGCGCAGGCCAGGTGGCGCCTTCAGCTCCCGTGGCTTCTGCTGGTCACGCACATAGATGCCGGAGCCCGCCATCGCCTCCACGACGCCGTCGTTCTCCAGCTGGCGGTAGACCTTGCTGATCGTGTTGCGGTGCAGGCCGGTCTGCATGGCCAGCTGCCGCGTGCTCGGCAGGCGATGGCCCGGCGGGTAGTGACGGGCCGCGATCGCGAAGCAGATCTGGTTGTACAGCTGGGTCGACGCCGGGATGTCGCTTTCCTGCTGGATGTGAAATCGCACGCCGGCCCGGACCTCAACGTCTGGGGACACCCTACGGAGCTTCGGCCCCGGTGACAATTCCCTGTTTGTCATAAGAGCCTGTGCCGGTTGTCCTGCGCTTGGTCCAGCCACCGCAGTGGCATCCTGTTGCTCGACCCCTGCGACAGCGCCCGTGGCCGAGTGGATCACCCTTCCTGCGGCCCCCGGTCGGGCGGCTCCGGGCGGCGCCACAGAGGGGCGGCCGACCGGCGCGCAGGCAGGCGAGCAAGCGGATGGCAGCGGTGTGGTTTCCGTGCCGTTGCGCTGCTGGTGGGCCGCTCCTACGTCGCCTGGGCGAGGCGCCATCCTTGTGCTGCCAGAGGTTTTCGGCATCAACGCCTGGGTGCGTTCGGTCGCAGACCGGCTAGCTCTGGAGGGGTATGCGGCGCTGGCCGTGCCGTTGTTCGCCCGCACGGCACCGGCGCTGGAGCTGGGCTACGGCGCCGATGATCTGGCCGAAGGACGCCGCCACAAGGACCGCACCAGCAGCGCCGAGCTGCTGGCCGATCTGGACGGGGCCTGCCGCTGGTTGCAGCAACGCACCGGCGCCGGACTGCTGGGCTGCGTGGGCTTCTGTTTCGGCGGACACGCCTCTCTGCTGGCGGCCAGCTTGCCCCAGATCGCTGCCACCGCAGACTTTTACGGGGCTGGGGTCGCCAGCGGCAGACCCGGGGGCGGTCCCCCCACGCTGGACGTGTTACCAGAAGTCACCGGAAGGCGCTGGTGTTTCTGCGGGCGGCGCGATCCGCTGATGCCGGCGGCCGAGCAGGCGGCAATCGGGGCCGCGTTGCGCCAGGCCGATCCGGAGGGCGCGCGCCACCGGCTGATCGAGCTGGAGGCGGGCCATGGGTTCATGTGCGAGGCCAGGCCCGACCATGACCCCGAAGCTGCCGCCGCTGGCTGGCAGGGAATGCTGGAGCTGTTCGCCACCACGCTCTGAGCGGGCGCGTACCTACGGCCAGCAGCGGCTGTGGCGGCGCCGGCCGTCGACCCTGCCGCTGGTCCTCAGCCCTCAGCGCTTTCGGCGGCAGCGGCGGCGCTGGTCTGGCGCTGGGGTGAGGGAATGGTGCGCACCGCCTTGGCCGCCAGAGCGGCGGCATCTTTTTCCTTGGTGAGCGGTGTTTTGCGCGGCGTGAGGAACATGATCATGTTGCGGCCCTCCCGCTTGGGGTCCTGCTGGATCTCGGCGCTTTCTTCGAGGTCTTTCGCCATCCGGTAGAGCAACTGCTCGGCCAGTGCCGTGTGCTGAATCTCCCGGCCGCGGAAGATCACCGTGCACTTCACCTTGTCGCCGTCCTTGAGAAAGCGGATGGCCTGACCGATGCGCACTTGGTAGTCGTGCGAATCAATCTTGTAGCGCATCTTCACCTCCTTGACTTCGGTTTGATGCGACTTCTTCTTGGCTTCTTTGGCCTTTTTTTCCTGTTCAAACTTGAACTTGCCGTAGTCCATGATCCGGCACACAGGCGGATCTGCCTTCTCGCTCACAAGCACGAGGTCAAGCTCACGGTCCTTGGCGACCTCGAGGGCTTCCTCTCTGGTGATCACGCCGAGCTGACTGCCGTCGGCATCGACCACCCGCAGCTGGGGGTAACTGATGCGTTCGTTGATGTTGGGGAGCTCCCGCACGGGAGCACGACGATCAAACCGAGGACGAGGAGGCATTCAAAGAAGCGAGGGGCGTAGCGGAGGCCGGCACGGGGAACAGCCGTCGGGGACTCATCCTTACCCTAGAACCCCTTCGACCGCCCCTACGGCACCCCGTAGCAGATCAGCGCCGCCAGCGGCTGGATCCAGCCACAACGGGGCATGACGCCGCCGGAACCAGGTGCGCTGGCGCTTGGCGTACTGCCGTGTGCGCTGGTCGGTGCGGCTGATCGCCTGCGCTTCGCTCAGCTCCCCTGCCAGCAGTTGCAGCGCTTCGCCGTAGCCGATCGTCTGCAGCAGGGGCAGGTCGCGGCCGTAGCGCCGGGCCAACTGCTGGGTTTCCTCCACCAGGCCACCGGCGTAGAGCGAACGGGTGCGGCTGGCGATCCGCTGCCTGAGGTCGCCGGGGTCAAGCCCCAGTTCCAGCACCCGCCAGCCAGGTGGCTGCCGGCTCTGCTGGCTGGACAGAGACCGGCCGGTGGCATACAGCACCTCCAGAGCCCGCTGGGTGCGCACCGTGTCGGCGCCATCGATGCGCCCTGCCGCCTGCGGATCGGCCTGATGCAGCAACTGGTGACAGGTGGATTGCCCCAGTGCAGCCAGCTGGGCGCGCAAGGCCGGTTGGGGGGGCACCGCCGGCGGCTGCAGACCCTGGGTCAGGGCCTGCAGGTAGAGCCCGCTGCCCCCCACGAGAAAGGCCACGCCGCGGCGCTGGTGTTCGGCGGCGATGGCGGCCTCGGCCGCCTGGCGGAACTCCTGCAGGTTGAGCGGCTGGTCAGGCGAGCGCAGGTCAAGCAGGCCGTGGGGCACGCGGGCCCGCTCGGCGGCGCTGGGTTTGGCGGTGCCGATGTCCATGCCCGTATAGAGCTGTCGGGAATCCACCGACAGCACTGTGAGGTCGAAGCGGCTGGCCAGCTCCAGGGCCAGGGCGGATTTGCCGCTGGCGGTGGGGCCGAGCAGCACGAGGACAAGAGGAAGCGAAGCGGGCATCCGAGGGGCGTCTACGCAGAGCGGGCGATCTCGCTTGAGCCTCGCTGAGGGCCATCGCGGTGCGGCGACCGGGAGGCCGGCGGGTGGTCCAGCCGCGGGACGGACGGGGCGGGGATGCGACTGGGGGTGCATCCCCGCCGCAAACGGGCGCTGAGCGCCCCCTGGGGGCCCCTCTGAAGCAGCAGTGGTAAGATCGATGCCACGATTGGCCTTTTGAGCGTCCTGTGCCGCTGCTGCACCGCTTCACCCGGCTACCGGCGCACGCCGCAACCCGCCTCCTGAGCCTTTCGGAATGAGCGACTCCTCCAAAGTTCAGCACGCCTACGGCGCCGAACAGATTCAGGTGCTCGAAGGCCTGGAGCCGGTGCGCAAGCGCCCCGGCATGTACATCGGCACCACCGGGCCGCGGGGCCTGCATCACCTTGTGTATGAGGTGGTGGACAACTCGGTGGACGAGGCCCTTGCCGGCCACTGCTCCGAGATCCTGGTGCGCCTCTGCGAGGACGGCTCCGCGGAGGTCACTGACAATGGCCGTGGCATCCCCACCGATGTGCACCCGCGCACTGGTCGGTCGGCTCTGGAAACCGTGCTCACGGTGCTGCACGCCGGCGGCAAGTTCGGCAGTGGCGGCTACAAGGTGTCCGGCGGCCTGCATGGCGTGGGCGTTTCGGTGGTGAACGCCCTCAGCGAGTGGGTGGAAGTGACGGTGCACCGCCAGGATCAGGTGCACCGCCAGCGTTTCGAACGCGGCGCCCCGATCGGAACCTTGCGCTCGGAAGCTGACCCCAGCGGCCGCACCGGCACCGCGTTGCGCTTCAAGCCCGACATCGAAATCTTCGCCGGCGGCATCCGCTTCGACTACACCACGCTCTCTGGCCGGTTGCGGGAGCTGGCCTATCTCAACGGCGGCGTGCGGATCGTTTTCCGCGATGAACGCAGCGAGGCTCTCGGCGCTGACGGCAGCGCCCATGAGGAGATCTATCACTACGAAGGCGGCATCCGCGAGTACGTCGCCTACATGAACGACGGCAAGGATCCGCTCCATCCCGACATCATCTATGTGAATGCGGAGAAGGATGGTGTCCAGGTGGAGGCGGCCCTGCAGTGGTGCGTGGATGCCTACTCCGACAGCATTCTTGGCTTCGCCAACAACATCCGCACCGTGGATGGCGGCACGCACATCGAGGGCCTGAAAACAGTCCTCACCCGCACGCTCAACACCTTCGCCAGAAAGCGTGGCAAGCGCAAAGACGGTGATTCCAACCTGGCGGGCGAAAACATCCGCGAGGGGCTCACTGCGGTGCTGTCGGTGAAGGTGCCGGAGCCGGAATTCGAGGGCCAGACCAAAACCAAGCTCGGCAACACCGAGGTGCGCGGCATCGTGGACACCGTGGTGGGGGAATCGCTCAGCGAATTCCTTGAGTTCCACCCCCAGGTGATCGATCTGATCCTGGAAAAGGCGATCCAGGCTTTCAATGCCGCCGAAGCGGCCCGCCGTGCCCGCGAACTGGTGCGCCGCAAATCGGTGCTGGAGAGTTCCACCCTGCCGGGCAAACTGGCCGATTGCAGCTCCCGCGATCCTTCCGAATCAGAGATCTACATCGTGGAAGGCGACTCCGCTGGCGGCTCCGCCAAGCAGGGACGGGACCGCCGTTTCCAGGCGATCCTGCCCCTGCGCGGCAAAATTCTCAACATCGAGAAAACCGACGACGCCAAGATCTACAAGAACACCGAGATCCAGGCGCTGATCACTGGCCTGGGCCTGGGCATCAAGGGAGAAGAGTTCAACGAATCCACCCTGCGCTACCACCGCATCGTGATCATGACCGACGCGGATGTGGACGGCGCCCATATCCGCACCCTGCTGCTGACCTTCTTCTATCGCTACCAGAAGATGTTGCTTGAAGGTGGCTATATCTACATCGCCTGCCCGCCTCTGTACAAGGTGGAGCGCGGCAAGAACCACACCTACTGCTACGACGAGAAAGACCTCAGGAAAACACTCGACGGCTTTGGTGAAAAGGCCAATTACACCCTGCAGCGCTTCAAGGGTCTGGGCGAAATGATGCCCAAGCAGCTGTGGGAAACCACGATGGATCCCTCCACCCGCAAGATGAAGCGGGTGGAGATTGAAGATGCCCTCGAGGCAGATCGGATTTTCACTATCTTGATGGGCGACAAAGTCGCACCCCGCCGCGAATTCATCGAAACCCACAGCGCCGAGCTCGATTTCGCTCAGCTCGACATCTGATGGCCTGGCGTTGGATCTGGGTGCTGGGCTTCGCTCTGATCGCGCCGGCCGCCTTGCCCGCCGGCGGCGCCGATTGGCGCACCCCCGAGTTGCGCCGCCGTCAGAGCGGGGATCCGCTCCTCTCAGAGGGTTCCTGCGATGGGGTTCTGCGCACCTCTCCCCACCACCGCGCCCCCTGCCTGCGGCCATTGAGCGCAGGAGCGCCCCTGCGGCTTCTGCGCGTGTGGCAGCAGCCGGATGGGGAGCGCTGGCTGCATGTCGAGGCAGCGACCGACGCCGGATCGGCGCGGCGTGGCTGGCTGGTCGGGTGAATGAGGCTCTGCTGGTGGCCGTTGGTGCGGTTCCCGGCAGTTGGTTGCGGCTGCGCCTGGTCAACCATTTCGAGCCCCTGTTGGCCCGCCGCCACTGGGCCACCCTTGCGGTCAACGTGTCCGCCAGCTTCATGCTCGGGCTGGTCGCTTCGCTCGATCCCTGCCGCGCTACCGCCAGCCCGCTGCTGCTGCTGATCGCCACCGGTTTCCTCGGCAGCTTCAGCACCTTCTCCACCTTCATGCTCGAAGCCTTTGTGGCCTGGCAGGCCGGCAGGCGGCGCGAAACGTTGGCGCTGTTGTCGGCTTCGGTGGTGCTGGGCGCTCTGGCCGTGCTGCTGGGGCAGGCGGTGGCCCGTGCCTGACGGCACCGCCCAGGAGCGCCGTCTGCTGCGTTTCGAGCTCAGGGAGCTGCTGCTGGTGGCCGCCGGGGCTGTGCCTGGCGCCCTCCTGCGCTGGCAGGCGGAGCTGCGGCTCGGCCCCGTGCTGGGAGGCAGCTCCCGGGCCGACCTGCTGGTGAACCTGCTGGGCTGCCTGCTGCTGGGACTGCTGGCGGGGCCGATCCCCTGGCGCACGCCGCTGGTGCTCTGCCTGGGCATCGGCTTCTGTGGGGCGCTCACCACCTTCTGCACCTGGATGCTGAACCTGGTGCGCCTGGCTGAACGCCAGCAGCTGGCCGAGGGGCTGGGCCTGCTGGCCCTGAGCCTGGGTCTTGGTCTGCTGGCGGTGGCTGCCGGGTCTGCCGCCAGCCACTGGCTGCTGGCAAGGCGGCGCCGCCACGGCGCTTGAACGGGTGCTGCCCCTGGGCAATCAGGCGGCGGCAGGCTCCAGCACCCGATCGGCCAGATAGGCGCTGAGCCAGGCCCCCAGGGGAGCGGTGGTCACGATGCTGAGCACCGCCACCGCCAGGATCACGTCGCCGGCTGCAGTGGGCCCACCTGCGGCCCGCATCACCATCAACGGCAGGGCGCCGATCGCTGCCTGCACGGTGGCTTTGGGCAGGTAAGCCGCGACCACGAACAGTCGTTCGCCCGGCGTGAGCGGGCTGCGGGCCAGGCAGGCCAGTGTGCCGGCCGAGCGGGCGATCAGCCCGAGCGCCAGCACGGCCAGGCCCGCCAGTCCAGTGCTCCAGGCCACGGCGAGATTGAGCTGGGCTCCCACCAGGGTGAACAGCACCAGTTCGGCAAACACCCAGATCGATCCCAGTTTGGCGGCGATTGGATGGGCGATCTCCTCGCGCAGCTCCAGGATCACCACCCCAAGGGCGATCGCCGCCACCAACCCGGTGAACGGCACCATGCCACTGATGTGGTCCTGCAGGCGCAGCAACAGCAGGGCCAAGGCCAGCACGATCAGCACCTGGCGGTTGGTATTGGGACGAAACCGCTCGAACCAGCGGATCAGACCCCAGCCGAGCGCCGCGCCGGCGGCCGCTCCCAGCAGCAACCCCAGTGGCAGCCCCACCAGTTGCCCGGCAACGTCACCCTGGCGCTGCACCAGCAGGCCCAGCAGCAGCCCATTCACCACGATCACGGCGATGTCGTCGAGGGAGGCGGCGGCCATCACCATCGCCGGGATGCCCTTGGCGGTGCCGCGGCGTTCCTCGGTCAGCCGCAACATCAGTGGCACCACCACCGCCGGAGAGACGGCCGCCAGCACCGACCCCAGCAGGGCGGCCTCCAGCAGGCTGAGCCCCAGCAGCGGCTGCGCCACGACCGTGATCATCACTCCCTCGCAGCTGGCCGGGATCAACGCCAGCAGCAGCACCCGTCCACCCACCTGCCGCAGCGTGGCCAAGGGAAGGCTGAAGCCCACCCGCAGCAGGATCACAATGAGCGCCATCTGGCGCAGGTCGCCGCTGAGGGCGAGCAGCCTGGGGTCAAGCAGGCCCAGCCCCGAGCTGCCGAGCGCCACCCCCACCAGCAGCATGCCGATCAGGCCCGGCAGCCCCAGCCGGCGGAACAGACCATCCGCCAGCAGGCCCAGGATCACCAGTTCGGCCAGGCCCAGCAGCGGCACGGTGGTGGGATCAGGCGGCGAGGGCCGCTTCGATCGCTGCTGTCAGTTCCGCGCTGGTGGGATCCACGGCGCTCTTGAAGCGCGCCAGTACGGTGCCGTCCTTGCCCACCAGGAACTTCTCAAAGTTCCACTCCACATCGCCGGCGGGTTCGGCCTGGGTGAGCACGTCATAGGGAGCGCTCTTGGGGCCCTTGGCCTGCACCTTGTCGAACAGCTCGAAGCTGGCGCCGTAGGTGGTGGAGCAGAACTGCTGAATTTCCGGCAGGGTGCCGGGCTCCTGCGCGCCGAAGTCGTTGCAGGGGAAGCCGAGCACCTTGAAGCCGCGTGCTCCGTAGGTGTCCTGCAGGCTCTGCAGGCCCGTGTACTGGCGGGTGAAGCCACAGCGGCTGGCCACGTTCACGATCAGCAGCACCGTGCCGGCGTAATCAGCCAGCGGTGTCTCCGCGCCTGTGGCGCTGCGCACCACCACATTGGAAACGCTCACGCTCATGGTTGTTGTTGTTGCTGCCGGCAGACCCTAGAAGCGGACCGCTGCAGTGGGGAGGCCGCAGCAGGAACCATCCCCATACACTCATGGGGCCGCCACTTCGGGGCCGATGAGCGAGCTCGACAGCGGCGGTGCCCGCCCTGGCCGCCAGGATCCCGCCGGCAGGGGCCAGTCCGGCGGCGCTGAACACGGCAGTGGCGCAATGGGCAGCATCAGCGGCTCCACGATCGTGCTCGGCGGCGGCTTGCAGGTGGCCGAGGTGGTGGCCCGCCAGCTGGAGGCCCTGCTCAAGGCCAGCAATTACGGCGGTGTGAAACTGCTGCTGGAGCCGGTGCAGCCGGTGGACTGCGCCGAGGCGATCGGCACCCTGCCGCGCACGCTGCAGGCCCTGGCTTTCCGCCTGCTGCCCAAGGACAAGGCGATCGAGGTGTACGAATACCTCGATGGCGATGTGCAGCAGAGCCTGGTGGAGCGGCTGCGCTCCGGTGAGGTGCTGGAGCTGGTGGAGGAGATGTCGCCGGACGACCGGGTGCGGCTGTTCGATGAACTGCCCGCCAAGGTGGTGCGCCGCCTGCTGGTGGAGCTGAGCCCAGCCGAGCGCCGGGTCACCGCCCAGTTGCTGGGCTATGAGGCGGAAACGGCCGGCCGGTTGATGACGACTGAGTTCATTGACCTCAAGGAGTTCCATAGCGCCGCTCAGGCGCTTGACATCGTGCGGCGGCGGGCCCGGGACACCGAAACCGTCTACAGCCTCTATGTGACAGACGCTTCGCGCCATCTCACCGGCATCCTGTCGCTGCGGGATCTGGTGATGGCCGACCCGGAGGACCGCATCGGCGATGTGATGACCCGGGAGGTGGTGAACGTCACCACCGCCACCGATCAGGAGGAGGTGGCCCGCGTGATCCAGCGCTACGACTTCCTGGCGGTGCCGGTGGTGGATCGCGAGGAGCGGCTGGTGGGGATCGTCACCGTCGACGACGTGATCGACGTGATCCAGCAGGAGGCCACCCGTGATCTCTACGCGGCTGGCGCCGTCCAGGCGGGTGATGAGGACGACTACTTCCGCAGCAACCTGTTCACCGTGGCCCGCCGCCGGGTGGTGTGGCTCTCGGTGCTGGTGGTGGCCAACGGTTTCACCTCCGAGGTGATTGCCCTCCATGGCGAGGTGCTCAGTCAGGTGGTGGTATTGGCGGCCTTCATCCCGCTGCTGATCGGTACGGGGGGCAACGTCGGTGCCCAAAGTTCCACCGTGGTGATCCGCGGCCTCAGCACCCAGCGGATCCAGGCCCTTGGGCCCTGGCGCACGATCGTGCGGGAGGCGGTGGCCGGCGCGCTGCTGGGTCTCCTGATGCTGGTGGTCGTGGTGCCCTGGGCGTGGTGGCGCGGCGAAGGCCCCTTGGTGGGCCTCTCGGTGGGGATCAGCCTGCTGGCGATCACCACCCTGGCGGCGACGGCAGGGGCCGCGCTGCCCCTGCTCTTCGATCGCCTCAAGCTGGATCCGGCCCTGATGTCTGCCCCCTTCATCACCACCGCCACCGACGTGGCAGGGGTGTTCATCTACCTCCAAACCGCCACCTGGCTGCTCAACTGGCTCGGGATGCCCCTCTAGCTGGGCGCGGGGCGTCAGGGAAGGCAGAGGGCTGGGAGCAGCGGGCGGCTGTGGCCGGCGGAAGCACCGGCGCGACAGGTAGGGGAATTTCGCCCCGATGGGCCTCAGATGAGAGGGACTTCACACTTCTTCAGGTTAGGCTTTACACACTGTCAAAACACCACGCCGTGATTGTCGCTCTCTCCCCGTCCCGGCCCGTCGAGTCGCTGGCCGCCGCCGACCCCAGGCCCGCCGTTCTGCCCCGTTCCCTGCCCCCTGTGGACGGCGATCTGGTGCGCTCGTACCTGCGCGACATCGGCCGAGTGCCGTTGTTGAGCCATGAGCAGGAGATCACGCTGGGCCGCCAGGTGCAGGAGCTGATGCGCTTGGAGGAAACGGAGCTGGAGCTGGAGATGCGCGTCGGTGGGGTGAAGCCCACGTTGGAGGTGCTGGCGGCGTCGCTGGAGCTGCCGGTGCCGGTGCTGCGCCGCAAGCTGGCGAGCGGCCGCCGGGCAAAGGAGCGGATGGTGGCAGCGAACCTGCGGCTG
>NZ_JAGQCV010000008.1 GCF_024346375.1 Synechococcus sp. ATX 2A4 | reverse complement strand
GGGGTCGGTTAAGTAAGGCGAGATGCGCCGGGGGAAACGTCCCCACCGCAGGCCGGAGCCTTTCGCCTGAGGCAATGTAACAGGACATTGCGGGATGTGTGGGGCGCTTAAGGTTTGCCTCCGATTTTCGTCAGGCGCGGTTGATGAGCAGTCCCATACCCATCGCCAGATAATTCCTCGTATACGCAGATGAACAAGCAGCTGCACCGGCGGAGCCAGAGGCGGATCCACGTGCAGATCCACCGGCAGCGCGACCCCGTCGTGCGCTGGAGTCCCAGCGCCACCCTGGTGCCCACCCGCGCCTGCTTCAACACCTGTGACTACTGCAGTTTCCGCCGCGCTCCCGGCACCGCGCCACTGCTCACCACCAGCGAAGCCCGTGAGCAGCTCGCCCGCCGGCCCCAGGCCAGCGAAGTGCTGTTGCTCTCCGGTGAAACGGCACCCGGTTCCCCGCAGCGGGCCGCCTGGTTCGCGCGGCTGCTGGAGCTGAGCCAGGTGGCGCTCGCCATGGGACGCCTGCCCCACACCAATGCGGGCCCGCTGTCGCTGCGGGAAATGGCCGCCCTGGGACGGCTGAACCCCTCGCTTGGACTGATGCTCGAAGGGCTGGGCCCCGCCTACGACCGCCTGCACCGGGCCGCCCCCAGCAAGCGGCTTGAGCGGCGCCTCGGCCAGCTCGTGCAGGCCGGCCGCCTGGGCATCCCCTTCACCACCGGCTTGTTGCTGGGCGTGGGCGAAACCCCGGCGGATCGCCGCCGTGCGTTGGAGCTGCTGGCAACGTTGCAGCGCCGCTGGGGCCATCTCCAGGAGGTGATTCTTCAGCCCTGGCGCCCCGATGGTGCGCAGGCCCGGCCGCTGGATGCGGCGGAGCAGGCCGCCATGCTCGACACGATCCGGCTGGCGCGGCAGCTGCTGCCGCCCGAGGTCAACCTGCAATTGCCCGCCAACCTCTGGCCGCTCGATGGCCTGGCGGAAGCGATCGCCGCCGGCATCAACGACCTTGGCGGCATCGATGTTCACGATGTGATCAATCCCGCCTACCCCCAACCGAGCCCGGCCCAGCTGTCTTCCCGGCTGGCGGCCGCCGGCTGGCAGCTGCGCCCGCGGCTGTGCGTGCAGCCCGCCTGGATCGCCTGGTTGCCGCCCGCCCTGCGCCGCCGGGCCACTGACCTTGAAGTGAGATTGTTAGCGTCCGAATTCGCCTGAACGGGCTGGACGTGCTGCACGCCACCACCATCGAAACTGCACCGGGCCGGCCAGCTGATCAAACTGCTGGCCCCGAGGGCGAGCGGGTGCTGCTGATCCGTCTGCCCTGCAATCCGATCTTTCCGATCGGCCCGGTGTATCTGGCCGATCATCTGCACAAGCGCTTCCCGCAGCTGCCCCAGCGCCTGCTCGATCTGGCGGCCCTGCCGGTGCTGGATGTGGAGCGCGTGCTGCTGGCCACCATCGACGCCTTCCGACCCACGTTGCTGGTGTTCTCCTGGCGCGATATTCAGATCTATGCGCCCGTGGATGGCCGGGGCGGCAACCCCCTGCAGAACTCCTTCGAGGTGTTCTATGCGCGCGATCCGCTCAAACGCCTGCGCGGCGCCATCGGGGGGCTGCGTCTGATGGGGGCATTCTATGGAGAGCTGTGGCGCAATCTGCGCCTGGTTCGCAAGGGCCTGGCCCGCTCCCGTCGTTATCACTCCAGCGCCCGCGTCGTGCTCGGTGGTGGTGCAGTGAGCGTGTTCTACGAGCAGCTGGGCCGCCGCCTGCCCAAGGGCACAGTGGTGTCGGTGGGCGAAGGGGAGCCACTGCTTGAAAAGATGATTCAAGGAGCCTCCCTGCAGGGTGAACGCTGTTTTGTGGTGGGCGAAGAGCCACGGCCGGGCCTGATTCACGAGCAGCCCGCCGGCCTGATCAAAACAGCCTGCGATTACACCTATATCGCCTCGATCTGGCCCCAGCTGGATTGGTATCTGGATGCGGGTGATTTCTACGTGGGGGTGCAGACCAAGCGAGGCTGCCCGCACAATTGCTGCTACTGTGTGTACACGGTGGTGGAAGGCAAGCAGGTGCGGGTAAACCCGGTGGCCGAGGTGGTGGCAGAGATGCGCCAGCTCTACGACCGGGGCGTGCGTGGCTTCTGGTTCACCGATGCCCAGTTCATTCCTGCGCGCCGCTATATCGAGGATGCCAAGGAGTTGCTGCGGGCGATCCAGGCAGAGGGGCTCAGCGATATTCACTGGGCGGCCTACATCCGCGCTGACAACCTGGATGCCGAATTGGCCGAGTTAATGGTGGCCACGGGCATGAGTTACTTCGAGATCGGTATCACTTCCGGTAGTCAGGAGCTGGTGCGCAAGATGCGCATGGGCTACAACCTCCGCACCGTATTGGAGAATTGCCGCCTCTTGGTGCGTGCCGGCTTCCACGAAACGGTGTCCGTCAATTACTCCTTCAACGTGATTGATGAACGGCCTGAAACCATCCGCCAGACCGTGGCCTATCACCGGGAGCTGGAGCGCATCTTCGGCGTACGGCAGGTGGAGCCGGCGATTTTCTTCATTGGCCTGCAGCCCCACACGCACCTGGAGCAATACGCCTTCGACCAGAACATCCTGCAGCCCGGTTACAACCCGATGAGCATGATGCCCTGGACGGCCAGAAAGCTGCTCTGGAATCCCGAGCCCCTCGGCAGCACCTTCGGCCGCCTCTGCCTGGAGGCCTTCGAGACGAATCCCGGCGATTTCGGCCGCACGGTGATGGATCTGCTGGAGCGCGATTACGGCACGGCCCCGCTGGAGGAGTCGCTGCATGCGCCGGTGGAAGGGCGCCGGGCCTTTGCCACCGCCGTGCTCTGAGAGTTCACGGGCAGTCGATCGTGTTTCGCTGCGGGGCCGACCATACCGGCCGGCAGAGGAGCAGCACAAGGGCCAGCCCCAGCCAGCCGATCACGCCACCGATCGGATTGGGCACCTCTCCCCCGGGTCCCACCAGCCAGGCCGGCGCGTCCGGCGCCAGTTGCAGCAGCCCGGTCTGCAGCACGAACCAGCCGCCTACCAGGCCGCCATGTAGGCCGATCGCTCCCCAGAGCACGCCGCTGTCGCTGCGCCGTTGCAGGGCCAGGGCCAGTCCCAGCAGAATCAGCCCGCCCAGCAGGCCGATGGCCCCCGGGTTGCCGGCCCGGTACCAGGGATGTACCAAGGCGAACAGCGACGCCTGCAGCAGCAGGGCCCGGCGGCGGCTCAGCTGCAGGCCCAGCTCACCCCACAGCCAGCCGCGGAAGAGCAGCTCCTCGGCAAAGCCCACCCCCAGCAGCAGGGCCAGGGCGTTGAGCAGTTCGCTTGCCTTCAGAT
The DNA here is from genome assembly GCF_024346375.1 of Synechococcus sp. ATX 2A4. Lineage (GTDB taxonomy): Bacteria > Cyanobacteriota > Cyanobacteriia > PCC-6307 > Cyanobiaceae > MW101C3. Next base: position 160,551 of record NZ_JAGQCV010000008.1, on the reverse strand, counting down.
CCAGCTGCCACGCCGCCTGTCCGGTGGCCAGCAGCACGGCGGCCACCAGTGCCAAGAGCAGGGCGGCCTTGGCTAGGCCGCCCAGGAACGTCCGTATTGCCACCAACGGCGTCGCCACCACCCCGAGCCGCCGCCAGGGATGGGTGGCGCCCCAGCTGCGGCGCAGGCGCCAGGGCAGGCTGAACAGCAGCAACAGAAGAGCCACCACCAGCCCGGCCAGGTCGAGCTGATCGGGCCGCAGGCCCGGTGCCAGCCATTGCAGCGGCCGCGCCGTCAGCCAGCCCAGGCCATACAGAACCGGGACATAGAGCAGGGTGCCGAGGCCATGGGGCCGGCGGCTCTGCTGTTCCGATGTGGGCAGCGGGGCGGGAGCCAGGGGCTCCACTCACGCCTCCGGTTCGATCGTGCTGCTGAGGCCCTTGCCCTTGAGGGTTTCGCTGTAGAACTCCGCCGGCTCCAGATCGCAGACGATCACCAGCCCCATGCCGGTGTTGTGGGCCTCCAGCATCACGGCGATGGCGTCCTGCTCGCTCAGGGAGGGCACCACCTGCCGCAGGGTGGACACCACATACTCCATCGAGTTGACCGGGTCATTGTGCAGAAGGACCCGGTAGCGCGGCGAGGGCTTGCGCACCCGCTGCACCTCCTTGTCGATCACTGCCGCACCGCCGGGTGAACGGCCGGGGGTTTCAACCGCTTGGGGAAGAGTCATCGCCAATCGAGGAACAACGGCAAGGGGAAGGAGGTGCCGAGCGGCGGGCACCCGTGGAAAGAGAACCTGAATTTAGGCAACCCCAGCGGACGCAGGCACCAGGGAGGCGCGTGCGATGCGGGCCATCGCCTCCTCCACGTTGATCCGGCTGTTGAAGGCGGAGAGGCGGAAGTAGCCCTCGCCGGCGGCGCCGAAACCGCTGCCCGGGGTGCCAACCACGTTGGCCTCCTCCAGCAGACGGTCGAAGAAGGCCCACGAATCGAGGCCGGCGGGGGTCTTGAGCCACACGTAGGGGGCCTGCTCGCCGCCGTACACCTGCAGACCGGCCGCCGCCAGCTCGCGGCGGATGATCGCCGCGTTCTCCATGTAAAAAGACACCAGTGCCTTCACTTCGGCTTGCCCTGCTGCGGAATACACCGCCTCGGCGCCCCGCTGCACGATGTAGCTGACGCCGTTGAACTTGGTGCTCTGCCGCCGGTTCCACAGCCCCCACAGCTCCACCGCTTCTCCTGCGGCGGTGGTGCCCATCAAGCCGCGGGGCACCACCGTGAGCGCGCAGCGGGTGCCGGTGAAGCCGGCGTTCTTGGAGAAGGAGCGGAACTCGATCGCGCAGTCGCGGGCGCCCTCGATCTCGTAGATGGAGTGGGGCAGGTCAGGGTCCTGGATGAAGGCCTCGTAGGCGGCATCGAACAGGATCAGGGCGCCGGTGGCGCGGGCATGGTCGACCCACTGCTGCAGCTGGGCCCTCGTGGCCACAGCGCCGGTGGGATTGTTGGGGAAGCAGAGGTAGATCAGGTCCACCGGCTGCTCGGGCAGCGGGGCGATGAAGCCGTTGTCGGCCGTGATCGGCAGGTAAGTGAGGCCGCCGTACCGGCCACTGGCATCGGCCTCCCCGGTGCGGCCCGCCATCACATTGCTGTCCACATACACCGGGTAGACGGGGTCGGTGACGGCGATGCGGTTGTCGGGGCCGAGGATGTCGAGAATGTTGCTGCTGTCGCATTTGGAGCCATCGGAGATGAAGATCTCCTCGGCGTCGATCGCGCAGCCGCGGGCCTGGAAATCGTGGCGGGCGATCGCTTCACGCAGCCACAGGTAGCCCTGCTCCGGGCCGTAGCCATGGAAGCCTTCCGCCGTGCCCATGGCGTCGATGGCGGCCTTCATCGCTCCGCGGCAGGCCGCGGGCAGCGGTTCGGTCACATCGCCGATGCCGAGCCGGATCAAGGGGGCGTCGGGGTGGGCCGCTGCGAAGGCCTTCACGCGCCTGGCGATCTCCGGAAAGAGATACCCGGCCTTGAGTTTGAGGTAGTTGCCGTTGACCTGAACCACTGCTGCCGCCGCCGATGTCGCTGGCAGGCATCCTGCTACGGCGCCGCACGCTTCGCCGGCCTGCCCTGTGCCGCACGCTGCGCCTGCCTTGTGGCCCCCCGGCCGGCTTGGTGGATCGGGTCTCCTTGACGGCTGCCTACGATCCTTCTGCGGCCTGTCTGATCGTTCAGCCATGACCATGGCGACTTCGAGCGGCTCCGCCGGTGCCGGGCCATCCCCAGCGATCGCCGCTGCCCCGCCGCTGCCCCAGGGGCGCGTCGCTTTCGATCAGCTGGTGGACAGCACCATTGCCCGCCCCGCCCGTTACCTGGGCAACGAACGGGGCGTGCTGCCCCGCAACTGGGAGGAGGCGAAGGCGCGCTGGTGCCTCACCTATCCCGATCTCTACGAGGTGGGCGCCAGCAACCTGGGCCACATCATCCTTTATTCGATTCTCAACGCGATCCCCGGCCAGCTCTGCGATCGCGCCTACCTGCCCGCCCCCGACCTGGCCGAGCGCCTGCGCCAGCAGGGCCAACCCCTGTTCGCGGTGGAAAGCCGCCGCGCCCTGGCAGCCTTCGACATCCTCGGCTTCAGCCTCAGCTACGAGCTGGGCGCCACCAACATCCTCGAGATGCTGGATCTGGCGGGATTGCCGCTGCGGGCCGCCGAGCGGGGCGACCTGCCGCTCGACGATCCCGCAGCCCCTCCGCTGATCTTCGCCGGCGGCCCCACCGCCACCAGCAACCCCGAACCGTTCGCCGCCTTCTTCGATTTCTTTGCCCTCGGCGACGGCGAGGAACTGCTGGCGGAGATTGGTCTGGTGGTGGCCGAGGCCAAGGCCGCCGGGCTGAGCCGCTCAGCGCTGCTGGCTGATCTGGCCCATGTGCCGGGCGTCTACGTGCCGGCGCTCTATGCCCCGGGCCCCGATGGCGTCACCCTTCAGCGCCTGCGGCCAGAACTGCCGGCGCGCGTGTTGCGGCGGGTGGCCACCCCCATGCCCCACTACGCCATGGGCCTGGTCCCCCACATCGAAACCGTCCATGACCGGCTCACGATCGAGATCCGCCGCGGCTGCACCCGGGGCTGCCGTTTCTGCCAGCCCGGCATGCTCACCCGCCCGGCCCGCGATGTGGAGCCAGAGGCGGTGATCGAGGCGGTGGAGGAGGGCATGGCCCGCACCGGCTACAGCGATTTCTCCCTGCTGTCGCTCAGCTGCTCCGATTACCTCGCCCTGCCGGCGGTGGGGGTGGAGCTGCGCAACCGCCTCTCCGAGCACAACGTGAGCCTCACGCTGCCCAGCCAGCGGGTGGATCGCTTCGACCAGAACATCGCCCACATCCTGGGCGGCACCCGCAAGGCGGGCCTCACCTTCGCCCCGGAAGCCGGCACCCAGCGCCTGCGCGACATCGTCAACAAGGGGCTGACCGACGCGGAACTGCTGCGCGGCATCCGCACCGCCATGGAGAACGGCTACCGCAAGGTGAAGCTCTATTTCATGATCGGCCTGCCCGGTGAAACCGACGCCGATGTGGTCGGCATCGCCGACACCTGCCGCGCGTTGCAGCAGCAATGCCGCGACCTGGGGCGGCTGGAGCTGAACCTCACCATCAGCAACTTCACGCCCAAGCCCCACACGCCGTTCCAGTGGCACAGCGTGTCCACGGCGGAGTTCCGGCGACGCCAGGAGTTGCTGCGCCGGGAGCTGCGCACGCTCAAGGGCATCAAGAGCAATGTCACCGATCCGCGCCTGTCGGCGATGGAAGATTTCATCGGCCGGGGCGACCGGCGCCTGGCGCCGGTGCTGGAGGCGGCCTGGCGGGCCGGAGCGGGCATGGATGCCTGGTTCGAAACGATCGACCGCACCCATGCCGCCTGGACCGGTGCCATTGAGGCCGAGGGGCTCGGCGGCCGCTACCGGGCGCTGGAGATGGGCGACTGGGCCGCCACCGGGGCCTTGAGCAACGCCGATCTGGAGGCCTTCTGCGCCCAGCCGCTGCCGTGGGATCACCTGGATTCCGGCGTCGACAAGCGCTGGCTGGCCGAAGACCTGCAACGGGCCCTTGCCGCGGTGGTGGTGCCGGACTGCTCCTTTGAGGGCTGCAGCAGCTGCGGTGTCTGCGGGCCGGAGTTCGGCCACAACGTGGTGGTGACGCCCCCGCCGATTCCCCCGGCGCAGCCGCCACGCAGCCCAGCCAGTGAACGGACCCAGCGGTTGCGCTTCAGCTTCAGCAAGCGGGGTTCGCTGGCGCTGCTCAGCCATCTCGATCTGGCCCGCCTGCTGGAGCGGGCCCTGCGCCGCAGCCAGCTGCCGGTGAGTTTCAGCGGCGGCTTTCACCCCCTGCCCCGGCTGCAGTTCGCCCTGGCGTTGCCACTGGGGGTGGAAGCGGAGGGCGAATGGCTGGATCTGGAGTTCGCCCAGGCCTGCCCGCCGGAGGAGGTGCGCGCGCGGCTGCAGGCCCAGCTTCCCCACGGCTTCTCTCTGCACTCGGTGCAGGAGGTGCCCCTGGCGGGCCCGGCCCTCTCCCAGCAGTTGGCAGAAGCCCACTGGAGCCTGCAGCTGATCCCGGAGGCCGCTGCCGCCACAGGGCCCGTGAACGCTCCTTCCCACGCCGATTGGCACCGGGCGATCGAGCAGCTGCTGCAGGCCACCTCGCTTCCCTGGCATGACAGCGACAAGAAGGGTCGCCCCCGCGAGCGGGACTGCCGCCCCTGCCTGATCGCGCTGGAGCTGGTGGCACCGCCGCTGTGCGCCGACGGACCCTTGCCAGCCGCCGCCACAGGCGCCGCCCAAGGCGCCACCTCAATGACGCTCCGCCTGCAGGCCCGCATCGATGCCCAGGGCCGCAGCATCCGCCCCGATCAGGTGCGCCAGTGGCTGGTGGAGGGGCTCGGCCAGCCGCTGCGTCTGGGCCACTGCCGGCGAGAGCGCCTGATTCTGGCGCCACCGGCCTGAAGTCTCACGCTTGTGGAGGTATCCAAAGGTCCGCTCCAGCGGACCAAGGTGGAAAGTCCGGTGCTGCCATCCAGCCCCAGGGGCCCTGTTGGGTCGCGTGCTAATTTCACCTCAGACGGCAGATCCGTCTGTGGTTTTCGATCCACAGCCGCATCGTCTACGGCCCCCGCTCCTGCGGCGTGCTCGCCGTGGTCACACCCAGCAGCAACCGGTCCGTTCCCGTTCCGGCAGCTCGGGCGTCAACGGAGGGTGAACCTCCAGAGCTTGCTCCTCAAAGGCTTTTTCTTCCGTCTCATTCTGCTGATGCAGCAGACGGTCGGCTTCTCAGCACGATCGGCTCATCGCTTCATTGCTTCAGGGGGCAATCCCCATCCCATGGCAGGGCTTCTCCGAGCCACCCTCTATCCTCCATGCCCCAGCAGATCGTCATTGCGGAGCAACTGCGCATCGCCGCAGTGCTCAACGACGAACGCGTCGATCAACTGATTGTTGCCCAGGGTCGCTACCAGATCGGCGACGTCTACGTTGGGCGCGTCGAGAATGTGCTTCCCGGCATTGATGCTGCGTTCGTCAACATCGGAGAGAGCGAGAAAAACGGCTTCATTCATGTCACCGACCTCGGCCCGCTGAGGCTCAGAAAGGGTGCAGCAGGGATCACTGAATTGCTGGAACCGCGCCAGAAGGTGCTCGTTCAGGTGATGAAGGAGCCCACCGGCACCAAAGGCCCGCGTCTCACCGGAAATCTCACTCTGCCGGGCCGCTACCTGGTGCTACAGCCCCACGGGCAGGGGGTCAATATCTCCCGGCGCATCAGTGCCGAGAGCGAGCGCAACCGTCTGCGGGCCCTGGGCGTGCTGATCAAGCCGCCCGGCGCTGGCCTGCTGGTGCGCACTGAAGCCGAAGGGATCAGCGAAGAGCTGCTGATCGACGATCTCGAAGCTCTTCTGCGTCAATGGGAGGGCATTCAGGACGCCGCGGAAACCGCCACTCCACCGGTGCTGCTCAACCGCGACGAAGACTTCGTCCATCGCGTGCTCCGCGACCTCTACAGCCCCGAAGTGCAGCGCGTGGTGGTCGACACCCACGCGGCCGTCGGGCGCGTGAACGCCTTCCTTGGTGCGGATCAGGCCAACCTGCTCGTTGAGCACCATGTCGAAAGCACCGACATCCTTGAGCACCACAAGATCAATGCTGCGATCCGCGATGCACTCAAACCGCGCGTTGATCTTCCCTCCGGCGGGTCGGTGATCATTGAGCCCACCGAAGCGCTCACCGTCATCGACGTGAACTCCGGCTCCTTCACGCGCTCCGCCAATGCCCGTGAAACCGTGCTCTGGACCAATTGCGAAGCGGCGGCGGAAATTGCGCGTCAACTGAAGCTGCGCAACATCGGCGGTGTGGTGATCATCGACTTCATCGACATGGAGTCGCGCCGTGATCAGTTGATGCTGCTGGAGCATTTCACGTCGGCCGTCCGCGACGACGCTGCCCGTCCCCAGATCGCCCAGCTCACCGAGCTCGGCCTGGTGGAACTCACCCGCAAGCGCCAGGGCCAGAACATCTATGAACTGTTCGGCCGCGCCTGCCCCAGCTGCGGCGGCCTCGGCCATGTGGCCGTTCTCCCCGGCAAAGACACCCTCCAGCCGCTCGCCACGGTCAACGGCCTGGTGCGCTCCGCCGCCTCCGCCCGCGCCGAGGCACCCAGCCCCTCCGCCCCCGAGCCCAGTGGTCGGCGTCGTGGTGGCCGCGGCGGCCGCGGCAGCCGCGGCGGCAACGAGCTGATCGAAGTCACCCCCGTGCTCGTCTCGCTCGACGACGAGCCCGCCGCCCCCCGGGTGGTGGAAGCGCCGCTGAGCGCTTCCGAAGGCGTCAGCCGCCGCCATGACCCCGAACTGGTGGCCGTCCCCATGGACGACGATCAGGAATTCGTCTACGGCTGGATGGGCCTCAATCCCACTCTCTTGCTGGAATCACCCCCTGCCGGTGACAACGTGGTCGTTCGGGTCGTGCGCCCCGGCGAATCGGAAGATGCGGTGCTCGACGCCGCTCGCCAGCAACTTTCCGGCTCTGGCTCCAGGCGCCGCCGCCGCGGCGGCCGTGGCAGTGGCGAAGGCGGCGGTGCCGTCCGCACATCCGCGGATTTCCCCAGCGATGCCCCCGCACCCGTCGCAGTTGCCACGGCAGACACCGGTACGGACCGCTGGAGTTCCTCCCGCGATCCTGGCGATGCCGTGATGGTGGAAATCACCCCGCTGCCGATCGAGCACGACCGCTCTCCTGCGGTGCGCAGCACGGTGATTGAAACCACGGTGCTGCAGGTGCCAGTCATCCGTTCCGTTGGGCGTGCCGCTGCTGCCGTGAGCATCACCGACCCCCCTCCTACCGCTGCGGTTGTTCAAACCGAGCCGGAACCCACACCTGAATCCACCGCCGCCGACCCTGCCGACGATCCCGCCGGTGAGCCCCGCCGTCGCCGTCGCCGTTCTTCGGCAGCGGTCTGAGCCCAGCGCCGGCCGATCCCTATGCCCAGCACGATCCCGGCGTCTGCGCCGGGGTTGATGAGGTGGGGCGGGGCAGCCTGTTCGGCCCGGTGTTCGCGGCTGCCGTGATGTTGCCAGCGTTTGCGCTGCCAGCCCTGGCCGCGGCCGGGCTCACCGACAGCAAGGCACTGCGGCCGCTGCAGCGGCGCCGGCTCCTGCCACTGATCGGGGATGCGGCGGCGCAGAGGGCCCTCGGCCAGGCCTCTGCTGAGGAGATTGATCGCCATGGCATCCGCTGCGCCACCGAACTGGCCATGCTGCGCGCCCTGCAGCGGCTTGCAGTACCGCCACGGCTTGTGATTGTCGATGGGGTGCTGCCGCTGCGGCTCTGGAGCGGGCCCCAGATCACCCTGGTACGTGGGGATCGCCATTGCTTGTCGATCGCCGCCGCCAGCGTGGTGGCCAAGCAGGCCCGCGATGGCCTGATCCAACGGCTGGCCTGCCGCTTCCCTGGCTATGGCCTCGAGCGGCATGCCGGCTATGGCACGGCGTTGCATCGCCAGGCCCTGCGCAAGCTCGGGCCTACGCCGCTGCACCGGGCCTGCTTCCTGAGCAAGGTGCTGGCAGGCACCGACTGGTCGCTGCTCCGCTGAGCGCGGGTTCAGCGGTCTTCGCACCACTGACTGAAATCACTCAGCAGGTTCTGACCCACCCGCTTGCGCATGCTCAGCAGGATGCCGCTGAGCAGGGAGCGGCCTGTGGCCTCCAGCACCCGGGGCGGGATCAGCCCCAGCACGGCGGGGCGACTCACGCGCACGCCCAGCAGGGCTTCCCCTTCCAGGCCGCCATCGTTCACCGCCAGCCACGATTGCAGTGTGAACTCGAAGTCGTCCACCGCTTCGAGCCCGTCGAGGCGGCATTCGACGGCCTGCAGCGCCAGCCGCCCCGGCTCCCGCTGGGCCTGTAGTTGCACCACCGGCTGCACCTGCAACTGAAACACCTTGAATCCGCTCACTTCGTACTGGTAGTGGCCAGGACTGAGCGGCGTGAGCTGGCGCGGTTCGAGCAAGGCTCGGATCACCCGCTGTTCGTCATCGAGGTAATCGGCCAGGTGCTCGGCCCGCCCGTGAACCGGCAAGGTGAGCTGCTGGCTGGCGCTGAAGGCCAGAGACATCGCCTGGGGAGGCCGGCGGAGGATGATCCTATCCACCGGTCTGCGCTCCCTTTTCCCCATGCGTCTCGCCTTCCTCGGACCCACCGGCACCTACGGAGAGCAGGCGGCGCGTCAGTTCGCCACCCTGGAAGGCCTCCAGGATCCCGACTTCGTCCCGCAGGGCAGCATTCGTGCGGTGGTGAAGGCCCTGGCCGACGGTGACTGCAGCGCCGCCGTGGTCCCGGTGGAGAATTCGGTGGAAGGCGGTGTCACAGCCTGCCTAGATGTGCTCTGGGAGCATTCCGATCTGCAGATCCGCCGTGCGTTGGTGCTGCCGATTCGCCACGCCCTGCTGGGCAGCGGACCGATCGCCCGGGTGAGCGAGGTGCTCTCCCATCCCCAGGCCCTGGCCCAGTGCGGCCAATGGCTGGCGGAACACCTGAGCGATGCCCTGCAGCTGCCCACCAGCTCCACGGCCGAAGCCGCTCGGCTGGTGGCAGGCAGTCGCTTCCGCGCGGCGATCGCTTCGCGCCAGGCGGCTGCGGAGCACGGGCTGGAGGTGTTGGCCTACCCGATCAACGATGTGATCGGCAATTGCACCCGATTCCTGCTGCTGCAGAAGGAGGGAGCTCCCGCCGAAGGCAGCACCCACTGCAGTCTGGCCTTTTCGCTGCATGCCAACAGCCCGGGGGCGCTGCTGGAGGCGCTCAGCTGCTTCGCGCATCGCCAATTGAACATGAGCCGGATCGAGTCGCGACCTTCCAAGCGCGAAATGGGTGAATACCTGTTCTTCGTGGATCTTGAGCGGCCTGCAGTCGGAGAAGCGCTCCACCAAGCCATCGAGGAGCTCAGGGGCCTATGCCAGCACCTGGCACTGTTTGGCGCCTATCCGCTCACGAATCTGGCTGAGGAGGGGCGCTCGTCTGCTGGTTCGCCACGGCTGGCGGGCTGAGCCTGGTGTCTTTCCCGCGCCGGCAGCGGAAGACGCCGAACGCCATCAGGCCGTGGCGAAAGGCCCAGTCCATCAGCAGCAGGGTGGGGGTTTCGCGCACGCCCTGCAGCACGGCCGCTGGACCCAGGCCCAGCACGGCGCCTGGCCGACGGACGCCTTCCAGGATCGAATCGATCCAGGAGGGCAGGGTGGCGCGCGTCCAGTCGTCGGTATCGGTGTGGGCGCCGCCGGCATGGACGCTCAGCTCCAGGTTGCGCCGAAACGAAGCAATGCTCGCGAATTCCGGGTGGGCCCATTGATCCAGCAGCTGGCGCATCACCCAGCGCTCCACAGGGCTGAGCACTCCGGAGGAGGGATCGCGGCGGTTCCAGTCGGCCACCGCCAGCAGCCCACCGGGAGCCAGCACGCGCAGCAGTTCATCGGCGTAGCGCTGCTTGTCGGGCATGTGCGGCCCCGCTTCCACACTCCAGACCGCATCAAAGGCCCCATCCGGGAGGTCGAGATCAAGGGCATCCATCACGGCAAATCGGCAGCTCAGGCCCGCTGGGGTGAGCTGACGGGCCCGCTCCACCTGTGCCGGGCTGATGCTGATGCCGAGCACCTCGAAGCCGTAGTCACGGGCGAGGATCCTGGCGCTGCCGCCGATGCCGCAGCCCACATCGAGCAGCCTGGAGCCAGAGGGCAACTGATCGAGACCACTCCAGCGCACTAGCTCATGCACGAAGGCCACCTTGGCGGCACGGAAGTCGGCCCGATGCGGTGGGGTCCCGTAATGACCGAGGTGCACATGGTCCCCCCAGAGCCGCTCCAGCAGCCGGTCTTCCGTCCAGCGGTCGTACGCCTCCGCCACGGTGGCGGTGCTCTCGTAGCTGCGGTTGCGCCGCTGCCACACCACAAACGCGCCCGCCAGCGCGGCCACAGCAAGGATTGCTGCCAGCGGCAGCGCGGGGACAGGACGGCCGGCCATCAGGAAGAAGGATCCCTGGGGGATTCACCCAGATCCTTGAAGGTGTCCTTGAGGACCGTGCGGGCTGCGAGCTGGCGCCGGGTCTGGTCGAGCAGGGCGAATTCCTGCCGCAACCGCTCGCCGGTATCGGTGAGCTCCAGCAGGGTCTGCTGATGATCGGCCACGGGGCCGCCGAGATGGGAGCCGATCCAGAACGAGAGTTCCCGCGGCAGATCGGGCAGATCGCTGGGGAGGCTGCTGGGCCGGCCCACGAGCTTGCCAGTGAGATCAACCACATCCCGCAAAGCCTGGGTCACGTCGCTGGCCAGTTCGTGGAGGGTTTCCGGGGATTCGTCGGTTTCGTCTTCGATCCAGCTCACCATGCCCACCCGGAATGGGGCTTCCCGCACCACTTCAAGCACGCGGAAACGCTGCTGTCCCATGGTCACGATGTTGCTGCGATCGTCTTCCTGGGTCTGGCACTGGAGGATTTCCGCGCAGCAGCCCACAGAGGCCATTTTCTTTTCCTGCGGGTCCCAGCGGATCACCCCGAAGCGGCGATCCGTCTGCAAGACCGTTTGCAGAAGCATCCGGTACCGCGGCTCAAAGATGTGGAGCGGCAGCACCTCCTGCGGAAACAACACCACATCCGGCAGGGGGAATAGGGGGAGTTCCCTCACGGCCAGATCAGTCACGGATGGGTGGGTGGAGAAAGGGCTGGAAAAAGCTGGTGAAGGGGGGCGGCGATAGTGGGGCCCTTAAATGGAAGCTTGCCCGGGAGCTTTGCCGGAGATGCTTGCAAAGGAGTGTCTCGCGCAGAGACAGACGCCCAATCCCCAGTGCCATGGCTGGCGGGGGATACGCCAGCCATGGCACTGGCCCAAGCCTTGGAATGCGGGAGTAGCGGATTCTAGAAAAAACAAAGCCCGCCGGGGAAGCGGGCAGGCCTGAGCCGGTGCCGAGCCGCTGGCATGGGGCCAGCCGCAGCTGTTTCATGCCCATGCAGGGGGTGCGGAGCCGCTTAGAGCTTGACTTCGATATCGACGCCACTGGGCAGATCAAGCTTCATCAGCGCGTCGATTGTTTTCGAGGAGGGGCTGTAGATGTCGATGATGCGCCGATGGGTGCGGGTTTCGAAGTGCTCACGGGAGTCTTTGTCCACGTGGGGCGAGCGAAGCACGCAGTAAATCTTGCGTTTGGTGGGCAGCGGGATGGGTCCGATGGCCGTGGCGGCGGTGTGATCAGCGGTTTCGATGATTTTTTCGCAGGAAAGATCCAGCATGCGGCGGTCGAACGCCTTGAGACGGATGCGGATCTTCTGCTGGGCGATGGCGGTGGACATGGGGAAATGCGGGTGAGGCATCCGCCAGCAAGAACGCTGCCGGTGCAGAAAACGATGAATCAGGGCTGAACCCTGAATTGCCGAGGTGCGGCTGGCCAAGGGCCAAAGCGGTCGAGCCGAGGGGGGAGAAGCCTGCTGGCAGACTCTCCCCTCCAAGACCCTAGATCAGGATCATTCCACGATCTTGGACACCACGCCCGCACCGATGGTGCGGCCGCCTTCGCGGATGGCGAAGCGCATGCCCTGCTCAATGGCCACCGGGCAGATCAGCTCGGCGGACATCTTGATGCGGTCACCAGGCATCACCATCTCCACGTTGGTGCCGTCGTCGGCGGTGAAGGCCGTGATCTGGCCGGTCACGTCGGTGGTGCGGATGTAGAACTGCGGGCGATAGCCAGCGAAGAAGGGGGTGTGGCGGCCACCTTCTTCCTTCTTGAGGACATAGACCTCACCTTCGAACTTGGTGTGGGGCTTGATGGAGTTGGGCTTGACCAGCACCATGCCGCGTTCAATGTCTTCCTTCTGGATGCCGCGCAACAGCAGACCGACGTTGTCGCCAGCCATGCCTTCGTCGAGCAGCTTGCGGAACATCTCGACACCGGTGACGGTGGTTTCGCGGGTGTCCTTGATGCCGACGATCTGAACGGTTTCGCCAACTTTCACCTTGCCGCGCTCAATCCGACCGGTGGCCACGGTGCCACGACCGGTGATCGAGAACACGTCTTCGACGGCCATCAGGAAGGGCTTGTCGATTTCGCGCTCGGGCTCGGGGATGGCTTCATCCACGGCTTCCATGAGGTCGAGAATCTTGTCAACCCACTCGTTGTCGCCGCGGTTGCCTTTGCCGCCGCCTTGGATGAATTCGAGTGCCTTCAGGGCGGAGCCGGCCACGATCGGGATGTCGTCACCGGGGAAGTCGTAGCTGCTGAGCAGCTCACGCATTTCCAGCTCGACGAGCTCGAGGATTTCCTCGTCGTCGACCATGTCCTTTTTGTTCAGGAACACCACCAGAGCGGGCACGCCCACCTGCTTGGCCAGCAGGATGTGCTCCTTGGTCTGGGCCATGGGGCCATCAGTGGCGGCCACCACAAGAATGCCACCGTCCATCTGGGCGGCACCGGTGATCATGTTCTTGACGTAGTCCGCGTGACCAGGGCAGTCGACGTGGGCGTAGTGGCGGCCTTCGGTCTCGTACTCGACGTGGGCGGTGTTGATGGTGATGCCCCGTTCTTTCTCCTCAGGAGCACCGTCGATGTCGTCATAGGCCTGGGCTTTCGCTTGGCCAAGGGATGCCAGCACGTTGGTGATGGCGGCGGTGAGGGTGGTTTTGCCGTGGTCAACGTGGCCGATGGTGCCGATGTTGACGTGAGGTTTGTTCCTCTGAAACTTCTCGCGAGCCATTGAAGGAAAGAATCGGGGGTGTTGGTTGGGGGTGAGAGATCAGGAATTGCCCTGATTCTTGGAGATGATGGCCTCAGCCACATTGCGAGGAACTTCCTCGTAATGGCTGAACTCCATCGAGAAAATACCCCGACCCTGGGTCATGGATCGGAGCTGGGTGGCGTAACCGAACATCTCGGCCAGGGGCACTTTGGTTTGGACTTTGGATTGTCCGTTGTCGATGGACTGGCCTTCGACCTGCCCGCGACGTGAGGAGAGGTCGCCGATCACCGAACCGAGGTAATCCTCGGGGATTTCGACTTCCACCTTCATCATCGGCTCAAGGAGTACAGGATTGCACTTCTTGACGCCGTCCTTGAAGGCCATCGAGCCGGCGATCTTGAAGGCCATCTCCGAAGAGTCGACATCGTGGTAGGAGCCGTCCACCATGGTGACCTTCACATCGATCATCGGGAAACCGGCAATCACGCCAGACTGGCAGGTTTCCTTCATGCCGTTTTCGGCAGGACCGATGTATTCCTTCGGCACGATGCCGCCAACGATCTTGTTCACGAAGGCGAAGCCTGAGCCGGGTTCGCCGGGCTCCATTTCGATCACCACGTGGCCGTATTGGCCTTTGCCACCGGTCTGGCGGGCGAACTTGCCCTCGCCTTTGGCCTTGCCACGGATCGTTTCGCGGTAAGACACCTGTGGAGCGCCGATGTTGGCTTCCACCTTGAATTCCCGCAGCATGCGATCCACCAGGATTTCCAGGTGAAGCTCGCCCATGCCGGCGATCACGGTCTGGCCGGTTTCAGGGTCAGTGGAGACGCGGAAGGTGGGATCTTCCTCAGAGAGGGATTGCAGCGCCTTGGAGAGCTTCTCCATATCGCCCTTGGTTTTCGGCTCCACCGCCACCGAGATCACCGGTTCAGGGATGAACAGGGATTCAAGAATGATCGGAGCACTCTCCACGCAGAGGGTGTCGCCGGTGGTGGTGTCCTTGAGGCCGAGCACGGCGCCGAGATCGCCTGCACGCAGTTCGTCCACCTCCTCCCGGTCGTCGGCTTTGAGCAGGATCAGGCGGGAGATCCGCTCCTTCTTGTCTTTGGTGCTGTTCATCACGTAGCTGCCCTTCTGCAGCACCCCGGAGTACATCCTCACGAAGGTGAGTTTGCCGTAGGGGTCAGCCATCACCTTGAAGGCCAGCGCGCTGAACGGGGCGTTGTCGTCGCAGGGACGGTTGGATTCGGTGCCATCGGGCAGCAGGCCGGTGATGGGGGGAACATCCACCGGGGCTGGCAGATAGTCGACCACAGCATCGAGCACCAGCTGAACGCCTTTGTTCTTGAAGGCGGATCCGCAGAGCATGGGGACCAGGCCATGCTTCACCACGCCAACGCGAATCCCTTTGACCAGCTGCGCGTCGGTGAGTTCGCCGTTCTCCAGGTAGCTGTCCAGGAGAGCCTCATCTGTTTCGGCCACCGATTCCATGAGTTTGCCGCGCCAAAGGGCGGCTTCTTCCTTCATGTCATCGGGGATGTCTCCCTCAAGGATGTCGGTGCCGAGATCGTTCGTGTAGAGGATCGCCTTCTGGCGCACCAGATCGATGATGCCCTTGAGGTCACCCTCAGCACCGATCGGCAGTTGGATGGGTGCCGCGTTGGCCTTGAGGCGATCCTTGATCTGGTCGTAGACCTTCAGGAAGTCGGCACCCGTGCGGTCCATCTTGTTGACGAACACGATGCGGGGCACGTTGTAGCGGTCGGCTTGCCGCCACACGGTTTCCGACTGGGGCTGAACGCCACCCACGGCGCAGAACACAGCCACCACACCATCAAGCACACGCATCGACCGCTCCACTTCAATCGTGAAGTCGACGTGACCAGGGGTATCAATGATGTTGATTCGGTTTTCTTTCCAGCTGGTGGAAATGGCCGCCGCAGTGATGGTGATGCCGCGTTCCCGCTCTTGCTCCATCCAGTCGGTGACGGCGGCGCCATCGTGCACCTCGCCCATCTTGTGGACGACACCTGAGTAGAAGAGGATCCGCTCGGTGGTGGTGGTTTTGCCCGCGTCAATGTGGGCGGCAATCCCGATATTTCTGACGCGTTCCAGGGGGTAGGCGCGGGCCACGAGCTGAGGTCTCCGAAGGGTGATCGAAAAAATGCGGGGTAAGTGTAAAGGTTGGCCCTGGTGTGCCGGGATCCCGCGATCCAGGCAGGGCAGCTGGCTCAGTAGCGGTAGTGGGCGAAGGCTTTGTTGGCTTCTGCCATCTTGTGAGTTTCCTCGCGCTTGCGCACCGCGCTGCCGGCTTCGTTGGCCGCATCCATGAGTTCACCCGCCAGCTTTTGGGCCATGCTGCGGCCGTTGCGGGCGCGCGAGAAGTTGACCAGCCAGCGGAGGGCCATGGCGGTGCCCCGCTCCTGCCGCACTTCCATCGGCACCTGGTAGGTGGCGCCACCAACGCGGCGGGCGCGCACTTCGACCAGAGGCGTGGCGTTGCGCACGGCGGTTTCAAACACTTCCAGGGCATCGGCGCCGGTGCGCTCGCTGATCAGCCCGAAGGCATCAGAGAGGATCCGCTGGGCGGTGGACTTTTTGCCGTGCTTCATCAGCCGGGCCACAACCATGGTTGCCAGCCTGCTGTTGAACTGGGGATCGGGGAGAACCGGGCGCTTCTCGGCAGCGTTGCGGCGTGACATAAACCTGAGGAGAGGGAAGCGGGAAAGGGAAAATGAAGAGGCAGGACTCAGGCCTTGGGAGCCTTGGCGCCGTACTTGGAGCGGCTCTGACGGCGATCCTTTACACCGGAGGTGTCGAGGGTGCCGCGGATGATGTGGTAGCGAACCCCTGGCAGATCCTTGACTCGGCCGCCGCGGATCAGCACCACGGAGTGCTCCTGCAGGTTGTGGCCGATGCCGGGGATGTAGGCGGTGACCTCAAAGCCGGAGGTGAGCCGCACGCGGGCCACCTTGCGAAGCGCCGAGTTGGGCTTCTTCGGCGTGGAGGTGTACACGCGGGTGCACACGCCACGGCGCTCGGGGCAGGCCCGCAGCGCTGGGGATTTGGTCTTGCGGGTGAGGCGTTGCCGCTCGGAGCGGATCAGCTGCTGGATCGTGGGCATTGAGGGCCGGAGAGATAGGTCGGACGTCCGACCGTTTTCCACAATCCGCCACCTTACTTTGTCGTGGCACCCCGACGGCCGGGGCGGCTGAAGGCTGCACCGCAGGGGCAGCACGCCACCCCTTCGCCCGGGCGGATCAGAAACCCGCCACCGCTGAGATCTCCGCGGTAATCAAGGCTGAGGCCGGCCAACTGACTGATCTGGTCGGCCGGCGCATGCAGGGTGAGGCCATCGGCGCGCGCCACGGGTGTGCCAGCCAGGTGCCCCGGGCGCAGGCGGATCACCCACTGCTCGCAGGTGCCCTCCACCAGATCGAGGTGCATCAGCCCTGGAGTGCCGGCCACCGCGGCCTGGCGACCCAGTTCGGCGGCGGCCGCCGCCGTCAGCTGCACGGTGAGGCCTCGGGGCATGGGAACGACGAACAACGTCTGCGGGGTGGCCTTCACTCTGACAGCGACCGATGCGGACGAACGCTGCCCGGCCAGGGGCAGCGTTCGCGCGGCAGCCAGCCGTCACGCAGCAT
The DNA here is from genome assembly GCF_024346375.1 of Synechococcus sp. ATX 2A4. Lineage (GTDB taxonomy): Bacteria > Cyanobacteriota > Cyanobacteriia > PCC-6307 > Cyanobiaceae > MW101C3. The sequence goes on along the minus strand of NZ_JAGQCV010000008.1, from coordinate 143,672 downwards.
CCCAGCCCCCACGCAGCAGCCTCAGGGGGAGCTGGCTGTGGTGGCCTCGCGGGCGTCAGACGCGCGGGAGGGGTCGCGCGGCACCAGGCCCAGGCCGTTGTGGATGCGGGCGGCCACCCCTCGGCCCTGCACCGACAGCGTGCCGGAAAGCACCAGGCCGGTGGAGCTGCCGCCATCGAGGTTGAGCGCATCGCGCAGCCCCAGCTGCTGCAGAAGCAGGGCCGTTTCCCGCAGGGTGGGCCCCGCATGCTCAATCCCCTGGAGGGTGAGGAGCCAGATCTGGGCGCCATCGCTGGCGATCACCGTGCGGGGTGCCCCCTGCTGCAGGAAAGCGGCGCTGAAGCCTTCGGCGCTGCCATTGAGCACGGTTCGCCCGTTCAGCAACAGCAACGGACCACCGCCGAGCACCGAGCGGCTCTGGCCGAGGGGATGGGTGGGCTGGCTGTTCAGGCTCAGCCTGCTGCCTATCTCCCACGGCGGCACAACCCCGCCCCGCCCCACCAGCAGCACGTCCTCGGGGCCAATAGGGATGCCTTGTTCCAGCTGGGCACTGTTGAACTGCTGCCGCACCATGTTGCTGTTGAGCAGCAGGGCCGATTCCCCACCGCTGATCGCCCGATAGCTCCGTCCCCATTCAGCGGTGTAGCGCGCCAGGCCTCGCTGCACGTAGCCACTGTTGAGCGCCGTCACCGGTAGGCGCCGGCCCCTGTCATCGCTCACCCATTCGGAGAGGCTCAGCCAGCCGAACTGCGGCACGGCGCCGTCCTGCCAGCCCACAGCCCCTCGGTTGAGGATGGGCCCGGACAGCCAGCGTCCGTCGTCTTTGAGGGCTCCCAGGGGTAGGCGCCGCACCCGGTTGAAGAAGCCGCCGTTGATGGCCACCAGGGCCTGCTCCTGCCCCGCCAGCTGTGGAAGGGAGGTCAGGCCCTCCATCCCCTCGGTGCGGGTGAGCAGGCGCAGCTCCACCGGACTGCGGCGCGGATCGAGCCGCACGCTGTTCAACAGCATGCGCCGGTTGCCCAGGGCGCGCACCTGCCGCTCCACGGTGATGCCCTTGTTGAGCAGGGCCTGCAGCTGGGCGGTGCTTGGCACGGTGGCGCGCACCGGCCCCTGGGCAGCACCGGCCAGATCGAGCACCACGCGAGCCGGCCCGCCCAGGGTGAGCACGGCGCCGGGCCCGCTGGCCGGCAAGGCGATCGTCAACCCGTTGCCGCCGGAGCGGGCCTGCAGGCCGAGGGATTGCAGCTGGGCCAGCTGGGCCGGGGTGCTGTGCAGCGCGATCTGCAGCGCACCACTGTCTCGCCGTACGAATGCTGGACCGCTGAGATCGAGCACCACGCGCCGCACGCCCGAGCTGGCGACCGCCCCCGGCGAAGACACCCGGATCTGCTCCAGCGAGGCCGCCGGCAGCTCCAGCCTCAGGGTCCCTCGATCCTGAAGCTGCCAGCTCACGCCGGCATCCAGCAACATTCGGCTCACATCCACAGCCACCTCGTCGTCGAGGCTGCGTTGAGCCCCGACCGGCACCAGCAGCGTGCGGCCGAACCATTCGAGTTCCAGGCCTCCCTGCGGGGACGAGCGGCTGGTGAAGCCCAGCTGGCCCTCCAGCACTTCAAGGGGCAGCCACAGCTCCAGGTCACCCCGGCCGGTGGAGCCCCGTTGCTCCCAGCGAGCCGTCTGTTGGCGGCCATTGATCTCCAGCCGCCCGCCGGCGTTCGCACCTGCGGCCAATCCGACGAAGCGCCGCGGCAGGCGCTGAGGTTCAAGAGCTGGGGGGGGCGGAACGGGCGGCGGCCAGCGGTTCTGTGCCCCGGCGCCTGGAGCGACGAACAGTGATCCGGCGCACAGGGCGCCGCCGAACAGCGCTCCACCCAGCAGCAGCAGCGCCCGCCACCGACCACCGCTCAGCTGGGTGGCGCCAGGGCCGGTAACGGCTCCTCGCCTGGCCCGAGGGGGAGGATGCGGCAATGGCGAAGGCCTCGGCATCAGGCCAGCTTCCGTTGGTGGTGAACGCTAACCCCGTGGCCCTGTCTCTAGAGTTCCCCTTCCTCAAGGAGCGGTCAATCCCGCAGTTCGGGTTTGCCGCCGGTCACCGCAGGTTTCTCCTGGGTTATGCCTCACTTCTCCCGTCCCGTCTGGCCCCATTGCGACAGTCCGGCGCCTGAGGCCGTGGCGGGCGAGCGCGATGCCTGCGGCGTTGGCTTCCTGGCCCAGCTCAGCGGCGAACCGAGCCACGGATTGCTCGCCCAGGCCCTCCATGGTCTGCACTGCATGGAGCACCGTGGAGGCTGCGGTGGCGACGGCGATTCCGGCGATGGCGCCGGCATCCTCTGTGGCATCCCCTGGCCCTACCTGGAAGCGGTCTGGCCCGCCGCCCGCGGCGAACAGGGCCGGCCCCGTGGTCTGGCGATGCTGTTCCTGCCTGCGGACCCGGAACGCCGGGCCGTTGCCCGCGCCTTCTGTGAGCAGGCGGCCGCCGGCCTGGGCCTGCGCAGCATCGGCTGGCGTGAGGTGCCGGTGGCGCCCGAGGTGCTGGGCCCATTGGCCCGCCAGACCGCACCCACGATTGAGCAATGGCTCGTGGAAGGCGAGGTGGCGGGCGATGCGCTCGAAGCCTTGCTGTTCCGCTGCCGCCGCCGCGTCGGGGATCTGGTGCGGGAAGCCTGGGGCCCTGGCCCCAGCGACCTCTACTTCGCGTCGTTCAGCAGCCGCACCGTCGTCTACAAAGGCATGGTGCGCTCCGAGGTGCTGCCGGCCTTCTACGCCGACCTGCGCGATCCACGCTTCGCGGTGAGCTTCGCCGTCTATCACCGCCGCTTCAGCACCAACACACTGCCCCGCTGGCCGCTGGCGCAGCCGATGCGCCTGCTGGGTCACAACGGCGAGATCAACACCCTGTTGGGCAACATCAACTGGGCTCATGCCGCCCAGTCGCACCTGGATGCGATCTGGGGCGACGCCGCCAACGATCTCAAGCCGGTGGTCAACGCCGCCTTCAGCGATTCCGCCAACCTCGACGCCATGCTCGAGCTCATGGTGCGCAGCGGCCGGCCGATCACCGACAGCCTGCTCACCCTGGTGCCCGAGGCGTTCCGGCAGCAACCGGAACTGGAGTCACGGCCGGCGATCCAGGCCTTTTACGACTATTCCGCCTGCGTGCAGGAACCCTGGGACGGCCCGGCCCTGCTGGTGTTCAGCGATGGCCGCAGCGTGGGTGCCACGCTCGATCGCAACGGTCTGCGCCCCGCCCGCTACTGCATCACCAGCGACGGGCTGGTGGCGATGGGATCGGAAACCGGCGTGCTGGAGATCGACGAAAGCCGCATCATCGAAAAGGGCCGCCTCGGCCCCGGCCAGATGCTCGCCGTTGATCTCGAACAGGGGCGCTTGCTGCGCAACTGGCAAGTGAAGGAAGAAGTGGCGGCGCGCCATCCCTACGGCGCCTGGCTGCTGGAGCACCGCCGCTCCCTCGACAGCCGCCCCTGGCTCACCGAGACCAGCCTGGGGGCCCTCGACCTGCTGCAGCACCAGACGGCCTTCGGCTTCACCGCCGAAGACTTCGACCTGGTGATCGAAGACATGGCCGGCCAGGGCAAGGAGCCCACCTACTGCATGGGCGATGACATCCCCCTGGCGGTGCTGTCCTCCAAGCCCCACTTGCTTTTCGACTACTTCAAGCAACGTTTCGCCCAGGTCACCAACCCGCCGATTGATCCCCTGCGGGAAGAGCTGGTGATGAGCCTGGAGATGCACCTCGGCCGCCGGGGCTCACCCCTGCGCCCCGAGCCCGGCTCTGCCTCGGTGCTGCACCTGCAGTCGCCGCTGCTCAACGACGCGGAGCTCAAGGCGCTGCCGGAGCAGGGCCTGGCCACCGTCACCCTCTCTACCCTGTTGCCAGTGGAAGCGGGGCCGGCCGGCCTCGGCGACGCGGTGCAGAGGCTCTGCCAGGAGGCGGAGCAGGCGGTGCGCAACCAGGCCGAAATCCTGGTGCTCTCCGACCGCTGCGGGGCTGGCATTTCCCCCACCACCACCTACATGCCGCCGCTGCTGGCCGTGGGCGCGGTGCACCACCACCTGCTGGGCCTGGGCCTGCGGCTGCATTGCTCCCTGGTGGTGGACACCGCCCAGTGCTGGAGCACCCATCACCTGGCTTGCCTGATCGGCTTCGGTGCCAGTGCGGTGTGCCCCTGGCTCACCTGGGAAACCACGCGCCACTGGCTGCAGCTGCCCAAGACCATCTCCCTGATCGAACGGGGCCGGTTGCCGGCCATTGATGCCGCTGCGGCCCAGGCGAATGTGCGCCAGGCCCTGGAGGCCGGCCTTCGCAAGATCCTCTCCAAGATCGGCATCTCGATGCTGGCCAGCTATCACGGTGCCCAGATCTTCGAAGCGATCGGCATCGGCGCCGACCTGATCGATCTGGCATTCCGTGGCACCACCAGCCGGGTGGCGGGCCTCACCCTGGCGGACCTCGCCAGTGAAACCCTCACCTTCCACGCCAAGGCTTTCCCCGAACTTCACCGCACCAAGCTGGAGTTCATGGGCTTCGTTCAATACCGAACGGGCGGCGAATTCCACCTCAACAGCCCGGAGATGGCCAAGGCCCTCCATGCCGCCGTGGCGGCGGGCCCGGGCTACGACCACTTCTCCACGTATCGCACCCTGCTGGAGAACCGTCCGGTCACCGCCCTGCGCGACCTGCTCGAGCTCACCCCCGCACCCCAGCCGTTGCCTCTCGATCAGGTGGAGAGTGCCGAAAGCATCTGCTCCCGCTTCTGCACCGGTGGCATGAGCCTCGGGGCCCTCTCGCGTGAAGCCCACGAGGTGCTGGCGGTGGCGATGAACCGCATCGGTGGCAAGAGCAACAGCGGCGAAGGAGGCGAGGATCCAGCCCGCTACCACCCGCTCCACGACGTCGACGCCGGCGGTCATTCCCCCACCCTTCCCACCATCGGTGGCCTGCGCAACGGCGACACTGCCTGCTCCGCGATCAAGCAGATCGCCTCCGGCCGCTTTGGTGTCACGCCGGAGTATCTGCGCAGCGGTACCCAGCTGGAGATCAAGGTGGCCCAGGGAGCCAAGCCCGGAGAGGGCGGCCAGCTGCCCGGCCCGAAGGTGGATGCCTACATCGCCTGGCTGCGAAACAGCAAACCCGGCGTCGCGCTGATCTCACCGCCGCCGCACCACGACATCTATTCCATTGAGGATCTGGCCCAGCTGATCCACGATCTGCACCAGGTTCATCCGGCCGCGAAGGTGTCGGTGAAGCTCGTGTCTGAAATCGGCATCGGCACGATCGCCGCTGGTGTGGCCAAGGCCAATGCCGATGTGATCCAGATCTCCGGCCACGACGGGGGCACCGGTGCCTCCCCGCTCAGCTCGATCAAGCACGCCGGCAGCCCCTGGGAGCTGGGCCTGTCGGAGGTGCACCGCAGCCTGCTGGCCAACGGCCTGCGCGACCGGGTGCTGCTGCGCGCCGACGGCGGCCTCAAGACCGGCTGGGACGTGGTGATGGCCGCCCTGCTCGGCGCCGAGGAATTCGGCTTCGGCTCGGTGGCCATGATTGCCGAGGGCTGCATCATGGCCCGCGTCTGTCACACCAACAATTGTCCCGTGGGCGTGGCCAGCCAGAAGGAGGCGTTGCGCAAGCGTTTCACCGGCATCCCCGAACACGTGGTGAATTTCTTCGCCTACGTGGCCGAGGAAGTGCGCCAGTTGCTCAGTGTGCTGGGCGTGGCGCGGCTGGACGATCTGATCGGCCGCAACGACCTGCTCCAGCCCCGCACGGTGGAGTTGGTCAAGACCAGCTCGGTGGATCTCTCCTGCCTGCTGGACACGGTTCCCCACGCCGGCGACCGTTCCTGGTTGCGGCACGATGTGGCCGCCCACGGCAATGGCCCCATCCTCGAAGACAGCCTGTTGCAGGACGCCGAGGTGCTGGCGGCGATCGAAGGCCATGGCCAGATCCAGCGCCAGCTGCGGATCGTCACCACCGACCGCAGTGTGGGGGCGAGGGTCGCGGGCGAAATCGCCGCCCTTCACGGCAACAAGGGCTTCAACGGTTTGCTCGATCTCCGCTTTGAGGGCGGGGCTGGCCAGAGCTTTGGTGCCTTCCTGTTGCGCGGCATGCTGCTCACCCTGGTGGGCGATGCCAACGATTACGTCGGCAAGGGCATCAACGGCGGGCGGCTCGTGGTGGTGCCCCCGGCCGGTGGGGCCGATCCCGGCGCCCAGGTGATCCTGGGCAACACCTGCCTCTACGGCGCCACCGGCGGCGAGTTGTTTGCGCTGGGCCGGGCGGGTGAACGCTTCGCCGTGCGCAACAGCGGCGCCGTTGCCGTGGTGGAAGGCAGTGGCGATCACGCCTGCGAATACATGACCGGTGGCGTGGTGGTGATTCTCGGCAGCACCGGCCGCAACGTGGCCGCCGGGATGACCGGTGGCGTGGCCTTCCTGCTCGACGAACACGAGGGTCTTGCTGCCCGGCTCAACCCGGAGATCGTCTCGATGGTTCCGTTGGACACCCCCGAGCAGGAGCAGTTGCTCAAGCCACTGCTGGAAAGCCATCTCGAGCTCACCGGCAGCCGCCGGGCCGCCGAGGTGCTTGCCAACTGGCCCCAGTGGCGACCCCGCTTCAAGGTGCTCGTTCCCCCGAGCGAGCTGGCCACCGTCGGCCTGGCCGAAGGCCGGGTCACCGTGCCCGTCTAGGGCTGGCTCTGCGCTGGCACCAGGGGCTGCGCTGCGCCGCGGGGGTGCTCCCGCATCAGCCGCCTCACCTCCCCGGCGTGGTAGCTGCTGCGCGTGAGCGGTGAGCTCACCACCTGCAGGAATCCCAGCTCCCCTTCGCCTCGCTGGCGGAAGGCGGCAAAGGTGGTTGGCTCCACGAAGCGCTGAACGGCGAGGTGCTTGGGCCCTGGAGAGAGGTACTGGCCGATCGTCACGATGTCGACGTGGTGCTGGCGCAGGTCGGCGAGCACGGCGAGCACTTCGGCGTCGGTTTCGCCCAGGCCCACCATCAGGCCTGATTTGGTGTAGGTGGCCGGCCATTGCTCATGAACCCGCGCCAGCAGTTCCAGCGAGCGGCTGTACACCCCTTGCGGTCGCACCTGCCGGTAAAGCCGCGGCACCGTTTCGATGTTGTGGTTCAACACCTCGGGACCACCGGCCATCACGGCGGCAAGGGCCTCCCAGTTGCCGCAGAGGTCGGGGATCAGCAGCTCGATGGTGGTGCCGGGGGAGCGCAGCCGCACGGCGGCGATGCAGGCCACAAACTGGCTGGCGCCCCCGTCAGCGAGGTCGTCACGGTTCACCGAGGTGATCACCACATGCTGCAGCCCCAGCCGGGCCACAGCCTCGCCCAGCCGTTCCGGTTCGGTGGGATCCAGCGCCCGCACGCTCCGGTCGAAATCGATGTCGCAGTAAGGGCAGGCGCGGGTGCAGCCCGGCCCCATGATCAAGAAGGTGGCCGTGCCGCCGGCGAAGCACTCGCCGATGTTGGGGCAACTGGCTTCCTGGCAGACCGTGTTCAGCTTCAGGTCGACCAGCAGGTCGGCAACTGCGCCGATGCGCTCCCGTTGCGGGGCTTTGACGCGCAGCCAGTCGGGTTTGAGCTGCGGCACGGACCCTCGCCTGGACGGCCCATGAATTTAGGAGCCCCGGAGTGGCGATCGCTTATCCTCTACCCATCGGGATGTAGCGCAGCTTGGTAGCGCACTTCGTTCGGGACGAAGGGGCCGCAGGTTCGAATCCTGTCATCCCGACTTTCAAGGGCAACGTGCCTGCTTAACCCAGGTCGTCAGCATTGCCCCACGGCGGTTTCACACTGCCTAAGGCCCGGCCGACTCGTCTTCAGGCCAGATCGGCACCCGGATAACCGCGTGGTGTCACCATGCGGCCGTCCTGAATCCGCGTGGTGCTGTTGCCGATCAGCACCAATGTGAGCATGTCCACCTCGGCCACCGGCAGGTCCGCCAGCCGGTGCAAGCTCACCTGCTCGTCGGGCCGCCCCAGCTGCCGGGCCAGGGCCACCGGCGTGTCACCGCTGCGCTGCTCAAGCAGCAGGGCGCAGGCCCGGGCCAGTTGCCAGTCGCGTCCGCGCGAACGCGGGTTGTAGAGGGCCACCACGAAATCCCCGGCGGCGGCCCCGCGCAGACGGGTTTCGATCGTCTCCCACGGCGTGAGCCGGTCGCTGAGGCTGATGGTGCAGAAATCGTGCATCAAGGGGGCTCCGGCGCGGGCGGCCGCCAGCTGCAGGGCGGAGATGCCCGGATGCACCGTGAAGCCGGGGCGGGCCTCGGCCGGCAGGGCCAGCCACAGCTCCAGGGCCAGCCCGGCCATGCCGTAGATGCCGCTGTCGCCTGAGGACACCAGCGCCACCGTCAGGCCTTGTGCCGCCAGCTCCAGCGCCTGGCGGCACCGTTCCCGTTCCAGGGTGAGCTGGCCGTCGCAGCGCAGCTGATCGGGCCGGCGCAGTGGCTCCAGCAGGTCGAGGTAGAGCCCGTAGCCCACCCAGACGGTGCTGATGGCCAGTGCCGCGCGGGCATCCGGCGTGAGCAGGGCCAGTTCGCCGGGGCCGCTGCCGATCAGATGCAGCTGGCCCTGGTGCGGCGCCCATTGCTCGGCGGCGGCCGCGACCGCCGCCGTGGCGGCCCCGCTTTCGCCGCTGCGGCAGCGTTCGATTCGCTTGGCCTGGCGCAAGCAGCCGCCGGGTCCGGCAGCCAGCAGCGCCGCCGCCTCCGCCACGCTGGCCGTACCCATCTCCCGCTCCACCGCCGCCGATGGGGTCGGCACCGGCACCACGGCGAGCTGGGCGGCGCTGAACAGCCGCAGCGGCCACTGGTGCTCAGCGGCCAACGCCAGAAGCGCCGGCTCATCCCCTTTGCGGTCGGCGCTGCTCAGGCCGGCGACGGCTTCCGGCGCCAACCCTGCCGCCTGCAGCGCGCCCAGCACCGCCCGTTCCAGCAGGGTGACGCTGGTGCCGCGCTCGCAGCCCACCCCCACCCAGAGGCTGGGGGGGTGCCAGCGGCAGCCCGTGCCTGGCTGATCGCTGATCACCAGCAAGGGAGCCGCGCCATCGGACGCGCTGCTGAGCTGCTGGGCCGCCTCAAGCTCGCGCCAGAGCGGCGAGCCGCTGGTTTGTTGCACCACTGGCTGCTGCCCCCGGGCCGCTGCCTGCATCAGGCCATCCCAGTCGCCACTGCCACGCCGCCATCCCCAGGCAGTGCCGAAGCAGTCGAGGGCGAGACGGCCGCTGCCGCTGCTGGCGCCGGTCAGCACGGCCTGGCCGCCCAGCAGGGCCGCCACCTGCTGGCTCAGGCGCTCCGCCCCGGCTCCATGGCCACCCAGCAGAGGGATGGCGAAGCGTCCGGCCGGATCCACCACCACCACTGCCGGGTCCTGGCCTTTCCCCTGCAGCAGTGGCGCGATCAGCCGGGTGATGGCGCCGCAGGCACCCACGGCCACGAAGGCCCGGCTGCTGGCCCAGTGCCGCGTGAGAAAGGCCCCGCCGGTTTCCTCGGGGCTGGCGATGTCCTGGGCCAGCCCGGCCTGATGCAGCTGCTGGAGCAGGGGCTGGCCGGCAGGGCTGAGGCTGAGTCCCCGGCAGGGCAAGGCGTCAGGCATGGCGTCGTTCATGCGCCGAACCTGGCACGCCCGATCGACGCCGATTCGCCCGCCTCGATGGGCGAGCCAGCCGAACGCCCTTCGTCGCTATCGCCGCCGGCCTTGGCGGCCGTGCCAGGGGCGATCCCATTGCCTCTTGCTGGCTGGACCTCAGGTCCGCTTGCTGGTGCGATCTTGGGGCCGGTTTCGGTTCCGGTTTCGGGCTTGCGTTCAGATTCGCGTGTGGGCTCGCGCTCATGTAGCGGGCCGGAGTCTTCGACAGTCGGTTTGCCGCCAGCAGGATTGTCGGCACCCGGTTTGCCGCCAGTCAGGTCGCCAGCGGAGGAATCGTTGCCGGACAGAGGGCCAGTGGCAGTCGGTGGGGCGACGCTGGCAGGAGCAGGCTCCAGGGCATCCGCAACCTCATCCGTGGAGTTGGTGTTGGTGGTGTTGTTGGTGTTGGTGCCCGCGCCCGGATCAGACGGCAGCGCCAGTTCTTCCTCTTCCTGGCTGTCGAGCAGCGCACCCTCCTGCTGCCCGACGGGGCGCGCGGCCGCTCCGCCCATCAGGGCCCGCTTCAGTTCAGCGTCACTGAGGGGGGCGGAGGGCCAGCGCGATGGCGCACCGGGCGTGATCGTGACGGCCGTCACTGAGCTGTTGAAAGGTGGATTGAGCGCGTTGCCCCGTCCATCGAGCAGCTCCAGTTGGACAGCGCTTTCCCCGCTTCCAAGGCCCTTCAGCCAGATCGGGGTCTGACGATCCACCAGGAAACTGTCGCCATTGAGGGTGATCCGCAGCCGCCAGCTGTCGTCGCCGTCGCGCAGGTGCTGCAGGGGGGCATCGAACAGCAGCCAGTCGATCAGCACCGGCTCTGCCTGGATCAGATCAAAAGGAATGGCCGGGATCAGCTGGGCGCTGGCGGGTTGTGGCACACCCAGGGGGTTGGCAGCGGCCCGGTGCAGCTGGATCTGGGTGCTGGCACCGGGCACTTTCACCGCTTCGCCCCAGGGGAAGGCGGCGTAGACGCTGATGCGGTGGCTGCCCGGTGTGAGCGGCTCCATCGGTATCTCGATGGTGCGGGGGGCGGCAGCGGCCTCACCGCTCAGGTCGGCAGACGCCGCGCCGATCCGGATCGGCGCTTCCTGGTCGCGCTGCACCACCAGATGGGGACCGAGAGCGCCCGGGGCGGTCCCCGCCAGCGGCCACTCAGCCACACTTACCTGCAGGGTCCAAGGACCGGCGGGAAGAATGGCATCCGCTGCCGGCGCAACGATCTTCACCTGTGGGCGCTGGGCGCTGAGCACATCCTTGAGTTGCTGGGTCGCTCGGGGCGGAGCGACTTCGCGCACGGTGCCACTGGCAAGGGGAGCCGGTGCTGTTGCAGGCGCGGGTGAGCCGGCGTTTCTCCAGCCCCAACCTCCGCTGAGCAGCACGGTGAGGCAGAGCAGGCCGGCACTGATGGCTCGGCCCCATGGCCGGGAGCCTCCCCGGTGCGGCAGCTCCTGAGCTGCCAGCCTCGCCATGACCATCATTTCGTTGCTCCTGCCCTGACGACGACGGCCTGAGCATTCTGCTGGCCGATTGGTGAGCCCAGAATCCATGCCGCCGCGAAGATTTGCATTAACGATCCAACATCCTGATTTGCTGGATAACAAATGTGGGCTTATCCCCTGCATCCTGATGTCAAGAATCGGGCGGGAGAGTCCTGTCCCAGACAGGAGAGCCAGGGGATTGAACCTTTGTTACTTCCTCGGCAAACGCCCAGAAGCTCGCCCTTATACTCTCGCCAGCGGTCCCCTTATCGGGGCCCTTGCGCCAGTTGTGGCAACGGGTTTTGGCTTTCGCCACGCCCCTGTCCTCTGGAGTCAACGGCATGGCGGATTCCGATCCGCGGTGCTGTTCGGCCCGCCGGCTAGGTGCCTGCACCCGGCCGGAGCGGTGGACCTCCACCTCCACCTCGACCCCGTCCCTCGAGGAACGTCTCGATGACCATCAGCCCACCAGAGCGTGGGAAAACGGCGAAGGCCATGGTTGACCGGAACCCCGTTCCCGTCGACTTCGATGTTCTCGGCAAGCCCGGGCACTTCGATCGCACCCTCGCCAAAGGTCCCAAAACCACCACCTGGGTTTGGAACCTCCACGCCAACGCTCACGATTTCGATAGCCACACGAGCGATCTTGAAGAGGTCTCCCGGAAGATCTTCAGCGCTCACTTCGGCCATCTGGCCGTCATCTTCATCTGGTTGAGCGGCGCCTTCTATCACGGTGCCCGCTTTTCCAACTACACCGGCTGGCTGGCCGACCCCCTGCACGTCAAACCGAGTGCTCAGGTGGTCTGGCCCATTTTCGGCCAGGAAATTCTCAACGCCGATGTGGGCGCCGGCTTCCACGGCATCCAGATCACCTCAGGTCTTTTCCACGTGTGGAGAGCCTGGGGTTTCACCAGTGAGTTCCAGTTGCTCTGCACGGCAATCGGCGCCCTGGTGATGGCCGGTCTGATGCTCAACGCCGGTGTCTTCCACTACCACAAGGCAGCTCCAAAGCTGGAGTGGTTCCAGAATGTTGAGTCGATGCTCAACCACCATCTGGCCGGTCTGCTCGGGCTGGGGTCCCTGTCCTGGACAGGCCACCTCCTGCACGTGTCCCTGCCGACCTCGGCCCTGATGGATGCCATCGACGCCGGCCAGCCGCTGGTGCTCAACGGCAAGACCATCGCCTCGGTGACGGACATTCCCCTTCCCCACGAATTCCTCAACCAGGACCTGATTGCTCAGCTGTTCCCCGGTTTCGGAGCGGGCCTCTCCGCCTTCTTCACGGGCAACTGGGCCGCCTACAGCGATTTCCTCACCTTTAAAGGTGGGTTGAATCCGGTCACGGGCAGCCTCTGGATGACGGACATCGCCCATCACCACCTGGCGATCGCTGTCCTGTTCATCGTTGCCGGCCACCAGTACCGCACCAACTGGGGCATTGGCCACAGCATCAAGGAGATCCTTGAGGGCCAGAAGGGCGATCCCCTCCTGTTCCCTGCACCCAAGGGTCACGACGGCCTTTTCGAGTTCATGACCACCTCCTGGCATGCCCAGCTGGCGGTCAACCTCGCACTGTTGGGTTCGCTCACGATTGTCGTGGCGCACCACATGTATTCGATGCCCCCCTATCCCTACATCGGCATCGACTACGCCACCCAGCTCTCGCTGTTCACCCACCACATGTGGATCGGCGGCTTCATCATCGTTGGCGCCGGTGCCCACGCGGCCATTGCCTTGATCCGCGACTACGACCCCGCTCAGCACATCGACAACGTGCTTGACCGGGTTCTCAAAGCTCGTGATGCTTTGATCAGCCACCTCAACTGGGTGTGCATCTGGCTTGGCTTCCACAGCTTCGGCCTCTATATCCACAACGACACCATGCGTGCCCTGGGGCGTCCCCAGGACATGTTCAGTGACACCGCCATTCAGCTGAAGCCCATCTTCGCTCAATGGATTCAGGGTCTGCACGCCGCTGCAGCCGGCACCACTGCGCCCAACGCGCTGGCCGGTGTGAGCGAAGTGTTCAATGGCGCCGTTGTTGCTGTGGGCGGCAAGGTGGCCGCCGGCCCGATCCCCCTGGGAACGGCCGACTTCATGGTCCACCACATCCACGCCTTCACGATCCACGTCACCGTGCTGATCCTGCTGAAGGGTGTGCTCTACAGCCGCAGCTCCAGGCTCATCCCTGACAAGGCGAACCTGGGCTTCCGCTTCCCCTGCGACGGCCCCGGCCGTGGCGGTACCTGCCAGGTGTCGGCTTGGGACCACGTGTTCCTCGGCCTCTTCTGGATGTACAACTCCATCTCGATCGTGATCTTCCACTTCAGCTGGAAGATGCAGAGCGATGTGTGGGGCACGGTGAATGCTGACGGCAGCGTCCAGCACATCACCAATGGCAACTTCGCTCAGAGCGCCATCACCATCAATGGTTGGTTGCGCGATTTCCTCTGGGCGCAGGCCGCTCAGGTCATCAACAGCTACGGCACCTCTTCGAGTGCTTATGGCCTGATGTTCCTGGGTGCTCACTTCGTCTGGGCTTTCAGCCTGATGTTCCTGTTCAGCGGCCGCGGCTACTGGCAAGAGCTGATTGAGTCCATCGTCTGGGCTCACAACAAGCTGAAAGTGGCTCCGGCCATCCAGCCACGTGCTCTGAGTATCACTCAGGGTCGTGCCGTGGGCGTTGCTCACTACCTTCTGGGCGGTATCGCTACCACCTGGGCCTTCTTCCTGTCCCGACTCATCGCGGTCGGCTGACCTCACACCTGACCTTTCCCAATGGCAACGAAATTTCCTTCGTTCAGCCAGGGTCTGGCACAGGACCCGACGACCCGCCGTATCTGGTACGGCATCGCCACGGCTCACGACTTCGAGAGCCATGACGGGATGACCGAGGAGAAGCTTTACCAGAAGCTCTTCTCCACCCACTTCGGTCATCTGGCCATCATTGGCCTCTGGGTTTCCGGCAACCTGTTCCATATCGCCTGGCAGGGCAACTTCGAGCAGTGGGTCGCCGATCCGCTGCATGTCCGTCCCATCGCTCACGCGATCTGGGATCCTCACTTCGGCCAAGGGGCCATCACCGCCTTCACCCAGGCGGGAGCCACCTCTCCGGTGAACATCGCTTATTCCGGCCTGTACCACTGGTGGTACACGATCGGAATGAAGACCAACGCCGAGCTTTATCAGGGTTCCATCTTCATGATGATCCTGTCGGCCTGGGCTCTGTTCGCTGGCTGGCTGCACCTTCAGCCCAAGTTCCGGCCTTCTCTTGCCTGGTTCAAGAACGCTGAATCCCGTCTGAACCACCACCTGGCTGTTCTGTTCGGCTTCAGTTCCATCGCCTGGACCGGTCACCTGGTTCACGTGGCGATTCCTGAAGCCCGCGGTCAGCACGTCGGCTGGGACAACTTCCTCAACGTGCTGCCCCACCCCGCCGGTCTGGCTCCGTTCTTCACCGGCAACTGGGGTGTGTATGCCGAGAACCCCGACACCGTCAACCAGGTGTTCGGCACCGCTGAGGGATCCGGTACCGCGATCCTCACCTTCCTGGGCGGCTTCCAACCCCAGACCGAGGCGCTCTGGCTCACGGACATTGCCCATCACCATCTGGCGATCGGCTGCATCTTCGTGATCGCCGGTCACATGTACCGGACCAACTTCGGGATCGGTCACTCGATCCGCGAAATCCTTGACGCTCACAACCCCCCCAAGGGCACCCCCGGTGACCTCGGCGCTGGGCACAAGGGCCTCTACGACACCATCAACAACTCGCTCCACTTCCAGCTCGGCCTTGCCTTGGCCTCGCTTGGTGTGGTCACGAGCCTGGTGGCGCAGCACATGTATGCCATGCCGTCCTATGCGTTCATCGCCAAGGACTACACGACGCAGGCTGCTCTCTATACCCACCACCAGTACATCGCCATCTTCTTGATGGTCGGTGCCTTCGCTCACGGTGCGATCTTCTTCATTCGTGATTACGACCCCGAAGCCAACAAGAACAACGTTCTGGCCCGGATGCTTGATCACAAGGAAGCGCTGATCAGCCACCTCAGCTGGGTCTCCCTCTTCCTTGGTTTCCACACCCTCGGCCTCTACGTCCACAACGACGTTGTCGTTGCGTTCGGCACCCCCGAGAAGCAGATCCTGGTGGAGCCCGTGTTCGCTCAGTTTGTGCAGGCCGCCTCTGGCAAGGCCATGTACGGAATGGACGTGCTGCTCTCGAACCCCAGCAGTGCCGCCAGCCTGGCTTCGGCCAACATCCCTGGTGATCACTTCTGGCTCGATGCGATCAACGGCAACACCGATGTGTTCCTGCCCATCGGCCCTGGCGACTTCCTTGTGCACCACGCCATTGCGCTTGGACTGCACACCACCACCTTGATCCTGGTCAAAGGTGCTCTGGACGCCCGGGGTTCCAAGCTGATGCCCGATAAAAAGGACTTCGGCTACTCCTTCCCGTGCGACGGCCCCGGCCGTGGGGGCACCTGCGACATCTCTGCTTGGGACGCCTTCTACCTGTCGGTGTTCTGGGCTCTGAACACCGTGGGTTGGGTCACCTTCTACTGGCACTGGAAGCACCTGGCGATCTGGCAGGGCAACGTGGCTCAGTTCAACGAATCCAGCACCTATCTGATGGGCTGGTTCCGCGACTACCTCTGGCTCAACAGCTCCCAGCTGATCAACGGGTACAACCCGTTCGGAACGAACAACCTGGCCGTCTGGTCCTGGATGTTCCTCTTCGGTCACCTGGTGTGGGCCACGGGCTTCATGTTCCTGATCTCCTGGCGTGGTTACTGGCAGGAACTGATCGAAACCATCGTCTGGGCGCACCAGCGCACCCCGCTCGCCAACCTGGTGGGCTGGCGTGACAAGCCCGTCGCTCTCTCGATCGTTCAGGCACGTGTGGTCGGTCTGGCGCACTTCTCCGTGGGCTACGTCCTCACATACGCAGCCTTCTTGATAGCGTCCACCTCCGGCAAATTCGGCTGACCCATTCGGCCAGCTTGATCTTCGAGGGACGATCCTCCATCAACCCCCGGCTCACCCCGGGGGTTTTTTCATGTCCCTCTCTTCCACCCTTGCGGGCAGCCTGGAGCGACCCACCGCACAGCTGTTGCCTTGCCAGCGACGACGACGCACTGTTCAGATCAGCAGTGAACAGACGAGCCTTTTCCCTGCTCAGCTGCGTCGCTGCGGCGCTTCTTCTTCTCAGCCCTGCCTGGAATCAGCTGCCGCCGCAGACGCACGTTTTCGCTGGGGCCACCACTTTCTTCCCTCCAGCAGTTTCACCTCGAGGTACATCACGGGCACCACGAAGAGGGTGAGCAACGTGGAGACCAACAAACCGGAAAACACCACGGTGCCGATGCTGATGCGGCTCGCTGAGCCCGCACCGGTGGCGAACACCAACGGCAGAAAACCCGCCAGGGAAGACACCGCGGTGAGCAGGATTGGCCGGAGGCGGCTGATGGCGGATTCCTCGATCGCTTCCCTCAAACCGATTCCCTGCTGGAGCCGCTGGTTGGCGAATTCCACGATCAAGATGCCGTTTTTCGCCGCCAGGCTCACCAGCACCAGCAAGCCCACCTGGGCATACACATCGAGGAACAATCCCCGGGTGGCCAGGCCCACCAACGCCCCCAGCATGGCCAGCGGCACGGTCACCAGGATGATCAACGGATCGAGAAAGCTCTCGTACAGACCGGCCAGCACCAGGTAAACCACCACCACCCCAAACACGAACAGCTGCAGCGTTTTTCCGCCCGCCTGCCGCTCCTCGCGTGCCAGCCCCACCCACTCCAGATCGGTGAAGGGAGTGCCCTGCTCCTGTTGGATGGCTTCGAGGCGGGCGATCGCCTGCCCGGTGCTCAGCCCGGAGCGCGGCACTGCCTGGATTGTGATCGACCGTGACAACCGGCTGCGGTTGATGGTGGTGGGGCCGGTGGATTGCTCAATGCGCACCACCTCGCGCAGAGGGATCAGGTCACCGCCGCTGCTGCGCACCTGCAAGGCGAGCACATCGTCTGCCGTGTTGCGGCTGCTGCCGTCGAGCTGCACCACCACACGGCGCACACGATCACTTTCGAAGCTGTCATTCACGTAGCGGCTGCCGAAGCTGGAGCCGAGTGTGTTGACCACGGTGTTGAGATCGATCCCCAGCGAGGCCATGCGCAGCCGGTCGGGGAGCAGCCGCAGCAGTGGGGCGTCGGCGCTGAAGCGCGTGCTGACCCGCTCGAAGTCGCCGCTGGCATTGGCGGCAGCGATGAAGCGGCGGGTTTCCTGCTCGAACGCCGCCAGGTCAAGACGGCCGGCACTGACGTCGAGCATTTCCAGCTCCAGGCCACCTTCGCCACCGAAGCCGCGCACGGTTGGCGGCACGCTCACCTGGACCACCGCCTCGGTGATGTCTGCCCGCAGCAGCCGCCCCAGCCGTTCGGCCACCGCCACGTTGCTGTTTTCGCGGCCGGTGCCCCGTTCGCTCATGTCCTTTAGCCGGATGAAGAAGATGCCGCGGTTGGGGGCGCTGTCGCCGAAGGAGCGCCCGGCGTAGAAGTTGGCGATCCGCACCATCGGCTCCTGCACCACCCGTTCCCGCACCTGTTCCAGCACGGCTTCCGTGGCCTGGATGGAGGCACCACCCGGCAACACCACTACGCCCCGGATCTGGCCTTCGTCTTCCTGGGGGATGAATCCCGTGGGCAGTTGCCCCAGGCCCCACAACGTCAGCACAATGCCGCCTGCCAGCCCCAGCAGCACCAGGCGCCTGAGGCGGAAGCTGCGCTCGAGGGCGCGGCCGTAGTGAAGACCCAAGCGTTCCAGCCAAACCTGCGGCTGGTTAAGCAGCCGCTTCAGCCGGGCTGGTTCTCTCCAGCCGTGGGCAAGCAGCCAGGCTGACGCCACCGGCGTGAAGGTGAGCGCATTGATGGTGGAGAACAGGATCGTGGCGCTGATTGTGATCGCGATCGGTTGGTAGAGCCGGCCGACGCTGCCGGCCATCGCCAGCACTGGCAAGAACACCGCCACCAGCACCAGCGAGGTGGCGATCACCGCACCGCCCAGCTCCTGCATCGCGTTGCGGGCGGCCATCGCCGGTGATTCCCCCTGCTCGAGGCGGCGGCCGATGTCTTCGCTCACCACGATCGCGTCATCCACCACCAGCCCTGTGGCCAGCACCATGCCGAACAGGCTGAGTGTGTTGATCGAGCTGCCTGTGACCCACAGGAGGCTGAGACTGCCGATCAGGGCCACAGGCACGGCCATGGCCGTGACCACCGTTAGCCGGCTGTTGCCGAGGGCCAGAAGCAGCACCACCAGCACCAACACCACGGCGTCCCGCAGGCTGGCGCGGGTGCGTTCGATGCTTTCCCGCACGGGGTCGGCCACATCGACGATTCTCTGCACCTCCACACCGGGTGGGAATTGATTCGCCAATCGATCAAGGCTGGCATTCACCGCGTCGCTCACCTCCAGGGCATTGCTGCCATCGCGCTGGAAGATCTGCACCGCCACCACCGGATCCCCGTTCAGGTTCATGCCGGTGCTCTCAAAACTCTCGAGGTCGAGGGCCACCCGGCCAACGTCCTTGAGCAGCACGACGCCGCCATCGGCCGTGCGGCTCACCACCAGCTGCTCCAGTTCGCGCACGCTGCGCAACCGCCCTTCCATCTCCAGCGGCAAGGTGATCTGCTGGCCGGGGGGGCTGGGGGCGTCGCCCACCTGGCCGAGGGCAGCCAGCACGTTCTGCTCAGCCAGAGCGCGTTCCACATCAAGGATGGTGAGCTGGCGCTTTTCCAGCTCCACAGGATCCAGCCACAGCCGAAAGGCGAGATCCCCGCCCCCGAACGCGGTGACGTTGCCCACGCCTGGCACCCTCTGGAGGGAATCGCGCAGCTGCTGATCCACCCAGCCCCTCAGAAACGATGGCGCGTAGACGCCTTCCTTGGCACTGAAGCCCAGCACCATGAGCAGGTCGTCGGAGCTGCGGCGCACTTGCACCCCCAGCCGTGACACCTGCGGCGGCAGCTGACGGTTCGCCAGCGTGGCCTCGTTCTGAGCATTGATCTGGTTGAGCTCGGGATTGCCGCCCTCGAAGGTGAGCGTGATCGTGCTGCCGTTCGCCGAGCTGCTGGAACGGATGCTCTCGAGGCGCTCCAAGCCGTTGAGCTGGCGCTCCAGTGGGGTGGTGACCCCCTGTTCCACGGCGAGGGCGCCCCCACCGGGATAGCTGGCGCGCACGCTCACCCGGATGGGCGCAATCGGGGGCAGGTTCTCCACCTGAAGGGCTGGCAGGGCGATCGCTCCAGCCATCAGGACCAGCAGGGTCACCACCAAGGTGAGCACCGGCCGGCGCAGAAACGGATCAGACACCGACATGGACCCGATCCCGCAACTCAAGCCTGTCGATCAACAATCCTTACAGAAACGCCCCCGGTTCGTAGCCGGTGCGGCAGTTCTCCAGCGGCTGGTGCCTCTGTTCCAGCCCCAGAGCGGCTGCCGGCCTGAGGCCAGCCTATTTCCGGCCATGAAAAAGCCCCGCCTGGGCGGGGCTTTAACGGGATCGCTGAGGAGCCAGCGGATCAGTTCACACTCCAGACACCACCGGCGAGGTTGGTGAGCGGAGCCACCAGAGCGGTGCCAGCCAGGAACCAGGCGAAGGCGGCGCCGCCGCATCCACCCAGCCAGAAGCCGCTGGCGAACTCAGCCCAGCCGGCCTTGGTGAAAAGGTCTGCAGGGGGGTTGTCGATCGTGGCGTCGGGAGGCTGCACGTTGGGGCCGTTGCCGGCGGTGCCGTAGATCGACAGGCACACCGTGAGGATCGAAACCAGACCAATCGTGGCGAGCAGGCCGGCGGTGCTGGCGTACTCGGTGAGACGCAGCGGACCGGTGAGTGCGAAGGGGCCGTAAAGGAAGAAGCCGTGGGCCATGCCCACTTCCAGACCGCGACGGTTGGGGGATAACGCCGGACGGTAGGCGGGCAGCGCGTTCAGGAACGCCTTGGTGAAGTAGCTGCTGTTGATCGGGGTGGCCAGGTTGCCGACCGTGGGGTCAGCGACGGGGTGGACGGTCATGAGATGAAGCGAGCGAAGGGGAGGCGAACGGGCGGAGCGATGAACCGGCGGGCGTTGACCCGTGCACCGGGTTCAGTCGCGGGCTTCGATCACGTTGAACAGCAGGGCCATGGCAACGGCAGGACCGAGGATTCCCACCAGAGGCACGAACACCGACGGCAGCCAGGCAGCTACGAATTCTCCAGTCATGGCGTGGGCCGATACAGCAACCGCCGGTACTGTAAGGATCGCTTTCGGCCAGGCTCAGAACCCTGCACAGGGCGACATAAAAGTTCAATCCGATCGGGAAAACCCTGCGCTCAGGCCGGGCCGATCGCGGCTGTCAGCTCAGCGCCACGGGGCCCCTTGAGGGTCTGCCGCACCCGGTAGATGGGCCGCCCCTGGCTTTCGTGGTAAGTGCGCATCTGCAGCTCCGCCAGTAGCCCGAAGCAGAACAACTGGATGCCGGCCACGATGGCCAGCACCGCCACCAGCAGCAGGGGGCGGTTGCCGATATCGGCATCGAGGAAAATCTTCTCTCCCAGCAGATAGAGGCTGATCAGCAGGCCCACCGCCAGGGAGGCCAGCCCACCGAAGCCGAACACGTGCATGGGACGGGTGAGGAACCGCTTCATGAACCAGACCGTGAGCAGATCCATCAGCACCCGGAAGGTGCGATCGATGCCGTACTTGCTGGTGCCGAAGCGCCGTGGGTGGTGGTTCACCTTCACTTCGGCGATACGGGCGCCCTCGATGAAGGCCAGTGCCGGAAGGAAGCGATGCAGCTCGCCGTAGAGATTCATGTCGGCCACCACCTCGCGGCGGTAGGCCTTGAGGGAGCAGCCGTAGTCATGCAGGCGCACCCCGGTCACCCGGGCGATCAGCCGATTGGCGATCAAGGATGGCAGCAGCCGTTGCAAGGCGGCGTCCTTGCGCAGGTGCCGCCAGCCGCTCACCAGGTCGTAGCCGTCCTCCAGCCGCTCCAGCAGCAGCGGGATGTCGGCGGGGTCGTTCTGCAGATCCCCGTCGAGGGTCACGATCATGGTGCCGGTGCTGGAATCGAAACCCGCCGCCATCGCAGCGGTCTGGCCGTAGTTCCGCCGCAGCAGCACAGCCACCAGTTCCGGCACCCGCCCGGCCAGTTCGGTCAGCACCTCTGCCGTGCGGTCGGTGGAGCCGTCGTCGACGAGCACCAATTCGAAGGGCCGCCCCAGGGGCCGCACGGCGCTCAATACCTGCTCCACGAGCGGCGGCAGGCTTTCTTCCTCGTTGTACAGCGGGATCACCACCGAGAGCTCCAGCCGTAGGGGCGTGCTCATGGGGCTGGCGGACAGAGGTGAGCCTGCAACTTACGGGAGTGGGCTGCCGTCATGGCAGCGAATCACCCTGCCGGCGCCCCGCAGTTCGCGGCGGTAGTGGCTGGCCACCGGGTGCCTGTCCCAGGGGGCCAGCTGATCGATGCCGAGCCCGTTGCGGCCGTGGTCGCGTCCGGAGCTGTGCAGATAGCGCCCGGAGCCCAGGTGGAGAGCCACGTGGGTGCAGCGCTGGGGACGGCCGAAGAAGATCAGGTCCCCCGGTTGCAGCAGCGTCAGGGTGGAGGGCCTCACCGCCACCGGCTGGCAGAACCGTTCCTGTTGGTAGGCGTCACGGGGAATCCAGATTCCTGCCTGGGCAAAAGCGCTCTGGATCAATCCGGAGCAGTCGTAATGGGGGCCGGTGGTGCCACCCCAGAGGTAGTGGTTGGGCTGGGCGGCGGCGCTGGTCGCAAACGCCAGCACGCTTGGCAGCCGGGCCTGAATGGCTCCCGCCGTCAGCAGCCGCGGCAACGGGCGCGCCGCCGCCACCGCCCTACCGATCAGTTCGCCCGCTTCGAGCCAGCAGCTGTATCCGTCTTCGAGCAGCCGCACGCGCAGCCGGCTCCCCGGCGGCGTTGCCGCTTGGAGCACCTCCAGGCAACGCCCGGCCATGGCCTGGGTGGCGAGCCCGGCGCCGCTCGGCCGGCTGTACCCGTCCAGCGGGGCCAGCAGGCGCCAGCGGCTGCCGTTCACCAGCAGTTCCATCGCTGCGGGAGTGCCTAATCTCTCCATTGCTGTGGCCGACATCGATGGCGTTCTACCGCCCGGATGGGGCGATGGGCACGATCCTGCAGGAGCGGCTCCGTGAGCTCGAAGGGCAGGGCAGGCCAGGCCTTGCCGATCAGCTCGCGGTCACCTGGTTGCGGTACGACACCTCCTTGATCGGCCGGGCGGATGGGCTCGATCCGGCGGCGTTCTGGACGCTCCCGCCGGCGGGAGCGAGTTGGGCGGGTGGCCGTTCCATGTATCCCGCCAGCGTGGTGAAACTGTTTTATCTGGCGGCGGCGGAAGCCTGGCTGCAGCGCCAGTTGCTGGAAGAGTCGCCGGAGCTGCGGCGCTCTCTCGCCGACATGATCCGTGCGTCGAGCAATGACGCCACCGGGTATGTGCTGGATCTGCTGACGGGCACCACCAGCGGACCGGATCTGCCTCCGGCCGCTCTCGCGGCCTGGATGGCGCAACGCCAGCTGGTGAACCGCTGGTTTGCCCGCTTGGGCTGGCCTGAGATGGAGGCCTGCAACCTCTGTCAGAAGACCTGGGGTGATGGCCCGTATGGGCGGGAGCGGCAGTTTTACGGCCCTGACCACGCCAACCGCAACCGGCTGAGCACCGATGCCACCGCCCGCCTGCTCCATGCCGCCATGGCGGGCGCGTTCGTCTCGCCACCGGCGAGTGCACGCATGCGCGACCTGCTGCGGCGTCCGCTCGATCCGGCCTTGCGGGCGGCAGATCCGGAGAATCAGGTGGATGGCTTCCTCGGCGAAGGGCTGCCGGTCGGCGCCCGGCTCTGGAGCAAGGCGGGCTGGATGAGCCAGGCCCGCCACGACGCTGCCTACATGGAGGTGAAGGGCCATCGGCCCTTCCTGCTGGTGGTGTTCAGTGAGGGGCGCGAGCGGGCGCAGGATGCACGCCTGTTGCCCCAGCTGGCTGCAGGCCTGCTGCAAGCCTGCGCGCTGGATTCAGCGGCGCTGCCTGTCGATGAACGGGCCGCCAGCGAACAGCAACGCCCGGGCGGGCTCCCGCTTCAGTGAGTCAGTTCAGTGAACCAAGTTCAGTGAGCCAGGAGCAGCGCGACGGCGGCGGCAGAAACAGGGAACGGAGAGGGAGGGATTCGAACCCTCGACAGAAGTTGCCTCCTGTAACTCCTTAGCAGGGAGCCGCTTTCAACCACTCAGCCACCTCTCCAGGGGCTGGATCAGCTTATCAGCGCTCGTGACAGGCGTCCTCGGAACGGAGCCGCGGCAGCCGATGCTTGAAGCCGCAGAGGATCTCCCAGGGGATCGTGCCGCAGGTGGCGGCCCAGTGCTCGGGGCCGATCCGGTTGTCCCCGTCGCTGCCCAGCAGTGTCACCACCGAGCCCACGCGCAGCGCGGGTTCGTCGGTGGCATCGATCAGCAGCTGGTCCATGGTGATCGCGCCCACCTGGGGCAGCCGGCGGCCCGCGAACAGCACCTCCATGCGATTGGAGAGGGAGCGCGGCACGCCGTCGGCATAACCGATCGCCACCACCGCCAAGCGGCTGGGCCGGGGTGCGTGCCACTGATGGCCATAGCTCACCCCCACCCCGGCCGGGACATCGCGCAGCAGCGTGACCCGGGCACGGACACCCATGGCAGGCTCCAGCGGCACCTGACCCGCCAGATGGGGAGCCGGCGCATGGCCGTAGAGGGCCAGGCCGACCCGCACCAGGTCGTAGTGAAGGGAAGGCCCATGCAGACTGCCGGCGGAGTTGGCCAGGTGACGCTGGCCGGTGGCCAGCCCGCGGTCGGCGGCCTGGCGGAGCACGCACTCGAACCGCTCCTGCTGCTGGCGGGTCAGATCGGAGCTGCCAGTGTCAGCAGCATCGGCATCGGCGAGATGGGAATAGACCCCAGCCACCTCCAGGTGGTCGAGGGCATGTAGCGATGCGAGCAGCTGGGCCCCCGCACGCCAGTCGACTCCCAGCCGGGCCATGCCGGTGTCGAGTTTGAGATGCACCGCCATGCGGCGACCGGTGCCTGCCGCCAGGCGGTGGCTCAAGCTGGCCTCCTCCAGCGCGCTGATCGTGGGCATCAGCTGCCAGTGCAGGCAGCTGTGCAACTCTTCGGCGCCCACCAGATTGCCCATCACCAGGATCGGTGCTTCGATCCCTCGCTGCCGCAGGTCCACGCCTTCCTGCAGGGTGGCCACCCCGAGCGAGCCGGCACCACCGGCCAGCGCCGCCTGCGCCACAGGCAGGGCGCCATGCCCGTAGCCATCGGCTTTCACCACGGCCATCAACGTGCAGCCGGGGCGGAGAAAGCGCTGCAACCGGCTGGCGTTGCGCCGGATCGCCGCCGCATCCACCTCCACCCAGGCCCGCTGCGTGGGATGCAGACCGCAGGCGAGAGGGGCGTCGGTGGCGGAGGGGAAGGAAGGAGCTGCGGTAGAGGGGATCATCCCGGCGTGGGCGTGGGCGTGGGCGTGGGCGTGGGCGTGGCAGGGAGCCGCGTAGGGCGAACGTAGGCCGGATCTGAGGCAGGACCGGCAACTCCCATTAGCATGCCGCCACGCAGGAGGTGTGGCATGCCTCCCCTTGGCAGAGCGCCGTGAGCCAGGTTCTCGTACTGAACGCCTCCTACGAGCCGTTGAACATCACCACGTGGCGGCGCGCCACGGTGATGGTCCTGAAGGGCAAGGCGGAAGGACTTGAGCACGACAGCACCCGCATCCTGCGGGAGGATCTGTTGCTGCCGTCTGTGATTCGGCTGCGCCAGTTCGTGCGGGTGCCTTTCAAGGAGCTGCCCTTGACCCGCCGCAATGTGTTTCAGCGTGATGGCCATTCCTGTCAGTACTGCGGCTATCAGGGCGATCAGCTGTCGATCGATCATGTGATCCCCCGTAGCCGGGGCGGTGGCGATAGCTGGGAAAACGTGACCACAGCCTGTCTGCGTTGCAATGTCCGCAAGGGAAACCGCACCCCTCGCGAGGCCTCCATGCCGCTCGCACGGGTGCCGCGGCGGCCCGTGAGCACCCTCTACTTTGAGGCCACCCGCCAGATCCGCTCCGGCCGCCGCGAGTGGGCCAAGTATGTGATCGGGGCATGAAGCAGGCGTCAGCCCTCGGGCGGCCTGCTGACGGATGTTCAGCTGATGGGCGCTCAGCTGATTGGCCCATCCCGAATCACCCCTTTACGCCCCGGCTTCGGCCGCCAGCTGCTCCAGTTGCTGGCGTTGATCGGCGGCGATGCAAGCGGCGATCACCTCATCGAGCTGGCCTTGCAGCACCGCCTCGAGCGTGAAGTTGCGGCCCAGCCGGTGATCGGTCAGCCGGTTGTCTTTCACGTTGTAGGTGCGGATCTTCTCGCTGCGGTCGCCGCTGCCAACCTGGGCGCGCCGCTGCGAACTCTCGGCTGCGGCCGCAGCCGCCAGTTCCCGCTCCAGCAGCTTCGCCCGCAGGATCGCCAGGGCCCGCTCCTTGTTCTGAAGCTGGGAGCGCTCCTGGGTGCAGAACACGCGGATGCCGGTGGGTTTGTGCAGCAAATCGACGGCGGTCTCCACCTTGTTGACGTTCTGTCCGCCGGCGCCGCCCGAGCGCGCCGTGCTGATCTCCAGGTCGCCAGGGTCGAGCTGCACTTCCACCGGATCCGCCTCGGGCATGACGGCCACGGTGGCGGTGGAGGTGTGCACCCGCCCCTGCGACTCGGTGGCGGGAACCCGCTGCACCCGATGCACGCCGGCTTCGTATTTCAGCTGGCTGTAGACCCCATCGCCACGAATCGAGAGGATCACCTCCTTGTAGCCACCAAGATCGGCTTCAGACGCACTGACGGGCCGCACGTCCCAGCCGATCGCCTGGGCGTGGCGTGCGTACATGCGGGCCAGGTCTCCGGCCCAGAGAGAGGCTTCGTCGCCGCCGGCACCGGCGCGGATCTCCAGCATCACGCTGCGCTCATCGCGGGGATCGCTCGGCAGTAAGGCGAGGGTGAGGCGTTCTTCGATGGCGCCGATCCGGGCAGTCAGGCTCGCCAGCTCTTCCTGGGCCATCAACTCCAGTTCAGTGTCGCCGCGGCTCTCTTTCAGCAGTTGGCGGGTCTGGGTCCATTCCTGCCGCAGCTCTTCCCAGCGCGCATAATCGACCACCAGCGGTTCGAGCCGCGCCCGCTCGCGGGCCAGGTGCTGCAGCTGGGAGGGATCGGCGGCCACCGCCGGATCGGCGAGCTGCCGCTCCAGCGTGCTGAAGGTCAGACGGACGGCTTCCAGACGTTCGGCGAGGAAGGCAGGGTCCATGGCAGCGGTGACGCGCTCAGCAAAAAGCCGGATGCCCTGAAGCATCCGGCCGTGGGGATGAAATCAGCAGGGTGCCAGGCAGTAACGCCAAGCCACCAGTGGCTTAGGCGTCCGCGGCAGCGGTTTCGCCTGTCTCCTCGGCCGCCGGTGCCGAGGCTGTCTTGGTGCTGTCGGTGCTGGCCATGCCGTATTTGCGCATGAAGCGATCGACGCGACCTTCGGTGTCGAGAATCTTCTGAGTGCCTGTGTAGAAGGGGTGGTTGCCGCTCCACACGTCGACGTTGAGCTCGGGGTGGGTGGAGCCGGTGGTCATCACCACCTCTCCGTTGCAGATCACCTTGGCATCGGGATACCAGGTGGGATGGATGTCGCTCTTGGGCATGACGTGGATCAGCGCTTGGAGAACTGGGGAGCCTTGCGGGCTTTCTTGAGGCCGTACTTGCGACGCTCCTTGGCCCGGGGATCGCGGCTCAGGTGCCCTTCGGTTTTGAGGGGTTTGCGGTTATCAGGGGAGAGATCACACAGCGCGCGGGCAGCACCCTGCTTGATCGCATCGGCCTGGCCGGTGAGACCGCCGCCTTTGACGTTGACCAACAGGTCGTAGTCAGTCGATAGCCCGAGTGTGTCGAGAGGCGCTCTGACCGCAGCCAGGTAGCTGGGGTTGTAGTTGAGATAGTTGTCGCCGGGGCGGCCGTTGATCGTGATGGTGCCGGTGCCGGGGACCACGCGCACACGGGCCACAGCTGTCTTGCGGCGGCCCGTGCCCCAGTAGACGACGCGATTGGTGGAGGTGCTCATCGGGTGGAGGCGGAAGGATCGAGGGCCAGGGGCTTGGGCTGCTGAGCGGTATGCGGATGCTCGGCACCCTTGTAGACCTTCAGCTTGCGGAACATCTGCCGGCCGAGGGCGTTGTGGGGGAGCATGCCCTTGATCGCCTTCTCGACGATGCGCTCGGGCAGGCGGGCCTGCAGGGCGGCAAAGGTTTCGGTTTTCATCCCACCAGGGCGGCCGGAATGGCGCCGGTAGATCTTCTGCTCAGCCTTGTTGCCGCTAACACGCACCTTGTCGGCGTTGACGATCACGACGAAATCGCCGGTATCAAGATGAGGGGTGAAGGACGGGCTGTTCTTGCCACGCAGCACGCTGGCCACCTCGCTGGCCAGACGGCCGAGCGTTTGATTCTCTGCATCGACCAGATACCACTGGCGATCGAGGGAATCAGGAGAGGGGACGGAAGTCTTGTTCATTGCACCGGCAGGCCGGACGGAGGGATTGCGCCATCCCGCTGAATGGGGGTTGGACAGGAAGGAGGTGGCCCTGTTCGCTCCACATGGAGGGAACGTTGAGCCCATCGCTGATCCGGAGCCTAGACCGTCGCCTTCTCCAGCCCCCGGGGAAAACCCTTGGAGGTGGCCATCAAAGGCCAGCTGGGCTCGGTTCAGGTGTTGGGCGAAAGAGGCGAAAACTCCGGCGGATCCTGGCTTCTCAACCTGAATCGCGGTTGGCAATCATACCACGCGCCCTTTGGGAAAACCGGCTCTGGGTACCCTACCCGCAGCAGGCAGAGCCCCTGAGGTGGGGCCGCTTCTTTCACTTCAGCGCGAGCGCCGGTGCGCCAGCGGCGCTCAAACTGTTCGAGGCTGAACCGGTTTTCGCCGAGGGCCACAAGCTGGCCCAGCACCAGGCGCACCATGCCGTAGAGGAAGCCACTGGCCTGGATTTCCACCGTCACAACGTCACCGTCGCGGTCAAGGCTCACCTCCTGAATGGTGGTGCGGGCATGGCGGCGACTGCTGCCCGCCCGCTGGAAGGCGGCGAAGTCATGGGTGCCCAGCATCCCTACCAGCGCAGCGAGCATGCGGTTCTCATCAAGCCGTTGGCTGTAGCGATGCCAGCTGAACGGCGCCAGAAAGAGATTGGGGGAGCGCCCGTTGTAGACGGTGTAGCGGTAGCGCCGGTAGGTGGCTGAAAAGCACGCATGCCAGTTCAGTGGCCGTTCTGAGGCGGCCAGCACCCGAATGCTGGGGGGCAGGCGGCCGTTCAGTGCTGCGGGCCAACGGTCAGCGGGAATCGGCCCCGTGGCGTCGAAATGCACCACCTGACCTGAGGCATGGACGCCAGCGTCGGTGCGGCCTGCTGCGAATGTGAGTGGCGACGGCGTGGGCTCCAGAGCGCCGATGGCCTGCTCGAGGGTGGCCTGAACGCTCGACTGGTGGGGCTGTCGTTGCCAGCCGTGGTAGTGCGAGCCCTCGTACTGGAGACAGAGGGCGATGCGGTGCGGGTATGTCAGACCAGCTCGATGATGGCCATTTCAGCGTTGTCGCCCCGACGGGGCACCGTGCGGATGATGCGGGTGTAGCCGCCCTGGCGGTCGCCGTAGCGTTCCTGGGCCTTGTCGAAAAGCGAGTGAACGAGCTGCTTGTCGAAGATGTAGCCCATGGCCCGACGGCGGGCGGCCAGGGTGCCCGCCTTCGCCAGGGTGATCATGCGCTCGGTCTCGTCACGCAGGGCCTTTGCGCGGGCCTTCGTGGTGGTGACGCGTCCTTCACGGATCAACTGGGTGGTGAGTCCGCGCAGCAGCGCTTTGCGTTGGTCAGCGGGGCGACCAAGCAGGGGGACTCGGCATTGGTGTCGCATGGTTCCGGGGTGGTGAACGTCGAAGGGGAGGGATCGGATGAAGCGGAGCTCTAGGCCGTCGTGCGGCTCTGGGGCAGGGAGATGCCGATGCGCTCAAGGGCTTCAATCACCTCATCGGCAGACTTGGAACCGAAGTTCTTGATTTCGAGGAGATCTTCGTAGCTGAAGCCCATGAGATCGGAAACCGAGTTCACCTGGGCCCGCTTCAGGCAGTTGTAAGCCCTCACGGAAAGGTTGAGCTCTTCCAGGGGGATCTGACTTTCGGCGGAGGGCTCGGGCTCCACGCCGGGCTCCTCGTCGATGGTGAGACTCGCCAGCGGCTGGAACAGGGCAATCAGCTGATTGGCGGCCTGGGCCATGGCGTCGTCGGGGGTGATCGCGCCGCTGGTGTGAATCTCGAGCCGCAGCCGCTCCCGCGCCGAGCCGCCTTCGCCCACAGCGGTTTCATCGACGGTGTAGTTCACACGTCGCACGGGCATGAACACGGCATCGATCTGGA
Organism: Synechococcus sp. ATX 2A4; assembly: GCF_024346375.1. Classification (GTDB taxonomy): domain Bacteria; phylum Cyanobacteriota; class Cyanobacteriia; order PCC-6307; family Cyanobiaceae; genus MW101C3. Next base: position 114,032 of record NZ_JAGQCV010000008.1, on the reverse strand, counting down.
GGAGGTCGATGGCGCTGGTGTCTTCGTTGTGACGGTCGACCGGGCGATAGCCGACGCCACGCTCCACGTGCACTTCAAGTTCGAGGCTGTGGCCTTCGGCGACGGTGGCGATCGGCCGCTCGAGGTCGATGATCTGAACCTGCGAGGAGAACTGCAGGTCACCGGCGGTGACGGTGGCAGGGCCGGTGGCGACGAGCCGACCGATCTCAAGATCGCGGCTACGGCTGCTGACCACCACTTCCTTGCAGTTCAGGAGGATGTCTAGAACGTCTTCGCGAACGCCCGGCACCGTGGCGTATTCATGGTTCACGCCGGCGATGCGCACTGCCGTGATCGCACTGCCTTCCATCCCTCCCATGAGCACCCGACGCAGAGCGTTGCCCAGGGTGATGGCCTGGCCGCGATCGAGGGGCCCGATCACAAAGACGCCCGTTTGGGAGCGGTCTTCGCCGATCTGATGCTCGACGCGATCGATCTGATACTGATGCACGGCCTGAAGGTGGTGAAGAGGAACGCCCGAGGGCTTGGAACTGGAGCGACTCAGACCCGGCGGCGCTTGGAGCGCCGGCAGCCGTTGTGGGGAAGCGGGGTGACATCACGGATCAGGGTGATCTCGAGGCCAGCCACCTGCAGCGCCCGGATGGCGGTTTCACGGCCGGAGCCGGGACCACGCACCAGCACTTCGATTTGCCGCATTCCCTGATCGAGGGCACGACGGCCGGCTGCTTCGGCGGCCGTTTGGGCGGCAAAGGGGGTACCTTTGCGGGCACCCTTGAAGCCGCTGGCCCCTGCTGACGACCAGGAGATCACCTCGCCAGCGGTGTCGGTGATCGACACGATGGTGTTGTTGAAGGTGCTCTGGATGTGTGCCACGCCGTTGGGCACATTGCGCTTGGTTTTCTTTGCGCCGGTTTTTTTGGCTGGCTTCGCCATGGACAGGGGCCTGGGGTAGGGGACTGGTAAGAGCTGACGCCGGGTAGGCGCTGGGCGAGAGGATTACTTCTTCTTGCCGGCCACGGTTTTGCGCGCTCCGCGGCGGGTGCGGGCGTTGGTGCGGGTGCGCTGCCCACGGACTGGCAGGCCCATGCGATGGCGGCGGCCACGTACGCAGCCGATGTCTTGGAGACGCTTCAGCGCCATGCCTTCCTGACGGCGCAGGTCGCCTTCGAGCGTGAAGGATTCAGCTGCGGCGCGCAGTTTCTGCACGTCTGCGTCTTCAAGGTCTTTCACCCGGATGTCCGGGCTGACACCGGCCTTGGCCAGGATCTTCTGGGCACGGGTCAAGCCGATGCCATAGACGTAAGTGAGAGAAATCTCAACCCTCTTGTCACGAGGGATATCGACACCGGCAATCCGAGCCACGAAGAAACGATTCAGTTGGGCAGAGGGGAGCCCAGCCACGAAGGGCTGGGCGTTGCGCCCCTGAGGGCGCAGATGAATGAGAGGGGAAAGCGACAGGTCAGCCCTGGCGCTGTTTGTGCTTGGGATTGGTGCAGATCACCATGACCCGGCCATGGCGGCGGATCACCCGGCACTTGTCGCACATTTTCTTGACCGAGGCACGCACCTTCATGAGCAGCGGTGCTCCAAATTTCCAAACAGACAACGTACCACAGCGATCAACCCACCACAGCCGAGATGCGCTCGGCGATCGCCTCGACGGTGCCGCTGGCCGCCACGGAGGTGAGCAGCCCCTGGGCGCTGTAAAACGCGATGAGGGGCTCTGTCTGGTCGCGGTAGACAATGAGGCGGTTGCGGATCACCACTTCGTTGTCGTCGGCACGGCCACGCGACAACAGGCGCTGCACGAGCGTTTCGTCATCGAGCGCCAGCAGCACCACCAGCTCGATCGGTTGGCCGATCTCCTCGAGCAGTTGCTGGAGCGCCTTGGCCTGGGCCAGGTTGCGGGGGAAGCCATCGAGCAGCCAGCCTCCGCTGCAGCACGCCAGACGGGCACGGACGATCGCCAGAACCAGGCTGTCGCTGACCAGTTCGCCACGGGCCATCACGGCTTCGGCTTCATCGCCTAGCGCACTGCCGGCGGCCACTTCGGCGCGCAGGAGCTCCCCGGTGGAAAGGTGCAGGAGGTTGCGGCTGGCAGCAAGACGCTCGGCCTGGGTGCCTTTGCCGGCTCCTGGAGGCCCGAGAAAAAGGATGCGCTGGTTCATGGAAGGAGGCGGATGAGCGGAAATCTGGGAATGGGAGACGGTGCGGGGGTGGTCTGAGCCGCGCAGGCCCGGGGATGGCGCGTCACTGGCGCACCATGCCTTCGTAACGCTGGGAGATCACGTAGGTCTGGACCTGCTTGGCGGTGTCGATCGCCACGCCCACCAGGATGAGCAGAGAGGTGGCCCCCAGACCCTGGAAGGTACGCACCTGCGTGGCGCCTTCAACTGCCGAGGGGATGATCGCCACGGCACCGAGGAACAGGCCACCGAGAATCGTGAGACGGTTCTGCACGCCACTGAGATAGATGGCGGTGGCTGAGCCAGGACGGACACCCGGCACAGCCACACCGCTGCGCTTGAGGTTGGTGGCGATGTCAACCGGATTGATCGTGAGGGTGGCGTAGAAGAGGGAAAACCCGATGATCAGCGCAAAGAACAACAAGGCGTAAAGCCAGGGGGTGCTGCTGTTGGGGCTCAGGTAGCCGGCCACTTGGATCAGCCAGGGGGCGCGGGTGAGGTTGGCGATGGTGAGGGGCAGGAACACCACCGCCGAAGCAAAGATGATCGGCATCACGCCGCCGGCGTTGAGCTTCAAGGGCAGATAGCTCTGACGCGCCGAAAGGGGTGTGTTTTGCCCCACCTGGCGTTTGGCGCTGACGATCGGGATGCGACGGCTGCCTTCCTGCACGAAAATGATGCCCACGATCGTGACCAGGAAGATCAGCACCAGCACCACGATGCCCCCCACAGTGGCGCGGTCGCCGCTTTGGGCCAACTCCACAGTCGAGCCGAGGGCACGCGGCAGAGTGGCCACAATGTTCACGAAGATCACCAACGAGGCTCCCTGGCCGATCCCTCGCTCAGTGATCACCTCGCTGATCCACATCACCACCATCGACCCCGCCACCAGGGCCAGGGCCGTCTGGATGACGAACACAGGAGCGGACACCCCCGGGATGGCGTATTGCCGCAGGATCAGGGCAAAGACTGTGCTCTGCAGGATCCCCCAACCCAGCGCCACATAGCGGGTGATCTGAGCGATCTTGCGCCGGCCGGCTTCCCCTTCGTTTTTCTGGAGATCCTCCAGCTGGGGGACTGCCGCCGTCAGCAGCTGAAGAATGATCGAGGCGTTGATGAAGGGCAGGATGCCAAGTGCGAACACGCCAAGGGTGGAGATGCCCCCGCCCGTGAAGATGTCGAGGAAGCCGATCAGCTGCCCGCCCTGCTGGATGAACTGCTGGAAGGCCACCCGATCGATGCCGGGAACGGGGATGTAGATCCCCAGGCGCACCAACAACAGCAAGCCAAGCGTGGTGAGCACCCGGTCACGGAGACCCTTGGACTGGATCAGCTGGGTGAGGATTTCGCCGGCGCTGGGGTTGCGCCCCCGGCTAAGGAGCATGGTGTGTTCTCAGGCGGTGGTGATGCTGTGATGGCGTGCTGCGGTGGTGCGCTGTGGAGCGACACGAAAGCCGCCTGCCGTTCCGCTGGACGGTGGCAGACGGCCTTGAGACTAGGCAACCCCACCAGCGACGCTGGTGGGGAGCGGTGAGGTCAGCTGAGTTCGCAGGTGCCACCGGCGGCTTCGATCTTTTCACGGGCGGAGGCCGTGAAGGCCGCAGCTTGAACGGTGAGCTTCACGCTGAGATCGCCGTCGCCAAGGATCTTCAGGGGATGCTTGGGACTGGTGACCAGCCCTTCTTTCACCAAAGAATCGATGTTGACGGTGCTGCCAGCCGTGAGGCCCGCCAGCTTGGCGACGTTCAGCACGGTGAACGATTTGGGGTTCACCAGTGGGAAGTGCTTGAGCTTGGGGATGCGGCGATAGAGCGGCATCTGGCCGCCTTCGAAACCGGGGCGGGTGGGGCTGCCGGAGCGGGACTTCTGGCCGCGCATGCCGAAGCCGCAGCTGGCACCTTGACCGGCGGCGATGCCGCGGCCTTTACGGAGCTTGCGGCGCCGGGAGCCGGGCTGGGGCTTGAGTGTTTGGAGAGTGTGGGTCATGGGGGCTCAGGAGTAGATCTGCTCGAGGGAGATGCCCCGTTCCTTGGCGGTTTCCTTGTGGGTGCGGAGCGCCTGCAGGGCCTCGATGGCGGCGCGGGCATTGTTGAGGGGCGTCTTGCTGCCCAGGCGCTTCGCCAGCACGTTCTTGATGCCCGCGAGCTCCAGAACAGTGCGGATGGAGCCGCCAGCGATCACGCCGGTGCCCGGAGCCGCCGGGCGCATCAGCACGCTGGCAGCACCATCAACGCCACGGCTCTCGGTGGGGATTGAGCTGGTGCGGGTGAGCGGCACCTTGACGAGGTGCTTCTTGCCATCGGCAACGCCCTTGCGGACCGCACCGATCACATCGCCGGCCTTGCCGACGCCCACACCCACCTGGCCACGTTCGTTGCCGACCACGATGATGGCGCGGAAGCTCATCTTTTTGCCGCCTTTAACAGTTTTGGAGACCCGGCGGATCTGGACCACACGCTCCTGCCATTCGGAGTCGCGCTCCTGACCGCCGCGCCGCCCTTCACCGCGACGGCCGCCGCCGCCGCCGCGGCGATCGCCGCCGCCTTTGCCGCCACCGCCACCGCGCCGCTGTTCGGGCTGGCCTTCAGCCGCCGCTGGCACGTCGCTGGACTGGATCGTTTCGTTGATTTCGGTCATGGTTGGATCCGGTTCAGAACTGAAGGCCCGCTTCACGGGCGGCGTCGGCAAGGGCCTTGACACGGCCGTGATACAGGTTGCCGCCGCGATCGAACACCACCTGCTGGATGCCCTTGGCGAGGGCACGTTGGGCCACCAGTTGACCCACGGCCACGGAGGCGTCGCAGGTGGAGCTGGCGGTCAGGCTGGTGCGCAGATCTTTTTCGAGCGTCGAAGCTGTGCAGAGCGTGCTCTGAGCGTCGTCGTCGATGATCTGGGCGTAGATGTGGTTGTTGGAGCGGAACACCGCAAGCCGTGGACGGGCGGCGGATCCGGTGAGATGACGACGCAGACGGCGGTGACGCTTCTGGGTCTGTGCTTTGCGGGAGACGGTGGACATGGCAGTGGAGGGGTGGGACGCTCAGGCAGGCCTCATTTCTTACCGGTTTTGCCGGCCTTGCGCAGAATGCGCTCGCCCTCGTATTTGATGCCTTTGCCCTTGTAGGGCTCAGGAGGACGGATGGCGCGGACCTTGGCCGCTTCGTTGCCGACCAGTTCCTTGTCGAAACCGGAGACCAGCACCTGGGTGTTGCTCTCCACGGTGAAGACGATGCCTTCGGGGGGCACCACTTCGACCGGGTGGCTGTAACCGGCACTCACCACGAGCTTTCTACCTTGAACCTGGGCCCGATAGCCCACGCCCACGATTTCGAGCTTGCGGGTGAAGCCTTTACTCACCCCTTCGACCATGTTGGCCACCAGCGTACGGCAGAGTCCGTGACGCTCCCGCGAGCGGCGGGTGGCTGTGGAAGGGGCCACTACCAGGGTGTTGTCTTCCTGGTGGATCTGAACACCTTCGGGAAGGGTGCGGTTCAGTTCGCCCTTGGGTCCCTTGACATGAACCGAGAGGCCATCGAGGCTCACAGTCACCTTGTCGGGGATGGGGATCGGTGCTTTACCAATACGAGACATGAATCAACTCCCTTTTCAGTAGATGTAGCAGAGGACTTCACCGCCGACACCCTGCTTGCGGGCGTCACGGTCGCTCATCACACCCCGAGAGGTGGAAATGATCGCGACGCCAAGGCCACCCAGCACCTTGGGGAGTTGACGGGTGTTCTTGTAGATCCGCAGACCCGGCTTGCTGACGCGTTTGACGGAGCGGATGGTGGGCTGACGATGCTTGCCGCTGTATTTCAGCTCAAGAACGAGATGCCTTTGCACCCCTTCACCTTCTTCGCTGATCTGGGCAATGAACCCTTCCTGCTGCAGCACCTTGGCGATGCTGTGGGACAGGCGGGAGGCAGGCACCTTGGTGGTCTGGTGCTTTTTCTCACTCGCATTACGAATGCGGGTGAGCATGTCTGAAATTGGGTCGTGGTTGGCCATGTTGGGGGTCCGAAGAGGGCTCAGTTGCTGCGGAACGGCATTCCCATCTCGCGGAGGAGGGCCCGGCCCTCTTCGTCGTTACGGGCACTGGTCACGATGGTGATGTCCATGCCCCTGATGGCATCGATCTTGTCGTAGGAGATTTCCGGGAAGATGATCTGCTCCCGGACCCCAAGGGTGTAATTCCCCCGTCCATCGAAACTCTTGGGGCTCACACCGCGGAAATCGCGGATGCGGGGCAAGGCCAGATGGATCAGGCGCTCGAGGAAGGCGTACATCCGTTCACCACGAAGGGTGACGGCCACGCCGATCGGCATGCCCTGGCGGATCTTGAAGCTGGCGATGGCCTTCTTGGCGCGGGTCACCACCACCTTCTGACCGGTGATCGTGGCCAGCTCGGCGATGGAAGCCTCAAGGGCCTTGGGGTTCTGGGCGGCCTCACCGAGACCTCGGTTCACGGTGACTTTCATCACCTTGGGAACCTCATGGATGTTGGAGAGGCTGAGATCCTTGAGCAGCTTGGGCTGGATCGTCTCCCGGTAGCGCTGTTTGAGTGACATGACGGAGTGGGGGAATTCGCTTCTGGGCGTTGTCAGAAGGCGGACAGGAACGGGGAGTGCAGGGTCGGGCGGGGGAGGTGACTCCATGGCACAGACCATGGAACCGAGGGAGAGCTCAATCGAGCAGTTCGCCGGTCTTGGTGAGGCGTCGCTTCTTGGTGCCGTCGGCTTGGATGGCGATGGCCACCCGGCTGGGGACGTTCTGGCTGGTGGAGAACACCATCACGTTGGAAGCATGCACGGAGGCTTCTTCCGTGACGATCCGGCCGGTTTCACCTTCCTGGGTGGGCTTCATGTGACGGGTGCGCAGGTTGATTCCCTGCACCACCACACGGTTCTCGTAAGGAAGGGTGCGCAGGACTTCACCGGTTTTTCCCTTGTCCTTGCCAGCGATCACCTTGACGGTGTCACCTTTGCGGATGCGCATCTTGATGCGCTTGGTGGGCCGTGGCTGGGGTGTTGCGGCGGCCATTTCAGATCACCTCCGGGGCGAGTGACACGATCTTGGTGAAGTTGCGCTCGCGCAGTTCACGGGCGACCGGACCGAACACACGCGTGCCCTTCGGGTTGTTGTCGTTGCCGAGGATCACGGCCGCGTTGTCGTCGAAGCGAATCGAGTTGCCCGTATCGCGGCGCAGTGTGGCGCGGGTGCGGACCACAACAGCCTTGACCACATCCGACTTCTTCACCCCCATGTTGGGCATGGCGTCTTTGACAGCGGCGACGATCACGTCACCGACGTGGGCGTAGCGGCGATTGGTGCCCAGCACACGGATGCACTGGATGCGCTTGGCGCCGCTGTTGTCAGCGACATTGAGGAAGGTTTCCTGCTGAATCATGGTGTGACCTCCTCAGCTTGCGCCAGATGGGGTGAGAACTTCCGCCACCGCCCAGCGCTTGGTGCGGCTGAGGGGACGGGTTTCGGTGATGCGGACGCGATCACCGACCCGACAACGGTTGTCTTCGTCGTGGGCCTTGTAGCGGGTGGTGCGGCTGACAGTCTTTTGATAGATGGGATGGGGGAAGCGGTTCTCCACCGCAACCACCACCGTTTTTTCCATCTTGTCGCTGACGACGGTGCCGACCCTTTCCTTGAGTGCCATGGGGTAGAGGGGGATCAGGAGGCGGAGGGAGCGGAGCGTTGCCGCTCCTGCTGCACCGTCAACAGCTGAGCCAGCTTGGTGCGGCTCTGCTTGAACAGGTGCGGTTGCTCCAGCCGGCGGGTGGCCCGCTGGAAGCGGAGGTTGAACAGTTCACGGCGGCAACCGCCGATCTGTTCGACCAATTCGGCATCGGTGAGGGTTCGCACCTCGGTAATGGCAGGACGTGCCATGTTCAGGACTCCAGGGCGAGAGAGGGTTCGGGGGAAGCGTCCTGCTCCTGGTCAGCCAAGGCGAGAAACTTCGTCTTGACCGGCAGCTTGTACTGCGCCAGGCGCATGGCCTCCTTGGCGATGGCCGGGGTGATTTCCGGCCCGCCCATCTCAAAGAGAATCCGGCCGGGTTTGATCACCGCCACCCAGAATTCCGGGTTGCCTTTACCGGAACCCATGCGGGTTTCAGCTGGGCGCATGGTGACCGGCTTGTCGGGGAAGATCCGGATCCAGACCTTTCCTCCCCGTTTGACATGGCGGGTCATCGCCCGACGGCTGGCTTCGATCTGGCGAGAAGTGATCCAGCCACATTCCTGTGCCTGGAGGGCAAACTCACCGAAGGCAATCGTGTTGCCCCGGGTGGCGACGCCGCGCATGCGGCCTCGCTGTTGTTTGCGGAATTTGACGCGTTTTGGACTCAGCATGGTTCAGGCCTCCTGATCACTCCTCGTTCGAGCGGTCTTCGAACTGTTGGGGCCGCCGGCTGCTCCGACGCCTGGGTGCTCCACCAGCGGGCAGTTGCTCCTTCTGCCCAGGAAGCACCTCTCCTTTGAACACCCACACCTTGATGCCCAGCACCCCGTAGGTGGTGGTGGCCACCTTGGTGGCGTAATCGATGTCGGCACGCAGTGTGTGCAGCGGAACGCGGCCTTCGCGGGTCCATTCCGTGCGGGCGATTTCGGCGCCATTAAGACGACCGCTCACCTGGATCTTCAGCCCGAGCACACCGGCCCGCTGGGCGCGTTGCACCGTCATCCGCATCACGCGGCGGAAGGCGACCCGCTTTTCCAGCTGCTGGGCGATGTATTCGGCCAGCAGATAGGCGTCAGCGTCGACCCGCTCCACCTCCACGACATTGATGCGCACTTGGCGCTGGCGGTCGCCGAGGGTGGTCTGGATGCCGGCACGAAGTTCCTCGATGCCGCTGCCTTGGCGGCCGACCAGCACGCCGGGGCGCGCTGTTTTCAGCTCCACTTCGAGCTGATCGGCCTTGCGGGCGATCAACACGTCGGAGATGCCGGCGCTGGCGTATTTCTTGTGGATGAAGCGGCGAATCCGATCGTCTTCCTGAAGAAGAATCGGATAGGTCTTGCTGGGTGCATACCAGCGGGATCGGTGGTCCTGGGTGATCCCCAGGCGCAATCCGGTTGGATGGATCTTGTGTCCCATCGGGCGGTGTCCTCGGGGGTCAGGCGGAAGTGGAAGCCACAGCAATGCTGATGTGGCAGGTTTGTTTCTTGATCGCGTAGGCCCGCCCCTGGGCGCGGGGACGGAATCGCTTCAGGGATGGACCCATGTCAGCGATGGCGGTGCTGATCACCAATGAAGCGGGATCAAGACCAAGGTTGTGTTCCGCATTGGCGACCGCCGAACGGAGCACCTTGGTGATCGGTCCGGTGGAGCGGTAGGGCATGAACTCGAGCAGGATCAGCGCTTCGCGGTAGGAGCGACCGCGGATCTGGTCGAGCACCCGACGCACCTTGGAAACGGATCCGCGGATGTAGCGGCCGTGGGCGCGGGCTTCTGAGCTGGGGGAAGGGTTGGCCATGGTGTGTCGCTCCTTAACGGGCACCTTTTTTGTCTTTGATGTGACCCCGGAAGGTGCGGGTGGGGGCGAATTCCCCCAGCTTGTGGCCCACCATCTGCTCGGTGACATACACCGGCACGTGGCTCTTGCCGTTGTGAACGGCAATGGTGTGGCCGATCATCATCGGCAGGATGGTGGAAGCCCGCGACCAGGTTTTGATCACGGTTTTGTCGCCAGCGCTGTTCTGCGCTTCGACCTTGCGCAGCAGGTGGTCGGCGACGAATGGTCCTTTTTTGAGTGAACGTCCCATGGCGGTTTAAGCAGACAGCAAAACAGTGTTGACCATCAGGAATCCCGTCCGCCACGGCTCCGTTTGGAGATGCGGCGACGTTTCCGCAGGACAAACCGATTGCTGGGTTTGTTCCGCTTCCGGGTTTTGAGGCCCAGGGCCGGTTTGCCCCAGGGGGTGACCGGGCCGGAGCGACCGATCGGTGCGCGGCCCTCACCACCACCGTGGGGGTGGTCGCAAGGGTTCATCACACTGCCGCGCACCTGGGGGCGGCGGCCCAGCCAGCGTTTGCGGCCGGCTTTGCCGAGGCTCGTGTTGCGAACTTCAGCGTTGCCGACCTCTCCGAGGGTGGCGTAGCACTCCCGACGGACCAGACGCACCTCGGTGGACGGCAGTTTGAGAGCGACGTAATCGCCTTCCTTCGCCATCACCTGGGCGCTGGCACCGGCGGTACGAACCATCTGGCCGCCACGTCCTGCATAGAGCTCGACGTTGTGGACGGCAGAACCCAGTGGAATCGACGAGAGCGGCAGGGCGTTGCCGGTTTCGATCGGTGCGCCGGGGCCGGAGACCACGGTTTGACCGACTTCGATGCCTGCGGGGGCAAGGATGTAGCGCTTCTCACCATCGGTGTAGAACAGCAGTGCCAGCCGCGCGTTGCGGTGCGGGTCGTAGTGGATGGCGGCCACGCGGGCCACCACGCCGTGTTTGTCGCGGCGGAAATCCACCATGCGATACAGGCGCTTGTGGCCACCGCCACGGTGGCGGCAGGTGATCACGCCCCGGTTGTTGCGACCTTTGCGGCGGTGCTTGGCCACCACCAGGCTGCGTTCGGGCTTGCGCTCGGTGACTTCGCTGAAGTCACTAGCGACCCGAGTACGGGTGCCGGGGGTGTAGGGACGGTAGTTGCGGATTGCCATAACGATTCAGAGCCCTCAGGCCTCGGGGAACAGCTGGATGGCATTGCCTGCGGCGAGCCGCACCACCGCCTTTTTCACCTGGGCGCGCTTGCCGGCGAAACGTCCGACCCGCCGGGCACGGCGAGGTGGATTCATGGTGCTCACACCGATGACACGAACATCAAAGAGATGCTCGACAGCGGCCTTGATGTCGGGCTTGGCAGCCCTGGGGTCTACCTCAAAGGTGTACTGGTTGAGTTCGAGAGCCCGGGTGGCTTTCTCGGTGATCAGCGGGCGCCGGATCACATCCGCCAGCCGGTTGGCGAAACGTTCAGTCATCTCCGTAGACCTCCTGGATCTTGGCGAGTGCTTCTTCGCTGAGCACCAGCTTCCTGGCGTTGAGCAAGTCGAAGACGTTCAGCTGATCGGCGGCGATCAGTTTCACGTTTTCGAGGTTGCGGACCGACAGGCGGACCACATCGGTGGGGGCATCGAGCACCAGCAGCACCTTGGTGCCGGCGGGGATGTCCCAGCGCTGCAGGGCAGCGACGATTTCGCGGGTTTTGGGCTGCTCAAGCGCGGCGCCGAAACCCTGCACCACCACCATGTCGGTGGCCCTGCTGATCAGGGCGGTGCGCAGCGCCAGACGACGTTCCTTGCGGTTCATCGCCAGGCTGTAGGTGCGGGGCTTAGGCCCGAACACCACGCCGCCGCCGGGGCGGAGCGGGGTGCGGATTGAGCCTTGGCGGGCGCGGCCCGTTCCTTTCTGCTTGTAGGGCTTGCGGCCACCTCCGCGCACCTCGGCGCGGGTGAGGCTGCAAGCCGTGCCTTGGCGGGCGTGGGCAAGCTGGCGCACCACCGCGCGCTGCAGCAGACCGCCTGCCGAGGCTTCCTTGGCGACCCTCAGGTCAAGGCTGGCCTTGCCGGCTTCCTTGCCTTGCCAATCACGAACGACACAGTTGACCATGGCTGACATCCTCAGTTCGCGACCTTGTCACCGACCCGCCGAGCGGGTCGGATGTTGAGCAGGGCGCCGGGCTTTCCGGGCACCGAACCCTTCACCACCAGCAGGTTGCGCTCGACATCCACCTTGAGAATGATGAGACCCTTGGTTGTGATCTGCTTGCCGCCGTAGCGGCCGGCCATCCGTTTGCCGGGGTAGACCCGACCGGGGGTGGTGCCGGCGCCGGTGGATCCGGGTTCGCGGTGGTTCTTGGAACCGTGCGTCATCGGACCGCGGCTGAAGCCGTGGCGCTTCTGGTAGCCACTGAAGCCGCGGCCGATCGTGTCACCGCTGACATCGACTTTCTGGCCAGGCTCGAAGCCTTCAACCGTGACCGTGGCACCGAGTTCGAGACCTTCGACAGAATCGAGCCGGTATTCGGTGAGGTGCCTCAGGGGCTCACTGCCCGACTTGGCCAGGTGACCTGCGGCCGGACGGTTGACGAGCTTCTCGCGAATGTCGCCAAAACCGATCTGAGCCGCGGTGTAACCGTCGGTGGCAGGGGTTTTGAGTTGGGTGATGCGGCAAGGGCCCGCCTCGATCACGGTGACCGGGATGGACTTGCCGTCGGGGGCGAAGAACTGGGACATGCCCAGTTTCTTGCCAAGGATGCCGATGGACATGGGGGGGAAAACGCCAGCAGGACCACGACCGAAGCCATCCGGAGATGACAGGCCGCCTGGAGGCTGAATCGATGAACGCGCTGGATCCCGTTGAAACGGAGCTTCCGGCCATGACCTGACGGGCAGGCAGTGCCGGGGGCTAGCGGTGGGCGAATTCAGCAGGCTGGGACTTTCCCGTCGGGCACGAAGCCGGATGACGGTGAGTTTCCCGTCGGCGGTGAAGCAGCGGAGCTGCTCGGCGCCGAACTGGCCGGGAGGATCCACCGACAGCGGTGGATCCGCGCAAGGTTCCGGAGGCCCGGCTAGCGGACGGGCGCAGAACACATGCACAAGAATCCACAGTACCGCATGATCTGACCCCCTATTCCCGAAAGCCTGCTGCCAGACTGCCTCCGTTCCTGGCGCTGCCGTCCATGCCGCTCCTGCTCACCGGCCGTCGCTTTCGGGAAGATCTGGAGAAGGCTGGTGCTCTTGCCCTCTATGCCCCTCTGGAAGGGGGCGCTGAGACGCGCCTGATGCGGCGCCTGCGTGCCGCTGGCTATCGCGCGCAGATGACCTCTGCCCGCGGTCTTGGCGACCCCGAAGTGTTCCTGCTTCAGTCCCACGGCATCCGTCCGCCGCACCTTGGCCATCACAGCGTTAGCAATGCCGCTGCCGTCGGCGACGTCCAGCAGGTGATGCCCCAGCTCGGCCCTTTGCTGGAAGGCACCAAGCCAATCCTGCTCTGGCTGCTGGAAGCCCAGGTGCTCTCTGCAGCTGAGCTCTCCGCCCTGTGCGGGCTCACCCAACGGGAACCACGTCTACGCATCGTGGCTGAGATGGGTGGCTCTCGCTCGCTGCGTTGGCGTCCGCTCGACCAGTGCCTTGCCGCCTGAGCAGGCCCTGCGCCGTGGCCATTGGGTCAAGTTGATCTGCGGTGCCAGCAACCAGGATCTGGCCGCGATCGTTGACCTCTGCGGCATCTATACGCTGGCGGGTGTTCAGGCGATCGATGTGGCGGCTGATCCAGCCGTGGTGGCGGCAGCCCGACGCGGCGTGGCCTGGGGGATGGAGCGCTCCACGGGCCACTCCGCCCCCTGGCTGATGCTGAGCCTCAGCGATGGGGCCGATCCGCACTTCCGCAAGGCCCGCTTCGATCCTGAGCACTGCCCGCCCACCTGTCCCCGTCCCTGTGCGCGGGTGTGCCCGGCCCTGGCCATCGGTGAGCGTGGCGGCGTGATCGCCGAGCGTTGCTATGGCTGCGGGCGTTGTCTACCGGCCTGCCCGCTCGGCCTGATCGATGCCAGGGAGCACGCCCTGCCGGCGGAGGCGGTGACCCCCCTGCTGGCGGCGCTGCGGCCCGATGCGGTGGAGATCCACACCCAGCCCGGCCGCGGCGTTGCTTTCGCCCAGCGCCTGGATCAGGTGCTGGCTGCCCATCTGCCGCTGCAGTATCTGTCTGTCAGTTGCGGCTTGGAAGCACCCGCCAGCGGCCGGGGGGAGGTGCTGGCTACCCGCGCGGAAGCTTCCGGCACGGATCGTTCAAGCGCGGAGCCTTCAGGCCTGGAACGGTTGGCCGCGGAGCTCTGGCAACGGTTTGCGCGCCTCCGTGTGGCAGGGCTGCGGCCGCTCTGGCAGCTCGATGGCCGGCCGATGAGCGGCGATGTGGGGGGCGGCACGGCCCATGCCGCGGTTCGGCTGCTGGCGGCGTTGCGGCCCTGGGCACCCCCGGGCCCCCTGCAGCTGGCGGGCGGCACCAACGGCCACACCCTGGAGCTCTTGCGTCGTCATGCGGGCTCTGCGGCTGCGGCACGGCGGCTCAGTGCTGGTGTGGCCTTCGGCGGGATGGCGCGCCGTCAGCTGCAGCCGCTGCTGCTCGAAGCCGAGCGGCGGGGCAGACGGCTGCTCGACGACGCGGACCTCTGGCCCGAGGCGCTGGCAAGGGCCCGGCAGCTGGTGGGCCCGTGGCTGGCCTCTTGATGGCTAGAACGGCAGTTCTGGAGTGATTGGCTATGCAAGCTCCCGACGCTGCCCCTCTCGCCCTCGCCCCTGCCGGCGCCTTCGCACCCCAGCGGGTGACCGACGATCTCGAAGCGCTGCTGGCGGTGCTCCCAGAGCGGGTGCGCGAGGCCTTTGCCGCCACTGGGAGCCGCGACCAGCTGCTTGAGGTGGTGCTCGATCTGGGCCGCTGCCCGGAGGCCCGCTACCCGGGGCGTGCCATCGCCCTCACCGACCAGCCGATCGACCGCTCGGACCTGGCGGCCGTGGTGGAGCGCGTCGGCCACTTCGGTGGTGATAACCGGGCGGGCATCGAGCGCACCCTGCACCGCATCAGCGCCATCCGCAACCGCACCGGCGATGTGGTGGGTCTCACCTGCCGGGTGGGCCGGGCCGTGTACGGCACGGTGGCCATGGTGCGGGATCTGCTGGATTCCGGTCAGTCGCTGCTGTTGATGGGGCGTCCTGGTGTCGGTAAGACCACGGCCCTGCGGGAGATCGCCCGGGTGCTGGCGGACGACCTGGAGCGCCGCGTGGTGGTGATCGACACCAGCAACGAGATCGCCGGTGACGGCGACATCCCCCACCCCGCCATCGGCCGGGCCCGACGCATGCAGGTGGCGCGTCCTGAGTTGCAGCATCAGGTGATGATCGAGGCGGTGGAGAACCACATGCCAGAGGTCATCGTGATCGATGAGATCGGCACATTGCTGGAGGCCCAGGCGGCCCGCACGATCGCCGAACGGGGGGTGCAGCTGGTGGCCACGGCCCATGGCAATGAGCTGGCCAACCTGATCAAGAACCCCACCCTCTGCGACCTGATCGGGGGCATTCAGTCGGTGACGCTCGGCGATGAGGAAGCCCGGCGGCGCGGCTCCCAGAAGACCGTGCTGGAGCGCTGCGCTGACCCCACCTTCCCGCTGGCGGTGGAGATGCACAGCCGCAGCCGCTGGCTGGTGCACCGCGACGTAGCCCGCACGGTGGATTTCCAGCTCAGGGGGCAGCCCGCCCGCCCCCAGGTGCGCGAATGCGATGCCTCCGGCCGGGTGCGGCTCGAGGACGGGGCCGCTCCCCCGGCCCCACCCCGTTTGACGTGCGCGGAGCTGTCAGCGCCCCGCCGCGAGCCGCGGCGGCCGGATCCGGCACCGCCGCTGGCGCCGGTGCCGCTGCCTGATCCTTCCCTGCCAGCGCCGCACCGGCGCCCTCTGGTGGAGCCGGCAGCCGCGACCCTCCGCCTGTTCAGCTGCGGCATCAGCGCTGCATTGATGGAGCAGGCGGTGCGCAGCCGCCACTATGCCGTTGAGCAGGTTGTTGATCTGGAGCAGGCGGATGCGGTGCTCACCGTGCGCAACCAGCTGGGCCAGGACCCGGAGGTGCGGCGGCAGGCCCAGCTCCATGGCGTGCCGATCCTGGTGATCAAGTCCGACAGCCTGCATCAGGTTCAACGGGGTCTGCAGCGGCTGCTGCTGCGGCGCCAGCCGGAAGGGGAGGCGCCGTTGCAGGTGCTCCCGGACGATGCCGCCGGCGCCATGGAGGAGTGCCGTCTGGCGGTGGAGCAGGTGGTCCTGCCCCGCGGCTGCCCCGTGGAGTTACTGCCTCGCAGCGCCCGCGTCCGCCAGATCCAGGCGGAGCAGGTGCGCCGCTATGGACTGCGCTGTGCCGAGTTCGGCACCGGCGGGGAGCTGCGGCTGCGGGTGTTCCCGCGCTGAGCGCTGCCGGCGCCCGCCGTGATCCCTGCCGGCACGGTGGGAGATTGACGAAGGACGGCTCGCTGTGGGTAACTATCTGGATCCCGGGCGTCGGGTGTTCCACTGCGTTGACGGCCTGCGGGCCTGCTCCCCGGACCACCCCACAACTGCGCGTTGGGCCGTCGCCAAGTGGTAAGGCAGCGGGTTTTGGTCCCGCCATTCCTAGGTTCGAATCCTAGCGGCCCAGTTTTGACACTCCTCTGAGCTCCCCCTGTGTCCTCCAGCCCCCTGCTGGTGTTCGATTTTGACGGGGTGCTGGTCGACGGCATGGCCGAGTACTGGTGGAGCGCCTGCCGGGCTGCTCTGCAGCTGCGCCCCGACCTGCACCTGCCTGCGTCGGCGCCGCCCGGTTTCGCCCAGCTGCGGCCCCTGATCCACAAGGGCTGGGAGATGGTGCTGCTGGCCGCTGAGCTGGGTCGCGACGACCACCGGCTCACGGACACCCTGGCCGACTACGACGGGGCCCTGGACTGCGCCCTGAAGCGCTGGGGGTGGCAGCCCTCCCAGCTTCAGGAGGCGCTGGAGCTGGTGCGCCGCGAGGCCATCGCCACCGACCGCAGCGCCTGGCTGGCGCTGCACCGCCCCTACCCCGGCGTGCCGCAGCGGCTGGAGGCCCTGAGCGGCGAGGGGGCCGACTGGGCGGTGCTCACCACCAAGGGGGCGGCCTTCGCCGCTGAGCTGCTCTCTGCCGAGGGGCTCCGGCCCTGGCAGCTCTTCGGCCATGAGCAGGGACCGAAACCGGAGGTGCTGCTGCAGTTGCGGTCGCTGAACAGGCCGATCTGGTTCATCGAAGACCGGCGCCCCACCCTGGAGCAGGTGCGGGCCACGCCGGGGTTGACCCCCGTGCGCTGTTTTCTGGTGTCGTGGGGGTATGTGCGCGCGGCCGATCTGATCGACCTGCCGCCAGGCATCGCCCTGCTCCGCCCGGAACGCTTTGCGGCCCCCTTGGCGACCTGGCCCTGATCCGCTAGCGTACGCCTGTACTAATTCCTGTCTGGCGCGCCGGCCTGATACGTCCACCCGATTTGGTGGCACCTGTGCCTTTGAGGCCGCAGGATGTCCCGCTTCGGACGTCTCGATCAGCGGCCTGTTCTCTCACCCACCGTTGACCATGCCTGCCGACCCCAAGAGCACTGATCTCAGGGCCGCCCATCCCCGCTCCGCCGCCGCCGGATCCTCGGCTGCCGCCCTTGGTTCCGCCGCCGCCGCCCGCGACAAGGCCCTTGATCTCGTGCTCGGTCAGATCGAGCGCAACTTCGGCAAGGGTTCAATCATGCGCCTCGGGGATGCCTCCCGCATGCGGGTTGAAACCGTTTCCACCGGTGCGCTCACCCTCGATCTTGCCCTCGGCGGTGGCTATCCCAAGGGCCGGGTGGTGGAGATCTACGGCCCCGAGAGCTCAGGGAAAACCACGCTCACGCTGCATGCGATCGCCGAAGCCCAGCGCCGTGGTGGCGTGGCAGCCTTCGTTGACGCCGAACATGCCCTGGATCCGGTCTACGCGGCGGCCCTCGGGGTCGATGTGGAGAATCTGCTGGTGTCCCAGCCGGACACCGGCGAAATGGCGCTGGAGATCGTCGATCAGTTGGTGCGTTCTGCGGCCGTCGACATCGTTGTGGTCGACTCGGTGGCAGCGCTCACCCCACGGGCGGAAATCGAAGGGGAGATGGGCGATCTGGCAGTGGGAAGCCAGGCCCGTCTGATGAGCCAGGCCATGCGCAAGATCACCGGCAACATCGGCAAATCGGGCTGCACGGTGATCTTCCTGAACCAGTTGCGCCAGAAGATCGGGGTGACCTACGGCAACCCGGAAACCACCACGGGAGGCAATGCCCTCAAGTTCTATGCCTCGGTTCGCCTCGACATCCGCCGCATTCAGACCCTCAAGCGCGGCACCGAGGAGTACGGCATCCGGGCCAAGGTGAAGGTGGCCAAGAACAAGGTGGCGCCCCCCTTCCGCATCGCTGAGTTCGACATCCTCTTCGGCCGCGGCATCAGCACCCTGGGCTGCGTGCTGGATCTGGCCGAGGAAACGGCCGTGGTGGTCCGCAAGGGTGCCTGGTACAGCTACGAGGGCGACAACATCGGCCAGGGGCGTGACAACACCATCACCTGGCTGGAGCAGAACCCCGCCCAGAAGGAGGCGATCGAAGCGATCGTGCGCCGCAAACTCACCGAAGGGGCCGATGTGATGGCCAATTCCGTGAAGTCGCTGGCGGCCAAGTCGGCTGCGGCTGAACCGGACGGCTCCGACGCTGATGACGCCGAAGTGGAGGAGGCCGGCCTGGCTGCGCGCTGAGCGCAGACCCAGCACCAGGGCAGCTGGGAGAGGAATTGAGACGGAATCAGGCCATCAGTAGCAAGCCTGGCCGCTGTCGGAACCTTCCGGCTCTTTCCCTGTCAGGTGATCGGCTCGTCCCTGTGTGGCTGGCCCGCTCAGGGCATCAGCCACACAGGGACGAGCCGATCAACCCACCAATTCATCGAGGGGTTGGGATGTTGTGCTGATCAGCACAGGCTGTCGTTGGTTCGGTGCAACTAGCACATTGGCGTCGGCTGGAACCTGTTGCAGGAAGGCTGTCACCCGTTGCAGTTCCTGAATGGCATCGGCCCCGTCCAGCCGCACCAGTTCATGGCCGTTGCGCGATTCCACCCAGCTGATGCCGCAGTCAGACACCAGGAAGCGGATGGTGTGGGTGTCACCCAGATCGGCCACGAATGAAGCGCCTTGTCGTTCCTGGCCGTCTCCGCAGACGTAGCAAGTGGCCACCAGCCCTTTGCGCTGCAGGCTGTTGGCAAGAGCCTGAAGGCTCATGACGAGATCCTGAGCCAGCGAGCGGTATTGCTCAGCCAGACGGGTAAACATCACGGAGAACCGTTGAACCGCTCGATCATAAGGTTTTCTTCCAATTGTTGCGACCATTCATGCTGCCGCGTCAGCAGGTGGTGACGACTGCGGCGCTCAGCAGGCAGAGCTGGGGGCTCCGCCAGTGCAGCTGTGGCGGCCAGCAGATGGTGATCAGCAGCAGATGACTATCAGACCAATGTCAGGGGGTGTCGGACAGTTGCCACCAGCCGGCGGCCGGGCCGATGAAGCGCACGGACACCCAGAACAGCACCAAGCCGCCGATGCCCACCCAGGCGCCGCGGGTGCTGAGCTTCACGAAGCGGTCGGCCTGGTCGCGAGTGAGCGGAAACCATTCCACCAGGCGTGGTGAGGTGTCCTTGGCTGCGGATGCCTTTGCCTTCTGGCGTGGTGGCAGGCCTTGTTGTGCCCTCCGTCTTGCTTCACCCATGGCTGGTCTGTCCCCGCTGCGGCTCAGCGTAGAGGTGGCTTCCAACGGTGCCGGCGGCAGGCGGCTCAGCCCGGCAGCAGGCGATTCAGAGCCACCCAGGGTTCCAGGGCGCGCAACACCTGACGCCCCCAGCTGCGGCTGCGGACCCGGCCATCCAGCACGGCCAGTCGCCCCGCCCCGCCTCGCCTGAGGCTGGCCAGGCCGCGCTGTAGACGATCGAGCGCTTCAGGAAGGAGCAGTTCGCGGAACCAGTCGCGCCCCTGCTGCCGCAGCCGCATCACCCGGGCGGCAGTGAGTGGGTCTTCCAGGCTGGCGATCGGCAGCGGACCGACCACCACCTGGCAGGGCACCGGCAATCGCTCCTGATGCTCCAGCCACCAGTTCCAGCCACAGCAGATCACACCATTGCTCTCCGGTGCCGTGTCCTGATGGCACACCCTCGTGCCGAATTCAGCCGCCAGCGCAGCCGCCAGTGGCAGGCGCAGGCCGGCATCGTCAACGAGCACGATCGTGAGGCCGGCCTGGCCCAGCACCAGACGACGGCAGTGATCGAGCAGGTGCTCGCCGTACTGGGGGCTGTTGGGCAGGGGCTGGCGCAGGGGCGCATAGAGCGGCAAGGGGTCGGATAGGGGCGGATCGGCCAGATCCACGCTCACCAGGGGGGTGAACCCCGTCAGCTGCACCGGTGCCCCGCGCTGGCCCACCAGCACCAAGGCCCGGCCATCGAGCAGCCCCGGCATCACCTCCAGTGGTTCCAGCGGCACCCGGTGAAGCTCCCACTGCAGCAGCTGGCGATCCACCGTGGCCCAGCTCGTCCAGCCCGGGCCGCTGGCGGCCATCCACTCGGGCCATGGACTTGGCAGTGGCCCGAGCAGGGGCAGCAGTTGCCGCAGTGGCGCTTCGTCTTCGGGTGGCAGGGGCACCTGGGCCGAGGGTGTGCCTGGATGGCTGAGGATCCGGCGGCCGAGCCGCTGGTGCAGCTCCAGCAGGCTCGTGTCCGCCGCCGGCAGGCTGAGGCGGATCTGGTCCCAGTGCTGGGGAGCGAGCCGCTGATCCAGCGCAGTGCGAAGCCGTGCTTCAAGGATCTCCTCCTCGGGAATCACCAGGTGGCGATCTCCGAGGCTGCCGCCCCGCCAGGCCTTCACCAGCTGATGATGATTCATCAGCCAGAGGGTGGTGTCGTGGGGAGGCGACTCCCCTTCCCAGCAGGGCAGCGTGAGCCCAGCGGCCCGCAGCCGGGGCAGCTCCACCTGCAGCAGGCGCCGCCGCATCGGCTCGCTCACCACCAGCACCAACGGTGCCGCCGCCAGGGCCATCGGCACGAGCAGCGCCACCAGCCAGCCCGGATCGCTGCCCGGGGCGAGCTGCAGGCAGCAATGATCGCCGCGCCGCAGGCTGCGCCCCACCACCCGGCTGAGCGTGAGGTGATGCGGCCAGCCCACGCCACCCTCCTGCCGCAGGAGTTGCTTGAGCTGCTGGTGGGCGCGGGCTTCCAACATGCGCGAATCGTAGGAAGCTGCTCCGAGCGGACCGTGGCAGCGATGACAGCCCAGACGATGCACCCCGATCAAACGACGGGGGTGGTGGGGCTGGTGGGGCTGGGCCTGATCGGCGGCTCCCTCGGCCTCGATCTGAGCGCCCGCGGCTGGGATGTGCGGGGGCTGGTGCGGCGGGAGAGCACGGCGGCGCGGGCCCGCCAGCGCGGGCTGGCCGGCCGGGTCAGCACCGATCCCGCCGTGCTGGCCGGTTGCCAGCTGGTGGTGCTGGCACTGCCGCTCGATCAGCTGCTGGCGCCGGACCCGGCGTTGCTGGCTGCCCTGCCGCCGGAAGCGGTGATCACCGATGTGGGCTCGGTCAAGGCGCCCGTGCTGCGGACCTGGCAGGGGATCGTGCCCCGTTTTGTGGCCAGCCACCCGATGGCCGGCACCGCCGAGGCCGGGGTGGAAGCGGGGGTGCGCCATCTGTTCCGTGGACGCCCCTGGGTGGTGACGCCCACGCCGGACACCGACCCGGCGGCTCTGGAGGCCGTGCGCGGCCTCTCGGATGCCGTGGAGGCCCGTTTTCTCCTGTGCGACCCCAAGGCCCACGACCGCGCAGTGGCGCTGATTTCCCACCTGCCGGTGCTGGTGGGTGCCGCTCTTCTGCAAGCGGCGGATCGGGGCGTGGCGGCGGCGCCGGCCTCTGGCGACGGGTCAGCCGGCGACGGGGGCGTGGACGCAGATGCCAGGGCTCTGGTGCGTGCGCTGGCCTCCAGTGGCTTTGCCGACACCACACGGGTGGGGGGCGGCAACCCGGAACTGGGTGCCCTGATGGCCCGTTGCAACCGGGAGCAGGTGCTGGCGGCCCTGACCTCCTACCGGCGATCATTCGATCAGCTGGAGGGCTTGCTGCAGGAGGAGCGCTGGGCCGATCTGCACGAGGCGCTGGCGGCCGGCCAGCGCCTGCGGCCGGAGTTTCTCTAAGCCGCCATCCCCCGCCGTGCCAGCAGTTGCCGGCTCACCATCTGCGCCGACAGGCTCACGCCCGCGGTGCCTTCGCCGGGATAGATGGCATCGCCGCAGAGCCAGAAGCCAGGCAAGGGGGTGCGGCTGGCCAGCCCGAAGGGGCCGAAGCGGGAGGGATGCTGGCCCAGCCCGCCCACGAACCCGAAGGGCCGCCCGGTCCAGCGGGCGAAGCTGCGTGGTGTGGACAGTTCCGCGTGGCGGTAGTGCGCCGGCGTGAGCCCGAGCAACCGGCTCAGCCCCGCCTGAAGCCCCGCCATCGCCGTCTGTTTGCGGGAGCGGTGAGCCAATGCGTCGCCCTCGAACCAGGGCCGGGCCGGGGTGAACACGCTGGCGATCACGGTGGCCTCCCCCGCCGGCGCCCGGCCATCTCCCTCACGGCTCACCGACACGAACAGGGAGCCAGGGTCGGCCCAGTCGAGCTGCAGGTGGGCCGGGCAGTCGGCCGGCAGTGCGCTGCGCTCCACCGCCGCGTACAACACCAGCGCGCCACTGGGATCCTCCAAGTGCCGCAGCCGGGCTCCATATCCAGCCGGCAACGCATCTGCTGGCAACAGGTCCGGCAAGGCCTGGGGGGGAAGGCTGCAGACCAGCTCACGGGCGAGCAACTGCCAGTGGCTGCCGCCTGGGCCTGTGCCTCGCACCGTCCAGCCCTCGCCGTGCTGCTGTAGCTCACTCACCCGGTGCCGCAAGCGCAACCTGCCGCCGGCGCGCGCCAACCCCAGCTCCAGCGCGTCGCTCAGCGCCTGCATCGAGGGCGCCAGATGGAACAGGCCAAGGGGTGCCTGAGCCATTGACAACACGCTGGCGCCATAGAGCGCGGCGGTGCGGTGGGCCGGCTCCTGGGAGTAGAGGCGCAGCTGCAGATCGAGAAACCGCCGCAGCCGCGCGTCGCTGGCGCAGCCCGTGAGCCGCAGCAGATCGGCGACCGTGCTCCCCACCAGCACCCCGCTGGCCAGATTGGCGGGGCGCAGCGCCCCCAGCAGCTGGCCCAGGTCCCAGGGGCTGCGGGGCGGCAGCACCGGCCCCCGCCCCGCGAAGCCCCAGTTGGCCTGGTGAATCGCTTCGCACAGCCCCCAGAAGCGCTCTGAACCCGGGAAGTGCCGCTGCCGTTCCTGCCGCCAGCGCTCGGGATCACGCCAGAGCCGCACCGCCGGCTGGCCATCGGCCAGATCCACAACGCAGCCGGGGTCAAGGGGGGTGGCAACCGGCGCCTCCACCCCCAGCTGCTCGAAGATCCGCGCGTGAATGCCGCCCGGCTCCAGGCCGGCCACCTGGGTGGCCCCCACATCGAACACATAGCCCTGGCGGCGGAAGGTGCCGGCGCAGCCACCGCTCTGGTGATGGGCTTCGAGCAGCTGCACATCCAGGCCCTGCCGCGCCAGCAGGGCCGCTGCCGTGAGGCCGGCGATGCCAGCGCCGAGCACGGCCACGTCGCAGCTGCCTGTGGCCGTGCCGGCCTCTGCGCCCACCTTCGCGGCCCCGCCAGTGAAGAGCCGGCATGCTGGCAGTGGTGACGGGGTGGCCGTGGCACACGATTCGCTGGCGGCCTGGGTGCAGCAGGTGCTTCAGGCGCCGTTGCTAGCTCGCCAGCCAGTGGGGGGCGGCTGCATCCACCACGCCTGGCAGTTGCAGCTCGCCGACGGCCGCCGCTTCTTCGCCAAAACCAATGGCGCTGCGGCGTTGCCGATGCTTCAGGCCGAAGCGGCCGGCCTCAAGGCCCTGGCGGCCGCCACTGATGCCGACCTGGTGGTGCCGCGGCCCCTGCATTGCGGGCTGGTGGAGGGGGAAGCGGTGCTGGTGTTGCCATGGCTGACGCTGGCGCATGGCGGCACCTCGCAGGCCTGGAGCGACTTCGGAGCTGGTCTTGCGCGCCTGCACCGGCGCAGCGCCGCCGGCCAGCCCCAGCGGTTCGGCTGGTCCCACGACAACTTCATCGGGACGAACCCCCAGCGCAACGGTTGGCAGGACCGCTGGGGGCGCTTCTTCGCCGAGCGGCGCTTGGGCGTGCAGCTGAAGCTGGCGGCGGCGAAGGGCAAACAGCTACGCGGCGGGAAGCAGCTGCTGGCAGATCTGCCCGGCTGGCTCGACGCCCACGACCCTGATCCCTGCCTCGTGCATGGCGATCTGTGGAGCGGCAATGCCGCGCTGCTGCAGGATCCACCGCTGCCGGCCCTGTTTGATCCGGCCGTCTACCGCGGCGACCGGGAAGTGGACCTGGCTATGGCGCGGATGTTCGGCGGTTTCCCGGCGGACTTCTTTCTGGGCTACGGGCGCGAATGGCAATTGCCAGCAGGTGACGTGCGCCGGCGGCACGTATATGACCTGTACCACCTGCTCAATCACGCCAACCTGTTCGGTGGCGGCTACTGGAGGCAGGCTCAGGAGTTAATCGACCGGCTGCTCTAAGCCTCAGCCCAGGTATTCCTGCCGCAGAGTACGGAGGCGTTCCAGCACGACGGAGCGCTTTTCGCTGGTGGTGAGATTCTTCCAACTCCAGGTGCCCACCACCACCAGGCCCAGCAGCTCCAGCAGGCCGGGAACCACGGGCAGCAGGTTGATCGTGTCGAGCACCCCTTTGATCAGGATTTGGGCCACGATCACGGCCAGCAGGATGCCGAGTGCTTTGCCGGCCTTGCCGGCCTGGTTCCAGTCCACCTGCTCAAGGGTCTGGTTCACCTTGGTAAGGATCTCGCCGTAGCGGGAGTTGAAGCTCGCCCCGGAGTCACTGCTCTCGGCAGCGGGCACATGGCTGCTGGTCTCCACGTCCTGCTCGGTGATTGTTTCGGACATCAAAGGAGCGGGGTTTGGTGATGGCCCATAACGTATCGGTATGGGTGGCTCTTGGCCAGAACAGCTGCTGATCGATCGGCGCGCCCTGACGTTGCTTGAGGCGATCGTGCGAGCGGCCCACCCCCGGGAGGGCTGCGCTCTGCTGATCGGCTCGGGCCCGTCGGGCATGGGTCTTGCAGACCGCGGCTGGTTGGTCTGCACGGTGTGGCCCTGCCTAAATGTGTGGGAACCGGAACAGGAGCGGCATCGGCGTTTCGCCCTGGATCCGCGTGAGCACCTGCAGGCGCAGAAGTGGGCGCGCAGTCGCGGCCTGGCGGTGATTGGCGCGGCGCACAGCCATCCCGCCAGCGCGGCGGTGCCTTCGGCGCTTGATCTGGAGCTGGCGGTGCCCCCCACGGTGTTGCTGATCGCCTCAGGCCTGCACCACGAACTGCGGGGCTGGTGGCTGACGGAAGCCGGCGGTGGCACCGAGGTCCAGCCGCTGCCGCTGCTCCTGGCCTCGGATGGTGAGGCAAGGCCCGGGTGTTTGGGAGACTGAAGCACGTGCCGCCCGAGCGGCTGTTCTGGCCACCGGCCTTTCGCCCATGCTTCCTCCCGACACCACCGGCGTCCAGCTCACACCCGATGAGGTGGCCCGCTTCTCACGCCACCTGATCCTGCCCGAGGTGGGCATGGAAGGACAGAAGCGCCTCAAAGCCTCCTCGGTGCTCTGCGTGGGCACAGGTGGCCTTGGTTCCCCCTTGCTGCTCTATCTGGCCGCCGCAGGCGTCGGCCGTCTCGGCATCGTTGATTTCGATGTGGTGGACAGCAGCAACCTGCAGCGCCAGGTGATTCACGGCACCAGCTGGGTGGGCAAGCCGAAGATCGAATCGGCACGGCACCGCATCCATGAAATCAACCCCCACTGCCAGGTTGATCTCTACGAAACGGCGCTCACCAGCGAGAACGCGCTCGAGATCATCGCCCCCTACGACGTGATCTGCGATGGAACCGATAACTTCCCAACCCGTTATCTGGTGAACGACGCCTGCGTGCTGCTCGACAAGCCCAACGTCTACGGCTCGATCTTCCGCTTCGAGGGCCAGGCCACGGTGTTCAACTACCAGGGCGGGCCGAACTACCGCGATCTGTTCCCCGAGCCGCCACCGCCTGGCATGGTGCCGTCCTGCGCCGAAGGCGGAGTGGTGGGTGTGCTTCCGGGCATCATCGGCATGATCCAGGCCACTGAAGCGGTGAAGATCATCGTGGGCATCGGCACCACACTCAGCGGTCGTCTGATGTTGTTCGATGCTCTGAAGATGACTTTCCGGGAACTGAAGCTGCGCCCCAGCCCTGAGCGTCCGGTGATCGACAAACTGATCGATTATCAGGAGTTTTGTGGAGTCGGCGGCTCAGCGCCCGGCCAGGAGGAAGCCGGCAGTGTGCCATCTGTGAGCGTGCAGGAGCTCAAGGCCTTGCTCGACAGCCAGCCCACCGATCTGCTGCTGCTCGATGTGCGCAACCCGCCGGAGGCGGAGATCGCCGTGATGCCTGGTGGGGTGCTGGTTCCCCTCGATCAGATCGAAAGCGGGGAGGCCATTGAGCAGGTGCGCGAGCTGGCTGCGGGCAAACGTTTGTATGTGCACTGCAAGCTCGGCGGCCGTTCGGCCAAAGCCCTGATCGCGCTCAAGCGGCACGGCATTGAGGGCGTCAACGTGACAGGAGGCATCAAGGCCTGGAGCGAGGAGGTCGATCCTTCCGTTCCGCTCTACTGATCTCCACATGCCCCCGGAGGGAAGGGCGGCATTGACGGAGCGTGAGCGTTCCAGCCGGCGGCAGGAGGAGAGGCGCCTGCTGCAACTTGAGGAGCAGTTCGTTCCTTTCCTGCTGCTGACCCTGCTGCCGGTGTTCCTGATGCCGGTGGCCTCGATCAGCGCGGTGGGCCTCGCCCAACTGCTGATGCCAGTGATGGTGTCGCTGCTGGTGTTCCAATCGATCCGGCTGTTGCCGGCGATCCGGCATTCTTCTTCGCAGCTGCTGCGGGTTCAGCTCTACCGCCTGCTCGGCCTGTTAGCGGCCTTCGGCACTTGGGTGCCGCTGCTGGCCGGGGGCTGGCCGAACCGGGAGGTGCGGGTGGTGGCGCTGCTCGTGCTCACGGTCTTCTTCCTCTCCACAACGGTGCGATTCGTGCTGGTGCTGGCCCGGGTGCCGCGGGTGAATCTGAAGGTGCTGGCCGGCGCGGCGGCGGGCTACGTGCATCTGGGCCTCACCGGTGGAATCCTGGCCACGGCCATTCAGGTGATTCACCCGGGCAGTTTCAACCTGGGAGTTGAAGCGCACAACGACTTCCTGCTCGACCGGCTCACCTATTTCAGCTTCGTCACCTTGGGCGGGCTTGGCTATGGCGATGTATTGCCCGGTAATCCCTTGGGCGAACGGTTGGCGATTCTGCTCAGTCTCTGCAGCACGTTGTATGTGTCCTTGTTGGTGGGCCTGTTGCTCGGCCGCTTCATCGCCAACCGGGAGGTGGATCTGATCGAAGAGGAGATTGAGGAGGGGCGCCTGCCCCTGCCGCTCGATGCCAACAGGAGCAGAAACGAATGATCGAAAATGCTTGTGCTTGTGCAGAAGCCGTTGCGTAGAAACGTCTGTGGGGGAATGAATCGATGGAGAAGCTTGCGCAGGAATGGATTGCTTAAATGGGAGATGGGCAGGATCGCTTTAATCAGTCATTGGTCAATAGTCGACGCCGCGCTTGAGATCCACACCGCGCTCGGCGTAGTGCTTGTGGCAGACCATCTCTGAATGAACGCTGGCCAGATCGAAATAGGCCGGTGGATTCTTGCAACGTCCGGTGATGATCACTTCGGTTTCAGCCGGCTTGCGCAGCAGGGTCTGAACGATCGGCTCCACCGGCAGCAACTCCAGATCCACGGTGGGATTCAGTTCATCGAGGATCACAGTTTTGTAGAGGCCGCTGGCGATCGCTGCCCGGGCGATCTCCCAGGCCCGCTCCGCTTCCACGTAATCGATCGGTTGCTGCTGGCCGCGCCAAACGATCGCATCGCGGCCTGAGCGCAGGTGATCCACCAGATGGGGATAGCTTTCGCGCAACGCGGCGATGGCGGCATCTTCGGTGTAACCGGTGCCGCCTTTGAGCCATTGGAGGATCAGCACCCGGTGGCTTTTGTCCTGGCTGATGCCACGGCCGATCGCCTGCAGCGCCTTGCCCAGGGCGCTGGTGGATTTGCCCTTGCCCTCGCCGGTGTAGATCTCGATTCCGGTGAGCCGGCCGCCCTGATCCTCGTGGTGATGGGCCCGCATCTCTGAATGCAGATCGGCCAGTTGCACCAGTTGGGCCGGTGCCCCCCGGCCGGTGACGATCACTTCCATCCCCGCCGGTTTGTCCGCCAGGGTGCGCACCACCTCGCTCGTCTCCAGCAGACCCAGGTCGAGCACCGGGTTGAGCTCATCGAGCACCACCACGGAATAGAGCGCGCTGGCGATGGCCCCTTTGGCGATGTCCCAGCCGCGCTGCGCTTCCTGCCGGTCGAAGGCCGTGGCTTCGCCAGCGGTGAAGAAATCGCCGCGGCCGGTGCGCACCTGATCGATCAGGTGGGGGAAGCCCTGCTGCAGCGCTTCGATGGCCGCGTCCTCGTCGTAGGCGCGCCCCGGGCCTTTCAAAAAGCGCAGCAGCAGCACCCGTGTGCGTTTCTGCTCGCAGATTCCCAGGCCGATGGTCCTTAACACCACCCCGAGGGCTGCCTGGCTTTTCCCTTTTCCTTCGCCGTCGTAGACGTGCAACTGGCCGTGGCTGCGCTCACTGCTACCTGCGGCCGTGCGGATCCCGATGCCCCGGCCGTTGCTTGTGGTCGCTGCCATGGCCCCGGCTTCTACGATCAGATGCTAACGATCGGCAGTGACTGGAATGTCTTCACCAGCACTGCCGTTTCAGGTGGGCCAGGGCGCCACTGCTCCTGCCCTGCACCGCCAGCTGGAGGCCCTGCCGGCCGATCTGGGCATCCTGCTGGAGCGGTTGCGCGCTCGGCTGCAGGGTTTTGGCGCTGTGGTGGTGGCCTATTCCGGTGGGGTGGACAGCGCCTTGGTGGCAGCGGTGGCGGCCGAACAGCTGGGCGATGCGGCCCTGGCCGTGACGGGTGTTTCCCCTGCCCTGGCCCCCCATCTGCTCCAGGAGGCACGCCAGCAGGCGGCCTGGATGGGCATCCGTCACCAGGAGGTGGCCACCGCTGAATTGCAGGATCCTGCCTACTTCCGCAACCCTGCCAACCGCTGCTACGCCTGCAAGAAGGAGCTGCACGGGGTGCTGGCGGATCGGATCGCCGCCGGCAGCGGCCTGCAGGTGGTCGATGGCGTCAACCTCGACGACCTCGGCGATCATCGCCCGGGGATCGAGGCCGCCCGGGAGCATGGGGTGATCTCACCGCTCGCGGAACTCGGCATCGACAAGGCGGCTGTGCGGCAGATCTCGCGTGCGCTCGGTTTCCCCTGGTGGGACAAACCTGCCCAGCCGTGCCTCTCCTCCAGGTTCCCCTACGGCGAGCCGATCACGGCACAGCGCCTTGAACGCCTGGCGCGCGCCGAAGACTGGTTGCGCCGCCAGGGGGTGCGCGAGTTGCGGGTGCGGGTGCAGGGGGAGACGGCCCGGATCGAGGTGCCCGCCGATCAGCTCGACTCCTTTTTGATCCGGCTGCCGCGGCAGGAATTGGTGGACACGTTCCTGGGCCTGGGATTCACCGCCGTGAGCCTGGACCTGGAAGGTCTGGTGAGCGGCAAGTTGAACCGCCAGTTGCCAGGTGCACCAATGGAACGGAGCTGAGGGGTGTCAACCCATGGGACGTTCAGTCCATGGGACGTTGAGTGGTCAGAGAGAGGCCAAGCAATGGCAAGACAACGGCCTGAAAACTGCCGAGAGCAATGGCCAGACATTGAAAAAGGTGGGCAAGGCACTTGAACGCCCGCCCACCTTGGCCCGATAGACGTGCACCCGCCTGGATCAGACGGCGGGTACGGGTTCGCGGATTCCGTCGGCGATCGAAGCGGGGGTTTCGCGCCGGAAGCTCTTCAACTTCCGCCGGGTGGCACCGAGTTCCTTGCCAAGGACATCACAGGCCCGCTCCGGCATGGTGTGATCCCCGCAGGTGAACACATCGACGGCGGCGTAACCGGATTCCGGCCACGTGTGGATCGAGATGTGGGATTCGGCCAGAAGAGCAAGCCCCGTAACGCCCTGCGGTTCGAACCGATGGGTGATGAGGTTCAGGAGAGTGGCGCCAGCACGTTTCGCTGCTGTCGTGATGGCGGTCCTGAGGAAGGCTTCGTCGTCGAGCTTCTGCGGGTTGCAGTCGTAGAGCTCGAGAATGCAGTGTTTGCCCACCATGGTTTCAGGTGAGCTGGCCACGGGTTCAGCCGGGGCAGGGGACGTGGGGTGCTTAGGGCTCTTGAGGCTTTGGGCTCCGTTCCATCCCGGGTTGGGGTGGAGGCAGGGCAGGGTCTGGGTCATCGAATCTGTACAAACAGCAATGCATCCTAGTGCCCAGTTCAAGGGGAAGACCGGATCGCCCCTGCTTCGATCCCCAACCGCTGGGAGCCTGCGGCCCATCGATCGCTGAAACCTTCCAGGTGGGTGGCGCTCACCAGGCACTGATGCGCCTCGCCCACGGCTTCAAGCAGCACCTGCTGGCGGGTGGGGTCGAGCTCGGCAAGCACGTCGTCGAGCAGCAGCAGGGGCGGCTCGCCGCAGAGTTGCTGCACCAGCTCCAGCTCGGCCAGCTTCAGCGCCAGAACAAGGGTTCGCTGCTGGCCGGCCGAGCCGAAGCGGCGTGCCGGCTGATCGCCGAGCAACAGGCCCACCTCGTCGCGGTGCGGCCCCACCTGGCACTGGCCCAGCCGACGTTCCTCCAGGCGCTGACGCTGGAGCTGCTCGATCAGGGCGTCCCGCCATGGGGCCTCCTCCTCCTCCCCCTCCAGCACGCTGCCGGGTTGGTAGCGCAGCTCCAGCTGTTCCCGGCCTCCGCTCAGCCGGGCCTGCCAGGCGGCCGCGAGTGGTTGCAGGCGCGTCAGCGCGCGCCGCCGCCGCCGGT
Source organism: Synechococcus sp. ATX 2A4 (assembly GCF_024346375.1). Lineage (GTDB taxonomy): Bacteria > Cyanobacteriota > Cyanobacteriia > PCC-6307 > Cyanobiaceae > MW101C3. The sequence goes on along the minus strand of NZ_JAGQCV010000008.1, from coordinate 83,172 downwards.
GCAGACGGGTTCCCACCACCGCCATCTGCAGGTCGAAGGCATCAAGCAGGGCCTCCTGCTCCGTCCCGGGCAGGCCCCCGCGCCAGAGGCGACTGCGCTGCCGCAGCAAGCGGGCGTAGCGGCTCAGCAATTCGGTATAGACGGGCTCGAGCTGCAGCACCACCCGGTCGAGCCATTGGCGCCGCAGGGACGGTTCGCCGCGAACCAGGTGCAGGTCAAGGGCGCTGAAGCCGACGCAGCGCAGCGGACCGATCAGATCGTGCTGGCGGCTCAGGGTCTTGCCGTTGCGCCGTGCCGTGCGTCCGCCCCGCTGGCGCAGTTCCAGTTCCAGGGCGTCACTGGCGCTGGCCGCGCCATGGCTGGTTGCCGTTGCCAGCTCACGGCAGAAGCCGCGCACGCTGGCGTGGCTTTCGCCGTGCTGGATCAGGTCGAGGTCGCTGCCGGTGCGATGCGAGCGCAGGCTGCCGAGCAGCTCCACCGCTTCCAGCAGGTTCGACTTGCCTTCGCCATTGGCTCCGATCACCAACAGCCGTGGGGCTTCGATCTCCAGCTCCAGCTGGGCGTAATTGCGGAAATGCAGCAGCTCCAGGCGATGCAGCCGAATGGGTCTGGGGCGGCTTGCGGCTAAGATAGGCCGAGTGGTGAAGGCATTGTCTTCCCATCAAGGTCGCCAGGCATTGCCTGTCCACCCACGTGATCCGGCCCACTGCGCCGTACACGGGCATGTAGCTCAGCTGGATAGAGCATCAGATTCCGGTTCTGAGGGTCGGGGGTTCGAATCCCTCCATGCTCGCTTCATTCATTTCTCCCCTCTTCATTGTCTGCTGTCACTCAGCCGTTGGCTGTGGTGATCACCCCTCGCTGGCGGGGGCGGAGGCTTCCTCCTTGAGGCCCAGGCCCATGGCACGGATGCCACCGGGATCCACCAGGAAGCCATAGCGGCGCAGGGCTGGCAGGGCTTCCGGTGGTGCCGCCACCGAGATGCTGCAACCACTTAGCTCACGGCGCAGGCGGGAGAGAGCGGCATGCACCAACACGGTGAGCACCGCTTGCTGCTGTTCGTCGCCGGGGGCGGCGGCCAGGTCCCAGAGGTTGGCGTTCAGCGCCTGATCACTGGTGGCACGCACGAAGCCCACCAGCTCTCCGGCGGCGTTGCGCACACTCAGCTGCCAGGAACTGCGCAGGAGCACCTGGGCCAGCTTGGCCTCACTGCGCTGCGGCTCGCCGCAGGCCATGAGCAGGCGGTTCAGCTCACCGGGATGGGGGGAAGGTTCACTCTCCAGGACATACCCATCAGGGAGACGCGGCACGGCCGGTTGGTTGCGAAACGGGATCAAGCAGCGTTCAACCTGTATTGCGCATGCCAGCGGCAATGCCGTTGATCGTGAGCAGGGCGCCGCGCAGCAGTTCGCTGCGGCTGTAGGTGCGCCCATCGGTGGCAGCATCACTGGCCACTTCACTCATCGGCGGCTGGCGGTGCTGGTCGCGCAGCCGGCGCAGCAAGGCCACCTGCAGGAAGCCCAGCGGAATGATCGTGCGGTTGCGCAGATCGACCGAGAGTTGCAGGGCAGGGTCGCCATCGAGCAGGCGAGTGTGGCCGGAGATCTTCAGCACCAGATCACGGGTGAGCGTGAACTCTGCGGCGATCACGTCAAAAATGCCTTCAAAGGCTTCGCGATGGCTGGGCCGGCCCAGGGCTTGCACATAGTGATGGGCCAGGTCGAGATCCACTTTTGAGAGGGTCATCTCCACCTTGGAAATCAGCATCCGGAAGAAGGGCCAGCGTTGATAGAGCAGCTTCAGCAGCTCCAGTTGGTCGGGGTCGTGCTCCAGCTCCTCCTGCAGCGCCGCCCCCACGCCGAACCAGCTGGGCAGCAGGAAGCGGCTCTGGGTCCAGCCGAACACCCACGGGATGGCCCGCAGGCTGGACAGATCCTTGGCGCCGCTCTTGCGCCGGGCCGGCCGGCTGGAGATCTGCAGCTTGCTGATCTCTTCGATCGGGGTGACCTGCTGGAAGAACTCCACCAGGTCGGGGTTTTCGTGCACCAGCTTGCGGTAGTGCTGACGGGAGCGGGCGCCGAGACGGCCCATCAGCTCATTCCAGGCGGGGGTGTCATCGAGGCTGCTGCTCACCAGGCTGTTCTGCAGCACAGCGGTGGTCATTGTCTCGAGGTTGTAGAGCGCCAGTTCGGGCAGGGAATACTTCGACGCCAGCACCTCGCCCTGTTCGGTGATCTTGATGCGGCCGTTCATGGTGCCGCTCGGCTGGGCCAGGATCGCCTGGTAGGCGGGGCCGCCGCCGCGCCCCACCGAGCCGCCGCGGCCGTGGAAGATGCGCAGCGCCACGCCGTGTTGCAACGCCAGCCGCTGCAGGCCGATCTGGGCCTTGTGGATCTCCCAGTTGCTGGAGAGAAAGCCGGAATCCTTGTTGCTGTCGGAGTAGCCCAGCATCACTTCCTGCAGGGCCCTGTCGGCTTCCCCATTGCTGGCGAGCAGCTGCAGGTAGAAGGGTTCGCTGAACAGCCGCTCCATCACCGCCGGGGCGTGCTGAAGATCTTCGACCGTCTCGAAGAGGGGCACCACCAGCAGCGAGGTGCGCACCGCCTTGGGATCGACCAGCCCGGCCTCCTTGGCCAGCAGCAGCACCTCCAGCAGATCGGAGGCCGTGTGCGACATCGAGATCACGTAGCTGCGGCAGATGCGCGTGCCGAATTCACGCTGCAGCCGCTCAAGCATGCGGAACACAGCAAAGGTTTCGGCGGTGGCCGGGCTCCAGACGGCGGCGGCGGGCAACAACGGGCGCCGTGTCTGCAGTTCCTGCAGCAACCAGGCGACGCGCTCATCTTCTGCCATTTCCCCGTAGGGCACCGGCAGCTGCAGGTAACGGCTCAGTTCGTCGAGGGCATCGCTGTGGCGGGTGCTCTCCTGGCGGATGTCGAGGGTGGCGAGGCTGAAGCCGAAGATGTGCACCTGGCTGAGCAACTTGCGCAGGGGCTCACAGCTCAGACCGGTGGTTTCAAGGCTGTCGCGCAGCAGCTCCAGATCGGCGCGCAATTCATCCACGGAGGCGTAATGGAGGTCTTGCGGAGCGCTGGCCATCGGCCCGGTGCCGATCGTGAGGGCCGGCGGAAAGGAGCTGGCATCGCAGGGGGCCTCCCAGCCCGCCTCCGCCAACTGCTGGTTGCGGCGGTGGGTGAGGCGCAGCCGCTCCAGCGTGTAGCTCAGCTTCAGCCGGTAGGGCTCCAGCCGGTAGCGGGCCGCCCGTTCGTCGTAGATCTCGGGGAAGCGCAGCCGGTCCATCTCCAGCGATTCCAGCAGCGGGGCGCTCACCTGACTCCACTGCATCGAGATGCTGAGCTGGTCGCGCAGCTCCTGGACGGTGCTGATGTAGCGCTCAATCATCAGCTGCCGTTGATAGCAGGCGGTGCGCCAGGTGATGTCCGGGGTGACCGAAGGGTTGCCGTCGCGATCGGCCCCCACCCAGGAGCCGAAGGTGCAGAAGGCGTCGCGGGGGGGCTCCACATCCGGGTAGCTGCAGCCCAGGGCGCTGTGGATGCGCTGGCGCAGCAGCGGCATGGCGTCGAACAGCACCTGCTGGAAGTAATGCAGGGCGTAGTCGACTTCGTCGAGCACCGACGGCTTGAACTGGTGCAGCTCATCGGTGCGCCACCACAGCCGGATCTCCTCCTCCAGCTGCAGCCTGAGGCTGCGCTCGTCGTGCAGATCGCTGGGGCTGTTCACCTGCAGCCGGTGGATCAAGCTCGCCACCCGCCGCTGCTTGTGCCGCACGGTGTGGCGCACGATCTCGGTGGGGTGGGCGGTGAACACCAGGCGGATGTCCAGCTCGCGCAGCAGATTTTCCAGCTGGGCGGGTGGCACGTTCAGCCCCCGCAGGCGGGTGAACAGCTCGCGGAAGGTGGCCGGATCGGTCTGGCTGGCGAGCGGCGGCGCAAACGGATCGGGGTTGGGGGTGGGTGTGCCCTCCTGGAGGCTGGCCAGATAGCTGTCTTCCTCGATGTGCTGCTCAAGGATGTTGACCAGTTGGAAATAAAGGGAGAAGGCACGGGCCGCGGCGATTGCCTCCGCCAGGTCCATGTCCCGGATCAGCTGCACGATCGCGGCGCTGGTGGCGCTGGCGGTGAGGGCGTTGGCGGGATCACTGAGATCCTTCATGCGCAGCAGCCGCTCGGCCTGCTCCGGTGGGCATTCGCTGCGCAGCACGGTTTTCCAGAGGTCTTCCACCAGCTCCAGCCGTTCACCGAGCAGCCGGGTCACCCGGGGGGCAGGCTGCGCCAGGCCGGCCTCCATGGCGCCGTCTTCGCGCATGGGTGCAGGGGCGGACAGGGACTGCCGCATGAGGACGGAGCCAGCAGAGGACGCACCCATGATCATCCCAAAGGGTGCAGGGCTTCTGTGTTGAGCGGTGCCGGATCCCACGTGCGTTCCTGCTCCTCCATCCAGACCACCTCGCGGCTGAGGATCGCCTCGATCGATTCGCCCTGCCGGTGCAGCGCCAGCCAGCGGATCGCCTGGTTGCCGTCCCGCAGCACCGCCTCCAGCGGCAACAACCATGGGGCAAGGCCGCTGCGTTCGGCCAGGGGCCCCATCGCATCGATCTCCCGCCGCAGCCAGGCCCGTGCCGTGATCGTTTCGCCGCTGCGCCAGTCGCGCAGGTCGCTGTCGAGGCTCCGGCGGGCGGCGGCCTGATCGTTGGCATCGGCCAGCTCCGCCAGGGAGTCGGGGCTCAGGCGGCTGGCGAGCAGGGGGTCATGGGCGCTGGGGTCGTCGAGCAGTTGCCTCAGGCGCAGCTCGGCGAAGGCGGTGACCGCCAGCAGCAGCCGGGGATCGCTGATCAGATCGCAGATCCGGATCTCCACCCGGTTGAGCCGGTGGGGACGGTCGTCGCCGTTGGGCCGCACGGAGGTCCAGAGGTGGCGGATGTTGCGCATCGCTCCCGCCGCCAGTTGCTCCTCCATCCAGCGGATGTAATGCCCGTGATCGAGAAACAGCGGCACCTGCGCGGGGGTGAGCGGAAACTGCAGCCAGCGCTGCGAATGGACACCGGTGGCCAGCCCGTCAAGGAAGGGGCTGCTGGCACTCAGGGCCAGCAGCAGTGCCGCCTCGCAGCGCAGCAGCCGGCAGGCGGCGAACAGGGGCTCCATCGCCGTGAGCCCCAGGTTGATGTGCACGCTCGCGGTCACCACGCGGGTGCCGTATGTCGAGGCGATGAAGTCGTGGTAAGGGTTGGCGGGGTCGGAGCGCTCGAAGCGCCGGCTGTCTCCCAGGCTCAAGGTGCTGCCCGGCAGCAGGGTGAGGCCACGGCCCTGCAGCCAGTGCCGCAGCCGCCGGCGAGGCTCCAGCAGCAGTCCGAGCTGGCGGCCGTAATCGGCGTCTGGCTCGGTGATGTATTCGAGGTTGCGGTGATCCGGTTCGGTCACGAAGCCGCTGAGGGCCTCGGCCGCCTCGGCCGCCACCCCCACTACCCGGCCATCAGCGCGGCCAGTGAACAGCTCCACCTCAAACCCCTTGGTCAGCAGGGAGGTGCTCATGGACGTTCCTCGCCGAGGCAGGCCAGCGCCTTGAGCAGGCCGCGCGCTTTGTTCAAGGTTTCCTCGTATTCACTGGCAGGCTGGGAATCTGCCACCAGGCCGGCTCCCGCCTGTACCTGCACCCGCCAGCCCCCGTCTGGGTGGGGCAACACCACCATGGTGCGGATGGTGATCGCGGTGTTGAGTGCACCGCTCAGGTCCATGGCGCCGTAGACCCCGGAGTAAGGGCCCCGGGCATCGGGTTCAAGCGCATGAATCAGCTGCATCGCCCTGATCTTGGGCGCGCCGCTCACGGTGCCGGCGGGGAAAGAGGCCTTGAGCAGGTCCCAGATGTCCTTGCCGGCGGCAAGCACCCCCTCCACCTGGCTGACGATGTGCATCACATGGGAATAGCGCTCGATCACCATCAGCTCCGTGACCTTGACGCTGCCGGGCGCACAGACCCTGCCCAGGTCGTTGCGACCCAGATCCACGAGCATCACATGCTCGGCGCGCTCCTTGGGATCGGCCAGCAGGTCGCGTTCGAGCTGCTGGTCTTCGCGTTCATCGGCGCCGCGGGGGCGCGTGCCGGCGATCGGCCGCAGCGAGGCCTTCACCCCTGTCGCCATCGGCTCGGCCTTCACCATCACCTCGGGGCTGGAGCCGATCAGGTGCCAGCCGCCGAAGTTGAAGAAGGCCATGTATGGGGATGGGTTCACCATCCGCAGGCTTCGGTAGATGTCGAACGGATCACGGTGCATGCGGGTTTCCAGGCGTTGGCTGAGCACCAGCTGGAACACGTCGCCGGCGGCGATGTGCTCGCGGGAGGCTCGCACCGCGGCCTCGAAATCCTCCCGGCTGCGGTTGCTGGTGGTAGGGAGCGTCCCGGTGGGCTCAGGCTGCCAGCGCAGCGGCGTGACGCTGCTGGGCAGAGGGGCATGCATGCGGGCTTCCAGCGCCGCAATGCGCTCCACTGCTGCCGCATAGGCCTGTTCGGGGTCAGCCCCCTGGCTGAGGTCGGCGTAGGCCACAGCCGTGATCTGACGCTTGACCTGATCGAACACCAGCAGGCTGTCGGCCAGCATCCAGCAGCCATCAGGCGGGCCGTGCGGATCGCTGGGATGCACCGGCACGCTGGGCTCGATCCAGCGAATCAGCTCGTAGCCCCAGAAGCCGAACAGCTGCCCCACCGGCGGCAGGCCGGGGATCGGGCTGGTGCGCAGGCCGGCCAGACCGTCGCGCAACAGCTCGAAGGGGTTGCCTTCCAGCGGCTCTCGGCGCCCATCACGCCAGAGGCGCTCGGCGCTGGCGCCCCGCACCGTGAGCGTCCAGAGCGGGTCGGTGGCCACGAAGCTCCACCGACCTACCCGCTCGCCGCCCTCGACCGACTCCAGCAGCACCCCGTGGCTGCTGGTGGTGCCCACCTTCAACCAGGTGGTGAGAGGCGTTTCGAGGTCAGCAGGCCAGCGGTCCCACAGGGGAAGGAAGGTGTGGCCGGAGCTGGCCTGAGAGAGAAAGGCGTCGCGATCGGGGAAGGGCATCGGGCCTACGTCCGGGCAAAAAAAACGGGGCCACCGGCCCCGCCTTTCTAAGTGTTGCTTGTGCGAGGAATTGCCGCAGGGGCAAAGCTCAGCTGTCGAAGGTGTTGCGGCCCGAGAACTTGACCGAGGAAGGATCGGGATTCTGGCCGATGCGGCGGGAGTTGTGGTTCACCATCGGACGGCCTTCATTGACCTTCTCGGGAAACACACCATCCTTGGGATGCAGATACTCAGTGTCGCCGCCGGGGAAGATGCGGTAGACCTTGTAATCCTCGATCCTGGGTTTGAACTTGGTGCGCAATTGAGTGCCGAGGGCGAGGCATTGTTCCTTGCGAGAGAAATACATGATGTTCTCGCCTTCGTTCATTTCGGCGGCACCACCGGTGGGCAGCTCGAAGGGCTGAGATTTCGAGCTCGTCCAGGTGATGGCGTACTTCTCCTCAGTTTCAGCCGAGTTGAGCAGACCGCCGGTGCTGCCGATGTACTTGGGAAGTTGACCGCTCAGCGCCGTTGCTGTCATGGCTGTGGGGGGAGGGGAGTCTGCAGGGCTCTGAGGGGGTCTCAGAAACCATCCGCTGACCATTTCGGCTGGAAACTAGCACTGTCATTTCAGCCCGGTCGCCTCTCGGTGCCTGGTCTTCACACCCGTCAACAAAGTCAGGTGGGTTCGCGGGGCGGGGGGGCGGCCGGCGCCTGGTTGGCCAGTGGAAAGAACACGGTCAGGCCGCTGCCGGAGCGTTCGGTCAACCGGCCCCCCAGGCTGCGGAAGAGGTCCTGGGTGGCCTGACGGCTCAGCTGCAGGCTGCCGGTGAGCGGGTCCCAGCGCAGCACCGGCCCGACGGTGGCGGTGCTGCCCCGCCCCCTGCTCCTTCCCCCATCAGGGTCGCGGCCGCCGCCGGGCTCATCGCTGCTCAGCTGCAGTTTCAGCCGTGATCCCGCCGGTTGCAGCCGCACCCATACGGTGGTGCCAGACGGCAGGCTGCGGCTGAAGCGGTCGATCAGGCCCCCGAGCATGGTTTCCAGCCGGCTGGGATCGCTGAGCACGGGCGGCATCGCCTCAGCCACCTCGAGCTCAAGCGTCAGGTCCCGCCGCTCCAGTTGCCGCTGCCACAGCCCGGCCAGCTGGTGCAGCAGCGCTGCCAGATCGGTGCGGGCGAGCTGTTGCTGCTGGCGTGGTTGGCGCTGCAGTTCGGCGGCATGAAAGATCAGACCGAAGCGATCGATCTGCTCGCTGCATTCGCTGTCGATCTGGTGCAGCCGCTGTTCCACTACGGCGGGCAGGTCGCGGCGCCGCAGCAGGGAGCGGATCAGGGTGCGGATCGTGGCCAGGGGCGTGCGCACCTCATGGGTGAGCGCTTCGAGCAGGGCCAGCTCGCTGGAGAGTTCGGCGTGATGCTTGTCGCTGGCACCCGGCCGCACCAGCGGCTGCAGCGTGACGCTTGGGGCCATGGCGGCCAGCTGCTCCCCCAGCCGTGGCCAGAAGCGCAGTGCCATGTCTTCATCGCTGCGCAACTGGCCCAGCCGCTGCAGGGCGCTGCGCAATTGCAGCCCTGCCTGCGGAGCGGTGTCCTGCAGCCGCTGATCCACCAGTTGCAAGGCGGCCGAAAGGGCGGAGGGATCGAAGCGCAGCACGAAGCGGCGGCGCTGGGGCTCCCCTTCCAGGGCCATGGCCACCTGCAGGTCGGGGGTGATCAGCAGCAGCAGCGGGTCGGTGCCGTCGTCTTCCCGCAAGGTCAGGCGTTCAAAGGCAGCAGCTTCTCCTTCCGCCGGGGGCGGGGCGGTGCCGCGCGGATCCGGCAGCAGGGCCACCGGCGGCTGCAGCAACGACCCCACCGCCGCCGGGGTCCACACCCAGCCCTGCAGCTGTCGCAGCAGGGCTGGCTCGTAGAGCGCCGGTAGGGGCGAGGCCAGCCACACCCCGCGCAGCGGCTGCAGCGTGGGCAGAAAGTCGTTCTGCAGCGTGGCCAGGGCGGCCCACCACTGCCGGCGCACCCCGTCCTCGTCGGCGCGCCCGGTCGGCACCCCTTCAGCCAGCCGCTGCCTGATCTGGGCCAGGCTCGGTGAGGTCACCAGTGGCTCTGCTGATGCCGGCTATGGCGGTTGACCGAGGCGCACAGCCCGAGCGCCAGGAAATTCACCAGCAGGGAGGAACGTCCGTAACTCATCCAAGGCAGCGGGATGCCGGTGACCGGCCCCAACCCGATGGTCATGTTGATGTTCACCACCACCTGGAACAGCACCATGGCGCCCACCCCGATCACCACCAACGACTCGAAATCTGTGCGGGCCTTGCCGGCGATCTGGAGCAGGCGCCACATCAGCACGCCGAAGCCGGTCAATAGGAGCGTCGTGCCCACGAAGCCGAGCTCCTCGCCCAGGGCACTGAAGATGAAATCGGTGTGCTGCTCAGGGATGAAACGCAGTTTGGTGAGCTGACCGTGCATCAAGCCGGTGCCCCAGAGCCCGCCGGAGCCGATGCCGATCTTGCTCTGCAGCAGGTGGTAACCGCCGCCGAGCGGATCCTTGGACGGGTCGAGGAACAGCACCAGCCGGTCGCGCTGGTAGGCCTTCAGCCCGTGCATCCAGAGGTAAGGGGTGATGGCGGTGAACAGCCCCTGCACCGCCAGGGTGATCGCCACGCCGATCCAGCGCCATGGCAGCGAGCGGTAGGCGATCAGGCCCATCAGCGGCACCCAGATCCCGAGCGCCGGTGGGAGGGTGCCCGCCAGGATCGCTGCCACCAGCGGCGACAGCAGCAGCACCACCCAGCCCAGGGGCATGCCGGCCCAGAACATCATCACCAGCAGCACGGCGGCGAATACCAGCGAGGTGCCCAGGTTGGGTTCCAGAAACACCAGGGTCCAGGGGATCAGGAAAACCCCGGTGGGCCGGATCAGATCCACCGGCCGCTCGATCGGGTAGCGCGACAGCACGCCGGCGAGCAGCAGGATCGCGCCGAGCTTGGCGAACTCCGACGGCTGCACATGGAAGCCGCCGATGTTGATCCAGCGCTGCGCCCCGAGGGCGTAGGTGCCCACCAGGCGCACACTGATGAGGCTCACCACAGTGAGCCCGTAGATGGGCAGCAGCACCCCCTTGAGCCGCTCCAAGGGCAGGCGTGCCAGCAGGGCTGCCAACACCAGGCCCACCCCACCCGTGATCCAGTGCTGATACCAGTCGGCAAATTCAGCCTGGCGCTGGGTGCTGGCGATCAGGATGCCGGCCAGGAAGGTCATGGCCAGGGGAATGCCCCACAGCACCAGATCGATCTCCTGCAGCGGCGATCGCCGCTGGGGCCGCCGCGCCGAGAACATGCTCTGCCGCCCTTTGGGCAAGCCCATCACGCTCAGGCCGGGGCCAGGCTCGGGCTGGAAAGGCTGAGCGCCAGGGTGCGGAAAGCCTGGCCCATGGCCGAATCCGGCCGGGCCACTACCACCGGTAGCCCCTGATCCCCGGCCTCCATCACGCTCATCTCCAGGGGAAGTTCCGCCAGCAGCGGCACCTCGGCTTCGGCGGCCAGCAGGGCGCCGCCACCGCTGCCGAAGATCGCGTAGCGGACCTCGGGCCGGTCGGGGGGAATGAACACGCTCATGTTCTCCACCACGCCCAGCACCTTCACCCCCATCTGCAGAAACATCGCCAGGCCGCGGCGGGCATCCTGGAGTGACACCTTCTGGGGGGTGGTGACGATCACCACCCCAGCCATCGGCACGGCCTGGGCCAGGGTGAGCTGGGCGTCACCGGTGCCGGGGGGCAGGTCAACCACCAGCACATCGCGTTCGCCCCAGTTCACCTGGTAGAGAAACTGGCGGATGATGCCGTTGAGCATCGGCCCGCGCCACACCACCGGCTGGTTCTCCTGGATCAGCAGACCCATCGACACCAGGCCGATGCCGCAGGTGTCGATCGGGGTGAGCACCTGCTGGTCGCCGCTGCCGCTCACCTCAGGGGTGCGGTCAGCGACGCCCAGCATCGTGGGGGCATTGGGGCCGTAGATGTCGGCGTCCAGCAGGCCCACCTTGAGGCCACTGGCGGCCAGGGCGCAGGCCAGGTTGACGGCCACCGTGCTCTTGCCGACCCCGCCCTTGCCGCTGCTGACGGCGATCACCCGCTTCACTCCGGGGATCCCCTGGCGCTCGGGCACTTGTCCCGGGGCCGCCGAAGCGCCATGGCCATGGCCGTGGCCGGCGCTGGAGGCGGGTTGGGCCAGCTCGATCTGGACGTCGTCGATGCCATCGAGCGCGAGCAGGGCCGCGCGGGCGGCACTGGCGATCTGCTCCCGCTGGCTGGTGGCGTAGCCGGGGAGGGCGAGCCGGAACAGGGCGCGGTTGTCCTGGGTGCGCACCTGGCTGATCCAGGCCAGTTCCAGCAGGCTGCGGCCGGTGCCCGCGTCGCAGAGGGCCTGAAGGGCTTCGCGTGCCTGATCGGCGGTGGCCATCCGGCTGCCTGGGGCAAAGAGGGCGATCTTAGGCGCCGCTCCCATGACAGACCCTCTCGAAGGCTTGTCTGACGGGGCGACAGGCTGGAATGGTGTTCAGGTATCGGGCGCCGTTAGCGGCGAAGGGATCGGTGGCGGAGCAGGGAGTGGCCAGGCAGGGCGGGCTGGAGCCGGTGGGAATCCAGTCTTCCGGCCGTGATGAGGGCATGAATTCGGCCCCCGGCCGTGAGGGTGTGGATCCGGCGGGGGCCGGCGCAGCGCCCCCTGCGGATTCACGCCAGCGCGCCCGGCAGTTGCTGATGGGCCTGCAGGACAGCATCTGCGCGGGGCTGCAAGCCCTGGATGGGGAGGGAAGCTTCAAGGAAGAGAGCTGGGAACGCCCCGAAGGCGGAGGTGGCCGCTCGCGGGTGATGCGCGAGGGCCGCGTGTTCGAGCAGGGCGGCGTGAACTTCTCCGAGGTGGAGGGCGACAACCTTCCCCCTTCGATCCTCAACCAGCGGCCCGAGGCCAAGGGGCAGCACTGGTTCGCCACCGGCACCTCGATGGTGCTCCACCCCCGCAACCCCTACGTTCCCACCGTCCACCTCAACTACCGCTATTTCGAGGCCGGCCCTGTGTGGTGGTTCGGCGGCGGCGCCGACCTCACCCCCTACTACCCGTTCCTGGAGGACGCCCGCCATTTCCACGGCACGCTCAAGGCCGCTTGCGACAGCGTTGATCCCGCTTACTACAAGGTGTTCAAGCCGTGGTGCGACGAATACTTCCACCTGAAGCACCGCGGCGAGACCCGCGGCATCGGCGGCATCTTCTACGACTACCAGGATCCCGGCGGCATCCTCTACAAGGGGCAGGATCCAGCCGGCCCTGCCGCCGCCGCCAGCACGGCCCAAGGTCCCCTCAACCACGGCTGGGAGCAGTTGTTCCGCCTGGCGGGAGCCTGCGGCAATGCCTTTCTGCCCAGCTACATCCCGATCGTCGAGAAGCGCAATGGCCTCCCCTATGGAGAAAGGGAGCGGCAGTTCCAGCTCTACCGGCGCGGGCGCTACGTGGAGTTCAACCTGGTGTTCGACCGCGGCACGATCTTCGGCCTGCAGACGAACGGTCGCACCGAATCGATCCTGATGTCGCTGCCGCCGCTGGTGCGCTGGGAATACGGCTATGTGCCGGAGCCTGGCAGCCGCGAAGCGCTGCTCACCGAGCTGTTCACCCGCCCGCAGGAGTGGCTCAGCGATCCATCGCTGGAGGAACGCTGCCGACCCCGACAGGCTGTGGACTGAGCGGAGCCGCCCCGGGCCCGCCGGGGCCGGGCGTGAGACCCGCCTCAATGGCCTGCACCACCCGGGCGGCGATGGCCTCCACCGTGGCCTGGCGCCGGTAGGGGTCGCGCAGGGCGGCTTCCAGGGGGCCTTCCAGCTTGCCGATTTCAAGGATGGCGATGCCGCGCCGGGGTGCTCCGAGCCCCTGGCGAAAGCGGGCCGGAAAGCCGCCGAAGGCGTCTGCCAGTGCTTCGTCGAGGCGGCTGAGCGGCTGCTGCAACGATGGAATAAGGCCGGAGCCGAATCCATCGGGGCCATAGGCATCAAAGTGGATTTCAACTGCGTAGCCGCCGCGCCGCACGTGGTCGCGGCCCACGCTCCAGTTGGTGCGGGGATCGTCGCCGTTGACGATCGTGCGGAGCTGGGGGTCGTAGAAACCGATCGCCAGACCCCGCTGCTGGCCGAGCCGTACCACCTCCTGGGCCACCGCCAGGTTCCAGAAGAGCTCGTCGCGGATGTCCGGCTGCATCGGGGCCGCCCCGAACAGGGCCACGGCCTCACCCGGTGTGCCGGCGCCGGCGATGCCCTGGGAGTCGGCGTGGCCCGCCAGCACCAGCACCGGCGTGCCGGGGGCGAGCGCACGTGTGCCCACCCAGTCTTTGCTGAGCCGGGTGCGGGCACCGGTGAGGGGATCGTGGCCGGCCAGCGCCAGTGGCGCCGGCACCGCAGTGCTGATCACAAGCGCCAGCACGCTGAGCTGGGGCAGCAACGATCCAGGCAAGCGCATCGGGGCGTGGTGGCGCATGGCGGATCAGATCGGGGAGCTGAGCAGGGCGCCGTCGCTGGCCAGCTGCAGGCGGGGACCCATTTCCAGTTCCAGGGCGATCAGTTCGTCGCGGTGGGCCCGCAGCTGCAGGCTGCTGCCGGAGGCCTCATCGCCGCTGATCAGACGCAACTCCACCTGCTCTTGCCGGTTAGCCCGCCGCCGGTAGACCACCCCCGCCAGTGGGCCTGCCGCCACCAGCAGCAGCGGCCAGGCGCCCAGCACCGGCAACAGCTGGCGCACCACCAGGCCGAGGCAGGCGGCCCCCACCGCCGCCAACAGGGACAGCAGCAGGGCCAGATTGGGGCTGGCGGCCACGGTGCCCTGGAAGCGCAGCACCCGCCGCTCGGCGTCGCCGCTGTCGGTGCGCCAGCCGCGCTGCAGCAGCCACTGGCTCAGACCCTCGAGCACCTCCACCGGCGGGCGGGGCGAGTGCACCTCCACCACCGTGGTGCGGTCCTTGCTGGCGGCCCGCAGGAAGAACACCAGCCCGATGGCCAGCAGAACGGTGAGCAGCAGGGTGGAGCCCAGGGCAGGGGGCATGGGGAGTGGGCCGAGCGAGGTGGCCATTCTCTCCCAGTCCCCTGGCGGGCGACGATAACGACCGTCGCTTCGTCTTCGATGGGTTCCTCCGCCTCCGCACCCGCCCGCTTCGCCGTCTTCGATGGCGACCTCGACGAGGAATGGCTGGCGCTTTACGCCGCCACGCCCGCCCTGGCGGTGGATACCGAAGCCATGGGGCTCGTGCACGGTCGTGACCGCCTCTGTCTGGTGCAGATCGCCGACGACGACGACAACGTCTGCTGCATCCGCATCGCCCGCGGCCAGAAGGCAGCGCCGCGGCTGCAGCAGCTGATGGAAAGCCCCACGATCGAGAAGGTGTTCCATTTCGCTCGCTTCGATGTGGCGGCCCTGGGGGAAGGGCTCGGCATCGCCGTGGCGCCGCTGTTCTGCACCAAGGTGGCCAGCCGGCTGGCCCGCACCTACAGCTCCCGCCATGGCCTCAAGGAGGTGGTGCAGGAGCTGGTGGGGGTGGAGCTCGACAAGCAGGCCCAGAGCAGCGACTGGGGTCGGGTGGAGGAGCTCGATGAGGCCCAGCTGGCCTATGCGGCCAACGACGCCCGCTATCTGCTGCCCGCCTACCGCCGCCTGAGCGCAATCCTGGAGCGCGAGGAACGCCTCGAGCTGGCGCGCCGGTGTTTTGCCTGCATCCCGGTGTTCGCCGACCTCGACCGCAGCCGTTTCGGCTCCGTGTTCGAGCATTCGTCCCAGGGCCGCTGAGGCTCCTTTTGCCCAGCGCCGCTGAGGTTCAGTCCTCGTCGAGGAAGTTTGATTCCGAAGGCTTGGCCACCAGCAGCTGATCGAGCAGCCGCTCCTGGCTGAGGGCATCGGCGCGCGCCGCCTCGATCAGCCGCTCGGCGATCACCACCCGGCCTGCGGCATCACGCACCGACTCCCGCGCCGCCTGCAGATCCACCCGCCGCCGGGCGGAGGAGATGCTGATGCCCAGCAGGGTGGCCAGTTGGCCGGTGGCCACGGCATAGGCCCGATTGGGCGGAACGGGCATCAGGGGGGTGCGTCGGGAGTTGGCTCCATCCTCGCCTCAGCCCGGACCCCCGGCGATCAGCTGGCGCTCGAGCAGGGCCGCCAGCCGCTCGCTGCCTCCAGGGCTGCCCATGCGGCGCCTGCCGATCCGGCTCAGTTGGCCCAGGGTGGCGGGATCCTGCAACAGCTCCCGCAAGCGACGGCTCATTTCGCCGGGGCTGGCGCACACTTGCACCGCCCCCCCCAGCAGCCGGCTCTGCCGGCGCGCGAAGGCCAGCGTGAACTGCGGGCCCGGACCCGGCAGGGACAGGGCTGGCACGCCGCGTCCCACGAGTTGTTCGGTGGCCGTGCCCGCCGTGGCCAGGCCGATCTCTCCCCACCCCGACCAGCGCGGAAAGCAACCCCGGCCCAGCAGCAGCACCATCGCGCCCCGCCGCCAGGCCTGATCGGCGCCGCTACCGCCTGGCACGGCAACAGGGAGGAAGCCACGCGCCCGCAGCAACGGGGACAGCTGCTCCGGCGCAGGGGTGGCACCGATCGGGCAGAGCACCAGCGTGTCGCGCTCTGGGGCCAGCCCCTGAAGGGCAGAAAGGAGCCGCTCGAAATTGCGGAGCGCTTCCGGTAGACGGCTGCCGCAGAGCAGCACCAGCCGCCGGCTCGAGGCCAGGGCCGCCGGCAGGGCCGCGGTCTCCAACCCATCCATCATCGGGTTGCCGGGAGCCAGGGCCGGCACCCCGTGGCGGCGCAGCCCCCGGGCGGTGAGGCCATCACGGACCGCCACCAGCCGGCAGCGCCGCGAGCCCATCAGTGCCCATTCCCAGGGATCCCATTCGCTGCCTTTGCAGCGGTGATAGCCATCGGCCAGGCCGTTGTGGCCTGGGCCGCTGCGCCAGGTGTAATCGCTCTTGGGCGTGCCGATGAAGGCGAACGGCGCCCCGCTGCTCCAGGCCAATGCGAGCGGCAGCAGGTCCCCCACGGCGAGCAGGGGCTGGTGGGTGCGGCCCCAGCGGCGCACCGTGCGCAGATGGCCCCAGCTCAGCTGGGGCAGGCCTGCGGCAAGGTCCTGAACCAGCCCGCTGAAGCTCTGGTTGCTGAAGCCGCCGCTGGGCAGCCGTTGGCGGGGGCCGATGCGCTGCAGGGCCCCGGCGGCTTCAGCCGCGGCAAAGCACTGCCCCTCCCCCACCAGGGGCAGCACGCAAACGTTCAGGCCCGGGTGCCGCTGCTGCAGGGCCTCGATCACCTTGAGCGCGATCAGATCTTCCCCATGCCCGTTGCTCAGGACCAGCAGACGGGAGGGCATGCCGTGGCTGATACGATCCGGTTCAGGGAGTTTGCTCCCCCGTGCGGCGGCATGGCCAAGTGGTAAGGCAGAGGATTGCAAATCCTTTACCCCCAGTTCGAATCTGGGTGCCGCCTCTTCCTCAAAACCCTTTCCCTGGAAGGGAGCTCCCGGTTTCAAGTTCCTCCTCGAGAGTTGCTCATCGGGCAGGGATAAGTCCCCGAAAGGGCCTTTGGCGGACGGTTTAGGCACGTACCTAGTCACAACTGTGGCGGTTTTTTTCGGGTCACGATCGCCGCATGGCGTCCGACCTCTTGATCTCACCCCTCATGGCCAGCGGCTGCAGCTGCCGTTGCCCTGGCGCTCTCGATGGGCCGGAGCTGGTGGCGGAACTGCGTGCCCTGGGTCGTGGCTACTCTGTGAAGGACGCCGCGCTGCGTGAGGTGTCTGCCGATGTCGTCATCGAGCGCGGTCTGCCGGATGGTCTCCCGGACGGTTGGTAGTGGGTGGCGGGGGTAGGCGCCACCTGCGGCACCCGTCCACATGGGGGATTGCCGAGCCAGTTGTCCAGCTCACTGCATTGTTTTCCACCAACCTTGCGCCAGTTTCAGGCCACTTCGGCTGGCGTTGGGGGACCCTGACGGGTTAGATACACTCCTCTGCGGCGTTATCTGCTGTTCCTATCCATGGAGGTCTCAATCTCTACAACAACGGCTTTGCCTCGGGGATTGTGGCATCGGTGCTGGTGCCCGTGATCATTCATTGCCATCAACGAGGCTCAGATTCGCCGCCAGCAACTCTGTTTTCCTTCAGGTAGCTTAAGGGTGAACAATGGTGGGTAGGTCCCCCTTGCCGCAGTCAACGAATCCAGGGTGCGGCGATGTGGCTGAGCTGCCAGTAGCCGACGTTATGAATACGGGTCGAGAACGATAGACACTTAACACTTGTGGTGACCCTGATCGTACCCAAACTCCACTCCCTCTGGAACAACTGTAAGCTGCCGGAGCGGGTCAGCCACCGCGAGGCGTTTGTGCTTGAGGGCGTCTGGCTCCCGGCCCCCTGCCAGCCACGCGGTCCTCACGCGCTGCTGAACGGTCACCCCCTTCCACCCAGACCTGCCTACCCATGAACGAGCTCTCAGTTTGGGATCAGCTCCTGCGCCATTACGAGGATACGGCGGGACGGGTGGATTACGAAGCCTGGAGCACCCACCACCCCCAGACTCTTTCCCGCTGGCTGGACCAGCAATCTGCCGATACCGACGGCCGCGAGGATCACCTTGCCCACTGGATCAACCTCTACAACGCGTTCACCATCCAGTCGGTGCTCACGGCCTATCCGATCGCATCGATTCGCCCCACCCTGCTAGGCCAACCGAACTGGATCGCATTTCTGCGTTTCTTCCAGCGGCGCGTGCATCGCCTCGGGCGGAAGTGTTACAGCCTGGAGCAGATCGAGAACAAGATGCTGCGCCAGATCACAGGTGATCCCCGCATTCACTTCGCGATCGTCTGCGCCTCCATCGGTTGTCCGCTGCTGCACAACGAGGCCTATACGCCAGATGGGGTGGAGGAACAACTGGAAGCGGATGTGAGCCGCTTTATTAACAACCCCGCCAAGGTTCGCTTTGATCCTGAGGGGGGTATTTTGTATTGTAGCAAGATCTTCCAGTGGTACAAAGCTGATTTCATCGCGGTGGCCCCGTCGTTGAGCGCTTACATCCTTCCCCGCCTTTCAGGTGTGTCGGTACCGCTTCATGAACCACAAATCGCCTTTCTGCCCTACGACTGGAGCCTGAATCAGCGAATGTCCTCATAAAAGCGCTTCAGGCGTGCCGGCGGCATGCCCAGGCCCCAGAGCACGCCGATTGAGACATAGATCACAACGGCCCTGGCGGCACCCCAGCGCTGCACCCGTCTGTCGGAGGTGATCACCACCCGATTGATCAGCAGGATGCGGCCGTGCCGCACCAGCCGCAGGCAGAGATCACCGTCTTCCAGGATTGGCAGTGCTTCGTTGAAGCCACCGGCCTTCCAGAAGGTTTCCCGGCGGCAGATCATCACTTGATCACCAAAGAGCAGACGCAACCCCCTAAAGTAAAGATAGGGCCGAAAGAGTAACGGAGCCAGATAGGTTTTCAGCACATTCAGAGCCGAGATATCCCAGCGGGTTTTGCTGCTATTGCCCATCATGGCAATGAAACCAACGCAGGCAATTGAGCCATCTGCCAATGCACGTTCAGCAACGCTGATCAGATCAGTGGGAATCTGGGTATCAGCATGCAGAAAGCAGAGGTGATCCCCCGTGGCCGCTCTGGCCCCATCGTTCATCTGCAATGCGCGGCTCGCCGCCTTGCTATGGAGCATCGCAACCCCAGCCTCCATGGCAATCTGCACGGTGTGATCTGTGCTGCCGCCATCAACCACCAGCACCTCCCAGGCCGGTGGATCCAGAGCTTTGACGTGCTGCAGTGCGCGCGCCAAGGTCGTGGCTTCATTCAGGGTGGGAATGATGATCGAAAGACGCGCCATCAGAGCCATTACAAGACAACTTCAGCGCCGCATCAGGCCCTCGTGAAGGCCCACGCTGAACAATAGAGAAGCTAGACTGATCAGTACAAACTTTGCCGTAATGCCCAGAGAAAGGGGGACGACGAAGAACGCGATGATCACAATCAGGGGTTGGTGGAACAGGTAGATGGAGAAGGCCACTCGGTTGCCATAGCTCAAGATGGGATGACTGATGTTGCGGTAGGGCCGTGCCAACGCAAGCAGGGCCAGCACCCAGCACCAGCTGTTGAAGCCTCGAAACGCCTGATAGAGCATATAAGGGGCTGAGTAGGCGCGCTCTGGAACCATTTGAGTGATGGTGAGAGCCAGGAGCAGCGCCATTGCCAGCCCAGCTGTGGCGCAGAGGAGCCTTCTGTGCTCATCCAGTGCCGTCCAAAGCCGAGTGTTGTGGCAGAAGAGATAGCCATAGACGAAATACAGTAGATATAGCAATAGATTCGCCCAATCGTTGTAGAGGTTCTGGAAACCGATCCAGCGGGGGCGCAGCATGGCCTCAACCACCATCAACGGCACAGCCAGACCAATCAGCGAGCCCAGGCCATGGGTCTTCGAAAGGAGCGGGGAGCCATGGGGAGACAGGCTTTTGCCGCTGAACCTCAGCATGACAGGCAGGCTGATCAACGAAATCACAAGCAAATAAGCCAGAAACCATAGATGGGCCCATTCAAAGTTTCCCTCTGGTCGGATTCCATCAAAGAACCTGGGATAGAATCTCAAGAAGGAGCCGTTCACTCTGCCGGCTTGTAGCTCATGGATGTACACCTGGGGCGGAACAAGTACCAGAATTCCGATCAGCAGAGGCAGCAGCAGCCGCTGCAAGCGTTGGCGAACATACTCACCTTGCGAGCGGGTCTGCAGGGAATACCAACTGGCGGCGCCGGCAAGAAAGAAGAACAAGGGCAT
This sequence comes from Synechococcus sp. ATX 2A4, assembly GCF_024346375.1. GTDB lineage: Bacteria > Cyanobacteriota > Cyanobacteriia > PCC-6307 > Cyanobiaceae > MW101C3. The sequence continues at coordinate 63,289 of NZ_JAGQCV010000008.1, read as the reverse complement.
GTGCCACTGATGAACGAACTGAATGAAGAGGCTCAAGCCGGCACTGCTTACCGCATTGAGCACATAGAAACTGCCCAGTTCCCCCTCATAGAAAACAGCGGCCGTGTGAAAGGCAATCAGAACCGCAACGGCCAGCAAGCGCAGCCAATCCAGATCATGGGAACGGGCCAGTTGGGTCATGGGCGCCTTCCGGTTTCTCTCTCACGCTTCGTGTTCATGGGAAGGCGTTCGCAGGTCCGATTGTTCTGGACAACCAGACAAGTGGATTCTCCGTGGCTCATCCGGGCTCCCGCGCCTCGTGTCTCGTATCTATTGGAACAAGCCGTGATAAACCCTACCAAGTCCGCAAGCAGCCTCGACTAACTCAACTTGCCTTGTCTTGCGCAGATGACTGGACATCCATTCTGCCGGTATCCGCGCATCGAGTATTAGCCAACCGCCCCGCCATCTCCGACCAAGATCCAAGCGAACTGCTCGTCTCCGGTGGATGCGGTGTCTGGTGAGCATGGACGTATGCATCACTGGAGCAAAAGAAGAAAGCGTTTAGGTGGGCTTACCTGGTTGATGATAGCTGTCCCCCATCGATCAGATCAGGGCCTGAGGCGTTGATCAATGCAGAGCACGAAGGAAGTGCCGCTGGCGTGCTCCAGCCTCATGGCCAGGGTGCGGCAGGGCTGGCCGGTGGCCAAGCTGATGTAGGTGTCGGTGATGTACTGATGGAGATCGGTGTCCATCAAGCTGAAGAAGTACTCCTTATTGGCGTGGTCAGTGCCCCGCGTGGCGGGTGTGAACAGGCGGTTCCCGGACGGGGGTAGCCCCCGGCCCAGGTGTGTGTTGCTGATCTGAAGGCCGTCACCGTCGAGCACGTAGGCCGCTTCGATTGTGGTGTTGCTACTCACCCAGCTGGCAAGGCCGCTGTCGAACGTGTTGGCAGCGCTGTGGCGTAGGCGTTCACATCCTGCGAGGGCCAGATTGATCAGATCGTGGGTCTCCTTGTGCCGGGCCTGGATGGCGGCCGCGGCTTTGGCCCGCTGGCGGCGGGCGGCTTCCGTCAGCGCAGGCTGCAGGGCCGCCAAGTGCAGGTCAGCCGCTGGCTTGGCGCGCGCAAAGTGATAACCCTGAAAGAACTCCGCGCCGAGGGCGGCGCAGGTGTCCAGTTCTGCCTGGGTTTCCACCCCTTCGGCCAGCACCAGAGTGCCGATGGTCTTTCCGAGTAGGACCAATGACTTCATCGTTTCCTGTTTGAAGAAGTCGCTGTCGACTCCGGCGATGAGACTGCGATCGATCTTGATGATGTGGGGCCGCAATTCAGCGATGCGGGGCAGGTTGCTGTGGCCGGATCCCAAGTCGTCAATAGCGATCAGGAAACCGAGTTCACGATGGCGCTCCACGAAGCGTTTCAGGGTCACCGTTTCTTGAACCTTGGTTTCGTTGAGCTCAATCACGATGTCACTGGGTTCCAGACCCGTGGCCAGGGTGGCCTCAAGCAGGGCTCCAGAGCCCTCCACCCCCTCGTCGATCAATGAGGTTTCGAAGTTGAGAAACAGGAAGGGGCGCAGGGACCCAGGCAGGTTGAGATCCCTGTAACGCTCCATGGCAAGGGCGCGGCAGCGGCGATCGAGTGCCAGCAGCCTGCCTTCCTTGCGGGCCTGGGCGAACAGCTGTCCGACACCCATGTGCATCGGCCGCGCCAGGGCTTCGAGGCCCACGACAGCGGTTTGCTTGAGGGAGACGATAGGTTGAAAGTGAATGTCAAGCTGATTCGATCGAAGGTCCGTATGTCCTTCGATCGATGTTTGCACAGGCTCAGCGTGATCCATTGCGTGCGCATGATGGCCGACTGCGGTGCTAGCCATCAGCAATAAACCCTAGCGGTTTTCCTGCAATAGCGCTGTCCGCCCTGCCGTAGGAGGATTCGCCGATGGCCATTCCTTCCGTGGCTTGTGTGGTTGATCTCTGATCTGACTTCGCTACGATTTGCCCCAAGCGGCGACTTCAGCGACGGCCCCGTCCCCCTTGAGTGGCACGAGCCTTCCACGATTCCGATGGGCTTGAGGACATGACCAATGCAGCTGATGTTGTGAACCCACTCCAGCTGCATGGGCAAGAATCAGCTCCCTTCATGGGTTTGCCTGGTAGCCGACTATTGGGCGCTCCACCGGGGTGGTCGCGATTCGGGGATGATTTGACCATCCGTGAGCGGGCCTAGGCATCACGCCCCGCCACCAAGCCCACTGCGCCCAATCCCGGCTCTCCCCCAGCCGGAACAACTTGTTGACTTTGAACACTTACGAAATCCATCCACCACCCTCATCAGTGGCGGTGTTGCAACAGATGGCAAGCCCATGGCCAGTGCAGCTGATCGCTGCCCCGGTCCTTGTACGTTGATCGGGACAAGATGAGAACATTCTCATGCTGAGGGTGGGGCAGAGCATGAAGCAACCATCCCCAACGGCTCCCGAGAACCGTCGCAGGATCCTGCTCCTGCATCTGGCAATGGTCGGGCTGTTCCTGCTCGACCTTGCCCTGCCCAAAAACATCCCGCTGCTGCCCTACTACTTCCTGGTGGTGGTGCTCTCAGCGAGCCTGGCGACGCCACGCCAGATGGTCCCTTTGATCGTTCAGGCCTACGGGCTGGCGATCATCTCCGGCCTCTACTGGAACTTCCTCCTCTCGATCGATTACGCCACCCGCCTGCTGGCACTCAGCGGCGTGGCGGTTGTGGCCGTGCAGCTCTCGGCCCAGCGCTGTAGGGAAACGGCCCTGCGGCGCCAGAGCGAGCGGACCCTCAATCTCACGCTTGATAACGCCGCCGCCGGCATGGCTCTGGCGGATGCAAGCGGCCGGTTGCTGCGCGTTAATCCCGCCCTCTGCGACATGCTCGGCCGTGACACCCAGACCCTGCTCACGCTCTCCTGGCCTGAGATCACTCATCCTGACGACATTGCCCGGGAGCAGCCGCTGGTGGAGGCGATGCTGGCGAACCGGCGCGATAGCTACCGGATCAAGAAGCGGTACCTGCGCGGCGACGGCAGCAGCATCTGGGTGGACCTGAGCCGCTCGTGTGTGCGAGGCCCCGACGGGTACCTGGAGTTCTTTATCGGCCAGGCCGTCGACATCTCCGCCGAGATGGCGGCCCAGGATGCCCTGGCCAGATCCGAGGAAACACTGCGCAGCACCGTGGATCAATGCAGCATGGGCCTGGCGATTTGCGCGCCGGGCACGGGGGCCATCCTGCAGGCCAATGCGGAACTCTGCTCTGAGCTCGACCTGGCCCCGGTGGCACTGGTGGGCAGCGGCCTGAGTCTGATTGTGGATGCGCTGGAGAAGGTGTCGGAGCAGGGTGAAGAGTCCGGCCCACTGATCGACCATGACGCGCTGGAGGCCCTGCTGCGCGGCGAGAACGATCACTACAAAGCGCGTGTGAAGTTGCTGCGGGGCGGCCGCCCCAGAGGTTGGGGTGATCTGAAGTTCAGCAACCTCCGCGATGCCAGCGGAGCCGTGAGGCATGTGCTGCTGGAGCTCGATGACATCACCAACGTCGTCTCCCAGACGGAGTATCTGCAGGCCGCTGCCGCCGCGGGGGTGGTGGGCATCTGGGACTGGGATCCTGTGCACGACGTCCTCACCTGGGATCCGGTGATGTACCAGCTCTACGGCGTCCGGCCTAACCAGTTCTCAGGAGCCCTTGAGGCCTGGTCATGCTGTGTCCATCCCGACGATCGTGCAGCGGCAGAAGCGGAGCTGCAGGCTGCAATACGCGGCGAATTGCAGTACGCCGCATGCTTCCGCATCCTGTGGCCCGACGGATCCATCCGCCATCTGCGATCTGCGTCCCGAACCCTCTTTGATGCCAACGGCCGTGGCGTGCGGATCCTTGGGGTGAATTACGACGTGACGGAGCTGGTGCAGACCCAGGAGCAGCTGCAGGCCGAACAGCACCGGCTGAGCACCATCCTTGATGCCCTGCTGGATCCGCACTTAATGCTTGGCCCGGTCCGCGATGAGGCGGGTTCCATCGTGGATCTGTGCATCCTGCGGGCCAACCCAGCCGCCGCCGCCTACAACCACATGGCGCTGGAAGATTTTGTGGGGGCCAGGGTGCGGCAGTTCTGGTCCGATCATGTAAGCGATGGACTCTACGGTCGCTACCTGGAGGTGCTCAGCACCGGCAAGCCGCTGGTGCTGGACAACTTTCCCCTCCACCATGCCCAGCAGGGCGGGCTCCGCCACTTTGATATCCGCGCCGTCAAGGTGTCCGAGGAACTGAGCGTCATCTGGCGCGATGTGAGTGAGCGGATCGCTATGGAAGCGGCCCTTGAGCGCCGGGCCGCCATCGACAGCCTGACCAACCTGCTGAACCGCGATGAGGTGTTCACGCAGATGAATCAGCTCCTGGCCGACGACCCGCGCCGGGGTGTGACGCTGGCCGTGCTCTTCTGCGACCTGGATCATTTCAAGGATGTGAACGACAGATACGGCCACCTGGCCGGCGATGCGGTGCTCCAGGCCATGGCCCAACGGATCCGCTCCTGCTTGAGGGAATCGGATCTGGCCGCGCGCATCGGTGGTGATGAGCTGTTGGTGGTGCTGCCTGGTTTGCAGGGTCTCCCGGATGCGCTGACCATCGCAGAGAAGCTGCGCCTACTGGCCAGCGAAGCGGTGCCGATCCCTCAGGGACTGGTGCAGATCAGCATCAGCATCAGCGTCGGCGTGGCCCTGGCCAGTGCAGGTGAAACGCCGGACGAGCTGATCGCCCGGGCCGACACGGCGATGTACACCGCCAAGCAACAGGGGCGCGATCAGGTTGTGGCGATCACCTGAAGCGGTTTCACGACGGCGGTTTCTGCCCTCGTCAGAGCGTCAGGCATGACCTTTGCTTGCCCCAAGGCCCATTGCCTCGCAAAGCCCTCTGGCTGGCCTTCGTGGGCCGTTCCTGTCCCCCTCGCTCCCCATTGGGACGCTGCTGGCCTCAGCGCTCTGCTGAAGGGATCAGGTCTGGTCGCGGGCCCACGTCCATCAGGATCCTGGCGCTGTTCGGAATGCTGATCGGCTTAGCGCAAGCCTGACTACGACCAGCCGGTGTGGTCAAGTGTGGATATTCACGCCCGACCGCAGTCAAAGCAGGTTGTTGACCACGTTCTGCTGGCTTCGGTGAGCCCACAGCACCAGGGCTCTCCCCGCAGCGTTAAGAACGCAGACCGGCGTCCTCCGCGACTTCCGTTGACGACCGGTCGGTGATCGCTTGATCAAGGCATGCGCCGTCAAAAGGCTTCTCGTGTTTGCGCTTGCCAGTCCCGGCGGCTACCTGCATACACGCAAAGCGACTCCTGTCCCGGTCGCCGAGAAACCGCTGCGCTCAGGCTGAGGATCGCCGGGTTTCGCAACCGGTTCTTGCCGGGATCGCGCGGGGTTTTAGTCCATTGTGAACCCATATCCCCAAATCTAGGCACAGGGCTAGGCACTGCACCGTTGGAAAGCCAGGCCAGGACAAGGGGTTCTATGGATTGCAAATCCTTTACCCCCAGTTCGAATCTGGGTGCCGCCTCTTCATTCCATGAACCCCTGCAGCCCCTCGCGTCGCTCGTCGAGGGGGCTGGAGATTGTGGTTTGCTGGCCCGCCGGTCATTCCTTCAGAAGCTGGCCTGCGCCTGCCAGCGTTCTCCGCTGAAGGATGTTCCTTCGCAGCTCAGCCGCAGCTGCTCCACCTTGCAGTGGCCCCTCACCGGCCAGGCTTTCGGCAAGCTGGTTGCCAGCCCACGGCCATCGAAGCCGCTTTCGCTGATGCTGGCGATCTCGGTGCCGATTGGTCCCAGCAGGCGGCAACGGCCTTGGCGGCATTGCAGCGGCTGGCTGCCCGGCGTCAACACCCCCGCAAAGGTGAGCTGGTGGCTCACTGCAGCCGATTCCGGCAGGAAGAAGCGGATGCTGAGCGACCCACGGGCGCGTTGCTCCAGCTGGATCGAGGTGCAGCTCACCGCCGGCGACTCCGCCAGGTTGGCGCGGCAGCTGCTGGGAGATTGGCGCAGCCGGCCGAAATCGTCGCCAGGGTCGGCGGCTCGGGCGTCCGGGGCGAAGACCCCAGGCGGCAGCGCGGTGCTGAGCACCGCCAGGCCGAGGGGGGTCGCCCATCGGCGCGCAGCGTTCAAAAGAGTTCGCACGGCGCAGGGGAGGGATCGAGCCCATAGTCTGCGCTGATCCGGGGGAGCGGCCGCGGCCGACGGGCCGGCGCGGCGATCAGTAGCCGGAATCGGCCACGCAGGTTCCCTGGCAGGCGATTCCGTTGCTGGCGGTGCGCCCGCAGTGCTGGCACAGCACCGCTTCGGCAGGGGTGGGATCAGCCACCACCACGGGCGGATCGGAGCTGGGCTCGGGCAACCGGCCGCCTGGCTGCATGACGGTGAACAGGATGGAAGCACGATCATGGCCACCAGGCCATGGAGAACGTGGAGCCATGCAGGAGTGGAGTTCACCCCTGGAGCCCGCTGCGCCGGTGGTGGCGGTTCCGGCCATCGGCGTGGGCACCTGGGCCTGGGGTAACCAGTTTCTTTGGGGCTATCAGCCCGAGCGGCATGACGCCGAACTGAAGGCCACGTTCCAGCGGGCGGTGGCGCGGGGCTTCCGGTTTTTTGACACCGCCGATTCTTATGGAACCGGCCGGTTCAACGGCCGCAGCGAAACCCTGCTCGGCCGCTTTGCTGCGGCCCTGCCGCCGGGCGAGCGAGAGGCGTTATGCGTGGCCACCAAGCTGGCCCCCTTCCCCTGGCGGCTGGGCCGGGGCGGCTTCGGGCGCGCCTTCGATGCGTCGTTCCAGCGCCTGCAGGGCAAGCTCGACCGGGTCCAGCTGCACTGGAGCACCGCCCGCTACGCGCCCTGGCAGGAAGGCCCCCTGCTCGACGGACTGGCGGATCGGGTGCTGGCCGGCGCTGCCACCAGCCTGGGGGTGTCGAACATGGGCCCACAGCGGCTACGTCGCGTGTACGGGCAGCTGGCAGAGCGGGGTGTGCGGTTGGCGAGCCTGCAGGTGCAGATCTCGCTGCTGGCCCCCGAAGCGCTGGCGCCAGGGGGTGTGGCCCACTGTTGCCGAGAGCTTGGCGTCGAACTGATCGCCTACAGCCCGCTTGCCCTGGGGCTGCTCAGCGATCGCCATCAGGTGGGCGAGAGCTGGCCGGCGGGGCCGAGGGGCGTGCTGTACCGCCGCTTGTGGCCGCGGATCACCCCATTGCTGAAGGCGATGCGCGCGATTGCCCACGTGCATCGCGCAACGGTGGCGGAAGTGGCGCTGAACTGGTGCCGCGCCCACGGCGCGATGCCGATTCCTGGGCTGCGCACGCCGGCACAGGTGGATGGTGCAGCGGCGGCGTTGGCCTGGCAGCTCACCGCTGCCGAGCGCCGCGAGCTTGATGCACTGGCACTGGCGTTGCCAGTGCGCATGCCTGCCAATCCCTTTCAGAGCGCCTGAACCTCAGACCACCAGAACGTCAGCCAACTGAACGGGTGGGCACCCGCAGCGTCAGGGGCCCCGTGCGGCTATGCCGGCGAGGGATCCGGTGTGAGCACCACCGGCATGGCGGCGGGCCGGGTGACGCGCACCAGCACCGGCGCGCAGCGCTCCGTTGATTCTTCGTCTTCGGTGGCGGCGTCCTCCTCGGCCACAGCGGTGCCGTCATCGCTGCCGCAGGCGGCCATCGCCTCCTGCAGCAGGGAATCGAAGGTGGAACCCGGCAGCCGGTGGCGGGCCATCTCCAGGAAGGTGCGTGCCAACGATTCGCCCACAGCGGCGCGCAGGGCGGGGTTGTTGCGGCGCTGTTCAAGCTCTTCGGTGAGGGCCTGGATGAAGCGCTCGGTCACGTCCCGCTTCGTGCCGGCCCGGATCACGGTTTCCTGCTCCAGCGGGCTGAGCGAAGCCTGCAGTTCCAGTTCCTTGAGGCGATTGTTGAGGCTCTCGAGAATGTCGCGGGCTTCTTTGAGCACGTGCCCCAGCTGGCCATCAGAGAGGCGCGGCAGATCCGCCACGTAAACCTTGCCGTAGTCCCGCAGGGTGAGAAAAGTGGGACGGATCGGGGGGCGGGAAAAGCTCTCACCGTGACGGCGAGGCGGCACGGGAACGGGGGCCAGAGGGGGCGCGGAGCTGCGGCGACGGGTGATGCGACCGGGGTTGGGAATCATGGGCAAGGGGAGTTATCGACAAAGACGTGGCTCCAGCGGGCTCCAGAAGGCCGTCGGAGCATGGGGAGCGAATCGTGTCACCTGCTCGACGACCGATCGCGGGTTAGCCAGGTCCAATTTGTCACTTCCAGCAGGTGGTGTCAGTACGGCAACCCCCCAACCGGGCAGCTGCCAGCAGGACCGTCTGCCACCACTCCCAGCGGCCAGGCGGGTTGGCCGATCGAAGCGCAGACCGCCAGAGCGCCAGCCAGGGCCTCCGGCGGCAACACCAGCACGAATCCCACCCCCAGGTTGAAGGTGTTCCAGAGGTCTGCTTCGGGAATGCTGCCCTGCTCCTGCAGCCAGCGGAACAGCTCCGGCCGCTCCCAGCTGGCGGGATCGATCACCGCATGCAGGTGTGCCGGCAGGGCGCGCGGCAGGTTCTCCGGCAGCCCGCCACCGGTGATGTGGGCCATCGCCTTCAGCGGCACCCCGGCGCCCAACAGGGCCTTCACCGCGGCGGGATACAGCTGGGTGGGCGTCAGCAGGGCCGCGATCACTGGAGCGCCGCTGCCGGGCAGCTGCGTTTCGCCGCTTGCCCCTGCCGCTTCAAGCACCCGTCGCACCAGGCTGAAGCCGTTGCTGTGAACCCCGCTGCTGGCCAGGGCGACGAGGCGATCACCGGCGCTGACCTGCCGTCCGTCGATGAGCGCATCCTCGTCCACCACAGCCACGCAGAACCCCGCCAGGTCGTAGCGACCGCTGGGATAGAAGCCGGGCATTTCGGCGGTTTCCCCGCCCAGCAGGGCGCAGCCGCTCTGGCGGCAGCCGTCGGCGATGCCTTCCACCACGGCGGCCATGGCCTCAGGGCTCAGCTTGCCGGTGGCGATGTAATCGAGAAAGAACAGGGGCTCAGCGCCGCTGGTGACCACGTCGTTCACGCACATGGCCACCAGATCGATGCCCACGTCGTGGTGGCGGCCATGGGCCTGCGCCAGTTCCAGTTTGGTGCCCACGCCATCGGTGCCAGAGACGAGCAACGGCTTCTTCAGCCCGGCCGGCAGCCGGCACAGCCCGCCAAAGCCGCCAAGATTCCCCACCACCTCAGGGCGGCGGGTTGATTCCACGCTGCTGCGGATGCGCTCCACGAAGGCGCGACCGGCAGCCACATCCACACCTGCACTGCGGTAGTCCATGGCTTTGGTCCTTCAAGACGGGCGATCACTTCCCCCGATCCTCCGATGCAGCGGGGCAAAGGCGCTGAATGCCTTGCCGCTCGCGACCTGCGGGCGCCATTTCTGGTGGACGCCCGGCCGATTGGCACAAGAAACCATCAGTGGCGCTGATCGGGATCATCGGGTTCGCTGATCATTGCCTGGGTTGGTGTGGTCAGGAAGTGCAGACAGTGACAGGGATGTCGGCTTTGATGATTCTTCCTGATCATTTTCTTCGGCGTATTCCTGGCCGAACTGCACTGAAAAGACAGTCTAACTTTGCCGGGCCGTTACTTCTGCCTAGGAATTCCTCTCGTCTGCTCGATGTTCCAGGTCGTTTCCTGGCTGCTGAGAGCCAAAGAAATCACCCAATTCTCATTGGCGATTTCTTTCACCCAGAGGCGTTCCGAGCGTTATGCAAGCTTCTTTCTCCCTCGGCGCTATCGCCTTTCTGCTGTCCGGCAGCAGCCTTGCCATTCCGGCTCTGGCTGATTCAACCCTTGCAAGCAATACCCTCCTGCTGGCTTCGGCGCAGGTGAACCAGCCCACTGTCGAGCTGGAAACCAGCACTGACGTGGCCATCCGGGACGTGCAGAGCGAAGCTGCCCCCGAACCTGACGTTCGCCCGGTTGTTCCCGCCCCTGTGGCCCCAGCTCCCCGCGCTCCGCGCGTCGTCAACGTGAGCAGCGGCAAGGCCAGCTGGTACGGCCCCGGCTTCTTCGGCAACCGCACCGCCAATGGCGAGGTGTTCCGGCCCGGCACCATGACGGCCGCCCATCGCACCCTCCCCTTTGGCACCAAAGTCCGGGTCACCAATCTCTCCAACGGCCGCACGGCCGTGGTGCGCATCAACGACCGCGGCCCCTTCACCGGCGGCCGTGTGATCGACATCGCCCATGGAGCGGCCCAGCACCTGGGTCTTGTGTCCAGCGGCCTGGCCCCTGTCCGCCTTGAAGTTCTGCGGTAGAGCTTCGTCTGCGGTAGCTCTTCCTCCTCAACCCCCTTTTCAAGGGTGTCCAGGCCCCATCCGAGAATCTCTCGGTTGGGGCCTTTCGCTTGTGGAGCCGGTGCGCCTGTTGAGAACTCGCCGGGAGCTGCAGCGCTGGTGCGGCAGCTCCTCCACGCGGGACGTGCCCCTTCATTTCGTGCCCACCATGGGGGCGCTCCACCGCGGCCATCTCAGCTTGATTGAGCGGGCTGGCCGGCCGGTGGCGGTGACGGATGGCAGTCGGCGGAGACCGCGCGTGCTGGTGAGCCTGTTCGTCAACCCGCTCCAGTTCGGCCCGGGGGAGGACTTCCAGTCGTACCCCCGCACGCTCGATGCCGATCGCGCCTTGGCGGAGGCCGCCGGAGCAGCGGCATTGTTCGTGCCCACGGCCGCAGAGCTCTTTCCTGCAGGTGACGCGGGCCTCACCCGCGTGTGCCCGCCGCCGTCGTTGCTGGGCGGCCTCTGCGCCCGGCATCGTCCGGGCCACTTTGAAGGGGTGGCCACGGTGGTGTGCCGCCTGCTGGGCCTGATCCGCCCGCAGCAGCTCTGGCTCGGCGAAAAAGACTGGCAACAGCTGGTGGTGCTGCGTCGGGTGGTGGCCGATCTCTCGTTGCCGCTGCAGATCCGCGGCTGCCCCACCTGGCGCGAAGCCGATGGTGTGGCGGGCAGCTCCCGCAACCGTTATCTGTCCCCTTCCCAACGCCTGCAGGCTGCGGGCCTGCCACGGGCGCTGGAAGCCGGCCGGGCCTTGGTGGCCGCAGGGGAACGCAGCGCCGCTGTGGTGCTGCACGCGGTGTGCCAAGGTCTCGAGGCCGCCGCCCTTGCGGTGGAGTACGCCGAGCTGGTGGTCCCCCAGACCCTGGCGCCGGTGACCCAGCTGCACGGAATGGCTTTGCTGGCCGTGGCCGTCCGTTGCGGGCCCAGCCGCCTGATCGATCACACCGTTCTGATGACCCGACCCCCGATCGTCGCCATCGATGGCCCCGCCGGTGCCGGCAAGAGCACGGTGACCCGTGCCTTCGCCAGGCGGCTGGGGCTGATCTATCTCGACACCGGCGCCATGTACCGGGCCGTCACCTGGTGGGTGCAGCGCCAGGGGGCCGATCCGGCCGATCCGGCAGCTGTGGCCCCCCTGCTCGAGGCCCTGGAGCTTCGCCTCGACAATGGCCCCGGCGGCGAACCGTCCGTCACCATCAACGGCACCGATGTCACCACCGCGATCCGCAGCCCGGACGTGACCGCCCAGGTGTCCGTGGTGGCGGCCCATGCCTGCGTGCGTGAGGCGCTCACCCGTCAGCAGCAGGGCATGGGGGAGCGCGGCGGCCTGGTGGCTGAAGGCCGCGACATCGGCACGGCCGTGTTCCCGGACGCCGAACTGAAGGTGTTTCTCACGGCCACCGTGGCGGAGCGGGCGCGCCGCCGGGCGCTCGATCTGGCCGAGCGGGGCTTCGCTGTGCCGGCAGGCGCCGAGCTGGAGGCCCAGATCGCCGAACGTGACCGGCTCGATTCCACCCGCGCCGTGGCGCCCCTGCTGCAGGCTGAAGATGCGGTGGAGGTGATCACCGACGGCATGGCGATCGAAGCGGTGATTGATCGTCTGACGGAATTGTTTCGCGAGCGGGTGCCGGAGGAGGCCTGGCCGGATCCGGCCTAGGCCGCGTCACCGCCGTTCCCCGATCCACCATCAGGGCCGCCCCCACTGGCAGGGCCGCCGCCATCAGCAGCTTCCGCTTCGCCGGCTTTGGCTTCCAGTTGCGCCAGCAGTCCGGCGCAGGCGTCGTCGAGAAGGTCGAGCACCTGCTCGAACCCCTGGCTGCCGCCGTAATAGGGATCGGGCACGTGGCTGGCGCCGTGGCGGCGGCAGTAGCTGGTGATTGGGGTCACCGTGGCCCTGTGGCTGCCGCTTCCGGCCAGGGCCCGCACGGCGGCCAGGTTGTCCTCGTCCATTGTGAGGATGTGGTCGAACCGGTCCAGGTCTTCCCGTTCGAGCTGGCGGGCACGGCTGGTCAGCAGGATGCCGCGCCGTTCGGCAGCGGCGCGCATGCGCGCATCGGCGGGATGGCCCACATGCCAGCCGCCCGTGCCGGCGGAATCCACAGCAAAGGCGTGCGAGAGCCCGGCCTGCTCCAGTTGGCTGAGAAACACCCCTTCCGCCGCCGGGGAGCGGCAGATGTTGCCGAGGCAGACAAACAGGACACGGGTGGGAGCCATCGCCATCAGCCAGACAGATTGTCGAGCGCCAGCCTGGCGCGCAGACGCACCACCAAGGTGTCTTCCGAAGCCGGCGCGGCCAGTCCCTCCAGCTGCGCCAGCCCGCGCACGCGCTGTTCAGCCGCAAGAGGATGGGGCAGCAGTTGCTCCAGGCTCACCACGACGGCATAGCGCACCACCCATTCCGGATCGGCCGCTCCAGCCAGCAGCCCCGTGAGACAGCGCTGCCAGATGGCGCTGCGCTCCGCCTGCGGCAGGCTCTCCAACCGCAGCTGGCCGAGCCCGCGGGCCGCCGCGCGCCGCACGCTCGGCCCGATGTCTTCAGCAAGGGCCTCCTCCAGCACCGCCAGGCCGCGGGGATCACCGATCCCGGCCAGGGCACGCACGGCCCAGGCCCTGGCGCCGTAGTTGTGGCCATCGAGGCTGCCCAGCAGCGGCTCCACAGCAGGAGGGCCGATCGCGATCAACCCGTCCACAGCAGCCACGGCGGCCCCAGGATTGTTGAATCCAAGCACTTGGAGCAGGCAATCAATCACGTCCCAGGTCTCGGGATCGCAGTGCGGCTCACCCTGATGATCTGCCTTCGCCAGAGCAGCGAGGGCTCCAGCCAGATTTTCGGCCGCCTTCTGCAGCCCATCCGCGCTGTCGGCGCGCTCCACGGCTCTGATGAAGGGCCTGACCAGGCTCAGACCATCGGCTCCTGTCTTATTCAAAGCAAGTCGTCCATCGCCCTAAGCACAGTCTCGGTGTCAGGGGGGGCTTGGCCCCGTTCCACCAGCCCCCGTAGGGCGATCAGTTTGAGGCTGTTTTCAGCCAGGGTGTCCCGGATCGGTTCGAGCGCCGGTCGCCAACCCACGGCGCCCAGGTCCATCAGTGCGGAACGTCGGACCTGCAGCTGGGGATGTTCAAGCAGTTCGATCAAGCTGTGTCCCCAGCGCGGATCTTGTGTGAGCTGGAAAAGGGCCCTCGCTGCGGCGCTGCGGATCAGGGGCCGCTCGTGGATGGCGAAAGGCTGGATCGCGTCCACTACATCGGGAGAGGCTACGCCGATGTCCCCCAGGGCCTCGATCAGGGCCTCGCAGGGCTCTCGTAACCTCAGGCTGTTGGGAAGGGGTTGCCCTGCCTGATCGCTGGCCAAGCGGGCGCAGATCGGCGAAACAGCCTCCCTTGCACGGAGTTCCCCAAGAGCTCGCGCCGCCGCTTCCCTCAGCCCGTCGTCCTCGTCCTCAAGGGTAGCAAGCAGATCGGGGATCGCCTGTGGATCCCCTAGCTTTCCCAGCGCCCGGGCGGCATTGCGGGCCACGGCATTCTCTTCCACACCGGACGAAACCGCGCGGGGCTGGCGCCGACGCAAGGCCGCCTGAAGCAGGGGCACTGTCTCCGGATGGCGGCTGCGCATACGGCCCAGCCACCAGGCGGCGTAGTACTGATGGGATTGATCCTCGCTCTGGCGTAGTCGCTGCAACGCTTCCTCCTCCGAGATGGGTTCGCCGGCTGTGGCCATAGCGGAATCCAGATCAGCAGTGCCAGCCATGGCCCGCACGGTGCATAGGGGAACCATTGATGTTGCCATTGCATCCATCCGACGGGCCCCATCTCCCCATCTCCCCATGTCCTGATGAGCACTCCGGCGGCGGGATCGTTTCTTTAGCGCTGGGTCTTGGCAGAAACCCCCGGTATCCAGGCTCTTCGAGGCCCATGCTCTCCCTCCCAGCCACTGGGTCGCCAGACGCCTGCTTCGAGGGGATCTCATCGGTGAGCCTCGCCGCCAGCTACGTGCCCCTTATATTCCGCCTCAACTGTGCTCTCAGGGAGGGCACCGCCCTGCGGATCACCACCGAGGGCCACTGCTTCAACGCCTATCGGGAGAGGGTGCAGATCACCATTGATGTGAAGACGTAAATGCAGAAAATACAGTGGAGAACGGTACTTCGTCCGAAATTGCTGCTTGGTATTGTGGACACATTCTTGACTAAACATTGGTCTTTTACCTTGCCTACAAGGTCTATGCCCTCACAGGCGAAATGGCCAGAATCTTCTGTTGAATTGCCTTGCATATCAGCGATCAGGTGATTATCTAGTGCAGTAGTCGCAACCTGCGCTGAATCCGTGCCACTGCAACGAGATCATCGCTCTTGTCTTCGTCCACCAGCGGGTGGGGCGCCACTCAGCTCTTTCAGAACGGCGTCTACGGGAACTCCACGCTAGCCTGAACAAGGGGCTTCTCCCCTGCTCAGACATGAGAAGCAGCTTCGCCACCCCGAGCCGGTGCCGCCGAACTTCGCCTCCAAAAGGTCTACTTTTAGCTGGACGTTTCTTCGTCCTGAGAGAATCAGGCGATGACGATCCGGATTCTGGGCTGAGCACCATGGCAAGCACGACCAGCCAGAGCAACACAGGAGCTGATCGTCAGTGGGATCTGATGCGAGCCAGCTTTGATGGCGACTGGCAGGGGGTGACGCCCTGGTACGGCCGAGAGAGCGCTGGAATAGATCTGACCCGTGGAGAATCAGATCCAGCTGGGTCAACAATGTATGCGATAAGTTTTTCAGATGCCGACACGGGACTTTTGGTCTGGAACAGGCTTGCGATTTGCTTCAAACGGGGAACGCAAGTTTCCATTGCATAGGCATAACTATAATCTAGGCAACAGCTATTGGCATTTTCAAGATGCAGCTGATCAGTCAAGTCTGGAAATGGACGGAAGGGCTGGACGTGCTGGCCATGAAGTTAATTTTTCACCTCTCGCTCCCGCTCCATGATCATTGCTCTCTATCAATGGCAGGATAACCATGGTAGGAACCTTTAATCATTGGCCGCGACACCCTTTCGCTGCCAGAGAGCTTGCATAGATCCCGTTCGGGACGAACCAGATTCTCAGCAAGATCTATGCTAGGCAATAGCAGGTTGGCCTGGAATGGAGCAGGAATTACGACCCGGCAAATGGACTGAGCACACGCCTTCAAAACGTGCGATCGAGGGGTTCGCTGCCAGAAGCTTTCAAAAGCATGATGTTAACGGCTATTTTGCTGACAATCTACTGTGCAGCGTGCTAGGAAGTTTTCTTCATAGACCATTTGATCTGAATTTTGGCTGCTTGTTAAGTGCCAGGATCTTTGTGCATCTGATCATTGAATACGATGAGAAGGATCAGCTGACTCGTTGGGTTGAACGGCGTTATCAGCCCACCATGCAGGGTTGAGTCAACGTGAAGCCGAGTCGCTTGAGTTTGGCATTACTCACTCTCGCATTGAGCACGCGATCGGTCGTGTCCACCGACAGCCATTTCGCTGTAGGCAGGCCAGCCCGTTCGCACAAGCGGTCCGTAAGCTCCTGACCGGTGTACTGAGTATCATTCACCAAATTGTAGATTTCGTTGAGATTGTGCTCGAAAGCAAAATTTACTCCACGAACAATATCATCAAGATGGACCCAACAAGGCACATTTTGACCATTGCGCTGAATCGTGCTGCCTGCTGCTGAAAGGAGCATACCAGGAATATCACGACCGGGACCATAGATGCCGCCCAGTCGTAGAATGCAGACGTTGACTGTCTCTGAGCGGACCGATTGAATCATCTCTTCAGCTCCTGCCAGGACCTCATTGACGGGGTGAAGACAGTCGAGCTGGTCAGTCTCGTCGGTCATTGCTCCGCGCCGATTTCCATAAACGCCGCAACTGCTCAAGTGAACCAACTGAAGTGGTGTTTCACTTGAACGATGCTTTATCGAATCAATCAATAATTCCAGGCCTCCAAGGAATGTCTCCTGATATTGGTTAATGTCAACATGAGCACTCTTTGAGGGCGCGAAGGACACCAGTATTCCATCAAGATTTCTGGTAAAATCCAGGTTGCTGCTGGAGTCCGTGGAATCAAAAACAACTGGCGCATCAACAAATTCAGCCAATTCGATCAAGCGTTCATGACGGGTTGTGGTTCCCCAGAGTTCATGTCCCTGCTGCCTCCAGGTCTTGGCGACCGCTTCACCGACGTAGCCACAGCCCAGGATGGCCCTCTGCTCACCTGAGGGCAGGATGGGTCGCTGCTGGTTGGCCAGCATCTGGTAGAGCGAAGCCAGGTCCGGAGAGGAGGTCACACGACTGTTGCATTTCGTAAAGATTAGTCTAGAGTTGTTGAGGGAGTGTGGCGAAGGCTACTGTTTTTCCCCATGCAGGTGGTTTTCGGGCCGGCCTCGCTTGAGAGTGGCTTGAGGTGTGCCGTTCCAATGCCCAGCTACCGGATCACTGCGGAGGGACTTGAGGAACTTCGGGTGACCTGCCCAGGTTGCAGTGGTGACGCCCTCGTTCTGGCCCTCAGGGACCAGGAGATGCGGAGCTATAAGGTGAAGCGGCGCAGCGATGACTGTCGCCAATGGTGGTTTCAGGTGACCTTTGGCCAGGCAGAGCATGAAGCCAGCGAAGACAGGTCTGTCACCAAGGAGTTCAGCGTCTATCGAATCGACGATTGACGGTGAGATTGACACCATGGATAACTCTCACCACTGCTGATGACGGAAATCCCTGCTGGTGCCCAGCGACCAGCCGTTCATCGGGTAAGAGAATGTCTTCTCCACCAGCGCCGTGCCGGTGGCTCCGGGCGACCGACTGGTGGACCGCAGCACGAGCTTCCTGATCTAAGGCGAGAGCTAACGGCGCAAGCGCGAACGGCGAGCAGGCAGCTCCGCTTCGGCCAAGTTGATTTTGCCGCCACTCTGCAGGATATCGCACCCTTCGATGCGAGGAGTGGCTGCACCTCGAACAGGCCCATGGCATGCCCTGGCGGTGGTGCATCAGGCCCAGGAGCATGCCCGAAGTTCCATCCCGGCGATAGGAATGCGGGGAGGCAGCCATTGAGCGATCGAGCCCTAACCAAACAACCCATCACCCAATAGGATGCGAGAGATAGTTGGGGCTGGCAAGGCCATCCCTTTCTGCCTGCAGGGCTGATCTCAGAGGTCGAATAGCACCTCGTGGATGTAGGCCTCAGTCCACTCGGCCCCGTGGAAACGGGTGAGCATGCCCCGTGCTGGGTCCTTCTCGGCCCGGTAGTCCACATAGCGCTGCTGGCCTGCCAGCAGTTCTTCGCAGCGCTTCTCCTCCACAGGGGTGGCTTCCGCCACCAGCTGGAGATAGAGATCGAAGTAGGCCACGAAGGCCGGAAACACGGCTGAGCGGATCAGCTCATCTCCTTGCTCGCCGAGGGGAAGACGCGTCCACAGGAACCCTGGAGAGAAGTAGGGCTCCGCTTCCGATGGAATCGGCCCCCCTGAAGGCAGAAGCTTCGTCCAGTTCTCCCACAGCGGCACCAGACGCTCCCAGACTCGGATGGTGTGGGCCTGATCCTTTTTGAGTGCGGGTTGAAGATCTAGCGCGATCAGATGACCCGAGGGCAGAGTGACCAGATCGGCTCCGAAGAAGGGAAGATCGAAGTTGCTGGAGGGATTGGCCACGAAATTCAGCACCGAGGCGGCCATCCCGGCCTCCACGCACGCGGCCCGAACCTGCCGGAGCTTGTCAGTTCTGCACGCCCAGGTGGACGTTGTCACAGCGACGGGGTGGGCTTTGGAACCGGTGAGACCTTCACGCCGCAGAAAACGGGGCTCGATCGGGTAGGCCTCAGGCCGCAGAGGCTGAAGGGCCTCCACGGCGTGATCCAGGAAAGGCCCCCATCTCCATCCGGGCAGGGTGACTGGATCAAGGCTGCACGGGTGGGTCGGCAAGGAAGGAGTCATGGGGCTAGCTCGGGGGTCGGATCGGGTGCCTGGCTGCTCCCGGGGAATAGAAACTCATGCAGGAAACGGTCCGACCAGGCCTTGCCGAAATGGCTGGTGAACAGACCGTGAGCTGGATCACGTTCGGCGCTGTAGATGTCGTAAGCGTTCTGTAGACGGGCTACCTCCTCAGGCTCCAGGGAAAGGCCGGTGGCGGGGCTGTCGTGCAGGGCCCAGTACTGGGAGAGAAAGGCACCGAACGCTTCGGGCAAGGCTCCCTGAGCCTGTTCAGCGTTCCCGCGGCAGAACAGCAGCCAGGGGGAGAAGTACTGGTGCGGGTCATAGGAGCGCATGGTCTCCTCGCCACTGAGATCAGGAAACCGGTCGTGCAATCGATGCAGGCCCTGGAGGTGCCGATCCAGATAGTCCGGGGTCTGAAGCAGGGGCTGGAAATCGAGCACGGCCACCAGTTTCTGGCGTGCGCCGAACCAGAGCAGATCGATCCCCAGCAGAGGCTGGTCGCGGCTGAAGGCGGGATAGGCCACTGAGTTGAGCACCTGCAGACTGTCCCCTGCATCGAGCCGGGTCACCCGCCAGCGGCGGATGCCGGGCAAGTGCCACAGCCAGCTGCGGATGACGCTGTTGCCTTTGGCAGAGCGGCATTCCGCCAAGCCGTCCGGGATCGACAGAGCCTCTGCCCCCCTGGCTTTGATCCCGGCATGGAGCTCATCGAGGAAGGAGTCGAACATTGGGAGGATCAGGCCTCAGTGGCCAGTCGCTGGGGTGGAGAGGTGGAAACGACTCTGGGCTTCAGCAGACATGGCTTCCAGCTGATCGGTGCTGGGGCAGCGCAGCTCTGTGCAATAGGTTGTCATGCTGACTCCATCGAGAAACTGCACACTGCTGACACGGATTCGTACCCCCTCGGTCACAAACCAGCAACGCTCCACGCCGACATTTGTGTCATAGCGGGTGGTAATCGTCAACAGGCCGTCATCGGCAAAGGAGTAGGTGCTCATCACCGGCTGCTTCTCGATGTAGCCCTTGTCCCGCAGTAGAAATCCCTGGCGGGGATTCTGGTCATCCACCACATCGACCAGCACGGCCGCCTGCTCGTCACTGCGGCTCCCCTCCTTGAGGTTGCTTTCCCACCAGAAGCGAGCTCCGCCCGCCACTTGGGCTGAGGCCAGCCCAAGGCTGTCGCAGACCCGCTGAACCACCGCATCGGAGGCCTCGAATGGCTCGATTGTGAGGTTGGAATCGCCGGCTTCATCGTCCTGATGATCGAGATGGTGAACGGCGCGGCGCGTCAACCAAGTGCCGGCACTGGCGGCCAGGAACTCCGCCATGGTTAATGGTAGTGCGGTCTGCATCGAATCAGGCGGCGACAGCCTCGGTGCTGCCTGCCCGCTGGCGCCGGGTGAGGAAACCGAAGAGCACCTTTCCGATGGCCGCCACCAGGTTGCCTTCCAGTTCCTGGAACATCCTCATGTTGCAGTGGAAGGCCTCGTTGGCCTCGGCCACGATGCGATCAGCGGTGGCCTGGTCGATCGGCAGTGCGTCGAGGGTGGCGCGGTAGGTGGTCTTGAACGCCTTCTCGTCGGCAATGGCGTCGAACTCGTAGAAGCGCAGGCCGTCGTGCTCGCTCAGGTTCATCGCCTTCTGGGCGATGTTCTTGAGAATGATGCCGCCGGAGAGATCGCCGATGTAGCGGGTGTAGTGATGGCCCACCAGCAGCTCTGGAGCGTCCTTGGCCACCTGATGCAGACGGGCCACATAGGACTGAGCGCCAGGTGTGGCCTGGATCTTCTGGCGCCAGTCGCCTCCGTAGTAAAAGGTGAGATCCTGCTCAAGGGCCTCGCGGCGGTTGAGCTCGGCGAAGGCGATCGGCCCGACCACTGGATGGGCGGTGAGCTTGCCGATCGCCTCTTCCATGGCGCTGTACACATACCAGAGGTCGGCCACCAGGGTGCGGTAGCTGGCCTTGTCCACCACCCCCTTGAGGAAGCAGCTCACAAAACCGGTGTTCTCGGCCATCGTGTGGGCTTTTTTGGTTCCCTCCCTCAATTGGGAAGCAAGTGCGACAGGCATGGGGAGGGAGGCGGAAGAGGGCAGTCTTGAACGCTACAAGTGCCCACCCCCTGAATACGTCCACCAGCAGGAGGGCCTTAAGGAAACTCTTGAAAACAATCGGTGGCGATGTGTCGCGACTGATCCAGCCACCGCCGGCTGGTCTCAGGGTTGGATCAGATGGAAGAGCTGGTGTCCCGTTGGCTGAGCAGTTGTGTCAGGACGGCCTCGATGCGCTGCAGTTCGGCGTGGGAGGCGAGGGTGGCGTCCACCTTCTTCTGGGGGAGCTTGAGTCGCTGGCCCATGGCCGTGACATCAGCCACCAGGCGATCCCTGTAGGCGGCAAGGACCTCGATGGAGTCGTTCAGTTCCTGAAGGCTGGGTTCTGACATGGAGTGGCGCAGTCCTGCCGATCAGGGTACGAAGCCAGCTGACGCGTGCCATGACCAGCGCGCCAGATCACCCGCCGCCGCCATCCGAAGAAGAAGAAAATGTAAAATACGCTCTTCGGTGAGGGCCGGCTTCTCCCCGGCACCAGGGTCATGACTCTGGGGACCCCTGTTCCTGCGTGGGGTCTTGTCGGCTGCCACCATCGCGCGCATGGCCGGCCTGGTTCGCATCACGAAATCTTGCGTGACGCGTTTAATAGGGGGGGGGTGCCAGGGTCTCCGCGTAACTTCATGGAGCTTCGGTCCTCGGGACTAGCGCGATCAATGGTTTCCTGATTTCTCCTGTAGCAATCAGAGCCGTTTGAGCAATGCACGAAGCTCCTCCCAACATTTCCCCTAAGTCCGGGTTTGCCCCATGCTCGACGCCTTTTCTCGCACAGTTATCAGTGCTGACGCAAAAAATGCTGCCATCGGCAGCGGTGAACTGGCGACACTTCGCAATTACGTTGCCGAGGGCAACAAGAGGCTTGACGCCGTTAACGCCATCACCTCCAATGCCTCCTGCATCGTTTCTGATGCTGTCACTGGCATGATCTGTGAGAACACCGGTCTGATCCAGGCTGGTGGTAACTGCTATCCCAACCGTCGCATGGCCGCTTGCCTCCGCGATGGAGAGATCGTGCTGCGCTACATCAGCTATGCACTCTTGGCTGGTGATCCGTCTGTGCTGGATGACCGCTGCCTGAACGGCCTCAAGGAGACCTACATCGCTCTGGGCGTGCCTCTGCAGTCGGCTGCTCGCGCCGTGTCGATCATGAAGGCATCGTCCACCGCCCACATCAACGAGACCAATACCACCGGCACCAATCCCGACGAGACCCGTTTCCGCAAGATGGAAACAATCCAGGGTGACTGCTCCGCCTTGGTGGCCGAAGCTGCTTCCTACTTTGACCGCGTGGCCAGCGCACTCGCCTGATCGGCTGACTTAATCCATTTTCACTTTTTTACCCTCCAACACAGGAAACATTCGATGAAATCAGTTGTCACCACCGTTGTGACCGCCGCTGACGCCGCCGGTCGCTTTCCCAGCCAGAACGACCTCGAAGCCGTTCAGGGCAACATTCAGCGCGCTGCGGCCCGCTTGGAAGCCGCTGAGAAGCTGGCGAATGGTTGGGAAAAAGTTACCCGTGAAGCCGGCGATGCCTGCTTCAAGAAGTACCCCTACCTCAAGCAGCAAGGCGAAGCTGGCAGCACCCAGACCAAGGTCGACAAGTGCTACCGCGATCTGGGCCACTACCTGCGCCTGGTCAACTACTGCCTC
Source organism: Synechococcus sp. ATX 2A4 (assembly GCF_024346375.1). Taxonomy (GTDB): domain Bacteria; phylum Cyanobacteriota; class Cyanobacteriia; order PCC-6307; family Cyanobiaceae; genus MW101C3. The sequence continues at coordinate 41,236 of NZ_JAGQCV010000008.1, read as the reverse complement.
GTGGTGGGCGGCACCGGCCCCCTCGACGAGTGGGGCATCGCAGGAGCTCGTGAGGTGTACCGCACCCTCAACCTGCCCACCTCGGCCTACGTGGAGGCACTCACCTACACCCGTGACCGCGCCTGCTCCCCTCGCGACATGAGCCCCCAGGCTCTCAACGAGTTCAAGAGCTACCTGGATTACGCCATCAACTCCCTCTCCTGAGGGCGGTCTGATCGGCTGATCCTCCAGTGGGGAGGCCTTTGGGCCTCCCTTTTTTCGTTCTATGGCCCCTTCGTCCTCACAAGGCCTCCTCTCGATGACTCCTGCCACCAGCGCCAGCGCTCTTGATCAGCTGTTCGTCGATCTCGCGCATCCCAATCCCTACGTGCAGACCGAGGCCTTCCTGGCCATGGTCCGCCACCACTCCGAGGCTTCCCTGCCGCGTCTTATCCTCCTGCTCGATCATGAGGACGTTGTTCGACGGCGGGCTGCGGTGCGAGCCCTGGGTGCTTTCGGGGAGCCGGCGATGCTGCCCCTGGCACAGAAATTTCAGTCAAGCCGCGATGGCACCGTTCGCGCCAGTTGCGTGAAGGCCTATGCCCAGATCGCCTCGAATCTCCCCGGCCTTCAATTCCCCAGCGAAGCGATGGCTGTCCTCAAGACCGCTCTGGATGACGAGTCCCCCGTGGTGGCCATTGCGGCAGTGATGGCCCTCGGCCAGGTGGGGGAACAGGCCCTTCCGCTGTTGATCCAAGTCTGCCGTGGAAGCAACGAGGCTCAGGCTGTGGCAGCGGTTAATGCCCTCGTCAACATCGATCATCCTGATGTCTCCATCTGCCTGGCCCAGTTGGCAGCCTGCGAAGACACCGACGCCTATGTACTGGAGTCTGTGACCTCCGCCCTGGTAAGGGTGGATGATCTGCGTGGGCGTCAGCCTTCCCTGCTGTCCTCTTGATGCTGCCTCAGTTGCTGAATGGAGAGGATCAGGATGGGTTTCACCTCAGGGCTGGCTTCGCTGCCTGCAGCTGACTCCAGGTCTGGTAGGGCGTCGATCGCCCCTAGTTTCATCAGAGAGAGGGCCGTGTTCTTGCGCACCTGAGCCGAGTTGTCGCCGAGCAAGGGTTTCAGTAGAGGAGTTGCCCAGGTCGGCTCGTGGAGTTTGCCGAGCAGGATGACGGCTTCGGCTCGTACGAGTTCAGCGGAATCGCCAAGGGCCTCGATCACCAGCTCTCGAGCTTCCTGGTCATCGAGGGACTGAATTTGCTCACCGAGAGCAGCAATGGCTGCGATCCTCACCTCCGTGTGGGAGTACCGTGCGGCGCGTCGCAGGGCAGCGGGTGCCTGGGCGCCAACGAAGGCAAGCCCCCAACTGGCCAGGCCCAGATGCATGGAGCTACTCTCGCTGCTGGAGAGTACAGCAATCAACGCATCCACGGCACACTCTCCGGTGGCGGCCATTGCGCCGACGGCCGATCCCTGCACCACCGGATCCCCATCGTTCAGCAGGGCATCAACCAGAACAGGCAGAGCTCCAGGATCAGCGATCAGGGTGAGGGTTTTCGCGGCTGCACGGCGAACCGTCACATTCTCATGGGTGCGCAGTGCGTGGCAGAGAGCCGGTACGGCTGCTGTGCCGATCGCACCAAGGCTTTCGGCGAACGTGAGACGCATCAGGCCACGTGGATCTCCCAGCCCTGCCACCATTTTTTCGATCAGCATCTCGTCGCCTTGGGGGCGTTCACCTGAACGAAGTTGCTTCTTGAGATCTGCGGCCAGCAGGGAGGCCTCTGACTCGCTGAGGAAGACGGCTGGAGGTGTGGCTGGAACGCCGGTGGGCTCGCTGCTCAAGGCTTCTGGGAGGAGCATGGGTCATTGTCTCAGCATGGAAGCCATCGTGGTGACTGGTGATGTGGCAAGTAACATGTCAAGCTTCCAAGCGCTCCCATGACCACGTTTCTGCTGTCCCACAACCTGCAGGTTCAGAGTGGATCTGTGCCGCCATGGGATGCCCAACAACTGGCTGAGGGGCTGCCGCTTCACTGCTCCAGCATCACCAAGGCCGAGGCTCTGACCCATCCTCACTGGTTGATCAGGATCGAGAGCACAGCGGACTCGACGGCGCTGGCCAGGGAACTCTTGGAGGGCTGGGCCTTGCTGCGGCAGCACCACGGCCACGACACGAACCATACGATCCTGGCTCTGGGCGGCCGCAAGGACATACCATCTGCACCAGGATCTCCACTGGAGCTGGGTGCCTGGGGGGTTGACATCGTGGAGACGGTGGATGCCGATGCCTTTCTTGCGTCCATCAACTGGCTAGCCCTAAAGGCGGGCCGACCTGCCGATGGTGTCTTCGAGCTGGTGCTTGATGCTGCAGAGGGCTAGTGAGTGGCTAGGGGCTCGCTTGAAGAGCCCCCTCACCCCTTCTTGTTGCTGGCACGTTTACGTGATGGCCTGTCCTCCGGGGTGTTCTCTGCGGCTGTGGGAGCAGATTCCGAATGTTCGGCGATGGATGCGCCCACATGGGTGACGACGGCTCCTTGCTGGTGGAGGCCATTCATCATGCTGCTGAGGCTTTGCAGTGGAATCCTCAGGACTCTGCTGGAGAGGCGTTGGGGAGTCTGCGGATAGGCCACGGTGACGACGAGTGCGTCGGTGAGAGATGGACCCATAGCATGTTGTGCGAGAGGATCGCATCATGCCGAAAAGTCTCGTTGGTTCCTCCTTTCGCAATGATCGTATACAACACTCTTCGTTAGGGGACAAACCGGGGAAAGGTAACACGTAAATGGGACAATGGAGTATCGCTAGATCTGGGTGACAATGATGGGTGATTCCGGTCGCTTCAACAACCTCCATCCCGGTCTCAGTCACGATGAGGCATTGCGCATTCTTGCCTTGCCTGTGGAGCAGCTTGAGTCAAGCAGCGATCGCTACATGGCGGCAGCCCACATGATCAATTTTCCCGGTCAGCGTTCCGAGCAGGCACTGCTGAGCCTACTTGATGGCAACGACGACAGCCAACCCACTCGTCTGGCCAGGCGTAAGGCGGTGGAGGTGCTGGCGCGCCTTGGCTGTAAGGATGCCATCACCAGCATCGGCAGATGTCTCCTGAGTGAGGATCACTACCTAGTAGAAAATGCAGCGTGGGCCCTGCAACAACTGGGTTGCCAGGATCCACGCATCCTGAACCAGATGATCATGTTGTTGGCAGATACCGGGCAGAACCGGCGCATACTGGCTCAGAGTCTGGCCGGCTTAGGGGTGATTGAGGCCCTTCCGGCGATCGAACTCCTTCAGGATGATGAATTACCAGGAGTGCGTGGGGCTGCTCTGGCGGCAGTCGCCACCCTTTCGGGAAGCCATGAGAGAGTCAGTGAGCTGGCAGAGCACTTGTTTCTTGCCAACCAGATGGATCGACAGTCGGCGATCCAGGATGTGATCAATTCCAGGGCCGCAGAGCTGCTTCCCCAAGTTCTGCAGGCGCCGGTCTCCTCAGTCTTTCGGCTTCGAGCCCTGCGGCTGCTTTGGCCGGAAGCTGAGCCACTTCATCAGGGCCTGTCGCTTCTGGAAACGCTGGATAGGCTGCTCTTGGATCAGCCGGAAGGAGTCCAGGTTGTTCATCGCTATGACGAAGTACCACAGATTTCCTTTCTGATCAATGAGTTGTTTGGTACCGACTTCAGTCGTTGCTATCTTGCTCTTCAAGCCATGAGCACTCATCCTGGGGTGACACTCTGGCCTCTCCTAGAACAGCGTTGGCTGGAGGAAGCTCATAACGATTATGGAGCGCACTATTTCTTCCTGCGGCTGTTTGGGCGGATTGCAAGCTGGGGAGATGCGCAGGATTGCGTGGAGGACCTTTGTGAAACCGCCATTCAAAATCGCAGGCCACAATTTGTGAAGTCCCGTCCTGCCGCTATTCTCTCACTGTTGCGTTTAAATCCTGAACGTCTGTTATCATGTCTGTCGGATTTGATGGATGCGCAGGAGGAAGCCAGTTGGGAGTGTAGATATGCTGCCTTGATGGCTATGCAGGAATTAGTCATGCAGGGATCCATCAAAGGCATTTCCGGCTTAGCGGAAATGATCCTGCGTCGTGATCCTGATCTCTATGTAGAAAGCAAAAGAAAGCAAGTCCGTGCGCTACTGGCTGATCTCTGAATAGCGGGTTCGGTTGCTTCCATGGTTTGCCCAGTAGCTGACAGTTTCATTGCACATAGGCCGTGGTACTCTCGCAACGGCTCTGAGGATTTTGAAGCTCCGGCGTGGGCCCATAGGCCATTGGCCAACATCCTTGACAGACAGGAGCTGTCCACCAAGTGCTGTCAAGCACGATTCAAATCGATCAATCAAGCTCTGATCAACCGTTTCAAAAATGAAGTCTGTGCCATTGCAGATCAAGTGATGGGAGAGAATCCAGGTTTGAAGTTGCTTTTCTGGGCTGTGCTTGCTCATGCCGTTTCGGGTTGAGCAGCTTGATTGTCCCTCAGCCAGTCAGCGTCGAGATGATCAGCGTAACGTTCCAACCGTTTGAAGCGGAGTGGGCCGTGTTCGGAGCCCCAGCGATAGGTATGGGTGGCAGTGTCGAAGCCGCGATCTCTGCTGATCCAATGGTGATCATCAAACTCAACTTCACTCACGAGATAGGTCATTTGACCTCCTCGCGGAATAAGGCATTGGCAGCCCGGCTCGACTTCACCGCAGTAACGATCGTTAGTCGTGGCACGGAATTCCATCGCGCAGCCGGGTCGAGGCAGCAGATCCTCCCGTTCTAACCCATTCAAGAGATCGGGTTTTGAACCACCGCCAGCACAACGTAAGCCATTGCGGAGCCCAAAATTGAGCATGAGAATATGATCGGCGGATACCACCATGTGATGAACCCCTTGTCGATATGGCCGCCAAGGATCGTAATCGTAGCTTTGCTCGGAGTAGAACCAGGGTCCCTGAAAAAGATTCCAAGCAAGGGGCCTAAAAAAAATATTGATGTGGGAAAACTTTGTAGGCTCTCCTTGGGCCTGATCATGATTGCTAAATCGGCCAGAGAGAGTCTTTACGAAGTGGACAGCTTGTTTGGCATCCATCATTCTGTTGCTATCCGCCTTACCTCAGAAGCAAAGGATGTTTGCAACACTCCAGACCCGGCTGATGTACGCAGAACTGAGGAGCGACAGCGGACGTGTTCGGATATAAACCAGATTCGTTCTTCGGCAATGGATTGGCCATAAGTAGTGTGGAGGACGAAGGTATCATCGTCAAGAAAGTGATAGGCTGAAGCCGCGCTCTCTGTTTCAGCATAGCCAACGCTACGGACTAACTTTCCAGCCCGATCATTTTCAGGGATGGGAATCAGAATGCAGGAGCCCTTGGATGTAGCGGAAGGGTCGTCTGGCTCCCAGTCCGATTCTGCCTCCCATGACATCTGGAATGGAGAGAAAATAGTGGCGGGGTCTATGGATTCTCGGGTAAGGATGTCGCTTACATCTGGATGGTCTGCCGATAACAGTACAATTTCGATATGACTGAGGACATCTTCAAACTGTCGAAAGGCAAGCGAATGGGCTGAACGCATCGACCGCCACTGGCCTTGAGATCGAGTTAAAAAACGCTCAATGGTCATGCACAAGGAGACCCGATCCATGACTTGCGGAAGGTTTTGGTCTGCCTGCCTGCACCATGCTCACCAAGCTATGAATCATCATGTCCATGGCAGAGCCTTGGTGAGAGGGTTGTCGCTCTACTGGGGCTGGCTGGCGATTCAACTGCTGTTCCATGCGAGAAGGTTGAGCGCACGAATGGGGGAAAGGTGGCGTGATTCAGAGTTGCATGCTCACATGGCACTTGGGCATAGAGCCATCGCCACCAACTATCTTAGCCCGAGGCAGGGGTGGTCAGTTAATCATTTGTAATAGATACAATGGAGCCTCCGCGTCGCTGCAGGCTTTGCAGCGTTGAAGTGAGACTGCTAAACGGAACAATGGAGACCTGCACAGCCCTGCGGTTGAGTCCGCTAGGAGAGGCGGTAGTCCAGTTGATCCGAAAGCGTCTGTCATTCCGGTTCGTGCTGCCGCCTCTGCCGCCGCGAACGGCAACGGAAGGGGCGTCACCTGTGGCAAGACTGAGCTGAAGCTTGGAAGAAGAGCTACCGTCAAAGGAAGCTTGTCCGCCCTTGAGTTTTAATGAACGCGTATAGGTGAGGTTGCTTTCCCCGGTTTGGGTATGAGTTGTGCGCCAGTAAGGCACCGTGTCGAAGCCGAAGGCTCCTATGTATTCTGGGGAGTAAACATAGCTGGCGATCTCGGCTTCATACCCCTCGTTAGCTAGGCGTTGAACATGCTCGCTCACTTCGGCCTGATCGCGGGGAGCCCTTCCGAGCAGATGCTTGAAATTGAGCTCCACAAAGCGGTATGGCCCATTCTTGTCGAGGAAGAGCCGGCGGTAGGTGTCTGAGCAGGCCAAGGCTGCAACCAGTCCCTGGACTGCGAGGTCCCCTTGGAGGAAGAGACTTTCAGCAGTTGATACCAGCTCCTCATCCATCAGATGGGCGTTGCCGAAGACCTGGCGGTAGGCGGAGCGCAGCACCATCTGTGCATGGGCATAATCTTGCACTGAAGTTGTTGCTTGTCTGGTGATCACTGTCATGGCGAAGAGAAAACAGTTGAAGTCGGGGGAGAGAAAGGAATGGACAGGTTGCTCAGCGAGCCAGCCGGGCAGATGGCCCCTGCTTGGATCAGGCCACTTCCGTGATCGAGACAATTCGGCCCCCACGGCGATGGATATAACCCAGTTGGGTCGTCATGTCCTTGCCGGATACCAGATAGCTGGCATTCGGGGTGCGCTGGCGCCCTCCAGCGGGTTGCGCTTGTACAACGATCCGATACCTTTTTGTGGTGGGATCGACAGAGCCGCTGAAGACACTCGAGCGATTGATCCGCACGGTTGTGTTGCTCCATCCGGCAGGGAGCGCTTTGGCCGCCAGCGAATTCACCAGACTTGAGGAATTCTGAATGGTGTCACTGCTTGAATATCCCGCCACAAGAGACAGGTGGCGATTGAAGCCGATCTGGTCGCGGCCATTCTCCGTCTGGATACGGGGGAAGGGAACTGTATCTTCACCGAAGTACGTCTGATATTCGGTGCTATCGAGGTAGCTGCTGATGTCTGCCTCATAGCCGTTTTCAGCCAGCAGACGGATGTGTTCACTCACTTCCGCCTGGGAGTTGGGTGCGCGGCCGAGCAGGTGCTTGAAGTTGAGCTCTACGAAACGATAGGGAGCGTTGGTTTCAAAAAAGCGGCGACGGTATTCATGGGAGCAGGCAATGGAACGCACGAACTCACGGGTGCTCAGATAACCCTCGATGAACTTGCTTTCTGAGGTGAGCACGCGCTCGCTTTCCATCAGATGAGGGTTACCCATCACCTGCCGGTAGGTGGCACGGATCAGTGCCTGGATCTGGTCGGCAGTGTCTCCCTGGCAACGCTGGAAGACCTCCTGACTGCGCTGGCCAAGACCGAAGCCCACATACAGATCACCTCTCAGGCTTGTGCTATCACCGCCATCGCTGCTGCTGCGGCGCACAGGAGCAAAGGCTCCTCGAATGCTCATACCCGAGCCAGAAAGGCTTCTTCCGGACTGGGTAAGGTAAGCATGTGCCGGCAGACGAATGGTTATTGGCTGTCCCATGGCGAGGCTGGTCAGCAACTGGCTACGTGACCCCATTGCGATGTCGCTGCCAGCGAAGTTCTGCTCCAGCGCGGCGATGCGATTGAAGGACGACTGTGCTGCCCCTTCTGGGCTGTTCCAGGAACGGATATGGGGTGCGGTGTGTTCTCCAAAGGCTGAGGCGTACTCGTCGGAATCGATCAGGGCGTCGACATCCGCTTCGAACCCTTCGTTGGCCATTTTAGCTACGTGCGTGCTCACCTCAGCCTCGTCGATGGGAGGTCGCCCCAGCAGGTGCTTGATGGCCAGTTCAACCGAACGGTGAGGCGCAACGGCTTCGTAAAAGCGTGCGCGATAGAAGGGTGACTTGGCCAGGCAGCGGACAAAATCGCGTACCGAGATGGTGCCGTTGCGAAGTTGTGATTCGGCAGAGTCAAGACGCTCGCTTTCCATGGGCATCGTGTTGCCGAACACATGCCGGTAAGAGGCGCTGATAACGAGGTTGAGGCTCGTTTCATCGGCGCCGGGCTTGTAAGAAGCAGGTGCATCGAGGAGAGTGGTGGCACCAAAGCTCAGGGCTGCGGACTGGGAAGACATGGTTTTGCAGGTGGCGAGGGAATCGGCAAGGGGAAAATAAAAATTTCGTTTTTCAGTTTGGAGTGATACTGGCAATCACCCCACCTTCACGGTGAATTTCCTTGTAGGTTTGAGACAGCTTGTTGAAGGGGACGAAATAAGTCCGATTGGACTTTTTGTAGCGTGAAATCGGCCGGATCGAGTTGGCCCTGTAGGCCGTTACTTCAACCCGATAGATGCGCCCCTCCTGGCCGGCGCCGACGCCCAGTCGCGTTGCGGCGTCTTGGAAATTGGCAGAAGGCCTGAAGCTCCATCCTTGTGTATCCGTGGAGGAGGGAGGAACAACCGGGAGTGGGCGATTCACATAGACATTTCCACCTAGTCGTGCTGCCTTGCCGGAGAGATTGCCTTTGAAGCTACTGCTGCTGGCACCACGGAGCAGTTGGAAGCTCCAAGTGAATTCCTGCATGGTTTTGCAGCTTTCGGTCTTCCAGCCACGGTGGAAGGGGACTGTCCACTCACCGAAAGTGTCCTGATATTCCGTTGAATCTATGAAACTGTCGATATCCGCTTCATATCCTTTGCTATCGAGAAGTTCGGCATGGACGCGCATCTCGGCAAAGTCGGCTGGGGCCCGGCCCAGGAGGTGGCGGAAGCCCAGCTCGATGTAGCGGTAGCGAGGGCAGGAATCAAAAAAACGAGTGCGATACAGCTCACTTTTGGCAACGCTGCGTACGAACTCGCGCAGGCTTAGCTCGCCCAGCTTGAACTGGGATTCGGGGACCAGCTGGCGCTCGCTTTCCATCACATAGGAGTTGCCGAGCACCTGCCGATACACTGCACGGATGAGCTGCTCTTTCTTGGCATCTGTATCGTTTTGTAACAGTTCAAGCGGATCCTGGCTGTCAAACCGTTCGACGCCTAGGAGCGAGGCGGGACCAAAAGCCATTATGAACGCAGGTCTTGAGTGACTCCGCTATAATCAAATGCCACTGCCTCTTCTCCCTGAGTTCTTAACAAAGCTCAACTGGAGGATGGAAACTGAGGGCGGTGACACCCTATCTCAAAGCAGATTGATGGCGTGGAGAGGTCCGTTGCCGCTCAATAGTTCCATCAGGATTACCAAGAATCCCAACATAGCAAGCCGCCCGTTCCACACTTCCGAGCTGTTGTTCCAGCCCCAGGCCCACCTGTCCTGTGGATACAGCTTCACCTTGATCTGAAGTGTGGCTGCCTGGTCAAGGTTTACCTCCGGCCCGGCCAGGGCATGTTGCACCAGATCTGCCAACCCGTGGATGAAGGAGGGGGTGGTGTCGAGGGCCGGTACACGGCGGAAGTTGAGGATGCCCACCTGTGTGGCGATCTCCCGGTATTCGATGTCGATTTCCTCGAGGGTCTCGATGTGCTCGCTCACGAAGCTGATGGGCACCACCACCAGATCCTTCACGCCTGCTTCACCAAGCTCATGCAGGGCTTCATCGGTGTACGGCTTCAGCCACTCCACTGGGCCCACTCGGCTTTGGTAGGCCAGGGTGTAAGGGTTGGAGTGGCCCAGGTCGCCGGCCAGTCTCTCCATGATCAGGCGGGCGCAGGTCTCGATCTCGTTCTGATAGGGATCGCCCGCCACTTCCACGTAGCTCTTGGGCACGCCATGGGCGCTGAAGAACACATGGGCGCTGCCGGGTTCGGGACAGGCCTGAATCTCCCGAGAGATCAGTTCGGCCATGGCCCCTAAGTAGCCGGGGTCGTCGTAGTAACCGCGGATGCAGTGGATCGGAAGCTTTGCGAAGTCTGGATCGGCCCGGCGCAGGCGCTGCAGTTCCCGAAAGCTGGATCCGCTGGTACTGATCGAGAAGTGGGGGTAGAGAGGCAACACCACCACCTGATCCATCCCGTCCGCTTTGATGTCGGCCACGGCCGACTCGGTGAAGGGATGCCAATAGCGCATGGCTACGTAGCTTGTGGCCTCGATGCCTCGCGCCCGCAGCTCGCTCTGCAGTTCGCGGGCCTGCTGCTCGGTGATGCGGCGTAGAGGGGAACCGCCGCCAATGGAGCGGTAAGCTTGCTTGGACTTGTTGCTGCGCAGGCTGCTGATCAGCCAAGCCAGGGGCTTCTGCAGCAACGGGGTTGGCAGCCGGATGATTTCCGGATCGGAGAACAGGTTATAGAGGAACGGGGCGACATCCTCGATCCGCTCAGGGCCTCCGAGGTTCAGGAGAACCACGCCGACCTTGGCATGGTCTGTGGGAGGTTGATGGTCCATACATGCAGGCGGCAATGTTTAGGTCATCAGGCTGTCGCGGGTCGTACGGCGAGTGAGCGGGTTCCAACAGTCCAGCTCCTGGAACGGCCGTCCGATCAGGGTCTCTCGAATCGAGTCCAGCCCTGATGAGCTCGTGAAGTCGGAACCACGGATCGACTCGGCTGCGGAAAGGTCAGCATCGGTCAGGCTCGCCCAACGAAAATCGGCATAATCCAGCTGACAACCTGAGAAACGCACCCCTTCGCAAAGAGCACCGCGCAGAACGGCATGACGCAGATCCGCTCCTGCCAGGCGCACTCCTCTGAGGCAAGCACCGCTGAGATCTGCACCGCTGAGGTATGCACCCATCAATAGGGAGCCGCTCAGGTCCATGCCGGAAAGATCGGCGCTATTGAGAAAGTGGCCGCTTAACTTGGCCTTGGGACCTACTGCACCGGAACCTCGAAACTCGTAGTTGTCTGGCCAGATGGTCATGCCGTCATATCGAGCCAGTCGCAGATCGGCTCCATCGAGTGTGCATCCACTCAGATTCGTTCCCCTTAAATCGACACGACAAAGGCGTGCTTCTGTGAGATCAGTAGCACCGAGATCCAGCCCACGCCAATCAGCTCCTCTAGCGTCGAAAGCACGACCGATGGCCTGGTTGGAAGGGAGTTTGGATTCCGGAGGAAGCCAACCAGGCACTATGGAGGATTGCGATGCGCTATGCACGAGGCCCACGAATACTTAGAAACAATCTGCAAAGATGGAACTCTCCCAGTTCAGGTTACTGCTGGGGAGCCCTGTGGATCCCCTGGGAAGAGTGCACTCCACGATGGAGAAATAAAACATCACAGAACAGGGGCTCCTACCTCTCCAGCTTGGCAGGAGAACTCCCTGATCATCTCCTCCAGATGGCGAATGACCATTTCCAGGCGCCAGGTATCCTTGCTTCCGCCGAGCGATCCGTAGTGCATAGCTGCGACTTCACGCAGGTAGCATAAAGCCTTGGCCATGCTGTCGATAGGAACGGCCAGTTCTCGATAAAGTTCACGCAAGCCGCTGACTCCTGGTGGGTGCGTGAACGATTGCCGATCAGCGGCCACGGCATAGATGGCGATGCGGAGAAAATGCCAGCAGTCGCGCCAGCATGCCTCGGAGCGACTTTCCGGGAAAAGTGATCCACCGGGCTTGATCAGGCCAGGATCCTCTGCCACCAATCTTCTCTTGACGTCTGCTACTACTTGTGAGGCGTTCTCTTGAAGCAGGCGTAGGGGTTCGGAATCAATGGAGGAGAACTGGCAAATCTCATCGAATTCCTTTGTGATCAAAGGCCTGCTCTCATCATCAGCACGCCGGAAAATTGCACGAACATTCGCCGGGAGGGTCTTGTCATGAGCAAGACCAAGGATGCGAGCCCCTGCAATCATCTCAGGCAAGTTTTTCGCCATCACTTCTGCAGCATCGATGATTTTGCCTTCATGAGGAGATCGAGGCGAACCTGGCCATTGCCTCACGTCCCAACCCTGCAGAGACCACGGGAGTTGCAACTAGATGTCCATGTCGTTCATTATACAAGGCCCAGATGGCTCCATTCGCTATACCAGGACAATGGCGGACGATCGCATCTGCTAACCCAGGTTTCAGTCCGAGAGCATGAAATAGCTGCCGACACTCATCCTCACTGTTGACATGAACATGGCGGATCGCTGAGCCTACAACCCAGGTCAATGAAGTGTCCTCAATTGGGCCACTTGAACTGGAACAGGCAAGCAGAAGATTGTTGTCGGGGTTGTCTGCCTGAGAGTAAGTAGCTCCCCACAGGTCGATGGTTTCGGGGAGAAGATTTAAGCGTAGATCAGTTTGACCTTCGTCGACGACGATGTCATGCTGGCCATAAGATGACTTCAGCAGGGTGAGAAGCCTGTGACAGGAATCATTCATGACAGGCTCTCTCTGCGGTGTGCTCTCCAATCTGGTATTTGCCAGGAACTCGCTCGGTTTCCAACCTCTCGAACACTAGCCCGGCCCACCGGTGCTGAGCATTGAAACGGCGATCCAAAGCATCAATCCAGTGATCACGAAGCCCCCTGCCGCGACGGTGTTCAGCCAGAGCTTGCGAGCCCATGGAGCGGGGGCATTGGCCAGCCAGGCAGGCCGTTGACCCATGGTGCTGTTCTGCCACATCAGCGATTGTGCGGGAGCCCGCTTGGCGTTGCTGTCCCGCCAGTAGGCTTGATAGCGAGGCGCTTGCTGGTTGAAGGGCATCGTGCCCACCGCCTGTCCAGGCAGAACACGGGATCGCTGGAAGGGCACCGTGTCATAGCCGAAGGTCTGCATGTACTCTTCGGAATCCAGGAGTGCATCCACCAGGGAAGGAAGACCACGCTGGGCGATCAGAATCGAATAGGCGATGCGTTCCTGGTCACCGTAGACGGGCCTCCCAAGCACTCGGCCGATGGTCTGTTCGACCATCCGATAGTTGCTGTTGCAGCGGTAGAAGTCGTCGCGGAATTTCTGCGACAACAGCAGGCCACGCACGAAGTCCCGCATGGTGATCTGCCCGGAGCGCAACTGGGATTCCAGCATGGGATCGCGGTCCACCTTGAAGGCGTGGAAGAAGATCTGTCGATAGGCCTGCTCGATCTGGATATCCAGGTCACGACGATCGCAGGTCCCGGCGATGCTGCGCGCGGCCGACTGGGACTGCCGGCTGCATTCCTCACCTGCCAGGGCGAAGCTGGTGACCCGCGCATTCATGGCAAGCGGTCTAACAGGAAGCAAAGGCAGTACCATGGTTACTTGATAGCTTGAATGAAATCTTCCCCTAGAAGATGTAGCCTATGGGGGCGGGAGGAAGGAATCCACATCAATCGTTACTTCCCCTGCTCGCGGATTGAGGTTCCTTGAACAGAGGGTAAATGCTGTGGCTGTGAAGTGATCCCATTTGGCTTGCGCAGACATGAAGAAGGCCCCCCGAAGGAGGCCAGCATCATTGAAAATTGGCGATCTCAGGTCGCCTTGCCTGCTTCAGACAAGCGCGTTGATGGCATAGTCGATGTAGTTGTTCGCCTCGGTTCCAGGCTCTCCACTCATGCCGTGGTTGGCCTTGATGTATTTCAGGGCCTCCACGTACCAGGAGGGAGAAAGTTCAAAGGTACGGTTGATCTCATCGATGCCAGCGATCAGGTATTCGTCCATCGGACCGGTGCCACCAGCCACAAGACAGTAGGTGACCATGCGCAGGTAGTAACCGATATCACGGGCGCACTTGTCCTTCCCGCGTTGGTCGGCAGCGTACGTGGGCCCCTGCATCTGGGTGGTGTAGGGGAACTTGCTGTAGACGGCTTGCGCGGCGCCATTCACAAGGGTGTCTGCTTTGGCTGTCAATCCTTTAGCAGCCTCAAGAGCCGACTTGGCTCGAGTGAAGCGTCCGAAGGCGGCATTGATTTCGGTGTTGCTGAGAAAGCGGCCTTGGGAGTCGGCAGCTGCGACAGCCTCGGTGAGCGGAGTCTTCGACATGGGTGAAGGGGGGAGCGTAAGGATTGTCCTGAAAGGGAATGCTGATCAGGCCACGGCGGCGGCGGCGCGATCAAAGTAGGTGCCGATTTCGGAGATCAAATTGCTGCAATCGCCCGATGTGATGCCGCCGCGATCGTTGACGATGGCAATGGAGGCATCCTTCATTTTGCGTACACCTTCGGCGACAGAAGCGCCAGGAGTGCCAAGGGCAAGATAGGTTTCCCGCAGGCCGTTGAGGCAACGATCTTCGAGAATGGATGTGTCTCCGGTGAAAATGGAATACGTGATGTAGCGGAGGATGATCTCCATGTCACGTAGGCATGCGGCCATCCTGCGGCTTGTGTAAGCGTTGCCGCCGGGTGCGATCAGCGCCGGTTGCTGAGCGAACAGATCGCGGGCTGCATTGGCAACGATCGTGGAAGCGTTGGAGGTGATCCGGTTGACGGCATCCATTCTCTTGTTGCTATCAGCAACAATCGACCCCAGGGCGTCGATCTGTCCAGAACTGAGGAATTCGCCACGGGCATCAGCCTGGGCAATGACCTTGGTGAAAGCGTCGAACATTGAATAAAAAGCTCCTGTTCTCGACGGATGGGGGTCGTGAGTTGTGTGAGAGTGCGCAACTTGCGCCCTCGAGAGTCAAGTGCGTAGTTTCTGGCTATGGGCCGACTGAGCCTGCCCATAGCCAGAAGGGCCTCCGCTGACATGAGTATTGTCAGCCCCCTTGCCGTTCCCATGGGCGATGATTCACAAACGGTCATCTGTGGGAGAGTGCCCAGCTGTGTAGACCCACCAAGGCATTCAGCGATCAGCGTCCGCCGTAGGCACTCAGTGAGGTCTGAGGCCAGCGAGATCCAAGTGGGACCTGTGGCCTTCTCAGTTTCCCAGATACCCAGGCAGCCAGCGGTTCCGTTCCTCTGAGGTCTGGTACATGATGACTTTGGCCCATTCCGTCAGGAGGGTTCTGACGAAACGATCGGCCTTGCCGTTGGTTTGCGGCGTGTAAGGGTGGGTAATGGGATGACTGAGATCCAATGCCAGCCAGCCTTTTCGCCTCGACGGCTCCGATGGCCGACACGCTCGATGGGAGCCAGCCGCAGGAAGTTCTTTAACCGAGAGGCGGTCGAGTGGGGACGCTTGAAGGCTCTGGCAATGCGGCGATCACACCGTTGATCCATCCGTGTCGCCAAGCCACCCCCACGGAAGCCTGCCAGCCAATTGCAGGCGCTGATTAGCCTGATCCCGGCTTGGGCCGCAAGGGCCTTGAGCGGCACACCCTCATTGAAGGGCCGACCAGGAGGAGGAGTTCGTGCTCTGATCAGGAGCCTGGTCTAAAGATTTAGCTCTCATCGCGGGCCTGTCAGCATGACTTGCTGATGGCTTGATCTCACAACCATCAGGCAGAGGGGGGATCTGAGGGGTCACGACACATTCCCCTCTATGGCGTCCTGAGCGCAGCCCGATAATATCCGGCCAACGCGGTCGCAGCACGACCCATGACCACTTCAGCTCAGGTTGGGCCTGCGCCCGGTCCTGTTTCCCCCTCCGATCCCAAGTAACCGGTGCTTTTCCTTGCTGCCCAGATCAGAGCCCTGGGTGACTTGATGGAAACACTCACCCTGCGGCTTCTGGACATGGAAGACCGCCTTGGCTGCCTTGAACTTCAGCTGGGGAGGCTGGTGGGGCATTCCGACCAGGCCGGAGAAGATTCAGCCGCGGTGCTTGATCTGCTTGAGCAGTCTGATGAGCGCCTCATACGGCTGGAGGCTTTTGCTGGATCCGTTGGCCGCCCGCGGCTCACCCAGGCCCCTACGAGCCCTGCATGACGCGGACCAGGCCGACGCGGACCAGGCCAATGAAGAAGACACAGCTGAGGAGATCTCCACCGACCAAGAAGGCCATGGCTGGGAGGCAGCCTCTCAGGAGGAGGATTTTGGCGAAGTGGGTGAACAGCCATTCATGGATGAGCTCATCGCCTAACACCTGATCGCTGGAACCGTTGTTGAGATACGCCGCGGCGGTGGTGATCAGCAACGGTATCAATTCAGCTCACCCGAAGGCGGCTACTTCCAGGAAGAAGGTCTCATCCGCTTTCAGTGGCTGGCCGTCGACCAAGGTTACGAGTGCATGCCCCCGTCCGCTGCTTTAAGAGCATGGTGTCCTGGCCGTTGCCGGGGTGCAGACGGTCGCACTGATAGGGGAACTCGGCCTCAAGGAAGTTCTCCATGTACTCGGTAGAGTCGAGTAGCGCATCAATAAAGCTCTGAGTTCCAAGCATCCCACCACCTCTCCCACCACGGGACAGTTGCTATTTCAGCGCTAGTGATCTCGGCGGAATTTCTCACAGAGTAGCAATCGTGGATGAGCTGTCTGGTGCTGCTCAGCCCAGCCCGCAACAGGGATTTGGACAAGGGATTCTGGTCTGCTCTGAAGGCATGAAACTAGATCTGGAGATAGGCCGGGTCGATCAATTCATCCATGGCCTGGGGGCTGCGCACTACCCCTTCGGATGTGCGCCGTGGATCTTCCTCGCTGATCCCGGCCAGGCTGGGCACTCGGGCGTTCAGTGCGATGGGTTCTGCTCGAGCATGGACAGGCCATGGAGGCCTGGGTGAGAAGGTCATGACGCTTGTAGCGCTGTCTGAGCAGAACCACTACTGCAAAGCCCTCACTCATCTTTAGAGATCGCACCGAATTGCGGGGGTTTTCTTCATCTCGGCTTGTTGCCTGTTCAAGCTTGGTGATTGTGTGGAGTGGCTAGAGCCCCTGCCCTGCTCACGGGCAGCGCAAGGCTTCACGAGCCAGGCTTCCAGCACTCCAGCCAGGCTTTGGGGATTTCCGGGCTGAAGTCCTCGGTTCGCTGGAATTCAAAGGGCCCCGCCAGGGATCCCCAGAGCTGGTCATGGGTGGCAGGGTCGTGCCCGCTGTCGATTGTGCGCATCGACGTGCCGTCGATTTCGAAGCTGCTCACGAGGTAGGCCGTGGCTCCCTTGCGTTCCACCAGGCAACGGCAGCCGGGTTCAACCTCCCCGACGAAGCCCTCACCCTTCTCTTGCACCACATAGGTGCAACCGTCGAGCAGGCGCAGATCCTCCGTTTGGATCTGCGCCATGCGCTCAGGATCCTCCACCGCTCCCCAGAACCGCCGCTCGTCGTGGAGGGCGTGGTTGTGGATGCGCAGACTGCCGTCTGTGGCGCTCTCGGCACGCAGCACCCGGATGCGGTAGGGCTGGCCGGGCTCGAAGGCGTAAGACTGCTCCAGCAGCAGGGAGCCTGGTTCCAGCTGCGGAAGCGGCCGAAAGCGCACCAGGATGTGGGCGTAGAGGGGGGGGTTCTCGAAAGCCTGGCCCTGATTGCTGAACCCAGCGCTCAGCATCCGGACCAGGCGCGTCAGGGAGCTGGTCATGGGGCGAATCCTATGGGGCTGGCCTACCTCAGCGCCCTCAACGCTGGAGCAGGCGCAGGCGGAACTCGGCGACCTGGCGCACCAGCTCCGGTTGGCTCAGGGCGAAGGGGTGATCGCTCAAGGCGCTGATCACCCCTTGGAGGGCGGCTTCTCGGGCGCCTGAATCGGTGGGATCGAGGCTGCCGATCCGTCCCCAGGCCTCATCGAAGGCCATTCCGTAGCTGTCGGCATTGCTGAACTGTTGGTTGGCGGGTTGCTCGGGAGGGGTTCGCATTGCTTCGGAGAACGGCAGCTTGGAGGGGTGCCCACCGAAGTGATGGGTTACAGCCTTCAACAAGGGCTTCAAAAAAGAGTGCCAGGACCCAGATTTGAACTGGGGACACGGCGATTTTCAGTCGCCTGCTCTACCAACTGAGCTATCCCGGCCGGCCGCTTGGCAGCACCGAATGATCTTAGATCACGGCCTGGAGCAGGCGTCCGGGCCAGGCAGAGCAGCCCCATCACTGGGTAACCGGCCTCTTCAAGGGCGGCGGCGGCGGCCAGGGCCGTGGCTCCTGTGGTGAGAATGTCATCCACCAGCAGCAGCCCCTGTCTGGAACGTCGGCTGCGGGAGACTCCGTCTGGGATGACCCGGAAGGCCCCTTCCTGGTTGAGCGCCCGCAGCCGGCGGTTGAGGTGGTGCTGACCCAGCGTGGCCCGGCTGCGCTCCAGGGGAGCCAGGCGGGGCAGGCCCAGCCCCTGACAGATCAGCAGTGGCAGGGGGTTGGCCCGTTGTTTCCAGCTGGGGATCGCCACGACGCTCAACTCCCGTAGCGGTGCCGGCAGGGTCGAGGCCAGGGAACTGGCCAGGCAGGGGATTGCCTGGTTGCTCGGCTGGCGCCGCTGGCGCAGCAGCAGGCTGCGCAGCGCACCTTGATAGAAGCCCAAGGCCCACCAGGGCATGGGCTCAAGACCACACAATCCTTTCTGGGTCTCGAGATCCAGCGATTGGCGGCAGGTCTGGCAAGGCTGCGGTTGAACACGCTCCCTCCGGCGTTCAGGCTCGGCCGGTTGGCCACAGAGCGGACAGGTGGCCTGGGTGATCAGCTCGAGGCATCCTCTCAACAGGGCCTGGACCATGGCGGCAATCTCCTGGGAGGAGTGCAACGTTGCCGTTCAGTGTTCCCAGCTCATCACTCGGGCAAGGCCTTGAGCATCGCCACCAGGGTGCGATGGGCATCTTCGCTGTCGTTGAGCACGTGATCGAAGGGCACCGAGAGGTTGGCGCCATCCACTTCCAGGTCCATCGCCTCGGGGCTCACACGCAGCATGCGGGCGGTGCTGGCCTGCTGCACCCCGCCGTAGTGGCGGGCGTAGGCCAGCACCGCTTCGCCATGGTCTTTGTTCATGTGGCGGCAGATCCGATCGCTGACGGCTTCGGTGAGGGGATCGCTGGCCATGGCTGCAGGGCAGGGGTCAGAGCTGATTGTGGCTGAAAACTGGCTCAGACCAGGGCGAACCGCTGCCAGAGCAGCAGCCCCAGCCTGATGGCACTGAAACTGACGTAGCCGGCCAGGATCACGAACAGGGCCATCGAGATCACGGTTCGCAGGCGTTCGTTCATGGGCTCTTGGCAGAGGGATCAGGCTTCCATCTTCGGCGTTGGCTGCGGCGCCTTGAGGACTGAGTGGGCCAACCGTGCCATGCCCACGGCCGGCGTCAGGCCCGGACGGCTGAGCACCGGCAGGCCGATCGCCTGTTGTCGCAACTGACGCCACTGAGGATTGCGCGCCCCGCCCCCCAGGCTGATCACCCGGCGCAGCGGAGGTGCGCCCAACTGAGCGAGACGTGCCCATCCCTCGGCCTCGATCCGGGCCAGCCCTTCCAGCAGCCCCTGCAGGAACAGCGCATCGCTCACGGGCCGGGGCTCAAGGATCGGCAGCACATCAGGGTCGTCGATGGGGAAGCGCTCTCCTCGCGATGGCAGGGGCCGGCAGTGCAGCCCGCTCGGCCTGCAGGGATCGATCTGACGGCTGAGCCGAGCCAGCTCGGCATCGCTGAAGAACTGGCGCAGCACGCCGCCGCCGGCGTTGGAGGCACCGCCCACCAGCCAGCGTCCCCCCAGCCGGTGGCAGCTGATTCCTGGGGCTTCGATCGGGTCTGAGGCGAACTGTTTCAGCACCAGGGTGGTGCCCAGCACCGTGACTCCTTCGCCAGGAGTGGGATCGGCCGCCAGCACGGCGGCGTTGGCATCGGTGCTGCCGGCCACCACCAGGCAGGAGCCTGGCAGCCCCAGCGCAGAGGCTGAGCCGGGAGCCAGCGGCCCCAGCGCCAAGCCGCTGGCAACCACTTCGGGCAGCGCTGCCGCCCAGGGTTGCCGGGCCAGGTCTCCCGCCCAGTGCTGCTGTCTGAGGTCCCAGCCCAGCCGCAGGTTGTTGCCTTCCTCGCCCCAGCGCCAGTCGCCCAGCAACCAGCCCATCAGCCAGTCGGCCTGGTGGCGCAGCAGCAGATCGGCGGCCTCCGTGCCCCCCACAGCCGACGCCTCCCCCGTGAGTGGGCCCAGCAATCGCAGGGCCCGGGCCAGGCTGCCGCTCACGCTGGCGGCGGCGCAGCCGGCAGGCACCAGAGCCGCCAGAACCTCCGCCTGCTCAGGGCAGGCGAGGTTGTAGGCCAGGGCGGGCCCCAGGGGTGTGCCATCGGAGCGGCAGGCCAGCAGGGTGCCGGAGGTTCCATCAAGGCTGATGGCGCCGAGTTGCTGCCTGAGCTGGAGGGGAAGATCCCGCACCAGCGTGATGAGCCCCTGCCGCCAGCCGTTTGGATCGTCGAAGCTGCTGGGATAGGCCGAGGCCCGCTCAGCCAGCACCTTCCCATCGGCGTCGATCACCGCCAGTCGGATGCCGCTGCTGCCCAGGTCGACCCCCGCTGCCAGGGGGCAGATCAAGGCGCCCCCTCGGTGACTGGCCACAGGGGGGCTGGCTCAGGCGGCTGGCTGGCCCACGGGAACCCGATCGGCCGTGGCTTGCTGCAGCCGGGCGGCGGCCTCACCCACGTCCTCCCAGGGAAGGTTCAGGTCGGGCCGGCCGAAATGGCCGTAGGCGGCCACATCCTGGTAAAAACGGCCGCCCCGCTGACGGGGGAGATCGCGCAGGCCGAAGGTCTCGATGATCGCCCCGGGGCGCAGGTCGAAGTGTTCCTGCACCAGGGCGGTGAGGTCGTCGTCGCTGATTTTGCCGGTGCCGGAGCTCTGCACAAGGATGCTCACGGGCTTGGCCACGCCGATCGCATAGCTGAGCTGCACCTCCACGCGCCGGGCGAGACCAGCGGCCACCAGGCTCTTGGCCACGTGGCGGGCGGCGTAGGCCGCCGAACGGTCAACCTTGGTGGGATCCTTGCCGGAGAAGGCTCCACCGCCGTGGCGCGCCGTTCCGCCGTAGGTATCGACGATGATCTTTCGCCCCGTCAGGCCCGCATCACCCTGGGGGCCACCCACCACGAACTTGCCGGTGGGATTGACCAGAAAGCGAACCGCAGCGCGCTCGGGTTGCAGCGGTAGATCGGCGGTGGCTGGGATCACCACATGGGTCCAGAGGTCATCCGCGATGCGCTGGCGCAGGCCCGCCTCATCACTGATTCCGTCGATCTCGGCCATGTGCTGGGTGGAGATCAGCAGGGTGTCGATTGCCACCGGCCGATCGTTCTCGTAAACGACGCTGACCTGGGTCTTTCCATCCGGCAGCAGGTAAGGAAGGGTGTTGTCGTGACGCACCTGGGCCAGCCGGCGGGCCAGACGGTGGGCCAGGCTGATCGGCAGTGGCATCAACTCCGGGGTTTCGTCACAGGCGAAGCCGAACATGATGCCCTGATCACCAGCACCCACCAGGTCGAGGGGGTCGCCGTCGTGATCGTCGGCCTCATTCACGCCCTGGGCAATGTCGGGCGACTGCTGGTCGAGGGCGGTGAGCACCGCACAGCTGTTGGCATCAAAGCCACCGGCTTTGGCGCCGCTGTAGCCGATCGTTTCGATCACGCCGCGCACCAGGCTGGTGATGTCGACGCGGGCGGTGGTGCTCACCTCGCCGGTGACCAGGCAAAGCCCGGTGTTGACGACCGTTTCGCAGGCCACCCGGCTGGCGGGGTCGGCGCTCAGCAGTGCATCGAGAACGGCGTCGCTGATCTGATCACAGATTTTGTCGGGATGGCCCTCGGTGACCGATTCAGATGTGAAGACGTAGCGGCTCATCCAGTCTTGCACCGACTTCAGGCTGGCTGAGCTTATCTCGCGGCTCTGGTGATGGGTGCATCCCAGAGGAACCAGCCACCCGCAGCTCGTGCCAATGATCGAGGCGGGGCAGATGCTCCGGCAGCGGCGGCCTGCTGCTCCAGCCGGCGCTGTAGCCCAGGGCCAAGCCCACCCCTGCCCGTTCGGCCATGAGCAGATCACTGCTGGCATCTCCGATCAGAGCACAGGCGGAGGGGCTGACCCCAAGCCTGGAGCAGAGCCCATGCACCGCCGCCGGATCCGGCTTTGTCGGTCGCATGTCGGCGCTCCAGATCTCCTGGAACAGCTCAGCGAGCCCGTGGCCTACCAGGAACCTGTGGATTCCCTCGCTGTCGTCGTTGCTGATCACCGCCAGCTGTACCCCTGAGCGGTGAAGCTCCAGCAGCAGAGGGGCTATTCCCTCGCTGAGCGGTGCCAGCGGGGCCTTGCCCGGACGATCCCCGTCGCTGTGGAGGTGCTCACGATCGATCGCGGCGAACACGGTTTCGCTGTGATCCAGAGCTTCCGGCCAACCCAGGCCCACCTGACAGAAGGCGGTGGCTGTGGAGATCAGATTGTGGGTACGACTCGCCACTGCGGTGGTGCCGGCCGGGTTGAGCTGATCGCCCACCAGGCCATAGGCCCGCTCAAGCAGGTCCTGAAACTGGGGGCGAAGGGCTTCAGGAACATGCTCAAGGCAGGCCTGGAGACGGGCGCGACTCAGGGCCAGGAGACCTGGTTCGCTCAGGCTGAGGGTGCCATCCTTGTCGAAAAGGATGGCTTCAGCCGATCCGAGGGGCTGACCACGCAGGAACAGTTGAACCATCGGATCGGTGCAGGCGCCCCAGGTTATGGCGCTCAGTCGAGGGTGACGCCCATCGGCTCGTTCTCCTCGGCCTGCTCGAGCAGCATCTGCTTGTAGCGGGCGGCCATTTCCTCGGCCTTGTCGAACACCTTCTGTGGATCCGTGAGCATGTCCCCGGGTTCCGGCTCGAGAGCCTTGGTGGAGAGGGAGATGCGGCCCCGTTCGGCGTCGAGGTCGATGATCATCACCTTCATCTGATCGTTCACATTGAGCACCGTGTGGGGTGTCTCGATGTGCTCGTGGCTGATCTCGGAGATGTGCAGCAGACCGCTGACCCCGCCGATGTCGATGAAGGCTCCGTAGGGCTTGATGCCGCGTACGGTGCCGATCACCACTTCGCCCACTTCCAGACGATTCATCTTGCGCTCCACCAGGGCGCGGCGATGGCTGAGCACCAGGCGGTTGCGCTCCTCGTCCACCTCCAGGAACTTCAGGGGCAGGAAGTCGGCGACGAGATCTTCCTTCGGCTTGCGGGTGCTGATGTGGCTGCCGGGGATGAAGCCGCGCAGGCCTTCGACCCGCACCAGGGCACCGCCGCGGTTGGTGGCAAACACTTCGCTGTAGATGGTGGCGTCTTCCTTCTGGAGCTGACGCACGCGCTCCCAGGCCCGCTGGTACTCAATGCGACGGATCGAGAGGGTGAGCTGGCCGTCTTCGTTCTCCTCGCTGAGGATGAAGAATTCGCGAACCTCACCGGGCTCCAGCACGTCGCTGAGGTTCTCGACGCGGTTGATCGAGACCTCCTGGAGAGGCATGAAGGCGGCCGTCTTGGCGCCGATGTCGATCATGGCGCCCTTGGGCTCCATGGCGAACACGGTGCCATTCACCACGTCGCCGGGTTTGAAGTTGTAGTCGTACTTGCTGAGAAGAGAGGCGAACTCCTCCAGGGTGAAACCGGCCCCATCGGCGTCGCGGCTTGCAGCGCGGCTGGAGGGGTCGTCAGCGGTGGGAACCTCTTCCGGAATGTCGAGGTCCAGATCAGTGGCGGCGGTGTCGATCAGTTCGAGGTCGGCCTCGGCGCTGCTGATGTCGGAAGGGGTCACGGTCATGAAGGAGTGGCGGTCTGCCTGTGGCAGAGCGAAGGTTCGGCCTGGCTGCCCGCCGACAGCGCAAACCCAATCTCCGACTATACGAATCGGCGCGACCGTCAGTTCAAGATGGCCAGTGCGGGGCTCGATCCGTCGTTGCGGCGCTTGGTGGGACGCCGGCTCAGCCCTTCCAGGGCGGAAACGAAATCACTGATGCCCTGAAACTGGCGATAGACGGAGGCGAAGCGCACGTAGGCCACCTCGCTCATCTCGCCGAGCTGTTGGAGCACGAGCTCGCCGATCTCGGCGCTGGTTACCTCGCGGCCTCCGCGTTGCTGAAGCTGGAGCTCGATTTCGTCGATCACGGTTTCCAGCCGTGCCGGCTCCAGGCCGGTTTTCTCGCAGGCGCGGATCAGGCCGTGCAGCAGCTTTTCGCGGCTGAACAATTCCCGGTGGCCGTTGCGTTTGACCACAGTGACCGGCACCGTTTCGACCCGCTCATAGGTGGTGAAGCGGGCTTCGCAGTTGAGGCATTCCCTGCGGCGACGCACACTCCTGCCTCCGTCGGCGGAACGGGATTCGAGCACCCGGCTGTCGGTGTGTTGGCAGGAGGGACATTGCATCCCTTGTTTCGCCGCAAATTGCGCTTATCAATTGTACGCAGACATTCATTCAATGAAAAGGGTCCTCGCCCTCAGCTTTTCTACCCTTCCCCTGGCCCTCCTCTGGGCATGAGAAAGCCCCCGCCGGGGCGGGGGCAGAGCTGGACTGGGATCACTTACCGATCTTCGGGGGATCGCGGAAGGCGATGGCGAAGAACAGTGTGGCGATCGCCAGGGTCAGGATCAGGATGTAGGCGAAGCTCTCCATCGAGGTTCTCGGGCGAAGGGACGATCAGCTGAGGGGGCTGCCGGCCGGGGGCACGAAGCCCTCGGGGATCCGACGTGTGGAGCGGTCACCGAGTTTCTGGAAGAGGCCGAATTCGACCTGCTCGCCAAGATCAGGGTCGATGCCTGCGAACACATCGCGGTAAAGGGTGCGAGCCCCGTGCCAGATGTGGCCGAAGAAGAAGAGCAGAGCGAAGGTGGCATGCCCGAAGGTGAACCAGCCGCGCGGGGAGCTGCGGAAGGTGCCATCGGAGTGGTAGGTGTCGCGATCGAATTCGAAGGCTTCACCCAGCTGGGCCTTGCGTGCCAGGCGCTTCACGTCCGCAGGGTCTGTAAAGGTCTGGCCGTCGAGGGCACCGCCGTAGACGGTGGCGGTAACGCCCGTCTGCTCAAAGGAGTACTTCGCCTCGGCGCGTCGGAAGGGGATGTCAGCCCGGACGATGCCCGTGCTGTCTTCCAGGATGACAGGGAAGTTCTCGAAGAAGTTGGGCAGGCGTCGGACTTGCAGATCACGCCCTTCTTTGTCGGTGAAGCTGATGTGACCCAGCCAGCTGGTGGGCAGGCCATCACCGTTGACCATCGGACCGACACGGAACAGGCCGCCCTTGGCAGGGCTGTTGCCCACGTAGTCGAAGAAGGCGAGCTTCTCAGGAATAGAGGCGTAAGCCTCTTCCTTGCTAGCTCCGGCCTCCATGGCCGTGGCCACTCGGCGGTTGATCTCGGTTTTGAAGTAGCTCTGATCCCACTGGTAGCGGGTGGGGCCGAACAGCTCGACCGGAGTGGCCGCGGAGCCGTACCACATGGTACCGGCCACGATGAAGGCGGCAAAAAATACAGCTGCGATCGCGCTGGCGAGCACAGTTTCGATGTTGCCCATCCGCAGGGCCTTGTAGAGGCGCTCTGGGGGGCGAGTGGTGATGTGGAAGATGCCGGCGATGATGCCCACGATCCCCGCAGCAATGTGGTGAGCCACGATTCCGCCGGGGTTGAAAGGATTGAATCCTTCGGGCCCCCATGAAGGCTGAACAGGCTCTAAGTGTCCGGTGAGGCCGTAGGCATCGGACACCCACATGCCAGGGCCGAAGACCCCGGTGAGGTGGAAGGCTCCGAAGCCGAAGCAACCGAGGCCGGCCAGCAGGAGGTGGATGCCGAAGATCTTTGGCAGATCGAGGGCGGGCTCACCGGTGCGTGGGTCCTGCCAGATCTCGAGATCCCAGTAGGTCCAGTGCCAGATGGCGGCAAGGAACAGCAGGCCACTGAAAATGATGTGAGCAGCGGCAACGCCCTCGAAGCTCCAGAAGCCTGGGTCGACACCGGTTTCACCGGTGACGCTCCAGCCTCCCCAGCTGCCTGTGACCCCAAGGCGGGCCATGAAGGGCATCACAAACATGCCCTGGCGCCACATGGGGTTGAGCACCGGGTCGGAGGGATCGAAGATGGCGAGCTCGTAAAGCGCCATGGAGCCGGCCCAGCCGGCGACAAGAGCGGTGTGCATGAGGTGCACGGCCAGAAGGCGGCCCGGGTCGTTGATCACGACCGTGTGCACCCGATACCAGGGCAATCCCATGGGGGTTAGGTCCGGGGAAACAAACGGCTGCAAGGGTGAAGCCCAAGCAGCGGACGATCAGATGGATCGTTCCGTGCTGGCGATCGTAAGGGTTTCCTTCCTTTGCGGAGGGACCATCAAGGCAGCTGAAACGAGCCGTGATACGGGGTCTGGCTCTGTTGCGGTGGTGTAGTTACATTTCGCAACCTGGAGAGCACAATGGGGCTGTTCGAGCCGTTCCTCCATGCCCGTGATCCGCTTTGTTCGCGAAGGCCGCGATGTCACCTGTTATCCCGGCGAAAACCTGCGGGAGGTGGCACTGCGCGAAGGGGTGGAGATCTATGGGCTGAAGGGGAAGTTGGGTAATTGCGGCGGCTGCGGCCAGTGCATTACTTGCTTTGTGGCGGTCGAGGAGCCGGTAACGGGCGCCGCCACCCTGACCCCGCGCACGGCTGTGGAGGAGCGGAAGCTGCTCAAACGCCCTGAGAACTGGCGTCTGGCTTGTCAGGCGCTCGTTCAGCACTCAGTGATTGTGGTCACGCGCCCCCAGGTGGCTCTGCAGGACGGCGACCGGCGGCTTGCGGAGGCCCATCAGCAACTCTTGCCGGAGGGGCCCACCAGCTGGCCTGTGGTGGAAGCGCCCGCTGAGCCTGAGGAAGGGGAGGCCACGACCACAACGACGGATGAAGGGCTTCCGTAAGGGCTGGGCAATGGTGATACGGTCCGCTGAGTCCTCCATGCCTTGATGGAAACCAACGATCTCGGTTTCGTGGCCAGCCTGTTGTTCGTGCTGGTCCCGGCCATTTTTCTGATCATCCTCTACATCCAGACCAACAGCCGTCAGCAGGGCTGAGCACAGTCCTGGCTCTAACATCCCGGAACGCCCGCAGGTCTTGCCTGGGGGGATTTTCTGGCAAGAAAATTTTTGTTAAGGAAGCCTTTTGGCAGGAATGCGAACTTGACGTTCGCCCTTCAGAGATCCCACTTCCCGGAGATCCCCGTTCACAGTGATCCCCGTTCACAGTGATCCCGCTTCACAGCCACGGTGCGGCGGTTGGGGGCAACAGGCTGTTCCTTTTGCAGGGGTGCCCGTGACGATCACAACCGCGTGAAGCACCCCCATTGAGGGGTGAGGGGCTTCCGTTTTCAGTCGCGGCGTTCTGGTTCGCGCACCAGTAGCACCGGCGCAGGAGCGTGGACCCGGATGAAGTCGCTTACCGAGTTCCCCAGCAACCGATCAATGTCCACCAGCGCCTTGGCCACCAATGGGCGGCGATCCTGAGAGGCAATCACCAGCAGATCAGCCTCGATCTCCTTGGCAGCCGTGCACACTTCCCGCCCCACATCGTTGCCATCGCGGTGCACTCCTTTGAGCTCCACTCCAAAGCTGCGGGCGCGCTGCTTGGCTTTCTCCAGCACCTCGTCTGCAGGGGTTTTCCCCCCTCGGCTCGGTGCCAGTTGCTGGCGGCTCACGTGCACACCGGTGAGCGTGCCACCGGGAATCTCCTTCACCAACTCGCAGGCAATCTTGAGGGCGTCATCGCCCACGCCGGTGCCATCGATGGTCACCATCACCCTGTTGACATGCCGGACGTAAAGGTCGTCGCGGACCAGCAGCATGGGCCGGGTGGACAGTTGGAAGACGTATTGGCTGGAGCTGTTGGCCAGGATCGACTGCAGCCGCCCAAGGCCGCGCGACCCCATCACGATCAGGTCGGCATCGAGCTCTTCTGCCACCTTCAGCACGGTCTGCTTGGCATCCCCCTGGCGGATGATCGTGTTCACATCGGTGGGATTGAGGCCCAGGCGCTGAACGGCCTCCGCCATCAGGCCGCCGGCCCGCTGCCAGTGCTCCTGCACGGTTTCCCCCGACTGCTCGGGCACCACATGGAGCAGGTTGAGCCGTGCCTGCCGGAAGGCCGGGAGGTCGCGCAGCATGCGCACCATTTCCTCCACATGGCCCTTGCCGGAATCGGCGATCAAAAGGTTGCGAAACACGGGGGCGTCACGGTTCAAAATCAGCCTATGGCCGCCTCCGCGGCCAGCAGCCTTGCCCTGTCGAGGTCGTAATGGACGCTCTTGATCCGACCTGGCCCTGGCGATTGACCCGCCGCGTGCTGCCCCAGCACACGGATCACGCGGGTGTGATGTGGCATGGGGCCTACCTCCGCTGGTTGGAGGAGGCACGGGTGGAGGCGTTGGCGGCGGTGGGATTGCCCTATCGGACGCTTTCCGAAAGGGGGCTGGAGTTGCCAGTGGTTTCGCTCACCATCGACTATCGCCGCCCGCTCCAGCACGGCGACAGTGTCGATATCGAGAGCATGGTGGGCGCGGCGCAGGGGTTGCGACTGCCCTGGTGCAGCAGGTTCGTGGGAGTTGGAAGGCATGTGGCCGCCACTGCGCGGGTGGAGCTTGTGCTGGTGGAATCCAGGCCCGATCCCCTCGGGGGCGCTCCGCAGCGGCGGCTGCGACGCCAACCACCCGCCGACCTGGCGAAGGCCCTGGCAGCCTTGCGGCGAGGACCCATGACGGCTATGCCATAGTACAAGTGTACTGACTTCTTTGGCTGGATGGGAGAGCTTGTCGCCGTCAGCTTTCCTCGGGGTTCTGCCGCTGCGCTGCGCCCATCGCCCCGAGGTGCCGGTTGTAGCAAGGTCGCCCCCGCGGTGGGCCTGGCCTGGCCAGAACGGCGCCGGGGCTGGTGGCTGCTCTGGGCGGGCTGCCCAGGCCTGGGAATCCGTCGGCTTGAGTTGCTGGAGCAGCGATTCGGTTCCCTCGCAGAGGCCTGGAAGGCTCCGGCCGCTGATCTGGCTGCTGTGCCTGGGTTTGGTGCCGCGTTGCTGGCCGCTGTGGAGGGCCATCGGCGGCGACACGGCACCGATCCGGTTGCTGCCGCCAGGCCGGTGCCAGCGGGCATGCGCCGGGTGCTGCTCCCCGGGGATCCCGCCAGTCCGCTGGCATTCGCCTCCCTGGAACGGCCGCCCCTGGCGATTCATTGGCAAGGGCAGGGAACGTTGTGGCCGTTGTTGCGCCGCCGTGAGGCGGTGGCTGTCGTGGGCACTCGCAACCCATCCCTGCATGGCCTGGCGATGGCGGAGGCGGTGGGTGCCGCCCTGGCCGCGGCGGGCTGGCCGGTGGTGAGTGGCCTCGCCGATGGCATCGATGCCGCCGCCCATCGGGGCTGCCTGGCGAACGGTGGCAAGCCTGTGGCGGTGCTCGGCACCCCGCTAAGGCGCGCTTATCCCCGCCATCACGGGCCCCTGCAGCAGGCTGTGGCCGCCAGAGGGCTGCTGATCACGGAGCAACCCCCGGGGGCCTCGGTTCAGCGTGGCCACTTCGCCGCCCGTAATCGCCTGCAGGTGGCTCTCGCCAAGGCGGTGGTCGTGATCGAGTGCCCCTTCAAGAGCGGTGCGCTGCATTCCGCAGCTCTGGCCTGGGAGCAGGGCCTGCCTCTGTGGGTGGTGCCGGCCGATGCGGCAAAGGTGTCTGCCCAAGGGAGCAACCGGTTGCTGCTGCAAGGCGCCACACCATTGCTGCAGCCAGGCGATCTGGTGCGCCAACTGGGCCCCGGCCCGCTGCTAGCGGCTCAGAACCAGGCTGAGGAGGCCGCGGCCTTGGCCCCTTGCAGTGTGGGGGCACTGCCGGAGCCGCAGCGTCGCCTGCTCGCCGCCCTGGGCAGCGGGGCCTCGCTCGAGCACCTTTCTCAGGCCCTTGGAGAGCCTCCAGCCCATCTGTCAAGCCTGCTGCTGGATCTGGAGCTGGCGGGGCTGATCAGCGCCGAGCCGGGTTTGTACTGGCGGCCCGCCAACGGCAGCTTTGCTTAGCCTTTCCGCATCCGCCCTCCGCAACCCCATCGCCGTTCCAGGTTCACCAAAGGCTTCTGCTGCTGTGTCGGCACATTTTGCAGCCTCCCCAGAGCAAGAGCGGCTCAGCGGCACGGAGCTCTGGCCGTGGCGCCGTGAGCTCCTTCGCTTAGGGGGAGCCCCTGCCGATTTTGATTGGCTGCTGGATCTTGCCGGCGGTGTGGATGGCCACAGCCGGCATCGCCTGCGCCTTCAGCCTGAGCTCAGCGTGGTTCTGGGTTGCAGTCTCGGGGAGATTGAGGGGCTCTGGCACCGCCACCTCAGCGAGAAAATCCCTCTTCAATACTTAGTGGGAGTGTGCCCGTGGCGCGATCTTGAGCTACTTGTGGGGCCCGGTGCCCTGATTCCGCGCCAGGAAACGGAGTTGCTGGTGGAGTTGGCCTTGGAGCACGCCCGCGCCCTGCCTGCAGGCTGGCCGCGCCGCTGGGCTGATCTTGGCTCCGGTTCCGGCTGCCTGGCAGTAGCGCTGGCGCTGGCCTTCCCTGAGGCCCAGGGGTGCGCGGTGGATTGCTCGGCCGAAGCGCTCCACCACACCGATGCCAATCTCCAGCGTGCCGGTGTCAGGGGCCGGGTCGCACAGCTGAAAGGGTCCTGGTGGGCGCCCCTTGAGGTTGTCTGGGGCCAGCTGGATCTGGTGCTGAGCAACCCCCCTTACATCCCCTCGGCCGACGTGAGCCTGCTTGACCCCGTGGTGCGCTGGCACGAACCCCATCTCGCCCTCGATGGAGGTGCCGATGGCCTCGATGCAGTCCGCTCGATTGCCGCCGGAGCTCTCCAGGCCCTCGCCCCCGGGGGCTGGCTGCTGCTTGAGCATCACCACGACCAATCCTCTGCCGTGTGCTCCCTGCTCAGCGCTGCAGGCCTGGAAGCGGTGGTGGCCCACAAAGATCTGGAAGGGCATTGCCGCTTCGTCCAGGCCCGCCGCCCGCTATCGCTCGATGATTGATCCGACTCCTGCTCCTGGCTTTTCCCAGCCCTTCACCCTCGGGCCAGCGGCTCTGGCCGAACATCTCGCCAAGGGCGGAGCAACGGTGTTTCCTACCGACACCCTTCCCGCTCTTGGCAGCCAGCCTCATGCGGCCGCCCAGATCTGGCGTCTCAAGCAGCGCCCCGAAGGCAAGCCGCTCATCCTCATGGGGGCTGATGCAGAGCCGTTATTTGCGGCGTTGCACCAGCCTTTGCAGTCTGCCTGGCTGGAGATGGCGGGGCGCTGCTGGCCGGGCGCGGTAACCCTCGTGCTGCCGGCGAGCGGCCCGATTGTTGAGGCCCTTCAGCCCAGTGCACCCAAGCAGGGAATCTCCCTTGGTTTGCGGATTCCGGCCTGTGCTTCGGCTTTGGATCTGCTGCGGCGCACCGGTCCGCTGGCAACCACAAGCGCCAATCGCTCTGGCGAGGCTCCCTGCCGCACCCCTTCCGAGGTTGCCGCGGTGTTCAGCGGGTTGCCAATCCTGGCTCCGTTGCCGTGGCCGTCGATGGCAGGTCAGGCCAGCACGGTGCTCCGCTGGCTTCCAGGCGGCGGCTGGGAGGTGCTGCGCCGTGGGGCTGTGGTGCCCATCAATGGCGCGCCATGATGCGGCAATGCTCTGGCTGATCCTGCTGATCCTGGTCCTGCTCACCGGTTTCGACGTCCTCCTCGACCCGGTGGTGCGCGTGTTTACGCCGGTCTTCGCGTTGAAGGGCTGGATCTGGCTGCCGCTGATCGCGGGCGGTTGGTTGCTGGCGGGCCGGCGCTCCTGAACGGTGGCGGCTGATGAGCTTCTCCTCTCCACCTACCGGCCTTTTCGCCTCCTGAGGCCGCAGCTTGCTCCAAGCCATGGATAACTATTTCGCCCCGAAGTACGCCCCACAAGGAAGATAACTGCTGAATGGCAAGGAAACGCCCGCAAATGGCTGGAGTGCGCTGGCCTCGAGGAAACGGCAGCCAGGCTGAGAACAAGGGGAAGCCGGCTAACGGATTTGAACCGATGGCCTTCGCTTTACAAAAGCGCTGCTCTACCGCTGAGCTAAGCCGGCACCCGCTGAGCTTATCGCTCGCCAAGCGCCCAAAGCAGCAGCTGGCTCCGGTTGCCGCAGCCGGTTTTCGCCAACAGATGCGACACATGGCTTTCCACGGTGCGGTGGCTCAAGGTGAGAGCGGCGGCAATGCCTTTGTTGCTCCTCCCCTCCTTCAACAGGTGCAGCACGCGCCGCTCGGCCGGGGTGAGCACGGGGGCAGGCTGGATGGCTTCGGTGGTGGCAGGCAAAGGGTCCATCGCTGACAGGGGGCTCATGCCAGGGTTCCCACGCAGTCGCTGCTTCAACCTGCTTGTTGCGGATTGGCTCCGCCCGGCTTGCGGCTTTGCTCAGGGCACTGGCATGAAGCCGCTTGCCAGATCAGGCGGAGGCTGCTGCTGTGCCAGATGGCGGAGGCAATGGCGTGGTGCGGGCCCGCTTGATCGGCAGGTTGGCCACCAGAGCGGTCACGCGGTCTTCCGTTTCAAGGCTCACATCGCCTTCTTCAAGATCGATTTCGACATAGCGGGACACCACTTCAAGGATTTCACGGCGCATCTTCTCCAGCAATTCAGGATTCAGATCGCTGCGGTCGTGGGCGAGCACCAGCTGAAGCCTCTGCTTGGCGGTGGCAGCGCTGGCCGGTTGACGTCCCAGCAGCTTGTCGATGAGTTCGCGGAGCGTCATCGGTGATCAGAAAATCTTGGTTTGCATCAAGCGGCCGAACTTGGCCCTTAGTCCTGGCGCTTTCTTGGTGGGATCCACCAACGGCACGTCTTCGCCCCGCAGGCGCCGTGCCACGTTCATGTAGGCCTGGCCTGCGGGTGAGCGGCTGCCGTTGAGGGTGAGCGGTTCGCCGCGGTTCGTCGAGACGATCACCTGCTCGTCCTCCAGCACCAGGCCCACCAGCGGCAGGGCGAGGATGTCGGTCACGTCGTCGACGGCCAGCATCTCCTGATTGGCCATCATCTTGGGCCGCACCCGGTTGAGCACAAGCTGCACCGGCTGGATTTCCCGCGTCTGCAGCAGGCCGATCACCCGGTCGGCGTCCCGCACAGCGGACACCTCCGGAGTGGTCACGATCAGGGCTTCGCGGGAGGCGGCCGCCGCATTCTTGAAGCCATCCTCAATGCCGGCCGGGCAGTCGATCAGCACGAAATCGAAGCGTTCTTCCAGCATCGCCACGATCTTCTTCATGTCGTCGGGCGTGAGCCACTCGAGCATGCGTGGGTTGCCGGCGGGCAGCAGCGATAAATTCGGTTCCTGCTTGTGCTTCACCAGCGCCTGCTCCAGGCGGCAGGTTTCAGCCAGCACTTCCTGAGCCGTGTACACGATCCGGTTTTCGAGGCCGAGCAGCAAATCCAGATTTCGCAGACCGAAATCGGCATCCAACACGGCGGTTTTGGCGCCTTGTTTGGCCAGGGCAATGCCGAGGTTGGCGGTGAGGGTGGTCTTGCCGACCCCCCCCTTGCCGGAGCAGATGAGGATCGTGCGGCTCGAAGCGGAGGTCACGGCGCTGCCAGGGATGCGTGCACGTTACGTCCATCTGTGGTGCAGAACCCCCCGACCGCGTTTCCTCTGCGGGCGAGACGCGCTAAAGCCCGGTAAAACGGTGCACCTGCCGTCGCCTTTCCGATGCCTGATCCGCTTCCCAGTCACCAGAGGCTCCTGGTCATGCCCGACGACGGCGCTGAAGCGGTGGTGGAGCTGATTGATGGGGCCAGGGAGCAACTGCTGCTGAAGCAGTTCAAGCTCGAATCGCAGGCAGTGGAAAAGGCCCTGCTGCGGGCCCATCAACGCGGCGTCCAGGTGCGGGTGATGCTCAATCCCCACACCTCCGGCGGCGATCGCTGGAACGATGCCGCCTATCAGCGGTTATGTGACTGGGGACTGGAGGTGAACTGGACCAGCGAAGCCTTCCCGGTGACGCACGAGAAATCGATGGTGGTGGACCGCCAGCAGGCCCTGATCGCCACCTTCAACCTCAGTGACAAATACTTCACCCAGACCCGCGACTACGGCGTGGTGAGCTGTGCGGGGGTGGTGGTGGAGCAAGTGATTGCGGGCTTCGAGGCCGATTGGAACCGCACCTTCTTCTCCCCCGACCTGCATGTCGGCCTGCTGTGGAGCAGCACGCACAGCCGCGGACAGATGGCGCGGATCGTGGACGCGGCCACAAGCACGCTGTGGATCCAGCATCCCAAGTTCGTGGATGCGGTGATCCTTGATCGGATCATTTCGGCTCGTGAGAGGGGGGTGAAGGTGCGCGTGCTCTGCGGGGGCAAGCACGGCATCAGCGACTGGGACATCTACGACACGTTTTCATCACTGCGGGTGATGCAACGCTTCGGTGTGAAGGTGCGGCGGCAGAAGCATCTGAAACTGCACGCCAAGCTGATCCTCATGGATGGCATCGCCGCCCAGACGGGATCCATGAACATCGACCGCAGCGCCTTCGATCTGCGGCGCGAGCTGGGCATCGAATGTGATGCTCCAGCCGTGGTGGAACGGCTCAAGGCCACCTTCACGGCCGATTGGCAGCAGGCCAGCCCCTACGCCGCCCCTGACCCGCTTGATCCCAGCTTGCACGAATTAGGAGAACTCCCTCCAGATCCCCACTTCGTGCACGATTGATGTCCGCTACTCAACCGGAACCACAGCTGATCCCGGCCGCCCCTGGGCTGGCGCCACCGCCCTGCCTGCGTCAGCTGTTCATCGGCATGCTGCAGGTGGCGCTTTCCTCTTTTGGCGGCGGCCTTTCGGCCTGGAGCCAGCGCATTGTGGTGGAGCAGCGCCGCTGGATGTCCGACCAGGACTTCCTGACCGGCCTCACCGTGGCGCGGCTGTTCCCGGGGCCCAACCAGATCAACATGGCTGTCTATATCGGCACCAGTTTTCACGGGCTCGTCGGAGCTCTGGTGGCTCTGGCCGGCATGTTGCTGGTGCCGTTCACCCTGCTGATGGGGCTCGGGCTCGTTTACTTCCAGGTGCATGAGATCCCGGCTGTGGATCGGGTGCTGGCCGGGGTCGTTGCCGCGGCAGCGGGCATGGCCCTGTCGATGGGCTTCAAGATTCTGCACACCTACTGGCGTGATCGGGTTGCCCTGCTCCTGGCTGCCTTCACCTTCGTGGCGATGGTGGTGTTTCATGTGCGCTTGATTCCGATGGTGCTGGTGGCTGGTCCGCTGGCCATGGCCTGGTACTGGCCTCGCCGCACAGATCAGGAGCCGTCATGAACACGCCGTTTCTCTTCCTTTCCTGCACGGCCCCCTCGCCAACGCAGCTCGGTGAATTTCTCCGGTTGATCTGGACCTTCCTGTCCCTTTCGTTGTTTTCGCTGGGAGGCGGCAACACCCTGCTGACGGAGTATCACCACATCAGCGTGGCGCAGTTCTGCTGGCTTACCGCCTCACAGTTTTCAGATGTGTATGCACTGGCCGAAGCTGCGCCAGGCCCCAGCTCGATGATTGTCGGCTTGCTGGGTATGGGGGCGGCATGGAAGGAAGGGCCATGGATGGCGCTCGTGAGTGCCTACGCCGCTGAACTGTCCATCCTCATTCCGTCCACGCTGCTGATGGTGGTCGCCTGCCTCAGCTGGAAACGCCTGGAGCATTCCCCCTGGCGGT
Organism: Synechococcus sp. ATX 2A4; assembly: GCF_024346375.1. Lineage (GTDB taxonomy): Bacteria > Cyanobacteriota > Cyanobacteriia > PCC-6307 > Cyanobiaceae > MW101C3. The sequence continues at coordinate 5,798 of NZ_JAGQCV010000008.1, read as the reverse complement.
TGGCTTTCGAGCGCGGTCTTGGGCCGATCACCCTGGGCATTCTCTTTGTGGTGGGCCTCAAGATCCTCAACACGGCCAACCACGGCGTTCCGGGTTATCTCGTGTCGATCGTGGTGTGTGTGCTCATGCTTCGCACACGTGTTTCGCCGCTTTGGTTCATGGCGGTGGCGGGCCTGTTAGGGGGGCTGGGGATCATCAACCGCTGATGCCCTGGCCGCGAGCCGGCGGCTGCGTCCGCCCGCACCGTCTTCAAGACGTCCTTGATTGGCGGTTCCAGCACCGAAACAAAGGCAGCACCGAAATCGCGCGAATGGTGGATTGGCGAGTCCTTCAGGCGTCTGCGACCGGCCAGAACGGTTCCGCCGGATCAATTCGAATGGTTCCTCCCACCAGGGTGGCTTGTTCGCAGAAGCCGTGCGGCGGTTGATCTTCGGGCCCGCGGGCCACGGCATCAGCGATACGCAACTGCAGCGGTCGTAGCTGCATCGCCACGATCCTGGCGTTTGCATCCCCAGCGCAGCCCGCATGGGCGATGCCCCGCAGCCGTCCCCACACGAGTACATGACCGACGGCGCGCACACGGGCGCCTGGGTTCACATCTCCAAGGACCAGCAGCGATCCCCCCACCTCCAGGTGATCTCCGGAGCGCAGCGTGCCGCGGTGCAGATTCAGTCCGTCGCGACCAGTCAAGGCCTCGATGGCGCCGCTCGCCTGGTTGTGGCCCTCCCCCGTCGCGCTCCCGTCGTCCTCCGCGCCGCGGTTGGAGATCACCGGAAGCCCGATCGCCGCCGCTGCCACCAGCGTTTCCTCGCAATGCCCCTCCACCCGGCAGAGCTTCAGGCCATGGGTGTGGAACAGCCGCTGAAGCTCACGCAGTTTCGGCAGATCCAGCTGCCAGCTTCCGCTGTGCAGCACCACCGGCCCGTGCGGTGGCCGGTGCCCCAGACCAAGGCGCACGTTCTGCAGGGCACTGGCTGCTCCATCAGGGACGGCCGGCAGCAGCATCTGATGGGCGAGGCCGGGCGCTGAAGCCGCAATCAGAACAGCAGCCATCGGTGCGGGCGAGGGACGCCAACTTACCCAGGAGGCCTGGTTTCAGCCGATTGATGCCGAAGTGCTGCTTTCAGCTCCTTCTGGACCTCAGCTGGATGGATCAGCCAGCACAGCTCCACAGGCTGCACCAGGCTGCTCACCAATGGTGATCGCTCCTCAAGCGCTTCGAGTGTGTAGCCGTCCCACAGACGCAGGCCACCTTTATAAGGGTGATAACCACGGCTCTGGCGCTGATCGATCCCGCAGCACACGCGTGGGTCCATGCCGCAGGCAGCAGCCTGACGCTGAGCGAGTGCCAGCAGTTCCAAACGACCCTCCGCCGGCAGGGAGCTCACATCCAGGGCCTTCAACAGCCGGCGTTCCAGCAGCCGAGCGCTCAGCTGATGCAGGGGCTCAGGGCCGTCCTCGGCCCAGCGCATCAGGTGATAGCCGGTGCGCACGTCATCGTTGGCCAGATAGGTGGACAGGTCCACCGCTGCCGGCTCCCACAGCCAGCGGGCCATCACGGCATCGGCGAACACCTGATCGGGGCCTGCGTCGCGGGCGGCCAGGATCAGCTGCCGGAGCAGCCAGTTGCAGACCACGTTGAGCCGGTGGTTGTACACGCTCCGGTGCATCAGGTTGCGCACCACCAGGTAGTGCTCCACCGCCATCAGGCCTTTGGGATGGATGGCCAGGCCGCGGTCGGGTGCCAGGGTCAGGGCGGCCAGCAGGCGGTCGAGGTCCAGCTGGCCGAAACAGGTTCCGGTGCTGTGGCTGTCGCGGAGCAGGTAGTCGAGGCGGTCGCAGTCGAGCTGGCTGCTCACCAGCGCGGCGATCGATGGATGGGCATGGACCCCCTCCGCCAGCAGGGTGGCCACAGCATCGGCCGTGCCCGGAGCGAACTGCTCCATCGGGCCGCGCAGATCCGGGTGTTCGCGCACCAGCCGGGCCGACCACCGCTCGTGCCTCAGTCCATACATCTCTTCTCCCGAGTGGCTGAGTGGGGCATGGCCCACGTCGTGCAGCAAGGCCGCGGCGTACAGAACCCCCTGGGCTTCGAGCAGATCGGGATCCTGGGGAGCGAGTTCCGCCAGGGCGCGTCGGGCCAGATGCAGCACCCCGAGGGAATGGGTGAAGCGGCTGGATTCAGCCCCGTGGAAGGTCAGGAAGGCCGGCCCCAGCTGGCGGACGCGGCGTAGCCGTTGAAACGGCACGGTGTCGACCAGCTTCATGACCAGCGCTTCCGCTGGGATGTCACTGTCGAGGCGAATCGCCCCATGCAGGGGGTCGTGATACGTACGGGTGCGTTTCATGAGGCCAACTCCCCGGCGAGCCGTGCGGCTGCTTCCGCCAGCCAGGTGTCGTCCTCGCCGCCTGGGTTGAGCGGTTCCGGTTCAGCCAGGGCCTGGTCGGGGGCGATGCCCAGGCTTTGGATGTCGCGGCCGCTGGGAGTCACGTAGCGAGCCACGGTCACCGTGAGACCACTGCCGTCACCCAGCCCGATCAGTGTCTGAATCAGCCCTTTCCCGAACGTGCGGCTGCCCAGCAGCCGAGAACGTCCATCGTCCTGGAGGGCGCCGGCCAGGATTTCACTGGCACTGGCTGTGCCGCCATTCACCAGCGTGAGCATCGGCCCGCGGAAAAGTTGGCCGGGAGCGGCCTGCCGCCCTTCGCTCAGCCCGCTGCGGGTGCGGGTCTCCACGATCGGCTGGCCATCGAGCAGGGCGCCGGCCACGGCCACGCCGGCATCCACCAAGCCGCCGGAGTTGTTGCGCAGGTCAAGCACTAGCCCTTCCACCCCGTGGCTCACGAAGCCAGCCAGAACTTGCCGTACCTGTTCGGGCACCTGCTCGCTGAACTGGCTGATGCGTAGATACCCCAGCCGGTGGCCCTGCGCGTCGAGTTCGCGGTGCCGCACCGGCTGCAGATCCACGGTTCTGCGTTCCAGCAGCAACTGTCGCTCTATCCCTTCGGAGGAGCGCACCAGAATCTGAACCCGGCTTCCAGCCGGCCCCCGCAGCCGCGCCGCAGTGGCTTCCAGACCGAGTGAGACGCAGCTCTCGCCCTCCACCTCAAGCAGAACGCTGCCGGAGCTGATGGCCGCTTCCGCAGCCGGTGAGCCATCGAGGGGGGCGATCACCACGATCGCTTGATCGCTGCCCACGGTTCCAAGCTGCAGGCCTACCCCGCTGACGCTCCCCTTGGTGCTTGAACGAAGGGCGGAGTAGTCGGACGGGCTCAGGAACCGGGTGTAAGGATCTTCAAGAGGGGCCAGCATGGCGGCAATGGCGTCGTAGGCCTCACCACTGCTTTCGATCCGTCGCTCAAGGGCCTGTTGGCGCAACTGGCGCCAGTGCACTTCCTCGAAGCGTTCGGGGTCGACGTAGCTCTGGTTCACAAGGCGCCAGGCGTCCACCACCAGTTGCTGCGCATCGTTGAGCGCCTGAGCAGAGGGCGGCCACCCCATCAGAAGCAGGGCCATTGAGGCCGCAAGCGCCAGAGCCCATGCCCTCTGTTTCAGTGGCCTGCCAGCGATCACGACGGGTCCACAGCAATCGGTAGACTCTCGCAACCCACCGTCCCCTGCTGCATGGCGAACTCGTCTCCGGCTGCCAAGTCGTCCCCCGTGTACGACTGGTTCGAGGAGCGTCTGGAGATCCAGGCGATCGCAGACGATATCTCCTCCAAGTACGTGCCGCCCCACGTCAACATTTTTTATTGCCTTGGCGGCATCACCCTGGTGTGCTTTCTGATCCAGTTTGCCACCGGCTTCGCCATGACGTTCTATTACAAGCCGACGGTCGCTGAGGCTTACTCCTCGGTCCAATACCTCATGACGGATGTCAGCTTCGGTTGGCTGATTCGTTCGGTTCATCGCTGGAGCGCCAGCATGATGGTGCTGATGCTCATTCTTCACGTGTTCCGCGTGTACCTCACCGGTGGTTTCAAGCGCCCCCGAGAGCTCACCTGGATCACCGGTGTCACCATGGCCGTCATCACCGTCTCCTTCGGGGTCACCGGCTATTCCCTCCCCTGGGATCAAGTGGGCTACTGGGCAGTGAAAATCGTTTCCGGCGTCCCCGCAGCTGTCCCTGTCGTCGGAGATTTCATGGTTGAGCTGCTCCGCGGTGGCGAAAGCGTCGGCCAGTCCACGCTCACCCGCTTTTACAGCCTGCACACCTTCGTGATGCCCTGGCTCCTCGCGGTTTTCATGCTCATGCACTTCCTGATGATCCGCAAGCAAGGCATTTCCGGTCCTTTGTGATCTCTTCCCGCTCCAGGCATCTTTTCTCGGTTCTCCGCCACCCCCACCAAGGTCACCCCTCATGCACATCCTCAAAAAGCCTGATCTGAGCGATCCCAAGCTCCGCGCCAAGCTCGCCAAGGGCATGGGGCACAATTACTACGGTGAGCCTGCCTGGCCAAACGATCTCCTCTACATTTTTCCGGTGGTGATCCTCGGCACCATCGCCTGCGTTGTCGGTCTTGCTGTCCTCGACCCCGCCATGCTCGGCGACAAAGCCGATCCCTTCGCCACTCCTCTGGAAATCCTGCCGGAGTGGTACCTGTACCCCGTCTTCCAGATTCTGAGGGTGGTTCCCAACAAGCTGCTCGGCATCGCCTTGCAAACAATGGTGCCCCTCGGCTTGATGCTCATCCCCTTCATTGAGAGCTTCAACAAGTTCCAGAACCCTTTCCGCCGCCCTGTGGCCATGGGGGCTTTCCTCTTCGGAACCGCCTTCACCATCTATCTAGGCATCGGCGCTGCCATGCCCATCGACAAATCTCTCACCCTCGGCCTGTTCTGACCTCCTGCACAGTGCGGCCATCAGTACCCTGCCGCGGCTTCAGCCGCGGCTTTTTTTATGGGGAGACCCGTCGGCGGGTCTCCCCTGCCCTTCATCGGTTAGCTGGGAGTCAATCTCGTCAAAGCCAGCTTGGCCTGGGTCCTTGGTGGCGCGTCTGTAGCAAGTGCCACACAGGGCTCTTTTGAGGCCTCTCTGAGGGGCAGAGGCAGGTCCATGCTCACCGCCTTGAACGGCGCCGCGCTTGCTTGCCCAAACGCATTGCTCCCTATGGCTGAGGGCTCCGGTGCCAAATCCGTCGGGTCCACTCGAGGCGGGGACGATAGGGCGCAGAAGCAGAGCAGCATTGGTTCAGATCGGAGTAGGAGTTCGAAATGGGCTCGCAAGAACCACGGCTCGAGAGCACGTGCTCTGGGGCGAGACGCCTGCAGCGCTGTGCCACCGCCGTCGCTCCCATAGAGGTCGGCGGAGAGTTGTAGCGCTCTTCCGGCACCGGCCTGGCTCCGTCCCCCAACTTCAAGGCAGGCAAATGTCTGGCTGCAGGCGCACTGGGGCGCCTGCAGCAAAGGTTCGCAACCGACATTTGGCGCGATTCTTCAATGGGGCGAATGCCACTCGATGGCGGTCGCGGCAGGTGCTCTCCCCAGGGCCATGCGAGCTAAATGCCTGTTGTTGCAATGGGTTTCTCGAATTTCTGGCGTTTCCTTCCAGCTTTGCCCCGTGGGCAGAAGCCCTGATTGCGAGTTGAGGGTGGGTGAGTGTGCTAGTTTTTTGGACTGGGCGGGAGCCGAGAGGCACCTGCCGCAGTGCTTACAGAGGAGAAGGCGGAAGAAGCCGACGATGCTGTAAGTTTTCAAAGCGGCTGAGGAAGCCGCGAGAGCCGAGCCCTGAAGAGGGCAAGGCGCACCTGGACAACTAAAAAAGTTTAGGAACTGACGCTTTTGCTGCGTCATGCCT
>NZ_JAGQCV010000007.1 GCF_024346375.1 Synechococcus sp. ATX 2A4 | reverse complement strand
TTTGTCGCAATATTTGTATGGTTATGCGCCTGGCAATGGCGGGGTTGCCCCTGGATTGAGCGCAAAAACACGTGGCAGCTCGAAATGGCTGATTTACTGGCCGCTGTATAACTGCGCGCATGAGCCTTCTAATCCCTGCCGCTTAGCAGATTTCGGATCCGGCCTCTGCTGCCCTTTTTCAGGAGTCCCTACTGAGACCTTGGCGACCAGCTCAACTCGCGCTTAGCGATAGCAAGAAGAGAAAAGTTCCATTATCAGGCGAATGGTGTCAAGATCTCTGCAGAATCTAGCATTCTAGATCAAAGAGATTGATTGCTGCATATAGTCTACAGATTAACTGTGCTGTCGGTCGTCGCGGAACATGACAAGCCTCGCGCCACCAAGCTGCAAATAAGACAACATCCTTCGCCTCCTTCATACCTGTAGGCTTGCTGATCTGTATGCCCCAAAAAAGAATGCTGAAACGAGACACGATTCATGCCATTGGGATGACTGCAGAGTTGACGAAACAAATACCATGTGCAGAAGACAAACGCCGAGAATACCCTTATCAGGTGGACGGTTACAGTACAAGAAGCCAGCTTGTTGGAGGCTGCCATTCGAAACGTACTTCGATCCAACCAGCTAATAAATCGAAACAGAGCGAAGGGTTGATCTTTCAGTGGTGTGCAATCATCAATGATTGATTGAATGGGTCATAGCCTTCGGCTCTTGATTACCCCTAAAATGAGGAGTCGATTGCAGCTCGATGCAGAAATCATCAATCCATAGAAGGGCTATGCCTCGCACAACCAAAAGGTGAGGACCGCAGACGCAAAGCACAAGCTGTGCACAGTGGTAATGTGGACAGATCGCGGAGACCGTGATAGACCATTCGGAAGATATCTACTCTGGAAGCATTGAACTGGATAGAACCACAAAGCAAGAATGCCTCCGTTAATCTCCAAGGCAAGCAGAGAACAAGATGCTCAGCATGGAATCTAGAGACTGGGCATCAGCTACTGGATCTCGTCCAGACTTACCGATGCACACTCTGCAGATCCGACTGAAGATCACAACTGTTCAACGGTTATGCATCCACCACAAGTCACATGTAACGCGGCAAGCATCAGAAGAGTTGACCGCATCAACTTCTGCGGCACTCAACATAAAAACCGGTCCAAGTCACCGGATTGTTTTTGAAGACTAAAGCGGGCCATGCCAAGTCTTTCTTCATCAGGTGAATGAAGAGGTGAAGATATTCACGACACCCAAATGAGGGTGCATTGACCATATATCCATCAAAGACAGAAGACAGAAGATAGAAGATAGAAGATAGAAGATAGAAGATAGAAGATAGATGGCGCTAACAATACCAAATGAATGGGCGCCAAATGGTTCAAGAAGAGGAGTACAGTCGGTAACGACGGCTTTGGCACACCAGCCTATCATGAAAACTCAAGAGTCGAAGGGCATGAATATACTTCCAATCAGAGCCTCGAACGGCTCTCGATCCTGAGATAATGTCAAAAGGATTTCTTAGTGTGGCGCCACCATGCTGACAAGAGTAACCAAACATGGGAGTCGTATAGATGCACTGCGTAAAGAAGTAGTGTGTAACCTGACTCCATCTACTGTTGTGCTTGGATTTAACAATATCCCCGCCGTGAAGCAGATTGGCTTGCCATATCAGCGCCTCAGATCGTTGGGGCAAGAAAGCTGTCCTTTCAAGATTAGAAGCACTTAACAGGCGCTCCCACTCATGTTGAAATAGATTTTGAGGATGCGCCTTTCCATCGAGATCGAGCGGTGTGAAACGAAGTGATTCCGCAGATAGGTATGGAAAACCATGGCTGCCCGCATAGTATATTAAAGGCCCACTATCGGATGAGATATCCTCAAATGGGATCCAAACACCGCACATATACCCGAGTGGGTAAGAATGAAAGTGCAAAGCATCACTATGCTAGGGTTGTTGCGAACCGACAGGAAAGCTAAGTGTTTGAAAGGGAAAAGGGCTTCGTCCGTAGAGCGTTTTCAAGATCGCAAGAATGAGCCGATTCGCAGCAATCTGTTTAACTTCCTTGATCTTCTTCCAAGCATCTTGATAACGTGGAGGTGGGCCTTTGGCCAACCTCCATCGTGCAAGATCTTGATGAAAGCCATCAGCAAGTCGACGAATTACTGACTCGCACAGCTGATCAAACTTGGTTGACTTGAGGCTAACCCTGCAAAAGCCATTCCGATGCATGTCTACCGCATAGATCGAACGGCCCAAACACTCCTTGTGACAAGAGATTATCAAAATCAGGACGATCTATGAGCTGTATCGTCTCAAGATCAAGTTTCATTGTAACTTAAATAATGATCGATAGGTATAGAGCAAGAGCGTGGTGCTATGTTATCAACGCACAAAGAAAGGCTGAAGTCTTCATGAGACAAACTAAGATGAGGGCTATATGCAGGATCACTCGCGATCAAGTCTCCCCAACGTTTCAGCATGACCATACGCTCTTCTTGCCACTGTTGAAAAGCAAATCCCAATGGGGCGCCCCTTGACTTAGACTCATAATGATAGAGCTTAACTTGAGGCACATAGAGATTTCTGTATCCTGCAAAATTCGCCCTTAGGCAAAGATCGACATCATTATAGTTAACAGGTAGATTGTGCTCATCGAGCCCCCCCAGTGATCGCCACAAAGTCGACCGTACAACCAAGCAAGCACCTGTCACTGCACTAAAATTATGACATAGCTGTAATCTTGATTGATAGCCAGATGACTCAGAAGAGAGATACTTGTGAGCATGTCCTGCGATCCCTCCAATGCCAAGCACCACTCCACCATGCTGCACAGTATCATCAGCATAAAGCAGCATTGGCCCCACACAACCAATATTGGGTCTCATTGCATATCCGGAAAGAATTGATAGCCAGTTTTCAGTAATGACTTCTGTGTCATTGTTCAATAAGCATAGAATTTCTCCGTTGGCAAGTTGTGCACCCTTGTTGATGAGAGCCGAATAATTAAATGGCCCAGAGTCCCTGATCAAAGAAACGTTTTGACTCTGGTCAAGCTCCTCAAGAAGTTGCAACGCATCGCGGTCTACAGACCCGTTATCAATAATAATGAGTTCAAACTCAACACCAGCAGAAATGCTAAAAAGCGAAGTGATGCAAGCTGAAAGGAACGGATAAGAATCTCTTGTAGGTAGGAGAATTGACACAAGGAGGGGACGCTGTGGCAACGTCCATGTCACTTGCTGCCCCCACTTACCTCCGTTCAGCAACTGTACGTCTACTTTAACCCCAGGTTCATGAGTTTCACAAAATGCTTTGACTATGGACAATGATTCAGCAGATGCCCGAATACAGGTAGTGTCATTTTCATTGACATCCAATGGATCCGAAAGGTGAAAAAGAATTTGCGGGAGATGGATGAATTGGCTTGGCGAGACCGACGTGATTGCCTCAAGAAACATACCATAGACAGTATGGGTGGTTGAGTATGCTGACAACCGAGAAAGTGCATGGTTCCATAGCTCCGCAGACATCACAGTGCCTATTGCATACATAGGATCCGAGAATGCAAGATCAATATTAACTGCGGGCTTGAAGTTAGGAGCATATCGCGTGCCGGCAATGCTTATTCTGTCGAAATCAACAGATATCAGCTTGCAAGTAGAGTTGGACTCAATCAGGAATGACAGTTCCCTTTCGGCTTGCCGTGCGTTGATCTGATGCGGAACAGCTGTGATTACCCAAGTACCATTGGGTGCAGGATCAAAAGATGCTTCACCTTCGTGAGCATACCAAAAAGTAATTCTTCGATTGGAATGCTGTGAATTTGGGTTCACACATGGTGGCGAGCAGGATAGATTAGGCTCCACCAGTCTGATCCAATCTCCATACGTAGCGAGTGGAGAAGGATGGAATCTACCATACTGAAGTCGATTATAGTCTCGCCAAGCAGTTGCGCGCTCAAAATTCCATTTACCTGCTCCATACCTTGGGTGTCTTTGCTTTAGCTTCTTAACGATTAAATGCCAAGCTTGAAAGGAAGAAACTTTTCTTAATCTGAGCCGAACAGCATGAAGACTTGGATCATCAGACTCAAATTCGAGGAGCGGTTGGCATAAGTGACTTAGCCGAACAACTCGAACACGACGAACACAGGGACGAACATTGATCGCTTGTATAAATCCGCCGCGACATGCTCGGAATCGGACAAAGGTTCGCATGTCAGAACCGTGATACAAAATAAGCAGGACATACCACCCCCTAGGCACATATGATTGCAATGCATAGGTATGAGCAGCAGATGAATGACCGTATTTCTTCCACTGAGTTGCTGGGTAAAGAAAGCGAAATATGGATACCAGCACTCTCCTGAGTGACGTACTCTTACTCACGATGACTTTCAGCCATTCCCAAGACAAACTTTACAAGAGCGTATCCAACAAGAATGATCATCGAAACAGTAAAGAAGCCTCTGAATCTCCAATCCATCGCTGGGTCTTCAGGCAGTTGGGGTGATGACAGGATGGCCATAAACTTCTGCTTGCGCAAACTATCAACCCTGGTTGTTTCGGCTGCAGTAAGTGAAGCACGATAGAGTTCAGTAGCAAAGGCAAGTTCACCCTTTAGTCGCTCAGCCTCGGCAGTTATTCGACTCAAGTCTTTGCCAGATGGACTAACAAGTCTTAGTCTTTCACTATTGATCTGCTTTTCAAGTTCGTCCACTTGATCAGCAATCAACTGAATCTCTGGATCCTTCGGATCTTTGAACTGCCTTCGCTTGGCTGCTTCCTGAACTTTGAGCTTTCCAAGTTCCTGTTCAAGAGCAGCAATGGCAGCCGTGCTGGATGAAGCCTCCCCAGCCGGATCAAGCACCTCATTCTTGTCCTGAAATGCCGTTAGTTTATCGCTGGCACTTCGTAGTCTAAGCTCAGACTTATCAACTTCCTTCGCTGCAAACTCGAGCTGTTGACGATTAATATCTTGATTGAGACGGTTGACAAACTTATCAGCCTTTTGCAAGAGAAACTCATTCAGCCGAAGCGAAGTCTTAGGGTCAAGACCAATGGTCTTGAGTGTAATAATTCCAGAGATCTCTTGCAGTTGAACAGCAACTTGATTTTTGAAGAACAAGAGCCGTCTTTCTCTTGATGCACCTGGTTCAATTCCAGCAAATGGGTCGAGCCCACTCCTCGCATAGGCCGCATTAAAATCAAAGGTCTTCAATAGGTCCTGAAGCACTTGAGGAGATTGAAGATAGAGTTCAAGAAATCTGGCATCTTCCAAGGAACTCTGGTTACCACCACCAAGCAGTGCTGCAATTCCACTCGTTGATCCACTGGTCGTATCGTCAGCCTTTCGGACAATAAAGTCTGAACGTACAACATATCGGTTACGAGCGATCCCAAAGAAATAGACTCCAGACATCGCAATCGGCAGGGTGACGAGCAATGTTGATATCAGTCTTGTGCGGCGGCTGATACTCTTTGTGGCTTGCTGTGCAAGGTTAATCTTAGACTTCGTACTGCTATCATCCTTAGTGAGATCTTGTGGATCTTTTTTGGTCAGCACTTTTGTGATAATTCCTCCAATACCTGTCAAGTCATTCATTTCTTATCTCCCTTGACTTGACTGGTTTTGACTTTGCTGATCTGTTGTGAAGAATTCGCAAGAGGTGCCACTCGTGGAGTGGCACCTCTATGCGGATGCTGTGTCGGAATTGCTGATGGTTGACGATCTTGAGTGGATTTGCGATCAGCGACTGACTCCGAAGGATTAAGAAGCAAGGACTTATGCTTCTCGATCCCTTCACTCAAGCTATCAAACTCGATTAATTTCCCTTGATGCAGCAGGAATGCACGATTACAATGCAACTTAAGCCCCAGCAAGTTATGATCAACCATAATGAAGTCTGCATTCCTGTGCCGTTCTTGGAGAATCTCTCGTGACTTAGCACGGAATCGCTCGTCTCCAGCTGACGTGACTTCATCAATTAAATACACATCAAAGTCGAACGCCATGGACAGGCCAAAGGCAACTCTGGAACGCATTCCACTTGAATAGGTCTTGAATGGCCGATCAAAGTATTCACCAATCTCAGCAAAATCTTCAACATACTTGATCTTGTCTTGAACCTCATCAGCAGATGAGTAGATCTTGCAGACAAATGTAAGGTTTTCTCTCGCCGAAAGGCTGCCTTGAAAACCACCGGTGAGACCCACAGGCCAGCTGATCGAACCATTCCTGCGAATTGTGCCACGGTCAGGAAGGTCAATGCCACCAAGAAGCCTCAACAAGGTCGACTTGCCAGCCCCGTTGCGACCCAACAGCGCGATCGATTCACCCCGATTGATTTTAAAGGAGAGGTCTTTGAATACTGTGACACGCTTGCCCTTGTGGAAGTAGCTCTTGGTGAGGCCATTGACTTCAATCATCAGTGTGCTAGCGAGTTAACAAGTTCTTTTCATTGTTGACATAGACACCCAGTCCAAATGCTAGGGAAACAAGCGCGCAAACAACAAGATACCCCATCGAGATGCTCTGTTCAAGTGGATAGCTTTGATTGAAGGCATTCCGTGCAAGCTCGATGGCTTGGAGGATTGGATTCCAACTGAGATAGGGGCGGAATTGCTGAGGTATGCCCTGCAGCGAGAAGAAAACTCCTGACATGAACCACAACGGACGAAAGAAAAGTGGTACGACTTGCTTGAAGAAAGGGAAAAGGTGTCCAGCAACCATGACAGATAGACCGACTCCGAGTGCTGTTACTGCCAAAAGCATGAATGAAGCAACAAGCTGCAGAAAACTGGAGATGATGATTTGCTCTCTGATGATCCAAACTCCAGCAACGATGATAATCAGGATCAAAGCGTAGAGCCCAGATTCGACAACAGCTCGCGCAATGACGGTATCAACTGGCTTCACCGGCCTGTAGAAGAACAAGGCTTCGTTGGCGTCCATAGCATTGAGCGAGCGGATAGCAATATCATTGAATAAGGTATAGAAGACGATTCCCGCTGCCAGAAAAAGGCCAATATCCAATGGCCCACCCCGCGCACCACGAAACAAACCAAAGATCAACAGAAAGACTGACATGACAATCAATGGCTGAACCAAGACACCTAAGAACCCAAACTTGACCTGACTGACTCGCGTCTTGAGTTCGCGGTAGACCAGTGCATCGATGACACGCCATTGAATCCTCCAAGGAGGCACGGTCTGGAGCCCATAGCCCGTGGTTCTTCTAGCGCTATTCTCAGCCTCCGATTCTACTGATGGCATATTACTTCTCATTAGGAGGTCACTACTGCGGGTTCTTTTTGAAGCCAGTTTTCCATATCCTTGCGCAGACTCTTCTCACATCGCGTCAACAATCGTGACAGCACCCAATCCACCACCGGAGTTGCCAGCTCATGGATCACCACGGCAGGAATCATCTGCAACCAGCCACTGGGTCTGATTGTGGTGGCGGCGTACGCCCTGGCCCGAACACCGCCCCGTGATGCACCAATGGAAGCTTCGCAATGAAAGGTGAGGTTCTGGCCAACCACAGACCAGCGCTCATTTCCCGCAAGTTCGCAGGAATCGAGAACCAGTCTGAAATCCACTGGATCTTGGTAAAATGCTGCAGGGTGTTCTGTGTGGAACGACAGGGATGGAATCACTTCCCATCTCACCATGGTGATTGGCCTGGCTAAATAGGAGTAATGGCCATTGCCGTGATCCTTTAGGCCCCTTTGATCAAACAATGCGTGAACAGCTCGATCGGTGCGGCGCAGATAACTGGAAAGGAGAGAGTCATTCCCTTCGATCGGGATGAACGACTCTTTCTGCCGTCTCAAGAGGATCGCGTTTTCCGTCATTCAGCCGGAGAATCTTGCGTGGAGGTGGAGGGTTGTGTGTTCATGGATGGATCGGAGCTGGAAAGGGAGAGGTCCTGAACCTCACACACCGGGAAGCGGTTGATGGCCTTCAATGCCTTTCGTGCTGTTGTTCTGAGCTGTTCACTGAGTGCTTCAGCGTAAGGCACCTGGGCGAGCAGGTCCACCGTGCGGCGCAGGATGCGCACCACATCGCCCTCGTCCAGCGAGGTGTTGGCGATCACGTCGACCCAGCTGGTGCCCGACGCCCAGGCATGCACGAGGCCCATCAGCTCGGGCTCCCACCAGGCCGGGACCACAACAGCGGCTTTCTCCTGTTGGCGCAACAACTCTCGCCGCAGACCGCCCAGGTCGCGCAGGGCTTCCTCCGCCAGCGGTGGCGGGTCGTAGGCACTCCAGAGATCGGGGCGGTTCACCTCGGTGCTGATGGCTTCGAACACAGCAGCCAGCTCGGCCGGGCTGAGTTCGTCGAGGTGGCCGCTCATCAGCGACAGCCCCAGCCAGAGCTCGTTGTCGCCGCGCAAGGCCGCGACGGTGCGGCCCACTTCCGTGGGCACCAGTCCATCCGGCCCCGCCAACGCACCGAAGAAACGCAGGATCTCGATCAAGGCCAGGAAGGTGTCCCAGTGGCGGTTGGAGCGGTGATGCAGCAGCCGCTGCCGCTCCTCAATCTCTGCATCGAGCTCCTCCATGCGCCGCCGCTGCTTCTTGAGCTGGCGGCGGTCCCCCCAGGCGTGGGCAGGGTGACGTTCCAGCTCCTCTTCCAGCTGTTGCACCCGCAGGGCCTGATCGCGCACCTCTCCGGCCAGGTCGTACTGGGGCGTGGTCATGTCGTGGCGACGGGCCATCGAGCCCACCGCCAGCGCCAGACCACCGCTGCGCTGATCGCCATGGCGCAATTCACCGGGGTGGTGCAGCTCCGGGGCCTCGATCGTGGCCACCTGCAGGCAGCTGAGTTCTGCGTGCAGGCTCACCACCGCATTGCAGGGCACCAGGATCCAGACGTTGTCGTCGGTGAGGCAGAGCAGCAGCGGGAACTGCCCTGGCCCCATGGGTTTCTCCACGATCACCGCCGGAGTGACCCGGCCCCTGAGCTGAGGGCACTTCAGGCTCACCAGCGTGCCCTCACTGGCGAACTGCAGCGCCAGGGTGAGCTCGTGGGCGAGGGTTTCCTCGGCCTGCTGCTGCAGGATTCGCTGGATGCGGCGTTCCTCGCGCAGGTGGTCGCGTTGCTTTTCGTAGGCCTCAAAGGCCTCCCAGGGGACGTCGCCACCCAGACCGGTGAGCTGCTCGAGCTGCTGGCGCAGTTCCGCGATGCGGGCTTCGTCCTCCACCAGGTCGATGTTGGCCAGGTAGCGGCCGAAGCTTCGCTCCACCAGCTGCCTGGCTTTGGCAAGGTCGTAGCGCTGCAACAGGTTGAGCACCATGCCGTAGCTGGGCGTGAACTGGCTCACCAGTGGATCGGCGGGGCTGGTGGCCAGGGCCCCCGCCTCCCGCACCCCCTCGAAACGGCTCTGCACCGTGACCACATAGCCCTGCACGTCCAGACCACGACGGCCGGCCCGACCCGCCATCTGCAGGAATTCGCTGCCCATCAGGGCCCGGTGGCCCCGTTCGGTGCGCTTGGAGAGCGCCGAGATCACCGTGGTGCGCGCCGGCATGTTGATGCCCGCCGCCAGGGTTTCGGTGGCAAACACCACCTTCACCAGACCTTGCTGGAACAGCTCCTCGATCAATTCCTTCCAGGCCGGCAGCACGCCGGCGTGGTGGGCGGCGATGCCACGCAGCAGGGCCTCCGCATGGCCCCCTTCCCGTACGGCCTCGGGGGTAACCGCCACGAAGGCGTCGAGGCGTCGGCGCACCACCTGGGCCTCCTGCTCGCTGAGCAGGTTGCTGCGGCCCAGATCGCGCACCGCCTTGTCGCAGGCACGGCGGCTGAAGATGAAATAGATGGCGGGCAGCATGTCGCGCTCGGCCAGCTGCGCCACCACGAAGGGCAGCGGCGCCGGCTCCGGCTGGGGCGGCCGAGGCGTTTTGCCCTTGCGGCGATCGCCCTTGGGGGCACGCCACACCTTGCAATTGGGGTGGAGCCCGGTGCCCTCATCGTTGAGCAGTGGATGGAGGCCCTTGGCGCTGCAGAAGCTGAAGGCCAACGGCACGGGCCGGTGATCGCTCATCACCAAGGTGGTGGGACCATGCACCCGCTCGATCCAATCGGTGAGCTGGCCGGCGTTGGCCACCGTGGCCGAGAGAGCCACCAGCTGGACGGGCGGCGGGCAGTGGATGATCGACTCTTCCCAGACCGTGCCGCGCTGGCTGTCGTTCATGTAGTGGCACTCATCCAGCACCACCGCCTCCACGTCGGCAAGCGGATCGTCGCCCCGATCCACCTCCGCGTAGAGCATGTTGCGGAAGATCTCCGTGGTCATCACCACGATCGCCGCTTCCCGGTTGACACTCAGATCGCCGGTCATCAGACCGACGCGCTCCTCGCCGAACTGCTGGCGAAAATCGCGCAGCTTCTGGTTGGAGAGGGCCTTGAGCGGTGTTGTGTAGAACACGCGCTGCCCGTGAGCCAGGGCCCTGTGGATGGCGTATTCACCCACCAGGGTTTTGCCGGAGCCGGTGGGGGCGCTCACCACCACCGAATGCCCCTGGTTCAGGGCATCGATCGCCTCCAGCTGGAAGGGATCGAGCGGAAAAGGAAACAGCTCCTCCACCGGAGGCACGGCCGTCGGCTGGTGACCCAGCTCCGGAACAGGCACCACAGGGGGGACCGTCGTCGCAGTGGACGGAGCGTCGGTGCCGGCAGTGAGCATGCGGGGATTCTATGAGCCCCGGCGCGGCTGGGCAGACTGGAGGCCCCCGTGGCCCCCGTTGGGTGGTGAACCTGCCCCCGGACGGCGATCCTGCCGATCCGCTCCGCTCCCTGCGGCCATCCCTCGGCCGCGTCCCCCCCGACCGGCGGCGGCGGCTGCGCAGCTTCGCCGCCACGGCTGACGGCGGGCTGACGGCCGTGGCAGGCGGCGCTGGGGCGGCGTCAGCACCACTGCTGGATCTGGCCAGCAACGACTACCTGGGGTTCAGCCATCACCCCCGTCTGCAGCAGGCGGCCTGCGGCGCCATCAACAGAGACGGCACCGGCTCCGGCGCCTCCCCCCTGGTGACGGGCACCCGGCCGGTGCACACCCTGCTGGCCCAATCCCTCGCCAGCTGGCTCGCTCGGGAGCAGGTGCTGCTGTTCCCCAGCGGGTTTCAGGCCAACCTGGCGGCGGTGCTGGCCCTCACAGGGCGGCACGGGGTGGTGCTGGCAGACCGGCTGATCCATCACTCGCTGCTGCTGGGGGTGCAGGCCAGCGGCGCCCGGCTGGTGCGGTTCCGCCACAACGACAGCGCAGATCTCGAACGGCGACTGATCGAGCAACGGACAGCGGCTCCCCAGCGCCAGCTGCTGGTGATCACCGAGAGCCTGTTCAGCATGGAGGGCACCAGCCCGGATCTGGCGGCCATCGCCCACATCTGCCGGCTGCAGGGGGCACGGCTGCTGGTGGATGAAGCCCACGCGCTCGGTGTGCTGGGGCCGGGCGGACGCGGCCTGGCCCACGGCCTGGCGGGGGTGAGCCTGGTGAGCGGCACCTTCGGCAAGGCCTTCGGCAGCGGCGGCGCCTTTCTGGCGGCTGATGCCCCCTTGGCCGATTGGTTGCTGCAGAGCTCAGGCGCCTTCCGCTACTCCACGGCCCTGGCGCCCTCCCTGGCGGCGGCTGCCCTGGCGGCCCTGGAGCTGCTTCAGCAGGATCCCGCCCTTGGGCAGGCCCTGCTGAGCCGGGCGGAACGCTGGCGCTGCGGGCTGGCCGCTGCGGGCTGGCCGCGGCCGGGCGGAGCCGGACCGGTGCTGCCGCTGCTGGTGGGCGACGACGGGGCTGCCCTGGCGTTGCAGGCGCAGCTGGAACGGGCCGGTCTGCTCAGCGTGGCGATCCGCCCGCCCACGGTGCCTGCTGGCACAGCCCGCTTGCGGCTGGTGCTGCGCCGCAGCCTGCCCAGCGGCACCCTGACGCGGCTGCTCGCCGCCCTCGGCACCCCTGGGGCCGGTGGCGGCCGATGAGCGGGCAGTTGCTGGCCATGCATGGCTGGGCCGGCGACAGCCGGGCCTGGCAGCCGTGGCGCGTGGCTGCCGAGCAGCGTGGCTGGAGCTGGCACAGCGGCGAACGGGGGTACGGGCCCCTCCCGCCCCAGGCCCCCGCCTGGGAGAGCGGCGAGGCGCCCGGACGGCGCGGTGTGCTGGTGCATTCGCTCGGGCTGCACCTGCTGCCCCCTGCTGTGTTGGCCAGCGCCGATGCGGTGGTGCTGCTGGCGAGCTTCGCGGCCTTCGTGCCAGCGGGGCGGGACGGCCGGCCCTTGCGCGCTGCCCTGGCCGCCATGGAGGCGCGGCTGGCCGCCGGAGAGGTCGCCGGGTTGCTGGCCGATTTCCTCTGCCAGGCGGCGGCGCCCGATCCCGCCAGCCTGTTGCCGCCGGGCCCGGGCAGCGAGCCGCTGGAAGCCGCGGGCCTCGAACGCCTGCGGAGCGATCTGGCCCTGCTGGGGCGAGTTGACGCCCTGCCGGCGGCGTTTCCGCCCGCGGCCAGGGTGCTGCTGGTGGAGGCCGAGGACGACCGGATCGTCGCCGCCGCCAGCCGGGCGGCCCTGCGCCGGGCCCTGCCCGAAGCCACCGTCTGGCCGATCGCCGGGGCGGGCCACAGCCTGCTGCGGGCGCCCCTGATCGAGCCGGTGCTCACCTGGCTGGAGGCCGCGTGACCCTCCAGGAGCAGGTGCGCGAGGCCTTCGGCCGCCATGCCGGCTCCTACGAGCAAAGGGCCAGCCTGCAGCGGGCCGTGGCCTGGCGGCTGGCCCGCCACTGCCGCGATCTGCCGCTGGTCGCCGGTCCCTGCGCCGATCTCGGCGCCGGCAGCGGCTTGCTCAGCCGGGCGGTGCAGCACCTGCGCCCTGCGCTTCAGCCCCTGCGCCTGGATCTCTGCGCCGAGCTGCTGCTGCAGGGGGCGAGGGACGGGGGAGGCGGGGCGGAATCCCTGCTGTGGAACCTCAACGCCGGCTTGCCGCCCCAGCTGGAGCAGGCCTCGCTGCTGCTGTCGAGCTTTGCGCTGCAGTGGCTTGAGCGCCCGGAGGAGCAGCTGGAGCACTGGTGCCACCACCTGGCTCCGGGCGGCTGGCTGGTGCTGGCGGTGCCCACTGCGGGCAGCTTTCCGCAATGGCTCCAGGCGGCGGCGCGGGCCGGTGGACCCTGCAGCGCCTTGCCGCTGCCCGACGCCGGTGCATTGATCGATGGCACCCAGCGCCAGCTGACGCTCACAGCGCAGCAACGCCTGCGCTTCAGCCGCTTCGCGCCGACGGCGCTCACCTTCCTGCGCCAGATCCAGGCGCTCGGTGCCGGCAGCACCCCGACCGCGCCCCTCACGCCGGGCCAGTGGCGCCGGCTGGAGGCCGCCTGGCCGGCGGAGCCCGCCATCCACCGAAGCGGCCAGCCGCGCAAGCGCCTCACCTGGGAGGTGCTGGTGCTGATCGGTCAGCGGCCCGCCCACAGCCCGTGAATCCAGGCTGGCACTGTGGGGCCCTGTAGCCATCCCTGCATGAGGCAGCAACTGATCGTCTGCGGCACGGACACCGACGTGGGCAAAACGGTGGTCAGCGCCCTGCTGACCCTGGGGCTGGGCGCCCACTATTGGAAGCCGGTGCAGTGCGGCCTGGAGGGCGGCGGCGACCGCGACCGGGTGGGCCGGCTGCTTGGGCTGAGCGCCGAACAGATCCAGCAGCGCTTGCTGCCGGAGGCTTACCGCTTCTCGGCGCCGGTTTCGCCCCACTGGGCCGCCGAGCTGGAAGGGGTGCGGCTTGAGCAGGAGCGGCTGGATCTTCCGGCCGTGCCGGGGCCGTTGGTGGTGGAAACGGCCGGCGGGCTGCTGGTGCCCCTGCGCCGCGACCTGATGCAGATCGATCAGATCCAGCGCTGGGGCTTGCCGGTGGTGCTGGTGGCCCGGAGCGGGTTGGGCACCCTCAACCACACCCTGCTGTCGGTGGAGGCGTTGCGGCACCGCCATATCCCCCTGCTGGGCCTGATTCTCAACGGCCCCCCGCACGCGGACAATCCCGGCACGTTGCGCGAGCTGAGCGGTGCGCCGGTGCTGGGCGGCCTGCCGCCGCTGCCGCAGCTGGAGGCCGCCGCGCTGGCCGAGGCCTGGCAGACCAGTGGACTCCACGCCGCCCTCTGCGGCGCCCTGGGCGCCCCGTAACCTTGGCTGATGACCCAAAAGCATGTCCTGGTCAGCGCCGTG
Organism: Synechococcus sp. ATX 2A4; assembly: GCF_024346375.1. GTDB lineage: Bacteria > Cyanobacteriota > Cyanobacteriia > PCC-6307 > Cyanobiaceae > MW101C3. Next base: position 168,532 of record NZ_JAGQCV010000007.1, on the reverse strand, counting down.
GTGGCAGTGGTCTGCGCCGCCGTGCTGGTGATCTTCACCGACATCGAGATCTCGGTGGTGCGGTGGGTGAACTGCGGCCCCCTGGCCAGCGGCGCTGAACGAGATGCCCGCCGCTGCCAGTGAAGGCCGGCGCTCCTGCCCGATGAACTGGCATCCCCATCTCTGGCATCCCACCACCCAGGTGGCAACGAGCGACCCGCCGCTGCGGGCCGTGCGCGGCCGGGGCGCCCTGCTGGAACTCGATGACGGCCGCCAGCTGATCGACGCAATCAGCAGTTGGTGGGTGACCCTGCACGGACATGCCGAACCCACGATCGCGGCAGCAGTGGCCAGCCAGCTGGCGGAGCTGGAGCAGGTGATCTTCGCCAACTTCAGCCATCCCCAGGCGGAGCAACTCGCCACGAGCCTCAGCGCCGCCAGCGGGCTGGAGCGGCTGTTCTTCTCCGATAACGGCTCCACGGCCGTGGAGGTGGCCCTGAAGATCGCCTGGCAGTGGTGGCGGAACCGCGGCGAGGAGCGTGCGCAGTGGATCGCCTTTGACGGGGCTTACCACGGCGACACCTTCGGGGCGATGGCGATGGGGGAGCGCTCCCTGTTCTCGGCGCCCTTTGACCCGCTGCTCTGCCCGGTGGCGCGGGCGCCCTGGCCCTCCACCTGGTGGGGCGACCCCCTGGTGGATCAAAAGGAACAGGCGGCGCTGCAGGTGCTGGAGACCCTGCTGGAGCAACCCACGGCGGCGGTGATCCTGGAGCCGCTCGTGCAGGGGGCCAGCGGCATGGCGATGGTGCGTCCCGGCTTCCTCCAGGCGGTGGAGCAGCGGGTGCGCCAGGCGGGCGCCCTGCTGATCGCCGACGAAGTGATGACCGGCTTTGGCCGCACCGGCGCGCTGTTTGCCTGCGGCAAAGCGGGAATCCGCCCCGACCTGGTGGCGCTCTCCAAAGGCCTCACCGGGGGCTTCCTGCCGATGGGGGTGACCCTGGCCAGCGAGCAGCTCTATCAGGGGTTCATCAGTGGCGACCCCACGCACACCTTCTTCCACGGCCACAGCTTCACCGCCAACCCGTTGGGTTGCGCCGCGGCCAACGCCAGCCTGGCCCTGCTGGCCGCAGCTCCACAGCGGTATGCAGGCTTCGAAGCACGGCACCGGCCGCAGCTTGAGGCGCTTGCTGCCGATCCGCACGTGGAGCGGCCACGGCTGTGCGGCACGATCGCCGCTTTCGAGCTCAAAGTGGCCGATCCTGGTTACCTCAACCGCACCGGACGGGTGCTGCAACGCCATGCCTTGGAGCGGGGCGTGTTCATCAGGCCACTGGGGCAGGTGGTCTATTTGCTGCCGCCCCTGTGCATCAGCGATAGCCAGCTGGCCCACTGCTACGCCGTGATCCAGGAGGGTCTGGCCGCCCTGTGAGCGCGGTTCTGACTGCCCCGTGAGCGCAGTTCAGGGCCCGGCCAGGATCGCCGATTCCACATCCGCGCGGGTGAGGCCATAGGGGAACAACCGCACCGTGCTGCGCCCGTCCTGATGCCAGGTCACGCGAATCTCCTCGACCGCAAGCTCGATCAAGGCGCTCCACTGCGGCTGATGCAGATCCCAGGAACTGCGGTCACTGCGGCTGGGGCTCGCTCCCAACTGCCGCAGCCATTGCTCCAGGGCCGGCAATGGATGGTTGTAGAGGGGCGTCTGAAGGGGGGGCAGGGCGTTCATCCCCAGCAGCATCACCGGATGGAGGGGCAGTCTGCACGGACGCGGGCGGAGCCAGCAGATCTGCCCCCCGCCACCAGGCCAGGCCAAGCCCCAGCACCAGGCTGCACACCAGGGCCGCACCGAGCAACACCAACGCGAACCACTCACCACCGGACAGCGCCCGGCGCGCGGAGAGGGCGCGCTGTCCGGAGCTGACGCCCTGGCTGGGGACAGCGGTGCGGGCCGTGGCCGGTTTGAGCGCCGCGGCCTTCTGCAGCTCAAGCAGCCGCAGCTGCCCGTCGTAGGCGTGGCGGCTGTCAGGGTCGCTGAGGGTGGTGTAGGCGGTCTGCAGGCGCTGGAACTGTTGCTCGGCTTCCGCGGCCGGCAGGGTGGTGGTATCGGGGTGATACAACTTGCTCAAGGTGCGGAACGCCTGGCGCAGCTCCTGAGCCGTCGCTGTGGTCGCAAGACGCAGCAACTGGTAATGGGTCTGACCCCTTCCTGGACGTTCGCCTGCTGCCACCGAGCCCGCACCGGGTCTGCGAGATCCTAGAGATCTCAGTCGGTTCTGCCGGCGCGGATGGTGACCTCCCAGGGAATGAACGTTCCGCTTGATCCCCCCAGCCTCGCGGCGGACGCCGGCGACCCGGCGGCACTCTGGGCCGCCCTTGGCTGGCGGCCCGACGCGGAGCAGCTCGGGGCACTGGAAGCGCTGCAGCAGGAGCTGCGCCAGTGGAATGCCCGCCTCAATCTCACCCGGCTGGTGGAGGGCGACGACTACTGGATCGCCCAGGTGTTCGACAGCCTCTGGCCCTGGCGTTCCTTGCTGCACAGCCCGGCGGCGCCGCTGAAGCTGGTGGATGTGGGCACCGGCGGCGGCTTCCCCGGCCTGGTACTGGCGATCGCCCTGCCCCAGGCGCGGCTCACCCTGGTGGATTCGGTGGGGCGCAAGGCGGCAGCGGTGCAGGCGATGGCCGCCTCGCTGGGTCTGGGCGAGCGGGTGGTGGTGCGCTGCGAGCGGGCGGAGCTGAGCGGCCGGAGCCGCGACTGCCGCGGCCGCTTCGACTGGGCCCTGGCCCGCGCCGTGGCCGCAGCGCCGGTGGTGGCCGAATACCTGGTGCCGCTGCTCAGGCCCGGGGGCCAGGCGCTGCTCTACCGGGGCCAGTGGAGCGCCGCAGACCAGCAGGCCATGGAGCGGGCCGTGCTGCCGCTGCGGGCGGAGCTGCGGCGGGTGGAGCGGCAGGAGCTGCCCTCTGGCCGTGGTGTGCGCCATGCCGTGGTGGTGGCCGCCGCCGGGCTCTGCCCCCAGCTCTATCCCCGGCCTGTGGGCGTGCCGGCCAAGCTGCCGCTGGGCTAGGCGGCGGCTGGGCTAAGCGGCTGCCTCATCGGCCATCAGCCGCTGGTGCGGGGTGCCCCCGAGCCGGCGGCGCAGCCGGCGCAGCAGCTCAGGGATCTGCGCGGCCCAGGGGCTGGCCTGGAGGGCCGCCAGCAACACCGCCTCGCTCACCTCGGCATCGAGCGCATCGGCATTGGCGCCGGGGAACCAGTGCCCCCCTTGCCCCAGCAGGCCGTAACGGGCGCGGCCGAAGCTCTCCAGGTCCCAGGCTTCCAGCAGGTTGTGCAGCCAGAGCAGCACCGGCACGTTGATGCCACCGGGGGTGTCGCTCCAGGCGGGCAGCCCCTCCTGCCAACTGCCCAGCCAGGCGGGGCCGAGCGCGTCGAGCCGCGCCTGCTCCAGCCGCTGCAGCACCGGCGGCAGCAGCTGAGCGGCCTCGGGGAGCCGCTGCACCGCCTCCAGGTGCAGGTCGAGGTCCTCTGGGCGGGCCGCACCGACGCTGAGGGTGTGCACATCGGCGTTGGTGAGGCAGAAGAGATCGTTGAACACGATCGGGTGCAGCGGCGCGCACAGATCACCCAGCCGCGCCGACGGGCTGTGCAGGTGCCCTCCCTTGTCGGTGGGGCTGATCAGGAACACGCCCATGTCGTGGCGGCGGGCGGCCTCGATCGCCGCGCTGTTCTGCTGGCGGATGAAGTACCAGTGCAGGTTGATGTAGTCGAAGGCGTCGCTTGCGATCGCCTCCAGGATCAGTGGCAGCGGGGCATGGGTGGAGAAACCCACAGCACCAAGGCGTCCGTCGCGCTGCCAGCGGCGCACCACCTCCAGGCAGCCGCCCGGCCGCAGGGTCTGCTGCAGGTGCTCCGGCAGGTTGACGCCATGGATGGCCAGCAGGTCGAGCCGCTCCACCTGCAGCCGCTCACAGCTGAGTTCCAGCTCGGCTTCGAACGCGGCGGGATCCTCGTGCGGCGGCACTTTGGTCTGAAGGATGCGCTGAGGATCCGCCGTGGGCCCCAGCAGCCAGCCCAGCTGGCGTTCGGAGCTGCCGTAGTGGCGGGCTGTTTCGATGTGATGCAGGCCATGGGCGCGGGCCCGCTCCAGGGTGGCCGCCACATTCGCCTGGCTGGCCGGGGTGATCTGGTCGCCGGGCAGGTCGCTCCAGCTCTGCTGATAGCGCATGCCGCCAAGTGAGAGCACCGGCATGGGCAGGCCGGTGCGGCCGAAGCGGCGCGTGGGAATGGGCGGCGTCACCGGAGCTGGGGCGGGTGGGGTGGAGGGATCAGGGCCGCGGCAGGGTGCGCTTCACCCGCGCCGCGCAGGGCAGACCGAGGGGGTGAAGCTCCTGATGGCGCAGCTGCTCCTCGAGCGCAGGGATCTCCTCATAGGCCACCCAGTGGATGCAGTCGACCGGGCAGGTGTCGATCGCTTCCTGGATCGTCTCGGTGGTGTCCCCGTCCTGGCGGATGGCGCGGGAGCGTCCCCACAGAGGTTCCACCAGAAACGTGTTGCCGGCCACATGGGCGCAATAGCGGCAGCCGATGCAGACGGCTTCATCCACCCAGACGGCTCGCTGACGCAGGCGCCCACCCAGCAACGGTTCGTGGCCACTGGCCACTGGCCGCGCTGTGGCTTCGGCCGTGAAGGCGAGCGAAGGGTCAGCGGCACCAGCGGCGCCGTCAGCGGCGACGGCGGCGGACTCGGCCCATTCAGGCGACACGGATTCAGGCGTCCCAGCGGGACACGACCAGCTCAATGGTGCCGTCAACGGCCTGGATCTGCTCGGTGACCTGGAAGCCTTCCGCTACAGAAGCGGCGAGGATGGAACGCAACGCGTAGCGCTGGGTGACCTGCGCCAGGAAACGCTCCACCGGCACGGGCTGCTTCCACAGATCCAGATCGGTCACGAGCTCATAGCTGTTGCTGGTGGCATTCCAGCGGAAACCGATGTCGCCACCACCGGTCTGAGCCACGCAGAGCTCGGCGAGCACAGTCTGGCCGCGGTAGCCGCGCACTGGGCGCTCGCTCGAATCGGGCTCATGGCCGAGATCACGTAAGGCGCCGAGCAGGGCATCACGGTCGCGGAGCTCGGTCTTGACGGTGCTGAAGTGCGACATCGAAACGGGGGCGAACGGTGAAGGGTTCAGGCGGAACGCTGCTCGACCGGCAAAGCCGCCGAGGTGGTCTGGACCTGGCTCAAAAAGGCTTCCGCCGTGCTGGTGCGTTGCTGAACGCTGCCGAGGCTGGATTCGATCCGCTCGGTCAGCTGCTGGCAGCCCTCACCACGAAATCCCTGGACCAGCTCCTCAACGGTGCCGTCGGGGTGGATGCGAAATCGGATGGTGTGCTGGGCCATCCTGCGGCAGAAAGCGTGGCCGGATGCTAACCGGATCGGTCAAACCGTGCGGCTGCTCAGCTGAGCAGCCCCTCATCGACCAGCGTCTGCAACCGTTCGAGCACCGAAGGATCTTCCAGTTGCTCCAGGGCCACCCGGGCTTCGTCCCGCACGGTGGCGTCGTTGTCGTGGAGCAACACCTCCACCAGCACACCCACCAGCTCCGACTGGCGCGGCGGCACGAGATGGTCGTACAGGCGGCCGAGGGACCAGGCGCTGTTGCTGCGCACCACCGGCTCACTGTCGATGCGCAGACTCAGCAGAAGCTGGGCGGCCGCCTGATCCGCCTTGGCCGCTCCCGTACTGCCAGCATCCGCCAGCGACCCGGCCGCCCACAGGCGCACGGCGGCAATGTCGAGCTGAAGCGCGCGGATCAAGGGGTTGAGCACCGGGGCTTCCGGGTAATTGCCCAGGCTCCAGGCCACCGCCTTGCGCACATAGCCGTTGGCGTCGTCCTGAAGGAGGGCCAGCAGGGGCTCCACGGCCCGCGGATCGGGGTTGCGGCCCAGGGCGTACACCGTGCTCATCCGCAGGATCGGGCAGGTGGAAGCCAGCAGGGGCAACAGCCGTGGCACGGCACGGGGGTCGCGGTGTTCGCAGAAGATGCGCAGGCCCTGCATGCGCTGGTCGTGGCCGCCGGCCAGCAACTCCAGGCCCAGATCGCACTCAGCGGCAATGTCGCCCTGGCCGGGCTCAAGCGTGTCGATCGCATCAAGCGGATCAAGGGCCAGCTCCTGGGCCAGCTCCCCGGCCAGCAGCTCCGGATCAAACGCCAGCTCCGCCGGGCTCCTGGAGAACGGCGGCACGGATTCGCTGCTGACCTCGTCATCCATGGTCACCGTCATCCATTGGCACCGTCATCAATGGGCACCAAAGCGCCCCTCCTTATCCAATCGGCGCCGGCGCTGCCATGTCGCCGGGCAGCCAGATCCTCGCACTCACGGCGAACAGGGCCAGGCCAAAAAGCAGCACGATGCCGGCCGGGAGCAGGGTGGAACGAAAGAACGACACGGAAAATCCTGGTGGTGTTGGCATTCTGAAGGCATAGGGTTCGGCCAGTCGTGAACGGGACCCTTGCCGCCTGTTTCCAGTCCTGTGCCCACCGTTTCGTCCTGGCGCCGGCTTGTGGCCGTGGCGGCCGCCGGTGTGGCGAGCGGTGCTCCCTACATGGTGGGCAGCCGCCTGCTGCAGGGCTGGCTCAGCGCCAGCCAGGTGCCGCTGGCGTTGATCGGCCTGATTCCCCTGGCTGAGCTGCCCTACACCCTGAAGCTGTTCTGGGCGCCGTTGCTGGATCGCTGGCCGATCCCCTGGCCCGACCGGCGCCGGGGCTGGCTGGTGCTGCTGCAACTGGTGTTGGTGGTGGTCACCGCGGCGATGGCGCTGCTGCGGCCGAGCACCGATGCCGCCAGCCTCGCCGCCATCGGCGTGATGGCACTGCTGCTGGCCATCTGCAGCGCCACCCAGGACATCGCCGTCGATGCGTACCGCACCGACCTGCTGCCGGAACTGGAGCGGGGGCCCGGTGCGGCCGCCGCCTCGCTGGGCTACCGGGCGGCGATGCTGGCGGTGGGGGCAGGGGGATTCCTGCTGGCCGGGCGCTTCGGCTGGCCGGCGGCTTTTCTCGGCTCGGCAGTGCTGATCGCCGCCATGCTGCCGTTCACATTGACGGCGCCTCGGCTGCCTGCCATCGAGCATCCCGTCACCAGCCTGCGCCAGGCGGTGCTGGGACCCGCCCGTGAATTCCTGCGGCGCAGCGGGCCGAACCGCTCCTGGCAACTGTTGCTTCTGGTACTGCTCTATCGCTGGCCCGATGGCCTGCTCAGCGCCATGGCGATCCCGTTTCTGACCAGCAAGGGCTTCACCCCTGCCGATATCGGCCTGGTGCAAGGCGGCTGGGCGGTGGCCGCCACGATGGCGGGCACGGTGCTGGGGGGCGTGCTGTTCAGCCGGCTGGGCATGAACCGCTCCCTGTGGCTGTTCGCCGTCGCCGGGGCGCTCGGCAACCTCAGCTACTGGGCGCTCGCCCAGTTCGGTGGTGGTCTGGCGGGGCTGATCACGGCGGTGAGCCTGGAGAATCTCTCCGGCGGCATGGTGGGCGCCGTGTTCGTGGCCCTGCTGATGAGCCTCTGCAATCCGCGCTTCTCCGCCACCCAGTACGCCCTGTTCTCCGGCGTCTACGCCATGAGCCGCTCGGTGCTGGCGGCACCGGCCGGGCTCGTGGCCGAGCGGGCGGGATGGGGACTGTTCTTCCTGTTCACCGTGGCGGCAGCGCTGCCGGCCTTCCTGCTGATGCTTCGCCTTACACCTTGGAACGAAGCGGAAGCCCGCGGGGCGTTCGATCCATCCCGCGATGCCACCTGAGCGGTGAGTGGATCTCACTTCTCGGGTGGCTGACGGCAGTGGGACTGGGTCAGCCGCGCGCCGCAGGTGAATGGCCTCAGCCCGCCGGCGTCAACCGTCGCCGCAGCTGGCCGCAGGCCGCGTCTTGATCCAGGCCCCGGCTGGCCCTCACGCTCACGGCCACGTGCCGATCTTGGAGGGCGCGCCGGAAGGCCTCGACCCGCTCCGGGCTGGGGCGCTGGAACTCCTCCTCCTCAATCGGGTTGTAAGGGATGAGATTCACGTGGCTCTGGAAACCACGCAGCAACTGGGCGAGAGCCACCGCCTGCCGCGGATGGTCGTTGAGCCCACCCAACAGGATGTATTCGAAGCTCACACGCCTTCCCGTGAGAGCCACGTAGCGGCGGCAATCCTCCAACAGCCGTTCAAGGGGATAGGCACGGGCTGTAGGAATCAGCTGCTCCCGCAGCGACTGATCAGGCGCATGCAGGCTCACCGCCAGGGTGAACTGGGCGCGCCCGAGCCGTTCGAGCGCCCGTTCGGCCAGTTGCGGCAACGTCTGGGGGACCCCGACGGTGCTGAGCGTGATCTGGCGTTGGGCCATGCCGAGATCGGTGCAGAGGCAATCGATCGCACCGAGCACGGCCTCGATGTTGAGCAGCGGTTCGCCCATGCCCATGAACACCACATGGCTGGGGCGCTCCCCCATCACCTCGCGCACCGTGAGCACCTGATCAACAATTTCGTGCACCGCCAGCGAACGATCAAGGCCGGCTTTACCGGTGGCGCAGAAGCGGCAGGCCATCGGGCATCCCACCTGACTGGAGACACAGACCGTGAGCCGGTCACTGCTGGGGATGCCCACTGTTTCGAGGCTCAGCCCATCGGCAGTGGCGAGCAACAGCTTGGTGGTGCCATCGCTGGCCACGCTGCGCAGCAGCTCGCGTGAACGGCCGATTGGATCAGGCAGCTCGGGGGCGGCCTCACCACAGAGCTGCTGGCGCCAGAGCTTCGGCAGCACAGTGACATCGGCAAAACGCCGTGCGCCCTTCGCGTAGATCCACTCGTGGAGCTGGCGGCCTCGGAAGGAAGGTTGGCCCTGGGCCACCGCCCAGGCTTCCAGGGCCTCAAGCTTGAGGCCCAGCAAGGGAACTGCGGGAGGGGCCGTCAGGGCCACACCAGCAGGCCGTGACCCAGCTTCCACTCCACAGCGAGCAGGGCGATGAATCCCAGCATGGCCAGGCGGCCGTTGAACAACTCGGTGTGGTGGTGAAAGCCGAAGCGCGGCAGGCGGCGCTGCGGGACGATCGGGGGTTGGAGAACCATGGAATCAGTCGTCGCTCAGCAGGCCTTCTTCCAGCAATCCTTCCACGGCGGCGGGATCAGGAATCAACTCCTCTTCCAGTCCTTCCTCAACACCGGGGCGAGCGAAAGCGGCAAAGCTGCTGGCCGTGGCCTCGATGCCACGCTTGCTGCGAACGGCATCGAGCTCATCTTCGGAGGGGTCATCGAGCACCGCGGGGGCGGCGACAGCGGCGGCTGCCGGCATCTCCACGGTGTAATCGGGCCGCAGGTTGGCCACGCGGCGATAACCGCCGGACTCCTCATCGAGGATGTCGGGATGGGGGCCAGCTTCGCTGCGCAGCTCTTCTTCAAAGCCACCGAAGCCGGTGCCGGCGGGGATGAGCCGGCCGATGATCACGTTCTCTTTGAGTCCTCTCAGCCAGTCGCTCTTGCCTTCGATCGCCGCTTCCGTGAGCACCCGGGTGGTCTCCTGGAAGCTGGCGGCAGAGATGAAGCTGTCGGTGTTGAGCGACGCCTTGGTGATGCCCAGCAGCACAGGCGTGAACTCCGCCGGTGCGCCACCGGTGATCGCCATTGCCTGATTGACCTGCTCAACTTGGCGCAGTTCAATCAGTTCGCCCGGCAGCAGGGTGGTGTCACCGGCGTCTTCGATGCGCACCTTGCTGGTCATCTGGCGGACGATGACCTCAATGTGCTTGTCGTCGATGGTGACGCCCTGGGATTTGTAGACGTTCTGTACTTCCTGCACCATGCGGAACTGGAGCTTGGAGATGGCCTCCTGAGCCGCTTCCATCGAGGGCTTGCGGGAGCGCAGATCCTCGAAATAGCACTCCAGGAGTTCGTGCGGGTTGATCGGTCCGTCGGTGAGCATCTCGCCGGCGCTCACCTGTTGCCCGTCGTTGACCATGGCGTTGCGGCCATGCGAGATCGGGTATTCAGTCTGGGCGTCGTCTGATTCGATCACCGACACCGTCACCGAGTCTTCGTCTTCGACCTGCTTGATCTGCACCGTCCCCGACCGGCGGCAGAGCACCGCCGATTCGCGCGGACGGCGGGCTTCAAGCAATTCTTCGATGCGCGGCAGACCCTGGACGATGTCACCCGTTTTCTGACGCTCGAACACCAGCAGTGCCAGGGCATCGCCACGCTGGACCAGTTCGCCGTCGCGAACGTGGAGCACCGAGTCGGGGGACACCATGTAGGGGCGGCCAAGGCGGATGGTGATCGTGTTGCCGTTGATCGCCTCAACCTGTCCGCAGCAATCGGCGCTGATGCCTTCGGCGAGCAGTTCACCGTCGACAAGGCGCTGACCGACCGTTGCGGCGATGGTGGCCGAACCGCAGTCAACATCCTTTGTGTCGTGGGCACGCTCAACGATCAGGCGGCGAACGGGTTCCCCGTCGATGGGATCGGGCAGCTGGACCAGACCGTTCTCCTTGCAGAGAATCTGGGTGGTGGCCACTACATCGCCGCTCTTGACGGCGATGCCGTCTTCCACTTGCAGCTTGGTGTGGGTGGAGCCGTGGCTGGCGTCAGACAGGGTGTCGCGGCGCACCAGCAGGGTTTCCAGGATCACCAGTTGCAGGCGTTCGATCGTCTTGGCGCGCTTGTCGGGCACCACCTCCACATCCACCGTCATCTGGGGTGTGGTGTCGATGGTTTCAAGGATCAGCTGGGTGCGCAGCAGCTCGACACCCTCCACAGATTTGATCATCTCGCCATCTTTGTAGGTGAGCCTTTGGGTGGCCTTGAGCCCAAGCGAAGGACCACCGTTCTGCTTGATGGTGGCAAGTTCGGGAAGGTGGGCCTGATCGGGAATCGTGTATTCCTCCACCGGGCGCAACAGCAGGGCGCCGCCTTCGGGAGTATCCACGGCCTCCACATACACCATCGCCTCGGTGACAAGACCCGGGGCGAGTTCATCGCCGGGATTGTGCAGCTTGCCTTCTTCTGCGTAACGGGCCAGCGCCTTGCTGTCGGAAACGAGATGGAGGGTGCCGGAGCGAACGATGATTTCGCGCAGGATGTCGTTCTTCTGGGTGACGGTGACGATGCCGGCGATTTGGCTGAAGATGTCCTTGACGACTTCAGTTCCAGCTTCAATCCACTGGCCGTCCTCAATCATCAACAGGGAGATGTCCTTGTTGATTTCGTGAGTTTCAGTGGGAATCCATAGCAGGGTGCCGCCCTTGGACACCTCATAGCCGTTCTTGGCCGACCTGGCTTTCTTGATTGAGAGACCGGGGGCATACTTCACCATGCCGCCTGTCTGGGTGCGGAAGCGATCATCAGCCAGTTCGGCAATCACTTCGCCAGTGCCGATCTTGCTGCCGGGGTGGGTGCGCACCACATAGCGGGAATTGTCTTTTCCTTCCAGGTGCCAGGTTTCCCCCGAGTGGGTGGATTCATGCACCAGCTTGCAATCCTTGAGGGTGAGGCTGGCGGTGACGATCTGCACTTCACGCGAATCGCCGGCCGACTCCCGCAGCCGCACGACGCCGCCGTGCTCGCTCACCAACCGGCTCTCCGCCAGCACATCACCGGTGGTGACGGGCTTGTTGCCGGCCACCACGGGCTGGGCATTGGGGGGGAGGTTGTAGACATCACCGGCCAGCACCCACATCCGGCCCAGCCGTTGAGCCTTGAGGGTGATGTTGCCCTGGCGGTCGGTGACTTGACGAGGCTGGATCACATCCTCGTAGCGCACCTGACCAGCCAGATCGCAGATCACATCCTTGGTGCCCTTCTCCACGCTCTTCTTGACCGACGTGCCCGCCGAGATCTGGGCCAACACTGTGTCTGCTGGCATCGATTGGCCATTGGCGACGAACAGGATGGAGCCGGTGCTGACTTCCACCTTCTGCACCTTGCCCTTGCCGCTGGGGATCACCGCAAGGGTGAAATCGGTTTCAGCGATCTGGGCCTCCACGCCGTGAGGTGTGCGGTGCTGACGCACCCTGGCTTTGGGGCCGAACTCCGCCACCCCTTCGAGAAGCGAGCGCACCACGCCGGTTTCGGCCGTGGACACACCACCGGTGTGGAAGGTGCGCATGGTGAGCTGGGTGCCGGGCTCGCCGATCGACTGGGCAGCGATGATGCCGACGGCTTCACCCAGATCCACCAGCTGGTTGTGAGCCAGGGCCCAGCCATAGCACTTGCGGCAGACCGAACGGGCGGCCTCGCAGGTGAGTGGAGAGCGCACCAGCACGGTGCGCACGCCAGCGGCTTCGATCAGCGCCGTGATCGGCTTATCGATTTCGCCATCGCGCTCCACCAGCACGTCGCCGTTGGCAGCCACCACGGGTTCCGCCGCCAGGCGGCCCACCAGCTTGGCCTGGAAACGGCCCTTTTCATCGGCCTGGATAGGAATGCCGCGGGTGGTGCCGCAGTCGTCTTCCCGCACGATCACGTCCTGAGCCACGTCCACCAGACGGCGGGTGAGGTAGCCGGAGTCGGCGGTGCGCAAGGCCGTATCCACCAGACCCTTACGGGCGCCGTAGGAGGAGATCACGTATTCCGTGACCGTGAGCCCTTCACGGAAGTTGGTGCGGATCGGCAGGTCGATGATTTCCCCCTGGGGGTTGGCCATCAGGCCGCGCATGCCGACCAGCTGCCGCACCTGGGACATGTTGCCCCGGGCACCGGAGTTGGCCATCATCCAGACGGAGTTGAGCGGGTCGTTGTCGTTGAAGTTCTTCTTGACTTCCTCAACCAGACGCTCGTTGGTTTCCGTCCAGGTGTCGATCACCTTCGTATGGCGTTCCACCTCGGTGATTTCGCCGAGCCGGTAGCGCTCTTCGGTATCGGTGATCTGCTGCTCGGCTTCCTCCAGCAGGCGCACCTTCTGCACCGGAATGCGCAGATCTTCCACCGAGATCGAGACGGCCGCCTGGGTGGCGTAGTGGAAGCCGAGATCTTTCAGCTCATCGGCCATCGAAGCGGTGGCAGCTGTGCCGTGGTGCTTGTAGGCCCACGCCACCAGATTGCGCAGAGCCTTCTTGTTGATCTCCTTGTTGATAAAGCGGGGAGCTTCTTTGGTCAGAGGAGCGTTGCGGCGACCCTGATCGGACGTGGAGGTGGAAGGTGAGCTGGTCATGGTGGGGCGCAGAGGAAGGCGGGTGGAGGAGGGCAGAAACAACTCGGGCGGAACTGAGCCTTCAGACGGCGGCCACCGCATCGATGATGGTGACGTTCATCACGACCCGGCCGACGGTGGTGAGCAGATAGCGGCTGATCAGGGCACCGTCTTCATCGAAGCGGTCGCGGCGATACTTCCACTGCTCGATGCGGGTGCCATCGCTGAGAGTTTCCTGCTTGAGGGGCACATCGCTTTCATCCTCATCATCAATCTCGCCAGTGAAGCGGACCCATACCCAGTTGTGGAGGGTGAGGTGCTTCTCATCGAAGGCATTGAGCACATCCGCGAGACCAGCGAAGGTGCGACTCCTGTCGCCGAAGGCCGGCTGCGACTCTTTGCGGTTCAAGGCGGTGAGGTAGTAGATGCCCAGCACCATGTCCTGGGAGGGAGTGATGATTGGCTCGCCGGTGGCAGGCGAAAGGATGTTGTTGCTGGCGAGCATCAACATGCGGGCTTCCGTCTGGGCTTCGATCGCCAAGGGCACGTGCACAGCCATCTGGTCGCCGTCGAAGTCGGCGTTGAAGGCCGGGCACACCAGCGGGTGAAGCTGGATGGCGCGGCCATCCACCAGCTTGGGTTCAAAGGCCTGGATGCCGAGGCGGTGCAGGGTGGGGGCCCGGTTGAGCAGGATCGGATGGCCTTCAATCACCTCTTGCAGCACCTGCATCACCTCATCGTCGGCGCGCTGAATCAGCTTCTTGGCCGCCTTGATGTTGTTGACGATGTTCTGGCGGATCAGCCGATGGATCACGAACGGCTGGAACAGCTCAATCGCCATCTCCTTGGGCAGACCGCACTGGTGCATCTTCAGCTTGGGACCCACCACGATCACGGAACGGCCGGAGTAGTCGACCCGTTTGCCCAGCAGGTTCTGGCGGAAGCGCCCTTGCTTGCCCTCAATGATGTCGCTGAGTGACTTGAGCGGCCTGTTGTTGGCACCCACCACGGTGCGGCCCCGGCGGCCGTTGTCGATCAGGGCATCAACAGCCTCCTGCAACATCCGCTTTTCGTTGCGGACGATGATCTCAGGAGCCAGGATCTCCTGCAACCGCGCCAGGCGGTTGTTTCGGTTGATCACCCGGCGGTAGAGATCGTTGAGGTCGGAGGTGGCGAAACGGCCGCCATCGAGCTGCACCATCGGCCGCAGATCCGGCGGAATCACAGGAATGGCATCAAGCACCATCCATTCCGGCCGGGCGTTGGTGGCGATGAAGTTGTCGATCACGCGCAGGCGCTTGATCAGCTTGGCCAGCTTCTGACCCTTGCTGCCGGCGATGTCCTCGCGGAGCTGTTCAGCGATCTCAGTGAGGTTGAGGTCGACGAGCAGCTGCTTGAGAGCTTCGGCGCCGATGCCCACAATGGGCTCATTCTCGATCTCAGAATCTTCAGCGTAGATCTGATCCTCAATCTCAAGCCACTCATCTTCGGTGAGCAGTTGCTTGTAGGTGAGGTCCTTGTGGTCGCCCTTTTCAAGCACCACATAGCAGTTGAAATACACGATCTGCTCCACATCCCGCAGGGGCATGTCGAGCAGGATCGCCACGTAGCTGGGGATCCCTTTCAGGTACCACACGTGCGAAACCGGGGCCGCCAGCTTGATGAAGCCCATGCGGTGACGACGCACCCGGCTCTCGGTGACCTCCACCCCGCAGCGCTCGCACACAATGCCGCGGTGGCGCACACGCTTGTACTTGCCGCAGTGGCACTCCCAATCCTTGGAAGGGCCAAAGATCTTCTCGCAGAACAGCCCGTCCATCTCTGGCTTGAGCGTGCGGTAGTTGATCGTTTCAGGCTTGGTGACTTCACCGACCACCTGACCATTGGGCAGGGTGCGTTGCCCCCACTGCATGATCCGCTCGGGGGAAGCGAGCGTGATCTTGACGTAGTCGAAGTGGTTTTCGGTGCGGAGGTTGCTGTTGGTCATGGCCGGGGTGTCGCGCGGACGTCAAGGGATACGGAACAGATCAGGCGTGGATCTTCAGTCGTCGTCGAAATCCGCGACGCCGAGCGACTCGTAGGTGGGCCGGTTGGGGGTGCTGCGGCGAGGGTTGACGTCTTGCATGAGGTCAACCTCGACGCCTTCGTCGGTGTACACCGCGATGTCCAGGCCCAGGGACTGAAGCTCGCGCATCAGCACCTTGAACGACTCAGGCGTGCCGGGGCGAGGAATGGGCTTGCCTTTGACGATGGCGTTGAGCGCCTCATTGCGGCCCTGCATGTCGTCGGATTTGACGGTGAGCAGTTCCTGCAGCGTGTAAGCGGCGCCATAGGCCTCAAGCGCCCAGACTTCCATTTCCCCGAGCCGCTGGCCGCCCTGCTGGGCTTTGCCGCCGAGGGGCTGCTGGGTCACGAGCGAGTAGGGGCCGGTGGAGCGGGCATGGATCTTGTCATCGACAAGGTGCACCAGCTTGAGGATGTGGGCATAACCCACGGTGACCGGTTGGTCAAACTTCTCGCCGGTGCGTCCATCGATCAGCTGGATCTTGCCGGGGTTCTCGGGGTCATAGACCCAATCTTTGCCGGGTTGTTTGGCGGCTTCTTCCAGGTACTTCTGCACGGTGTTCTTGGAGGTTTCATCCCCGTGCATTTCATCGAAGGGCACCACCTTCACCCGGCAACCCAGGTGAGAGGAGGCCCAGCCCATCAGGCACTCAAACACCTGCCCGACGTTCATCCGGGAGGGCACGCCGAGTGGATTGAGCACGATGTCGATGGGGGAGCCATCGGGCAGGTAAGGCATGTCTTCACGGGGAAGAATCCGGCTGATGATGCCCTTGTTGCCGTGGCGGCCGGCCATCTTGTCGCCAACCTGGATCTTGCGGCGCTGCGCCACATAGACGCGCACCACCATGTTCGCGCCCGGCGGCAGCTCATCGCCCTGCTCACGGGTGTAGATGCGCACATCCACCACACGGCCCCGTTCGGTGTTGGGCACCCGCAGGGAGTTGTCGCGCACGTCGCGGGCTTTCTCGCCGAAGATCGCGCGTAGCAGCTTCTCCTCCGGCGGTTGATCAGATTCGCCTTTGGGTGTCACCTTGCCCACGAGGATGTCACCCGATTCGACATACGCGCCGATGCGGATAATGCCCATCTCATCGAGGCTACCGAGGCTTTCTTCCGCCACGTTCGGGATTTCCCGAGTGATCTCCTCAGGCCCAAGCTTGGTCTGGCGGGCCTCGATCTCATACTTCTCGATGTGCACCGATGTGTAGAGGTCGTCCTGCACGAGCCGCTCGCTCACCAGGATGGCGTCTTCGTAGTTGTAGCCCTCCCAGGGCATGTAGGCGATCAGAACGTTCTGGCCCAGGGCGATCTCACCGCCCTCGCAGGCGGATCCATTGGCCAGCACCTGACCGGCGATCACGGCGTCGCCCTGCTTGACGATCGGCCGCTGGTTCAAGCAGGTGTCCTGGTTGGAGCGCTGATACTTCTGCAGCAGATGGGGATGGTCGACGCCGTCGACATCGCGGATCACGATGGCCGTGGCATCCACAAAGGTGACCACACCGTTGACACGGGTGATCGGCACCATGCCCGAGTCGCGAGCCACCTGGGTTTCCAGGCCCGTGCCTACCAGCGGCCGCTCGGGCCGGAGCAGGGGCACCGCCTGGCGCTGCATGTTCGAGCCCATCAGGGCACGGTTGGCGTCGTCGTGCTCGAGGAAGGGGATCAAGGAGGTGGCCACCGAGATCACCTGCACCGGCGACAGCTGAACGTAGTCAACTTGGGCGGGGGGAACGGTCTCGAAGTCCTGGCGGTAGCGGACCGGAATCAGCTCGGCCTGGATGCGGCCCTCGGCATCGGTGGCCACGTCGCCTGGAGCCACGCGGCACTCGTCTTCAAGGTCGGCGGAGAGATAGATCGGGTCGCTCTGCTTGAGGACGATGCCGTCTTGGACACGCCAGAAGGGTGTTTCGATGAAGCCGTATTCGTTGACCCGCGCGTGGGTGGCGAGCGAACCGATCAGGCCGGCATTCGGCCCTTCCGGTGTTTCGATCGGGCAGATGCGGCCGTAGTGGGAGGGGTGAATATCACGCACGGCGAAGCCGGCCCGCTCACGCGTGAGGCCACCGGGGCCGAGGGCACTGATGCGGCGCTTGTGCGTGAGCTCGGCCAGAGGGTTGGTCTGGTCCATGAACTGGCTGAGCTGGCTGGAGCCGAAGAACTCCTTGATCGCCGCCACCAGGGGCTTGGGGTTCACCAGCTGGGCCGGGGTGAGCGACTCAGTTTCACCGACGGTCATGCGCTCTTTGATGATCCGCTCGAGCCGGTTGAGGCCCACGCGCACCTGGTTCTGAAGCAGTTCGCCCACCGAGCGCACACGGCGGTTGCCGAGGTGATCGATGTCGTCGACTTCGTAGCCGGGCTGGCCGAGCTGCAGGCCGATCAGGTAATCGAGGGTGGAGAGCAGCTCCTCCTTGGTGAGCACCCGTGTTTCGTCGGGGACTGTGAGGCGCAGCTTCTTGTTGATCTTGTAGCGGCCCACGCGGCCAAGGTCGTAGCGCTTGGCATCGAAGAAGCGTGAATCCAGCAGCTGCTGACCGCCGCTCACCGACGGGGGTTCGCCCGGACGGAGCTTCTTGTAGAGCTCCAGCAGTGCCTGATCCTGGGAGGTGATCAGCTCGACATTGGTGGCTGTTTCGATCGTCTTGCGGTAGTAGTCGGGGTGCCGCAGCTTGTCGAGCACGTCGACATCCGACAGGCCCATGGCCCGCATCAGCACGTGCGCATTGATCTTGCGGGTCTTGTCGACCCGGACGTGCATCAACTCGTTCTTATCGGTTTCAAACTTCAGCCAGGCACCGCGGTTGGGGATGACGCTGGCGTTGTAGGTCTTGCGGCCGGTCTTGGGGTCGGGCTCTTCCTTGAAGTAGACACCGGGGCTGCGCACGATCTGGTTGACGATCACGCGCTCAGCGCCGTTGATGATGAACGTGCCGCGCTCGGTCATCAGCGGGAGCTCGCCGATGAAGACCTCCTGCTCCTTGATCTCGCCGGTTTCCTTGTTGACCAGGCGGCAGGTGACATACATCTGCGAGGCAAACGTGGCGTCGCGACGCTTGGCGTCTTCCACGTCGTGGCGGGGGCGCTTGAGCCGGTATTGATCGCCGACGAAATGCAGCTCCAGCTTGCCGGTGTAATCGGTGATCGGGGAGAAGCTGTCGAGCTCCTCGATCAGCCCTTTCTCCAGGAACCATTTGAAGCTCGCCCTCTGTACCTCCACGAGATCGGGCAGGTAAGTGGCGGTCTTGGCGACCTGGATCGCGCTGCTCATGCGGGGACCTGCAGTACGGAAGGGAAGGGGGGACCTGGAACGGCGACGTCAGCGGCTTGAAGGAAGCCTTGGCGGCTCCAGGGGATGAACGGACCTGAACGCTGGGGGAAAAGCGGCTCAGGCGGGCGGAGCCGGAGGGAGCGGCCCTGCCGGAATCCGGCTTATGGAGCTCGGTTCAAGACTGCTGACGTCGACAATGGAGCGCTCGCGCTGCCAGACCAATAAAACATCATACACATTGGGGAATGGATGACACAGGAAGGCAAAACAGGCCTACCGCATTGGCGGTGCTGCAAGCCGCCACATCTGTGAGGGTTTCACCGCGTAACGCAGCCATTCGCTCGGCCACTGAAGCCACGAAAGCAGGCTCATTGCGCTTGCCCCGACGGGGTACCGGTGCCAGGAAGGGGCAATCGGTTTCCACCAGATAGCGATCGGAGGGCACCTGGCGGGCGCAGGCGTGGGTGGCTTCAGCTTTGGCGAAGGTGACGGTGCCGCTGAAGCTGATCAGCAGCCCCAGCTCCAGAAACCCCTCCATTTCTTCTGGGGTGCCGCCCCAGCAGTGCATCACCCCGCGGGGACAGCAGCCATCACGCCGCCGGGCGCGCAGCTCGGTCAGCATGGGTTCGGCCGCATCGCGGCAGTGGATGATCACTGGCAGATCCAGCTCCACCGCCAGATCCAGCTGTGGGCGCAAAACGTCGAGCTGGCCCTGAAGGTTGGTGGCGCGGAAGGCGTCAAGCCCCAGCTCACCGATCGCCACGACGCGCTGGTCGGCCAAGGCCGCCGCGCGCAGCACCGCAGGGGTGTCGTCCTGCCAGTGCTCGGTGTCGAGCGGATGCACTCCCACCGAATAGCGGAGCTCCGGGATGCGGTCGGCAAGGGCGCGAATCGCCGGAATTTCGGCGGGTTCGACGCACGCATGAACCAGGGAGACCACCCCGGCTTGACGCCAGCGCTGAATCACCTCCTCGAGATCATGCTCAAAGTTGCGAAACACCAGATGGCAGTGGCTGTCGATCAATGCTGGAGCGGGCTGGCCTGTCATGACGGCGGCGTGGAAGGGCGGCGGCGTAGACGGGACAGGAGGCGTGGAGGAGGGAACACCGTGAGCAGCTCTGCGAGGTGAGCAGCTCGGCGCCGTGAGCAGAAGAGCGCCGTGACCAAAAAGGAGTGACGAGAGGGGGATGGCACCGAATGGGGAGTGGTACCAGCAGGACAGCTCCAGCGACTGGATGGCTTGCAAGCTCAAGCAGGGATGGGCACCCACTCAAGGAGTGATCTGCACCTGTGGATTGAGGACGCAGATCGCAGCAGACGATCAGACCTTGGTGGCGGTCGCCGGTTCGATCGCCTGCTTCACGGCGTGACTGAGCCTGGACTTCTGGTTGGCGCCGGTGTTGCGATGCAGCACGCCACGCTTGACCGCCTTGTCGATTTTGCTGAAGGCCGCGTTCATGGTGCTACGAACTGCCTCCTTGGCCTCATCGCCAGGCTTCTGCTCGTAGCTGGAGACGGCGGTGAGGCAACGCTTCATGAGCGTGCGCACGGCCGACTTGTAGGAGCGGTTGTTCAACCAGTTGCGCTCGGCAACCAGGATGCGCTTCTTCGAGGATTTGTTATTGGCCACAGGCGGGTTCGGCGCTGAATCGGCAGTCGCTGATCCTACCTTCAACCCTGCCGACCTGCCCAGGGGTGTGGGCCTAACTTGAACGGACAGACGCGAGGCCCTCGGTGACCAACGCACCAGCAGCTCTGGCGATGCAGGTGCTCCAGGAGCCGGAGGCGATCGGCAGCCGGCTGGAGACGATCGCCCAACGCACCGGCGGCGCCGAGATGAGCGAGGCGGCACACCAGGTGGAGGCGATCCTCGAACGGGTGCGCCTGGAAGGCGATGAAGCGCTGCTGGATCTCACGGAACACTTCGATGGCGTGCGGCCCGACCCCCTGCGTATTCCCGCCGAAACGCTCGCCGACGCCTGGCGCACCTGCCCCTCAGACCTGCGCAGCGCCCTGGAGCTGGCCCACCGCCGCATCCTTGATTTCCACCAGCGCCAGCTGCCCCGCGACATCAGCGTCAGCGGCGTGCACGGCGAGCGTCTGGGCCGGCGCTGGAGCCCGGTGGATCGGGCCGGGCTGTACGTGCCAGGCGGCCGGGCCTCCTACCCCAGCACCGTGCTGATGAATGCGGTGCCCGCCACGGTGGCCGGGGTCCAGCGCCTGGTGATGGTGACCCCACCGGGTCCGGACGGCTGGCCCAAGCCGATCGTGCTGGCGGCGGCCCACCTGGCAGGCATCCGCGAGATCTATCGCGTCGGTGGGGCCCAGGCCATCGGGGCTCTTGCCTACGGCACGGATTCGATCCCGCGTGTGGATGTGATCAGTGGCCCCGGCAACCTTTATGTGACCCTGGCGAAGAAGGCGGTCTACGGCCGGGTGGCGATCGATTCGCTCGCCGGCCCGAGCGAAGTGCTGGTGATCGCCGACCAGAGCGCCAATCCCACCCATGTGGCGGCCGATCTGCTCGCGCAGGCGGAACACGACCCGATGGCAGCAGCAATCCTGCTCACCACCAGTGCCGCCGTGGCCAAGGCCGTGCAGCACGAGCTGGAAGCCCAGCTGCGCAACCACCCCCGAGCGGCGCTGGCCGCCGCCGCCCTGCGCGACTGGGGCCTGATTGGCATCTGCGCGTCGCTGGAGGAAGCAGCGCGGCTCAGCGATCGCTTCGCCCCGGAACACCTCGAGCTGCTGGTGGAGCGGCCTGTGCCACTGGCCGATCACATCCGCCACGCCGGTGCGATCTTCCTCGGCCCCTGGAGCCCTGAGGCGGTGGGCGACTATCTGGCCGGCCCGAACCACACCTTGCCCACCTCAGGCACGGCCCGCTTCGCCGGCGCCCTCAGCGTGGAAACCTTTCTGCGCCACACCAGCTTGATCCAGTTCAACCGCCAGGCCCTGGAGGCCACAGGCCCCGCCGTGATCGCCCTGGCGGACAGCGAAGGCCTGCACAGCCACGCCGAATCGGTGCGACTCCGGCTCAACTGAGGTCCGCCACCATCGTTCACGCCCCACTTCAGCGGGTCAGCGCTTCTGCAGGTCCTTCACCTCGGGCACGCCGTCGGTGATCTGACCCACAAGCACCTGATCGGCGAGGTTGACGAACAGGCCATTTTCCAGCACGCCGGGGATGTTGTTGATCTCCAGCTCCAGCGAAACCGGATCGCCGATCCCACCAGGGAACTTCAGATCCAGCACGAGATTGCCCTGGTCGGTCACCACCGGGCCGGCCTTGCGCACGGCCATGCGCAGCTCCACCTCCGCGCCAATCACCTCCAGCTCCGACTTCACCTGACGCCAGGCGGCGGGCAGCACCTCCACAGGCAGGAGGAAGCCGAGGTTGAGCCGCTCCACCAGCTTGGTGGAATCCACCACCACCACGAACCGCTGGGCACGGCGGGCCACCAGCTTTTCCTGCACGTGGCAGGCACCGCCCCCTTTGATCAACTGGAAGTTGGGGTCGACTTCATCGGCGCCATCGATCGCCAGATCGATCCGTTCCACCGCGTTGAGGCTCTGCAGCGGAATGCCGAGCTCGGCGGCCAGCACCTCGCCTTGAAACGAGGTGGTCACGCCCACGATGTCGGTGAGCTCGCCGCGGCTGAGCTTGGCGCCCAGCGCCTTGATCATCAAGGCGGCGGTGGAACCCGAGCCCAGGCCCAGCACCATGCCATCGCGGATCTGGTCAACGGCCGCAGCAGCCACCGCCTGCTTCATGCGGTCCTGCAGATCTGACATCGAAGGCGCGCCAAAGGCCGTGACCGTAGCAAGGGCGCGGCTTGGTTCAGGCGGGATGGGGCAGGGCGCCGGGGCGGATCGAGAGCTGCAGTTCGCGGGCGCCCCGCACCACCTTCAGCGGCAGGGTTTCGCCGACCCTGGAGGCCTCCACCTGCTCGAGCAGACTGGCTGGATCACGCACCGGCTGGTTGGCCGCTGCCACCACCAGGTCGCCGCGGCGCAGGCCGGCGGTTTCGGCCGGGCTGTCGGGCAGCACGCGCTGCACCAAGGCGCCATCGCGCTCCGGCAACTGCAGGATCGCATCAGGATCGCGGTTGTTGTCGCGGGCGCGGCGGGCGGTGAGCGGCACCAACTGCAGGCCCAGGTAGGGATGCACCACCTCACCGCCGGTGCGCAACTGGTCGGAAACCCGCCGGGCCAGGTTGATCGGGATGGCAAAGCCCAGGCCAGCGCCAGGCCCTGAGCGCACCAAGGTGTTGATGCCGATCACCTCCCCGCTGGCATTGATCAGCGGGCCGCCGGAATTGCCGGGATTGATGGCGGCGTCGGTCTGGATCAGGTCGAGGCGCTTGTCGGCGAAACCGAGGCTGGTGATGTTGCGGTGCAAGCTGCTGACAATGCCGAGCGTGACGGTGCGCTCCAGGCCGTAAGGGCTGCCCAGGGCGATCGCCCAGTCGCCCACCTCCAGGGCCTCGGAATCCCCAAGCGGAGCGGCGACCAGATCGGGCGAGGCGTCGATGCGCACCACCGCCAGGTCGGTGACCGGGTCAGCGCCCACCACCTGGCCGTCCAACTGGCGGCCGTCGGCGAGGGTGACCTCCACCAGATCGGCTCGATCGACCACATGGGCGTTGGTGAGCACCAATCCGGACGAGTCGATCACCACGCCGGAGCCCTGACCCCGCTCCCGGCTGCTGCTGGAGGGGTCCCCGAACAGGTCACGCAACAACGGATCCAACAGGGCGGGGTCGAAGGCCTGGCGCGCCACGCTGCGCTCGGTGTCGATCCGCACCACCGATTCCCCCACCCGCCGGGCGGCCTGGGACACAAAGCTGTGGGGCGGCACCAGCGCCGAGGCTGGGGCCGTAGGGGTGGCCGATGCAGCAGCAACCGATGGGGTATCGACGGCCCGGGCGGATCCCGGGCCCGCCGTGAGCAGCAGCACTGCCAGCGGAAGGGCCAGCAGACGCAGCAACAGGGTCCGGAACACGCTGGAGACGAAGGGCACGGCCCGTGGGTTGAGGGCTACGACGCTAGGGGGGTGACGCTTCGCCCGCTGGCCGCAGGCCAGCGCCGCAGTTGCTGCTGCCAGCGGCCGGCTGGGGCCAGCTCCCAGATGCGGCCGCCGGGATCGCCGGCACGGCCCAGCGGACAGGCCTGCACGGCCTCAAACTGACGGTGGGTGGAGGGACAGCCCAGCAGCAGCACGTCGGAACGGCCGGGCAGCAACCCCTGCCAGTGCTGATGAATGTGCCCAAAGGTCACCGCCTTGAGCCACGGGCAGGCCGCCAGCAGATCGAGCAGGACAGCGGGGTGCTGCAGGGCGATCCCATCCATCACGCTGTGGCCGATCGGCACCGGCGGA
The DNA here is from genome assembly GCF_024346375.1 of Synechococcus sp. ATX 2A4. Classification (GTDB taxonomy): domain Bacteria; phylum Cyanobacteriota; class Cyanobacteriia; order PCC-6307; family Cyanobiaceae; genus MW101C3. Next base: position 144,682 of record NZ_JAGQCV010000007.1, on the reverse strand, counting down.
TGGTGCAGGGCCACCAGCAGGGGGCGGTCGGCCGCGAGCAGCTGTTGTCGCAGCCAGCGCAGCTGATCAGGGCCGAGCCCGCCATCGACGCGGCCGGCCAGGTGGGTGTCCAGCAACAGCAGCCGCCAATCGCCGAGATCGATCGCGGCCGGTGCGATCACGGCCTGACGGCCCAGGGCCGCCCGCAACAGGGACGGGTGGTCGTGGTTGCCGGGCAGCAGGGCCACCGGCCAGTCCCGGGCGCGCAGCAGCTGGCCCAACCGCACATAGCCGCCCCACGACTCGTCCTGGCAGAGGTCGCCACTGATCAGCAGCAGATCGAAGGGCGCTCCGCCAGGCGGAAGGGCTTGCTCCAGGCCGGCGGCCAGCAGGGCGTTGGGCTGACAGCCGTGCAGCCAGCCCTGCGGGTCGGCCAGCAGATGGGGATCACTGAGCTGAAGGAGGCGCACAGCTGGCAACGGGACCTTTTCGACGTCGCAACAGAGGGGCACGTGCCCGCAGGTAGCAGCCTAAGTTGCCCCCAACCGCCGCCATCCCATGGCTTCGATCCCCCCCGGCACCCGCGTGCGCTGCGCACTTTGTCAGGTGGAGATCCAGGGAATGGTCGGTGGCAACGACCAGGTGCTGTTCAGCCAGGGCGCTCCCGGTACCCGCGCCAAGCTGTGGGCGCGGGTCTGCCAGTACGTGAAGGAGCCGCAGCGCTGCATCAACCAGGACGCCGGCCTGCGTGGTGAAGCGGGAGTGGACGACTTTTACGGCGAAGCTCCCAGCCTCGGCCTGTTCGGCGGCGCCCCGAGCGCCAGCCTGGGCACGCCGGAGTAAGGCGCCGCCCGGCCGCTGGGCGGGGCTGGAGCACCGAGCTCTAGGATTCAGAAGTGCCCGGCGGGCATACCCAGGCGCACGAGCTTGCTCCAGCGTCCGGGGCAGTTCTCTGCAGGAGCCGGTCGGGCTCGCTCCACTGCTCCTGACCTGGCCCGGTGCCCCACCCGCTTCTTCCCGCACTTGAATCCCTTGCGCGCCGGGTGGCTGACACCACCGGGTTTCGCGTGGTGGAGGCACAGATCCAGACCCATCGCCACCCCTGCATCGTTCTGGTGCAGCTCCGCACCGGCGATGGCGGCGATGTGACCCTCGACGATTGCGCCGCCTTCAGCGGTGCCTTGGGCGAGGCGATGGAGGCCGAAGCGCTGTTGAGCGAGGCCTATGTTCTCGAAATCAGCAGTCCCGGCCTCAACGACGCGCTGGTGGAAGACCGCGACTTCCACAGCTTTCGAGGCTTCCCGATCGAGGTGCGGTTCCGCCACTCCGACGGAACCGAAAGCACCCGCGCCGGGCTGTTGCTGGAACGCGACGACGCCTTCCTGCACCTCAATGTCCGCGGCCGCCGGCAGCGGATTCCCCGCCACGACGTGTTGGCCGTCAGCCTCACCCGGCCGAGCGAGTGACACCGCCCTCGGCCTGAGCGGCGCGCCGCTCCCCGACCCGATTTCCGTTCCCACCCCTCTTCCCATCCCATGGCGCTCGTTCTTCTCCCCGGTCTGCAGAACCTGATCGAGGACATCAGCGATGAGAAGAAGCTGCCCACCCAGGTGGTGGAAGCGGCCCTGCGCGAGGCGCTGCTGAAGGGCTACGAGCGCTACCGCCGCACCCTTTACCTCGGCATCAGCGAAGACCCGTTTGAGGAGGACTACTTCAGCAATTTCGACGTGGCCCTCGATCTTGATGAGGAGGGCTACCGCGTGCTCGCCAGCAAGATCATCGTCGAGGAGGTGGAGAGTGAAGACCACCAGATCGCCCTCGCCGAGGTGCAGCAGGTGGCGGAAGACGCCCAGATCGGTGACACCGTGGTGCTCGACGTCACCCCCGAAAAGGACGATTTCGGCCGCATGGCCGCCTCCACCACCAAGCAGGTGCTGGCCCAGAAACTGCGCGACCAGCAGCGCCGCATGATCCAGGAGGAGTTCGCGGATCTGGAGGATCCCGTGCTCACGGCGCGGGTGATCCGCTTCGAGCGCCAGTCGGTGATCATGGCGGTGAGTTCCGGCCTGGGCAGGCCGGAGGTGGAGGCGGAGCTGCCCCGCCGCGACCAACTGCCCAACGACAACTACCGCGCCAACGCCACCTTCAAGGTGTTCCTCAAGGAGGTGAGCGAGGTGGCGCGCCGGGGGCCGCAGCTGTTCGTGTCCCGGGCGAACGCCGGCCTGGTGGTGTACCTCTTTGAAAACGAGGTGCCGGAAATCCAGGAAGGTTCCGTGCGCATCGTGGCGGTGGCACGGGAAGCCAACCCCCCGTCGCGGGCCGTGGGGCCGCGCACCAAGGTGGCGGTGGACAGCGTGGAGCGCGAAGTGGACCCGGTGGGGGCCTGCATCGGTGCCCGCGGCTCCCGCATCCAGCAGGTGGTGAACGAGCTGCGAGGCGAGAAGATCGACGTGATTCGCTGGTCTCCCGATCCAGGCCAGTACATCGCCAATTCGCTCAGCCCGGCGCGGGTCGAGATGGTGCGGCTGGTGGATCCGGAAGGACAACACGCCCACGTGCTCGTGCCGCAGGACATGCTCAGCCTGGCGATCGGTCGGGAAGGGCAGAACGTGCGCCTCGCCGCCCGCCTCACCGGCTGGAAGATCGATATCAAGAACGCCGCTGAATACGACCAGGTGAGCGAGGACGCCCGCGCCGCCGAACTGATCGCGTTGCGGGAGGAGGACGAGCGCCAGCAGGCCGAGGCGGAAGCCCGCCTGGCGGTGGAGCAGGCCAACCGCGCCGAAGAAGATGCACGCCTGCGGGAGCTCTACCCCCTGCCCGAAGACGAGCTCGACCTCCAGGACGAAGAGGAGCAGGCTGTTTATGAAGGCGAAGCCGAGCCTCCACTGGACGCCGAACCTGAAGCCGAACCGGCCGCCGAACCGGCTGCAGAGCTGGAGACCGAAGGCGAACCCGATGCGGCTGCCGAGCAGCCCAAGGGCTGAGGGCCACCCGATGGCGGCCTCACCCACCCTGCGGCGTTGTGTGAGCTGCCGCCTGCTGGCCGACCGGCGCCAGTTCCTGCGGGTCATCCGCCTGGCGGGTGGGGGCATCGCCCTGGATGAGGGCATGGGCCGCTCGGCCTACCTGTGCCCCACCCGCGCCTGCTTTGACGAGGCGAAACGGCGAAAGCGGCTGCAGCGTGCCCTGCGCTGCACGGTGGCGGAATCCACCTATGCCGCGCTTGAGCAGCGGCTGAACCGTGCTCCGGCCGCAGCCTCTGAGGCAAGATGATTGATGGCTGCACCGCGTGTGGGGCCCGGCGGCACCTGCGGCCCCGACCGATCGGAGACCTGAATGACCAGCAGCGGCAAAGTGAGAATCTATGAGTTGTCCAAGGACCTGGGCCTGGACAACAAGGACGTGCTCGACGCTGCCGAAAAGCTGTCCATTGCCGCCCGCAGCCACAGCAGTTCGATCAGCGATGACGAAGCTGCCCGGATCCGGAAGCTGATCCGCCCCAACGGCAGCGGCATCTCCCGACCCACGCCGCCCTCCATGTCCGCCCCAAAGCCCACGACACCGCCCATGGCGGAGGCTGGCAACGCGATTCTGGCCGTGAAGAAAGCGGCTCCGGCAACGCCGCCAGCCGCCGCGGCCGCCTCTCCCGCCGCCGCCCCTGAAAAGCCCCCGGCCCGGCCGGCAGGACCTCCGGTCATCGTTGCCCAACCGGCCCGGCCTGCCGTTGCACCGGCAGCGCCGGTGAAGCCGGTTCTGGCGCAACCTGCCGCCCAGAAGCCCTCCACCACGCCGCCAGCCAGGCCCAGTGCGCCGCTGCCCATGCGCGCGCCGGCCACCGGCACAGCGGCCCCCTCACGGCCACCGGCAGCCGCAGCCCCTGCTGCTCCACCAGCTGCCGCCAAGCCGGCACCCTCACGGCCGGTGGCTCCCCCGGCACGTCCCGCCACCCCCGTGAGCAAATCCCCGGCCATGCCGGCCCGCAAACCCGAAGCTCCGGCCGCCAACGCGCCCACCACAAGCCCGCGCCCAGTCGCTGCACCAGCGGCAAGCCCTCGGCCAAGCACCAGCCCACGGCCCGTTCCCCGCGGCAACGCCCCCTCCAGCCGTCCGGCTCCGCCCCAGCGGCCCAGCGCCCCCGTCCGTGGCGATGGCGGCGGTAAACCCCAGGTGATTGCTCGGGTGGGACCCGGCCAACCACCGCCACAACCACGCCCCGCCGCTCCCGCCCCGACCCCCGGCACCAGCAACCGGCCGGCTCCGCCTTCGGGACGGCCGGCCCTGAGCCAGCGTCCTGCGGGCGCCCCGCAGCGCACGCCGGCCCCGAGCCCCCGCCCTGTGCAGGCCCGCAGCCCCCTGGAGCTGGTGGGCAAACCGATCCGCCGCGACGCCGCCGGCCCTGGTGCTCCTGGCAAGCCGGGCCCGCCGATCCGGGCTGGCGGCATGCCTCAGGGCATGCGCAAGCCGGTGGCACCCGGCGAGCTCATGCAGTTGCAGAAACCCGGCACTCGCCCCACCGCGCCTCCACCGCGCCGGCCCGAACGGGGAGAGGCCACCGGTTCTGCGGACGCCGCTCCTCGCCCTACGGCCACCCCACCGGCGGCTCCTCGTCGCCCCGGTTTCCGCACCCCCCAGCCGGCCGGGAAGGCCCGGCGGCCGGAGTGGGACGACAGCGCCAAACTTGAAGCGCTGCGCAGCAAATCGCCGCAGAAGCTGCGCCAGAAGGTGCACATCATCGGCGACAACGATGATGCGCTCACGGCTGAGACCGGCGGCTTTGCCGGCGAACTTGAGGCGCATGTGCTGCAGGCCAGCCTGGCCCGGCCCGCCAAGCCACGGGCACGCCAGAGCGCCCCGGCCGCCAAGCCGGTGGTGGCGATGCGCAAGCGCAAGAAGGAAACCACCCGCCAGCGCCAGCGGCGCCGGGCCATGGAACTGCGCGCCGCCCGCGAGGCCAAGGCCACCCGGCCGGAAATGCTGATCGTGCCGGAGGGCAACCTCACGGTGCAGGAACTCGCCGACCGCCTTGGCGTGGAGAGTTCCGAGATCATCAAGTCGCTCTTCTTCAAGGGCATCATCGCCACGGTCACCCAGACCCTCGATCTCTCCACGATCGAAACGGTGTCCGAGGAATTCGGCGTTCCCGTGCTCGAAGACGACGTCCAGGAAGCCGCCAAGAAGACGGTGGACATGATCGAAGAGAGCGATCTCCTGCATCTGATCCGCCGGCCGCCGGTGGTCACCGTGATGGGCCACGTCGACCACGGCAAAACCAGCCTGCTCGACGCCATCCGCAAGACCCGCGTCGCCGCTGGCGAAGCCGGCGGGATCACGCAGCACATCGGTGCTTATCAGGTCACGATTCCCCATGCCGGCGAAGAGCGCCGCATCACCTTCCTCGACACCCCGGGCCACGAAGCGTTCACCGCCATGCGTGCCCGGGGCACCAAGGTCACCGACGTGGCCGTGCTGGTGGTCGCCGCCGACGACGGCGTGCGCCCCCAGACCCTGGAGGCCATCAGCCACGCCCGCGCCGCCGAGGTGCCGATCGTGGTGGCGATCAACAAGATCGACAAGGAGGGCGCCCAGCCCGACCGCGTCAAGCAGGAGCTCTCCGGCCAGCAACTGGTGGCCGAAGACTGGGGCGGAGACACGGTGATGGTGCCGGTGAGCGCCATCAAGCGGGAGAACATCGACAAGCTGCTGGAGATGATCCTGCTGGTGTCGGAGGTGGAGGACCTCCAGGCCAACCCCGACCGGATGGCGAAGGGCACCGTGATCGAAGCCCACCTCGACAAGGCCAAGGGTCCGGTGGCCACCCTGCTGATCCAGAACGGCACCCTGCGCGCCGGCGATGTGGTGGCGGCCGGGCCTGTGCTCGGCAAGGTGCGCGCCATGGTCGACGACACCGGCAAGCGGGTGAAGACGGCGGGTCCGTCCTCGGCCGTTGAAGCCCTCGGCTTCAGCGAAGTGCCCACCGCAGGCGACGAGTTTGAGGTGTACCCCGACGAGAAGACAGCCCGCTCGGTGGTGGGGGAACGGGCCACCGAGGCCCGCGCCACCCGGCTGGCCCAGCAGATGGCGTCACGCCGCGTGTCGCTGGCCTCCATGTCGGGTCAGGCGAGCGAGGGCGACCTCAAGGAGCTCAACTTGATCCTCAAGGCCGATGTGCAGGGCAGTGTGGAAGCGATTCTTGGATCGCTCGAGCAGCTGCCCCAGGGCGAGGTGCAGGTGCGGGTGCTGCTGTCGGCACCGGGCGAGATCACCGAAACCGACGTGGACCTCGCCGCCGCCTCCGGTGCGGTGATCGTGGGCTTCAACACCTCGATGGCACCGGGCGCCAAGCGCGCTTCTGATGCCACCGGCGTCGACGTGCGTGACTACGACGTGATCTACAAGCTGCTCGAAGACATCCAACTGGCCATGGAAGGCCTGCTGGAGCCGGAGATGGTGGAGGAAACGCTCGGCGAAGCCGAAGTGCGCGCGGTGTTCAGCATCGGCAAGAGCGCCGTCGCAGGTTGCTATGTCACCAATGGCAAGCTGCAACGCAACTGCAAGGTGCGCGTCCACCGCGGCAAGCAGATCGTGTTCGAGGGCGACCTCGACTCGCTGCGCCGCAACAAGGACGACGTCAAGGACGTGGCCACCGGCTTCGAGTGCGGCATCGGCTGCGATCGGTTCGCCAACTGGCAGGACGGCGACCGGGTGGAGGCTTACAAGCTCGTCACCCAACGCCGCACCCTCAGCACCAACTGACCATGAATCCCCGCAGCGAGCCTCTGCTGTGGATTCAACTGCTCGGCCTGGCAGCACTTCCCGCCGAATTGCTGCTGGCCTTTCTGTTGCTGGCCGGTGCTGATCCAGGCCCGCTGCCTGGCTTGGAGCGGGTCCTCTGCTGGTCGCTGGGAGCGTTGGTGCCGGCGGTACTGTTCTGGCGTCAGCCACCCGATGTGTGGTCGCTGCTGGTGGTGCAGATCCCCCTGCAGGGGCGGCGGGAGTTGCAGCGCCGCCTGAGCGGCCTGCAGGCGCCGCTGGCGGTGAAGGTGCTGGGGGCTGCGGGCACGGGGCTGCTGTTGCCGCTGGTGTGGCTGATGGACGATCACGCCGGGCTGGCGATGGCCGTGTCGCCGCTTGCTGGCAGCTCCCGGCTGGTGACGCTGCTGCTCACGCTTCCCCTGCTGGCCCTGTGCCTGTGGCAGTGGCAGCAACTGTGTCAATGCGTCTGGCTACTGAGCCGGCCGGAAGCGCTGGTTGCAGGCATGGCCGAGAGCTCCCACGCCCCGGAGGCCACCGCCAGGGAGCGCCTCTGTCTGGGCCTGCCACTGCTGTTGCCCGAGCCACTGCTGATCAAGCCAGTGCTGCTGGCGGCCTCAGCGATCGCGCCAGAGCAGCACGCCGAAGATCAGCAGGGCTCCGCCCTGGATGACCAGGTCTCCTGAGGCCAGCTCCGCCCCCGCGCTCAGCCGCATCGCCATGGTGGCCAGGCCGATGGCCGCTGAAGCGGTGAAGGCGAACCACAGGCCCCGCCGCAGCCCGCGCCAGGGCGTGCGTGCTTCCTCCAGCAACCGGGCCCGCAATTCGGGATCAAGCGGCCTGGGCGGGGTGGCTGGCATCGGCAGGCGCTTGGGGGGGGGCTCGATGCTAGTTTCCAAAGACTGCCGGTGTAGCTCAGTGGTAGAGCAACTGATTCGTAATCAGTAGGTCGTCGGTTCAAGTCCGATCACCGGCTTTCTCCTGTAGATCCAACCGCCAAAGATGAAGCGGCTCATCTACTTCAGGAGCAATCTTCAGGGTCACGTTTGGTAAGCGTCACCTGCGGCGATGTCGATCTGATCGGCGGTGCCCCGCAGCTCATGGCTACTGAGCAGAGACAGGCGTCCGCACGGCTCTCGCCCCAGGCTCATGGCTTGGGTGGGGCCACGAGTGCCCCGGCCTCCCACAGGGCGAGGTCGTCGTCATCGAGGGGCCGTAGCAGCGCGTCGGGATCGGCGAGCGGGCTGCCGCTGCGCAGCCGACCGGGGCTTTCCGGCCTTGGCCAGCACGATCGTCTCGCCGGCATGGGCGGCATCCTTCAGGCGCGACAGCAGGGTCTTGGCCTCGTGCACGTTGACCAGGCGCCGTGAAGAGGGGGAGGGGCGCCCATCGAAAAGGAAGTGCTCGGCGGCTTCGCTTAGGGCGGGACCCTGGAAGACCCGTGCCTGTCGCCCGGCAGACAGCGGGTGCTACCGGCAGGCATGTCCGGCGCTGGTATGGATCAGGCGTTGATGGCGCTCTGGCCGGCGGGCTGCTGCAGGTGTTCCAGGCGGGCGAGGCGCAGGTCGTGGCGGGTGACGCCGTAGCCGAGTTTGCGGGCCACCAGCAGAAATTCCCTCAGGGAACGGCAGTGACGCAGCGGCGATCGCAGCTCTGGATCCCGCTCCGCCTCAGCCACCAATCGCTCCAGTTCGCTGCGGCTCATGGCGCATTCCGCGTTTTGATCAGCGTTACCGCAAGCACCGGTGGCGGCAAGTAGCCGCGCAACATACCGACGTCGTCAAGCCACCAACAGCAAGATCCGGATCCCTCCGGCATGCCGCCCTTGGCACGCCACCGCCCATCACCAGAGGGTCAGGGGGAAGCGGAGCAGTCTTCGTGGCTCACTTCCAGTTGCAATGTGCTCTGGCAGATGCCCAACGCCTGCAACCGCCGGCGGGCTTCCGCCAACAGGGCGGGGCCGTCGTCGGTGGGTGCCCGTTCCAGGCGCACCACGTGGGCCGTGAGCGCCAGCCGTGAGGTGCTGACCCCCCAGACGTGCAGATCGCGCACATCGACCACATCCGGCAACTCCAGCAGCGCCGCGCGGATTGCCGCCAGATCGGTGCCACGCGGTGCCGCATCGAGGCTCACGGCAATGGCCTCCCGCAACAGGGAAATGGCACTGATCATCACCACAAGGCCCACACCGATGGCGGTGAGGGGATCCAGCCAGGCCCACTGGGTGAGGCCCACCAGCAGGGTGCTGATCAACACGGCCACGGACACGGCCGCATCGGTCAGCAGATGCAGCACGGCCGCCCGCTGGTTGAGGTCATGGTGATGGTGCGGGCCGAACAGGCGCGCCGAAAGCAGATTGATCACGACGCCGGCCGCCGCCGCCCAGGCCACCGGCGCGGGATGCAGCAGCACCGGCGCATACAGCCGCTCGACGCCTTCCACCACCACCACGCCACCGGCCACCAGGATCAACAGCCCGTTCGCCAGCGAGGCCATGTGGGTGGCGCGTCCGTAGCCGAAGGTGAAGCGTCCCTTCGCAGGCCGCTGGCTCAGGCGCTCCGCCCCCCAGCCGAGCGTCAGACCGATCACATCGCCAAGGTTGTGCAGGGCATCACCCACCAGGGCCAATGAGCCGAAGCTCAGGCCGATCACCAGCTGCAGGCTGGTGAGCAGGGTGTTGAGCAACACGCTCCACTTGAAGGCGCCGGCAGGGCTGGCGCCGGCGTGATGGCCGTGGGAATGGCTAGGGGAATGACCGTGGGATTGGCCGTCGGATTGGCCGTCGGATTGGCCGTGGGGATGGTCGTGGTGGTGGCCGAGGGAGAAGCCGTGGGGTGGCTCATGGCCGTTCGGAGCGCCGGGAGAAGAGGAACGTTTCGCGTTCACCGGTAGCCCCCTGCGGTCGTGGACAAGCTAAGCGGCGCTCCGGCGCAGATCACTGACGGGGACTTGCTGAAGGGATTTGCCGGGGTTCTGCAGGTGCTGGCTCGGTGTGGTTGTGCAGAGGCTTGAAGGGGTGGTGCCTGCAGCTCCTTCCTGCAGAAGGCTCCTGCGGAAAGTTCCTGCGGCTGATCACTGCCGCCAATTTCTGCGGCTGATGACTGCGGCTGATGACTGCGTGGCACTGCCAGCAACTTGAGAAAAAGCGAATCTGAAACACATTGCTCCACATTGCATCAGATTGCAGCATTCGATGCGCTCGATTACCAGACATTCTGCTGTTCCTATTCGAATGTTCAAGCGGACGGCCTGAACCCGCTGTTGCGTGAAAGTGTGGCTTGATCGGGAGTTGGCGATGGGGCAGCAGCAGGTCGTTAAAGGCATGGGATCGATTCTTTGCGCGGATGGCGTGGCCTTCCGCGTGTGGGCTCCCAATGCCAAGCGGGTGGCCGTGATCGGCACCTTCAACAACTGGGATGGCCGCGTGACTCCGATGCAGCCGGAAACAGGGGGCTATTGGTACGCCAAGGTGGCAAATGCTGGCGTGGCTGATCAATACAAGTACGCCATTGACACCAATGGAGGAACTATCGCTCGCATTGATCCCTATGCGCATGAAGTCACCAGTTCGGCGGGAAACACGGTGATTCATGATCCCAGCTTTGATTGGGAAGCCGACAGTTTTTCGATCCACGGCTGGAATCAGCTTGTCATCTACGAGCTGCATGTTGGCACGTTCAACGATGAATCAAGCAGCCCAGGAAAATTCATCTCGATCACAGCACGGCTGGATTACCTGAAACAGCTTGGCGTCAACGCCATTCAGATCATGCCTGTGGGCCAGTTTGCAGGCATGCGCTCTTGGGGCTACAACCCATCGAACATCTTTGCGGTTGATTCGGATTACGGCGGATCCCTGGGGTTCAAGCAGTTCATCAAGGAATCACATGCCGCTGGGATCGCCGTGCTTCTTGATGTTGTTTACAATCATTTCGGCCCCAGCGATCTTGACCTTTGGCAGTTTGATGGCTGGTGTGAGAATGGCAAAGGCGGCATCTACTTCTACAACGATCACCGCGCGCTCACGCCCTGGGGAGAAACACGGCCCGATTACGGCCGCGGGGAAGTGCGCCAGTACATCCTTGACAACGTGCGCATGTGGATCAACGAGTATCACATCGACGGCCTGCGCTTCGACAGCACATTGTTCATTCGAAGCATCGATGATGCAGGCACCGAGGAGCTTCCAGATGGTTGGAGCCTGCTGCAGGCCATCAATGAAACCGCTGCTCAGCTTCAGCCCGGCTTCCTCACCATCGGCGAAGATCTGGAAAGCAATGCCTGGATCACCAAGGATGTGGGCGCTGGTGGCGCTGGCTTCGGTTCGCAGTGGGATCCCCGCTTCGTGCGGCAGATTCGCCGGGCGGTGATCACAATTCAGGATGAAAACCGCTCCTTGCACAGCATCAGAGAGGCCATTCTCTACCGCTTCAACGATGACGCCTTCGAGCGCGTGATCTACAGCGAATCCCACGATGATGTGGCCAACGGCCAGTCACGCGTTCCGCAGGACGTCAACCCTGACGATCCCACCGGCTGGGTGGCGCAGAAGCGGTCCACCATGGCTGCCGCCATGGTGCTGACGGCACCGGGCATTCCCATGCTCTTCCAGGGACAGGAGTTTCTGGAGGGGGGCTGGTTTCGTGATTCCGTACCCGTCGACTGGGATCAAAGGGATGAGTTTCGAGGCATTGTGCGGATGTACAGGGATCTGATCCGCCTTCGCCTCAACCGTGAAGGCATCTCTCGCGGGCTGTGTGGGCAGTTCACTGAGGTGTTTCATCTCAATGAGGCGCGCAAAGTGATCGCGTTTCACCGCTGGGATCAAGGCGGCCCTGGAGATGATGTGGTGGTGATCGCAAACTTTCTCAACGGCTTCCAAGGCAACTACGCCGTGGGCTTCCCTGGGGCCGGCAGCTGGAAGCTGCGCTTCAACAGCCACTGGCAGGGCTACAGCGATCTGTTCGATGATCATCTCTGCGCTGATGTGGAGGCTGTGGCTCCCAGCAGAGACGGGCTTCCCTGGTCAGCGTCAGTGGCACTGGCGCCCTACAGCGTGCTGATCTATTCCCAAGCGGCTGGAATGGGGCGCACAGATCCGCCTTAGGGTTCGCCATTGTCGGCCAGACCTTGCAGCTGAAACCCCTGCTGGAGCCAACGGATCCGGCCGTGTTCCGGGTCGTTCGCCCTACCGGCCGCTCCGCGGTGCTGCTCACTGCCGATCACGCCGGCCGGGCCATTCCGCGCCGCCTGGCCGGCCTCAACCTGAGCGAGGCGGTGCTCGACACGCACGTGGCCTGGGATCTGGGGGTGGCGGAGCTGGGGCTGGGGCTGTCGGCGCGGCTCGACGCCTTTCTGATCCTGCACAACTACTCGCGGCTGGTGATCGACGTCAACCGCCCTCCCGAGGCGCCCGATTCGATCGTGTGCCTCAGCGAGCACACCCCCATCGCCGCCAACGCCGGCCTCTCCGCAGAGGAGCGGCAGCAGCGGGTCGAGGAACTGTTCCACCCTTACCACCAGCGCATCGGCGCCGAACTGGAGGCACGCACGCAGCAGACCCGCCCTACTGCGCTGGTGGCCCTGCACAGTTTCACGCCAGTGCATGCGGGCGACGTGCGTCCCTGGCATGTGGGCGTGCTGCACGGCCGCGATGGCCGCCTGGCCGGATTGGTGCGCCAGCGGCTGGAGCGGGAGCAGGGCCTGCGCGTGGGCGAAAACGAGCCCTACGCGGTGAGTGATGCCAGTGATTACACCGTGGTGGTGCACGGCGAGCAGCGCCGGATTCCGCATGTGGAGCTGGAAATCCGCCAGGACCTGCTGGCCAGCGACGCCGGGCAGCGCGAGTGGGTGGAGCGGCTCGCCACCGTGCTGCTGGACGCTCTGGCGGAGGGATTCCCGCCGCTGCGATAAGGGCAGACGTCCGTAGGCTGGGCCATGGACAGACCTGAAAGCTCAACGCCGGTGCCAGCTGATCCGGCTTCGCCAACGCCGCACCCCTTGCAAATCCGCGTGGGCTTCAACCTGCTGTTGCGCTGTGAGCGGGCCACGCCGATGATCGTGATCCTGGGGGTGCACGAATCCCGCGCCAGCGATCTGCTCGAAGCCGATCCGCTGCAGCTGCTGCCGAAGGTGCCCTGCCAGGCCTACATCGACACTTACGGCAACCATTGCAACCGGCTGCTGGCACCCGCTGGGCCGATGCGGTTGCGGGGCACCGGCCTGGTGGCCGACCGGGGTCTGCCCGATCCGGTGCTGCCCTGGTTGGAGCAGCAGCCGGTGGAGCAACTGCCGGATCACGCCCTGCTGTTCCTGCTGGCCAGCCGCTTCTGTGAGAGCGACCTGCTCACGAACTTCGCCTGGTCCCAGTTCGGCCAGGTGGCGGAGGGCTGGCAGCGGGTGCAGGCGATCTGCGATTTCGTTTACCAGCACGTGCGCTTCGACTACAACCGCTCGAGCCCGACCAAATCGGCCCTGCAGACCTTCGAAAGCCGGGTGGGGGTGTGCCGTGATTTTGCCCATCTGGCCATCGCCCTTTGCCGTTGCATGAACATCCCGGCGCGATACTGCACCGGTTATCTGAGCGACATCGCGGTGCTCCCGCCCCATTCCGCCATAGATTTCTCGGCCTGGTTCGAGGCCTACCTCGGCCAGGGCTGGCACGTCTTTGACCCGCGCAACAACACCCCGCGGATCGGGCGGATCCTGATCGCCCGGGGCCGGGATGCGGCGGACGTGGCCCTCACCACCAGCTTCGGGCCGTCGGTGCTGGAGTCGTTTGAGGTGTGGGCGGCATGACTTACTGCGTGGCGGCGTTGTTGGAGAGCGGCATGGTGTTCGCCTCCGATTCACGCACCAATGCGGGCCTGGATGATTTCGCCAGCTTCTGCAAGATGACCGTGTTTGAGCGCCGCGGCGATCGGGTGCTGGTGCTGCTCAGCTCCGGCAGCCTGGCCGGCACCCAGGCGGTGATCAGCCTGCTGCGCCAGCGCGCCGACGCCGACGACGGCTCGCCCAACGTATGGACGGCCCGCACGATGTTTGATGTGATGAGGCTCGTTTCCGATGCGGTGCGGGCGATCGAAGACCGTGACGGCCCTTATCTCAAAGGACCGGCCGGCGGCTTCAACGCCTCCTTCCTGGTGGGCGGGCAGATCAAAGGGGAAGCGCCCCGCCTGTTCCGCATGTACGCCGAAGGCAACTTCATCGAAGCCAGTGAGGGCACCCCGTTCCTGCAGACCGGTGAGGCGAAGTACGGCAAACCGATCATCGACCGGGTGATCGACCCCGATACCACCCTGGCGGAAGCGGCCAAGTGCGTGCTGGTGTCGTTCGACTCCACCATGCGCAGCAACCTGTCGGTGGGGATGCCGATCGACCTGCTGCTCTACGAGCGCGACAGCCTGGTGATCCAGCACCGCCGCCGCTTCGCGGAGGGGGACACCTACTTCAAGCAGCTGAGCGGTGAGTGGAGTGCCGGCGTGCGCAAGGTGTTCCGGGAACTGCCGGAGCTCGCCTGGTAACCGCACCGGCCCCCCATCTCCGCAACGGGTGGGGAGATCGCCCTTGCCGCGTTGTTCTCAGCGCGGCAAGGGCTACCTAGCTTGGAGAGATACCGCCGGAGCCGACCGTTGGACCTGGTGGCGATCTCTCTTGTGGTGCGCTGGCTGCTGGGCTGGGCCCTCTGCCAGCGGCTCATGCGACTCCCCGAGCGCCGGCTGCAGGGAAACCTGAAGATTTCCGTGCTGATCCCCGCCCGCGACGAGGAGCGCACCCTTCCCAACCTGCTGCCCGCCCTGCGCGCCCAGAGCCTCAAGGGGTTTGAGGTGATCGTGATCGACGATCACTCCAGCGATCGCACGGCAGCCATCGCCGAGAGCGCCGGCGTGAGGGTGATGCAACCGCCGCCTCTGGCCGAAGGCTGGTGCGGCAAAACCTGGGCCCTGCACCATGGCGTCCGCGCCAGCACAGGCGACATCCTGGTGTTCCTTGACGCCGACACCGAGCCGCAGCCCGCCTTTCTGGAACGGCTGGTGGCCACACGCCAGGCCCTGGGCGGACTGGTGTCGGTGCAACCGTTCCACCGCACCGAACAGCCCTACGAACAGCTCTCGATGCTGTTCAACCTGGTGGGGCTGATGGCGGTGCCGATGGGGCCAGGGTGCGGCGTGGCGTTCGGTCCGTCTATGGCCACCAGCCGGGTCGACTACGACCGGGTCGGCGGCCACGCAGCGGTGGCCGGCAAGGTGGTCGAAGACTGGTTCATGGGCCACCTCTACGAAAAGGCCGGGCTGCCGGTGAGCGCCTACATCGGCGATGGGCTGATCGCGTACCGCATGTACCCCGGCGGCCTTCACGACATGGTGGTGGGCTTCGCCAAGAATTTCGCCACCGCTGCCGGTGAGGTGCGCTGGCTGTGGATGCTGGCGGTGTTGCTCTGGCTGTCCGGTCTGTTCTGGGCGGCCTGGTGTCTGCCGGCGGCGTTGCTGGGTTGGCCGATGGTGGGCGACGCCTCCCTGGCGCCCAACCTGGTGCTCTACCTGGCGTTCGCCCTGCAACTGCTGGTGATCACCCGGCGGGTGGGAGATTTCGGCTGGATCTGCCTGATCTTTCCGGTGCCGGTGCTGTTTTTCCTGGGGGTGTTCCTCCGGGCCATCCTGAATCTTGAGCGGGGCACGATCGAATGGAAAGGCAGGCGTTTTCCAACGCGCTAGCGGCCCTCGCCTGCGCGTTGGGGTGGCTGGTGTGGTCGCTGCTGGTCGGCTGGCTGGCTCAGCGCCTGCCGCCTGCGGCCTTGGAGCGTGACACCTGGCTGACCGCGCGACGCCCCTGGCCGGAGACCACCCAGGGCTACGAGCGCCGGCTGGGAATCCGGCGCTGGAAATCCCTGCTGCCCGATGCCGGCGACGCCTTACCGGGGGGCGTGCGCAAGAACAGCCTGATGCGGCGGGATGCCGGCACCCTGCAGCGCCTGGTGGCGGAAACCCGGCGCGCCGAACTGGTGCACCTGGCGCTCTGGCCCTTCTGGATGCTCACGGCCCTGTGGTTGCCGCCGCTGGGTGTGTGGATCAGCCTCAGCTTCGCCACCGCGTTCAACCTGCCCTGTCTTTGGCTGCAGCGCTACAACCGCCTGCGGCTCGCGCCGGTGCTGCGGGCCCTGCGGCAACGGCACGCCACGGAGGGCTGAAGCGGTGGGGGCGCGAAGCAGCAGCAGCCTGGAGCGGGGGCGGCAAGTAAGTGATCCTCCACGAGAAAGCCCGGTGACAAGGCCACCGGGCTTCACTCCATGGGGGTGTGACGATCAGGCCTGACTCAATGACAGGCGTGACGTCACCAAAGATGAATCAAAGGGCGAATCATTCGATTCGCAGAAGATGAAGTTGTGGGGCGGAGTTGCTGCCGCTGGCACCTGGGGCCATGGTGTTCAACGGAGTGGCTTCACCGATACCCATGGGCACCTGAAACGATGCATTGGGCGGCCGCATAAAGCAACCAGGAAGCCATCACTTACTGCGAGACTGTTGGAGCAGGGTCCGAAACGTCAGCGCACTCCTGATCGATGTTCAGGGGGAGTATCTGCCAAATGGTGCCTCCGAATCCCGACAAATGAATCATGGAACGGCGGGCCAGAACCGTCCATTGCTCTGTACATCTGTTCACGCTTGCACCAGCCACGCTTGCACCGGTCACTGGCGGATCCACACCTCCGCCAACGCGGCATCAGCGGAATCGAAGAAGCGGGTCTCGGCGGTGATGAAGCGGGAGGTGGCCTTTTCGGCCAGTTTCTGCCACACGCGGTTGCCGACAAGGGCCACGCGGCGAATCGAGCGTTGGTGGTCACGGATCAGGCCGAGGTGGCGGCTGAGCGCACCGAGGCCGGCCCAGCCATCAAAGGCACTCAACTCCAGCAGCACCCGCACCCCGTCGAGGCCGGCGAAGGCCGCCGCAATCTCCTCCTCCGCGCGGGCATAGGCGGCGGCATCCAGCGAGCCGATCAACCGCACCGTCACCACATCGGCATCGCGGGAGAACTGGATGGTGCCGAGGGCCTCGCTCAACCAGCGGCGTGCCTCCTGAAGCTCGGCATTGCCGAACACACGCACGGGGTAGGGCAAGGCCACGGCAACGGCCTGCAGACCGTGCCGCATCCAGGCCACATCGGTGACCACAGCCAGCCGCTCGAAGCCATCCCAATGCCGCAATCCCTCTTGGGTGTCTTCCCAGGCGGCCCCCAGGCTGAAGCCTTCAAAATCATCTCCGAGGCAGGCCAGCGCCTTGACGCGGTGATGCTCCTCCAGCGCTCGATCCAAAGCGGGAGTGAGCACCAGATTATAATCACCCGCCGTGATCTTTCCTCTGAACTGAAAACCAAGTGTGCCTTCGGGCAGACCTTCGATGGTTTCAATCATGGTGTCTGCAGCCAGGAGGATCCAACGCAACCGTAGCCAGAGCTCACTGAACGGCCCACGCTCGATTGGGTGCAGCACGCCTGCACCGAAAAGCCGCATCGTGCAGCAGTAAAATGGTGGCGATGCACAGTTAAGGAACGACTGAAGGGCGCAAGGAGCAGTGGCTAGTCAGCGGCAGGTTGCCGAATCGGACGCGCGGAGAATCAGCTGCCTCAGCTGGCTGAAGCTCTCGCTCAGCCGGTGCCGCCCTGCACCAGCAGCAGAAACGGGTTGCCCTCCGGATCCGCCATCCAGGCTTCCGCACCGAACGGCTCCAGCCGCGCCGGCTCCAGCTCAACGGCCCCCTGGACCAGGAGCTGCAACCGCCAATCGTGCAGCACCTGCAGGGCAGGCTCTGGCCCGGCCGGCCGCGTCGCGCACACCCCCAGGCGGCCGTGCTGGCGCGGCCGGGGCCGCCGCGATGACGGGGCATAGATCTCCAGCCGTCCACCCGACGGCAGCGGCAGGCGCCAGTGCCGCGCGCTCAAACCCGGCTCCGGCGCGCGGCCCACCAGCAGCCCATAGAAGCCGGCCAGCTGCTGGGGGTCGTCGGCCGCCAGCACGATCGCACTTTCGATCGGGCCAGCGGCGGAAAAGGGCATCATCGGGCTGGGGGGAGCACACCGCCGCCAGGATGGCGCGGCCTCTCACGGCAGGACGCTGCCGCTGCCAGGCTGCGCCGGCCCACTCACAGCACGCGGACATCGCCATGGTTCAGCAGGTGTTGAGCGCAGCCCAGCGGGTGAAGCTCGATGGCTCCGACGACGCCCTTTTCTATGCGGAACCCCGTTTCGTTCAGCATCTCGATGCCAGCTTCCGCACCAGGCTCACGGCGCTCTACAGCGAGCGGATCCCCCCCTGCGCGGTGGTGCTGGATCTGATGAGCAGCTGGGTGAGCCACCTGCCCGAAGGCCTCACCTACGACGAGGTGATCGGCCATGGCCTCAACAAGCGGGAGCTGGAGGCCAATCCACGGCTCAACCGCCACTGGGTGCAGAACCTCAACCGGGATCAGGTGCTGCCCCTGGCCGATGCCGGTGTGGATGCGGTGCTGATCGTGGCCGGTTGGCAGTATCTGCAGCAGCCGGAAGCGATCGCCGCCGAGCTGCTGCGGGTGGTGCGGCCGGCCGGCCAGGTGATCGTGGCCTTCTCCAACCGGATGTTCTTTCAGAAGGCCCCCCAGGTGTGGACCGACGGCAGCGACCGGGACCACCTGGAGATCGTGTCCAAGGTGCTGGCCGCCCAGGGCTGGACGGTGGAAGCCGTGATCGCCGAAGACACGCCGGCCCAGGGCCCGCTGGGCTGGCTGGGCGGCAAGGGGGATCCATTTTTTGCGGTGATCGGCCGCAAGGCCAGCCCTTAACCGGCGGGCGGGGCCACCGGCGCGGCGTCGCTGCGAACGGCTTCGGCGATCCGGGGATTCTCCAGAAGTTGCTCCTGCACCTCAGGGGGATTGGGGGCGGTCTGCGGGCCGATCACATCGATCGAGGCGCGCTGAACCAGCAGGCGATAACGGATCGGCTGCCGGGTGTTGATGAAGTCCTGAACGGCGGCCACCTGGCGAGGCGTGGGCAGGTTGGGGTTGGTGACGCTCACTGAAGCGCGGATCAGCGGTGGGTTCTGGGCCCAGTCAATGTTGACGCCCAGCAGCTGGGCGTTGGTGCCGAGCACAAGCGTCTTGGCGCGCAGGCTGTCGGCGATCGCCTGCTCCACCTGCAGCAGGGCCGAGCGCTGCTTGGCGATGCCCACCAGATTCAGGAAACTGCCCGATAGCGGCACCAGCAGCAGGGCGGTGAGCAGCAGGCTCACGGCTCCCAGCCGGCTGCGCCAGAGCTGCAGGCGAAACAGGGGCTCAGCCGCCGCGAGGGTGAGCAGACCGCCGCTGAGGATGCCAAGCAGGTTGGCCAGAAACAGCAGGCCGGCCCCCCGCGCCGGCCCCCACTGCTGGGCCGAGAGCAGCAGGCCGCAGACGCACACCGGCGGCACCAGGGCCACGGCGATGGCGGTGCCGGCCACCGACGACACCGCCTTGCTGCGCACCTTGGCGTAGGTGGAAATCGCGCCGGCCACCAGGGCGATGCCCAGATCCAGCAGATTCGGCGTGGTGCGCGACAGCACCTCGGCACCGAACACCGGCAGCCCCACCGAAAGCCCGAGCCCATAGGAGAGGCCGATCGTGAGCACGACGCCAGTGGCCAGGGTGAACAGGGCGCTCGCCACCAACGGCAGCCGGCCCTGCAGGATGCCGAAGGCCACGGCCCGCAGCGGCAGGATCCAGGGGGCCACCAACATGGCGCCGATCACCACTGCGGGGCTGTCGGCCACCAGGCCCAGAGAGGCGATCAGGCCGGCGCCGATCGAGAGCACGATATAAACTTCATCCAGCTTCGACTCTTTCTCAAACTCTTCTGTGAGCGCTGCGATATCAGCGGGAGGATGGGACAGAACCGACAACCCTTGCCACATGTAAGCCGGTTCCGCGGTGCACCAGTAATAGCTTATCGGCCGCATGATCTCCGTGGCAGTTGGCGCTGGCGCGCACACGCAGCGCCGGCGATGCCACTGCCACCCATGAAGGGGCTGCTCATGGAACGGCCAGGAATCAATCAGCGGAGCAGTCAATTGCCGCCCACTGTGCATTCAACAGCTGAATATCTGGCAATCAATTGCCGCATATCTGGCAATCAACAGCTGAAGATCTGGCATTCAACCGCTGCGTACTGGAGCTTCAGTCGATCAGAACCAGCCAGCCAACGGACTTGCCTTGGCTGATCCATCAGCTCCGTGCCATGGGTGGTGATGCAACAGCCGTAACGGCATCCGCTCAGCTTCGCCTCTGCAGCATCTCTTGCCAAACAGCTGCTTCTCTGGTTAGCGGCTCAGGATGCGTTTTTTACCGTTTATTGCCGCCCGCGGCTCTCCGCAGCAATGCCGCCCGCAGCTCTCCGCGGCGATGCTTAAGCCGCAGAGGGCTGGGGCCGGTCGAGGCGCCGCGCATGAGAAAATCTGACCACCCCGAACGGGGCACCTGGAGAGGTGGTCGAGTGGTTGATGGCTCTGGTCTTGAAAACCAGCGAGGCGAAAGCCTCCGTGGGTTCGAATCCCACCCTCTCCGTTGCCGCCAGCACAAGAGCTGGCAGCCGCTCAGCGCCGCCGGCCCATGGCCATCACGCCCACGCCGGCCGCACTGAGCAGCCCACCGGCGGCAAGAAAGGCGAGGGTCTGAAGGAGCAGCAGCAGCACACCCAGGCCGGAAAAGAAGCGGATCTGGATGCGCGCCTTGATCAACAGGGTGAGCAGCAGCAACACCGTGGCCTTGAGGCTGAGCACGGCTGCACCCCGCAAGGGGCAGAAAGGGTTGGGAAGCATCGCCGGACGCACGGTTTGACCCACTCTGGGCGAACGCAGCCCGTGATCGCGAGCGAAGATCTGCCCATGGGCACCGCCGGTGCTGCGCAGCCCACGGGCTTCGGGTCAACACAAACCCCTTGCGCCGCAGCCGCTTGGGAACCATAAGAGAGCGCCGCAAAGACTGTTACCATGGTCACAATCCCTGCAGCGAAGGATTCCCATGGCCATCACGCTTGAAGACGCTCGCGGCATTTTTCCGACAACTCTTTCAGCGGATGTCGTGCCGGCCACGATTGCGCGATTCAACCAGCTGAGCGCTGAAGATCAGCTTGCTCTGATCTGGTACGCCTATCTGGAAATGGGGAAAACAATCACCATTGCGGCTCCTGGCGCGGCGCGAATGCAATTCGCCGAGCCCACCCTCAACCAGATCCGTCAACTCAGCTTTGAGGATCAGTCGCAGGTGATGTGCGATCTGGCCAACCGTGTGGATACTCCGATCTCCCGCACCTACTCAATCTGGTCGCCGAACATCAAGCTTGGTTTCTGGTATCGCCTTGGGGAGTGGATGGAGCAAGGCACCGTGGCCCCGATTCCTCAGGGTTATCAACTCTCCGCCAACGCGGCCGCCATCCTCAACGCCATCAAGGGGCTGGAAGGCGGGCAGCAGATCACCGTGCTGCGCAATGCGGTGGTCGACATGGGCTTCGACCCGAACAAAATCGAAGATGCGGAGCGGATCGCCGAGCCGGTGGTTCCTCCCACCGAGCTCTCCCAGCGCAGCGAGGTGAGCATCAAAGGGGTGAGCAACACCACAGTGCTCTCCTACATGAACCTGCTCAACGCCAACGATTTCGACGCGTTGATTGAGTTGTTCCTTGAAGATGGTGCCCTTCAGCCTCCCTTCCAGCGCCCGATTGTGGGCAAGCCGGCTGTGCTGCGCTTCTTCAAGGAAGATTGCCAGAACCTCAAGCTGCTGCCTGAGCAAGGGGTCACCGAACCCGCCGCCGACGGCTATACCCAGATCAAGGTGACCGGCCGGGTGCAAACCCCTTGGTTCGGCGCCGGCGTGGGGATGAATGTGGCCTGGCGCTTCCTGATCGATCCCCAGGGGAAAATCTTCTTCGTGGCCATCGACCTGCTGGCCTCCCCCAAGGAGCTGCTCAACTTCATTCGCTGAGCCCACCGCAAAACCCTAAAGAGGATGATCACGTCCGCTTGATCTGGCCTGGTGATATGGCAACCGCTGCATCGGAGTCGGTTCAGCGGTTGAGGGGCTCCCACCTTTGCTCGCTGACAGGGTTGTGGTTGGCGGTGCTGATTGTGGTGGCCTGGCTGGTGAGCTTGCTGCTGCTGTTGCAGGCGGATCTGTCAGGGGTTGTTCAAACGGGCCTCACAGCCGCCCAGCAGCTGGCCCATTGGCAGATGCCCAGCACCTGGTTCAAGGCCGCAAGGGTGGGTGCGGAGATCCTGCTGCGCACGTTCCTGCAGACCGGGCTCTTCATCGTGGCCCACGACGCCATGCACGGCAGCCTGATTCCGGCACAGCCACGCTGGAACCATCGCCTTGGCCGCGTGGCATTGCTTCTCTATGCGTGCCTTCCCTATGGCGACTGCCACAGGAAGCACCTTCAGCACCACCGCTGCCCGGGGGGATCGAGTGACCCCGATTTTCATAACGGCGTCAACGCCCATCCCACCGGTTGGTATCTGCACTTCATGCGGGGGTACCTTTCGCCACCACAGATCTGTGGCCTGGCAGCCGCCTGGATCTGCATGGCAGCGCTGATGGCATCAACGACAGCGACGATTGCGCTCAACATCGCTGTGTTCTGGGTTGTGCCATTGGTGCTCAGCTCCATGCAGTTGTTTCTGTTTGGGACCTATCTTCCCCACCGCCATGGACAGGCAGGCGATGAGGCAGCGCACAAGGTGGAGAGTTTGCCATTGCCAGCATTGATTTCACTGCTGAGTTGTTATCATTTTGGCTTTCATTGGGAGCATCATCAACACCCAGAGGCCGCCTGGTTTGAACTTCCGTCTGTGCACCACAGGCGCTGGAGGGGAGCCACAACTGCACCGTGACAGACTGAGTAGTTTTACCTAGGAGCACGGGCGTACTTGGCCAGTTACATCAGCCTCTCGGTCGGATTTTTGATGTGTTATGGTCTGAATAACACAAAGACAATTCTGAAGAAAGGTGGAAGTGAGCCTCTCCGGCTGGACGCCCGAGGAAAAAGAAGCCGCTCAAAAAGCGATGGAGTTGGCCTATCAACGGGAGGTATCCGCGTTGATCGCTACGCTTCAGAATCGTGTGGAGCATGCTGCCAGCCCTAATGATGTCTGGAGCCTGCACGATTTTCTGAGTGCCAAACGCCATGAGATGGATGGCAAGTTTGATCTGAGGGATTCCTCGCTTATTTTTATGTTCGCTACCCTGGTGAAAGACGGCCTCCTCCATGTGGGTGAACTCGAAGGCATCGAGCAAGAAAAGCTGGTGAAGATCTCCGCCCTCGCCCGCTTCTGAGCGCTGCCTCTCAAGGCCCGAGGCTCAAGGCTCAAGGCTGCCGGCCACCACGCGCCACTCATGCAAGATCCATCGCACGCTTCCCGCCTGAATCAGGGGATCGCTGCGCACGATGGTTTCTGCTTCCTCCCAGCCAGTGGCCTTGAACAGCAGCATGCCCCCTGCACCGGCCTGGCCTTTGCACTCGTGCCAATAGCCCGTGGTGGGGCAGTGGCCACGAGCCTTCAGATCCTCAACCCAGGCAAGGTGTGCATTGAGGTGCTGGTCAAACTGATGGCGCCCCACGGTGCCCTCTTCCAGCTTTACAAACCAGCGCATGTCAGGCCTGAGCAGGGTAGTCAAACAGATAGCCCTGAAAATGGGTGACGCCCTTCTGGCGCCAATGCGTGAGTTGGCTCTGCGATTCAATCCCCTCCATGATCACACGGGTGGGATAGCCCACTTCAAAGCTCAATAAAAACTCCACCATGGCGTTCACGCGCCGGTCATGGATGAGACGGGCGTATTGAAGATCCACCTTGATGAAGTCGACTTGGTAACGGAACAGGTAGGAAAGCGCCGCATGGCCGCAACCAAAATCATCAATCGCCACCCGCACACCCAACCGGCCAAGACAGCGAAAGAATTCAAGCCAGATGTTTTCATCGCCGAGCAAGGCGGTTTCGGTGATTTCCACCACGATGCACCGCCGCACCGCCAGGGGAAAGCCCTCAAGCAGGTCAATGATCCTGTCGCGATGCAACTCAGATTGGATGGTGAGCGCAGAAAGATTGGTGGCGATCAACGGCAAGGGTTCAGCTGGCCGCTGACGCTCCGCTGATGGCCGCAGCTCCGCAGGCAGTGCCGTTACCTTGGCGGCCTCCGCACTGATGGAAAGCGCTTTGCGCAACATGGAACGGTCGATCAGGTGAATGGCTGCTGTTCGCTCCAACGAATGAATCAAGTCCTGAGTCGACACATCAGGATGATTGTCCTTGGAGGGCGAGAACAGCATTTCGCGATAAGCTACATGCTGTTCATTGTCAACAAACATGATCACATCTTCAAGCCTGTAGTGGTGATCAATAAAGTTCTCCGCCAGCCGTGCAACTTCAAAGTCCTGGCTGATCTGGGAACGCAGCAATGCGGGCTGCTCCGCAGCCTCTACGTTCAAGAAGGCTGGTGGGCAGTGATGCTTCATCTGCCGGTTCATGGCGATGAGACCCAGAATCTGGGGGCCAATGGGATCGGATTGCAGCCACGTCAAGCTGGCGTTCACATCCACCCGAATCACCGTATGGATGGTGTCGATGGCCCGATCAATGATGGACTGAACCCGCGCCACCAGCTCCTCCCGGGTTGACGCCTCGTGTCGATTCAACGCTTCTGGCAGCGGCACCACCGCCACCAAGGCGAGCTCTGGGCTTCGGCACAGCATCACCGCCGGAAAGGTGATTTCGAAACCATCTGCCAGCAGCACCAGGATACGGCTCTGAGCCTCCAGGCCACTGGGCACAGAGCCGTCGAAGGCCCGAATCAGCGGGGACAACACCACCAGCAGAGGCATGGGGTGGGCCTTCACCAGCGCAGGCAGCAAAGGCAGGGCATCGGCCAGATCCGGCGTGGGCTGCAACGATTCCGGCAGACTCTTGCGCCGCGAAATACGGAATGCCGGTGGAGCGATGAGCGGTTTCCGCTGCCTGGGTTGGGGGGTGTGGCGCAAGGACCTGAGGTGAAGCAGCCCCACGGCGGTCAGTCCAAGGCAGAGGATGAGCCAAGGTGCAAGCACATCCATTCCGTATCCCTGCAGCAGGTCTTGCCAAGGCAAGGTTTGCTGCAGGCGCCAAGGGGTGGAGGGCGGCTCCAGCTCGCTGATCGAGAACACCGGTGTGGCATTGAAGCTCAGACCCTGCGCATTGGTGCCGAACAGCGGCACCTTGTTGACATCAATTGAGAGGTCGTTGCGGATATCACGAAAGGTCCTGAGCAGCTGAGCGTCGTAGTCGTTCACCTCTGCCTGGCTGAAGTGAAAGACCCAGCCCTTTGGCAGCATCTTCTCTTCTGATCTCTGCACCCCCGCAGCAGCACCGATTGCGAAGACGTGCGTATCCAGGCAGACCCAGCCATAAGAGGCGGCAGGTTCAAATCGCCGTACAGCTAGGACCTTGGCGAGCTTCTGAGACATACATCGCTGCAACTCCTGCCTGGCTGCAGGACTCAGTGCCTCGTCCTTACGGGCCGAGAGTGAATCGAACACAACCCGCCCACGGGCATCGGCGATCAGGAGATTCTGGCCGCCTTGGAGGATTGGAGCACTCTCCAGCCACGCCTTTAACGCTTCAGATTGATCGTCAACGACGAATGCGTTGATTTGGTCTTTTTGAGCCCATTCCTTAGCAGTCAACCTATGCCAGTCGACACGCATCTGCAGCAAGTTGCTCTCTGCTTTCCAGATGCGCTGCGCCTGTTGTAATTTTCCATCCAAGAAGAAAATGGTGAGCACCAACAGCGCACAAGTCGCGGTAGCAACGAGCCCGAAGACGCCGGTCTCTGCAGCCAGCGGATCTCCAGGGGTCACCCGCGGCCAGCCCTTACGGATCGCGCCCAAAATGGTGCGTGCTTGGCTCACGCCGTCAGTCAAGGAAGGGATCAAGCGCGCTGCAGGTCCATGCTTTCAATCTTGCCGTAACACCGGTCCCAGATGTGCCAGAAGCCGTGGAACCACTGGATGAGAAAAGGGGAAGTGAGGGGAACTACAAGAGCATCCATACGCGTGGGCGAAGTGAATGGGTGGGGGGGAAGGGTGAAGGAGGAAACACTCCACTCCCCTTGGCATGGCTCAGCGGAGGGTCGGCCAACGAGGACCGCACAGACGCTCTTATAACGCCATCACTCAATGCAAGAAAGAGCAGACTTAGAGCCGCTCACCCCTAGCCAAGGCCGGCTGCCGACGTGCATGGAGCCCGGCTCGTCGCTGTTCTGAATCATGAAACGGAGAGGGTGGGATTCGAACCCACGGAAGGTTTCCCTTCAAACGATTTCGAGTCGTTCGCTTTCGACCACTCAGCCACCTCTCCTGACAGAACCCTGGAGCCGTTCCCATCCCCCGGACCCACAAAGGCGGCGGAAGGGGCAAAAGATCCAGGGAAGCCAGATCCGCCACTCCGAAGGAGTTGCGATCCCAACCGCCCCAGCTTACGAAGCGGTCAGCCGGCGGCCCCCTGAAGGAAACCACTGGCCCCGCTGGCCCTCCAACCCGCCGCTGGGGTCGGCCAGTCGCCGCTCACCCAGCGCCGCCCCGCCCCGGCCGCTTCCAGGGTCTGCCATTCCGTCTGGCGCGGTGGAAACCCAAGCCAGAGACCAGCCAGATGGGGCGGCAACGGGGTGCTGTTGCTTGCCGCCTGCTGCTGCCACGCCCACAGCGACTGCCGATCGGGCAGCAGCAGCCAGGCGTGACGGCCCACCGTGAGCACATGGGCGGCACTGCTGGCGGTGAGCGGAGCGAGCTGCAACCCACGGCTCTCCAGCCGCTGCCCCGGCTGTAATGACGCACTGCCATCGCCGGCATCCAACACCAGGCCAGCCAGCCCCTGCCAGCAGGCCCGATCGGCTGTGGCCACCGGATCCAGCAGCTGGATCCAGTCGAAGCGCTGCACGCCCAGACCCACCGCCAGCCGGGCGGCAGTGCCGCAGCTGAGGCCATCGGCGCGGCTGCTGAGCAGGGCCGCCCGGCCCTGATGGCGGGCAATCAGCAGATCACCGCCCCATTGATGCACCACCAGCAACTGATCCCCCGCCAATGCCGCCAGGTGCACCGCCACGGTGAGTGCCATGGCCGCCAGGCCCAGCGGGCGGGCCCAGCCCCGCAGCCGCCGCCCCAGGGCGGGCACCAGAGAGGGCAGCAGACCAAGGGCGAACAGGGCCACCAGCAGCGGCTGGGCCCGCCCCACCTGCCACTGGGCCAGCGGCAGGGCGGCGAACGTCTGGGCCAGCCACAGCAGCAGGGCGCTGAGCTGGCCCAGGGGCCAGGCAAACAGCGGCAACAGCGGCGGCACCGTGACGGCCACCAGCGCCGCCGCCATCGAACCGAGCGTGAGCGGGGTGAGCAACGGTGCCACCGCCAGGTTGGCGGGCACGGCCCAGAGCGGCACGGTGCCGAAATGGAGCAGCTGCAGCGGCAGGGTCCAGAGCGAGGCGGCCAGCGGCACCGCCACCCCCGCCGCGGCCCAGCCCGGCAGGCGGCAGGCCAGCGCCTGCTCCAGATCCCTGGCGGTGAGCATCAGGCCGGCGGTGGCCGCCACCGAAAGCTGAAAGCCCACATCGAGCAACCAGGCCGGCTGCACCAACAGCATCAGCAACACGGCCGCCAGCAGCACCCCCAGCGGCCGGCTGCGCTGGCCGCTTTCGAGCACGGCAAAGGCCACAGCCCCCATCAGCACCGCCCGCACCACCGAGGGCTGGGGGCCCGCCAGCAGCAGGAACAGCAGCATGGCGCCAACCGCCAGCAGGCAACGGGGCAGACGTGGCAACCGCCGGCCCAGGGCCATCACCGCCCCCAGCAGCACGGTGAGATGGAAACCGGAGGCCGCCAGCGCGTGCGAGAGACCCGCCGCGCGAAAGGCCTCGCGCACCGCAGCCGGCAGGGGGACCACGGCACTGCCGAGCACCAGGGCGGCCTGCACCCCGCCCCGTTCCTGGCCGTTCTGCTGCAACAGCGCGGCGGCCATGCGGCGGCGCAGATCGGCCACCGGCGCGGCCGGGCGGGCCAGCACCCGCAGCGCCTCAGGGCTGGCCGCCACCTTGAGCCGGCTCCACACTCCTTGCCGCGCCAGACGCTCGGCGCCGCCGCCCAGCAGCGGATGGGCCGGCGCGGCGGGGCGGCTGAGCACGCCGCGAACAGCGACCCGCCAGCCTTCCTGCAGGGGCGGGCAGGTGGCCAACCGCAGCTCGGTGTTGCCGCCGGCGCTCGCCAGCACGACGCGGCAGCCGCCGTTCACGCCATTGGGGCGGGGATCGCTGAGCAGGCGCCCGCTGAGTTCGGCCGGGCGTGAGGCCTCAGCCCCAAGCAGCCGCACCGGATCGGCCGGGCCCGGCTGGGGCAGGCGCAGCTGTACCCAGAGCATCAGCAGGGGCAGCAAGGCCAGCACCAACAGCCGCGAGCGCCGCGGCGCGCCCTGCCGCGCCAGCCACCACCAGGCCGCCGCGGCCACCGGGATCGCGCCCAGCCAGCCGTGTGGCGTCAAGCCGAGCGCCAATGCCGCCAGGGCCACGCTCACCACCACGAAGGGCATGCCTGCAACTCCTGATCGCCGATGTGCGCTCAGGGTTCCCCGCTGTTGCGCGCTATTGCCCACTGCTGCCTGCTGCTGCCTGCTTGCGGCGGGCCATCAGAAGCTGGGCAACAGCTGAATCAGGTCGCAGACCTGCTCACTGGGCATGGTCTGGCCCAGCAGGGGCGCCACCAGGGCGGCCACCGGCCGCAGCCGGCAGGGCCAGAGCGCCCGCTCGGTGAGCCGGCCGATCTGGAAGCTGCCGGCCAGCAGCACCACCACCAGCAACGTGCGTTTCAACGCTCAGAGCGAGGCAGCGCTGGCCACGGCGGCCGGCTGGGGTGCCGCTGTTGCCAGGAGGGGAAAACCCAGGGCCTCCCGTTCCGCAAGCCAGGCCTGGGCCACCTGGCGGGCCAGGAGGCGAATGCGGCCGATCGTGGCGGTGCGCTCCGTCACCGAGATCACGCCGCGGGCCTCCAGCAGGTTGAAGGTGTGGCTGCACTTGAGCACGAAGTCGAGGGCTGGTGCCGGCAGCTTGCGGGCCACCAGATCGGCGGCCTCGGCTTCGTAGAGCGCGAACAGCTGCTGCAGGCGCTCGGGGTTGGAGGCCTCGAAGTTGTAGGTGCACTGGCCTTTCTCGAACGGCAGCCAGATCTCGCCGTAGGAGCGCTGGCCGTTCCAGCGCAGATCCCAGATGCTTTCCACATCCTGGAGATACATGGCCAGGCGTTCGAGGCCGTAGGTGATCTCGATCGACACCGGCCGGCAATCGAGGCCACCGCACTGCTGGAAGTAGGTGAACTGGGTGACCTCCATGCCATCGAGCCACACCTCCCAGCCCACGCCCCAGGCGCCGAGGGTGGGGGATTCCCAGTTGTCTTCCACGAAGCGGATGTCGTGGTCGGCGGCGCGGATGCCGAGCGCTTCCAGCGAGGCCAGATAGGTTTCCTGAATGCCGTCGGGCGACGGCTTGATCAGCACCTGATATTGGAAATAGTGTTGCGCCCGGTTGGGGTTGTCGCCGTAGCGGCCATCGGTGGGGCGGCGGCAGGGTTCGGGGTAAGCCACGGCCCAGGGCTCGGGCCCGATCGCCCGCAGCACCGTGTGGGGGCTCATCGTGCCGGCGCCCTTCTCGGTGTCGTAGGGCTGCAGCAGCAGACATCCCTGCGCCGCCCAGAACTGGTTCAGGGTGGAGATGATGTCCTGAAAAAGCATGGCCGGGTTCTGAAGAGCGGGGCGAAGCGTGCGGAGGGCCGGGCAAAGCGTGCGGCGGCCCGGGCGAAGCGCCGGCCATCGATCCTGTCAGAAGGCAGCCGTTCACTGCAGCCAGCCGCAAGGCAGCCAGCGGCTCTTCAGCGTTTCAGGCCACCCATTTCACGCCACCAGCTGCAGCAGTCCCATCAGGCCGCCCATCAGCGGCCGGTGGCGCACGTGGGTGAAGCCGGCGCTGCGGGCCAGGGCCTCCTGATCGGCGGCGCGGGGGAACCGCTCCAGGCTGGCCTCCAGATAGGAGTACTGCTCGGGCAGGCCGAAGCGGCGGGCGGCGGGAACCACCAGGCGACGCAGGTAGAGCTGCTGGAAGCTGGCGGCGGCGGCACCGGCTGGGGTGGCCGGATCGGGACGGTTGAAATCGAGCACGGCGGCGCGGCCACCGGGGCGCAATAGCCGCCGCAGCTCCTGCAGGCCCGGCCCCGGCGCGTTGAGGTTGCGCAGGCCGTAGGCCATCACCGCCCCGTCGAAGCGGCCCGTGGCCAGGCCGGTGGCGAGGGCATCACCCTGCTGCCAGCGCACCGGCAACCAGGGCTGGCGGACGCTGCGTTGCTGGGCGATCGCCAGGGGAGCGGCAGCCGCATCGAGGCCCAGCACGCTGCCACCGGGGCGGAGCTTTGCCGCCAGCAGCAGGGCGAGATCGCCGGTGCCGCAGCACAGATCGATCAGTTGTTGGCCTGGTGCCGGCTGCAGCCAGCGCACGGCCTGCCGCTTCCAGACGCGGTGCAGGCCGAGGCTGAGCAGGTCGTTGAGCTGGTCGTAGCGGGGGGCAATGCTGTCGAACAGCTCGCGCACCGCGTGGGGATCACCGGGCTTCAAAGCGAACCGCGCTGGTAAGGGCGCTCAGGAGGGGCGCTCAGGAGGATGGCAGGGAAGCGCAGAAACGCACATCCACCAGACATTCCAGCGGGTCGTCGAAGGGCAGAGCCACGGCATCGAGGCTGATGCCGGCATCGGCCTCGCCGCGGGCCACACCGGCGGCGGAGAAACGCTCGGGGCTGGTGAGGGTGATCACCATCACGGTGGCCAGGCCAACGGCAGCGGAGCACACCATGCAGCCGGCCAGCATCAGCGAAAATTCGCGCCGTGCGTTGGCCGCCTCCATCAGCTGCAGCGCCCACGCCACGAGGCCCACCACCGCCACCACAGTGAGCAGGCTGATCGCAGTGGCGAGGGGAGACAGAACGACCGGCACAGCGAAACGCAAACGGGTGACCGGCAGGCGAAGAGGAACCTTTCCAATGTAACGAGCTCTTACAGCGGCCGGGCCGGCGGCAGCGGCGCGGGCGGGCGCAGCGGTGGGGCCGGCGGGCGCAGCACCAGCCCTCGGTTCAGCAGATCGGCCTTGATCTCCTCCACCGTGAGCACGCCGTCGTGCAGAAGCGAGGCCAGCAGCGCCGCTGCCGCCTTGCCCTCGCTCAGTGCTGCGGCGATGTGGTCGATGCAGCCGGCGCCACCGGAGGCGATCACCGGCACCTCCACCGCCTCCACCACTGCGCGGGTGAGCCCCAGGTCGTAGCCCGCCTGGGTGCCGTCGCCGTCCATGGAGGTGAGCAGGATCTCGCCGGCACCGAGCGCCACCACCTGGCGGGCCCAGGCCACGGCGTCGAGCCCGGTGTTCTCCCGCCCCCCTTTCACATACACATCCCAGGCGGGGGCGGCCCCTGCCGGCAGCTGGCGGCGGCGGGCGTCGATCGCCACCACGATGCACTGGGCGCCGAAGCGACGGGCGCCGGCAGTGACCAGGTCGGGCGTGCGCACGGCGGAGGAGTTGAGGCTCACCTTGTCGGCGCCGGCACGCAGCAGCTCGGTGATGCCGTCCACCGAGCCGATGCCACCGCCAACGGTGAAAGGAATGGTGACCGCCTCGGCGGTGTGGCGCACCAGGTCCACCAGGGTGGTGCGGCCCTGGTGGCTGGCGGCGATGTCGAGGAACACCAGCTCGTCGGCGCCGGCGGCGTCGTAGCGGCAGGCGAGCTCCACCGGATCGCCGGCATCGCGCAGGCCCACGAAGTTCACCCCCTTCACCACACGGCCATCGGCCACGTCAAGGCAGGGAATGATGCGTTTGGCAACCATGGGGGGGTGACGGCGCAGGGCGGTCAGGGGGGATAGGGGAGTGAGCCGACCAGTTTCGACCCGCCGCGTGCCGCGAGGGCGCTGGTAATGTTTACAGGCATTTTTGGCCCGGCTTCATGTCGCAGAACGCCATCACGATCGGCTCAAAAGTGCGGATCCAGCGGGTGCGTGACCGCATCCCCGCCGAGATGGTGGGCGTGCTGCAGAGCGATGCCTCGGGCGTGGTCAAGGAATTCAAGATGACCGACGGCAGCGGCATCGGCGTGGTGGTGGAACTGAGCAACGGCAGCACCGGCTGGTTCTTCGACGACGAAATCGCCCCGGCCTGAGCGTCCCCTTCGCCTCTCTCACTTGAGCGACACCCCCGATTCCAAGGCCAGCAAGGCCGCCGAGGCGTCCGGCAGCGCCAGGCAGCTGCTGGGCATGAAGGGTGCCAGCGGCACCAGCAGCCTGTGGAAGCTGCGGCTGCAGCTGATGAAGCCGGTCACCTGGATCCCCCTGATCTGGGGGGTGATCTGCGGCGCGGCGGCGTCAGGCCGCTTCGAATGGACCCTGCCGAACGTGCTGGCCTCCTTCGCCTGCATGTTGATGAGCGGCCCGCTGCTGGCCGGCTACACGCAAACCATCAACGACTACTACGACCGCGAAATCGACGCGATCAACGAGCCGTACCGGCCGATCCCGTCGGGGGCCATTTCGCTGCCGCAGGTGAAGGCGCAGATCTGGGTGCTGCTGCTGGCGGGGCTGGCGGTGGCCTGGGGCCTGGATCGCTGGGCGGGCCACAGCACGCCGGTGGTGCTGCTGCTGGCGCTGTGCGGCTCCTTCGTGAGCTTCATCTATTCCGCCCCGCCCCTCAAGCTCAAGCAGAACGGCTGGCTGGGCAACTACGCCCTGGGCGCCAGCTACATCGCCCTGCCCTGGTGGGCGGGTCAGGCCCTGTTCGGCCAGCTCACCTGGGCCACGGCGCTGCTCACGCTGGCTTACAGCCTGGCGGGCCTCGGCATTGCGGTGGTGAATGATTTCAAGAGCGTGGAAGGCGACCGCGCCCTGGGCCTGCAATCGCTGCCGGTGGTGTTCGGCATCCAGCGGGCCAGCTGGATCAGCGCCTTGATGATCGATCTCTTTCAGCTGGCGATGGTGGGCGTGCTGATCGCCATCGGCCAGCATTTCGCGGCGGTGCTGCTGGTGCTGCTGATCGTGCCCCAGATCACCTTTCAGGACATCTGGCTGCTGCGTGATCCGGTGGCCTTTGACGTGAAATATCAGGCCAGCGCCCAGCCCTTTCTGGTGCTCGGCATGTTGGTCACCGCCCTTGCGATCGGGCACAGCCCGCTGACGGTGGGAATGTGAGGCGCCGCCAGCGCCAGCTTCTCGTCACGGCGCTGCTGGCGGCGGGTGCCGGTGGGGTGGTGGCCGTTGGCCAGGCCTTCGTGGTGCGCACCCTCGACCAGACCCTGCCGGATGTGAGCCGCATCGGCACGTTCAACCGGCCCGGCACCGTCACGATTCTTTCGGCCGATGGCCAGGTGCTGCAGAAGCTGGGCCCGGCCACGCGCGAAAAGCTGGTGGGCGGCCAGATGCCCGAGCTGGTGGAGCAGGCCTTCATCGCGGCTGAAGATCGCCGTTTCTACGAGCACAGCGGCATCGACGCCTGGGGCATCGGCCGGGCGTTGTGGCGCAACGTGCAGCGGGGCGCGGTGGAGGAAGGGGCCAGCACGATCACCCAGCAGCTGGCACGGCTGGTGTTCCTCAGCCAGGACCCCACCTTGGTGCGCAAGCTGCAGGAAGCGCTGCTGGCGGGAAAGCTGGAGCGTGAACTCAGCAAGGAGCAGATCCTTGAGCAATATCTCAACTACGTGTATCTGGGCTCCAGCGCCTATGGGGTGGCGGATGCCGCCTGGATCTACTTCTCCAAGACCCCGGAAGAGCTCACGCTGCCGCAGGCGGCCCTGATCGCCGGCCTGCCGCCGGCTCCCTCGGTGTATTCGCCACTGGTGAATCCGGATCTGGCGCAGCGGCGCCGGGCGGTGGTGCTGCGGCGCATGCGCGAAGCCGGCTTCATCGACGCCAGCGAAGAGGCGGAAGCCAACGGGGCACCGCTGGATCTCAAGCCGGCCGAACCGAAGTTCTGGACCAGCCGCGCACCGTATTTCACCAGCTGGGTGGCACAGGAGCTGCCCAAAGTGCTCACCCCCGAGCAGCTGGAGGTGGGCGGGCTCACGATCCGCAGCAGCCTCAATCTCGTGTGGCAGAAAGAAGCCGAGCAGGTGATCGAGCGCAGTGCCTTCGGTGCCATGGAGGGGGCCCTGGTCACGATCGAGCCGGGCACCGGCCTGGTGCGGGCGATGGTGGGCGGCAAGAACTTCAACGAAAGCCAGTTCAACCGCGCCACCCAGGCGCTGCGTTCGCCGGGCTCCACCTTCAAGCTGTTCGTGTATCTGGCGGCGCTCAAGGCCGGCATGACGCCGGAAACCACGGTGCTGGATGCGCCGCGCTGCTTTGCCGGTTACTGCCCGAAAAACTTCGGCAACCGCTACCTGGGCCGGGTATCGCTGGCGGTGGCGCTGCAGAACTCCCTGAACGTGGTGGCGGTGAGCCTGCTGCAGCAGGTGGGCTTCGACAAGGTGATCGCCGTGGCCCAGGGCCTGGGCATCACGCGGGAGCTGGGCCGCTTCTACCCGATGGGGATCGGCGCCTACGAGCAGACGGTGCTCGACATGACCGCCGCCTACGCGGGCGTGGTGAACCGGGGCATTTTTGTGCCGCCCACCCCGTTTGAGGAGATCAGCGGGCCGGAGGGTCAGCTGCTGTGGAGCCGCCGCGTGCAGGGCGATCGCGGCCGCCGGGTGGTGAGCTCCGATGTGGCCGACGCCATGGTGTGGATGCTGCAGCGCGTGGTGACCAATGGCACCGGCGGCGGGGCGGCCCTGCCGAACCGGCCGGTGGC
This sequence comes from Synechococcus sp. ATX 2A4, assembly GCF_024346375.1. GTDB lineage: Bacteria > Cyanobacteriota > Cyanobacteriia > PCC-6307 > Cyanobiaceae > MW101C3. The sequence continues at coordinate 110,080 of NZ_JAGQCV010000007.1, read as the reverse complement.
CGGCAAGACGGGCACCTCGGAAGGCGCCCGCGATCTGTGGTTCGTGGGCGCGATTCCCCAGCTCACCACCGGCGTCTGGCTGGGCTTCGACAACAACCGCAAGACCAACAGCGACAGCGGCGCGGCGGCGGCCGCCTGGGGCCGCTACATGGCCGTGATCACCAAGGATCTGCCGGTGCGCCCGTTCCCGCCCAAGCCCGCGCTCACCAATACCTTCAACGTGCGGGGCGTGAAGCCGCCGGCACCGGCCAGGCCGGTCGAGCGGGCACCTGAAGCGCCGCGCAGCTGGGAGCCCACACCAACCCGGCCGGAGCAAGACTTCCGCGACGACGGCCGCTTCCGGGGCGATCCGGCGGACCCTGCTGCACCGGCGCCGGACGCCCCCACCCCCGCACCGAGGCCAGCCCCAGAGCCGGCACCCGCCACCCCCTCGGTGCCGTCACGGCCCAATTCCCCCAGCCAGCCGCCCCCGCCTGCGGCCGCGCCAGCACCGGCAGCTCCACCGGCACCACCGGCACCCGTAGCGCCACCGCCAGCACCCTCTCCGGTGGCACCGCCGGCGCCTTAGGGCGCCTGGAGCACGCGCCTCAGGGCGCCTGGAGCACGGCGGCATAAAAGCCATCGCCGCCTTGCGGCCGGGGCCAGAGCTGCTGCTCAACGCGCAGCTGCCAGCCGGGGTGGGCGGCGAGGAAGGCCGCGATCTGCTGCTGGTTCTCGCGGGGATGCACGGTGCAGGTGGCATACACCAGACGGCCAGCGGGCCGCAGCAGCGGGGCCACGCCGGCCAGCAGGCTCTGTTGCAGCTCCACCAGGGCGTCGATGGCGGCGGGGGTGATGCGCCAACGGGCATCGGCATGGCGGGCGAGGGTGCCGAGGCCCGAGCAGGGGGCATCCAGCAGCACGCGATCGAAGGGCGCCGCCCCCAGCTTTGCTGCCAGATCCGCCCCCAAGGCCGCCGCATCGCCCTGCAGCGGTTTGATCGTGTGCAGGCCGAGCCGCTCGGCGTTGTCGTGCACGCGCTGCAGGCGGCCGCTGGAGCGATCGACGGCCACCACCGTGCCCACATCACCGATCAGTTCAGCGATGTGGGTGCTTTTGCCGCCGGGGGCGGCGCAGGCATCGAGGATGCGCTCGCCCGGCTGCGCCTCCAGCAGGGGCGCGATCGTCTGGGCGGCGCGGTCTTGCACGCACCAGTGGCCTTCCGCATAGCCGGGCAGGGCGCGCAGATCGCTGCTGCGGGCGGTGAGCGTGAGGCCGGCGGGCAGATCGGCGAGCGGTTCGGCGGGCACCCCGGCGGCCTCGAAGGCCGCCAGCACGGCGTCGCGGCTGCTGCGCAGCACATTCACGCGCAGATCCAGCGGCGGGGCCTGGTTGGCCGCCAGAGCGAACGCATCGGCTTGCTCGGCCGGCAGCCAGGCCAACAGATCCGCCGCCAACCAATCGGGCAGGGAATGGCGCAGGGCGAAGGCGGCAGCGGGATCGGCCGGCAGCGGCAGGGGGGCGGTGCGGCGCAGGAAGGCGCGCAGCAGGCCGTTCACCACCGGCGCCAAGCGGGCGAGACCATCGCGTTTGGCCAGCTCCACCGCCGTGCTCACCGCCGCCGACGCCGGCACCCGCTGGGAGAACAGCAATTGATAGAGCCCCAGGTGCAGCAGCCATCGCAGCGGCGGCGGCTGCTGCTCAGCGGGCACCTTGCCGAGCTGATCGAGCCAGGCATCCAGCAGGCGCCGCTGGCGGATCGCCCCATAGGCGAGCTCGGTGGCCAGGCCCCGGTCTTGGGGCGCCAGCGGCAGACGGCGCAACTCCCGCTCCAGGGCCAGATCGGCATAGGCGCCCGAAGCCACCGCCAGCAGCACCCGCCAGGCCACCCGCCGGGCCTCAAGACCGGGGGGCGCCGTGCTGGCGGGCGGGGTGGAAGCGGGGGACGCGGCGCTCAATCGGCAGGCAGCGGTGGAACCCACAGATAGCGCCGCAGCGGCAGGCGGCCGTCGTCTGCCACCGGAATGCCCTCGGCCAGCAACAGGTCGCGTTGGATCCAATCGCTGCCTTCGCGGCCCAGGCTCATGCTGATCCGCCCCTGCGCGTTCACCACCCGATGCCAGGGCACGGCTGAGGGCAACGGCAACCGCCGCAGCGCCCAGCCCACCTGCCGGGCACAGCCGTAAGCGCCGATCCGATCGGCGATCTGCCCGTAGGTGGCCAGCCGGCCGTGGGGAATGCGCTCCACCTCCGCCCAGACGCGTTGATCGAACAGGTTCGCCATGGCCGGAGAGTCTGGCCGCTGCAGGAGGCCGAACAGTGACAGGATCCCACCGCAGGGCTGGGGGGAAAGATCCTGTCATCAGGCGCCCTGCTGCCAGTGACAGACAGGGGACTCAGGCGACGTAGGACGAAGGTCTGCCTCGGATCGTCCGCTGACGACACCCCCCATGCTCCTCCCCCACCAGCCCTCACCAGCCCAGCCCCCGGCCCCTCCCCGACGCCCCGCGTGGGCCGTTGCCGCGGCAGGGGCCACCGGCCTGGCCATGCTGCTTTCGAGCTGCACGGCGGTGCGCAGCAATGCCACCGCACCCACGCCGAAGCTGGCGGCAGTGGCGCCGGCCCCCACAGGCCAGAGCTGCAGCAACAGAACCCAGAGCGCCGAGCAGGTGTTCAACAGCGCCAAGCAGGGGGTGGCCGTGGTGACGCACGGCGATGGGGTGGGCAGCGCCTTCGTGGTGGCCCATCAAGACGGGCAGACGTTTCTGATCACCAATGCCCACGTGGTGCAGGGCACCGAAAGCGTGCGGTTGAAGTGGGTGGATGGCAAGCGCGATGGCGCGCGGGTGGTGGCCCGCGGCCGGGGCGACACGCCCAGCAGCGACCTGGCCCTGCTGGCGGTGCAGGGCACCAAGGGCACGCCGTTGCGCATCGCCGATCAGGCGTCAGCGGTGGGGCAGGAGGTGTTCGTGATCGGCGCCCCCAAGGGGCTGGAGTTCAGCCTCAGCCGCGGCGTGGTGAGCAGCCTGCGCGACAGCAACAAGATCCTGCAGGTGGATGCGGCGATCAACCCGGGCAACTCCGGCGGGCCGGTGCTCAATGCCGGCAATTGCGTGGCGGGGGTGGCCACCTTCAAGTTCAAAGACAGCGAAGGCCTCAACTTCGCCATTTCCGCGGCGGTGGTGCAGGACTTCCTGGCGGACCTGCCGCCCGCGTCAGCCGCGGCTGACCCTGCACCGGCAGGCCCACCGATCGCCCAGGCCCCCGGTGGCGAAGGCAACACCACGCTCTGCCTGTTCAAACGGCCCGACGAGGACGCGGCCGCCTCAATCCCCTGCCAGCTCAGCCGCGGCGAAACCGCCCAGGGGCAGACGTTTTATCAGCTCGCCTGGGCCGATGGCGCCCGCAGCGCCTATGCCTTTTTCGGCGATGGCCGGGTGGCGATCGACGCGCGCAGCGCCGACGGCCGCCGCGTGCAGGACGCGGGCAGCTTCAGGCTGCTGCGTGATGGGGTGGCGGTGCGCAGCAGCAGCGACGCGATCGCCGTGATTCCGGGGCTGGATCCTGTGCTGAACTGAGGAAGCTGATCAGCGTTCAGCCAGCAAAGGCAAATAGTGCTAAAAACATGGGGTATGCGCTCTAATTCCAGTGAGGTTTTTACTTGAAGACAGTCAAACCACGATCTATTGCAGAATAATAAGATGCATAAGAAACAGCCTCATTGAACATGGATACAATGCTGCAATACTGGCTCCAAATCTATCGGGCTCACAACTCGAATACAAGCAATCAATCGCAGCATGGAACCCCACCCATATTATACTGGTCGACCCAACGAGAATGCTCCACCATGTCTGCACATGGGCTTCAGGCAGGCTTTTGCTAGAAGAAATAGATTGCAACTTGGTTTTTCTACACTTCGATTATCCCCTAATTTACGCTGCAGCAGGAAATACCACTCCAATCACCCTAAGCGCTTACATTCGGTCCGCATCGAGAAGTCACCACTTTTGCCTTGAGCATGAAGGCTTGAGCGACCTTGCGGAAGCAGGCATCAAGAACTCTTACCCCTTAAGATCTTCAACTGAGATTATATCGGACTATGAAGCCCAGCCAAGCCATCCAGAAGTCTGCTTTGTAGGTCATGTGATGTCATGGCTTAGCAACATGGCACAAGAAGACCCATTGAGCCACCACTTGCGAAGAGATTTCTGGGCACGAGTATGCAATCTCGCACATCCGATTGCTCCGTCATCAGTTCGTCATGCAAGATCTTTATCACCTCATGAAGCGGCGTCGATCCAGTTCACGTCAAGGAAGATTCAGTATCGATGTGAAGCGCATGGGTTATCACTGCCATTTCGCGGTGAGATACTACAAAGACTCAATGCGCCGAGCATAGCCATCTACGGAGGGATCTTACCCATTTACGCGTCTGAACAGAATGCAAAGATAGACAAAGACAGTGTGCACTATTTTGCAGCCCAGCACGATCCTGTCAAATTAGCTCAAATCTACAAAGAAAAGAGAATCAATCTTAACATCACTTCCCTTCAGTTTGACAATGCCGTGATCAATCGTGTGATTGACATCGCTGGAGCAGGTGGGTTTGTCTTGACCGACTGGAGACCAGGCCTTGCAGAACTCACCGAGGTCGCGGACTCAATCTCATACCGAAGCCCTGAGGAGCTCAACGAGAAGATAGCTTATTACCTTGATCCTTCGCACGACAAAGAGCGGCAAGAAATCAGCGAAGCCCTTCATAATGACATCATGAGCCGATGTACCTATCAACAAACTGTTTCATCAGTCCTTGAGCAACTGGAAAAACCGGAATCACGTGAAGCCTCTGTCATGCAAATTGATCTTGGCTGTGGCATCCACAAGCCAGAAGGATATTTGGGCGTGGACAGGTATCCAGCAGCGGGCGTAGACCGCGTAGCCGACTTAAATCAGAGATTCCCGTTCGCCAGCAATAGCGTAGACAGGGTAAGAGCTCACGACGTAATTGAACATCTTACAGACCGAATTCACACAATGAACGAGATATGGAGAATTTGCAAGCCAGGTGGAATCGTAGATATTCTCGTGCCTTCAACAGATGGGCGAGGTGCATTTCAAGATCCCACTCACGTGAGCTTCTGGAACCTTAACTCGTTCTTGTACTACAGCATTGATCACCCTGCCTACCTCAACCTCTGCAAAAGCTACGGGTTCAAGGGTTGCTTTAGAATTATTGCCTGCAAGGAAGATCACACCCCAGGCAACGTGGTCCATGTAAACATCCAATTGGAGGCAATAAAAGACGAAAAAACAACGGATGCAGAAGGAAACAAGGATCTTGTCTCACGTTACACTCTCAAACAGATCAACGTGATCGCAAGTGCTTTACAGACTAACGAAGATCGATCAAGCCAGCTGAGCCCCCAAGGGCTACTCGAACTTGTCCGTAAGATTTCCAAGCACCCCTCTGGCGCAAACGTCACAATAATCGTGGATATCGGAAAGGAAAACCAGGAAGCAGCAACCGAACAACTCTCAGATCTAATGCTATCCTTAATTCTGGAGGATTTCATGGATAGCAACGCGTGCGTACCGAGTATTAGTATCTACTCTGATCATGATGGAAGTGAAAGAAGTCAGCTGAATGCCCTGATCCACGGACGGATCACCAACGATGACTTCATAGAGCCCGTCCTTGCACAGGTGTTACCACCCATTCCCCTTGATGGCAGTCTCGCTCCAAGCACTGAGTGCTGAACTGGGGCGGAGTTACCACACGCTTCGCAATGCCCCTGCTCCCCCGACGTTTCGAGCGGCTCCAGGCCGTGCTGAACCGCCGCATGGCGGATCTCACGGTGCTGTTGGAGGCGGTGGACAAACCCCACAACCTCTCGGCGGTGCTGCGCACCTGTGATGCGGTGGGGGTGCTGGAGGCCCATGCGGTAACAATGCCGGGCCGCACCCGCACCTTCAACGACACCGCCCGCGGCAGCCAGAAGTGGGTGGCCCTGCGCCCGCACGCCAGCGGCGTGGAGGCGGTGAAAGCGTTGCAGCAGCAGGGCTTCAAGGTGTATGGCACCCACCTGGGCGTGAACGCGGTGGACTACCGCAGCTGCGATTTCACCGGTCCCACAGCCTTCGTGCTGGGAGCGGAGAAGTGGGGCCTGAGCGGCCCGGCAGCGGCGGCGGTGGATCAGGCGCTGTTCGTGCCGATGGGGGGCATGGTGCAGTCGCTGAATGTGTCGGTGGCGGCGGCGGTGCTGCTGTTCGAGGCACTGCGCCAACGGCAGGCCGCCGGGCTGGTGCCCTCGTCCGGAGAAGGGGTGCCAGCCGAGCGGCAGCAAACGCTGCTGTTCGAATGGGCCTACCCGGAGGTGGCGCGCTGGTGCCAGCAGCAGGGCCGCCCCTATCCAGAGTTGGATGGGGAAGGGGCGATCACGGAAACGCTGCCCCGCACGGTGAAGCTGCGCCACTGAACGCAGCAGAGGCTCAGCTCCGGGCTGAGCATTGGGCTCAGAACGGAATCGACACGTCGTCGCGGTGGGGGATCGGTGGCGGCGCCTGGTTGGCGCGGGCGCGTGGCAGCCAGAAGGCCAGCAGAACCCCGGCGATCTCCAACGGCACCCCGCGGCCCACCAGCACCACCACCATCAGCGCCCCCACCGACAGGATCCGCTCCAGCAGGCCGATCACGTCGTCGGCGTTGTTGGAACCCGACAGCCACAAGGTGCCGGACACGGACAGCAGAACCAGGGTGAGCCAGACGGGCACAGGCAGGTGGCTGGGCAATCGTCAAGACTAGGGCGAGATCTGGGCACCCAAGAGCCACAGCCGCTACCAAACCCACACATGCCTGCGCGCCCGTGCGGCGAGCACACGCACGCGGAAGGCAATGGAGCGGGGCAGCGACAGCACAGGATCTTCAGTAGAGCGTTGCTGCGGTGGTTCGGCTGCATGCTGCTGGAGGCGGGGAAAACAGGGCTTGCCATGAAACGAACAGGCATCACGTCCTCCCACCGGCTGCACACCCATCCGCCGATCTCGACGGGAGAGGGGTCCAGCCGCGACGCACAAACCCAGGTTCAATCTCCTGCGCCAGATGCAGAACCTGCTGGCAACTGCGCAACTTGCGTAGCATCAGACCATCTAAACCCACGCACCTCAAAGGCTGCCACGGGACAGGCATAAGTGAACAAGTTACCCCCTTGACAAAGCCATTCAAAAAAACGATTGACAACTCCAGAAGAAACAATGAAAGGCCTGGCCGCAATACAAGGGACCAGGCTTGGAACAAAAGAAAGAAGCAGCTAGCCCCGCTGAAGTCTTAACAGGGATGTCATTCGCGTCTCCGACATTCTAGACAGAGCAGATGACGCTCACTGGAACGGATTGCTCAACACAAGGTCATATTGCTAATATTTGAGGTGAATGCGCATGTCTTGCACGATGGTGGTAGAAAGATCAAAGACCGACCCATCTGTAGCCATTTTCACTTGGCAGGGAAAAACCATCCGGTACTGCACACCAAACGCCGCGGTTCTCTGGAGAGTAGACACGCTCCTTTCCAAAGAGCCATGCACCATTGAGTGGCTATGTCAGATTCAAAGCAACGAGACGTTCTTTGATATTGGCGCAAATGTTGGCATGTATTCGCTATTTGCTGCAATATGTCAAGACGCCACAGTCTATGCGTTCGAGCCAGAATCACAAAACTATGCCCTGCTAAACAAGAACATTCATGAAAATCAAGTCAGTGGTCGTGTGCATGCTTACTGTCTTGCCTGTTCCGATCAAGAGGGCTTCCAACCGCTCTATCTATCAAGCTTTGAAACCGGAGGCTCCTGTCACTCAGTTGGGGAAGAAGTTGGGTTTGACCTGCAACCTAGAAGAGCAAGTTTTACCCAAGGCGCCTATGCGATAACCATCGATCAAGCCATTGCTTCAGGGGGCTTACCGACACCCAATCACATCAAGATTGATGTGGACGGCTTTGAGCACAAGGTTCTACGCGGAGCGTCAAAAACACTGAACGACTCCTCCCTGCGATCGCTGATTATTGAAATCAATCCAATGCTTCCTGAGCACCAGGAAGTTGTGTTTGCCCTCTCAGTTCTTGGCTTTGAAGTCAATGAAAAGCAAATTCAGAAGGCCACCAGAAAAGATGGTCCTTTCAAAGGGGTTGGCGAATGGATATTTACTCGGCGCGAAGACAACACTCACATAAGCCAGCTGATCAAACGCAAGCAAACACCTTCATTGCTGTGCAGACAGACAGACCGCGGCAAGCTCGTCAGTGAGCACGTCGTGAAACAGATCTGCCTCACTCCGATCAAGTCAGAACACTTTCCAATCAGCATCGTCGACAACGTATTTCCCGAGGAATACTACCAGCAGATTCTTGACAACTTTCCATCTGCCGATCAGCTTCTCTCACTGCCAGCAACCGGAAGAGCAGCAGGCGGCACGTACGAATACAGACAGGTCGCAGTGTTTAACGAAGAAGGGTTCTCACGTTTCAACCAGCCGCAATTGGACTTTTGGAGCGAACTGGGGTCGTGGCTATACCACCCTGATTTCGTTGCTGCAATCATGCAATACTTTGACTCATACGTGACCCCCCGCATTGAAGACATTGTCAGCAAAGAAAAAGGGCAAGTAGAACTTAGCAGTGATGCACTGATTGTTTCGGACCAAAGCAACTATGCGATAGGACCTCACACCGATGCGCCCCACAGACTACTATCGCTGCTGTTTTACTTGCCCCATGATGACTCCATGAGACACCTTGGAACATCACTTTATACGCCAAAGCAAAAAGGAATGACATGCCATGGACTAAGACATCACGATCAAGCGGACTTTGAACGCGTCGCAACCATAGATTATATTCCCAATCGTCTTGTGCTATTTCCCAAGACTGATTCATCATTTCATGGCGTCGAGGCAATAAGAGATAGCAATCCAAAGCGACAGTTGCTTATCAGCAATGTTCGAGTGGCAAGGGGAGATGGAGAATCCTAGGCGCCAGGGATACAGAAACCATAATGGCGAGAGCAGCTTTCGCAGAAGAAAGGTGCATAAGCGCCGGAAGCATCGACACCGAATTCTGCCAAACCGGATCTAAACAAGCGGCCGAGTAAATCCAGGCGCCGCCAGCCATTCAGCTGGCGACGCTGGTGAAAACACCTCAGCCCTCGCATACTCTGTAGAAGCATACAAACAAACAACAACATCAGGGAATGCCGGTGCCACCGCATCAAACACCCCTTTCCACCACAGCGGAGGCCTAACTGTGATATGGGCATTCTCACCGTTGGGGAGAAGTGCGCCGGCGGGATAGCAAGCAACATTCACGACAAGCAGCTTCTTTGCATAAGAGAATAAGTCCCATACCACGCTAGAAACATCAGCCAGAAACACATGCTCTAAGACATCAAAACAAACAACAGCGTCTGCCTGCTGTCGTTCGTCCAAGCCAAGGCTCGGTTCATAACTCCAAACAGACTCAATGGCAAAATATTCCTTAGCAGACCGCTCATCAGAAAACCCCGGCATATCCCAGCTGGTATTGCCACATCCATAATCCAATACAGACTTAATATCGTTGGCAAGGAATAACGGAGCAACCATCTCCTTGAAAAGACGAATGTTCATCAGGGAAAAGTCCTTGGGGGCGCCGTCCACCTGGCCTCGGTCCACGCCTTCATGCGCCATCTGCGTATAGAGGCCGAAAAGCTGAAGCTGCTTGTCAGTTGTCACGGCGGGGATCAGAGCGCTCTCTAACAGCCTAGACGAAAGAGCATGAGTCCCATCATTCAACGAAGAAGTGCCGAGGGCGGAGTGACACCAAGGAATAGCATCACAGCCATAATGAGGTGGTGGCTTAGGAACAAGTCGAGGCCCCAAGTCGAGCAGCCCAGCACAATCAATATCAGAAAACGCTCTGAATGGTCCTTGGAATGACAGCCATCAATAGTCAGAGGAAGATGCTACAAAAGTCAGATTTAAAGATACTGTTGTTGCAGATCGGCATGGAGGTCACCATACGGATCGGCATGGAGGTCACCATAGGCACCAGCAACGTCCAATCAGCAAGCAGCAACCGACATAGATGCATACGCGCACCCTTCCATGAATGCTGTAGTTTCAAGCAATGGAAGGCTCAGTCATCTCGCCCAAGAGTGCGAACAAGGCCTTCGATATCATGGATTCAAGGTCCGTCATCACCATGGACCGTAGCCTACGTAGATAGATCTTTAGCTTGCAAGGCCCGCCATGAGGCCGTTGTGGAATGCGGGCTCAACCTAAACAGTCACAACAAACTTGTCAGCATAAGCACAACAACAGGCCATGGCTGATGACGCTCATATCGAGATGAACTAGAATGCCAGCGCGATAGTTCTTGGTGTTGACAGGAATGGGACGAAAACTTCACATCGGAGGTACGTCTATCAACCCCGGCTGGGAAGTTCTGAATGCATTGCCTGGGGAGTTCGTAGATCACCTAGGCAACGCCAATGATCTATCGCAATTTCCCGATGGAACATTTTCAATTATTTACGCTTCTCACGTTTTAGAGCATCTTGATTACACAGCCGAACTTCAGCTCACCTTGGCAGAGTGGCGAAGAACACTAGAGCCTGGCGGGCTATTGTGCCTCAGCGTCCCGGACCTAGACACTCTTACGGAACTGTTCGTCGACAAGAAACTCCTATCCATTGAAGAGCGGTTTCTCGTGATGAGAATGATATTTGGTGGGCACACAAGTCAATTCGACTATCATTTAACAGGCCTCAACGAAGAATTCCTCACTGAATATCTCACTCAGAGCGGTTTCATCGAATTGCAAAGGGTGGAGAGCCTTGGATACTTCTCTGATACAAGTGAACTTGAACTTAAGGGAAGAAAGATAAGCCTGAACATGCAGGCAATCAATCCACTGGAGGAGGGGTAGCTGGCGAAGCTCTCATAGGCCACCGCAGCCCACTTCCTGCCAAGTCGTAAAGAGTCAAGCTTCCCATGAAGCATGGGTTTTGGCATGCTGCGTCGCGAAGCGCACGTCTGGCTAAAAGTGCCGATCGGCAGACTGAGTTGACGAACCCTGATTTCGAATGAGGAACAACGTGAAAGGCCTTGAACGTGAATGCGATGGTCCATTGGCCACAGTCATCAACTCACTGGTATTCCAGAATCGTTTTGATGAAGCTCTCATAGAACTGGATGCTCTGTTAAAGGATGACGAATGGAATCCGGATATCTATGTGGCCATTTCACTGGCCACAGAGGGAAAAGGGCGAATTGAGGAAGCCATCCAAGCGATGCAATTTGCAATCCTCCTGGACATCGCAGACCCACTGAAATACATTCGCCTCGGAGAATTGCTGCTCAACATCATGGAGGCGAAAGATGCTACGGACGCCTTCAAACAAGCCATTCATCTGGAGCCAACCAACTATGGGGCATACATTGGGCTGTCGAGAAGCCTTCACGAACAAGACTTACTTGAAGAGGCTCTTGAAGCAGCCAAGGAAGCGATAAGAATTGATTCATTGCAGATACATGCACATGAGTTACATGGCGCAGTTTTGCACTCGATGGGTCTTGATGAAGAGGCAATTGCTGCGTTTTCAGCTGGTCTTGATGTGCACCCAGATTCTGCGAGCTTGCATACGTTGCGAGGAACATTGCTACTGGCCTGTCAACGGTATCGCGAAGGCTGGGATGAGTTGGAATGGAGATTCAAAGGCGTTTTGAGCAGCGTTGAAGCCAAGCATTCCCATCTTCCTGCATGGGATGGAAAGAGTCAATCACAGCGAGTTTTCATCTGGAGAGAACAGGGCCTTGGCGATGAGATACTCTACCTGGGTCTCCTACATAACTCAATCCAGAAGACGCAGCAATTCATTATAGAAGTTGACGAGAGGCTGATTCCTTTGGCTAGAAGGAGCTTTCCAGGATGCTCATTCATTTCTTCCAACGAAGCCGGCACGATTAGAGAAGGTACCCCTGCGGTGGCAATGGGATCAGTCTGCAAATACTTAAACCTTGACAGTTACATTGCACCGAGGGCAGGCCAATACCTGGTGGCTGATCCAAGAAAGGTAGAAGCCGTTGCATCTCAATTGGAGGACACAACGACAGAGGCCGTAGACCTCCGCATTGGGCTCTCTTGGAAAAGCTTTCGCCAACATCTCTCCGCATACAAGTCAGTGCCAGTCAACAAACTTTCACTTCTCTTTCAAAACAATCAGTTCCAGCCAGTTAATTTACAATATTCAGCCAATCAGGATGAGATCGATGAGTTCAACAAGGCTTCCTCGCAGCCGATGGCTTGCCTCGACATTAATATTCGAGACGACATCGATCAGCTTGCCAGCCTCATTGAATGCTGTGACATTGTCATTACGGTTAGCAACGTAACGGCTCACATCGCCTCAGCTTTGGGTAAGGAGACATGGGTTTTACTTCCACGTCCGAAAGGCTTAATTTGGTATTGGCTGCGAGAAGGTGAAACCGTACCTTGGTATCCCAATACGCATCTATTTCGTCAGAAGGCTAGCAGCAACTGGGATGAGGTGATTGAGCGGGTCAGACACGAGTTATGCGCTCGAACGGGCATGAAGCACATTTAGAGGCAGTTGAGGGAATCTCCGCGGTGATCCCTGGAATCAAAACACAATTGTGATTGCGCGGTGAGAGTTCGTGAATCAAGGAATGCATCTTGCTTTCAGATGCGCAGAAGCAACGAGGGCAAATGCGTTGGCAGAAACCATGGTTGCCATGCCAAACTGTTTGATGATAAGCACAGCTTGCTCCCAACATCAAAGCAATGGATCCACAGAAGACGGAACAACCGGCCACACCCTCTTCTGTGGAGCCAGTTCCACCAGGCCAATCAAGTGCTCCCAGCATCAGCACCGACAACAGCCTATTTTCAGATCAAGTTGCACATGGCTTGGCACTCTGCCAAAGCGGAAAATACGAAGAAGCTGAGCTGATCTATCGAGATATGATAGCTTCAGGAATTGCAGATGCAGCCGTTTTCTGTAATCTTGGCAACCTATGCCGCCTTACGAGCAGGAGCGAAGAAGGGCTTGCCCTGCTGAAACATTGCACGGAGCTTGATCCCACCTATGCCAATGGCTTTTTCAATCTTGGTGTTGCCTATCAACAAGATAACGATCAAAGGCAAGCGATAGGATTCTACCGGAAAGCACTTTCAATTAACAGAAAACACGAAGAGGCCATCAGGAATCAGGGCCTTGCATTCTACTTTTTGGGCAGACCACTGGGAGCCTATGTGTGTTTTAAACGATTATTCGCCCAAAACCCGGGACAGCCTGGATTGATGCTTGATGCAGCACGCCTCGACAAGAGACTTTATACCCCCGTCATCCAGGAGTATCAGAAGAGATTGGCAACTGACCATGCAGACACCGTCACGGCTTATCACTTAGGCGTTGCACTGCGAGAGGCCCGCAGACTGGAAGAAGCAGCCTTGCACAATGCAATTTGCCTTTCAACTTCACCAGCTTCCGTTGATCTCTGGCTGGAGCAGGCGTGCTGCCTGATGGAACTTCATGACATTCCACAGGCGCTGGAAGCCTGCCAGAAAGCCCTCAGCCTTGATCCTGAAAATGCCCGTAGCCATTTTCTGAAGAGCAACTGCCTCCGAAACTCTGGCAAGCCGATGGAGGCTGCACAAGCCATGCAACACGCCATCGACTTGCAGCCCGACTTCGCTGATGCGATTGTAAATCTTGCGATCAACAAGCGAGACCAGGGGTTGCTCGAAGAAGCCATTGATATGTTTAAGCGTGCAATTCAATTGCAACCAATGCATCCGGAAGCATGGGAGGGATTGATATTTTCATATTCCATTGGAGGAAAGAGATATCAAGATGAATTGATCACTGCATCGGCTAAGTTCTGGGCATTAACGGCTCAAGCCGCTCCTCTCCATCATTCAAGTGCAAACGATCGCAAACTACGACAGCCGACACAGGTAAGACGCGCCAACAAGATGCGAATTGGCATTCTCTCAGCCGAGATTGGCCACCATGTAGTGAGTACCTTTCTGGATTCCTTTCTTTCTCACTACAACCGGGAAGCGATTGAGGTGGAAATCATTGTTCCCGCCCTACGCGTAGAAGCTGGATCGCGGGAGCTCATCAGCAAAGCCAGCCAGCTGCTGAACATTCAGGGAGAAGGAGTTGAAAAGGCAAGAGAATTGCTCCGCTCAAGGAGTTACGACATACTGATCGAGACGTCTGGCCACACTGAAAGCAACCGTTTGCAACTCATCTCGCAACGTTGCGCGCCCATTCAATGCCACTACATCGGCTTTCATGCCACAACCGGGCTGAAAACGATTGACTACATTATAGCCGACCATGAATTGATACCCGAAGAGTTTGATTCTTCTTTTACGGAAACTCCCTGGCGCATCAATCGGCCCTGGCTTGCCTGCACCCCTTATTCAGAGCCACCGGTTGCGGCCTCCGCCGCCCAATCGTTGGCACCTGTTTGGGGTTCATTTGGCCAAGTGGCCAAGATCAGAGAAGAAACTCTCTCCTACTGGAGCAGTGCCCTCCGCGCTGTGCCTGCAGCCACGCTAGTGATCAAAGATCGGAACACCGTCTTTGAATCAGTACGGCAAAGAATCTTGCTATCCCTGAAGCGCCAAGGCGTGGAAAGCCATAGGGTGAGCTTTCTCCCTTGGACAAAAACATGGCGAGATCACATGCTCTGCCACAACCAGATCGATATCGCCCTTGACACCACCCCGTGGAGTAGTTCCACCACAGCTTTCAATGCGCTCTCCATGGGGGTGCCATTGGTGGCCATCCGCGGCCAAACCATGGCGGCCCGCATGAGTGCCTCGATCGTGCGGGGGTTGGGAAAACCCGAGTGGATCTGCGACACAGAAGCAGAATTCGCTGTAATCCTGGCCCAGCTCTCCAGCGGGGTGGCAGCCCTGCGCTCCGGCAAACAGACCCTTCAGGCGGAGGTGATGGCGAGCCAACTGTTCGACGGCAAAGATCTAACCCTGCACCTCGAAACTGCCTTCAGGCAAATGATCGCCAGCCACAAAGGCTGATCGCTGATCAAGCAGTTTGAGCAAACTCAGGAGAAGACGCAGGAGATCGCGCCCTTCTCTGAAACAGTGATCGTTGCCGCGCCATCCGTGGCGATCGATCTGTCGCCTAGACAGTTGAGCCCAATGGCTCCGGGCGTGAAGGCCACGGAAACAGTGCCTCCAGTGGTGTTGCACACGATGGTGACATTTGTGGACCCTGTGGTGACGCCAGTATCCAAAGCAGAAGCGGCAGCGGTGGCGCATTCTTTCGCGAAGCCGATGGCTTCACCCACCACAGCCCCAGCAGCAGCGGCAGTGCGAGTGTTCAAATAGGTGGGCACTGCCACGGCAGAAAGCACGCCCACGATCGCCACCACGACCATCAACTCAACCAGCGTGAAGCCACGCACGAGGCTGGGGTCGGCCCGCAGTGAGCGGATCAGCTGGAGCTTGGTGCTGGACGTCAGTCGCATACGACCCCCCTCGGCCTAGGCCCGCTCAGTGACTAGATTCACGATAAAACAGCTATGGCTTCATTCAGACAGCTTTGCATTGAGGTTATGCCTTAACAGACAAATCTTGATGTCATCCGCCGCCTCTCAACCGGCAAGCCCAGAAATGCACGCAGTGCCCGCCTAGATGTTTCAGCCCGTTGATCAATCAGCCTGAGGCGATCCCCGTAGTGAGGCAAAAAAAAGCCCCGTGAGGGGCTTAAATGAAGCAAGTGGTTGTTAATTGACCTGAGCAATCAGGCGCCGAAGGCGCAGGTGATGGCGCCCTTGCCGGAGACGGTGACCGTGGCTGTGCCGTCGCCGCCAGCTGAGGTGTCGGTAAGGCAACGGATTCCTGAAGAACCAGTGGCAAACGTACCTGCAACCGTTCCGCCAGTGACGCCGCAAGCAATGGAGACGTTCGAGGACGAGGTGGTGATGCCGGTATCGATGCCGGAGGCAGCCGCGGTCGCGCACTCTTTGGCGATACCGATCGCTTCACCCACCACAGCACCAACGGCGGCGGCTGCACGGGCATTCAAATAGGTGGGCAGGGCAACGGCGGACAGCACGCCGACGATCGCCACAACGATCATCAGCTCAACGAGCGTGAAGGCGCGGGCGATGCCGCGGGTGCTGTTGAGGTTGCGGATCAGCTGAAGCTGGGTCTTGGAGGAGAGTTTCATGGCCTGGATGGGGCGGTAGGGCTGGTTTGATCACCGAACCAATAGTAGCAAAAAGAGGGAGGAATCGGGCGCCAGATCGGCGGATTTTTGCCTTGATGTTGAGATCTTCACAAAACGGCTTCAAGCCGCAGTTGCTTTCCCCAGGCTCCCCGGCTGCAGCCCCGATCTGCCCTGGGGCAGCTATCGGCCCATGCAGCAGATACGCAGGCCGCAACCGGCTGCTTCAGCTGCGCAAAAACCAGTGATACCAACGATGTTGACCTCCCTCTGGCAACACCTTCAGCGGCAGAGCATCCGCTCCAGCGCGACGGTCAGCAACGCAGCTGCTTGGAATCGAAGTGGCAAGGGAAAGGGATCAAAACTTCTTCTAGAAAGCGCAGATCCAGCCGCAGATAGTCAGCGAAGTGGTTGGCGCCGATGTCAACGCGCGGGCGTTGCGCGGGGCTAAACGATTTGAAGATTCGTGTCTGGCGCTGATACTTACGGGAGCAATCAAGCTTGTTCGCCGCTCAACCAGCTCTCCAGCCCTTCACCTAGAAACGACAACCCCAGCACCAGCACGAACATGGCCAGGCCGGGGTACAGGGCCGTCCACCAGATGCCGGTGGGCACGGCGGTGAGCGCCTGCTGCAGATCACCGCCCCACTCGGGAATCGATTCGGGCAGCCCCAGGCCGAGAAATCCGAGCCCGCCCAGCACCAGCACCGCATCGGCCGCATTGAGGGTGAGCAACACCGGCACCGAGGTGATCACGTTGCGCAGCAGGTAGTGCCGCAGGATCCAGAGCGGATCGGCCCCCAGCGAGCGGGCCGCCTCCACATACAGCTCCGCTTTCACCTGGGCGGTTTGGTTGCGCACCACGCGGAAATACTGCGGCACGTACACCACACACAGCGCCGCCGCCGCATTCGGCAGGCCGCGGCCCAGCAGAAAGGCCAGCACCACCGAGAGCAGCAGCACCGGCAGCGTGTAGAGCGTGTCCATCAGCAGCACCAGCAGCCGATCGATCGGGCCGCCCAGATAGCCGCTCACCATGCCCAAAGGAACGCCGATCGTGAGCGCCACCACCAGGGCCAGCAGCACCACCTGCAGGGCCACGCCGCTGCCCGCCAGGGTGCGGCTGCACACATCGCGGCCGAGGCGGTCGGTGCCGCACCAGTGGGCCCACGACGGCCCCGCATAGATGGGGTTCTCCAGGCCGGCATTGGGATCGGGCAGCACCCCGGCCTGCACCAGCAGCGGCGCGACCAGGGCCACCAGGGCGTAGGCCACCACCACCACCAGCCCCCAGCGGGCAATGCGCCCCGACAGCCCGGTGGGCCGCCAGGAGAACAGGCGCAGACCCGGCAGGGGGAAGGAGAGGAGGGGTGTCACGACTGGGGGATCGACATGACCAGCAAAACCGCCAGGGCCTTCAACTGAGAACTTGCAGTGAGTATAGGGTGAGGAAGCGGTGAGAACCGCAAACCAGTTAAAAATGGTAGCCCCCGTTACCAATTGCGTTTCTCGTATGGCAGCGGTGAGCTCCTGGCCAGGCCTCGCACGGCACACTGACCGGGACGGGAACTTTTGCGATGTCTGACCTGGTGGATCCCCACAACCATCGTGTTCTGATCGTCGATGACGATCCCGAGCTGCGCCGCTTTCTCGGCCAGGAGCTGAAAGTGGAGGGCTACGCCGTGGAGCTGGCCGACAACGGCCAGAACGCCCTCTCCCTGATTCGCGAACAGGCCTTCGATCTGGTGCTGCTCGACTGGACCCTGCCGGACTTCTCCGGCGTGGAGGTGTGCCGGCGCATCCGCCGCAGCGGCATCCAAACCCCTGTGCTGATGCTCACGGCCCGCGACGACGTGCGCGAGCGGGTGGAGGCGCTCGATTCCGGCGCCGACGACTACGTGACCAAGCCCTATTCGATCGAGGAGCTGCTCGCCCGCGTACGGGCCCTGATCCGCCGCTCCATCCCCGCCGACGAAGACTCCGGCGACGATGCGGGGGTGGTGGTGAGCCTCGGCAACCTCAGTGTCGACACCGGCAGCCGTGAGGTGTCCCGCAACGGCCTTCCCATCAACCTCACCGTGCGCGAATACGACCTGCTCCTCTGCCTGCTCTCGGAGCCCAACCGCGTGATCAAGCGCGAAACGATTCTGCAGACCGTGTGGGGCGAGAACCACTACGGCGACGACAACCTGCTCGATGTCTACATCCGTTATCTGCGCCGCAAGATCGAACAGGAGGGCCAGCCCACCTTGATCCAAACGGTGCGGGGCGTGGGCTTCATGCTGAAGGAGGGTCCCCCGGCTGGCGCGGGTTGATCCGCCGCAGCTTCAGCTGGAAATCAGCGCCGCCGCCCGGGGTTTCCGCCACCCGCGCCGTGCCGTCCATCCGTTCCATCAGCAGCTTCACCACCGATAGCCCCAAACCACTACCGCTGCCCACCAGGTTGGCGGGCACCCCGCTCGCCGGCGCCCCGCGCACAAACCGCTCGAAGATGCGCCGCCGGTCGCCGGGATGCACCCCAGGACCCTGGTCGCGCACATGCACCACCACCTCACGCGGGTTGCCGTCTGCGAACAGCTCGATCGGGCAGCCCACCGGAGTGTGTTTGAGCGCGTTCTCCACCAGGTTGGTGAGGCACTGCTGCAGCCGATCGGCGTCGCCCCAGGCCCGCAGCGGCTCCTGCTCCTCCGAGGGGATCAGCCGCAGGCGGCCGGTGGTGTAGGTGCTGAGGCGTTCATAAGCCTCCAGCAGTTCCTGGTCGAGATCCAGCTCCCGCAAGGCCAGATCCAGGCGGCCGGCGTCATCCCTGGCGATGTCGAGCAGGTCGGTCACCAGGCGGCCCATGCGGGCCGATTCGCTCTCAATCAGCGCCAGCGGCCGGCTCTCCGGGGCGCTGGCCGGGATCTGGCGGCGCAGCCGCTGCGCGTAGCCACTGATCAACGTGATCGGCGTGCGCAGCTCGTGGGCCACTCCGTCGGCAAACGCGGTCTGGCGCTCCCAGGAGGTGGCCAGGCGGCCAAGCAGGTCGTTGAAGGCGGCGGCGATCTGCTGCAACTCCAGCGGCTGCTCCTCCACCTGCAAGCCTTCGGTGGAGAGGTTCACGGTGGGCAGTGTCACATCTTCCAGGCGGGTGCTGAGCCGGCCCAGCGGCGACAGGCCCCGATCCAGGGCCAGCCGCATCAAGCCGCTCGTGAGCAGGGCCGTGAGCACCGCCACCGCGATCAATAGTTCCTGGGCGTTGCGCTCCCGCTTCACATCGGAGCTGAAATCCTCCAGGTAGCGCAGCAGGGCACCGCTCTCGCCCAGCCGCACCGGCAGCGTGGAGAACAGGAAGGAGCCGCCGCTCAGCTGCAACCACACCGGATTGTTCTGCCCCCTGGCGATCAAGGCCAGCTGCTTCGCCAACGGCCCCAGCGGGCCGAGCCCGAAGGTGTTTTCCCGCTGCGTGGTCCGGTAGGGCACGCCGGCGGCTGTCTCCACCCAGATCAGCAGCCCCGGGCTGAGCACCCGCTCAAGCCGCGCCTGGATGTCTTCGGCGGAACGGGGCACAGGAGCACGCATCAGCTCCCGGTGCGCCTCGAACACGGTTTGGCTGTGGCGGTCACGCCGCACCTTGCTGGCGATCAGGCCATTGGAGAACACCAACACCCCATAGCCGGTGAGGATCACCAGCAGGCTGGTGAACTGCAATTGGCGGCGGATCGAGGCCCGAGAGCGTCGGCGTCGGGGCACAGGTTGCTCAGCCAACGAGCGCACCTGGCAAGGGAGATCTCATGCCGGAACGGTTGCAGTGGCGGAGGTGCAGCCAAGTGTAAGAAGCGCACCGCAGGCCCGCCAAGGGGGCCGCCAAAGGCAGCTGCCAGGATTTCGGTGGTATCCCGGAAGCCATGGCAACGTCATTCGTGCATGGTTGTTTGAGTTTCCTGAACTCCTCAAGCTGAACAGATCAACAAGATTTTGCGCTTATGTTGAGGAGGTCTTTAGCCATTCACCTTCGGACTCTCATCTATTTTTAATTCTCATTGCTTTTCGCGCCGTTCTCTCTTCTCTTTCTTTCAGGCCCGCACCGTTCGGCCCTGCGCAGTCCCCGGCTTTGGCTCTCCCCATCCACTCACCTTGCCCGCCCCAGTTCGCTAACCCTGGTTTCCGCCTGGCAGTCGATCCTGCCGTCCCCATGAAGCTCCCGCATCGGGCTCCCCGATTCGCCCCGGCATGAGAACCCCTTCCCTGCGGATGCGTCGTCGGCTGCACGATGGTGCCAGCGGCGATCCAGCAGGCGACGCAGCCTTCAGCCTGGTGGAGTTTCTGGTGGCGGCCATCCTGATCACCATTGTGGTCAGCGGCACCACCGTCACCTTGTTGGTGAGCAACCGTTCCGGCCGCCCCGCAGACAACGTCGATGAACTCGAGCGCCTGATCGCTCAGGATCTGGCCTTGATCCGCGAGCTCAACGACCGCTTCACCTGTTGCGGGGAGGAGTGCTCCGATGCAGCCATCGCCAGCGGTGCTGCAGGCGCCTGCGGCCCCACCGCCACGGTCGATGCCGCCTTCCAGTACGACGACGCCATTGCAGCTGCCGGCAGCCTGCCCGACGCCTGCCTCGACGGTCGCGTCGCCGAAAGCATGATTGCCGCGTTCCCAGCTCCCCCCAACGCCCCCTCCGGCGTTTCCCTCACCCGCACGGGCCCCACCGTGGCCGACCCCGAAGCCAACCGTCTGCAGTGGACCTACACGGTCTCCGTCGACGGCGTCACCATGATTTCCAGGGTGGTGAACCTCGTTCCCAACGCTGCGGCGTTCTGCCGGTGAAACAGCCCCCCCGCGCTTCCTCCTCCCGTCCCACCCCTGATATGGGGTTCACGGCGGTGGAATTGTTGGTGGGCAGCCTGTTGGGCCTGGCCGCACTCACCGCCACGGCCCAGCTGTTGATCAGTTACACCAACCACCGCACAGCCGCCATGCAGGTGGATCAGCGCCGCAGCGATTGGCGCAAGCTCACGTATCAGATCGCCGCCGACCTCGGCGACGATCATCAGCTGTCCACCGGCATGGCTGTGCCGGCAAGCTGCGGCACGGGCGTTTCCCTGCTCACCATCCGCATCCCCCAGGCGGCCACGGCTTTGGCCTCGCCTGGCGCTCCTGCCCCTGGCGATGTGCATTACATGCAGATCGGAACAGGGCCAGGCAGCGAGATTCATCGCTGCGGGCCGGCCCAGCAGGCCACTGCAGCCCCCGCCAAGCGCACGTCTCAGGTGATCAGCGGCCTCCCGGTGGTCGTGAGCATGCCGTCCACCTGCCCTGGCTGTCTACGCCTCAGCGCTGGCGATACCGGCAGTTCCAGCGGCAGCTCAAGCAGCAGCGCCACCAGCCGCCCCAACCACACCGCGAACACCCCTTCGCTGCCGCCGATCCTGCTACGCCAAGGGATCAGCGGGTCTGCTCAGGCACCTTCACGCTCGGCGTCTCCTTCAGGGGCTTCCCAACCGGCAGACCCGTGAGATCCAAGGGCTCATCAAAGGCCACCCCAGCCACGGAGATCAGCGAGCTGATCTCTACCCACCGCACGGAGAAGCCGTGCATGCGTGGTGGATCCGTGCTCCGAATCACCAGGCTGATCACGCCCCTCTGGCCCTTCGCCAAGGTGAGACCGGGGGGCAGAGCGAGCTGAAGCCGCAGACCACCTTCACTCACATCGAGCACATCCACATTGAAGTACGGCTGCCCTTCCAGGGTGGGGAAGCTGATCACAGCGTTCAGTGGCACGGGCAACTCCCGCCGCACCCGGGTGCGGCCATGCGGGAGGTAGCCCTCGCTGGGAGGGGGCCCGTTGGAGGGAGGGTCGTTGTCGTGGCCTCCCACGCTGCACGTTCAAATCTTTTGCCAACATTAAAGCCTTTCAGCCCGGGCCAGCCGCAGCTTCGGTGCTGATGCGATAGTCGCTGCCGCCAGGGCCGCCGGGGAAGCTTTGCTCCAGCCGTAGCCCCACCAGCTCGCTCTCCGGATCCAGGCAGGCGGAAAATGGCAGCCGCGAGGAGCCCGCCAGGTCGCGGTCTCGCGCCGCCTCCGCTGGCCCCACCGTCCGGCCCAGCAGGGCCTCGCATCCCTGCCAGGGGGTGGCCTTGGTGGCGAGCCGATCGAGCACCACCCGGCTCTGGAAGGCACTGCCCGGGTTCACCTGGCCATCGAGGCCGTAGGCAGGCCCGCAGCGCACCAGCACCCGCCCCTGCCAGATGCCGCTAGGCGCCGCTCCCACCGAATAATCAATCGTGCCTTCGGGGGTGAGCAAACGCAGTACCGCCGTGCGTCCCGCCAGCCCACAGCGGCTGGCGCCGCTGCCAGGGTCTGCCGCCACCGCGCTGGTGCGCATCAGGTCGCTGCGGATCAACGCCAGGGCCCGCCGCTGGTTGCCGCGCTCGCGCAGCAGGCGGGTGAACTGCTGCGCGTGGCGGCCTTCTCCCACCAGCGCCTGAATCACCACCCCGCAGAACCCCAGGCCCAGGGTCATCGCCAGCAGCATTTCCACCAACCCGAAGCCGCCGCGGGCCAGCGGGCGGCGGTTGGCGGCGGTGGTGGGGGTGGTGGGGGTGGGGGTCAATCGCAGAGTCATCGGTTGCAGGGCGTGGGAGCAGAACGTCAGAGCGTGGGGTCGGGGCTGCAGGCGGCGCTGTCGGGCGGGGCCTGGCCTGCGCCGCCGTAACGGCCCAGGCGCACCACCCCCAGGGGGAGGGCGATCACCAGGCAGCGCCGCAGCTCGGTGCCTTCGCTGCTCAGTACCACCGTGCCCCCATCGAGCACCAGCCCATTGCTGCTGAAGCGCAGGGCGGCGGGCAGGTTGTGGCTGAGCGCCACATCAGCCGGTTGAACGCCTTCATCGAGGCCGACCATGGGGGCGGCGCAGCCGGGCAGCTCGCCGCCGGTGGGCACCTGCCAGCCCTGCTCCCCCAGCTCCAGCGCGCAGGGCCGCCCGGAGGCCTCGGCGGCGGCGCGGCCCTGCTCAACGCCGAGGGCAAGCCGTCGGGTGGCGGCCTCCAGCCGCTGCTGGGCGAGCGTTTTGCCGCCGTGCTGCAAGGCCAGCGACGCCAGCAGCGCCAGGATGGCCGCCGTGATCACCCCTTCCACCAACGTGTACCCGGCCTGCTGTGCTGGCTTCATGCCCCCACCTCCGTGTCCGTGAGGCCGGGCCTCTCTGGCACCACGGGGCAAAGCCCATGGGCAGCGGCACTGAACAGCCGCCGCCGCTCCAGGGGCTCAGCAGCGGCTTTGTACACCAGCCACACGGAGCCGCCCTCCCGGATCAGCTCCTTGTGCACCCCTTGCGGCAGCAGCGCCGCACCGCCCGCCAGGCGGGAGCGCATCCATTCCGCCGCCTGCTCGCAGGCGACCGGATCGGGCCGATCACGCGCCACGCTCGCCCGCAGGCGATGGCTGCGGCGCATCAGATCCGCCTCGATGCCGCTGGCCAAGGCCTGGCGGGCTTCAGCGGCCTGGCTCCAGGTGGCACTGGAACCCCATAGCCGCAGGGAGCTGGTGGAGGCCAGGCTGAACACCAGCACGGCCATGATCACTTCGGTGAGGGTCACAGCCCCAGCCCCCGCACGGACTGGATCGGAGCGCTGCCGGCCTTATCGCCCACGCTCACAGCAAAGCGGCGCTGGATCCTTGCAGCTCCCCGCTCAGCGGCGAGCTGCAGCACCAGCTGGGCCGGCTCGCTGCCGGTGGCGGGCCGCCATTCCACCAGCTGATAAGGCAACTCGGCCACCGTGCCGGCCATCAACCCGGCGGCGGCATGGCCCTGCGCGCACTCCCGCCCATGCCAATGCTGCGAAGGCAGCGTCAGCAGGCAGGCAAATGGCCCGCTGAGCTTGGAGGCCACCTGCTGGGCAGCGGAGGCGAGGGCATCCTCAGCGCGATCGCGGCGCAGGCCTGCCTCCAGCCGCGCCCGCGACTGCAGCACCGCGGTTTGCACCGACAGGCCACTGAGCAGCAGCACCAGCGAGGCGCCAAAGCTGAGCGGCATCAGAAAGCCATCGGGCTGCGGGCGCCACCGGGCCAATCGCCGCGCCCGGCGCCGGCTCCCGCTCGGGCTGTGCTGGCCGAATTCCCTCCACTCCATGGTGGTGTTCGCTCACGACCCCGGCAGTGTTCCCAGCGGCCCCTGCCTTGCTCCCCCGGCAGCAACGAAAACACCCGGTAAGCTGCGCCCGCTTCACAAACATCCTTCAGGCGGGCGCCACCGATGGGCTGGGATCACGGCTACTACTCCAGCGAGTACTACACCATCGGCTACTACCGGGAGATGGCGCCGAACTGGCTCGATTTCGCCGCGCTGGTGAAAGGGCACCGCCCGCCGCGCAGCGGCGAAGGCGAACCCTTCGCCTATCTGGATCTCGGCTGCGGCATGGGCTTCGGGCTGTGCCTCCTGGCGGCGATGTATCCAGAAGGGGAGTTCACCGGCGTGGATTTCCTGCCCGATCACATTGCCCATGGCCAGTGGCTGGCCCGCCGCCTGGGGCTCCACAACATCACCTTTCTGGAGGCCGATTTCCTCGAGCTCGCGCGCGACCCTTCACCGCTGCGCCCCGCCACCGCAACCACAGGCGGCGCCGCCCAGTTCCACTATGTGGCCGCCCACGGCATCGCCACCTGGGTGATCGAACCGGTGCAGCAGGCCTTGTTCAAGGTGGCGGCGGCAGCGCTGCGGCCCGGCGGACTCTTTTACTGCTCTTACAACACCTATCCCGGCTGGTTACCGCTCCACGCGTTCCATCAGTTGGTGAAGGTGGAGCGCCAGCAAGGGGCAGGCAGCGATGCAAAGGCCGCCCTGAAACGCGCCACCGAACGCCTGCTCGCCCTGATCGGCCCGGCCGAAGAGCCGGGCGTCCTTGGGGTGGCTCTGCCCAGCCTGCGCACAGAAATGGAGAAAGCGCCCACCAGGGATCAGCGCTACCTCTCACAGGAATACGCCAACGACGGCTGGCAACCGCTCTACGTGGCCGACATGCACCAGCGCCTGCTGGCCCACAAGCTGCGCCCCCTCGCCACCGCCACCCTGCCGGAGCTGTTCGACGATCTGCTGCCCGCACCGCTTCAGGCCTTGGTGATGGCGGAACAGGATCCGCTGGTGCGCGCAACGCTGCTTGATCTGGGCACCAACAAATCCTTCCGGCGCGACATTTTCGTGAACGGGCAATTGCACCTCAACCAAGCGCAGCGCCACCAGGCCCTCGGCCAGCTGCTGCTGACGCTGCAGCACGCTCCATCCGTCCAAGAGGAATACACGTTCACCACCAGCTTCGGCACCCTCACCGCCAGCCATGTCTCCTGCGCGGGCATGGAGGCGCACCTGGCCGAAGCCGGCCCCTGCAGCCTGGAGGAGCTCGCCGAAAGCACCAATCTGCCGCCGGAGGAAGCCATCCGGCTGGTGGCACTGCTGCTGCATGCCAACCGCATCGGCCTGCACCGCGGGGCCGCCTGCGAGGCCGCCCGCGCCAGCTGCCAGCCGTTCAATGCGGCCGTGATTGAACTGATGCTCGAAGGCGCCCCGCTCGCCAACCTGGCCAGCCCCGTGCTCGGCAATGGCGTGAATTTCACCACCATCCAGGCCATGGCGGCCCAGGGCCTGGAGCAAGGCATGGAAGGGGAGCTGCTGCTGGTGTGCGTGCAGGCGGGCCTGGCCGCCCTGGGCGCCGCCGCCTTCAAGGATGCCAAGGGCCAGCCGCTGGAGGATCCCGCCGCCCAGCTGGAGGCCTTGCAGAAAGTGGCCACCGATCTGCAGGCCACCGGGCTGCCGCTGCTGCGCCGCCTCGGGGTGCTGGCCTGAGCTACTGGTTCAGCTTCAGCACCGCCATGAAGGCCTCCTGCGGCACATCTACGCGGCCCATCGCCTTCATGCGCTTCTTGCCCTTGGCCTGCTTCTTGAGCAGCTTTTTCTTGCGGGAGATGTCACCGCCGTAGCACTTCGCCAGCACATCCTTGCGGATCGCGCTGATGCTCTCGCTGGCGATGATGCGGCTGCCGATTGAAGCTTGGATCGGAATCTTGAACTGCTGGCGCGGGATCAGCTCCTTGAGCTTTTCCACCAGCCCCTTGCCCACGTTGTAGGCCTTGTCGCGGTGCACGATCGTGGTGAGCGGATCGGCCTTCTCGGCATTGATCAGCACATCGAGGCGCACCAGCTCGTTTTTGCGATAGCCGATCAGGCTGTATTCCATCGAGGCGTAGCCCTTGGTGCGGCTCTTCATCACATCGAAAAAGTCGGTCACCACCTCAGCCAGCGGCATTTCGTAGTGCAGGGTCACCCGATCGGTGGTGATGTATTTCATGTCGATGTATTCACCGCGCCGCTCCTGGCACAGCTCCATCAAGGCGCCGTTGTAGCTGTTGGGCGTATAGATCTCCAGCTTCACATAGGGCTCCTCGATTGATTCGCGCTTCTGCGGATCAGGGAGCGTAGCGGGATTGTCCACCATCAAGATGCTGCCATCCATCATGTTCACCTGATAGATCACCGAGGGCGCCGTCACGATCAGGTCGAGGTCGTATTCGCGCTCCAGCCGCTCCTGCACGATCTCCATGTGCAGCAGCCCCAGGAAACCGCAGCGGAAGCCGAAGCCCATGGCACTGCTGGTTTCCGGCTCGTATTTCAAGGCCGCATCGGAGAGCTGCAGCTTGTCGAGCGCTTCGCGCAGATCGGGGTATTGATCCGCATCGGTGGGGAACAGGCCGCAGAACACCATCGGCTTGGCTTCGGCATAGCCGGGCAGCGGCTCGGCCGCTGGATTGGCCGCCAGGGTGATCGTGTCGCCCACGCGGGCATCCGCCACCGCCTTGATCGAGGCCGCCATGTAGCCCACCTCGCCGGCATGCAGGCTGTCCACCTGCCGCTGGTCGGGCGCCATCACGCCCACCTCATCGAGCTCCACCGTTTTGCCGCTGGCCATCAGCAGCACCTTGTCTTTGCGGGCGATCACGCCGCTGATCACCCGGAAGTACACGATCACGCCCCGGTAGGGGTCGTAGTAGGAGTCGAAGATCAGCGCCCGCAGCGGCTCGCTCACCAGGTCGGCCGGCGCCGGCACCCGGTCCACCACCGCCTGCAGGATGTCGGGCACGCCCAGGCCGGTCTTGGCGGAGCAGTCGATCGCCTTGGAGGTGTCGAGGCCGATGATCGCCTCGATTTCTTCCTTGATCCGCGCCGGGTCGGCGCCGGGCAGGTCGATCTTGTTGAGCACCGGAATGATCTCGAGATCGTTCTCCAGCGCCAGATACACGTTGGCGAGGGTTTGCGCCTCCACCCCCTGGCTGGCATCCACCACCAGCAGGGCCCCTTCGCAGGCCTGCAGGCTGCGGCTCACCTCATAGGAAAAGTCGACGTGGCCCGGGGTGTCGATCAGGTTGAGGATGTAGTTCTCGCCATCGGCCGCGCGGAACTCCATGCGGGCGGCCTGCAGCTTGATCGTGATCCCCCGTTCCCGCTCCAGCTCCATGTTGTCGAGGAACTGGGCCTGCATGTCCCGCTCCGCCACCGTTCCGGTTTCCTGCAGCAGGCGGTCGGCCAGGGTCGATTTGCCGTGGTCGATGTGGGCAATGATGCAGAAGTTGCGGATCCGCTGAACGGGAACGTCGGTCATCGCAGCGGGTCAGCCCGTTCAGAGGAAGTCACTGAATCTTAGAAAGCGGCCCTGAGGGTCCCGCATCAGCCCGCCACAGGCCCAGGGCAGCCCCCCTCCGGCCCGCAGCAGTCCACCTGAGGCCCGCAGCACCCGCCGCAGGCCTAGAGCAGCCCGCTTCTGGCCGCCCTGCCTAAGCTGTTTTCATCCCCGAACCCAACCCATGTCCAGCGACACCAGCGCCCCCACAGCTGAGGCCCCGGCTGACGCCTCCAGCGCACCTGAGGCCCAAGCCGCCAGCGACCCCCGCGCCCTCACGGTGGAGAACGTGGAGCGCGTGCTCGATGAGCTGCGCCCCTACCTGATGGCCGACGGCGGCAACGTGGAAATCGTTGAAATCGACGGACCGATCGTGAAGGTGCGCCTGCAGGGTGCCTGCGGCTCCTGCCCCAGCAGCACCATGACGCTCAAGATGGGCATCGAGCGCAAGCTGCGTGAATCGATTCCCGAAGTGAGCGAAGTGGTGCAGGTGCTCTGAACCGCGGACCACGCACCACTAACCTTCGGCCCATCTGCAAACGTCCGCCGTGCTGGATCAGCGCCTGCTGCGCGACAACCCCGCACAGATCGCCGAAGGGCTGGGCCGACGCGGCACGGCGGCAAACCTCGACGACTGCCACCAGCTCGCACTTGAGACCCGCGATCTGGAGCAGCAGCGCAGTGAGCTGCAGGCGGAGGGCAACCGCATCGGCCGTGAGGTCGGCGAGCTGATCAAAGCCGGCGCCGCCCCTGGCGGAGAGGAGGTGAAGCTGCTGCGGCAGCAGGGCGCGCAGATCAAGCATCGGGTGGGGGAGATCGAGGAGCAGGAAAAGGGCCTCGAAGCGCAGTTGCAGCACCAGCTGCTGGTGCTGCCCAACCTGCCCTCGCCCCTTTGCCCCACGGGCCGCAGCGAAGCCGACAACGTGGAGGTGAAGCGCTGGGGCACCCCGCGGCTGGCCGCCGAAGGAGAACAGCTCGAAGAGCACTGGCAGATTGCCGAACGGCTCGGCATCGTGGACACCGAACGCTCGGTGCGGATTGCCCAGAGCCGCTTCGTGACTCTGATGGGCCAGGGTGCGCGGTTGGAGCGGGCGCTGATCAGCTTCATGCTGGATTGCCATGCCTCCAGGGGCTACACCGAAGTGTTGCCGCCCATCCTGGTGAACACGGACAGCCTCACCGGCTCCGGCCAGCTGCCGAAGTTCGCCGAAGAGAGCTTCCGCTGCAAAGACGACGATCTCTGGCTCACCCCCACGGCCGAGGTGCCGATCACCTCCCTGCATCGCGGCGAAGTGATCAACGCCGATGACTTGCCGCTGAAGTACGCGGCTTATACCCCCTGCTTCCGCCGGGAGGCCGGCTCCTACGGCCGTGACACCCGCGGCCTGATCCGCCTGCACCAGTTCAACAAGGTGGAGCTCTACTGGTTCTGCCATCCCGAGCATTCCGAGCAGGCCCATGAGCAACTCACCCTCGATGCCGAGGCGATTCTGGAAGCCCTGCAGCTCCCCTACCGGCGCGTTGAATTGTGCAGCGGTGATCTGGGCTTTTCCGCCGCCCGCACCTACGACCTGGACGTGTGGCTGGCGGGCGCCGGCACCTACCGGGAGATCTCCAGTTGCAGCACCTGCGGTGACTTCCAGGCCCGGCGGGCCTCCATCCGCTACCGGGATGGCAAGCACACGCGCCTGCTCCACACCCTCAATGGCAGTGGCCTGGCCGTAGGCCGCACCATGGCCGCCCTGCTGGAGGCCGGCCAACAGGCCGATGGCAGCGTCAGGATTCCGGCGGCGCTGGTGCCCTATTTCGGCTCCGCGTGGATCGGGAAGCCTTGAGGCGTGGGGTTGGGGTTGGCACGCCACCCAAACGCTCCAGCAAGGGCACTTTGGTGGCTTTCAAAATGGCGGCGATCTCCTGAATCTTCAAGAGCTGAGCCGGCGCTTCCAGAATCACCTGATGGCCATCGCCGATCAACTGCACGTTGGTTTCCTTGAGCCATAGCAACACACAGCTGCTGAGCATCGGCTCCTCCAGTTGTTCACGCTGGGCCCGATAGATCAGGGCCTCAAGCACGGAAAAGGGAATGGCTGAACCCACGGCGGGCAAGGCCAGCTGCGTGTAGGAACGCCCCTCCTGGATGCGACCCAGCAGCAGCTGATTGAGGCGCTGAACCTGGGCTGCCGCCTTGGCAGCGGCAGGGCCACGGTCAAAGCCGATGCCACCGGCCTCAAGCAGGAGCGAGAGCATCACAACGAGCTCACCTGGAGATTGCTGGCAAGCGCTCAAGAGGGAGTGCAACGAGGATGGCGCTGCCGAGATGGCAGAAAGCACGGGCCCATAGGCCTGGGGATCGCCCTGGATCTCTCCGAAGCAGGCTCTGAAGTGAAGGGTGTCGCTGGGATTGGCCAGCCAGGCCTCCTGCGGCTGGAGCAACTGGAAGGAAACGGGGCGGAGCCGCTCCAACCATTCCTGGTGCGTGAGCCGGACCTGGCCCTTGGTGAGCAGATCTCGGCGGAAGGCCTTGTTGGTGGCGAGATCAATCAGCAACTCACGGGCCTCGATCCTCGGCTCCTGCAGCACCAGATCACGCAATGGAGGCGGCAGCAACTCAAGGAACGATTCGGAATAGGTGGCCGATCCAAGAAACGAGAGCTTGTGCGCCTTGCAGCGCGCAAACATCTCCGTGACGTAGAGGGGTGCCCAACCCTCATTGGCATATTCACCGCAGAGATAGTCCACAGGGGCAAACTCCACGGATTGCAACTCCCGGCGCAAGCTGGGATAGGAGGCCCCAAATGGAGAGGGTTGCGCTTCATCGCCCAGCAGCTGATGCAGCAAACGCGCGGTGTCGTGAAAGCGCGGCCCGCTGCCCCCTGGATGTGCGGCAGGAAGATCCAGCGCCAGCAGCTGCTGAAAACAGCTGCGGGCCAGCCAACCGGGATAGGTGTTGTAAGAGCAATAAAACAGCCCAGCTGGACGCAAAGACGCTGCGGCAACAGCAAGCAGGGCCGCCTGAACCGGTGCGGTAACCCAGGTGGCGATGCCATGGGCCACCACGTAGTGGCAGCCACCAGCCGCCCAGGGCAACACAGCATCTGGAGCTGCCAATTCCAGAAAATCAGCTTCCAAGATCTCAATATTCTTCAACCCTGCGCGGCGCGCCAGATCAAGGCCGTGGGCCACATGATCAGGGTGGAAATCCACACCATAAAAGCGCCCTTCCGGATAAAGCGATGCCAGCACCACCAAGGAGAACCCTGTGCCGCAACCGAGATCAAGAAAAACAAAAGGCTCACCTTCCGATTCTCGTGGTGGCAACTGCCCCTTCACCAAGGCCGCAAAATCCAACCAACTGGGGGTGAGCTCACGGTAAAAGGCACTCGTATAGGAACTTGAAGAGTGATAGCCGTGATCCCAGGAGGGTTGTTGAGCCAATTCAGTGAATGCTCAGGGATGATCCAGAATAGAGAGTGAGCTGACGTGCCACCACCGCTGTAGAACCTGGAACAGCCAGGGTGAGATTCAGTGTCACCCATGTGCAATCACCTGAAACGGTGGCAGTGAATGCGGAAACATTGCTCAACACCCTGCTGGCAGCCACTGTTGTGCCTGGCACCAATAGGCTATTGACTCCAATTTGAGGGCCATCTCGGAGCAATTCGGTTCCGCTGAGGTAATAACGAATAATGTTTGTGTAGGTGATGGCATTGGAACCTGGAGGCTGAATCGGCACCAGCATGCGGAGATCGGATGTGGTGGTTTGAGGCAAACAAACCGAAGGATCTTGTGGTTTGCAGGGGGTATCCGGCAAGGTTGCCGTTGTGCGGGGATTGACCCCTCCGCGCAGCATGCAGGCTTCGGCCACCTCCACCTTCAACAGATCAGAAAAGCGCCTGAAGCTGCGATTGATCGTGGTGGTGGCGTACACATTATCGGCGACACGAATCTGCTGAGCGGCCAGGAAGGCCACAGATCCCATCGTGATGATCGTGAGCACACTGCCAATCAGCAGCTCCACCAGGGTGAAACCATTGCTGGATTGGCGTTTAGCCGCAAGGTGTTTCATCACGTGCGCTCCCATACTGTGCAGGTTTGGGCAACATCCCCTGTGGCGTTATTGATGCCGGTGCTGAGCGTGCCAAAACGAATTCTCACGCAACGCAAGGGCAGCTGATTATTCACCGAGATTCTTACAACGGCTTCCACACCATTGGCCACCACACCAGCCCGATTCGTGAACGCCAAAGCGGTTGTTCCATTCGGCGTATAGGTCACGGCCACGTTGTAAGTGCGATTGCCATCGGTGGCAGGAAGCGCCAGATTGGGCTCCGGGGTGCACCTGGCATCGCCGGCCTGCAATGAAGCAAACGTGGCCCCCGGTGCCAGCCCATTGGCGGCAGTGAACTGCACTGTGCAGGGACCAACGGACCCTGAGCGCGCAGAAATGGCCTCAAGCCAACCAACCAGCTCTGCTGCTGCGGCATTGGCCTGATCACGGCGCAGGAAAGCCTGCGAAGAGGTAAACACCACCGCGCTAAGAACGCCGATCACGGCAACAGTCACCATGAGCTCGGCGACGGTGAACGCCTGGAATCTGAATATGTTCTTGAAGCTCGCAGTTTTAAACATCATGGGCAGAAATAGGCCATCTGGGGGATGATGTTCTCCACACGGACCTGCCGATTCTGATTATTGTTATCCGTGAACGTTACTCTCAAGATGCGATCTGCTTGAATGGCAGTGGTTCGGGTGGCGTTCACAGGCTGGGGCACAGCATTCACAGCAGTGCGAAATGGAGTCATGAAATTTGTGTTATTGGCGCAGAGCTGTTCAACGGCGATTGGTTCAGAAGAAGTGGTGGTATTGGGAAAGCTTGCAGTTGTTGATGCCAGATCCACTTGCGGGAAGTAGTAGCGATCATCCAGGGGATTGTTGGTGGCACAGGGCTGGGTCACGCCCCCAACCACGCCGAAGGTGGTGGGAGGCGTGACTGTGCACACACCAGAACAACAGGTGTACCGGCGCGCGAGGGTTTTGATTTGGCGTATGTTGTCGTCGATCGAAGCCTGCATCAGCACCTGCTGCTGCGTGGAAATCGTTCGACGGCTGATGCCGGTGAAAATCGAAGCCGTGGAAGCCAGCACAATCGTGATCATCCCCGAGAGAACCAAGGCCTCCACGATTGAGGAACCCCGTTCCTTTGGAGCAAACGGAACAAACTTTCGGCGCAAAAGTGTCTGCATCAGTTCAATCCAAGGAACCTCTGCGTGCAGCTGATGGCGAACGCGCAACCCAGTCGATTCCCTCCCAGCCGATGTAGGTCACATCTGCAGAGTTTGTGGCTCCCACAAGTTGCGTAAGGCTGGAGGAAGAGGAGGGCGGAACTCGGAAGTGATTCTGTCCGCCGGCCAGGATGGTGCGCACCCAAATCCGTCCACCAAAGTTCCAGCTGTCGTCTTGCGCAAGCTCTGCTTCAGTGATGGCCGGCAGAGGTCCACAGCCGTTCACACAAAAGGAGACAAGACCCCAGGGCATGTAGAACCAGGCACCGGCAATGCGGGAGCGATTGGCTGCCGTGGCGGAGGAATCCGCCCCGATGATGACAACCTGATTGCATGGCTGGTTAGCCAGCCCCGCATCAAAGCAATTGTTTGCGGGAGTAGTATCACGTCCAAAAATGTTAAAGCGATCATATTCACCGACGGGGTTGAACACATTCTCCGCAACGAGTGTTTTGCAATTTTCGATGGGTGCGGTACCCAGAACAGGGTTGCCCACGCCTCGAGTGCAAGACACATTTGCCATTGCTCCACCTTGGAAAAGGTTAATCAAGGGTTGAGCAGTTGTGATTCCCCTGGAATCAGTGGGGCGGTTGTAGTAGAAGGTGATGGAGTGGTCGGTGGTGTCCATCCAGAGGTTGTTGCCAAGGCCGCGCATGTCGACGGTGGGGCCCAGGCAGTGAAAGCCACCGTCGAACGAAACCGTGGCGGGGAAATTTGGGCTGTATTCGCACCAGTTGAGGTATTGCGGTGGAGCAGAAGGGTTGGCGGGGGAGCTGCGAATAGCGACATTATCCAGCAGCACTCTTTGGATGCGGTTTCTAGTATTTCGAGCTACTGTTGAATATTGGTCGTTGGCTCGTATCCGAAACTTCACGTAGTGACTGAAGCGGTTGGATGTGGCAAAGGCCGCTGGGGGGAAGGCAATCCTGCAGGTGTAGAATCTCGAAGATCCTGGTTCCGCCGCTCCAGTCCCAGGGTTCCTGGTACAGTCCGGCCCAGAGGCACCATTGCTGTCATCCAAAACGCCATTAGCGGTGATCGTGGCCATCTGAACCCACCCTGCGTCGGTACCGATCGCTTCATCAGTGGAAACTCCCGCACCAGCATCGAAGCTGTAATCCACACGCAAGGCGGATCTACCAGTGAAGGCACCTCGGCCCGACCGTTGAAGTGTGAACTCCAGAACAGGCGTTTGCAGGGCGTAGAGATTCACCGCTCTGGCCAGGGCCGGTGCATTGGTGAAGTCAGCGTTCCAGGCCGTGTTGGCGACCTTCCGAAACTCTGCATTTCCTCCAGCGATGGTCACATCACCGGTTGTGAGCTCGCTGCCCTTGGTGTTGCCACGATCGTTCTCTTGCCAGATGGATGGCCAGCGCGGCGTGCTGTTGGCAGTGAAGCCGGAAAGGCTGTTGGAAGCGAAGTCGTCGCCAATGCCACCGGTTACTGCTCCTGGCCTGGAAACCACAGCCCAGGTGTGGATGGTGGAGCCTTTTCCATCAAACACCGAAGCGCAGGCGTTATCAGGGAGATACCTGGTATTGCAGTATTCGAGGAACGGCCCAGGGGTCACCTGATCGACAGAGGTGGCTCCGTTGCCGCGGAGCCAGATGTTCACACCGTCTGCATTCGGCCCATTTCGATCGGCTGCTTGCACATCGAACACAGGGTATCCACCGGTGTTTGCCGATGTCACCGTCTGCTTGCTGACGGTGTCAGGATTGCCGCCAACTGTCCATGCATAGGTGTACTTGCTGGCAATGCTGGGGAGGCCTGTGGACAAGAACAACGGCACGATCGGGATGCAGGAGGCTGCGCGGCCTTGGATGGAGGCTTCATTGCCCAAAAACAAACGTAATGGCGCACCACTGGCCGGGGGGCAGAGGGCGGGGGTTGGGTTTTGGCTGGCAAGAAAGGGCCTGAAGTAACTTCCGAAACCAGTTCCTCCAATCGTGTTGCCGCTGGTGTCCCCAGGAACAATTTCTGCCGTTGTATTGCATGGGCTGGGAACCGTTCGGCACCCCACTTGCCGGCCACCAACAACTTGCTGAGTATTGCGATCCCACACATAATCAGCATTGTCAATGATGCCGAGAATAGAAGCGATGTTGACAACCTGATTGGCTTCGTTCCGCTTGGTGTATCTGTCGTTGGCCGCCTGGGACAGGAAGCGTCCACCGTTGATGCCGGTGATCATGCCGAATTCAATGCCGCAGAAGCGGCTGTCCGCACCGAGGTCACCCGCCGCAGCGGCACCCTGGGCAGAACCGCCGGAATCATTGCTTCCGAACGACCCCCCGCAGCACTTCGGCACCACCTCAAACTCCTTGGTGATGGTGGAGGTGGAGAAGGTGCCATCCGCCCGGTACAAACGGCCTTCTACCGTCACCGCGATATACCCCGTGTTTGTCCCCGGCCGCAGAGGGCCGCCACCATCGGGATCATCGAGATTCAGCAAGGAGTTGAAGGTGGTTCCTGCTGGGATCACTCCGCCTTGGCTCAAGGCCGTGCCGTTGGCATTGAAGGTGCGAAACACGCCGCGGCGATCGGTGCTGCCAGGGGTCCCTGCGGAATAACGAATCGACTGCAAGGCAAAGCGGCGGTTGCCCTGATTCACCTGTGTAATGTTTTCAAGGTTGCGAAATTGCCCATTCGCAAGGCCGATCGCTCTAGTGGAAGGGAAGCCGGTGCCACCGGGGCGGACATTGCTGGTGGAGACGCAGGGGCTTTGCAGGGCCGCATTGGTGGTGCTCCATTGGTTGGGAGGTGTGCTCCCCGCCACCAGCAACTGACGATTCTCTGGCTGGTTGAAGGTGGCGATGATCTGATCGGCGCCTGCCTCCGCCACCTGCTGGGCATCCCGGCTTTCGCCACTGCCAAATGAAGCCAGGTTGGAGCCGGTCACCACCGCCACCAGCCCTAACGAGCCCACAAGCAGGGCAAGAACGACAAGGATGCCTGCCACCAACGTGGATCCCGCTTGTTTCTCATCCCGCGCCTGAACACGCAACAAATGAAAGACCAGCCGGGTCTTGAGCAGCTGAGCGCTGGTGGCCATGTCAGGACGCACTCCGTAGCGCGAATTCAGACGGGACATCCCAGATCAGCCACATGAATGCTGGAATCCTAGCAAACTTCTAGGCGTGCTCTCACCATTTCGTAAGACTCCCGCAATGAAGGGGTTGGCCGCTGCTGGAGGCCGCCAGGGGATTGGCATGGTCGCATGCGTGGGGCGGATCACCCCTGCCTTTCTCCTGCCTGGTGCCCTACTTCGCTGCGGCCAGGCTCGCGGCAGAGGGCTGAAGCGCCAGATCGAGAGCGGCCCGGTTGACCCGGGGGAGCGGCGCAGCAGGGTTGGCAACACCCATCTCGAGGTTGGCGGCTTGCGCACCGGCAAGATTCCGCTCGATCGCGCCACCCGCCGCCAGCATGGCGCCCTGCTCGTCGAGGGGGATGTAGGTCATGCCTCGTTCTGCATCGCGGAAGCCAGTGGCACTCAGGCCCGACGACTGGCCCATCAGCAGCTGCGATTGCTTGGGATGGCGGGCGGCGAACTCCTGGGCGGCCTGCCAGGTGCGCAGCAGCTTGGTGACGGCGGCTTTGTCGCTGTGAAGCAAGGCAGGATCCACCACCAGCAGGCTCACGATCTGCAGGGGCAGCTGGCGGCTGTCGAAGAGCGCCCGGCCGGTGCCGGTGCGCACCGAGTAGCCGCTGTAGGGGGAACCCATGGCGGCAGCCAGCACCTCACCGCGACGCAGCTGGCCCGGCATGCCCTCGAGCGGCTGGGGCTTGAGCGTGACGTCGCTGAGTGAGAGGCCCTCAGCAGCCAGGGCCTGGGACAGCAGGTAGGTGCCGGGGCCCGAAACGGCTCACAGCCACGGAGCGGCCCTGAAGGGCTTGGACCCCCCAGAGGCCTCGGTTGGCAATGAGCTGGTGGCCACCATTGGAGGTATTGATCACCATCACCACCACCGGGCAGCGCTCTGGCTTAAGGCTGCAGATCCGCACGGCATCGAAGTTGGTCATCTGCGCCACGCGCAGGTTTCCCTTCAGGTAATCGTCGACGATGGCGTCGGTATCGCTGTAGTGGGCAACCTGAAGGTTGAGCCGATGAGGCTCTGCCAGGGCCTCAGAGGCGGCCAGGGAGAAGTATTGATGCCCCGGCAAGCGCGCCACCGGAACGGTGATTGAGTCTGTCGAGGTGAGCGCCCCCTGCACGGCACTGAAGCCGAAACCGATGCTGACCAGCGTGGCCAGCGCCGCCACACCCAGAAGATCCCGCTTGGAGATGGCACTCAGCCGCTGCAGCCAACCGGGCAACCTGGCCGGGCGTGGGGCAGGGGCAGCAGGAGCGGGCGAAGGGTTCGCCAGCGTCCTGGGGGGTACGGAGGGAACAGAAGGAACGGCATGAATGCGCCGTTGGGGATGAGCCGCCGCAACACTCGCCGCCGTCACACTTGACACAGCGGCAGTTGTGGAAGGGAGGTTGGCAAACAGGAAAGATTCAGCCTTGCCGGGAGATGTGAAATTCACTGAAGCTCCCTTGGGGGCCCCTCAAGGTTCGCAAACCTGCCCAGAAGGCAACAGTGGCCAGAAGGAAGGGTGTGTGGGAGCCGGGTGAGAGTTTTCTGGGACGCGTGCCACCCACGGCAGCCAGCACAATGGAGACACTGCCTGAAACCAACTGAATGGGTGTCCTCACGGCCCTGGCCATCCTTGCCGGCCTGATCGTCGTCCACGAAGCGGGGCACTTTTTTGCAGCCACCTGGCAGGGGATCCGGGTCAGCGGCTTCTCGGTCGGCTTCGGCCCGGTGCTGCTGGAGCGGCGGCGCCGTGGGGTGCAGTTCGCCCTGCGGGCCATCCCCCTGGGCGGCTACGTGGCCTTCCCCGACGACGACGACGACAGCGACATCCCCGCCGATGACCCCGATCTGTTGCGCAACCGCCCGCTGCCGCAGCGGGCCCTGGTGATCGCCGCCGGCGTGCTCGCCAACCTGCTGCTCGCCTGGGCCGTGCTGGTGGCGCAAGGAGCTGTAGTGGGCATTCCCGCCGGCTTCAGCGCCACCCCGGGCGTGGTGGTGGCGGCGGTGCAGCCCGGCCTGCCGGCGGCGGCCTCCGGCCTGCGTCCCGGCGACCGGATCCTCAGCCTCGCCGGCACCCCCCTCGGCGGCGGCCAAAGCGCTGTGGAGGGCCTGGTGGCCGATATCAAGGGCGCGCCGCAGCGCACACTCCAGCTGGTGGCGGAGCGCGCCGGCAGCACGGTGACGCTCACGCTCACCCCCGATGAACAGAACGGCATCGGCCGCATCGGCGCCCAGCTGCAGCCCAGCGGCAGCGAAGCCTTCCGGCCCGCCCGCGGCCCGCTGGAGGTGATCGGCCATGCCAACCGCACCTGCGTCAAGCTGATCCGCCGCACCGTCGATGGCTTCGTGGCCCTGGTCACCCGTTTCGGCGAAACGGCACCCCAGGTGTCGGGGCCGGTGAAGATCGTGGAGATGGGCGCCTCGCTCGCCCGCGATGGCGGCGGCAGCCTCTTTCTGTTTACAGCGCTGATCTCGATCAACCTGGCCGTGCTCAATGCCCTGCCCTTGCCCCTGCTGGATGGCGGCCAGTTCGTGCTGCTGCTGCTTGAAGGCCTGCGCGGCCGGCCGCTGCCGCAGCGTCTGCAGCTGGTCTTCATGCAGTCAGGCTTCCTGCTGCTGGTGGGCCTCAGCCTGGTGCTGATCGTGAAGGACACCAGCCAGCTCTCCGCCGTGCAGCAGCTGCTGGCCCGCTGACGTGCCCCGCTTTCCCACCGCCCGCCAGCGGGCGCCGCTGATCCTGGAGCGTCTTGCCGCGCTCTACCCGGAGGCCACCTGCTCGCTCGACTGGCGCACCCCCTGGGAGCTGCTGGTGGCCACCATGCTTTCGGCCCAGTGCACCGATGAGCGGGTCAACAAGGTGACCCCGGCCCTCTTCGAGCGCTTCCCCGACGCCGACGCCGCTGCCGCCGTGGACAGCGAGGCGGTGGAGCCCTACGTGAAATCCACCGGCTTCTTCCGTAATAAGGCCAAAAACATCGTGGCCGCCTCCCGGCTGCTGCTCGAACACCACGGCGGCGCGGTGCCGGCCTCGATGCCCGAGCTGCTGGAGCTGCCGGGGGTGGCCCGCAAGACGGCCAACGTGGTGCTGGCCCATGCCTTCGGCATCCATGCCGGCGTCACGGTGGACACCCACGTGCGACGCCTCAGCAACCGGCTCGGCCTCACCCGCCAGAGCGAACCGGTGAAGATCGAACCCGAGCTGATGAAGCTGTTTCCGCAGCCGGAATGGGAAAACGTCTCGATCCGGCTGATCTTTCATGGCCGTGCCGTGTGCCGGGCCCGCAACCCCGGCTGCGGCGTCTGCCCGATGGCCGATCTCTGCCCCAGCCATCCCGACCATGGGCCGGGGGGCAGACGGGCCGTTCCTGCCGCAAGGTAGGGTTGGTCCTCATCCGCAACAGCACAGCAGCCGCATGGCGAAGAAGTCGATGATCGCGCGCGACGTGAAGCGCAAAAAAATCGTGGCTCGTTTCGCTGTCAAGCGCGCCGCTCTCAAGGCCGCGTTTGAAGCCGCCGCCGATCCCATGGAACGGCTCGAAATTCACCGCCAGATCCAGGGCCTGCCCCGCAACAGTGCTCCCAACCGGGTGCGCAACCGCTGCTGGGCCACCGGCAAACCCCGCGGCTACTACCGCGATTTCGGCCTGTGCCGCAACCAGCTGCGTGAACGCGCCCACAAGGGGCTCCTGCCGGGTGTCACCAAGTCGAGCTGGTGAGCTGCTGAGCCTGCTCCTGTCCTCCCCAGCCACCCCCTCCCCGGGGTCAGGGGAGGGCAGGATGCGAGAATGCCTTTTGACAACAAAACGGACATAAGACGACGTGCCAGGAAAAACTCAGTCGGTCTCCTTCGATGGTCGGGAGATCCGGCTGACCACAGGGCTCTATGCCCCCCAGGCCGGGGGATCGGTATTGATTGAATGCGGTGATACCTCCGTGCTGGTCACGGCCACCCGCGCCAAAGGCCGCGAAGGCATCGATTTCCTGCCCCTCACCTGCGATTACGAAGAACGGCTGTATGCCGCCGGGCGCATCCCCGGCAGCTTCTTTCGCCGGGAAGCACGCCCCCCCGAGCGGGCCATCCTCACCACCCGCCTGATCGATCGGCCGCTGCGGCCCCTGTTCCCCTCCTGGCTGCGGGACGACATTCAAGTGGTGGCCACCACCCTTTCGCTTGATGAGCGGGTGCCGCCCGATGTGCTGGCGGTCACCGGCGCTTCAATCGCCACCCTGCTGGCGCGCATGCCCTTCTACGGCCCGATGGCCGCGGTGCGGGTGGGCCTGCTGGGGGATGATTTCGTGCTCAACCCCAGCTTCCGTGAGATCGAGCGCAGCGATCTGGATCTGGTGGTGGCCGGCACCCCCGCCGGTGTGGTGATGGTGGAAGCGGGCGCCAACCAGCTGCCCGAACAGGACGTGATCGAGGCCATCGACTTCGGCTACGAAGCGGTGGGCGAATTGATCAAGGCCCAGCTCGCCCTGCTCAGCGACCTCGGCATCGAGCAGGTGATCCCCGAGCCGAAGGTGGAAGATCCCGCCCTGCCCGCCTTCCTCGAACAGGAATGCGGCAAAGGCATCGGCGAGGTGCTCAAGCAGTTCACGCTCACCAAGGCGGAGCGCGATGCCCAGCTCGATGCCATCAAGGCGGAAGTGGCCGGCAAGATCAGCGCCCTTGGCGACGACGACCCCGTGAAGCTGGTGGTGCAGGGCAACGCCAAAACGCTCGGCAACACCTACAAGGGCATCACCAAGAAGCTGATGCGCGCCCAGATCCTCAGCGAAGGCAAGCGCGTGGATGGCCGCAACCTCGATGAGGTGCGCCCGATCAGCGCCGCCGTGGGTGTGCTGCCCAAGCGGGTGCACGGCTCCGGCCTGTTCCAGCGCGGGCTCACCCAGGTGCTCTCCTGCGCCACCCTCGGCACCCCCAGCGATGCCCAGGAGCTCGACGACCTCAACCCTTCGAGCGAAAAAACTTACCTGCACCACTACAACTTCCCCCCCTATTCGGTGGGCGAAACCCGGCCGATGCGCTCCCCCGGCCGCCGCGAAATCGGCCACGGCGCCCTGGCCGAGCGGGCGATCATCCCGGTGCTGCCCCCGAAAGAAAAGTTCCCGTACGTGCTGCGGGTGGTGTCGGAGTGCCTCAGCTCCAACGGCTCCACCTCGATGGGCTCGGTGTGCGGCAGCACCCTGGCGCTGATGGATGCGGGCGTGCCGCTGCTGGCTCCCGTGAGCGGCGCCGCCATGGGCCTGATCAAGGAAGGCGATGAGGTGCGCATCCTCACCGACATCCAGGGCATCGAGGATTTCCTCGGCGACATGGACTTCAAGGTGGCCGGCACCGAAAAGGGCATCACCGCCCTGCAGATGGACATGAAGATCAGCGGTCTGGCGGTGGCCACCGTGGCCGAAGCCGTGAACCAGGCCCGCCCTGCCCGCCTGCACATCCTCGAGAAGATGCTGGAGGCGATCGACAAGCCCCGCGACACCATGTCGCCCCATGCGCCGCGCCTGCTCAGCTTCCGCATTGATCCGGAACTGATCGGCACCGTGATCGGTCCTGGCGGTCGCACCATCAAGGGCATCACCGAGCGCACCAACACCAAGATCGACATCGAAGACGGTGGCATCGTCACCATCGCCAGCCACGACGGCGCCGCCGCCGAAGAGGCCCAGCGCATCGTGGAAGGTCTCACCCGTCGCATCAGCGAAGGGGAGCAGTTCAGTGGCACCGTCACCCGCATCATCCCGATCGGCGCCTTCGTGGAAATCCTTCCTGGCAAGGAAGGCATGATCCACATCTCCCAGCTCTCGGAAGCCCGGGTCGAGAAGGTCGAAGACGTGGTGAAGGTGGGCGATCCCGTCACCGTGCGGGTGCGTGAAATCGACAACCGCGGCCGCATCAACCTCACCCTCCGCGGCGTGTCCCAGGAACCGGCACCGGTAGCGGTCTGAGCGTGTTGCCTCGCCTGACCCCCTGACCGGCCGTAACGACGGGAAAACAGCCGGGACGTGCTGAATCGCACGCCCCGGTGGGGGGTTCAGAGGGGGAAACCGGGATCGATCAATGCCATCGCCGCCGCCGCACGCTCACAGAGTTCGGCGTGGGCGGGGCCATGGCTGGCAATCAGGCAACCGGCCTGGAGTCCATCACCGGTGTTGTAGGTGAGCGGCGTGCCATCGGCATGGCTGAAGCAGCCGCCGGCCGCCTGGAGCACCGCCTCAGGGGCCGCCATGTCCCAGTCCTTCGGGGCGCTGCGGCCCGAGAGCGACACGTAGAGATCCGCCTCGCCTCGCAGGATCGTGGCCACCTTGCCCCCGACACTGCCCACGGCCTTGGTGGCGCCCAGTTCAAGGGCAGCCAGCAGATCCTCCAGCCGTTGATCCCGATGGCTGCGGCTGGCCACCAGCACCAGCTCACCGCAGGCGCGGCGGGGGCTGAGGGAAGCCGGGAAGCGATCCCCGCCGCGATCCTCACGCCAGGCTTCTCCCGCTGCGCCGGGCTGCGGGCCCTCCAACAGGCCGAACCAGAGCTCCTCCGGTTCCGGCAGCAGCACCACACCCAGCACCGGCCGGTTCCCCCGCACCAGCGCCAGGTGAACCGCATATTCGCCGGTTCCCTGCAGAAAATCCTTGGTGCCATCGAGCGGGTCGAGGATCCACAGCCACTCGGCCTCCAGGGGAACGCCGTCCCGCAGCTGATCGGCAGCGGTTTCCTCGCTCAGCAGCGTCCATGGGGCGGCAGGAAAGGCCTTGGCGAGCCCTTCAAGCAGCCACTGATTCACCGCCAGATCGGCCGCTGAAACCGGCCCCTCGCCGCCATGGTCGACGCTGAGGGCAGGGGGAAAGCCATAGGGAGGTGTTTCGCCCCTGCCGTACGCCCGCAGAATGTCTGCGGCACCCCAGCACAGCCGCCGCAGCTCGCTGAGCAACCCCTCAAGATCCACGCCAGCGGGCAAAGAGGGTTGAAACGACATCGTGTCGGTGGCAGATGGGAATTGCATTGTGAAGGAACCGCCGCCGCCCACCACCCCGCCGAGGGCCTGCAGCCCCGCCGCCGCCCACCACCCTGCCGAGGGCCTGCAGCCCTGCCGAGGGAACGGAAATCCTGCGGCCGGGAGCATCCGAGGTCCTGGCTCAAGCCTGCGGATCACGGGGCCGGCATCGGGAGTTCCCCGTTTCGCCGACTCCTAAGTTCATAGGCCCATGTGGCCTTGCGGTGCTCGGATCCCCGGAGCCCAGCCCCGGCGTGTTGTATCTGGTGGGCACCCCGATCGGCAACCTCGCTGATCTCTCCCCCCGCGCCCGGCTGGTGCTGGAGCAGGTTGACCGCATCGCCTGTGAAGACACCCGCCACAGCGGTCAGCTGCTGGCCCGGTTGGGCATTCGCCGGCCCCTGCTCAGCTTTCATCAACACAACCAGGCCACCCGGCTGCCCGAACTGCTGGAGGCGCTGCAGCGGGGCGAGCGGCTGGCGGTGATCAGCGACGCCGGCCTGCCGGGCATTTCCGATCCCGGCGAACCGCTGGTGGCCGCCGCGCGACAGGCGGGGCTGGAGGTGGTCTGCATCCCGGGCCCCTGCGCTGTCACCACCGCACTGGTGAGCAGCGGCCTGCCCAGCGG
Source organism: Synechococcus sp. ATX 2A4 (assembly GCF_024346375.1). Lineage (GTDB taxonomy): Bacteria > Cyanobacteriota > Cyanobacteriia > PCC-6307 > Cyanobiaceae > MW101C3. The sequence continues at coordinate 66,215 of NZ_JAGQCV010000007.1, read as the reverse complement.
CCGCTTCTGCTTCGAGGGATTTCTGGCCGCAAAGCCCAGCCAGCGCCGGCGTCAGCTGCAGGAGCTGGCGGCTGAGCCGCGCACCCTGGTGCTGTTCGAGGCGCCCCACCGGCTGATCGCCCTGCTGGAAGACCTGCTGGAGCTGCTGGGTGATCGCCCGCTGCGGGTGGCACGGGAGCTCACCAAGCGGCACGAGCAGCAGGTGGGGCCCACGGTGGCCGCCGCCCTGGACCACTTCCGCCGCGTGCCGCCGCTGGGGGAGTGCACATTGGTGCTGGGCGGCGCGCCACCAGCGGCGCAACCCGCCTGGAACGCTGCCGAGCTACGGGTTGAGCTGGAAGCGCTGCTGACTGATGGGCTCAGCAAGCTGGAAGCCGCCCGCACCCTGGCGGCCCGCACCGGCCACAGCCGCCGCGACCTCTACGCCCTGCTGCACCGCGACGGACCTGAGCCCGGACCCGACGGTCCTGAGCCCGGAGCCCCAGAGGGGAGCCCCCGCACCTGAACGGCGCGGCCACCGGGCCGTCGGCGCGTCACACTCAGGTCCGACTCCTTCAACCACTGCCGCCGCCATGCTGGTGCGTCTTCAACTCCTGGCCAGCAGCGTGGCCGGCGGCCTGCTGCTGCTGGTGGTGTTATGCCTCGGCGGGCAGAACCTCAGCGACCGGCCCCAGCTGTGGCTCGGGTTCGGCCGTAGCGCACCCTTGCCCAGCGGCTTTCTGGTGGGCCTGGCGCTGGTGGTGGGGGTGATCAGTGGCGGGGCCGCCACCGCCCTGCTGATGCCCGGTGCCAATCAGGATCCGGGCAGGGAATAAAGCGCCCCTTCGAGCACCACACGGGTGATGCCCTTGCGTAGCAGGTAGGGGGCGGTGCGACGGATCACCTGGCTGTCGGGCACCTTGATCACCCGCTGGGTGCGACCGCAATGGCGCTTGGCCTGGCGTGGATTGCTGAACACCACAAGGGCGCGGCGCCTGGATTCCTCTTCCGGCAGCAGGCCGAGCTCAGGGAAGTCGCTCAAGGGCCGGTCTTGCAGCTCCACCGTTTTGTCGACCAGCATGTAGAGGCTGTCGGGCAGCGGTGCCGCCTCAAACGGCTGGCAGGTGGCGGCAGGACGGTCGAGCAGGGTTGCGCCGACCGGCACGGGTGTGAACAGGTCGAGCTCATCGTCGGCGTCATCGCCATCGCTGTCGGCATCCACGTCGCTCTCGTCGGCGTCATCCGCGAAATCATCCGCATCGTCGATCGGCAGCACCTGGGAATCGTCATCGCCATCTGGCGCGTCAGCTTGCTCGCTGGGATCGCCGTAGGAAGCGGCAGCAATCCCAGACCCGAACGGCTCCAGGGGTTCGGCGTCCGCGCGATGGGAGCTTTCGAAGCTGTTGTGTGCGGAGCCGGCAGGTTCTTCTGATCCGGCAAGTTCTTCTGAGCCGGCAGCTTCTTCGGAGCCGGCAGGTTCTTTGGTGAGGGCCTGCGCCTGCTCGAACAGGGGGCCAGATGGAATCGCGATGGCGGCGGCGTATGGGGCGGCGTTGTCTGTGGCAGCGGCGGTGGGGGAAGCAGCGGCGGGGGAAGCGGCGGCGGCTTTGTGACCTGCCGCCCCCCCCTTGCCGCGCTCCAACTTGATCTGCTCGTAACGCTCGGGGCCGATCGCAGCCTTCACCACCCTGGTGACGGTGGCGGCGCTGCAGCCGAAGGCATCGGCCAGTGCTTGGGCGGTTTCCCCCTGCTGGTAGCGGGCGACGAGCTCCTGCCGTTGAGCGTCGCTGAGCCGGGTGGACGCCATTGAGAAGGTTTCACAGCACTCCACCTTAGGCTGTGCCGGTGGGCCGTTAGCTCAGTTGGATAGAGCATGCGACTTCTAATCGCACGGTCGCTGGTTCGAATCCAGCACGGCCCGTTATTGCTGCCCTTCGGCCATTCCTGAGCTCTGGGGGCAATGGCGCGCCCGTGGCGCTCCATTACGGAGCAACGGCCTGCGGCGTGGACCCATGGGCGCGTTGGCGCAGGGTGTCGTCGGAGGGCTGGCGCAGCTGATCGGCGAGGCCGAAGCGTTGCAGCAGCTGGATGAAGCGGTAGGTGGGATCGGGCCGCAGCCGCAGTTCGCCGTCGCGCACGGTGTAGCCCTGGCGCGCCGCGAACGGGAAGGCGTGGTGCAGGTTGTGCCACCCCTCGCCAAGCGTGATCAGCGCCACAAAGGCGTTGTTGCGGCTGTGATCGTCGGTGCGGAAGGGCTGGTCGCCCCACACATGCGCCAGCGAATTCACCGTGGCCACGCCATGAAACAGGACAGTGGTGCTCAGAGAAAAAGCCGCCACGTACATCCAGCCGCCCACCAGATAGGAGAGCGCGGCGAGGGCCAGCAGGGGCACGGAATGGAACCGATCCAGGCGGCGCAGCACCGGATCGGCTTCCACATCCGCCGGCAGTTCATCGGGGAAGAAACTTGAGCGCAGCAACCAGCCGACCTGGGAATTCCACAGCCCGCGCCAGCCCTGGTGCGGCATCAGCGGCGTGTGGGGGTCCGCGGCGGTGTCCACATGGCGGTGGTGCTGCAGGTGGTGGGCCTTCCACCAGCTCGGGCCCATCTGGCCGGCGGATGCCGCCACGGCGCAGCCGATCCAGAGCACAGCCCGCGGGGCGCGGTAGCTGCGGTGCACCAGCAGGCGGTGGTACACGGAGGTGATCGCCAACATGCGCACCAGATACAGGCCAATGGCCCAGAGCAGCGCTCCGAGGCTCAGGCCCGTAACCAGCAGCAGCAGGCAACCGATGTGAAAGGAAATGATGAAGATCGGCCCAAGCAGATACAAGGACCGGTGCAGGCCGGAATTCAGAAGGAAGACGTCACGCTGACCTCAAGCTAGTGGTCACCCCTGGCCGCTCGCCGCGAAGCCACCTCCCCGCCGGGCGTCAGGGCCAGATGCCGTCGCCGAAGCCATCGCCCATGCCGCCATCGCCCACCGGGTCAAATTCCGGCCAGCCCGGGTTGCCGCCATCCAGCAGGCCGAAGCGAGCGGCTTCGTCGTCCATCAACGTGTTGCCCTCCGGGCGGGTGTCGCAGGTGACGCTGCCGTCGCTGCCGGTCACGCAGTTGTCGAAGCGCACGTCCGCCCGGGCGGCAGCCGGCAGCAACAGCGGGGAGCCGAACAGACCCAGCAGGAGCACCGCAGGGCCCAAGCACCGGGCGGCGGCAGAGCCAAGGGACCGGACGGCGGCACAGGCAGGTGATCGGCCCTCGGCAGGGCGGCTGGAATGATGGACCAACGTTCGTCCTGCAGCGATGTACACCGATTGGACCGCTGTCATCCTGCTCCTGCTCACCGCCGTGCCGCTGGGTGTGGTGGTGGCCACGACGGTGTTCTTCATCTGGCGCCAGAAGTCAGCGAGTCGGCGCTGAGGGCATTGGCCTCCTGGCGGCGCAGGATCTGCTCGAGCGAGGGCTCAATGCTGAACTGCGGCAGCCGGCCCTGGCCGAGGCAATCGAGGCAGGTGCGGAATTTCTGATCGCTGAGGCGCAGCACACCGCTGCCGCCGCAACGGGGACAACGCTGCGCCGCCGGCTCTCGCCGCCCTGAAGGCAGGCCCGCATGTGGGGAGCCCGCGTGTGTGGATTCGCCCATCAATCCTCATTTTGGTGTTGGTTTCAGTGTGGTCGGCCGAACCCCCCGGATTGGCGCCACTTCCTTAAGCCTTCCCGCATAAACGCTGCTTCAGCGCCTCGTTGCTCAGGTTCTGCAGCAACTCAGCGGCACTCAGGCGGCTTCCCGCTGGCACCAGGTCGATGCTGGCGGCCAGCAGGCCGATCACGGCCGCCGCATCCTGCCCCTGCTCGCGCAGGTCCGCCACCCCCTCCGCTCCCGCCCGCTTGGCCAGCCGTTCGCCCTTGGCATCGCGCCACAGGGGCACATGCCAATACGTGGGCGGCGTGGCGCCCAGGCACTGCATCACCGCCACCTGCGGCGCCGTGGCGGCCCAGAGGTCTGCGCCCCGCACCACCGTGGTGATGCCCAGCGCCAGCTCATCAACCGCCGTGGCCAGGTGATAGGCCAGGAAGCCATCGGCGCGCCGCAGCACCACATCGCCCACCTCGCACGCCGCCTCCAGCCGCCCGGGGGCGGCGATCGCCTCCGGCCAGCAGAGCGCAGCATCCTGGAGGCGCAGGCGCCAGCTGGGCAGGCGGCCATTCTCTGCGCCCCAGCCGTGGGCGCGCGTGCGGCAGAAGCCCGGATACACCGAAACCGCCCCCTGCGGCGCCGACACATCGGCGAGCAGGCGGCGGCTGCAGCGGCAGGGATAGAGCAGGCCCTGGCGTCGCAGGGCGGAAAGCACCGTGGCGTAGAGGCCGGTGCGCTCGCTCTGGCGCACCGGCGGTCCATCCCAGCTGAGGCCCAGCCAGCGCAGGTCGGCGAGGATCGCCTCCTCAGCACCGGCGCGGTTGCGCGGGGTGTCGAGATCATCGATGCGGAGCAGCAGCTCACCGCCCTGCAACCGGGCTTCCAGCCAGGCCACGAGGGCGGTGCGCAGATTGCCGCGGTGCAGAGGGCCGGTGGGAGAAGGAGCGAAACGCCCGCGGTGCTGACGGTTTCGCTGTCGCTCTCCCGCTTCGATCAGCCGCTGCAGGTGCGACGGCAGACCGTTGGAGGCGGGCGGAATCAGCCCTGAACCTGATCCTTGAACTGCTTGCCGGCCGTGAAGGCGGGCACGCGCTTGGCGGGGATGGCGATCTTTTCGCCGGTTTTGGGGTTCAGACCCTGACGGGCGGAACGCTCACGGGCTTCGAAGGAACCGAAGCCGAGGATCGACACCTTCTTGCCTTCCACCACCGAATCGATGATGGTTTCGATGGCGGCGTCGACGACCTTCGACACTTCGGTCTTGGTGAGCTCGGTGCGAGCCGCAACGAGGTTGACGAGGTCTGCTTTGTTCATTGGGCGGGAATCTGGGGGCAAAAAACTGGAGAGGCGGGAGTGGGGCGGAGCGGAAAGAAGCGTTCCCGCCATGCGGTGAAAACGAACCGACCACGGAGACCAACCAACGGCTGGACGCTCGACCGGATCATCTGGCGGGCCAATCGTATGGGGGAAGGGCGACGAGGGCAACCGAAACCGCTTGCTTGGCCAAGGTTTTTCCCGTTTTTTCGTCCTTGATCACCCCTTACTGTGCCGCTTGAGCGGTGCCAGGCACCAACTTCTCGCCGCGCAAGGCACCCAGGCCCGCCCCCGTGGCGAACCAGCGGGGGGAGCCCGCCGGCAACCAGTGCTGCAGACGCTCCAGGCTGCGCTGCTGCCGCGGCCAGTGAAAGGTGTGGGCGGTGCGCAGCGGCCCCAGACGCCCGGGGGCAAGCGGCACCAGCAGCCGCCCACAGAACAGCAGGTCGTGGGCGGCGGCGGCATGCAGCACGCAGGCCCCGGGCGAGGGGCCCGGCGTCCACAGCAGCCGCAGGTCGCTGGCGAGGTCGTGGGCGGCGCCGAACGGCCGCAGCTGCGGCAGCCCCGGCAGCAGGTAGGCCTCCTGCTCCTGCACCAGCACCGGCCAGCCGATCGCCTCCTGCAGGCGGCGGCAACGGCCGTGGCCAGCGCGGCCGGTGAGCACAATCAGCCCCGGCGGCCCCGCCAGCGCCGCCAGGTTCGCCGCCGTCAGCGCCGGGCAATCGATCAGCACGGGCGGGCGCTGGGGCAAGGCCAGCAACCAGGCGGTGCCCCCCTGCGTGTCGCGGTTGGGGGGAAACACCCACAGCCCGGGCAGCACCTGCTGGGGCGGCCGTCCTTTTTCCATCTCTGCGGGCAAGAACGCCGACATCCGCACCGGGGGGCCAACACACGGCTAGCTTGAACCGCAGCACTTCAGAACCTGTGTCCTCGACCCACCTGGGACACCCTTGGCCCCTCGGCGCCGCCGTCACCACGCGGGGAGTGAACTTCTCAGTGGTGGCGCCGCTGGCCACCCGGGTGGAGCTGCTGCTCTTCACCGACGGCGACGCGGCCGAACCCTTCCGCATCATTCCGCTCGATGCCCGCCATCGCTCCGGCGATCACTGGCATGTGGAAGTGGTGGGGGTGGGCATCGGCTGCTGCTACGGCTATCGGGTGTACGGGCCGTTGCAGCCGGGGGCGCACGGCTTCAGCCCCTCCAAGGTGCTGCTGGATCCCTGCGCGCGGGCGATCAGCGGCTGGTCGCGGTACCGCCGCGCCGATGCCACCGGCACCGCGCCCAACACTGGCTCCTGCCTGAAGGGGGTGGTCACGGAACGCGACCTGTTCGACTTCAACGCCGCGCCGCGCCCACGCCACAGCTGGCAGCGCACCGTGGTGTACGAGCTGCACGTGGCCGGCTTCAGCCAGGGAGAGCGCAGCCCGGTGGCGCCGGAGCGGCGCGGCAGCTTGCTGGGCCTGATCGACACCATCCCTTATCTCAAGAGCCTCGGGGTCACCACCCTGGAGCTGCTGCCGGTGATGGCCTTCGACCCGCAGGATGCCCCGCCCGGCCGCCACAACTACTGGGGCTACAGCCCGATCAGCTGGATGGCCCCCCATCACGGCTACCTGCTGGGCGACGACCCGCTGCAGGCCCGCGATCAGGTGCGGGCGCTGGTGATGGCCTGCCATCAGGCCGGCCTGGAGGTGGTGCTTGATGTGGTGCTGAACCACACCAGCGAGGGCAACCAGGACGGCCCCACCCTCAGCTGGCGCGGCTTCGCCGACCGCCTCTACTACCACCAGAACAACGACGGGGACTACCTCGATGTGACCGGCTGCGGCAACACCGTGGCGGCCAACCGGCCACTGGTGCGGCAGCTGATGGTGGAGGCGCTGCGCTGCTGGGCGCTGGAGCTGGGCATCGATGGCTTCCGCTTCGATCTCGGCATCGCTCTGTCGCGCGGCGAAAACCTGGCGCCGCTCGACCAGCCGCCCCTGTTTGAGGAGCTGGAGGCCGATCCGCGGCTGAGCGATCTGAAGATGGTGAGCGAGCCGTGGGATTGCGGCGGCCTCTACCGCCTGCACGACTTCCCGGCGCGGCGCATGGGCACCTGGAACGGCCGCTTCCGCGACGACGTGCGCCGCTTCTGGAAAGGCGACGACAGCTGCTGCTGGGCGATGGCCCAGCGCCTGTCCGGCAGCCCGGATCTCTATGGCGGCCGCCCCCCGGCGGTGGGGCGCAGCATCACCTTCATCACCGCCCACGACGGCTTCACCCTGGCGGATCTGGTCAGTTACAACGGCAAGCACAACCTCGCCAACGGCGAAGACAACCGTGACGGTGACAACCACAACAACAGCTGGAACCACGGCGTGGAGGGTCCCACCTCCGACCATGGGGTGAACGACCTGCGCAACCGCCAGCTGCGCAACCTGCTCGCCACCCTGCTGCTGGCCCCGGGTGTGCCGATGCTGCTGATGGGCGATGAAGTGCGGCGCAGCCAGGGGGGCAACAACAACACCTGGTGCCAGAACAATCCGCTGGGCTGGATGAACTGGGAACCCGATGGCGAAGACCTCGGCCTCAAGCTCTATCTGCAACGGCTGGTGCATCTGCGCAGCCATCTGTTCAGCCTGCTGAACCCGGAAACCCCCTACGCCGAGGGCGCCCAGGGGGCCGGCCTGCCGGGTGATCACCTCTGGCGGGAGTGGCACGGCGTGGTGCTGCAACAACCCGACTGGGGCAGCTGGTCGCACACATTGGCCTGGAGCCTGCACGACCACGCCCACGGTCCGCTGTTGTGGTGCGGACTGAACGCCTACAGCAAGCCCATCCACTTCGAGCTGCCCACGGCGCCGGAAGGCTGGCTGCGGGTGATCGACACCGCCCTGCCGGCCGGTCAGGACATCCCCCATGAGCCCAGCCGCTGGATGCACGACGGCGCGCCACTGGAAAGCCGCAGCCTGATGTTGATGATTGCCCCCCAGCTGCTGAAGGGGAAAGCGCTCTGAGTCTTGCGGATGGCGGGTGCGCCAACGACGTGAAGGTGCCCCACACCTGGAGGGATCTGAGGGAGGTGGCAGCTGAAACCAGCTTCTGCCCAGGTGCCCGCTTGATTCGGAAGTCCCTGCTCGGGTTCTCCTGGGATGGTCTGGCATGGCTTCGCCGCTTGTCACATCGACGGGGCATGCCACATGCAAACCTCTATTCCCAGAGTTCTATTCGCAAAGCTCTATTAGGAAGGCTCTGCAGTGCCTGACTGAGGGATGAGCCGAAAAGACTGATGGGCCAAGGCAATTGCTTCTGCAGCTGAGAGTGCATCCTGGGGGTACTCGCCCACTCCATTCACTCGCCCTGTCGTACCGGATCTACCAACGATCTCAGGCTGAATACTGAATGGAACCAACACATTGTCAGCCTCAAGAATGGAACAGTAGAGATGCTCTAAAAAAATGCCTTTCCGGTCATTCACCTTCTCAAAAGCATCCATCAAGCTTCGCCGAAAGTAGTCAACAGAGCACTTGAAAAAGCGCGTATCGGCAACTCCCGGCCTTGGCTTTCTATTAAAAATAACAGGAGTAGCGCTGTGGGCCCGACAAATCTCTCGGAAATTTCGAATATACAATCTACCTGTGATTTTAAAGAAGCAATTCGCATTGTGCAAAAGACGGCTATTGAGCATCACATACCGAAGGATTTCCCCCTCCCCATACCCCTTGCCCAGCCTTGAAACCAAATTCTGGCTTGAGCTGAAGGTGAGCACCTCAAGCTCAACGCCATGGTCCTTCGCAAGTTCAGAAAATGGCGAGAACAAGGAGGCATCAACCGTGCCGTCGCAAATCACAATCCGTCTGGCCTTGGCCCCTAGAATCCACTGGTATAAGCAAGCAAAGACCTGAATAAGCCTGGCCCGAGGATCAGATAGCGCAAGCATGAACACATTTGGCGCCGGACAGATTGCCGAGGTAATGATCACCACCTCGCTCGCATCGAGAATGTCCACGTGGTCATGCATGTGCGTCAATACGGTCGACTATGCTTCCCAGCAGCATCATAAGGGAACGTCCACCGGAATGCTCAATCCATAGCGGTCTCCTCCGCACATAAAGGCACCCTCCTTTCAAAAGATGCACTCTCAGCGTGCAGACGAAAGAGGAGGAAGATGGAACCAGAAGACTCCAGCCAGAACTCAACGCCATCGACATCCAAGCTGCTTCTGTGGCCGCCAGAGAAAACCAAGGCAACAGGCGTGGCCGTGCTGTGCGTTGCAAAGCCCGCCATAGGCAATCGCGCAGTGCAAGCAGTACAGGCTTCAACCGCTAACTTAACGACTGCTTTCATTATGGCCAGATGTGTGGACAGACATCTTTCACAGTGATCGCCCAGGCGCTTGAATCAGGTATTGCAAGTCTGTTCGCTGGTTTAGCCAAGAGAAAGGCATGCGCTTGCTGTCGCCACTTTCGGAAGCCACCCTAGCATTCGACCCAATGCTTGGCCGTGGTCAATCTGTTCCGACATCTACCGAAGCAACAACAACAAACACAGCAAAAGAGACTAGCACTACATCTCAGATTGCAGCCAATACAGATGCGGCAGAAACGCCATCTATCAACGATGTGCCATCTGCCATTTTAACTGAGAATGGCATCGCCATTCGAAGCGCCGATCCGGTCGCATACTTTAAAAACAATCGATATATTCCGGGCAGCGCCAACTAAACTCACGAGTGGGGCACTGCTACATGGCAATGCACTAGCGCTGAAAATCGGGATTTCTTTGCTGAGAATCCTGACCAGTATTCGCCTCAATATGGTGGCTTTTGCGCTTGGGCCGTCGTCGAAGGATACACTGCACCCGTTGGCCCCAATGCCTGGAAGACTGGCCAGAAGCGATCAATCATCAGGCCATTAACTTTCGGTTCTGTCATGCGTCCCTGAGCTATCAGCAACCAGAAGCGCAAGCCAGGGAGCAGCGCAAGCCAGTCAGAAGCGCAAGCTAGCGACCTGTAGGATCTCACCCAGTTCTACACGCCCACCACTTTCCGCGGCTTCGCGATAGCTTGATCGTTTTTCGTATCTGCTCAGCCCTATTCAGGCTCAACCAAAACGGTGGCATCGATCAAACCCGCACAAAACTGGTGCCCAAGCAGGTCTGACCTTCTGGCTTCTTTCCAATAATCCGAAGAATGAATACTGTCAATTGATGAAGCAATAACGCCTTATCATTGCTTTGAGTCGGGTGCCAACCCAAGCCGGGAAAAGCTCTGCGTGTCTAGGGTTGAGCTGAGGTACATTCGGAGAGCTTCGCAGCAGAGGCAGGTCAGAAGTATGGCCAAGTGCCTGCTCAAAGCGATTGGGTAGTCATGCTCAACCAAGCCGTGGTGGAGCCATCAGCGCGTGTGAGGTCAAAGTGATGGATGTTGATAAGTGTCTTCAGCGCCTGTTCAGGGAAAACACGCGAGACATGATGTCGTTGAAAGAGAACGCCATTCCTACCCTTAACTGCCGAGGAGGTGCGCTGAGGGTTCGCACGCATCCACAGGCATCGATGAAGGACGGCCCCCCGAGTTTCAGACGCAACCGAGTTTGCTCGTGAGATTGCTGAGGGTCAGTGTCGCCGCTGTTGCCAAGTCGTTGGCCCGCTGTAGGCCATTCATTCAATAGGCCCACTCTCGAAGCAGGATCCAGGGCTTCGCAGCAGCGCTTCAAGCCAGAAAGTCGGCTGCTGTGGCCGGGTTCTAGGCCCGGGCGACGCATCCTCGCCGGGGCCAATGTGGTGATCGGTGCCAGCAGGCGGCCGAGCCGAACTATTGCTAATCATGGCTGCGCCCAGGTGCTCCATGCTGCCGAAAGCCGCTGGCTCGCCCTGGTACCCAATCCCCAGAGCCGTCAAGGCGTTCACAAAGACAACTGATGGTGGTAACCATGCACAAGCTGGGGCCGGTTGGCCTGGATTCCAAGCCAGGGAAACAACGGTGGCTGCTGCAGATCCCAGATCACACGGTTGGGATTCACGCATGCGGCCAGCCAGGCAAATCCCCTGTAGCCAGCCACCAGAGTCTTGGCATTCGCCAGGGCAACAAAGTCGTCGTCTGGCTGACTTGAGACAACCGAGCATGCCAAGCCCAAGGCTTCGACGGCCTCACAAAGACGATCCAGATACTGCCTGGACTCGTTGATGTTCACGTCATTATGATTTCCATAATGAATCCTACATTGCTTGAATTCCTCAGCCAACCCATGGCGACACAAAAGATTTGTGATGTCTTCAACGGAAGGACATTTATGCAGACAATCTCCCAAACGCGCATGAATGGTCAGCCCAGCATAGCCATCCAAAGAATTAGAACGTTGCTCTGAACGCTGATCAATCACTCTTCTGAGCAAGTCAAAGTCAACAGGTGGAGCTCCATCAACGTGCTGCCTGTTGAAGTTCGCCAGCGAATCCGGCTCCAAGGCGCTGATGTACTGACAAGCGATCGTATCGACACCAAAAGAAAGCCCTCTTCGAAGCCGAAATCGGATCACATCCGCCAAGTTGTAAATAGGCTGATTGTCCATTGCCATGCGAACCGCGGCTCACCTGATCGAACCAAGTGGCTTAAAATTACCCCATGAGGTCATTGGTCGAGCCAACGGGCCGACCGACCTACATAGCCATAGGTCGATTGTCCGATCGCCGAAACGGTAGCAAAGTCTTTTCCGAATAAAACCTTAACCCAGAGGGGCCCGAGCCAGCCATTGGGCGCCGCCGCTGCTAGAACGACAACGATTCTCACTCCTACGGGGCGTCTGCGCTGCCCGCCGGACCGGCCCCCACCCCTCGCCATGGCCTTCACCAGCGCCGTTCCAGCCGCCGATCGCCTGCCCGTGACCGTGCTCACCGGTTATCTCGGCGCCGGCAAAACCACCCTGCTGAACCGGATCCTCACCCACGAACACGGCCTCAAGGTGGCGGTGATCGTGAACGAATTCGGGGAGGTGGGCATCGACAACCAGCTGGTGATCGAAGCCGACGAAGAGATCTTCGAAATGAACAACGGCTGCATCTGCTGCACCGTGCGTGGCGATCTGATCCGCATCATCGGCAACCTGATGAAACGGCGCGATCGCTTCGATCATCTGGTGATCGAAACCACCGGCCTGGCCGATCCCGCCCCCGTGATCCAAACCTTCTTCGTGGATGAAGATCTGCGCGATGAACTGCGTCTTGATGCGGTGATCACTCTGGTGGATCTGGTGCACGTGCAGCAGCACTGGGAGGCGGAGGAAGTGCAGGAGCAACTGGCCTTCGCCGATGTGCTGCTGCTCAACAAGGCGGATCTGGTGGAGGAGGCCGAGCGCCAGGCGATCGAGCAGCGGGTGCGGGCGATCAATCCGATGGCGCGGCTGATCACCACCTGCAACGCCGATGCCCCGATCGATCAGCTGCTCGGCGTGGGGGCCTTCGAACTGGAGCGGGCCCTGAGCCTCGATCCCGGTTTCCTGGTGGAGGAGCACGCCCACGAGCACGACGACGCCGTGGGCTCGGTGGCGTTTGTGGAGGAGCGGCCCATGGATCTCGACAAGCTGGGCACCTGGCTGGCGGATCTGGTGGCGGAGCGGGGGCCCGATCTGTTTCGGATGAAGGGGATCATCCAGCTGGCAGGCAAAGACGAGCGCTATGTGTTCCAGGCGGTACACATGCTGCTGGATGGCGATTTCGATCGCCCCTGGAAAGAGGGCGAGCGGCGCTGCACCGAATTCGTGATCATCGGCCGCGAGCTCGATGCCGAGGGCCTGCGGGCGGGCTTCAACGCCTGTGTGGCCTGAGCGGTCAGGCGCTATGACAGCGGCGCAGCCCCTGGTACAGGAACGGCTCAGCGGGGAGCTGCAGCAGGCGATCACGGCGCTGAGCTGGTCGGCCGATGGCGAGTTTCTGGCGATCGCCAGTGCCGGCGGCGAGCTGCTGCTGCTCGATTTCCGCGCCGGCTGCGAAGAGCTGCTGCAGGGCCTTGGCAACGCCAGCCTTGATGCGATCGGCTTCAGCGCCGACGGGCAGTTTCTGATGGCGGTGGGCCAGGCCGGCGAGCTGCTGCTCTGGGAGCTGGGCGGCAGCGGGGTGCGGCCGCTGGCGTTCGCGCCGCAGCCGCTCGGCGCCGGCTGGCTGGATGCGGCGGTCTGGCAGCCCCGGGGGCTGCTGCTGGCGGTGGCCGCCGGCCGCCGGGTGCGGCTCTGGGATGGGGCGCTGCGTCAGTGGCGCCCCGACAGCCTCGAGCTGCCCGGCACCGCCCAGGCCCTGGCCTGGAGCGCCGACGGCAAACGGCTGGCGGCGAGCTGCCACGGCGAGCTGGCGTTGTGGCAACCCACCGCCGCTGCGGCGCCGCCGCCCCGGCGCGCCCCCACCGGCTCGGTGGGGCTGGCCCTGGCCTTCTCGCCGGTGGGCGAGCTGCTGGCCTGCGGCCAGATGGACCGCTCCCTGCTGCTCTGGCCTGAGGCCGGCGAGGGGCGACCCTGGCAGTTCAGCGGCTTCCCCGCCAAGGTGCGGGCGCTGGCCTGGAGCGATCAACCCGCGAAGCTGGCGCCCGCCCTTGCGGTGGCCGCCGCCGACCACGTGGTGCTGTGGGAACAGCGCAATCGCAGCGAGCAGGGCTGGCAGCCCGAACCGCTGCTCTGGCATCAGCAGCGCGTCACGGCGCTGGGCTTCGCGCCCGGCAGCCGCCTGCTGGCCACGGCCTCCGCCGATGGCAGCGTGGGCCTCTGGGATGGCCGCGGCCGCCTGCTGCAGGCGCTGGAAGGGGAGGGCCAGGGCTTCCAGGCGCTGGCCTGGCGGCCCGATGGCCGGCATCTGGCCGCCGGTGGCGATCAAGGCCGCTGGTGGCTGTGGCCGGTGACCCTGCCCGGCCGCCCGCGGCCGCGGCGCTCGGGCGGAGCAGGGTTTGGTTGAACAACGGTTTGAGTGGGCAACGAACGGTTCGATTAAACGATGTTTCAGCTGGGCAAAGGTTTGGCTGAACAAAGGTTTCGGTGAACAACGGTTCGATTGAACGACGTTTCGACCTAAGATTGTTAGACAAACCGGGAGCAATGGATGCCACTCAACCAGGTTCCGACAGGCGCTCGTGTCTTGATCAACTGCTTGCCCATGCATGCCGGCTTGCAACGCCGGCTTCACGCGATGGGCGTGCGGCCCGGAGCAGAACTTGAGGTGTTGCGCCGCGGCAAGCCCGGCGGCATTTTGCATCTGGCCAGTGGCATGCTCGAGTTCATGATCCGCCATGAACAAGCTGCCGAAATGGACGTGGATCTGGTCACGTTGCACTGATACGTTGCACTGACACATCACACTGAAAAGTATGGCCAACGAGGTGCTACGAAAGCCCCTCACCGTGAGGGGCTTTTTTCATGGACACCAGCCCGATCGATGACGCTGGGACCGGGCCGGGGCAGATCTGGCTCAACCGGAACAGACCTGGCTCAGCCCAGCGCCAGGAGCAGGCGACCTCCCTGGTAGACGATCAACGCCATCACCCAGGCCAGCAGCAGCGACCACCCCAGCGACAGCAAGGCAAAATTCCTGCTCTTGGCTTCCTGGATCTGGGCTGCCACGGTGCCCAGGCAGGGGGTGTAGAGCAGCACAAAGGTCATGAAGCTGAGCGACTGCAACGGCGTGATCGCCGCATGGACCGCACCGCCCAGCCCCGATTCGGTGGTGTTGTAGATCACCGCCATCGCCCCCAGCAAGATCTCCTTGGCGATGAAGCCAAAGAACAACGACACCGTGAGCTCCGGGTTCATGCCGATCGGCCCCAACAGCGGCTGGAACAGCTGGCCGATCCCCGCCGCCAACGTGCCGCCGGATCCCTCTGCCGCCCCCGGAGGAAGGTTGGTGAGCAACCAGATGGCGGCCGCACCCACAACAATGAACACCCGGGTGGTGAACAGAAAGTTCAGCATTGAGGTCCAGCCGCGGCGCAGGATCGTGGCCAGGCTGGGGGCCCGGTAGGGGGGAAGCTCCAGCACGAAAGCTTCATCACTAGGATAGGCCCGCTTGAACACCAGGCCAGTGATCACCGCCGCCGCAAAGCTCATCACATAAAAACCAAACAGCACCAGCCCTGGCGCCCACCAGGGATCAGCAAAGAACACGCCGGCCATGAAGATGAACACGGTGAGCCGGGCCTGGCACAGCGCAAATGGAATGCACAACATCGCCAGCAGACGCATGCCCCGATCCCGGATCACCCGCGTTCCCATGATCGAGGGCACATTGCAACCGAAGCCCATCACCTGAAGAACGAAGGCGCGTCCATCGAGCCCCAGCCAACGCATGAAGCCGTCCATCAGGAAGGCGGCCCGCGGCAGGTAACCCGAATCTTCGATGATGGCGATCATCACGTAAAACACGAAGATCAGCGGCAGAAAAGTGGCCACCGTGCTCACGCCCAGCCAGAGGCCATCCAGCAGGAAACGCTTCAACCAATCCGGTGAACCGAGCACCTGCAATCCCGGTGCCAGCCAGCTGCCCTGAATCCATGCGAGCCCCGCTCCCAGCAGCTCCTGCAGTGGAGTGGTGATCGCATACAGCAGCTGAAACACCACCATCACGATCGCCAGGAACAGCACCACCCCCAGCACCGGATTGAGCAGCACGCGATCCACCAGGCGGGTGCGGCGGTTGAGCAGCCGGGCCGGCAACGTCACGTAGCGGGCCACCAGTTCCTGTTGCCGCCCTTCCGGCACGTGGGGCTCAAGCTGGAGTGCCGCAGGGGCACCGGCGCTGGGCGGCTGGTGGCCTTCGCCCCATTGATGCAGCTGGTCAATCAGCGCATGGATACCCTGGTTGCTCTTGGCGCTGACGGGCAGCAGCGGCAGACCAAGGGCCCGACCCAGCCCCTCATGGTCAATCGCGATGCCGAAGCGCCGGGCTTCATCGCTCATGTTCAGGGCGGCCACCACGGGCAGGCCCAGCTGCTGCATCTGCAGCAACAAGCGCAGCTGGCTGCTGATCTGGCTGGCATTGAGCACCACCAGCACCAGATCGGGCGGGGTGTTGCGCATGAAGCGCTGCACCAGGGCCTCGTCTTCGCTGCTGCCGCTGAGGTCGTGGATGCCGGGCAGGTCTACCAGCTCGTAGGCAGTGCCGTTGCGGTCGGGGGGCATGGCGCCGCGCAGCAGATCCACCGTGAGGCCTGGCCAGTTGGCGATCTGCGCATGGCCACCGGTGAGCCGGTTGTAAAGCGTCGACTTGCCGGTGTTCGGCATCCCCAGCAAGGCCAGCTGAACGCCTGGCCCCCGGCCACCGCGCCTGCGGGCCGTGGGTTGTTCAGAACGGGGCATGGCACAACAGCAGGGGAAGGGGAAGAAAGCCGCAACAGATCAGGCGAGCTGGGTACCACTCAGCCCTTGCTTGATATGGGCGAGAGCCGTGCCTTCGAGGAACTGCTGATCGAGCAGCAACAGGGCCGCGCTGTTGTCACCGGCCAGCCGCAGGCGCTTGCGCACGAAGCGGGCTTCGGCCTCCTCCTTGAGCTGTTCAGCCACAAACCAATCGAGCATGGCGGTGGCACTGCGCTCGCCCACGGATTCCGCCATGGAATAGAGGCGGTTGATGGAGGCGGTGACACCTTTCTCCATATCAAAGACCTGATCGAACAGGCTCTGCAACGACGGCCAACTGCGCTCCGGGGCCTCGATCGTGGGCAGTTCCACCTGCTCGTCGCTGTCCACCAAATAGGCGATCATGCGGGCGGCATGGGCCCGTTCCTCCTGGCTTTTATCGAGCATGTAGGTGGAGAAACCGGCGAGATCCTTCTCCCGCAGCCAGATGGACATGGCCAGATAGGTGTGGCCGGCCTGAAACTCAGCCGCCAGATGTTGATTGATGGCACCAGTGAGCTCTTTCACGCAACTTGCACATATCCGCATCACCTTTGTACTGGCATACCGGTGTATGCGCTCGTTCAATCCACACGAACACCCGTATCATTTGCTACAAGTCCGAGCACAGTGTCGGCGATTCCGGCTCAGCATCCAAACAGATGTGGCGAGGAGATGATCACATCACCACCTGCATGATTTGTTCAAATCAGCCGCGATGACACTTGATCTTCTCTCCCATGAACACGCTTGGGCACCATTCAATGCGCATGACACATACACAGCCTGGATGGCAGATCCGTTTCGTGCCACCTCGGCGTCCACAGGCCAAGGGCCACAGTTCGGCCACGTCAAGCCACGTCTTGCACCCTCCAGCCGATGGATCTCAAGGGTCCGTAGGGGTTGGGGTGGCGATGCTACGCACGGCCTTGCTGTCGGCCACCGGCACCCCGGCATCGATCAATTGCCGCCGTAACCGGTCGGCCAGCGAAAAATCCCCCTCCTGACGGGCCCGTTGGCGGCGCCTCTGCAGTTCGGCGATCGCCTCCTCCGACAGCCATGCCTCCGACGCTGCGACCTGCCGGGGTGGTGAACACAGCCCGGCAAGCGCCTTGTGGGGCTCTTTCTGCAGCAGGCCGAGGAGCTGGCCTGAGCCCAGCAGGCTGGCTCTGAGGGGCCCCCGTTCGGCAGCTGACGTGGCCCACTGCAACTCCCGGCTCAGCCCATGCAGGCGGGCGAGAGCGACGGAGATGTTGAGATCGTCCGCCAGGGCCCCAAGCACGATCGGATCCGGGCGGCTCTCGGCAGCGCAGGGGCGGTGTTCGTCGCCAGTAACCGCGCTGCTCAGGGCCCGGTAGAAGGCGATGAGCGTACGCCTGGCCTGATCAAGCCGCTCCTGGTTCCAGTCCAGTGGTTGGCGGTAATGACTGGCCAGCAGGGCCAGACGGATGGCTTCGCCGGGAGCCATTTGGAGCAGATCACGCACCAGCAGCACATTGCCGAGGGATTTCGACATCTTCTGTCCAGCCACGGTGATGAAGCTGTTGTGCATCCAGGTGCGGCAGTAAGGCAGACCGGTGGCGGCACAGCCCTGGGCGATCTCGTTCTCGTGATGGGGAAAGATCAGATCCTGGCCACCGCCGTGGATGTCGATCGGGAAACCCAGGTGACGCTGGATCATGGCCGTGCATTCCACATGCCAGCCGGGCCTTCCGCGGCCCCACGGACTCTCCCAGCCAGGCAGGTCGGGACTGGAGGGTTTCCAGAGCACGAAATCTGTGGGATCGCGCTTGAACGGCGCCACCTCCACGCGGGCGCCGGCCTGCATTCCTGCCTTCGTGCGGCCGGAGAGCTGGCCGTAGCTGGCAAAGCTGGCCACCTCAAACAGCACATGGCCCGCCGCCACATAGGCATGGCCACGATCCAGCAGTTGGGTGATCAGGAACTGGATGTCGCTGATGTGCTCGGTGACGCGGGGCTCCCGGTCGGGTGGCAGCACATCCAGAGCGCGCATGTCGGCCTGATACGCGGCAATCGTGCGCTCCGTGATCGTGCGAATGGGAACCCCTGCGGTGGCTGCCGCCGCATTGATCTTGTCATCCACATCGGTGAAGTTGCGCACATAGATCACCTGCCGATAGGCGTGGCGAAGCAAGCGCACCAACACATCAAAGACCACAGCCGGCCTGGCATTCCCAATGTGGGGCAAGTCATAGACGGTGGGGCCGCACACATACAGCGTCACCCGATCAGGTTGTTCCAGCTGCAGGGGGCGCTTGCGCCGGCTCAGGCTGTCGTGAAGTTGGATCGTGAGGGGTTCCATCAGCTCCCTGACGCTTCCGGCAGCAAGGAGGAGTGATGGTGTGAGATTTTCCACTCACCATCCTCGAGCACATAGATGAAGCTGTAGCGGGCCTGGGCATTGCTGCCGTCAAGGAAGCGGAAGTTGTATAAACCAGCGTCCTGCACCATGTTGCAGCCGATCAGTATTTCCCGCTGGCTGATCTCACCGCTGGGACGCTTCTGCAGAAAGTGGCTGAAATAATCCACGATGCTGTCATGGTCTGTTCGGGGCTCATCCGAGAGCGTGGGGAGCAGCACCGCATCGCGGCTGTACAAGTGCGCTACCCACTCCGGATCCTGGCTCTGCAACGCCTTGTTCCAGCGTTCAAACAGTGCCTGAACCTCGGCTTGGCTGATCAAGGCGCAACCACTGGGCCCATCCCCTGGCAGGGAGGGCCGGCGGGATTCGAGCAGTTCCAGTTCCAGCCAGATCAGCCCGTTGCTGGGGAGGTGGGGGTGGCCCACCAGTGCCAGGGGCCGCTGGCGAGGCCCCACACGCCAGCGGCTGGTGGTGCCTGGCTGCAGTCCTGCCAACTCCACTTCCAGCCAGGCCGGAAGTGTGCCCTGACCAACTGCCAGGGAAAGGAGTTGCCGTTCGGTTCTGCGCCTGCCGCTGAGGTCCATGGCCTGCAGCGCCACGGTCAGCACGGGCCCGGGCTTCGCAGGTGCGAGCCCCGCAGAGGCGATGGGGTTCTGCCCGTGGCGTGAAGCTGTTATGCGCTGCATGGCCAAGGCGAACGGCACCAGGGGTCTACCATACGAGAATGATTATCGTTTGCTGATGCGGATGCTGACGCGGAGTGCCTGGCGCTGCTCTCGTCCCCCTGGCTCCGGCGTCTGCCGATGACGTCGGACGCGCGGGAATTCTTTGGTCAGGACCCCTGGGAACAGGGACCCTCACCCGAGGAGCAGGAGCGCTTCGAGCGTCTTCACGATGGACTGCTGCGACGGCAGGACAGCCTGCGGGGGCAGCAACAGCAGCTCTGGGCCTGCCTCCAGGCCATGCAGAGCCTGACGTCGGCTGTTGTCCAGCAGCTCGCCAGCGAACCGTCCTCCCTGGCGCGGCAGACCATCGGTCGGCGGCAGGTGTGCAGCGATCTGAGGGCTCTGCAGGCCTGGCTGCTTTCGGCGGAGCTTCTGCTGCAGCGCACAGGTGAGGTGGAGTGGCCGCAGGCTGTCGAGCGATTGGCTCAGGAGCTGGTCGGTGAGCTGGCTCCTGATCCGCACGGCGAGCGACGGCTGCGCCTCAACCAGCTGTTGGAGTGCAGCACCCGTGATGGTTGAGCTCTCGAAGCCCGCACCGCCCACGGCCCAAGGACCGGTGAAGAAGCAACTGCGCGGCAGGGTTCAGGGTTGCGTCACGGGATTGGCCTGGGCACCCCAGGCTGCCCAACTCGCCATTGCCAGCGCAGCGGGGGAGTTCATCTTGGTGGATTTCACGGCCGGCGTGGACTGGCCCTTGCAGGAGGCCAACGCTGCCGGTAGCAAGGGCTTTGACGCCCTGGGCTTCTCCAGCTGTGGCCGCTGGCTGGCCGCCGCCGGTGAGGGGGGTGTGCTCTCGCTCTGGCGCCTGGACGGTGACGTGCCGCAGCAGTTGATCGCGCCGGCAGTCGGGGGCTGGATCGATCAGCTGGCCTGGCAACCGGATGGCCGCCTGTTGGCCGTGGCAAGGGGAGATGAGATCTGGATCTGGCATAGCGAAGACCAGGTCTGGTTGCCGCCGCTGTCCAGCCCGGGCGGCGCGGTGATGGCCCTGAGCTGGAGCCCAGCGGGCGATCAACTGGCGGCGGGCACGGGCCAGGGGGTGTGGATCTGGCGCCTGCCGCTGACACCCGCTCCTACCCATCGGGCCATGGAGCCGCTGCACCTGGAAACCGGCTCGGCGGTTCTGCAGCTGGTTTGGGGATCGGACCCCCCTTGGCTCGTAGCTGGTTTGCTGGATCGCCGCCTGGTGCTCTGGCGGGGTCTGCAGCAACCCATGCTTGGCGTGGGTGACCTGCCGGGCAAGATCCATGCGCTGGCGCTATCTCGGTTGGCCAGCGGGCAGCAAGGGCTGCTGGTCGCAGCGGCGGAGGCCGCTGTGGTGTGGTCGGGCCAGGGGGGTGACCTCGAGGCCTGGAACGCCGTGCTGTTGCCCTTTCATCTGGATCGGATCTCAGCACTGGCCTGTGGCCCTGCCCAGGCCCCGATCGTCACGGCCTCGCGTGATGGCACCGCGGCGCTGTGGTCGGAAGCCGGATCCCTGCTCCAGGTGCTCGAACTGAATGGCCAGGCGCTCAGCAGCGTGGCCTGGCGCGCCGACCGCAAGGCCCTGGCGGCTGGCGGTGAGGAGGGCGGCTGGGTGATGTGGCCCCTCGATCCAGACGAGGGGGCCAGGGCATGAGCGCCATGGAGCAATGGCCACACGCTTGCGTCGATCACCTGCGCTTCAACGCCGATGGTCTGATCCCCGCCATCACGCAGGACTGGCTCGACGGCGCGGTGCTGATGCTGGCCTGGATGAACCGTCAGGCACTGCTGACCACCTTTGAGACCGGGCAGGTGCACTACTGGAGCCGCTCGCGCCAGGCGCTCTGGCACAAGGGAGCCACCAGTGGACACATCCAGCTGCTGCGCGGGTTTCGCTACGACTGCGATGGCGATGCCCTTCTGCTGACTGTTGAGCAGGTGGGAGCCGGGGCCTGCCACACCGGAGCCCGCAGCTGCTTCTTTGAAGCCTCAGCCAAGCCCAGCACCGGAGGGCCGCAAGCCCTGCTTCCGCCCGTGGATGCCCTCAGTGCCCGAGCCCGAGCCCCACAACCGGATTGCCCTGGCAGCAACGCCGTCGATCCGGCAGCATCGCTCGAAGCGGCTTGCCAGGCCCTGCTCAAGGACTGGCGGCAGGGGATGGCAGGTGCAGACCTCACCCACTCCCTCGCCCTGGTCGATGCGCTGCAGGCAGGGCTGGCGGCACACGGTGTCTCCTGGCGGCAGTTGCTGAAACGCGCTGCCCAGGGGCCGGCGGCCTGAGCCCTCCGCGCCCGGCCCACTCGCATGGGCGAGGCGCAACGAAACAGTGCCTGAAGCGACAGATTTGCGCTTGCGGGGCTTTTAGAATGATAATGACTATCATTCTTAACAGCATGGGCAGCACCGGCAGCGTCAGCGCCTGGGAGGAGTCGCTTCTCGTCGCGATGATTCAATATCCCGTCCCCGTGATCAAAGGCCCCTCAGACATCCAGACCCAGGTGGATCAGATCTGCAGGGCTGTGGCCTCCACCAAGGCGGGCTATCCAGACCTGGATCTGGTGGTTCTCCCGGAGTACTCAACGCAAGGACTGAATACGTCGATCTGGACCTATGACGAGATGCTCTTGCGCATTGATTCACCGGAGATCGACCGCTTTCGCGAAGCCTGCAGAGCGAGTGACGTGTGGGGCGTGTTCTCCCTGATGGAACAGAATGATGACCCCAGGCTGCCGCCGTTCAACTCAGCCATCATCATCAACTCTCAAGGCGACATTGCCTTGCACTACCGAAAGTTACAGCCTTGGGTACCCATCGAGCCATGGTCACCGGGAAATTACGGTATGCCCGTCTGCGATGGACCAAAGGGATCAAAGCTGGCTGTTTGCATCTGCCACGACGGAATGTTTCCAGAATTGGCTCGAGAGGCCGCCTACAAAGGAGCCAATGTTTACATCCGCATTTCAGGCTACTCCACGCAAGTCAACGATCAATGGATATGGACCAACAAAACGAATGCATGGCAGAATCTCATGTACACGATTTCAGTGAACCTGGCTGGCTATGATGGTGTGTTTTATTACTTTGGCGAAGGCACTGTTTGCAACTATGATGGCAACGTGATTCAACAGGGGCACCGGAATCCATGGGAAATCGTAACGGCAGAGCTGTTTCCGCGCTTGGTCGACAAGGCCAGAGAGAATTGGGCACTTGAAAACAACATCTTCAACCTGGGCTGCCGCGCCTATGTCGGCAAACCCGGTGGGGAGAAAGAAAACTATCTCACCTGGGTCAAGGATCTTGCCGATGGCTGCTACAAGCTTCCCTGGGATGAAAAGATAAGAATCAGAGATGGCTGGAAGTATTACCCTGAAGGTGTCAAACTGGGGCCCATCAGTCAGGCGAACCTGCCTGGGTGATTTCCATGGCAGATGTCCTTAGCTGATCTGCCCGGCTGATCTGGTCCGGGCGGTGATTGCAACGGAGAAGCGGCCGGGACGAAGGCAGTTCCGGTCAGTCACCTGAGTTGTTGTCGCCCAGCAACCGTTGAGCCAGCACGGCGCCGAATTCCTGGTGAAGCCCCAGCCGCCCTGGGAAAGTCGTCACCTGATCGGCAGCCTCGGCCAGCCTCTGCATCTCCTCGCTGGAGCGCGGGGGCGCTTCCCCCGCCAGCACCACGTGGAGAGGGCACTGCAGCTGGCGGGCCTGGTGCAGCCACCAGTCCCGTTGATCGGTGGCGTCCAGTCCACCGCTCACGAAGGCCGCACTGGCGAAGCGGGCGCCGCGGCGGCGGGCCAGCTGCTGTTGCTCCAGCAGGCGCTCCGGCGTCAACAGCGACCGCTCGACCCAGACGTGGCGCCGCAGCATCAGCCCCAGCACCGCCCGGCTGGTGTTGAGCCGGTAGAGCGCCGGGCCGATCAGCGGCGCGCCCACCAGCTGCCGCAACCAGCCGAAGCGCTGCGGCGGCCAGCCGGTCATGGTGGGCAGGGGGCCCCGCCAGGTGGGCGCCACGGCCACCAGCCGCTGCCACTGCCCTGACCATTCGGTGGCAAGGGCCAGGGCGATGGAGGCACTGTGCCCAGCGGCCACCACGGTGAGGCGTGTGCGGTTCTGGGCGTACAGGTAGCTGAGGATGGAGCGCAGAGCCGAGCGCATCAGGTCCGCGTCGTAGTCAAGGCACGGGCGGTCACTGTCACCGAAGCCCGGCCAGTCGAAGCTCACCAACTGGCAGCGCTCCGCCACCGCCGCCGCCAGCGGTTGCCACTCGCTGCGGCTCGACACGGTGCTCAGGGCTGGCAAGAGCAGCCAGGTGGGCGCCCCCGTCGGCCCCCGGCGCTCCAGCACCACCTGAAGCCGGCGACCACCTAAATCGAGAGACAGCGTTTCCGCCACACCTCCGAAGCCCGTGTTCATGCGAACCCCCTGCCAGTGGCGTGGATCGGACCGCCGGCCCGTCGGAACGCGATATGGTCGCTGCCCGGGTCGTAGAGGGTGTAGTGCAGCCCGCTGCCCACGCCGATCACCTTGCGGCTGGGCACGCTCTGGTGCTGCTGCCGTTCTCCTTCGAGATCACGCAGGCGTGATTCGATGCCACCGCCGCACAACTCCACGCAGAACTGCTCGCCGCTGCGGGCCGTGAACAGGCGATTCGCCTCCATGCGGGTGAGACGATCCAGCAGCTGCAATGGGGCTGTGTCGGCGGTGAGGCTGTCGCCCACATCGGCCGAACTGCCATGCAGCAGGGCGCAATCGAGCTCCACGAAACCGAACTGCAACGACGCCAGCCAGGCCATGTGGACGGGATCCACCGCCTGCAGCAGGGCTGCCACGGCCGCCTCCCCGCCGCTCTGGCGCAGGGCGTCGGCCCGGCGCTCACCGCGAAAGCCCCGCTCGGCCAGCAGCTGCTCTTCCCACCAGCCGTAGAGGCAGTGCGGTTGCAGATCTCCCCGGCGCGGCTGCTGCAGACGCTCCAGCAGGGCGTTCGCCTCGCGCTCCGGGCCGATCAGATCGCCGAGCACAAACAACGTGTCGACCCGCTGGCGGCGCAGCTCGGCCTGCACCGCCGCATAGACCGTCAGATCACCGCGCAAGCCGCTCAGCAGTGCCCACCTCGCCATCAGCGCTCACACACGTGGCTGGCGTCGTCGGCCCGCTCGGCGTACTCGAATCCGTGGCGGAGCCGCCAGGCGAACAGAGGCGGCAGCCCAGCGGCCACGATCGCCTGGCAGGTGCGTTCCACGTCGTAGGGAACCTCGCGGATCTCCACGCTGTCGTCCTGCTCGTGGTGGATCACGTAGGTGGCGCTGGTGCCGCCGTGCCGCGGTTCCCCCACCGAGCCGGCGTTGACGATGCGACGAACGGGAAGATCCACCTCGCGTTCGATGTCGGGCCCAGGGTTCGCAACGGCTCGGTGCAACCGCAGCTTGATCACCCCCTCACGCAGTTCACGCACATAGGGGCGATGGGTGTGGCCGCAGAAGAGCGTGTCGGCCTGCGCCGCCTCCACCCGCTCAAGGGCAGCGAAGGCATTCATGTCGGGCAGGAGGTATTCGTGCTGGCTGTTGGGGCTGCCGTGCACGAACAGCAGGCGATCGCGCCGCAACGACAACGGCAGGCTGGCGAGAAAGGCCTTGTTCTCCTCGCTGAGCTGGGCCGCCGTCCAGTGATGAGCCCGTTGCCCGCGCCGCTCAGCCAGCTGGGAGGGGTAGCTGCATTCGCAGGAATTGAGGCCTTCGATGATGTCTTCATCCCAACAGCCCTGGCAGCTGGGGATCTGGCGCGCGCGGATCAACTCCACCACCTCATTGGGCTGGGGGCCATAGCCCACCAGATCGCCGAGGCAGGTGATCCTGTCGATGCCGAGCTGTTCGATGTCGCTGAGCACCGCTTCGGTGGCGGCGAGATTGGCGTGCAGGCAGGAGATAACGGCGTGGGCCATGGGGCGGTGGTTGGAGATGGAGGCAGTCAGCGGGTGGCGGGGAGCGGAGCGCCGAAGGGGCGTTGTGGGGCCTGCTGCAGCTCCAGCACCGCATCGCTGAGCAGGCCGTCGGCGATGGTGGCCTCGATGCCAGCCGCATCCAGGTGTTTGCCCTGCACCACCAGCCGCGACATGCGTTGCGGGCGGCCCACGGGCGGAGCAACACGCTCCAGCGGCAGGAACTGGGTCCCCTCCTGGCTGACGATCCAGTTGAAGAAGAAGCTGCGGCCATCGGGCAGGTTCATCAGCGCCTTGGCGCGATACACCTCGCCGTAGGCCCCATTCACCAGCTCAAACCAGAAGCTGTTGAGGCTGGGGGGATCCCAGACGCTGTGGGTCAGGTCCAGGCTCCAGGCTTCGAGGGCGTTGAACTGCAAGGTGTCCTGAGCGGGAAGTTCCGCGTCACGGCCGAAGCTCAGATGGCGCTGCGGCAGGAGTTGCAGGGCTTCCAGCGGGGGGAGCAGCCGTGGGTCGATCCCCGCCAGGCCGGCCTCGGGAGGAGCCTGCCACTGGGGCAGTTCGATCAACGCCAGCAGATCCTGCGGGCGGCTTGCCGGATTCTCACCGGGTTCGGCCAGATCCAGCAGCCCTGGGCATTGGTCCACAAGAAAAGCCCGATCGATGCCCCCATCCGGGGCCTGCTGGAGCTCCGCTGCCGTGAAACCCTCCAGCCGCAGGTAACCGCAGGGCCCTCGGTGGGCTTGCAGTTGGTTGAGGATCCAGCTGGTCTTGCCGCAACCCGGCGGCCCGGAGATGAGCAGCACCCGTGTCATGGCGCCACCATGCAGGCCTCGAGCTGGGCCTTGAGAGTGGCCTGATCGAGGCCTTTACCAATCGCGACCACCTTGGTATGGCGAGGTTGGCCGGCGGGCCAGTCCGAATCGTCGATGGTGAAGCGCTTGCCGCAGAGGTGGAAGAGGTGGCGGCGCTCGCTCTCGCGGAACCAGAGCACGCCTTTGGCCCGGAACACTGTTGAAGGGAGCTGGTTATCGAGGAAGAACTGAAATCGGCGCAGATCGAACGGGGCTTCCACCGACAGGGACACCGAAAGGAACCCTTCCAACTCCGGCGTGTGGGGATGGGAATGGCCAGCGGCATGACCGTGATCGTGATCAAGGGTGTGCTTATCGCCGTGGCCGTTGCTGTGGCTGTGGTTGTGGTGGCTGTGGTTGTGGTTGTCGGCAGGCTGACGCGTGTCTTCAAGGGCGTCTTCGCGGGCCTGCAGCTCTGCCAGCCGATCGGTTTCAAACAGGCCCACACTCAGCAGCATGGCCAGGGGCACCGCACCGTGGTCGGCCCGCAGGATGCGAGCGTCGGCCTTGATCTCGCGCAGGCTGGCCTCCACCGCGATGAGGCGCGCCTCCTCCACCAGATCGCACTTGTTGAGCAGCAGGATGTCGCCGTACACCACCTGAGCCCGGGCGATCGGGCTGTCCAGGGCCGTGACGGCAAAGTGTTCAGCATCGATCAGGGTGATGATCGAATCGAGCCGCAGCTGATCGCGGAACTCACCGGCCATGAAGGTCATGGCCACGGGCAGAGGATCGGCCAGTCCGGTGGTTTCCACCACGATGTAATCGATCGGATCCGGTCGGTCCAGCACCCGCTCCACGGCCTCCTGCAGTTCGCCGTTGATTGAGCAGCAGATGCAGCCGTTGCTGAGTTCCACCATGGCGTCGCTGGTGGCCACCACCAGCTCGTTGTCGATGCCGATTTCGCCGAACTCATTCACCAGCACGGCAGTGCGTAGCCCCTGCTGGTTGGTGAGGATGTGGTTGAGCAGGGTGGTTTTGCCAGCTCCGAGGAAGCCGGTGAGGACGGTGACGGGAACCTGAGCCATGAGGCGAGAACAAACAGCCGCCCAGCCCTGGAAGCACGGCTGAGAACGGTTCTCATTCTGGCCCCTCGCGCCACCAGCGGTGGCAGGGTGACGCCAACGACCCTCCAGGCCTGAGCGATCCCCGCCATGCCCCCACTTCCACACCCGCTGACCTCGCTCCCTGCCCTGCTGGCCCTGATCGCGCTCGCCGGACTTCTGCTGGCCGTGACCCTGCTGGCCCTGATCGTGCTGCTGCCCTCGCTGGTGATCCGCACGCTGCTGGCGCCACTCAACCCGGAGGTGGTGTTCTGCGGCGGGGGCAGGCAGCGGCGGCTGGCGCTCACGATCGACGACGGCCCCAGCGGCCCCGGCTCGCAGGCCCTGCTGGAGCTGCTGCGGGAGCTGGAGGTGCCGGCCACCTTCTTCCTGATCGGCTCCCACCTGCCCAACGACCCGCACTTTCCCCGCCGGGCCCTGGAGCAGGGCCACGCCATCGGCAACCACCTGTGGTGCGATGGGCGCTCCGCCGAGCTCGATGAGGCTGAATTTCTGCGTCAGCTGAGCTCCACCGCCGCCGCGGTGGAGCGGGCCGCGGCGCCGCAGACGCTGCAGTGGCGCTGGTGTCGCCCGGGGCGGGGCTGGTTCCATGCGTTGATGCTGAGCTGGCTGGCGGCGTGCGGCTACCAGCTGGTGCTGGGCTCGATCTTTCCCTGGGACACCAATCAGCCACCGCTGTGGTTCGTGCGGGCGTTCGTGCAGCTCAACGCCCACCCCGGCGGCATCCTGGTGCTGCACGACACACCGGAGCTGAACGCCCGCACCCAGGCCAGCCTGCGCTGGATCGTTCCCGCGCTGCGCCGGCGCGGCTACAGCTTCGTGCCGCTGGCGGAGCTGCTGGAGGCGGCGGGCTGAACCAGGTCCCACCAGCGCTCCACCACCTCGGGGCTGCCGTACCAGCAGGGCCCGAAGGCACCGCCATGGGCCACCCCCATCAGCACCAGCGGGGTGGAGCCGGCCAGCAGGGCGGAGGCCACCGGCACCAGGCCGTCGCCGCGATCGGCGGCATCGCCGGTGCTGTTGCGGTAGGCGGTGGGGGCCAGGCGCTGGGCCAGCGGGCTGGCGGCGGCCAGATCCAGATCCCCCGCCACCGACACGTACTGCACCCGATCGGCGAAGGGTGACCCCGGCAGGCGCTGCTGCACCAGCTCACGCAGCACCGTGGCCATGAGGGCGGTGTGGGGGCTGCCCAGCATCACCAATGTGTCGGCGAGCGCCTTGCCGTCGTAGGAGCGGCCCTGGAAGGGGGCGTGATCAAGGAAGAGGCGCAGCATGATGCCGCCGGAGCTGTGGCCGATCAGGGTGACCCTGCCGGTGGGTGAGGCCTGTGCCAGTTCCGCGGCGGCGGCAGCGGCCCGATCGAGGATGCGCGCCCATGCGAAGGCGAACACGGTGAGCAGCCATTCGGGCTTGCCCACTGCCACCAGCTTCACGGGCTGGCCGCTCAGCTGCTGCAGCCGCGCCACCATCGGCGCATAGGCCTCGGCGCTGATCAGAAAGCCGCCGAGCAGCAGGATCGGTTGGCGGGGAAGGGGCATCGGAGGGGGCGCGCAGGCGTGGCTGCAGCGGAACAGCACCACGATGGCAAACCCGCGCCGCCGAGATGACGCTGCACCAGTGGGATCTGAGCGAATCGCAGCGCCTGGGAATCAACGAATGCGTCGCAGAGATGTTGACATTTCACCCAAAAGGGGTATGTTGAAAGTAACGAACGCGCACAGCGCTTCTGCCGTTTCAAAGGCTGCAACGCCTTTCATCAGTTCAAGGCTTGCCGAATGGTTTGACAACCATCGCCTGAGCTTCTGAACCAACGGCACTGCCCCTGCCGCCCCCTGCAAGCGCCGATCCCCACAGGGGCCCGGCCTCGCTGAACGCCTGCAAGGATCCCGAATCTGATTCCTCTGATGTGCAGCACTTCTGGTGCAGCCAGCAGAGCGGCGCGTTTGTTGTTGCTATCACGGAGACACCACCATGACGACCATCACCAAACCGGCCACCAGTGCCGATCGCAATGACCAAAGCCAGGCCAATGCACAACTGAAGGAAGCGGTTCTGAACAAGAAACGCGTGCAGATCGAAGCCTGGTCGGGGCAGATCGAAGAGTTGCAGAAGGGCATGAGCGGCCTTGCCGAATCCGTGCGCCGCACCACCAGGCAACACCTCGACGAGCTCATCAATGCTCGTAACCAGGCCACAGCCCAGCTGGAGCAGTTGCAGCAAAGCAGCCAGGAGAACTGGGAATCGCTGCTGCAGCAGAGCGACGCCCTGTTTCAAGACCTGGCCGGTCGCTTCCATCGCTTCGCCAGCAAGAACGACTGATCCCGGCGTGCGGTCTGCCGCCAACGACGCCACCACCTGCCCCCTCACCCACCCACACCTATGACCCTCACCACACCGTTCACCCGCCAAGCCCACACCGAAGTGGTGGCCTTCTCCGAGGCCATGCATGACGCCGCATTGGCGCCCATCTCCTGCCCCCCCAAGCTGGGTGCCCCCAACCCGGGCACCCACACCCCGGCCGGCCTCACCGAAGCGATGCTGCCGGAGATCAACGAATCGTTCTGGTTGCTGATCACCAGTGACGCCCTGCTCGGCGCCAGCCAACACCAGGTGCTGCGCATGGTGCTCAACCGCACAGCGCCCAGCGGAGTGCTGGTGGCGCTGGATGTGAACTGGCAGCCGGAGCACTGGGGCCTGCTCCCTGGGGCGCTGCCCACGGCGGAGGTGCTGCAGCGCTTCCAGCCGCTGGCGGAGGCCGCCGCCTTGATTCGCTGCACCTCCGATGAGGCGGAGGCCTTCTTCTTCAGCCGTGATCCCGAGCGCATCCAGGACCGGCTGGCACATCGCCCGGCGGTGCTGGTCACCGATCCGGCAGGAGTGATCCGCTGGACCATCGGCGGCCGCTGCGGACGCATCGCGCCGGGGCTGGTGAAAAACCAGGACATCTTCCTGGCCGAAATGCTCGAAAACCTTTGCGCCAACCCCCAGCTGCTCGGCAGCGCCGGCCCGGGCATCCAGGCCATCGCCGATCCAGATCGCCTCTGCGAGCAACTGCTCAAGGCGGCCGCCGCCTCAGGCGAAAGCAAGCAAGCGGCCCGCGTCCTGGTGGCCGTGGCCTGAGCAAACAGCCGCATCACCCCCATGCCTGCGCCCCCCGCCTTTATGCCTGGCTGTCTTGTGCGGGTGAGCCCAACACCGTTCAAAGAAAGGCCAAACCTTGGCCTGGATGCAATCCATTGCCAGCCAGCAACGAGACCAGCTCCCCCACTGCCCCCCGCAAGCGCCAGAGTGGGGCCATTGACGCCCCACCCCATGGCCCCCACCCGTGCGCAGATCCTGGCCGCCTCCGCCGGTTGGGTGGCGGTGGTGCTGAATGTGGTGCCGGGGCTGGGCGCCGGCTACCTCTACCAGCGCCGCTGGAAGGCCTACTGGATCACCTCGGCGCTGGCTACGGCCTGGTTCGTGGCTGGGGCCGTGCTCGCGCAAGACGCCGCCGCCGCCGCAGAAGCCCAGAACCAGCTGGTGGGCCTGTTGGGCCTGGTACTGCTGGCTGGGGTCACCGCCACCGAGGCGGGCCTGGCCGTGAAGCGGATGCGCCAGGACGGCTGACGCGCTCAGAGCAGAGTCCAGCGGAGCAGCGCCAGCACCTGGCCGGCGGGGCCCAGGCCGGTGATCGCCTCACCAATCAGGGCCGCCGCGAAGCCGAGCATGGCCACGCGGCCATTGAGCAACTCCACCCCGGCCAGCGCCGCTGTGTTCCACGGCCGGCGGGTGGTGAGCCCCTCCCCGAAACGCTCGAGCGGCTCGTACTGGAAGGAGTCAGGAGCCATGGGGGAAGCGCAAACGGGCTTTTAGCCTATGGGAGCTGGGTGGATGGCTGAACAGCGCTATCAAAAACATCCGCGTACATTGAGTAGCCAGCTGGTTGAATCAGTGCTCCAGCGTCTCAAGCTCACGGCACTGGCAGCCATTGCCATCGGCTTGATGGGCTGCCACACGGCGACGCGCGTCACGATTCCAGTGGCCAGCTGGCCTGGCTTTGAGTATTTCCATCTGGCCCAAGCAAAGCAACTGGATCGGAAAGCGGGGCTGGAGCTCAACACATTGAGCTTTCCCGATCCGCCAGACATCGTCAAGGCCTTTGAAGAGGGCCGTTTTCCCATCGCCCAGCTCACCACGGTGGAAGCTGTGGACATCTGCAGCCGCCAGCCGAAACGCTGCCCGGTAGTGGTGCTGATCCTTGATGAATCCCGCGGTGGCGACAAGGTGGCCGTGCGCCGTTCGCTCGGCACGATCCCTGCCCTGCGTGGCAAGCGCGTGGCTGTGACCCCCAGCACCCTGGGCCCGTTTGTATTGAGCAGGGCGCTGGCCCGTCATGGCATGAGCCTCGCCGATGTGCGCATCGTGGCCGTGCCCCTCGCCGACATGGGCAGCCGCCTCACCAATGGGCAGATCGACGGCGCTGCTTTCTTCCCTCCTTTCAGTGATGCCGTGCTGGCCAGTGGCGAGGCCGTCACGGCCTTCAGCAGTGCGGAGATTCCCGGTGAGATTTTTGACGTGCTGGTGGTTAACCCTCAGTACTACCGCACCAACCTGAACGTGCTGGGGCGCCTGGTGCGGGTGTGGCAACAAGCTCATGATCTGGCAGATCGCGATCCTGAGGCTCAGGAAATCATGGCCAGGCGGCAGGATGTGAGCGCTGAGGTGTTTCGGGAAACGGAAAAAGGCCTGATCTATCGCTCACTCTCGGAGCAACGGCACATGTTGCTGCCTGGCGGCCAACTTGAACGCAATCTCGCCGCCGTGCTCGCTGTGCAGAAGCAGCTGGGCTTGATCCGTGGCCGGGCGCCGCTGCCGCGCGTGAGCACGGAGCCGCTTGATCTCGCCCTGCAATGACACGGCCCATCCGCTCCTGGCAACAGCAACTGGGGTCCCTTTCGCTTTCGAGCCGGCTCACCCTGTTGTTGCTGGCCGTGGGCTTGACCCCCATGGTGTTCTCCCAGGTGGTGGCCATCAATGCCTACAGCGACCGCATCCTCAGCCACCACCTGGATGCCACCGAGCAGATGGCCAGTGGCAAGGTGGAGCAGGTGCAGGCCCTGCTCACCACCAAAAGCCTTGATCTCGATGCCTTGGCCCAGGCGTTGCAGCAGCGGCCGGCCACCCTGGAACGGGATTGGGCGCAGCAGGCCTCCCAGCTCGGCTTCGACGACCTGGTGCTCGTTGATCTCTCCCAGCGCCGGGTGATCGTTGCGGCGCCTAATCCCAGCTTGATCGGCACCTCACTCGACGGTCCGATGCTGCGGGGCTGCGGCCTGAACAAAGTGGTGGCAGAGATGGGCCCCTGGAACCAGCTGTCGGTGGTCCCGCCCAGCATCGATCCATGCACGGAAGGAATGGCCACCTGGATGGCCGTGCCGGTGCGGGGTCAGGGCAGGCAGAACCTGCTCCTGGCCGGGCGGCTGGGTGGTTCCTCCTTCCGCAAGGTGGTGGAGAGCCGCTTTGAGCGACTCAACCACAACGCCGAGGCGCATCTGGTGATCGAACAACGCCAGGGTGACCAGCGGCAGTTCGTGGCGGTGCCCACGGGGGAAGCCGCTGCCTCCAGGCCTGCAGTGAACTTCCATCCGATCTCGCGTGGTGGCTTGGATGTGGCCGATCGCCAGCAGGGCCATGGCGGAGCCGGCTATCTGCGCGCAGCGAACGGCGCTCTGAAGCTCGGTGCCTGGCGGCAGATCCCGCAGAGCGATGTGGGGGTGCTCGTGATCATTCCCGAAGCTGAACCACGGCTTGACAGCCAGGCCCTCAACCGCCAACTGCTGTTGTTGCTGGCAGCCACGGCCGTGCTGGTGACGGTGGCCGGAGTTGTGCTGGGCCGGCGCCTGGCGGGCCCGATTCAGAAGTTGCACCAGGCGATTCAGGGTTTTGATCCCGCCGATGAAACCAGCCTCACCCCCGTGGTGGTGAGCGGCCACGATGAGATCGCCGCCTTGGCCAGCACCATCAATGCGATGGTCCAGCGGATTCAGGAGCGCACCAGCAACCTGCGCGAAACCAAGGAACAGTTGAACGCCTACATCCAGACGGCGCAGACAACTCTGCTGGCGCTTGATTTCGAGGGCCACATCACCCTGCTCAACCGCAGCGGCTGTGATCTGATCGGCATCCCCCCCGATGGCTGGGCGGGCCTCAACTGGCTCACCGACATGGTGGACCCGGAAGATCAGGCGATGCTGCGCCACTGGCTGGATCAGGCGGCAGGCGCCACCCTGCCCCCCGATGGCGCGTTGGACTATCGCGTCGTC
The DNA here is from genome assembly GCF_024346375.1 of Synechococcus sp. ATX 2A4. Lineage (GTDB taxonomy): Bacteria > Cyanobacteriota > Cyanobacteriia > PCC-6307 > Cyanobiaceae > MW101C3. The sequence goes on along the minus strand of NZ_JAGQCV010000007.1, from coordinate 32,711 downwards.
ACCAGCCACCGCGGCACCCGCCTGATGCGCTGGCATCTGAGCCTGCTTGATGGCGTCGATGGCAGACCGATCGCCCTGCTGGGCTCCGGGGAAGACATCACCCGCGTGCGGGCGCAGAAGTTGCAGCTGGAACAGGCGCGGCAGGAAGCGGAGCAGGCCAATACCGCCAAGAGTGAATTCCTCTCGCGCATGAGCCATGAGCTGCGCACCCCCATGAACGCGATCATCGGTTTGTCACATCTGGCTCTGCGCACAGAACTCAACGCGCACCAACGCGACTACCTGCAGAAGATCAGCAATGCTGGCCAGGGGCTGCTGGTGATCATCAACGACATCCTTGATTTCTCCAAGATCGAGGCCGGCAAGCTGCATCTTGAAGCGATTGATTTTCAGCTCGATGCGGTGCTGGCCGATGCGGCCACCCTGATCGCCAACAGAATCTTCGCCAAGGGCGTCGAACTCGTCTTCCGCGTCGACGATGACGTGCCGACCTGCCTCAACGGTGATCCGCTGCGCCTCAACCAGGTGCTGCTCAACCTGCTCTCCAATGCCGCCAAGTTCACCGAGCAGGGCCAGATCCTGCTGCAGGTGAGCGTCGGGGCGCAGCAACAGGAGCAGGTGGAACTCGTGATTCGTGTGCAGGACACCGGCATCGGCATGAGCGAAGCCCAGATGGGCAACCTGTTCCAGGCGTTCACCCAGGCAGAACTGTCCACCACCCGCCGGTACGGCGGCACGGGCCTGGGCCTGAGCATCTGTCAGCGCTTGCTGGAGTTGATGGATGGCTCCATCTCGGTGCGCAGCACCCCCGGGGAGGGCTCCTGTTTCACCGCTCGCTGCCGTTTTCGCCTTGGTGTGTGCAGCACCCCGCGGCTGTTGCCGGAGGCCCTGCGTCAGATGCGCGTGCTGGTGGTGGATGACAACCCCGTGGCCCGCGAGGTGATCACCGAACTGCTGCACCATCTGCCCCTGCGTTGCGATGCCGCTGGCAGCGGCGCCGAAGCCCTGGCCCTGCTGCACCACGCCAGTGCTGTGCAGCATCCCTATGGCTTGATCCTGCTGGATTGGCAACTCGGCGATCAGCTCGATGGCCTGCAGGTGGCCGCCCACATTCGTGCCAACCCAGCGATCCAGCAGCCGAAGATTGTGCTGGTAACGGCCTACGGCGGCGAAGAGGCTTGCACGCGGGCCGCTCCGGGGCTGCTGGATGGGGTGCTGGGCAAGCCGGTTCGCTCCTCTGATCTGATCGACCAGCTCGCTGAACTGTTCGGGGCAGGGACAGATGCGGCGTTGCCGGGTGTAACAGCACCTGGCGCGGAGCTGGAGTGGGGGTTACAAGGGCTGAAGGTGTTGGTGGTGGAAGATCATCCGATCAATCAACAGATTGTGGCTGAGTTGCTCACCATTGCCGGCGTGGCGGTGAGCACGGCCAGCAATGGTGTGCAGGCCCTCGCCTGGCTGGCGCAGCAACCACCGCCTGCCTGCGACCTGGTGCTGATGGATCTGAACATGCCCGAAATGGATGGCTGGGAATGCACCCGCCGTCTCCGCAGCGATGGCCGCTGGCAGCACCTGCCCGTGCTCGCCATGACCGCCCACGCCATGCAGCAGGAGCGCGACCGCTGCTTGAGCCTCGGCATGCAAGACCACATCACCAAACCGATTGATCCAGAACATCTCTATGCACGGCTGCAGCACTGGAGCGGCCGCCACCGTCAGCTCCCCGGCGAACCGGCGCAGCCCGTTGCCCAGGCTTCCGTGTCAGTGGCGGTGTCAACCGGGGAAGGATCGCCGCCGCAGGATCTGGGGCTGAAAGGTTCGGAGCTGACGCACTCTGAGCTGACGCACTTTGAACTGACGCGTTCGGAACTGGAAGGCTTTGATCTGAACGGTGCCCTTAAGCGGGTGGCCGGCAACAGGGCTCTTTACGGCCAACTGCTGCAGAGCCTGGTACACACCCAGGCGGATGCAGCTGAGCGGCTTCAGGCCGCACTGGAGCGCGCCAACCTGAAAGAGGCGGCACTGATCTTGCACACCCTCAGAGGGGTGTGCGCCAATCTGGGGGCCACCGCGCTGACGGATGCCACCACCCAGCTGGAGGCCGAGCTTCGCCGGCAGCGCTGGCGCGCTGACACCCTGCAGAACTTTGAGGCTCAGCTCCAGCTCACCATGGCGCGCATCCGCCGCGCCTTCGCGATGGAGCAGTTGGAGGGCACAGCGCCGCCACAAGAGCGGCCGGCCCCTGCAGCGCTGAGCCAGGAGCAACGGATGCTTTTGGCACAGTTCGATGCGCTACTAGTTGCCTTTGATGGTGAAGCCCTCGAACTCCTCAACCAGCAGCGCGAAGCCCTGATCACAGCCCTCGGATCGGTGGGCTATGAACATGTGGCGACTGAACTGATGCAGTTTGATTTCGCAGCGGCGCGCACAGCCCTGCAACACCATGCGCCTCCGATGTTGCAGGCCTGATCCATGATCCAGCTCACCGCCAGCCTCTCGGCACGCAAGCCCACCGTTCTGGTGGTGGACGACACCCCGGAGAACCTGCAGCTGATGAACGGCCTGCTGCGTGGGCAGTACAAGGTGCGCCTGGCCACCCATGGTGGAATTGCTCTGGAACTGGCGCACCAGGATCCCCAGCCGGACCTGATCCTGCTGGACATCATGATGCCAGGCCTGGATGGCTATGAGGTGTGCAAACGGCTCAAGGCAGATTCAGGCACCCGCAGCATTCCTGTGATCTTCCTGACGGCATTGAGCCAGGAAATGGATGAACAGCGGGGCTTTCGTGATGGCTGCGTCGACTACATCACCAAACCCTTCTGCCCCGACATCGTGCTAGCCAGAGTGGCCACCCATGTGGCACTGAAGCGGGCCAGCGATCTTTTGGTCGATCACAACCGTTCCTTGCGCAAGGAAGTGGAACGCCAGACCCGCGAGGTGCAGAAAGTTCAAGATGTCACCATCTTGATAATGGCGTCGCTGGCGGAAACACGCGACAACGAAACCGGCATGCACCTGCGCCGCACCCAGAATTACATGAAGATTCTGGCCGAGCACTTACATCAGAACTCTCCCTATGCGAGCCAACTTGATGAAGAGGTGATTGAGCTGCTCTACAAATCAACACCGCTGCACGACATTGGCAAAGTGGGGATTCCCGATCACATCCTGCTCAAGCCAGGCAAGCTCACCCCTGAGGAATTCAGGGTCATGCAGAAGCATTCAGAGCTGGGCGCTCACATCATTTCAGAAGCGGAGAAGTTGCTGGATACCCCCAGCAGCTTTCTGCGCTACGCCCGTGAGATCGCCTACTACCATCACGAAAACTGGGATGGTAGTGGCTATCCCATCGGCCTGAAAGGAGAAGCCATCCCCCTTTCCGCTCGCCTGATGAGCGTGGCTGATGTGTACGACGCCCTCATCTCCAAACGCTGTTACAAGGCGGCCTTCGCTCACTCCCGGGCCTGCACGTTCATCGAAAGCCAGGTTGGCCGCAAATTTGATCCTGTGATCGTGGAAGCCTTCCGCCAGCTGGCCGATCGCTTCGCCACCATCGCCGCCACCTACAGAGACAACGACGCCGTGCCGCCTCAGCCCCTTGGCCTGGCCATCGGGCGGGACAGCACCACTCCAGCAGCCTCCCTGTGAGCCCGGCATCTGCGCAGCAGGCACCCACCACAGAACCAACCCCAGAGGAAGATTGCTGGAGAAAAGAAAGCGGGCGGCGGGAATCGAACCCGCATCATCAGCTTGGAAGGCTGAGGTTTTACCACTAAACTACGCCCGCAGGGATACGGATGTATCACTCGCTGGCCGCGCCGGTGTGGCCTTCGGTGCCATGGCCTTGGCGGCTGAAGCATTATGGCCTGCGTGAAGCCCCCCTCCGTTGACCGTTGTTCCTGATCCGGTCGCCCCTTCCGCCAACCCTGCGGCCATGAGTCCCACCACTGTCGCCCGGGATGCTGCCGATGCGTCCAAGGGCTTCCAGCGCCGCATGCTGATGGCCTACGGCCTCGGCGACGCCGGCACCGGCATGGCGGCCTCGCTGATCGGCTTTTACCTGTTCATCTTCTATACGGCTGCTGCCGGCCTGCCCGCCTGGATGGCGGGGCTGGTGCTGATGCTGGCCCGCATCTGGGATGCCATCAACGATCCGGTGGTGGGCTGGCTCAGCGACAAGACCCGCAGCCCCTGGGGCCCGCGGCTGCCCTGGATCCTCTGGAGCGCCATTCCGCTCGGCATCGCCATGGCGATGATGTGGTGGCTTCCGCCCGGAAGCCTCTGGGTGAAGTTCGGCATCTTCCTGGCCATCTCGGTGGTCGCCAACAGCCTCTATACCTGCGTCAACCTGCCCTACTCCGCCCTGGCGGCGGAGCTCACCACCGACACGGGGCTGCGCACCCGCTTGAACACGGCGCGCTTCACCGGCTCCATCATCGCCGGGCTGGTGGGCATTGTGCTGGGTGGGCTCCTGCTCCAGAACCACCAGGACGCCAGCAGCTACCTCAAGGTGGGCGTGCTCTCGGGCGCGATCATCACGGTATTCACGCTCATCTGCGCCTGGGGCATCGCCCCGGCGGCCCGCCACTGCCAGCGGCCCAACAGCCAGAAAGGCTCCACGCGCCGGCTGCTGCGGCGGGTGCGCGAGAACGGTCGCTTCATGAAGGTGCTCGGCCTCTACCTGATGCTCTGGTGCGCCCTGCAGATCATGCAGACGGCTGCCCTGATCTACCTGCCGGTGGTGATGCGGCTGCCGGAGAGCTGGAGCAACTGGATCCTGCTGCCCTTTCAGATCAGCACCCTGGTGGGGCTGCAGATCTGGAACCGCTACTCCCACCGCAGCGGCCGCATCGCCTCCCTGCAGGGAGGCACGGCGCTCTGGATCGGCGGCTGCCTGCTCGCCATGGTGCTGATCCCCCTCGACGCCGACCTCTCGCCCGTGGGCTCCTGGAGCAACGGCCTGCGGCTGGCGGCGTTGCTGGTGGCCATCGTGGTGGTGGGTCTGGGCGCCTCCACCGCCTATCTGATCCCCTGGGCGCTGCTGCCGGATGCCATCGACGCCGATCCTGAAAAACCCGCCGGCCTCTACAGCGCCTGGATGGTGTTCACCCAGAAGATCTGCATCAGCCTGGCGTTGTTCTTCTTCGGCAACCTGATGAGCCTGAGTGGCTACGTGGCGTCCAAGGGCATCGTGCAACCCGACACCGCCCTGGTCGCCATCCGCCTGTGCATGGGCCTGATCCCCGCCACGCTGGTGGTGCTGGGGCTGATCGTGATGCGGCGCTGGCCGGATCGGGGCGCCCACCTGCTGCAGGCCCAGCCATGAAGAGCCCGCGCTGGCTCAACCGCCTCGGCAGCAGTTGCCTGATCGGCGGCCAGACCGTGGCGGCGATCGGCAGGGGGCGCATCAACCTGAACGATCTGTTTGAGCACCTGCAGGAGGCGGGGCCCGGCAGTTTTCTGATCGTGGTCATCACGGCGCTGGCGGCAGGCACCGTGTTCAACATCCAGGTGGCGGCTGAGCTCACCAAGCAGGGCGCCAGCGTGGCCGTGGGCGGCATCCTCTCGGTGGGGCTGGCACGGGAGATTGCCCCCCTGCTCACCGCCACCCTGCTCACCGGGAAGGTGGCCACCTCCTACGCCGCCCAGATCGGCACCATGAAGGTGACCGAGCAGATCGACGCCATCACCATGCTGCGCACCGATCCGGTGGAGTATCTGGTGGTGCCGCGGGTGCTGGCCATGGTGGTGATGGCCCCGGTGCAGTGCCTGGTGTTTTTTGTTGTGGGGGTCTGGTCGGGCCAGGTGAGCAGCACCTTCCTCTTCTCGATCCCGCCCACCGTGTTCTGGAATTCCGTGCGCAGCTGGATGGCCGCCGGCGACCTGCCCTCGATGCTGATCAAGGCGCTGGTGTTCGGCCTGCAGATCGCCGTGATCGCCTGCGGCTGGGGCCTCACCACCCGCGGTGGCCCCAAGGAGGTGGGCACCAGCACCACCGGCGCCGTGGTGATGATTCTGGTCACGGTGAGCCTGATGGATGTGCTGCTCACCCAGCTGTTGTTCGGCGCCTAGGCCGCCAGCCGCCCAGCATGGAACCCCCATCCCCCGCCCCCGCCGCCATGACCACCCCCGCCGCCACACTCGATCCCGCCGACGGCACGGTGCTCGCGCCCCGCTACGGGGTGCCGCTGGGGGTTGTGGTGCTCGGGCTGGGCGGCCTGGCTCTGCTGCCGCTGTGGTCGGGGGCGCTGTGGCTCAGCGGCGTGGTGGTGCTGTTCGGGCTGTTCCTGCTGCTGCAGGCCGTGCTGCTGCGCCTGCAGTTCAGCAGCGATGCCCTGCTGGTGTGGCGTCAGTCAACGCTGCTGCGCCGCTTCCCCTACGACGAATGGACTGGCTGGACCGTGTTCTGGAACCCGGTGCCAGTGCTGTTCTATTTCCGTGAACAGCGCAGCATTCACCTGCTGCCGGTGTTGTTTGATGCCACCACCTTGCGCCAGCAACTCGAGCTGCACGTCAGCACCTCGCCATGACCGATCCCAGCGTGCCGCCGGACCAACCCACACCGACCCTGAGCGTGCCTGAGCCCTCTGCTGCCGAGTCATCCTCTGCTGTCGCGCCCTCTCCTGCCGTCGCTCCCATCGAGCCCTGGCAGGCGCTCGCCCTCAAGGAACTGCAAGAACGGCGGGCGGCGCTGGAGGCGGAGATCCAGGAGCTGGAAACCCGCCGCCACCAGCTGCAGAAGAGCCTGGTCAGCAGCTTCGATGGCCAGGCCGATGCGATTGCTCGGCGCCTGAAGGGCTTCCAGGACTATCTGGTGGTGGCGCTGCAGGATCTGGCCGGCCAGGCCGAGCAGATGGAGCTGGTGGTGCCGCCGGTGGTGGTGCAGCCCTCGCCCCTGGATCAGCCGGCGGAGGTGGCCGCCGCCGCCGCCCCTGCCGCACCGGCGGCGGCGGGCCTGTTCAGCGAGGACGAAGACCTGATCCGCAGCCAGCTGGAGCGCTTCCAGGGCCAGCCCGATTTCTACGCCGATCCCTGGAAGCTGCGCCGCAGCCTGGAGGCCCCGGCCGCAGGCCTGTTGGAGGAATGGTTCCTGTATCAGGGCGGGCGTGGCGCCCAGGCCAGCGGCGGCAGCCGCAGCCGCAATGCACTCACGGTGGCGGCGGCGGTGGCGATCCTCGGCGAGCTCTACGGCGAGCGCTTCCAAACTTTGGTGCTGGCCGGCCAGCCGGAGCGGCTGGGGGAATGGCGCCGCGGCCTGCAGGATTGCCTCGGGCTCAGCCGCGAAGATTTCGGTCCCAACAGCGGCGTGGTGCTGTTTGAGCGGCCCGATGCCCTGATCGAGCGCGCCGACCGGCTGGAGGAGCGCGGCGAGCTGCCGTTCATCGTGATCGATGCGGCCGAGCAGGTGGTGGACATCCCGGTGCTGCAATTCCCGCTCTGGTTGGCCTTCGCCGCCACCCCGGCGGAACTGGCCATCGACGAGGAGCTGCTGTGACTCCCCTGCTGATCCCGCCCGTGCTGCTGGCGGGCTACCTGCTCGGCTCGATCCCCAGCGGCTGGCTGGCGGGGCGGTGGTGCGCCGGCGTTGATCTGCGCCAGCTGGGCTCCGGCTCCACCGGCGCCACCAACGTGCTGCGCCAGGTGGGCAAGGGCCCGGCGCTGGTGGTGTTCCTGGTGGATGTGCTGAAGGGAACGGCCGCCGTGCTGCTGGCCAAGGCGGTGGTGGAACCGCTCGGCGTCTCCGCCAGCGGCGATGCCTGGGTGGTGGCGGCGGGGCTGGCGGCCCTGGCCGGCCACATCTGGCCGGTGTGGCTGGGCTGGCGTGGGGGCAAGGCGGTGGCCACCGGGCTGGGCGTGCTGCTCGGGCTGGTGCCAGCCGTGGGTCTGGCCAGCTTCGGGCTGTTCCTTCTCACCCTCACCGCCACCCGCATCGTGTCGCTCTCCAGCGTGGTGGCAGCGGTGGGCCTGCCGCTGCTGATGCTGGGCTCCTTCCAGAGCGCCGGCACCGGGCTGCGGCCCGCCTATCTTGCCCTTGCCCTGCTCACCACCGTGCTGGTGCTATGGCGCCACCGCAGCAACCTGGCCCGGATCATGGACGGCACCGAGCCCCGGATCGGCGCCGACAAAACCAAAACCCCGGCCTGAGCCGGGGGGCTGGAACACAGAGCTGAGAGCTGTGAGCTGTGAGCCTGAGCCGCTTCAGCCCAGCTCCCGGCTGCGTTCGGCAGCTGCCAGCACCGCCTCGATCAGGGCGGAACGCACCGCGCCGCGCTCCAGCTGGCGCAGGGCCGTGATCGTGGTGCCGGCCGGGCTGCTCACCATGTCCTTGAGCTGGCCGGGGTGCAGGCCCTTCTGCTGCAGCAGCGCCACGGTGCCGCCGGTCATGGCGAGCGCCAGCTGCTGAGCGAGCGCCCGTGGCAGCCCGGCCGCCACGCCGCCATCGGCGAGCGCTTCGATCACCACCGCCATCAGCGCCGGCCCGGAGGAGGCCAACGCCAGCAGCCCATCGAGCTGGGGCTCCGGCAGTTCGAGCACCTGTCCCACCCGGCCGAACAGCTCCCGCACGCAGTGGCGCTGCCCGTCGCTGAGCTGCTCTCCCCAGGCCAGGCCGGTGATGCCGGCCCGCACCAGGCAGGGGGTGTTCGGCACCGCCCGCACCACGCGCCAGCCGGGAAACGCCGCCTGCAGGCGGGCCAGGCGGACCCCGGCCAGCACCGAGATCAACAGGGGGAGCTCGTCGCTGTGCCCTGGGGATGCTGAGCTGTGCCCTGGGGATGCTGCTGGGGATTCAGATGTAGCTGGTTCCGAAGAGGGGACTGGCATTGCAGAAACCGCCACAGCTGCTGCTGCCGCTGCAAGCTGCTGTGGCTTGACCGCCAGCAGCACCACCGGCGCTTGCCAGGCCATGGCGGCCTGGCCATCGGCGGCGGCGCAGACGGGCACCTGGAGTTGCTGCTGAAGCCGCTCGGCGGAGGCGGGGGTGGCCACCACGGCCCGCACGTCAGCGGGCAGCAGATCGCCCTGTTCCAGTAACGGCAACAACAGGGCCTGGGCCATCTGACCCAGGCCGATGATGCCGAGGCCGGACAGAAGGGGCCCAGAGGCCCCGGCGTGCGCGGTCATGGAGCGGTGGCGGGAGACGGGCTAGCCGCCGACGGCGAAGTCGGAGCGGCCCCAGGCGGGGCTGGGGGCTGCATCGGTATCGGAGCCGCTATCGCGGGTGGACACGATGGTGGGCGAAGAGGGCTCCTCCATCGAAGCGGTGGTGACCGTGACGCAGCTGGGCGCGAACAGGAAGATGCTTTCGCCCACCCGCTCCTGGTGGCCGTCGATGGCGAAGGTGCCGCCGGCCACGAAATCCACGGCCCGCTGGGCCTGATCCGGCTCCATCATCGTGAGGTTGAGGATCACGGTCTTGCGGTCACGCAAGGCCTGGATGGCACGTGGCATCTCATCGAAGCTGCGGGGCTCCATCAGGGTCACCTCCGCGGCCGAAGACGACAGGCCCGGCATGCCGATCACGTTGCTGCCGGGGAAGAGGTCGTCAGTACCGAAGGGGGACGACAGGGCCAAGGCGCTGCTGCTGCTGGCCTCCGCGGCGCGCGACTGGGCCGTCGGGGCAGGGCTGTCGCCGGGATCGTAGTCGAGTTCGTCGTCGTACTCGCCATCGAGATAGTCGTCCCCGGAGACGACGGCACGGAGGCGGGAAAACAACGACACCTTTGGTTCCTTCGTGAGGTCAGTACCTGAATAGCGTCCCACGCTCCCAGTTGCAACTGGTCGCAACCCTTGAAATCACTGGATTCGTGGTCTGTCGGGCAGCAATCGCCTCCAAGGCGGCCCCTGCAGAGGCTGCTGTGGAGCCATCGCGCAGCCCCGCAGTTGCCATCACTCAGTCCCCGCTGAGCCCCCGTCGAGCCCCTGCAGCGCCCTGATCAGGCCTCGCGTGGGCCAAACAGCACCGAGCCGAGCCGCACCCAGGTGCTGCCGGCCGCCACCGCCTCGGGCCAGTCGCCGCTCATGCCCATCGACAGCTCCGGCAGCCCCAGACGGGCCGCCAGCGCAGCGCAGGACGCGAACAGGGCACGGCTGCCGGCAGAATCAAGCCCCAGCGGCGCGATTGTCATCAGACCGGCCAGCTGCAGCGGCGCCAGCGCCTGCAGCTGGGGCCAGAGCTGGTCCAGCGCCTCAAGCTCAAACCCGGCCTTGGCCGCATCGGGCAGCAGCTTCACCTGCAGGAACACCCGCGGCTGCAGACCCTCTTCAACGGCGATGCGCTGCAGGCGAAGCGCCAGGGGCAGGTTGTCGAGCGAGTGGATGGTGCCGAAGCGGCGCAGCACCCCCCGGGCTTTGTTGGCCTGCAGGCGACCGATGAAATGCCAATCCAGTGGGGGAAGGTCTGCCAGCGCCTTCTGCTTGGCTTCGGCTTCCTGCAGGCGGCTTTCGCCGAAGCTGCGCTGACCGAGCGCGGCCAGGGCCCGAATGCGCTCGGCGGGCTGCCCTTTGCTCACCGCCAGCAGGCGGGTGGCCGGCGGCAACTGCTGCTGCAGGGCCTGCCACCGCGCCGCCAGGGCTGCTGAAGCGTCGCCGACCATCTCAGATGAAGGTCTGGTCGAAGAGTTGGCGCCATTGGCTGAGTTTTTCGCTGCGGTCACGGCGGGCCCGCGCCAGGTTCTGCTCCGCGAAATGGCGGGCATCCATCAACGGGATCACCTCGAAATGGGCACCGCGCGCCTGGGCCGTGACCAGGAAGAACATCCGCTGGGCGTACAGGGTGGCGAACAGATCGCGGCCCTCTCCAGCCGGTGACACCCAATACAGGAGACCGAAGGTGGGATGGTTGAGATATCGCTCAGTACTCGACTCTGCGCTCACTGATGGTTTGTTCGGCTACCAATCACAGCGCACCGTACTGCCACCGCAGCCCAAGCAGCAGAAGAAGCAGTGCGCAGGCCACCAGATTCAGACGTCGTGCCACGGGCACCCCCAGCCGCAGCTGCTGCGGCGGCAGCCAGCGGCCGCCCCTGGCCACCAACGCATCGGCTCCCTGCTCAGCGCGCAGCAGCACGTTGGCCAGCAGCCGTTCCGCCACCGCCAGCCCCAGCCCCAGCACCCCCTTCCAGCCCAGGCGCCGCAGATTCAGCGCCCGGGTAGCGAGCGAACGCAGCAGGTTCTGAAATTCCTCCTGCACCAGGGGCAGGAAGCGCAGCGCCAGCAGCAGGGTGAAGCCCAGCCGCTCGACCGGCAGCCCCAGCCGGCCCAAGGGGGTGATACCCCAGCTCAGGGCCCACACCAGTTCCTCCGGCGGCGTGGTGAGCAGCAGCAGGTTGGCGCTGTGGATGAGGGTGAACAGCAAGGTGGCGCTGTTGAGGCCCAGCTCCGCCGAGCGCCGGTTGATCACCAGCGGCCCCAGCGGCAGCGGCCCCAGCTGCACGGGCCCCCAGCGCAGCACCTCCCACGGTTCGCCGCTGCGTTCGGCCGGTGGTTCCCCCGGCGGCGTGGGCACAAGGCGCAGCTCGGCCGGATCACGCGACAGCTGGGCGCTGCCGGCGGCGCCGGCCGGCAGCAGGGCCGAGAGCGACCCCACCAGCAAGCAGAGGGCCAGCAGGAAGGGCAGATTGCGGCGCCACAGCCGCCACGGCAGCCCGCAGAGCGCCGTGATCAGCAACAACGTGCCCACCAGCGCCAGCCGCCAGACAGGGCCCGCCAGGATCGGCGTGATCAGGAATGCCAGGGTCCAGGCCAGCTTGAGGCGCGCGTCGACGCGGCGCAGCCAGCCGCTGTCGCCATCGACGTACTGGCCGATCGGGAGCTGCTTCAGCCAGTCCATTCAGTGCTGCAGGAAATGGAGCCGCTTCACGGGGTGGCGGAACGGGCCTGCTGACGGGCCTGTTCCTTCTCGGCGTCGCGCTGCTGCTTGCCGCGCCAGAACAACTTGATCGGCGAACCATCGAAGCCGAGACCCTGCCGGATCTGCCGTTCCACATAGCGGCGGTAGGTTTCGCCGAACAGCTTGGGCTCGTTCACGAACAAGGTGAAGCTCGGCGGCCGCACCGCCACCTGGGTGCCGTAGTAGATGCGGCCCTGGCGGCCACCGCGGCTGGTGGGCGGAGAGCGCCAGCTCACCGCCTCCTGCAGCACTTCATTCACCACCGAGGTGGTGACGCGGCGCCGGTGCTGCTCAACAGCCAGCATTGCCAGCGAGAAGATGCTCTCCACCCGCTGGCCATTGAGGGCCGAGGTGAACAGCATTGGTGCCCAGTCGAGGAAGTAGAGCTTGGCCCGCAGATCTTTTTCCATCGCCGTCATGGTGTGCGAATCCTTCTCGATCGCATCCCACTTGTTCACCACGATCACGCAGGCGCGGCCGTCTTCCTCGATGCGGCCCGCCACGCGCTGATCCTGTTCGGTCACCCCATCGAGCGCATCGATCACCAGCACACAGACGTCGCTGCGTTCCACCGCCTTGAAGCTGCGGGTGATGCCGAAATACTCAGGCCCATAGCTGACACTGCGGCGACGGCGGATGCCGGCGGTGTCGAGCAGTTTCCACAGGCGCCCCTCCCGCTCGATCGTGGTGTCGATCGTGTCGCGGGTGGTGCCACGGATCGGGCTGACAATCGCCCGGGGCTCGCCGCAGATGGCATTGAGCAGGCTGGATTTGCCCACATTCGGCCGGCCGATGATCGCCAGCTGGATCGGCTCCTCCGTTTCCTCCGCATCGGTGGGAGGCAGGAATTCGATCACCTTGTCGAGCAGATCGCCGGTGCCGGCACCATGAATGGCCGAGATCGGAAACGGTTCCCCCAGCCCCAGGCCCCAGAATTCGGCGGCCATCGCCAGGCCCTGATCCGGCGACTCACACTTATTCACCGCCAGCAGCACCGGCCGGTTCTGGCCGCGCAACCATTCGGCGATCGATTCATCCGCCGCCGTGACCCCCGCCTGGCCATCGACGATCACCACCGCCACCACCGCTTCTGCGAGGGCGAGGTTGGCCTGTTCGCGGATCTCCGGCAGAAACTCGCTGTCGTCGTCGAACACCAGGCCGCCGGTATCGACCACCTTGAAGGTGCGATCACCCCAGAACCCCTCCTGGTAGGTGCGGTCACGGGTGACACCGGGCTCGTCGTGGACGATCGCCTCCCGGCTGCGGCACAACCGGTTCACCAGAGTGGATTTGCCCACGTTGGGGCGCCCGATGACGGCGACGACTGGTAACGCCAAGTGGCTTTATCTCAACAACGATGTCTTTGTTTCACACTACAGAACGGCGCCCGGTTCAGCAGGGGCGGTCGATGGGATGGCCCGTGGCTGGATCGGCGGGGGGATCCAGCAGCGGCGGCAGCGGGCCGCACTCCGCCAGCGGCTCGCCCCGCTCGGCCAGATCGGCCAGCAGCCAGTTCACCGCCGTGGCCCGGCGGGTGCGACGGGGAAACAGCTCGCCGATGCGGTAACCGGCGAAGCCCAGCTGCTGCTTGAGCAACTGTTTATGGGCAGCGGGAATGGAGCGGGTGAGCCGCACACTGGGGGGACGCTCCGCGATCAGCGGCGGCGCCAGCGGGTAGGGCTCCGCCCAGTCGCTCGGCGTGGCACTGCTGGCACGCCAAGGCGGCGGCCCCTGCGCGGCGCAGTCGGCGCCCTCAGCACCGTCAGCGGGGGCGTAGCCCAGCCGCTGCCAGATCAGCTCGCAGACGAAACGGTCGCTGGTGCGGTCGTCGAGGATCAGCTGCAGCAGCTGGCGGCTGAGCGGATGATGGGAGGCGGCGGTCATGGCGGGGCAGCTGGAGAGCGGGGCAGCTAGAGAGCGGGTTGAGGGGCGGCGGGACAGCAGAAGAGTGCGGTGCGGGGTGGCGGGAAGATGAAGGTCTGATGACCCTGCCACCACTTCAGCTTCAGGGCCGCGGCCAGCCGCGCCAACTGCGCTGCCGGGTGTTCCAGTCGCCCCTGGCGGGGGTGAGCGACCGGATCTTCCGGGGCTTCGTGCGTCGTTGGGCCCCCGACGCCCTCCTCTATACGGAGATGGTGCATGCCACCTGCCTGGAGCGGGGCCACGGCAGTGAGAAGTTCGAGGCTCTGGCCGGCGAGAGCGGACCGATCGCGGTGCAGCTGTTCGACCACCGTCCCCAGGCCCTGGCCGAGGCCGCCCGGCGGGCGGAGGCGGCGGGCGCCTTCCTGATCGACATCAACATGGGCTGCCCAGTGCGGAAGGTGGCGCGCAAGGGCGGCGGCAGCGGCCTGCTGCGCGAGCCCGCGCTGGCGGCACAGATCGTGGCGGCGGTGGCAGCGGCGGTACGCGTACCGGTCACGGTGAAGACGCGGCTGGGCTGGTGCGGCAGCAGCGCTGATCCGGTGGCCTTCGCCCTCGGCCTGCAGGAAGCCGGCGCCGAGGCGCTCACCCTGCACGGCCGCACACGGGAGCAGGGCTTCTCCGGCAGCGCCGACTGGGCCGCCATCGCCCGGGTGAAACAGGCTCTGCACATTCCCGTGATCGCCAACGGCGACGTGAACTCCCCCGAAGCCGCCCTGCGCTGCCTGGCCATCACCGGCGCTGATGGCGTGATGGTGGGGCGAGCCACCCTGGGTGCCCCCTGGCTGGTGGGCCGCATCGACGCGGCCCTGAGCGGCCGGCCGGTGCCACCGGACCCCTCGCCAGCCGAGCGGCTGGCCCTGGCGGCCGAGCACCTGGAGGCACTGGTGGCCAGCCGGGGGGTGAAAGGCCTGCAGATCGCCCGCAAGCACATGGGCTGGACCTGCCAGGGCTTCGCCGGCGCCGCCCAGCTGCGCCATCAGCTGATGCGCGCGCCCACCCCCACAGAAGCCAGGGCACTGCTGGAAGCGGCGGCGGCTGACACCGCCACTGAGTCGGCTGCCGGGGCCGGAGCGTCAACGCTCGACTGAGCCGGTGCCGGGCAGGTACGCAGCTCGAAGTTGCAGGAGAAGATCGCCGGCTTCTGCCAGCTGAGGGGGATTTCCAGCAGGTCGCGGGTGCCGGTGATCGCCATCACGGCAAACAGCACAGAGGCGAGCACGTTGGCGGTGATATGCAGGCGGCGCATGCGCAAGGAACGGAAGATCTCCGCCTTGGAGGCCAGCGAGAACAGCATCAGCCCGGTGAGCAGCACGCCGGCCCAGTAGTGGGAGCTCCAGAAGGCGGGGCTGAACGGGTTGTCGCTCAGGCGCCAGATCTCCGGCTGGCTGCCGAGGCCCAGCAGCCCCACCCAGGTGAGCAGGGCGAAGCTGGCCCGCAACGGCGCCTTCTTGGCTCGCCACAATCCCAGCAGGCTCGCGAAGGTGCCGGCAATCACCAGCAGCAGCAGCGCCAGCCGGTTGGCCCCACCGGTGAAGGGGGGTTCGGGCACCACGAACTTGCTGATGAAGGAATAAAGGAGGGCGATCAGCACCGCCACCACGATCCCGCCGGTGAGCCAACGGCCATGGTCGGCGTGCTCCACCCCCACGGTGGGCGGCTGCGGGTGGATCTTGAGCCGGCGCTCACGGGCCAGCAGGCCCAGGCGGATGGTGGCCCCGACCACGGGATACACGAACAGGATGACCAGCACTGGGTGCAGCAGGGAGAACCAGTCGATCGGGGTCATGGAACGGGTGGTGGGGGTGGGGGAAACCAGCCAAAGGCTGTCACAGCCGCGGGGCGATAGCCCTAGGGCAATACCGACGGCCAGCCGGATCGGATCAGCAGAAGGGAAAAGTAGGGCCGCTGCTCGCCAGCCACCGCATCGGCCGGCACCACCAGCTGATCGGGCCAGCCCACCCGCTGGGCGAACAGCGCCTCCCCCAGCAGCCCGCGCCGCGCCAGCAGCGGCCGCACCCAGCTCCAGCGGTGGCCCAGCTTCAGCAGCGCCAGGCCGGTGCGCGCCTGCGGGGGCTCCAGGGCGATGGCGTCGAGCAGGGCATCGAGCAGCTCTGGCGCATCGGGCGTGGGGCGCACCAACAGCCCCTGGCCTTGCAGGGCCAGGGGCCACAGCCCGGCGGCCGCCGCGGCTGCCACAGCCGGAATGCCCGGGATGAGCCGCACCGGGCAGGCGGGATGGGCGGCGCGCAGGGCCAGGAGCACGTAGGAGGCGCTGGCATACAACGACACATCCCCCTCGCACAACAGCACCACCCGCTGGCCAGCGGCCACCGCAACAGCCAGCACCTGAGCCGCAGCCCGCCAGGCCAGACGCCGCGGCTCAGGCTCCGCCACCATCGGAAACACCAGCGGCAAGATGGCCTGCCCCGGCTGCAGCCAGGGCGCCGCGATCGCCGCGGCCATCCCCTCCCCCCCCGCCTGCGCCACCGGATAGGCCACCAGGTCGGCAGCGGCGATCGCCCGCACCGCCGCCACCGTGAGCAGATCCGGGTCGCCCGGACCCACGCCCACCAGCGTGAGCCCCGGCAAACCGCAGGCGCCGGTGGGGCCGGGCAGGCCAGAAAGGCCGGGAAAACCGGGGGAGCCTTGGGGCACCGAGAGGGCCTCGCTCATGGGGTTGTTGCCACCACGTCCGTGGGGTTCATCCCATCACGCCGCGGGCTCCTCGGCTCAACCCGGCCCACCGGCGCCGATTCTGCGCACCAACCCTCCTGGCCCGCAGGCGTTCCATAGGCTTGAGCGATCGCCTGTACCCACCCCGATGACTCTGCTGGCCATTCACCAGCTGCCCGCCGACGGCAGCAGCGCGCCTACCGGCGCCCCCTGCCCGCCCACGCTGCGCACCAGCGACGGCGACCGGATCCGCCAGGAGCTGGAGGCCCGCGGCATCCGCTTCGAGCGCTGGCCGGCCCGGGCTGCCACTGGCGAGGCCACCACTGCCGACGCGCTGCTGGCGCTCTACGCCGAGGAGATCGCCCGGCTGCAGAGCAGCGGCGCCTATCCCACGGTCGATGCGATCCGCCTCACGCCCGACCATCCGGACCGGGCGGCACTGCGGCAGAAGTTCCTCTCGGAGCACACCCACAGCGAAGACGAGGTGCGCTTCTTCGTGGAAGGGCGTGGCCTCTTCTGCCTTCACCTCGGTCATGAGGTGCTGCAGGTGGTGTGCGAGCGCAACGACCTGATCTCCGTGCCGGCCGGCACGCCCCACTGGTTTGACATGGGGCCCGAGCCCCACTTCGCCGCCCTGCGCTTCTTCGACAACCCGGAGGGGTGGGTGGCCAACTTCACCGGTGAGGCCATCGCCGAACGGTTCCCCCTGCTCGACGAACTGCTGGCCGCCGTTTGAGACCAGGCCAATCGACCGTGACAACGCCTGCGGCCTGGCAACTCTGCAAAGCCACGCCGCTGGCGTTGCCGCCCCCCGGGGTCAACCCACCCCCACCGAGTGCATCCGCACGAGCCCCGGATCGGCCAGCACCCCTGTGAGGGCCTGAACCTCCGCGAGCGCCAGCTGCTCCAGCCGCTCCACCATGGCTTCGCGGCTGAAGCGCGCTTCGGCCAGCACCCAGTAGACGCCGAAGTGGCGCGCCTCGCTGGCCAGCAGGTCGCCGTAGAGGGCCGCCAGCTCCGGATCAGGGCTGTGGGCAGCCAGCAGAGCCATGCGTTCGTGGCTGCGGGCCTCGATCAGGCCGGCCACCAGGAAGCTGTCGAGCATGCGCTGCGGCTCGCCCCGCCGCACCTGGCCAGCCAGGGCAGCGCCGTAGGGCGGGGCCGCCAGGGCGCGCAGGGCGTGGCCTCGCCGCTCCAGCAAAGCCTGCACCCGCTCGAAGTGCTCGAGCTCCTCACGGGCCAGGGGGCTGAGCACCGCGGCCAGCTCCCCGTCGGAGGGGTAACGGAACATCAGCTGCAACGCCACGCCCGCCGCCTTGCGTTCGCAGTGGGCATGGTCGATCAGCAGCAGCTCGGGGAGAGCCAGGGCCTGCTCCAGCCAGACGTCGCTGCTGGGGGCCGCCAGCCACTTCACCCGGGCAGGTGCGGCCGCGGTCACGCCGGCCGCCAGCGGCAGGGAAGCGGTGGTGCTCATGCCTCCTCCTGGGCGCGCAGGTGGGCCACCAGGCCGTCGAGGCCGAGGCGGTAGCTGGCGGGCCCGAAGCCGCAGATCACGCCCACCGCCCGATCGGCGAGGGTGGAGTGGTGCCGGAACGGTTCGCGGGCGTGGACGTTGCTGAGGTGCACCTCCACAAAGGGCAAGGCCACCCCCAGCAGCGCATCGCGGATCGCGATCGACGAGTGGGTATAGGCACCGGCGTTGATCACGATGCCGTCGCTCTCACCGGCCGTCTGATGGATGCGGTCCACCAATGCCCCCTCGTGGTTGCTCTGAAAACAGGCCAGTCCCACCCCCAGCTCCTCTGCCTGGGCCGTCAGCGCCGCGTTGATGGCCTCAAGGGTGCTGACCCCGTAAAGGCCAGGCTCACGGCGCCCCAGCAGGTTGAGGTTGGGGCCGTGAAGCACGAGCAGCTGCATGGGGAAGGTCGACTGGTAAGTTTCTCGGGTGGAGCGGGTCGGTGCCCGAGTGGTTAATGGGGGCGGACTGTAAATCCGCTGGCTCTGCCTACGTTGGTTCAAATCCAACCCGGCCCACCTTCCACATGCCCTTGTAGCTCAGCGGTAGAGCACTCCCTTGGTAAGGGAGAGGTCACGAGTTCAAGTCTCGTCAAGGGCTTCCTCCCAACCCTTTCCGGCACTGGGGTTGGCCCTTCGGCCTGTCGGTCCCCATGGCCAGCTGCGCAAGCAGGGGCTGCAGCCGTCAGCGCGGCTCGCCGGTAAGGCCGAAGCCACTGCTGTCCTCGAGCCGGTCGGGGAAGAGCACGCCGTTGAGATGGTCGCATTCGTGCTGAACGACGCGGGCATGAAAGCCCTCCACGGACCGCACGATTGGCTCTCCCTCCGCATCAAAGCCCTGGTAGTGAATCGCCTGCCAGCGGGTCACCTCACCACGCGGCCCCGGCACACTCAGGCATCCCTCCCAGCCGGCCTGCCGCGCGGCGCCGAGCGGGGTGATCTGCGGATTGATCAGCACCGTTTCCGGGATCGGTGGGGCTTCCGGATACCGCAGGTTGTGGGTGATCCCAAAGATCACCACCCGAAGCGGCACGCCGATCTGCGGCGCCGCCAGACCCGCCCCATCGCACGCCGCCATCGTGTCGCGCAGGTCGGTGATCAGGGCCCGCAGCTCGGCGGTGCCAAACGTGGTCACCGAGAAGGACACCTGGCGCAGCCGCGGATCCCCCAACTGCAGCACGGTGCGTTCAGCCATGGCAGAGGAAGCGACCGGAGGGGTTCAAGGTACCCAGCCAGAGCGGCCAGCACCCCTAAGTGCCCCTCCCTTTCAACATCAGCGCGATCGAGGAC
Organism: Synechococcus sp. ATX 2A4; assembly: GCF_024346375.1. Lineage (GTDB taxonomy): Bacteria > Cyanobacteriota > Cyanobacteriia > PCC-6307 > Cyanobiaceae > MW101C3. Next base: position 13,417 of record NZ_JAGQCV010000007.1, on the reverse strand, counting down.
CCCTCCCCTAAGCAGCGGGGAAAACCAGATCCGCCACTGCACATCCAAGCGCGAGACCGAACTCGTGGTCAGCCCTGTAGTGAATCCCAGCCCACATCCTGGCGAGTCCAGCGTTATCAGCAAGATTGTCGAGTTGGATCTGGTCACTCTGATCCGGGAAGAAGCGCTTCAGGAGTGCGCTTGTCGCACCGCTAACAGTGCTATGGCCTGAGGGGTAAGCGGGATGCCTCGGGACCCCTGAGAATCCGTTCGGATTCGCGATCGGACATCCAGCAAGGTCTTTGCCGTAGAGGATCACCAATTGATCGCACACTTCACTCGGACGGGGCTTCAAACGGGATGTCGGCTCCATCCACTTGTAATGCCAGGCGGCCAGCAATGCCGCGGCGATAGCGGCATCCAGGGCGGCCCAGATCAACGCCTGCTGCGTGGGTGGCTTCTTATGTTTTGCCAACAGCGCATTCAGGGCCATCCAGCCCCCCAGCAGTGGTGTGTCGTTCTCAAACCAGCGCGCCAGCTCAGCTCCTGTGAGCAGGCAAGGCCCGCCAACTTTGTGTTGACCGGAAAACCCATCGCTCGCCTCGAACCTGATCGTCAGAAAATCCGAAAGGGGCTTCCGGGATCGGCTCTTGAAACACCCCTCAATGGCCTGGGTATGGCGAATGTCTTGCAGGGCAATCAGCTCTTCCAGATCGTCATCAAGTGCAGATTGGCTGGCTGGGAAGGGATGCTGAGCGAGCAGGGGGTCACAGCGCCTACGGATGTCCGTGAGTGTCGGGAAACGCAGCCGGCCATCAGCGATCGCAAGCGACGCGCCGGGATCGACCTGGGGCCCCTTGAGGGCATAAGCAGGCAGGCTGAAGGCAGATAGGCCCATAGAAATGCTCATGGCATCTACCGAGAGGAGGAGGGGAGGGGGAAATCATCAATCGCCGCAAAGTCACCGCAAAGTCGCCGCAAAGCGGCACGACTCAACCCCAGGCAACAGACAATGAGCTGCACATCGCCGATCAACCATCTTTACATGATTAAGAATGAGGAAACGTTAAAGTTCACAAAGTCTGCCCTTCTTAAGGCTGTCATAATCTAGCTGGATCAGGATCAATCAGGCATCGATCCTGCCCTGGCACGCGATGCTGCTCCCGCAGTCCAGCTCTCAACGGAAAGGCCGACAGGCTTCAGTGCTCAGCAAGAGGCCGAAGCGAAGGCAGAACGCTGTTCGCCCCGTTCATGCGCAGCTGGAAGCCCAACCAACACAAGCCTTCTCAAGGAATAGCCAAAAAGCCGGCAGGTGGCGGCCAGAATCTTCTTCATAAAGATAGACAAGAGCCGAAATCAGCTGTAGACAACGGAGGATCGCCGCCGCCAACTGCCGTGACAGGTTCGGCCATGCCAACATATCGCCAGCTTGTGATCAAAAGGTGCGAATGCAGCCCCTACTTCGCACACGCCCTGATCTGCAGCAGCGCACCGATCAACGCAGAAGACCAGATCCGTGCAGACCTGTCAGCAGATCAAGCTGACGAGAATCTCAAAAGACTCAAGGACGATCTAAGGGCTTTCCTGTTGAGCGAGGCCGCCAAGGGAACGACCGATATCTCCGACAAGATCAAAGTTGTCCTCAATATTCATGGCTACAACATGCCGCTAAAAAGCATTGAAGAGGGATTCGAGCAAAATCAAAAGAGATTCAACACAGACACTAGTGACACCCCCCCAGACGACTATGTCCTGTTCATCGACTACTGCTGGCCATCGGAGCGCATCTTGCTGTCCCAATGGAAAGCCTGGCTCTTGGCCATGCCCTATCCGCTCTTGCTGCTCTTCGCTCTTGCCATCGCAGGGGTGAGCCTGGGCGGGTTTCTCCAAGGCCTTGGGCTCTGGCTGCTTGGATTTGGCGCGGCCCTGATCGCGCTGCGGCTCGTTGTTTACTTTCGCGATCGCGATCGTGCCGCCAATCATGGCGTTTACGACGCCGTGGAGCTGGTGCGATGGCTGCCGGTGCTGATCAAGGAGCAGCTGAATCACGATCCAGCAGCAGCTGCGCTTCACACCCCATTCCCCAGCCAGATCAAGCTCAGCATCCTGGCCCACAGCATGGGATGTTTCGTCGCCACCCAGACGGTGCGGATGCTCTCCAATGTTTTTGAAGAGGCCGCCATCGCGCGCTGGAAAGAGCTCTCTGAAGACGGCCCTTTTGGCGAGGTCGCAGGCTTCGCCCCTCAGAAACCAACGCAGCAGCATGCCAATGCCTTGTCCCGGCTTGGCAACCATTACCAATTGAAGCAATTGATCCTTGTAGCACCAGACATTCCCATCTGGGCGGTGACCACCGGCCGCTCCAATTATCTTCTGGCCTCCATGCGTCGCTTTGAAGAGTCGTTTCTGTTCGTTAATGATGCCGATATTGTTTTGAGGCTTGCTTCCACATTGGCAAACTATTTCGTCTTTCCCTCCAGAAGCAAACAGGGAGGATACCGGCTCGGGAACCTATCGATTGCCCAGCAAGGTGCCGCTCACACCTGCCCCTATGGGGAATCCAGCGGCACGATGAAGTCACTGGTGCTGAATGGGCTGTTCGGCAGCGTCAAGATGACAGACCCGCCCTTTCACTGCCCTGAAAGCATCGGGCACTCCTTCAACGTTGTGAGCTGCACCGACTACACGGATGTCGGTGTCAATGCTCCGCCAGCTTCCTCAAGCAGCCAGAGGCGCCGCCGGCGGTTGAGCGGAATGACGGCGCGCCATCCCCTCTGCCGCCTGGCCAACCACCTCACAACGACACTTTGCAATTTCATTAGTCGTTCGGGCGTGGATTCGCATGGCGGTTACTTCCAAGGGAAGTTCTGCCTCGGACTCATTTACTCTTTGGCATTGCACGGCGAAGCGCCCACCAGGTTGAAGATCCCCTCACTGACCCAGCAGCTCAAGGAACTTCAGCTCACCTGGCTCACCATCAAGGCCTGAGCCAGCCCTGCGCGAAGGCCATGGGCAAACCACTAGGGAGAGCAGGAGGGGAGGAACGTCCCTGAGGGGGCGAGAGCGCCGTTGGGGTTGGCTGGATTTTGGGAAGTGGGCCTCCTGCTGGCGTTGCCCGGTATCGGTGGTGGCGCCTCCCGGATGAGCGGCGGGAATCGACGATCCGCAGCGGCACTGATCGACAACCCTGCCGACTGCGCAGGTGAACTCACTCACGAATGCCCTGCCGAACAGTCAGCCCAGCAACATGGCAACCCACCCTCGCCCATTGAGCTCATCCCTGAGCAATCGCTCCCCTTCGAATCACGCGAAACGTGAGATTGATGCGGTCGCGTGCAACCCGCCGCCGCTGGGGCAGCTGGTGCAACCAGTGCTGCTGCGTGGGCGGATCCATCACCAGCAAATCGCCCTCGCCCAGCTCAAAGCTCAGGGGTGAGCCAGCGGCAGCAGCAGGTTGCCGGGGCTTGAGGCGAAAGCTGCGCGCCGCCCCGAGGCTGAGGGAGGCAATCGGTTGCTCCGGGTTGAGTTCGGGTTCATCGTCGGCATGCCAATTGAGCTTGTCGCTGCCATCGCGGTAGTGATTGAGCAACAGGGAGTTGAACCGGCAGCCAGCGGCGGCCTCCACCTGAGGACGCAGTTGCTGCACCGAAGCCGTCCAGGGCTCAATCGTCTGGCGCACTCCGCTGTAGCTGTAGTGGCAGCCGGGATCCCCCATCCAGCAGGTGAGCCTGGGAATCGGATGGGTGCGGCCAAACAGCGTGATCTGCTCCTGGCGCCAGGGCACCTCAGCCCGGAGCCGAACCAGCCAGGACGCGGCATCCGCGAGCCACAAGGGCCAGTAGCGCAACGCCAGCCCCTCGCCGGTCACCACCTGGAGGGTGCCTGCTAGCGGCGTTGGCTGCAAGACATCAAGTTGGTGTTCCATTCTTCACGCCCTCGCCGCTGCGCTGGAGCTGGGGCCACCCACCGACCCCGCACCAGCGGACCCCGTGGCCATGTGGCAGCCGCCATGCTGGAACCACTGTCGTTCGGCCGTTGCCATGACCGCCTCCACCGCCGTGGCCCCCGTGGCCATGCCCGCCGTGGACAGCTTGCGTGAGCCGGTCAGCCGGGGACTCACCCGCCCGCTGGCCTGGCGCCGCGACCAGCTCGCGCGGCTTACGGCGCTGCTCGATGGCGCCGAGGAGGCGATCCTTGCGGCACTGGCCGCCGACCTGGCCAAGCCCCCGGTGGAGGCCTATTTCGAAGTGGTGGCGGTGCGTCAGGAGCTGCGCCTCTGCCAGCGCCAGCTGCGCCGCTGGATGGCCCCCCGGCCGGTGCCGGTGCCACTCAGCCAGAGGCCGGGCCAGGCCCGGCTGCTGCCAGAACCGCTCGGCTGCGTGCTGATCATCGGCCCCTGGAACTATCCCTTTTCGCTCACCCTCCAGCCCCTGGTGAGTGCGCTGGCGGCGGGCAACAGCGCCGTGCTCAAGCCGTCGGAACATGCCCCGCGCACCTCAGCCCTGATCGCCCAGCTGGTGGCGCGCCACCTCGAGCCCGATGTGGTGCAGGTGGTGGAAGGGGACGGGGCGGTGGCGAGCGAGCTGCTCCAGCTGCGCTTTGATCACATCTTCTTCACCGGCGGCGGCCGGGTGGGCCGCCTGGTGATGGAGGCGGCCGCGCGCCACCTCACGCCGGTCACCCTGGAGCTGGGCGGCAAGAGCCCGGCCATCGTGCTGGCCGATGCCGACCTGGACACCACCGCCCGCCGCCTGATCTGGGGCAAAGGGCTCAACGCCGGTCAGACCTGCATCGCCCCCGACCACCTGTTGGTGGAAGCGTCGGTGCGGCCGGCGCTGGTGGAGCGGCTGACGCGGGAGATCACGCGCTGCTACGGCGAGGACCCACTGGCGTCGCCGGATCTGGCCCGCATCGTCAACCGGCCGCAGTTCGAGCGGCTGTATGGCCTGCTGGAGGGCGCCCGGCAGCGGGGCCAGCTGCTGGCCGGCGGCCAGAGCGATCGGGAGCGCCTGCGCATGGCCCCCACCCTGCTGGCGGTCGAGGCTGCCGACGATCCGCTGATGCAGGAGGAGCTGTTCGGTCCCCTGCTGCCGGTGCTGCCGGTGGCCTCGCTGGAGGAGGCGATCACCCGGGTGCGGCGCGGGGCCAAGCCGCTGGCGCTCTACCTGTTCAGCACCAGTGCCGCCGCCCAGGAGCAGGTGCTGGCAGGCACCAGTTCGGGGGGCGTCTGCTTCAACGACGTGGTGATGCAGGTGGGGGTGCCGGAGCTTCCGTTCGGTGGCGTGGGCCCCAGCGGCATGGGTCGCTATCACGGCCAATCCGGCTTCGACACCTTCTCGCACCTGCGCAGCGTGCTGCGGCGTCCGTTCCGCTTCGATGTGCCGCTGCGCTATCCCCCCTACGGCGACCGGCTCGGCCTGATCAAGCGGCTGATGGGCTGAACCGGGGCACCGATTTGCCCCCGGGGGACTGGCGCGCCGGAGGGTTCTCCGTAAGGTTCAACCAGCTGACCATTGCCCATGCGCCGCGCCCTCGTCGCCCTGGCCCTCGCCCTGCTGCTCCCATTACCAGGACTGGCCGCCCAGCACGTGGTGAAGCCCGGGGAGACGCTCTCGGAGATCGCCGAGCGCTACGGCGTGTCCCTCAACCGCCTGATGCAGCTCAACGGCATCAAGGATCCAGATCTGGTCACAGCCGGCACCCGGCTCACCGTGCCCGGTGCGGCCGGCTCCGGCTCCGCCCCTTCCGGCGGCGGCGGGCGCGGCAGCTACACCGTGAAACCAGGCGAAACCCTCTCCGAAATCGCCGACCGGCTCGGCACCACGGTGCAGCGCCTGATCGAGCTCAACGGCATCCGCAACCCCGACATGGTCACGGAGGGGACCCGGCTGGTGGTGCCCGCTCCCCCCGCCGCCGCCCGCCCCGCAGCGGTGAACCGGAACGCCCGCGAACACACCGTCCAACCGGGGGAAACCCTCTCCGGCATCGCCGATCGCTATGGCGTGCCGATGTCGCGGCTGATGGCACTCAACAAGCTCACCCAACCCGATCAGATCGAGGCCGGCAGCCGCCTGGTGCTGCGCGCCAGCACACCCGCACCAACCAAACCCGCTCCCGCCAGAGCCGCTGCCAAGCCCCCGGCGCCGAAGCCCGTTGCCGCCAAACCCGCACCCGCGCGCCCGGCCCCAGTAGCAGCACAACCCAAACCGGCGCCTGCTGCTAGCGCGCAACCCAAGCCAGCGCCAGCAGCCGCCACCCAACCCGCGCCCGCCACCACCCAGCCGGCCCCGGCAGCAGCAGCGCCCCAACCCAGGCCAGCCGCTGCGGCAACACCCGCCCCCCGGCCCAAACCGGCGGCCACCGCGGCCAGGCCCGCCGGCCCCAAGCCGCCGGAATGGCGCACCTACGGCCCGATTCAGGTCGACTTCGCCAACTGGCAGCCTCTCGGCGGCAGCATGGTGGCTCCGGCCTTGAACAGCGCCGGCCAATCGATCTACCTGGCGGTCAACTGCACGGCCGGCAAGCTCAATGCCACCGGCGAAGCTGGTGCCTGGAAGAGCTGGGATGCCCCGCAGAGCGAGTTTGAGCAGCAACTGGTGAGAGACCTCTGCAAGGTCGGCGGCGGCTGACCCCCGCCTCCAGCAGCCCGCCGGCCTGACGCTCAGGCCGCCCAGCGCAACGGCCACGGCTCCTGCAGATAGCGCCGTCCTGCCTCACGGATCCACAGCCGCTGGCTGCCGTCGTCGCTTTCGCTGATCAGCTCTTCCTGCACCAGCCGGCGCGCCAACCAGCCCCAGCGCTCCCCCTCCGCGGCAGCCACAGCCTCCGCTCCGGAGTGATCGGCCAGATCATCGGCCAGGCGGGAAAGATCTAGGCCTCGGCGCGCCTGGAGCAGGGTCAGCACCTGCGCCGCCTGCGTCGACCAGTCGATCGGCACCCCATGGCTGTGGCAACGGTCGCAACGACCGCAGGGAGGCACCAGCTCGCCCACGGCCTCCAGCAAGGCCTGCTCGCGGCAGCCCGTCCCCTCTGCCACCGCCTCCATGCGCCGCAGCTGCTGCTGGGCCAGTTCCAGCCGCAGCCGCTCCTGCACCTGCAGCTCCGGGGTCAGCTGCCGGCCGGAGGCGCGCATCGCCCAACCCAGCGAGCGCCGGTCCACCGGATCGAACAGCACCAGGCAACGCGCCGGCTGGCCATCACGCCCCGCCCGTCCCGATTCCTGCAGGTACCCCTCCGCGCTGGCCGGCAAATCCAGATGCAGCACCAGGCCCACATCCGGACGGTCCACGCCCATGCCGAAAGCCACCGTGGCCACCAGTACCGGCCGCGGATGGTGCTGGAAGTGCTCGAGCGCCAGCAGGCGGCTCTCCGGGTCCATGCCGGCGTGATAGGCGATCGCCTCCACCCCGGCAGCCGACAGACGCGCCGCCCAGTGCTCCACCGACCGCCGCGTGCGGGCATAGATCAGCACCGCCCCGGCGGCGGCAGCCACCGTGTCGAGCACCAGCGGCAGCGGCTCCTGGGGCCGCCGCTGCATGGCATACACGAGGTTCGAGCGGCGGGCGGAGCGCACCTGCACCAGCGGCCGTCGCAGCTGCAGCAGACGGATGATGTCGGCGCGGACCCGCGGCGCGGCCGTGGCACTCAGTGCTACCAGGGGAACACCGGGACAGAGGCTGCGCAGCTGCCCGAGGCGGCGGTAATCCGGGCGGAAATCATGCCCCCAGGCGCTGATGCAGTGGGCCTCGTCCACGGCCAGCGCCACCAGCCGGCCCTGCTCCAGCACGTCCTCCAACAGGGCGCGGGTGGCTTCCGCCTGCAACCGCTCCGGGGCCAGGTAGAGCAGGCGCAGGCGGCTGTCGGCGAGGCGATGCAGAAGCTGCCGGCGCGAGCCGGCGTCGAGCCCCTGGTGCAGGCAGGCGGCCGGAATGCCACGGCGCTGCAGCTGCGCCACCTGGTCCTGCATCAGGGCCACCAGCGGTGACACCACCAGCACCAGGCCCTGCCTCACCAGGGCTGGCAGCTGAAAACAGAGCGACTTCCCGCCACCGGTGGGCAGCACCGCCAGGCAATCGCGCCCCGCCAGGAGCGCCTCCACCACCGGGCGCTGACCGGGCCGGAAGCACGACCAACCGAAATGACGCTCCAGGGAATCCTCGAGCGCATCCATCGCCAAACCGACCACAGCCCTGGTGCCGCCCGACCTTAGCGGCCCCAGATCTGGTGGCCAGGCGCGCTCATGGCAAGGGCGGTGCGTCCAGCTGGTCGGGGCTCTCCTCCACCAGCTGCAGCCGCACCCGTTTGCCGCCGGCCAGCTCCCCCAACGACACCCGCAGGGTGCTGCCGCTCAGGCTCTGGAGCACGGTCAGCATGGCCCGCAGGTGGGGCGTGCTGCTGCCGCTCTCCACCCAGAGGCGCTCCTGCAACCCCCCCAGCCGTCGCCAGCTGGTGTGCAGCTTCAGCACGGCACTTTCAAGCTGTTGCGCCTGCCCCACTGCGTCGGCCAGCAAGCCGAGGGCATCGAGCCGCTGGGCCTCCTGCAGGGCTTTGTCCAGCTGGAGTTCCCCCTGCTGGAAGGCGCGCACCGCGGCCCCGGCCTCGGCCGCCTTACTCAGCCAGCGGGCCGTGCTGGTCACGTCCCTGACCCGGTCGAGCTCCGGTTCATCGCGCAGTGCCTGGCGCAGATCGTTCTGCTGGGCCTCGGGCAGCTTGGCCAGCTCCTTCACCAGCGGCGCCACCGCCCGGGGAGGCAGCAGGTTCTCCTGGGTGCGCTGGCGGATCTCCTCCGGCAGCAGGGGGCTGGTGGCAGCGGTGAACTCATCGGAGAGGCGCCGCACCTGCTTGCGGGTGATCTGCTGCCCCTCATTGGCCGCTTCGCTGATCATCAGCTGCACCTCGGGGTCGGCCTGGGCCGTTTCGAGGAAGGCGCGCTTCGAGAAGTTGTTGACGCTGCTCTGCTCCAGCGGCCCCTCGCCCACCAGGCTTTCGGCAGACTCCGCCAGCTGGATCAGCCCATAGGCCCTGGTCTTGCTGATCTCCCGCTCCCTGAGCCACTGCAGAAAGCCGGTGCCCCGCCCCTCACCGCCACGAACCTCGCGGTCGCGCACGGCACGGAGGATGCGCCCCCGCCAGATCTCCGTCTGCAGGTCGAAGCGGTCGCATACGCCCCACGCCTCCTCCAACCGCGCCAGAAACTCCATCGTGCTGATGTCGTCGCGCTGGGGATCTGGAAGTTCAAGGTCGAGGATGGGGGGCTCCAACAACGGCAGGGCAGCAGCAGACGATCGTGCCACGCTCCGCCCGACCCCATGGCGGGCCTGTTGGGGCGACGACGATTCATGACACGGGCAGCCTGGGGCCCGCCGGCCTCGGGTATCTTCCGACTGGCAATCAACCTCCTCCAGCGCAGCGATGGCCATCTCCCGCGGCGACAAAGTGCGCATCAAGCGACCCGAGTCCTATTGGTTCAACGACGTCGGCACCGTGGCGTCAATCGACACCTCTGGCATCCGCTACCCCGTGGTGGTGCGCTTCGAGAAAGTGAACTACACCGGTTTCAGCGGTTCCGAGGGCGGCATCAATACCAACAACTTCTCCGAAGCCGAGCTCGAAAAGGCCTGAGCCCCATCCCGGGGGCACACCCAGCATCTGCAAGTGTGTCCCCGCCAACGGCTTGCTTAGGCAGTTGCGTCATCAGGCAGCTGTTTACCGATTTCGCACTGCCCAGACTCGTAGTGTCCAGACTCTGGATTCCTCATCTAGCAGTCATCAACCTTCGGTTTCCAGGGGCTGCGAATCAGTCTGCGCTTCCCTTTTCTCAGTTCAGGATTCTTCAAGGCTTCCCCGTTCAACGCAGGATTTGCAGCATCAATTTCCGCCTTTCGCAGGCATCCCTCTTCCCCTGAGTTCCAGCTTCCATCCGACCGCACTGTTCAGCAGGCGGCCGTTTTTTTATGGATGCTTGTGATCAGCCGGACTGTCGCCAACCTGCCGGAATGGCGGTCAATCCCCCACGCTGCTCACCCTTAAAGCTGTCTTTGCATTCAACCGTCCAGCCATCTCTGGATTCACCCGTTCGTCAGCCTCTGCCTTCACCCATTCGGCTCTCAGCCACTCACCTTGAGCGCCAGGAAACCAGGCAACCGTCCTGCATTCGCGAGCTCTGCGCGCCGGCATGGGAGCCTGAAGCAACGCCCCAGAGACTGTCTTGCCAGAGCTGCCTGAAGTTGAAACCGTGCGTCTCGGCCTTGAGCGGCAGCTGGTGGGCTTCACCGTGGAGCGCGTCAACGTGCTGAGGGCACGGGCGGTGGCCCATCCCGCCGACCCCGAAGCGTTCTGTCGTGCCCTTGAAGGCACCCAGGTGGGCCTATGGCAGCGCCGGGGCAAGTATCTGCTGGCCAGCCTCAGCCGCGATGGTGAACCCGCAGGGATGTGGGGTGTTCACCTGCGCATGACAGGCCAGTTCCAATGGCTCGAGAGCGAGCGTGAACCCTGCAGCCATACGCGGGTGCGCATCCACGACCGCCACGGCCATGAGCTGCGCTTCGTCGACACCCGCTGTTTCGGCCAGATGTGGTGGATTCCTGTCGGCGTGGAGGCCAGCCAGGTGATGCGAGGACTCAGCCGTCTCGGCCCTGAACCGTTCAGTTCGGCCTTCAACGCCACCTATCTGCAGCAGCGGCTGAAGGGATCGCAGCGGCCGATCAAGAACGCGCTGCTGGATCAGGCGTTGGTGGCCGGTATCGGCAACATCTATGCCGATGAATCGCTCTTCGCCGCAGGCATCGATCCACACACCCCCAGCGGCAGGCTTGGGATGGCACAGCTCAACCGGCTCCAGCAGGCTGTGGTTCAGGTGCTGGGAACGAGCATCGGGGCCGGGGGCACCACCTTCAGCGACTTCCGTGATCTCAGCGGCACCAATGGCAACTATGGCGGCATGGCCTGGGTCTATCGGCGCGGCGGCCAGCCCTGCCGCACCTGTGCAACGCCGATCCAACGGGAGCGGCTGGGCGGACGGGGGACCCACTGGTGCCCATGCTGCCAGCATTAAAGCGCTGCGACCTGCCGATGCTTTCCGACCCACCCGCAACCGCCGAAGCCCTGGCGGCCTTAATCCGGGAGCTTCACCGCCGCGGCTGGTGTGATGGCACCGGTGGCAACTTCAGCTGCGTGCTGGGCAGGGACCCCCTGCGCCTGCTCATGGCCCCCAGCGGGATCAACAAGGGGTCTGTGCGTGCCTCCGACCTGGTGCAGGTGAACGAAGCGGGCACTGTGGTGGAGGGCAACGGGCAGGCGAGCGCGGAAACGCTGCTGCATCTGGAGATTGTGAACACCTGCGGTGCGGGTGCGGTGCTCCACACCCATTCACCCGCGGCAACCCTGCTTTCACGACTGGCCCTGCAGAACAATCAAGGTCGCGAACACGAGCCAGCAGGGGTGGTGTTTGAAGGCCTGGAGATGATGAAGGGTCTTGAAGGCATCACCACCCATCACAGCCGTGTGGTGTTGCCGGTTGTGCCCAACGACCAGGATCTGCGGCGCCTCAGTGCCCTTGCATCTCCTTTGCTCAACGGCGCCCCCCACGGGCTTCTGGTGGCCGGCCATGGGCTGTATGCCTGGGGAAGCGACCTCTTTGTGGCACAGCGGCATGTAGAAATTCTTGAGTTCCTGCTGGATCAGGCTTGGAGAGAATTGGTGGTCAAGTCCATGCAGCCAACAGCACCTGTCCACCCAACACCGGCGCCTCACCCATGACGGCGACTCATCAGCGGCCTCAATCATGACGGCGCCACATCGGCTGCCTAAGCCATGACAGCCCTCATTGGCTAGATCAGCCGTGTGAGTCTAATCCCAGTACCTCAGCTATGAAGCCTCTCATCCCCGCGCATCAGGCATGACGTCCTCACTTCCAGCTCGTGCTGCCATCAGCCACATCATCTTGGATATCGAAGGCACCACCTGTCCTTTCGCATTTGTAAAAGAAACGCTCTTTCCCTATGCCGCAGATCAGCTGGAAGGTTTTCTTGCCGCAGAAGCCAGCAACCCTCAGGTGGAGCAACTGCTTCGGGCTGTCGAGCATGCCTGGGAGCACGAAGACAACCACGAAGCCCTAGAGCTCCTGGCGAATGCACGCTTTGCCGCCAACGCCTCAACAGCGCAACGCTTGCTGCCCTATCTGAAGTGGTTGATCCGTTGTGACAAAAAACTGACTCCTCTCAAAGATCTCCAAGGGCTGATCTGGGAACGTGGCTATGAGGCCGGCCACCTGTGCGCCCCTCTCTTTGAAGACGTTCCGCCTGCGTTGCAGCGCTGGGAACGAATGGGGATCCAGCTTGGGGTGTATTCCTCGGGATCAATAAAGGCGCAGCAGTTGCTATACGCACATAGCATTGCCGGCAATCTTCAACCACTCTTCACCAGCTGGTTCGACACCCGCATCGGCACGAAACAGGATGCCTCTAGCTACACCGCAATCGCCTTCCAACTGAAGGCAAAGCCCAAGGACATTCTCTTTATCAGTGATGTGATAGCCGAGTTGCACGCCGCCAGCGCCGCTGGCATGCATCCCCTGCTAAGCGACCGCCCCGGCAACCCATCGCGCGAAGCAGGCACCTATCCAGTTGCCCGGTCTTTCGCTGCCGTCTATTCCTGAAGGTCCCGCCGCCTCCAAGGCGCTCCAGCCGTTCAAGCCACATTGGCCGTGTCCTTGGCTAGTCATGATGACAAAGTGATTCACATCTTCAGCCCTTCCGGTATCCATACACACCCCAAATTGACATCGCACAAGTTCGGCGAGCCAACCAACCAGCCAACGAACTCATTAATCAACGAATCAATCAACTATCGAATTCAGGAATTCACGATTTGACGAATTCACGATTTGACGAATTGACGAGCAATCAAGTCAACAAAAAAGCCACCCTCTCGGGTGGCCTTCAAGTGCATGTCTTGATCCATGGTGCCATCATCAGACGACAAAGCACGATCTAAACAATGCAAAGTGTGAACAAAGAGTTTTATCCTGGCATTGAGCTATTTTTGCAGGAAGCTACCCTCCAACTATCTTCGCCGCTACTGCGTTTCACAACCGAGTTCGAGATGGATCGGAGTGGGGCCACAGTGCCATGAACACCAGGAAATAAACTCTTCATCCTCAGGTGAACCCTGAGAACTGCATAAGCTAGCCATCCCCTCCCATCCAAACACTCTTAACAGCATGAACAAGTTCGTGCTAGTAAAGTGACAAATCAAAGCCGCTTCAACAGCTTTCACTGTCTGTCGGCCTTAATTGAACAAAAGAAGTGGCGTCTGGAAACAATTCATCCCCTCGGTCTCCTCAGCAAGGAGCCAAGTGTTGGTCAAGCCCTCGGTCTATTAGTACTCCTCCGCTTCACCTGTTACCAAGCTTCCACGTAGAGCCTATCAACGGGTGTTC
>NZ_JAGQCV010000006.1 GCF_024346375.1 Synechococcus sp. ATX 2A4 | reverse complement strand
TGGTGTGCCCATCGGGGTCAGAATCGAACCAAAATGGCAGGGGAAATGGCTCGAAAGAGCAGAAAGCAGGCCGATTCTTACTGGATCTGCACCGAGACAGGCCACCGCAAACATTTGGGGGGCCCAGGTGTCGCTTGCAGCCTTGTTGCCCAGAGCTTCCTTAGCACCCCAATCTGCAGATGATCTGTTGGTCGATTTGGTGGGTTGTTGTGAAGATGGACCAGTATATCTGTCATCCAGTCCTGCTTACCTGTCTGACTTCGGTAAAAACTGATTATGGCAATGTTGCTGGATACAGGCCCTTGGGTTGCCTGCCCTGTTGAGTCGCATCGACACCCATCATCGATGGGCTGTTGAACAGTTTCGGTTTTTCAGCCTCCTTTGCTGAGCTGTGAGGCTGTCGTCGTTGCGGAGGCTTACTTCCTGCTTAAGCGCTCAGGTTTTGATCCTTCTCTGGCGTTGCAGTTCATTGAGCAAGGGGCCGTTCAATTGCCTTTGGCGCTCCAGGAGCAGATCAGCTCAGTGAGTTCACTCTTCAAGCGGTATGAGAATGTTCCTGCATCTCTAGCTGATGCTGCCTTGATTAGGCTGGCAGAGATGGAATCAGAAGCTGGCGGTAGAAGCACAGGCTCAGGGGAGAAGTCTCCATTCACTTACCAGGTAGGCTCTTGAGAAAAGTGTCATCGCAAAAGCATCGAGTAACCAGCCGCTCAAGGAGACAGGACGGCGCTATGCCATGGCTTGGGCCCTGCTGTGATTCTCTAGGATCATGCAGAATCGCTTTGGCATAGATGGGCTTGGCATTGCATTGGCTCATGCTGGCAATCTCATTCTATCTATTCTATGGCATCGGTCTAAGAAGTATCCTTGCATTGCACGCTTATCAGTCATCAATCCATCCGCTCCTTGCGCAAAGAAGGCCAAAGTTCTATGCCGTGGGCACATACGCAGCAGCAGCACAGAACACTGCACCGATTTCCCACACGGCCTGCCTGCGTTGGCGAGTAGTTGTGAAAGAAGCCAAGGGCAGGTTTAATCAAACCACATTGCTCAATCATCGATCGATTCAACCCTTCACAATTCATCTCCATCCGTTTTCTCAACCATTGCGGGTCGAAGAGCGTTCTCCTTCATGGTTGCAGGAGATTGAATCTTTGGCCGCATTTCAGCCTACAGCCCATCAGTATTGCCAGCATCTTTTCCGTTCATTGAATCCAGATGTGATTGCCTTTCTCGAGCAGCATCGGATAAGCCAATGGGGCCGACTTGGCTTGAGGCGTTCCTTGACAGTGACTGAATCACACTGGAAAGAGGGGGATCCTGTGTACCTTTTTGGCGAGATGAAGCACACAGGGCATCACTGGTGGATCGATGCAGATCTTGTGAGCGACATGCCTCGGGAGACACTGTTGAAAATTCCAGTCCTGATGACGGTGATCGGCGGCATTGTCTTCCTGTACACCCTGATTACTCTGTTTTAATGCCGATATCCACCAAGGCAATTCTTGGGTGGCTCGAATGGCAGCTGAAATAGTGCGGGCTTTGTTTGACTGGTTTTGCAGCCGCAAGCACGCGGAGCATCGATGGGCAAGATTCAGATTCAGCGCGTGGCCTGCTCTGGAGAGGAGAAGAACCGAGTTGTTGCCGCAGCTGGAGCTGTCCGCAGAAGGGATAGCGGTTTACAGCCTGTTGTTGCCTCGATGGATGAGAGGCGGGGGCGGCCTTCGCCCGCTCCAGCTGCCGGGTCGCCCAGCGCCCCAGCCGTCCGGAGCTGCTGAGCTGGCGGCGAAGTTGCTCGATCTCCGCACGACGCTGCTGGCGCAGGGAGGTGGGATCGTTGGCGTGGGTATCACCCGCAGGGGTGGATCAGGGGGGCGGATGGCCTGGAGCCGGTAGGAGTGGGCGCCATCGGAATCGACCCGCTCCACCAGCTCCAGGCCCCGGGCTTCCCCCAGGGTGCGCACGTCGTCGCCGAAGCGGCGCTGCGGCACCAGACTCCATGGCTCCAGCCGCCACTCCCGGCGCCCGAAGGCCAGGGCCAGGATCGCGGCCATCACGTTGGCCAGCACCAGTCAACCGCCCACGCCCTGGAACACGCGGAAGGCGATCAGGGTCTCCACCGTGGGTGCCAGGGCACACAGCACGGACGTCATCACGAGAACACCCATGCGGAGCACAACGATGTGGCGCCGCCCCCAGATGTCGGCCAGGCGACCCGCCGTCCGCAGGGTCACCATGACGGTGAGCCGGTAGGCCACGATCACCCACTTCAGAACCGACAGGCCAACGCCGAACTCCCGCGCCATCGCCGGCAGAGCGAGCGTGACGATAAACCCGTCCATGTACACAACGAAGTTGCAGCATTCCGCGGCTGACAGGGTCCACCAGCGATCTGGATAGGCCGCTGGACGCCCTTCAGGGCTCGGGGCAGTTGGGTAGGCCTGGACCATGAACAACAGGGGCCTGGTTGAGAGCAAGCAGCTGGCGAAGGCTACTGGCGGGCCTAATCCGATCAGGCCATGGTGGCGCCTGATTCTGTTCGGCCCAGCGCATGTGGAAGTGAAAAGCCGCTGCAGAGAAGGCAAGGGATGACTGCTCAGCTCGTTTTGGATTGCGGCACTCCATGGTCCCCATCTGCGCTTTTGGCTTCCGCTATGGGCCATACCCGTGCAGGCGCCGCCTATCCTCAACTCCGGCCCTTCCGATGGCCCATCCGCCGTGTCTCCGC
Organism: Synechococcus sp. ATX 2A4; assembly: GCF_024346375.1. Taxonomy (GTDB): domain Bacteria; phylum Cyanobacteriota; class Cyanobacteriia; order PCC-6307; family Cyanobiaceae; genus MW101C3. The sequence continues at coordinate 189,891 of NZ_JAGQCV010000006.1, read as the reverse complement.
TGGCGATCATCCGCACGGCTGAGGTATTGCTGGGGAACTTGGGTCCCAAACACACAACCCGAAAACGCAGCACCGATGGCCCACCCCAACCTGCAGGCCAAGCTGGACGCCATCTTCCAGGCGCACATGAGTGCCGAACTGGCGGGCGATCTCGACCAGACCTTGGCGACCATGGCACCCAATCCCCACCTGGTGAACGTGCCCACAATGGTGGGCGGCCAAGGTGCGGCAGGCGTCCGCGCGTTTTATGCCAACCGGCTGATTGGTCAGTTCTTTCCGCCGGACGTACGGTTCGAAACCGTATCGCGAACCTACAGCGAAGAACGGCTTGTTGATGAACTGATCATCTCCTTCACCCACAACCAAAAGATCGATTGGATGCTGCCCGGCGTGGAGCCCACCGGCAGGTTTGTGGACGTGGTGTTTGTGGTGATTGTGGGCATCGAAAACGACAAGGTTGCCTACGAACACATCCTGTGGGACCAGGCCAATGTGCTGGTGCAGATCGGCCTGCTCGATCCAACGGGTCTTCCCGTGACGGGCGCCGGCGCTGCCGCGAAGTTGAGAGATGCCCGCCTGCCTGATCCTTTTTTTCAGGAGAGCTGAGAGCAGGCCTGCTGGGATTCTTCCGATAGCCTGAACTCCCAGCGCAAGAGCTGTGCCATGGGTGAAGCGACCGGGTCTGCTTCCCAGGCTTCGCCTATTGGCAGGCTTGGGCAAACGATGCGCCGGCATCCGCTGGCCTCCTTTTTTCTGCTCACCTATGGGGTGACCTGGCTGTTGTGGAGTCCCGTGCTCCTGCTTCAGCTGCCGCCGTTCAATCCGGCCACCCACGCGCCGGCCCTCTACGTTCTGCCTGGCATTGCCATCGGCGTCACCGGGTCGGCCTTTCTGATGGCTGCCGTGACCCAGGGCAGGGCGGGGGTGGATCGCCTGTTGCAGCGCCTGGTGCTGTGGCGCGTGAATCTGCTCTGGTATGCCGTTGCCGTGCTGCTGATCCCCCTCACCCAGCTGCTGGTGGCGGTGGCACTCGGCCATCCGGAGGCCCTGGGAGCGCTCGCACCGAAGGCGCTCCTGCTCTATCCAGCGGCCTACGCAGCCCACTTTTTCTTTGGTCCTCTGTTTGAGGAATCCGGCTGGCGCGGTTTTGCCCTGCCCCGCCTGCAGCACCGCTACGGCCCCCTGGGGGGAACGCTCCTGCTGGGCATCCTCTGGAGCGCATGGCATTTCTTTCTCTATGTGCCGGTGTGGTTCCAAGCGGGGAACATCGGTGAGGGCCTGATGGGGTCCGGCCTGTTTGTGCTGACCACCACCGCGATGTCGTTCGTGTTCACCTGGCTGTTCAACAACAGCCAGGCCAGCCTGTTGCTGTCGATCCTGCTGCACGGTTCGGTGGATGGAACGGCCACCTACCTGCAGGTGCTGGCCGAGAAGGGCATCCTCTAGGCAGAGTCAGCCGCCAGCAGCATCGGCCCAGGCATGCTGATCGGCTGTGTGATCCTGGCGCTGGTGCTGCTGATCGCCACCCGCGCACGCCTGAGCTACAGGCGCTATCAACGAGAAGCCGAGCCCATCGATCTTCTCCCTTCAGCATGAGGGGCTGAGCCCCAGCTCCCGCTCCATGCCCATCACCGCCACGTCGGCCACCAGCCGGATGCGGTAGCGGCAGTGCTGGGTGGTGGAGCAGTGGAAGCTGCCATGCTCCCAAGACTTATTGCTGCCGGCGGCGATGTCCGCCGCAACGCGCTCGAAGTTGGGGCTGATGGCCATCACCATCACCGCCATACTGCTGCAGAGCACATTGCCGACGCTGAAGTCGCCATACTCCGCCGTGCTCACCCACAGCAGCTCGGGATCGAAGGTGGAGTGTTGCCCAGCGCATCCACGTTCATGATCACGAACGGCGTATTGATGTCGCCAGGCCTACCTGAAAGCTGCATGTTTGATCAAAGTTGGCGGGCGGGTTTTCCGTAGCTACGATAAGGTATACAGTTCGATATTGACCCCAGCAAAGATGCGACCACTCTGAGGAAACACGGCCTCTCCATGGCGGCCGCAGCCGAGCTCAGCTGGGATGCAGCACTCGCCTGGATTGATGATCGGGCTGAATATTTTAAAGCAAGGATAGTTGCCTTGGACCCAATTGGAGACATACTTTTCTTTCTAGCCCTTTTAGATCACGAGCCAGCAAGGAGAACGATTGGCCTACGCAGATCCAATCGCCGTGGTGTCAGTGTTTCCATCCGTGATTGCCTGAGGCTCCAGTGCGTCACCCACTCGCCATTGCCGCCGTTGGCCTCTTGGCGATCGAGAGGTAAAGGGTCACGTTTCTCGCTGGTGCCACGTTTACCCTGCTCAAGGGGCAGTTCAAGGGCCGCCAGACCGTCGACCAGAACCTGCGGGCCGGCGCCCGTCAGACCCTGAAGGTGGAATTCAGGGGCTCCAACCTGCAGAACAGCTTCAACGTGATGGCGGCCGGAACCGACAACCCCCTCTTCATCGGCAGCCGTTCAGGCAACAGCTTCAGTGGGTTCCTGCCCAGCGATGGCGACGTCAGGGTGAGGGTCTACTTGATGCGCCCGGCAGGTTAAGGGTGTATCTGATGCGCCCGCCAGCGCGCCGCAATCAAATCAGCACCTACAACTTGAAGGTGGGGATTGGCGGTGATCCCCTCGCCGCCGCACCCGCTTCCCGCGATGACCGGATCCCCGGCACTGCAAATCACGCTTCTGCGGAGGTGCCCTGTGTGCCAGTCAGCTGTGGCACGGTGGCGGTCACGACCCCGAGGGCCTGAAGCTTCAGGTCCTATTCCTGAAGGGCAAGGCCGTCGCTTCTGATCAGCCCGAAACGCTCTCGGTGCGGCGACGCGGCGATGTGTCGGTGCTGCTGCTGATCGGTTCGGCGCTGTTCGGCGTGACCCAGCAGCGGCCCAGGCTCAACCACGCCTCAGCGCCCCAGGCTCAAGAGGGTGGAACCGAGCACGAGGCCGGCGGCGGTGAGGATGTCGGGGTCGAGGGTTTCGCCGAACCACAGCAGCCCCCAGAGGGCGGCGAGCGGCACCTGTACGTAGCTGAGCGCCGTGGCGCGGGCCGCCGGCATGGCCATCAGGCCGCGGGTCAGGGCCAGCTGGCCCAGCTGGGTGAACACCCCCACCCCCAGCAGCCAGCCCCACTCGGCCGCGGTGGGCATCACCGGATGGAGCAGCACCAGCGGCAAGCTGAGCGGCAGCGCCAGCAGCGGGAAATAGAACACCACCACCAGGGGGTGTTCGCTGCGGCGCAGGGCGCGCACACTCACGTACGCCAACGCCGACAGCAGCGCGCCGGCCAGGGCGAACAGCAGCGGCAGGGTGGGCAGGGCCGCGCCGGCCGCCAGGGCGCCGGGATCGGTGAGCAGCAGCACCCCCAGCCAGCCGAGCGCCACCGCCAGCCAGATCCGCGCGCCGGGCCGTTCGCCCAGCAGGGGCCAGGCCAGCAGGGCCGTGAACGTGGGATGGAGGTATTGCAGCACCGTGGCCACCGCCAGGGGCAGGCCGGCGATGGCCAGAAACACGCAGTAGAGGCCGGCGGTGCCGAGCACGCCGCGGCTCACCAGCAACCCCTTGCGCTGCCCCCAGGGCGACACGCCCGCCCGCCGCAGCAGCCACCAGCTGATCAGCAGGCTCACCACCGAACGGGCCAGCACCACCTGCGCCACCGGCAACCGCCCGTCCAGCGCCTTGACGCACACCCCCATCAGGCTGAAGGCCAGGGCGCTGAGCAGCATGTCCATGCCGGATGCCAGCCGAGCAGGCTCGACGCCACAATCGCCGACGCTAGGCACCAGGCGGCCGGCGGGGATCGGCGGATGGTGGCAACGGCAGCTCCCCACCACTGGTGGCCTCGGGCAGAATGGGAGCGATTCAGCCCCTACCGGTAGCGCCTTTCCTTGAGTCCAACGGCACCCCAGGCCCGCCTTCACCCCCGCACGATCGAGGCCGTGAAGGAACGCGCCGACATCGTGGATGTGGTGGGCGAGCACGTGGTGCTCAAGAAGAAGGGCCGCGAGTTCGTGGGCCTCTGCCCCTTCCACGACGACAAATCGCCGTCGATGACGGTGTCCCCCGCCAAGCAGTTCTATTACTGCTTCTCCTGCGGGGCCGGCGGCAACGCGATCAAGTTCCTGATGGAGCTGCAGCGCACCAGCTTCAGCGATGTGGTGCTGGAGCTGGCGCGCAAATACCAGCTGCCGGTGGAAACGGTGGAGGGGCCCCAGCAGGAGCGGCTGCGCCAGCAGCTCTCGCGCCGCGAAGCGCTGCTGCGGGCGTTGGCGCTGGCCTCCGGCTGGTTCCGCAGCCAGCTGCGCAGCCCCGCCGGTGCCGCCGCCCTGGCCTACCTCAAGCAGCAGCGGGGCCTGAGCGAAACCACGCTGGAGGGCTTTGAACTCGGCTATGCGCCCGAGGCATGGGATGGGCTGCTGAAGCACCTGCAGCAGGTGGAGGGGCTGGCGCCCGAGCTGCTGGAGGCCGCCGGTCTGGTGGTGCCACGCAAAGGGGGCGACGGCTTCTACGACCGCTTCCGCCACCGGGTGATGGTGCCGATCCGCGACCGCCAGGGGCGGGTGATCGGCTTCGGCGGCCGCAGCCTCGATGGCGGCGAACCCAAATACCTCAACTCACCGGAAACGGAGGTGTTCGAGAAGGGCAAGCACCTGTTCGGCCTCGACCGCGCCACCAACGCGATCCGCAAGGACGACCAGGCGGTGGTGGTGGAGGGCTACTTCGACGTGATCGCCCTGCACGCCGCCGGCATCACCAATGCGGTGGCGTCCCTCGGCACGGCGCTCAGCAGCCAGCAGATCACCCAGCTGTGCCGCTGCTGCGACAGCCGCCGCCTCGTGCTCAACTTCGACACCGACGGCGCCGGCGTACGGGCGGCGCAGCGGGCGATCGGCGAGGTGGAGCAGCTGGCGCTGCAGGGGCAGGTGGAGCTGCGGGTGCTGCACCTGCCCGCCGGCAAGGACCCCGACGACTTCCTCAAGGAGCACGGCGCCGGCGAGTACCGCGCCCTGCTGGAGCAGGCGCCGCTCTGGCTCGACTGGCAGATCGAGCAGGCGCTGGAAGGCAAGGACCTGGCCCGCTCCGATCAGTTCCAGCAGGCGGTGTCGGCCCTGGTGGCCCTGCTGGGCAAACTGCCGCAGAGCGCCGTGCGCAGCCATTACCTGCAGCAGGTGGCCGAGCGCCTCTCCGGCGGCCAGGCGCGCCTGGCCCAGAAGCTGGAGGAAGACCTGCGCCTGCAGGTGAAGGGCGAGCGCTGGCACGGCCGCGCCAGCCGCTGGGAAAAACCCGGCGAGATCGGCCTGCGTGAGCGGGCGGAGGCGGAGTTGCTGCGCCTCTACCTGCATGCGCCCCCCTACCGCGGCGCGATCCGGCGCGAACTGCGGCTGCGGGAACTGGATGATTTCGCCCTGCAGCACCACCGGCTGCTGTGGGCGGCGATCAGCCAGCTGGAGGAAGACAACCTCGGTGCCGGCCGGCTGGAGGCGGTGAACCGGGGCAGCGATCCTGGCGAGGATCTGGGGGATCTGGATCTGCCCCGCCTGCTGGCCGACCAGCTGCTGATGGAGCAGAGCGACCTGCTCAACCGGCTCACCCCCCTGCTGGAGCCCAGCGAGCTGCAACGCATGGTGCTGGCCCAGCCCCTGCTGCAGCTGCGCGGCACCACGGCGGTGCTGGAGCGTCAACGCAGCCTGAAGCGCTGCCGCCACCTGCTCGATTCCTGGCGCGGCCAGAACCTGGAAACGCTGGAGCGCTGCATCGCCCGGCTGCTGGCCGAAGAAAACGGCAGCAGCAACGGAGCGCCAGCGGCCAGCAGCGCTGCGCCGGCCCCACCGCAATCCGCCAGCGGGGCCCCTGTGCCGGCCTTGCTCGACATGGAAAGCCGGATCGAGGCGCTGTTCCTTGAACTGAACCGCGATGCCCTGCAGTTCCAGGAGCTGTATTACAGCGAGCGCCTGCACATCGGCCATCTCGATCAGCAGCGCTGCGCCGGCTGGGAGGAAACGCTGCAGGCCCCGGCGGCCTGAGGCAGGCCGGTGAGCGTCCTGAGCGGTTGCCCGCTCGGTCCTGCCAGCATCGGCAGCACCCCGACCGCCCCCGGTGATGCCCCCCTTGACTGACTCCCCCTGGCGGCGCAGCTGGTACCCCGTCGCCTATCTCAAGGACCTGGACCCGGCACGGCCCACCCCCTTCACCCTGCTGGGCGACGACCTGGTGCTCTGGTACGACCGGCAGGCAGGTGCTGCTGGCGGCGGCGGCGCGGATGCCGGCCAGTGGCGCGCGTTTGCGGATGTGTGCCCGCACCGGCTCGTGCCGCTCTCCCAGGGCCGTCTGAATGCGGCGGGCGAGCTGGAATGTCCGTATCACGGCTGGACGTTCAACGGCGGCGGGCACTGCACCGCCATTCCCCAGGCCGACGGCGACACCGCCGCCGCCTCGCCCCGCAGCCACTGCCGCACCTATGCCACCGCCACCGGGCAGGGGATGTTGTTTGTGTTCGCCGGGGAGGTGGAGGCGGCTGACGCCGTGCCGCTGCCGCTGCTGCCGATGCTCGCGGCGGAACCGGAGCGCTGGAGCGTGCAGGACACCTTCCGCGACCTGCCCTACGACGCCCTCACCCTGCTGGAGAACGTGCTCGATGTGAGCCACGTGCCCTTCACCCATCACGCCACGGTGGGCAAACGCGAGACAGCCGGTCCGGTGAACCTGGAGCTCACCAGCAGCGGACCGGACGGCTTCACCGGCGTGTGGCCCGAGGGGCCGCGCCGGGGCACGCTCGGCACCCAGCACACCACCTTTCAGGCCCCCTGCCTGATGTGGCACGACCTCACCGCCAAGGGCTTCGCCCGCATCCTCACCGTGGTGTACGCCACGCCGATCCGGCCGGGGGAGTGCCGCCTGTTCGCCCGCTTCCCCTTCCGCTTCGAATCGGCCCTGCCGGCGCGGCTGCTGAAGCTGCGGCCCGAATGGCTGCAGCACCTGGCCAACCACGTGGTACTGGAAGACGACCAGGCCTTCCTGCACTGGCAGGAGCGGGTGCTGCAGCAGCGGGGCGGCAGCGACGAACTGGTGCGTTCCTGCTACCTGGCCACCCCGTCCGATCGCTACGTGCGCGCCCTGCACGACTGGATCACCGGCGGCGCCGGCCAGCCCTTCGGCGCGGCGCCGCTGCCCGAGCGGCTGGGGGAAACGCCGCTGCTGGAGCGCTACGAGAGCCACACCCGCCATTGCCGCAGCTGCTCCGGCGCCGACCGGCGGCTGGCCCAGCTGCAGCCGCTGGCGGCGGCCGTGCTGCTGCTGGCGCTCGGCGCGGCGGCCTGGTGGGGGGCCTCCGCGGCGGCGGCCGCTGCGCTGGTGGTGGCGGCGCTGGCGGCGGCGACCTGGTTCCAGGCGGGGCGCTGGCGGCAGCAGTTGCGGGTGGGGCGGCCGGTGCCGCCGCGCAACCGCCTGCGCACCAAGGCCTGAGGATCAGGCCTGCACCACCGGGATGTCGCTGAGGCGGGTGGTGGCGGCACGCGAGAGCTGCTGCCGCTTCATCGCCCAGGCCGGCCGCAGACCGCAGGCGGCCCACTGCACGGTGCCGCGGCCGTAGCGGCGGTTGAGGCCATCGATCGTGGCCATCAGCGCTTCGCGCCGCTGCTGCTGCTCCGGCGGCAGCGGCGTGAGCAGGTGGTGCTGCAACTGCTGCAGGGGCTGCAGGTTCTGCAGCAGCACACCGGCCTTCTGCAGGGGTTTGTGGGGGCGGAACAGGCGCTCGGCCAGGGGCAGGGCGGCGGCCAGCAGCACGGCCGTGTCGTTGCTGGCCAGCGGCAAGGTCGCGGTGGCGGCATTGGCGTAAAAGCTGGTGCCGTTGAAGGGGCTGCTGCGCACGAACACGGTGATGGTGTCGGTGCGTTGGCCCTGGCGACGCAGCTTCTCGGCGGCGCGGCTGAGGTAGGTGGCGATCGCCTCCCGCAGCTGGGGCAACTCCTGCACCGGTTCGCTGAAGCTGCGGCTCACGCAGGTTTCCCGCTTGGCGGGCGGCACCGCCACCAGCGGCAGGCAGCTGTGACCCCGCAACTCCTGCTGCAGCCGCAGCCCCACCACGCCCGCCTTGGCCCGCAGCTCACCGCTGGCCATGTCGCGCAGCTGCAGCGCATTGGCCACGCCGCGCAGCCGGCACCAGCGCGAGAGCTTGCGGCCGATGCCCCACACGTCTTCGATCGCGACGGCCGCCAGCCAGGGGTCGGGGTCGGCGACCGCCCCCAGATCGAACACACCGCCGTGGGCGCGGTTCTGCTTGGCCAGCTTGTTGGCCACCTTGGCAAGCAGCTTGGAGGGGCCGATGCCCACCGCCACCGGCAGCCCCAGATGCCGCCGCACCTGGGCCCGCACCGCCTGGCCCCAGGCGGTGAGATCAGCGCCGGTGCCGGCGGGGCGGCGCAGGCGGCCGAACGCTTCGTCGATTGAATAGACCTCCAGCTCCTCCACCCAGGGCTCGAGCGTGAGCATCAGGCGGTGGCTCATGTCGGCGTAGAGGGCGTAGTTGGAGCTGCGCACCACCACCTCGAGCCGCTCCAGCTCGCGGCGCACCTGGAAATAGGGGGTGCCCATGGCGATGCCGAGGGCGCGGGCCTCGGCGCTGCGGGCCACGATGCAGCCGTCGTTGTTGGAGAGCACCACCAGCGGCCGGCCGATCAACGAGGGATCGAGCGCCGCCTCACAGGAGGCGTAGAAGTTGTTGCCGTCGATCAGCGCGGTGGCCCAGGCCATGGAGGTTGGGGTGGAGGGGGCTCAGAGCGGGTGGATCACGTGGATGGCCACGCCCCAGAGGAGCGTGTCGTCGCCCTCGCCCAGGGCCAGTGGCGGGTAGGCGGGATGGGCCGCCTCCAGCCGCAGGCGACCGCGGTGCAGCACCAGGCGCTTGAGCGTGAAAGCCCCCTCCAGCACGGCCACCACGATGCGGCCGGGGCGCGGCTCGACGCTGCGATCGACGATCAGGAGGTCGCCGTGGTGGATGCCGGCCTCCAGCATCGAATCACCGCTCACGCGCAGGAAGAAGGTGCTGCTGGGGCGGGCGATCAGCTGCTCGTTGAGGTCGATGCCGGTTTCGATGTAGTCGTCGGCGGGGCTGGGGAAACCGGCAGCCACGCTCTCGCCGGCCAGGGGCAGCAGCAGGCCGGTGCGGCACTGGCGCAGGGGCTGGGGAAACGGCTGGGGCTCGGGCGGTGACTGGGCGGGCATGGGCCCCGGGGCAGGCCCTGCAGATTAGTACAGATGTACCAGAATCAACAGCGCGGGCAGCGCGGAAATAGCCTGCGGCAACGCTGCCAGCGGGCCATGCATGCGGCAACAACCCGCCCGTGGGGCCGCAGCCTGAGGCGCGGGGCGCTCGCTGCCGTGATGGTGCTCAGCTGCACCGGCGCCTGGGCCGCGGAGCTGGCCGGGCCGGGGGTGATCTGGCGGCTGCGCCAGGGGGCGGGCTGGGTGTACGTGGCCGGATCGATGCACGGCCTTCCCGCCACGCGCAGCACCCTGCCGGCCACCTACACGCGCGCTTACGCCGCCGCCGCGCGGCTGGTAATGGAAATCGATCTGAAGAGCACAGGTCCGGCAGAGCTGGCTGAGGAACTGCTACGCCGCGGCCTGCAGGACGGCGGCGGCACGCTCAGCGCCGACCTGGGACCGCAGCGCTGGCAGCAGCTGCAACCGCTGCTGAAGGGCGCCGGCCTGACGCCGGAACTGGCCGAGCCACTGAAACCATGGGCGGTGGCGCTGATGCTGGCCTCAGGCCAGCTGCTGCGCAGCGGCTATGGCGGCGAGAACGGCGTGGAGGCCCAGCTGCAGGCACGGGCAGAGGCCGATCGCAAACCGGTGACGGGGCTGGAAACGGCCAGCTTTCAGCTGGGGCTGCTGGCGGGCCTGCCGCTCCGCGACCAGCTGGCGCTGCTCAATCAGGCGATCGCAGAACAGGAGCCGCTGCAACGCCGCCTGATCGAGCTGGAAACTGCCTGGCGTCTCGGGGATCTGGCCACGCTGGAGCGGCTGGCGCTGGCGAACGACGGCTCAACCCCGGGCGGGCGGGCGGTGCTGCTCGACCGCCGCAACAGCCACTGGCTGCCGTCGATCGAGGCCCTCCTGCAGCAGCCGGACAACACCCTGGTGGTGGTGGGGGCCGCCCACCTGCTGGGCGAAGGGGGGCTGGTCGCCCTGCTGCGCCGCCGGGGGTTGGTGGTGGAACGGGTGCTGGATGGGGATGGGGGGAGGCTGCCGCCGGCAGGGGCCGGACCCGCCGGCGCCGCCCCCTAAAGACGCAGCTGAAAGCCGTCGCGGCGGTGGAAATCGGGGGCCCTGCCGGGGTGGGCCAGGGCCCAGTAGGAGAGGGCGCCGCCGGCCTGCTCCACCACAGCGGTGACCGCCAGCTCCAGCGGGCCGCCGCCGGGCAGGAGGGCCGTGAGGGCGCAGGTGAGCTCGAGCTGCAGAACGCCGGGCGTGCGCGTGACCCGGAAGGGCAACGCCTGCAGCGCCGTTTCCGGCGCCATCCCCTGGCGGTAGCCACTGAAGCGGTAGACATTCCAGTGGCCGGCGGGGGAGAGGTTCACCTCCCAGTAGGCGTCAGCGCCTGGGCTGGCCAGGAAGAACTCCAGGCAGGTGGTCTGCCAGAGGCCATCGCGGCGCTGGGGCAACGGCGCCGGCGCCGGCAGGCACACGCCCTCCAGCGCGCCCGCCAGCCGCCAGCCGATCTGCAGGTCCGCGCCCCGCCGCAGCACCTGGCCGGTGAGGGAGAGGGCCGCCGGCGACGCTGCCATGAAGGGATGAAGCGTGAAGGCGTGGGAGTCCAGCGGTGGCAGTGGCGATAGAGGTGGCCGTGGGGCGGGCGGGGTCATGCCATCACCGCCGCGACGATCGCGCGGATCTCGGCTTCCTGCGCCTCGATGCTGGCGGCGAGGGCGAACTGCACCAGGGCCCGCTGCAGGTTCTGCCCGGGCTGGCGGATCTTGAAGTACACGTCGCCGGCGAGATGGTCGGTGAGGAAGCGCACCCCCAGCTCGAAGGCCAGCAGGCGGATCGCGTCGTAGAGGAAGGCCACGTCGTCGGTGGTGAGCATGGGGCGGGCCGCCGCCGCGTACCCCTCCAACAGCGCCGCGCAGAAGCCGGTGTCGAAACGCACCGCGCGCCAGTCGGCGGCTTCCTCCCCGGCGGGGTTGCAGGCCGAGCGCAGGCAGTCGCCAATGTCGTAGTGGATCAGGCCCGGCTTCACGGTGTCGAGATCCACCAGGCTGATCGCGGCGCCGCTGGCCGCATCGATCAGCACGTTGTTCACCTTCGGGTCGCCATGGATGGGGCGCAGCTGCAGCCGGCCGCTCCCCTTGGCGTCCTCCAGCACCGACGCCCACCGTTGCCGCTCCGCCACGAAGGCGATGCAGTGGCGCAGCTCGGGGGAGGCGGGCGGCGGTGACGCGTCGCAGACCCGCTGGTACGCCGCCAGGTAGGTGGGGGTGATGTGGAACCCCTCCAGCGTGTCCACCAGCTGGTCCACCGGCAGATCGCTCACCAGCCGGTGGAAGCGGCCCAGGCCATAGCCCACCTCCCGGGCCTGCCCGGTGTCACTGAGCTGGTCGAGGCTGCGGGCGCCGCCGATGAAGGTGGTCATGCGCCAGAAGCTGCCGTCGCGCTCCAGCCAGGGATCAGCGCCCCCCTGCAGCGGCACCACGCGCGGCACCTCCCAGCGGCGGCCCATGCCAGCCGCCGGCGCCTGCAGCTGGCGCTCGGCATGGGCGCTGAAGGCCAGCAGGTTGCGCATCACATCCCGGGGCTGGCGGAACACGCGGGTGTTGAGGCGCTGCAGCACATGGGAGCCGCCGGGAGCCCCCACCAGCTGCACCAGGTAGGTGTCGTTGACGTTGCCGCCGCCGAGCGGGGCGATCGTCTGCACTGGAGCGCCGAGCGCGAACTGCTCGGCCACCGCCACCAGATCGGGCGCGGCAGGCGGCGGTATCACTGCGGGGGCACACCCCGGCTCATCGGTCATGGCCTGCGCGGCAGCCTGCGCTGCGGGTGGTGCCACCCACCCTGCCGCGCCGCCCACCCCCGGATCAACCGCTGGCCAGCAGCCTCGCCCGCCAGCGGTCGCTGAGGTCTTCCCCCACCAGCGTGAGCAGGGCATAGACCACCACCAGCGCCAGCAGCTGGTCCCAGGCGAACGCACTGAGGCTCTCCAGCAACTGGCTGCCGAGGCCCGTGGCGCCCACCAGGCTCACGACCACCGATTCCCGCAGCATCACGTCGCTGCGGTAGGCGGCATAGGCGAGGTAAGGGCGGGCCACAACACTGAGGCGGCCGTAGAGCAAAGCCAGGCGCGGCCCGCTGCCGGCACAGGCCAGCGCCTGCTCCGTGGCCGGGCTGGCATCGGCGGCGCTCTCCAGCAGCAGGCGGCCGAGCACACCGAGATTGTGAAAGCCGAGCGCCAACGCACCGGTGACGACACCGGGCTGCAGCACCAGCAGCAGCAGCAGGGCCGTGAGTGGCGGCGGCCAGAGGCGGCCCAGCGCCCAGACCAGACGCAGCGGCGCCCGCAGCCAGCGGGACGGGGCCGCCAGCAGCAGCAGCAGCGGCGCCAGACCCACCGCCAGGCAGGCCGCCAGCAGCGTCAGCGCCAAGGTGCCGCCCACCAGCGCCGGCCAGGGCATGGCCAGCACGCTGGGCCAGTCGTTCTGCAGCGGCGGCAGCGGCTGCCAGGTGAACAGGGCCTGGGGCTGCACGCCAAGGGCCTGGCCCAGCAGCAGGGAAAGCGGCAGCAAGGCCAGCAGCACCAGCACCATCTCCCGCGCCCGCAGCCCCACCGACGGCTGCTGCAGGCCGAAGCGCACGGGCATCAGCCAGCGGCGGCGCAGGCCGCCCAGGCCGGCCTCCAGGCTCAACATCACGGCGAGCAGCAGCCAGAGGCCGGTCCAGAGCTCGTGGAAAGCCAGCGACTGCATGGTGAGCTTCAGCTCCGTGCCGAGCCCGCCGAGGCCGAACACCCCCAGCAGGGTGGCGCTGCGCAGGGCGCACTCCAGCCGGTAGCCGCCATAGCTCAGCACCCCTGGCAGCAGGGCGGGGCCGAGCGCCGTGAGCAACGCGGCCGGCGCCGGCGCCCCCCCGGCCCGCAGGGCCTCCACGTTGGTGGTGGGCAGCGCGTCAAGCAGATCACTGATCACCCGCGCCACCAGGGCCGCGTAGGGGATCACGATCGCCAGCACAGCCACGGCCGGCTGCAGCCCCATCAGCTGCAGCAGCAGCAGCCCCCAGATCAGTTCATGGATGGAGCGGGGAACGGCCAGCAGGCGGCGGATGCCGGTGGCGGGCAGGGCACTGCCGGTGAGGCTGGTCCACACGGTGCGGGAGCTGGCCACACCCAGCAGCAGGCCGAGCACCAGGCTCACCGCCCAGCCCAGCAGCGCCATCGCCACGGTCACCAGCAGCCCAGCGGCCACCGAGCGCAGTACCACGGGCTCCAGCGACGGCGTGAGCGCCGCAGAGGCGAACTGGCCGATCAGCTCCCAGCCGCCGCCATGGCTGAGGCCCGGCAGCAGCAGCGCCAGCGGCAGCAGCACCAGGGCCGGCAGCAGCACCAGCAACGGCGGCGCAGCCCTCAGCTGCACGGCGGATTGCCTTCGTAGAGGTCGGTCAACAGCGCCCGGTGCACCGCCGCGATCGGGCCGTCGAACACCAGCCGGCCCTGCCGCAGGCCGATCGCCCGATCGAAGCCCTCCAGCAGATCGGGGCGGTGCAGGCTGAGCAGCAGGGCGCGCGGCGGCGCCGCCTGCCGCAGCAGCAGGGCCAGCAGCTCCGCCGCCAGGCGCGGATCAAGGCTGGCCAGGGGTTCATCGGCCAGCAGCAGCACCGGGTCCTGGCGCAGCAGCCGCGCCATCGCCACCCGCTGGCGCTGGCCGCCGGAAAGGGCCGACACCGGCCGCTCCAGCAGGTGCGGCTCCAGATCCATCGTCGCCATGGCCTGGCGGCAGGCGTCGGTTTCAAGCGGCAGCAGCAGGTTGAGCAGGGCCTTCGGCCAGCCCCAGACCGCCAGCCGCGCGGCATTGAGGTTCTGCTGCACGCTGAGCTCTTCCACCAGGCGCAGGTCCTGCCAGAGGGTGCCGATGCGGGCCTGCTGCAGGCGACGGCCCCGCCGTGAGCGGGCCGGCGGGCTGCCCTCCCACAGCACCTCGCCCTGCTGCGCTGGCAGCAGCCCATTGGCCACCGCCAGCAGGGTGCTCTTGCCGGCGCCGCTGGCCCCGAGCAAGGCCACCCGCTCGCCCTGGCGGATGGTGAGGTCAATGCCCTCCAGCCGCGGTCGCGGTTGGCCCGGCACCGTGATGCCGCGCAGTTCAAGCACCGGGTTCATCGGTGCGTCCTCAGCGGATCTTGCCGATCTGACGGCCCACCTGCTCGATGCTGCTGTAAGCCGCCGCATTGGCGGGGATGAACCGCTGGGCGCCGAACAAGGCCAGAACCTCCTTCTGACGGGGATTGGTGGGGCGCCAGCTGAGGATCGCCGTCTTCATCCGGGCAGTGAAGCCCTTGCCGAAGCGCTTGTCGAGATCGGGCTGGGCGAGCCAGTGGTAGTTGGGGTAGCCGGGGGTTTTCCAGATCTGGATCACCTTGGCGCGATTCGCCTTGCCCTCACTGAGGCTGCTGCGCCAGACCTCTTCGCTGACGGCGCCGGCCTGGTAAGCGCCGCTCTGCACCAGGGCGATGGCGGTGTCGTGGCTGCCGGTGAAGCCGGGGGCGCCACCGGCGAAGTCGCTGAGCTTGACCCCGGCCTGATTGAGGTAGTACTGGGGCATCAGGCGGCCGGAGGTGGAGCTCTCCGAGGCAAAGGTGAAACGCTTGCCCTTCAGCTCGCTCAGCCCCTTCACGTTGCTGATCGGCCTGAGACCGCTGCTGGTGTTGGCGATGAAGACGCTCTGGAACGACGCGTCGATGTCGCGCTGGGCGATCACCTGGGCACCGGGCTTCTGCAGGCGCGCCTGCACGCCGGTGAGACTGCCGAACCAGACCAGATCCAGGCCGCCGGTGCGGAACGCGGTGACGGCGGCGGCGTAGTTCACCACCGGCACGTAGGTGACCTTCACGCCCAGCTGACGGCTGAGTTCATTGGCAACCAGCGGGTAGAGCCGGTTGAGCAGTTCGGGCTTTTGGTCGGGGATCGCACCGATGCGCAGCACCTTGGTGTTCTGCTGCGCCTTCGCCTCGCTCAGCAACGACGGCAGAGGGCCGCCGGCGGGGGCCAGGGCCGGCAGCAGCGCCAGGGAGAGACCCACCAGCGCAGCGGTGGCACGGATGCGGAACGTCATCGATGGGAAGGGATCGGAGGGAAGGATCGGGGCGGGAGACGGAGGCCCAGGCGGGAGACGGAGGCCCAGGCCGGCGCCTCGGCACGCGGTCGGCTGGACAGGCAAGTGCGCTGGGAAACGCACAAGCAGCTCGCAGCACAGCGGAGCGAGGAGGCACGAGGAGGTGACCGGGGAGCAACACGTCGCCCTGCCCAGGGTGCCGTGCAAGCAAGGAGCGCCGCAGCAGGGCGGCCCTGGGGCCACTATGGCGCTCACGACGTCGTGCCTCGGGTTGGCGATGGTGGTGCCCCAGACGATCGAGTGCTTCCTGCAGGAGACGGGGCCGCTGCTGGATGTGCGCACCCCGGCGGAATTCGCCCAGGGCCACATCCCCGGCGCCGTCAACCTGCCGCTGTTCAGCGATGCCGAACGGGCGGAGGTGGGCACGCTCTACAAGCAGCAGGGGCGCCAGGCGGCCGTGCTGCACGGCCTGGCGGTGGTGGGCCCCCGCCTGAACGCCCTGGCGGCGGATCTGGCCGCCTGCGGCGCCAGCGCTGGGGGGGCGCCGCTGCGGCTCACCTGCTGGCGGGGGGGCATGCGCTCCGGCAGCGTGGCCCTGCTGGCCGACAGCCTGGAGCTGCCGGTGCGCGTGCTGCATGGCGGCTACAAGAGTTACCGGCGCTGGGCGCTGGAGCTGTTCGAGCGGCCCTGGCCGCTGCGCCTGCTGGGGGGCCGCACCGGCTGCGGCAAAACCGAACTGCTGCTGGCCCTGCAGCAACGCGGGGTCGCCGTGGTGGACCTCGAAGGCCTCGCCAACCACCGCGGCAGCAGCTTCGGCGGGCTGGGGCGGCCGCAGCAGCCCAGCACGGAGCACTACGAAAACCTGCTGGCCAGCGCCTTGCGGGCGCTGGAGGGGGCGGCGGCGATCTGGCTTGAGGCGGAGAGCGCCATGGTGGGCCGCTGCCGCATCCCGGCCGGCCTCTGGCGTCAGATGAAGACAGCACCGGTGCTGGAGGTGCAGCGGCCGCTGGAGCAGCGGCTGGCCCACCTGGTGGCGATCTACGGCCAGCAGGACCCCGACGCGGTGGCGGAAGCCACCCGTCGCATCGCCAAGCGGCTGGGCCCCCAACGCACGGCCAGTGCCCTGGAAGCGATCGCCAACGGGGAGGCGGCCGAAGCCTGCCGGCAGATGCTCGATTACTACGACCGCTGCTACGACCACGACCTCAGCGGTCGTTGCGTCGCCACCGTGGAGCTGGGGGAGCAGAGCCCGGAGCAGGCCGCTGCCCAACTGCTGGCCGGCGGCCTGGCCTAAGCCAGCACCCGGCCGATCAGGGCGGCGCCGCTGAAGCCCGCTGCCCGCAGATCCTGCAGGGCGGCAGCAGCGTTGGCAGCTGGCAGCGCCGCCAGCAGCGGGCCGCAGGTCTGGGGATCGATCAGCAGGGCCCGGTGGGCCGCCTCAGGGCCGTGCGGGCGGGGCCCGGCCAGTTGCACCGCACCCTCCAGCAGGGCCAGGGCGGCGGCGTTGGCGGGGGCCAGGCTGCTGGCCACACCGGCGGCCAGCAGCTCCAGGGCACCGGGCAGCGCCGGCACGGCGGCCCAGTTGAGGGCGACGCGCACCGCGGAGCAGGCGGCGATCATCTCGCCGAGGTGGCCGAGCAGCCCGAAGCCGGTCACGTCAGTGCAGGCCCGGCAGCCGTGACGCGCCAGCAGCGGCAGCAGCGGTGCCTGGCTCTGCTGCAGCACCGCCAGCGCCTGCTCGATCCAGGCGGGATCGGCGGCCGCCGCCATCGCCGCCGCAAACAGCACGCCACTGCCGAGCGGGCGGCTGAGCAGCAGCACATCGCCCGGCTGGAGCGGGCCCTTGCGCCAGAACTGCGGAGGCGCCACCCGGCCGTTGACCGTGAGCGCCAGGCTCAGGCCAGCGCCATCGCGGGCCTCCAGGGTGTGCCCGCCCAGCAGCACGGCGCCCTCCGGTTCCAGCACGGAACAGACCCCCGCCAGGGTCTGCAGCAGCAGCTCCTCCTGCACGGCGGTGGCTGCCGCCGGCAGGGTCACCAGCGCCTGGGCGCTCTCCACCGGCGCCCCGCAGGCCCAGAGGTCGCTGCAGGCATGCAGGGTGGTGAGGCGGGCGTTGAGCCAGGGGTCGTCCACCAGGGCCGGGAAGCCATCGACGCTCTGCAGCAACAAGAAGCCGTCATCAAGCCGGGCCACCACGGCGGCGTCCTCAGCGGGGGCGCGCGTGAAGGGAGCAGTGGAATCGCGCCTGCCGGTGGCCTGAGCGGCGAGCCTTCCCAGGGCTGCCTGCAGCGGGGCGGCGGGCAGCTTGGCGGCGCAGCCGCGGCAGGGCATGGGCTCCGGCGCTCCGGCGGCGCCCATCGGCTGCAGGGCCGTGAAGCGGTCCATGAAGGCCTGGTCGATGGCGTGCTTCCAGCGCCACAGCCAGCGATACGGGCCGATCGCCAGCGACCCGAACAGGGCGAGCGCCCGCGGGCCGCCCGGATGCCAGCCGCCGTCGCCGAGCAGTTGCAGGGCGTAGGGCTGGGGCCGCCAGGGCCGCAGGGGGCGGCCGGGGGCGTCGATGCTGCGTTTCAAGTTGGCGGCCAGCACCGGCGCGGCGCGCACCGCCCAGACCCCCGACGGGGGGCGGGGCTGGCCCTCGATCAAACCGCAGTCGCCGCAGGCGAACACCCCGGGCTGGCCCACCACCTCCAGGCTGGAGGTGGTGCGGACACGGCCACTGCCGGGATCGACCGGCAGGCCGGTAGCGGCCAGCCAGGCGGGCGCCAGGCTGCCGGTGCAGGCCAGATCCGCCGAAGCCCATTCCGGCGCCTGGCGCTCCAGTGGAATCCCCGCCGCCGCCAGCAGGCGCTCGCCGGCACGATTGGCGGCCGGCGAACCCAACTGCAGCCCCCGGCCCCGCAGCAACAGGCGGGGCCGCCAGCCACGGCCGCGGAAGGCCAGCGCCAGCTCCACCGCCGCCGCGCCCCCGCCGCGCAGCACAGGGCCCTCCTCTGCCGCGTAGCTGTCGGCCCAGGCGAGGAAGGGTTCGAGCGGCTTCACCGCCATGGCACCAGGGCTCGGCGCGGTGACGGCACCCACATCCAGGCTGAGCCGCGCAAAACGCAGCGGCGGCCGGCCGGCCAGCAGCAGGGCCCGCCCGGCCAGATCAAGCCCGGTGATCTCCGCCTGCACAAACGTCACGCCGGCCAGCCGGCAGAGGCGGCGCAGATCGATGGCGGCCGCAGCGGCGGGCGCCAGACCCGCCACCACCGCGGGCACCAGGCCGGAATACAGCGCCGTGCTGCCCCGGCTCACCAGCGTGATCAAGGCGCCGACCGGTCGCTGGGTGGGCTGCATCAGCCAGCGGTGCAGCAGCAGGGCATGGCTGTGGCCCCCTCCCGCCAGCACCAGGTGCAGCCGGGGCGGAACAGGAAGCCCAGGCACGGGCGTCGTCCGGCGCAGATGCGGCCATTGTGGCCACGCCACCGCCGCACCAACCGCCACGCCAACCGGCGCCAACGCCGGTTATCCCGACACCAACGCCGGCGCGGGAGACGCCAGGGGAATCCGCTCCCGCTGGAGCCGATCCAGCAACCGCCGCTGCAGCTCACGGCTGCAGGCCCATTGCTGGCCGGCCTGGGTGGTGATCAGCATGCTTACGGTGATCCCGAGCGGGCCGGTGGCGGTGACGCCGCGCAGGAAGGGAGCCGCCAGCAGCTGCGGACCCCAGAACGGATCGCGGCCAAGGGCGTGAAGTTCTTCGGCGATCGCCGCCAGCACGGCATTGATGTCGGCGGTGCGGTGGGAGAGCAGCAGCTCCACCAACTTGCCGGAACGGATCTTGGTGTGGTTCATCACCCGGTCGAAGGCGCCGTTCTGAATCACTGCCACCCGCTGATCAAGGCAGCGCAGCTGGGTGCTCAGCACGCTGAGATCGACCACATCGCCTTCGATGTCGCCGATCTCGATCCAATCGCCGATGGCGTAGCGATCCTCCAGCAACACCGCCAGACCGGCGGCGAAATCCCGCAGCAGACCCTGAAACACAATCGCCAGGCCACCCAGCACGGCGCCGCCGGCCAGCAGGAACGACGCAGAGGTTTCGCGCACGCCGGGAATGCCCATCACCACCCAGCCGGCGGCGATGGCGATGCAGGCAAGATCCACCAGCCGTTGAAAAATGCGCTCGAGGCTGTGGTGGCGCTGGTCACGGCGGGCCAGTTCGTCGGCGGGCACCCGGCCACTGGTGGCCCACTGATCCAGGAGGAACGACACCAGGGCCCGGCCCAGCAGCGCGATGAACGCGAACACCAGCACCTTGATCCCCACCAGCGCGGGCTGTAGCAGCACCTCCAGCGCCAGCGGCACGCCACCGGGAATGGCCATCAGGGCCAGCGCCACCACCGCCATCACTTGAAGCAGCACCAGCACCAGCAGCACAAAGCTGAGCGCCTCGAACAGCCGCAGGCGCAGGCCGCGCGTGACAGCAACCGCCGGGGCCGTTGCTGGGGCCGATGCCTGAGCTTTCAGCCTGGCAATGGCGAGCAGGTTGCGGCGCCACAGCCAGAAGGTGCCGGCGGTGAGCAGCAGCACCAGGCCCATGACCAGCAGGCAGAGCATCAACCGCTGGCGCATGTTCTGCGGCAGCAGCGCCTGGCGGGCATAGCGAAGGCGGCCTTGCAGCCGCTCCTGCCACCGCTGGCCCAGTTCCAGCGCCGTGGTGCCGTTCAAGGTGGTGTCGGCGAAGGTCACGGTGAGCAGCGGCAGCGGCTGGGGCCGTTCCGGCACCGTGGCCTCAAGGATCACGGCGCCGTTGGGCAGCTGCCGCACCATCACATTGAGGTCGTCAGACGCGGCTCGCACTCCATCGGGCAGGCCGCCATCACAGGCAGGGTCACTGGCCCCCAGAACCCGCAGCAGGGTCCATTCAGCCCACCGTTCGCTGTTGCTGCAGAGGGCGGCGGGGTTGTAGAGCAGGCGCAGGTTGCCCTCGATCACCTGGGCACGGCGCTCCGCATCTGGGCCGGTCTCCGCCTCACTGCTGTTGGCCATGCCGTTGCCATTGCCCATCACAGGCGAGGCCACCATCAAGGTGGGAATGCCAAGGATGCGCACGGTGGCCACCTCATAGCTGCCGGCCACCACCATCGATGTGGCCCGGTCAAGGGAAGGCGGTGAGGCCGTGAAGGCGGGGCGCGCGGGTTCGGGAATCTCTACGGCCGCAGGCTTGGCCTGCAGCGGCGAGCCCAGGGTCATCAGCAGCACCAACGCGTATGCCAGTGCCCCGAGCAGCAACGTGCGCGCCGGCTTCGTCAATCCGCCTTCCCTGTCAGGTCCATGTTGCCTGCGCCATGCCCACCGGGGGACTTGAACCCCCACGACCGAAGCCACTGGTACCTAAAACCAGCGCGTCTACCAATTCCGCCAGGTGGGCAGCAGGCCGACTGTAATCAGCGACGCAGAATGGGGCTGACCTGCTGCGACCGCCATGCTTGCCACCATCGGTGGAACCCTGGCCCTGCTGGCCGGTCTCGCCGTGCTGCTGCTGCCGCTGCTCGTGCCGGAGCTGAGCCGCCCGCGCGATGCCTTCTGGGGATCGGTGGTGCTGCTGCTGGGCCTGGTGCTGGTCACCAGCGCCGAGCGGCTCAGCGGCGCGCCGATGCTGGCGGTGCTGTGCGGTGGGCTGCTGATCGGGCGCCTCAGCACCGAGGTGAGCCAGAGCCGCTGGCGCCAGCTGAGCGAGGAGGAACGCCAGGACTTCTGGTCTCAGGCCCGCTGGCAAACAAGCCTGAACCAGCTCGGCAGCACCTTGATCGCGCTCGGCGGCCTGCTGCTGAGCCGGGCCACGGCGCTGGGTGGCTGGCTCAAGCAACGCACAGCCACCGTCAATGCCAGCGTCACAGCCGCGGTCACCGCTGGAGCCGCAGCCGGGGCCGTCTCGCCCAAAAAGCCCGAGACCACCAAGCGCTGGGTGCGCCCCGAACCTGCCGGCGCAGAGCCCCCCACAGCTCCCTCACCATCAGGCGCACCGCTGGCGGTGGTGAGCGACTTCAAGGAGGTGGACGCCCGCGTGCGCGCAGCACTCGCCGCCGACCAGGCCCCGCCGGCTCCTGCCGAAACCGCTGTGGCCACAGCGGCGCCAGATCCGGCAGCAGAACCTGAGCCTGCTCCTGAGACGCAGGCTCCCCCCGCACAAGACGCCACCCTCAGCCCCCTGCCAGCGCCGGACACCGAGCCCCCAGGCCAAGCCGCCGACGGCGAGCCCCCAAGCCAAGCCGCTTAGCCAAACCGCCTGGCCCGGAAGCTGGCCGCGCCGGCCAGACCCAGACCAGAAGCGTCAGTCGGGGCGGCATCAGCCATCACTCAGCCGTGGTGTGAGCCATCACTCAGCCGTCAACGCCGCTGCGCGCTCCTCCTCGCGCCGCTCCTCAGCCAGTTCCCGGCCCAGAAACAGGTTCAAGGTGGTGCGGATCACGGCCACCACCGCCAGCTGAATCAGGTTGCTCTCCGACGGAGCGGTGGTGGTGGCGACGATGTCGGCCCCCAGCTGGAATTCCAGCGCCATCGCCAGCCAACTGCCGAAGGTGAGCCGAAGTTCATTGGACGGCCGCAGCACAAACGGGTCCACCAGCGAAAGCGGCAAGGCGCCGGTGCGCCCCGGAGCAGGTCCCAACCGCCGGGGACGCAGCCGCCGCCCTGAGGTGGTGCCTTGCAGGATCGCCAGTAGCCCGACCAGCACGCACATCAATGACAACCCCTCCAGCAGCAGCCGCAGCGCCTCGGAAAAGCGATCCAGCAGCTCAATGATCGGCAGGCTGATGGCCACGGGTGTCTCGCCCAACAGAGAAGCAGCCTCCAAGCAACCACACCGTCCCCGGCACGCGCCGCTCTCGGCACACGCCGCCCTCACCGGGGAATGCCGGGGCCGATAATCCCGGTTGCTGCCCCAGGCGCCTTGACCGCCCCGCCGGTGTCCTACAAGGACACCCTCAACCTGCTGCAGACCCCCTTCGGGATGCGGGCCAACGCCAGGACGCGTGAACCCGAACTGCAGGCGTTCTGGGCCGAGCAGCGCCTGTATGAGCGGCTCAGCAGCAGCAACCCCGGGCCGGTGTTCACCCTGCACGACGGGCCGCCCTACGCCAACGGCGCGCTGCACGTGGGGCATGCGCTCAACAAGATCCTCAAGGACATCATCAACAAGTACGCCCTGCTGAAGGGGCGACGGGCGCGCTTCGTGCCCGGCTGGGACTGCCACGGGCTGCCGATCGAGCTCAAGGTGCTGCAGGGCATGGGCAGCGAGGAGCGCCGCGGGCTCACGCCGATCGAGCTGCGCCGCCGCGCCCACGCCTATGCGCTCGAGCAGGTGGAGGGCCAGAAGGCGGGCTTCCGCCGCTGGGGCATCTGGGCCGACTGGGACCGGCCCTACCTCACCCTGCAGAAGCACTACGAGGCCGCCCAGATCGAGGTGTTTGGCCGCATGGTGCTGGCGGGCCACATTTACCGGGGCCTCAAGCCGGTGCACTGGAGCCCCAGCTCCCGCACCGCCCTGGCGGAAGCGGAGCTGGAATATCCCGACGGCCATACCTCGCCGAGCGTCTACGTGGCGTTTCCGGTGGTGGAGCTGCCGGCGGGGCTGGGCGTACGCCTCACCGCCATCGGCCTCACCAGCGCGGAGGCCGCCACCACTCCGGCGGCCGGTGCCCTGGCCGTGGCGATCTGGACCACCACCCCCTGGACCCTGCCCGCCAACCTGGCGGTGTCGGTGAACGGGGCGCTCGATTACGCGGTGTGCCGGGTGGAGCCGGGCCGCCATCTGATCGTGGCCACGGCGCTGGTGGAGAGCCTGCGCGAGATCCTGGCGCTGCCGCTGGAGCCGCTGCTCTCGCTCAAGGGGGCCGAACTGGAGGGGGTCGTGTACCGCCATCCCCTGATGGCGCGCAGCAGCCCGGTGGTGATCGGCGGCGATTACATCACCACTGAAGCGGGCACGGGCCTGGTGCACACGGCGCCGGGCCATGGCGTCGACGACTTCAACACCGGCCGCAAGGCGGGCCTGCCCGTGCTCTGCCCGGTGGACGAAGGCGGCACGCTCACCGCCGAAGCGGGCCCGTTCGCCGGCCTGAACGTGCTGAAGGACGCCAACCCGGCGATCATCTCGGCCCTGGAGGGGGCCGGAGCCCTGCTCAAGCAGGAGAGCTACGCGCACCGCTACCCCTACGACTGGCGCACCAAGAAACCGACGATCTTCCGGGCCACCGAGCAGTGGTTCGCCTCGGTGGCGGGCTTCCGCGCCGAGGCCCTGGACGCCATCGCCGCCGTCGAGTGGCTGCCGGCCAGCGGCCGCAACCGCATCGAGGCGATGGTGCGCGAACGGGGCGACTGGTGCATCTCGCGCCAGCGCACCTGGGGGGTGCCGATCCCGGTGTTTTATCACCGAGAAACGGGCGAGGTGCTGCTCGATGCGGCCACGCTCGATCACATCCAAGCGCTGATCGCCGCCCACGGCTCGGATGTGTGGTGGGAGAAAGAAGAAGCCGAGCTGCTGCCCCCCGCCCTCGCCGCCGAGGCGCACCTGTGGCGCAAAGGCACCGACACCATGGACGTGTGGTTCGACTCCGGCTCCTCCTGGGCTGCCGTGCTGGGCGGCCTGCAGACCGGCGTAGCCCCTGAGGGATCCCAGGAGCCAGCCTTCACCCCCCTCAATTACCCCGCCGACCTGTATCTGGAGGGCTCGGATCAACACCGCGGCTGGTTCCAGAGCAGCCTGCTCACCTCCGTGGCCGTGAACGGCAACGCCCCCTACAAACGGGTGCTCACCCACGGCTTCACCCTCGATGAGAAGGGTCGCAAGATGAGCAAATCGCTGGGCAATGTGGTGGATCCGGCGGTGCTGGTGGAGGGCGGCAAAAATGAGAAGCAGGAGCCGGCTTACGGCGCCGATGTGCTGCGGCTGTGGGTGAGTTCGGTGGATTATTCCGCCGATGTGCCGCTGGGTCCGGGAATTGTCAAGCAGCTGGCGGATGTGAGCCGCAAGGTGCGCAACACAGCCCGCTATCTGCTCGGCAACCTGCACGATTTCGACCCACGGCCCCGCGCTGAAGGAGGCGACGCGGTGCCGGTGGCGGAGCTTCCCCTGCTCGACCGCTGGATGCTGCACCGCACCGCTGCGCTGATCGAGGCGGTAAGCACCGATTTCGACACCTTCGCCTTCTATCGCTTCTTCCAGGCGCTGCAGAATTTCTGCGTGGTGGATCTGTCGAACGTCTACTTCGACATCGCCAAGGACAGGCTGTACGTGAGCGCCGCCGGGTCCTTCCGCCGCCGCAGCTGCCAGACGGTGCTGCAGCTGGTGGTGGAACGGCTGGCCGGGCTGATCGCCCCGGTGCTGTGCCACATGGCGGAAGACATCTGGCAGAACCTGCCCTATCCCGTGGCCGAAGCCTCGGTGTTCGAGCGCGGCTGGCCCACCGCGCCGGCAGTGTGGAGCGCTCCGGAGCTGCTGGCGCCGATGGAGCGGATCCTGGAGTTGCGGGCGCGGGTGAACCGGCAGCTGGAGAGTTGCCGCAGCGCCGGCGCCCTGGGAGCGTCGCTGGAGGCGCAGGTGCAGCTGAGCGGCGTCGATGCCGCCCTGGCCGAGGCCCTGGAGCTGCTGCAGGGCAGCCCCCACCCTGAGGTCGACAATCTGGCCGACTGGCTGCTGGTATCGGCCGTGCAGCTGGAGGGCGAGGCGCCGGCGGTGGTGCTGGCCGAAAACCATGGCGACACCACCAGCGATGACAGCAATGAAAGCGGTGGCGGCTTCAGGCTGCGGCTCGCCCACGCCGACGGAGAGAAGTGCGAGCGGTGCTGGCACTACGCCACCGATGTGGAGGAGCACACCCTGGCGCCAGGGGTGAGCGGGCGGATCTGCGGGCGCTGCCGCAAGATCCTCGCTGACGGACCATTCACAGATAGCGGAATCAGTGGCTCCAACCGCTAGCTTCACCGGCCGAATGGAGAATGGCAGAGATGGCGCGTCCCGCCGTGGGGCAAGAGGGCATGAAGATCGGGGCACTGGCGTCGCGCAGCGGCGTGCCGGTGAAAACCCTGCGTTATTACGAAGACCTGGGCCTGCTGCCGGCGATCGGCCGCAGCGAGGGAGGGTATCGCCTGTTTGATGAACACAGCCTGCGGCGCCTCGAATTCATCCGCCGGCTGAAAACACTGGGGCTGTCGCTGGAGGAAATCCAGGCCTGCCTCGCCGTGCACGACGCCGGCGCCCTGCCCTGCGACAGCATCCAGGCCCAGCTTCTGAATCAGATCGAGCGGATCGATCACCAGATCCGCGATCTGCGCCACCTCAAAACGGAGCTCAAGGAGTTGTTGGCCCGCTGGCAGCAGAATCCTATCGATGACGGCAGCGAGATCTGCCCGAACCTGCACATCTAGGCAGTGCTCACGGTCAGATGGTGGAGGATCAGGTGATTCCGGACCATCAGGTGGTGTCGGTGGCTCGGTAGGGAAACAGCCAGCGGCTGCGGTTGGCCACCGCTACCAGAGCCAGCATCACCGGCACCTCCACCAGGACCCCCACCACCGTGGCCAGGGCGGCGCCGGAGCGCACACCAAACAGGCTGATGGCTACAGCCACCGCCAGTTCAAAGAAGTTGGAGGCCCCGATCAAGGCCCCTGGTGCGGCCAGCTCGTGGGGCTGGCGCCACTGGCGCATCCACAGGGCGGTGAGCACGAAGATCAGCACCGTCTGCAGGATCAACGGAATCGCCACCAGCACGATCAAGGCCGGGTTGGCCAGGATCGTGGTGGCCTGGAAGCCGAACAGCAGCACCACCGTGCCCAGCAACGCCACGATCGACCAGGGCTTGAGCCGTGCCTCGAGCCGCTGAATCACCCGGTCGCTGGCGATCCAGCGGCGCGTGAGCCAGCCGGCCACCAGGGGGATCACCACAAACAGTGCCACCGACAGCTGCAATGTGTCCCAGGGGACCGCAACCTGGGACACCCCCAGCAGCAGCCCGGCGATTGGCGCATAGGCCAGCACCATCACCAGGTCGTTGGCCGCCACCTGAACCACGGTGTAGGTGGGATTCCCGCGGCAGAGCTGGCTCCACACGAACACCATGGCGGTGCAGGGCGCCATGCCCAGCAGGATCATGCCCGCCACCAGCTGATCGGCCATGGCCGCAGGAATCCAGGCGGCGTAAAGGACACGAATGAACCACCAGGCAAGCAGCGCCATCGTGAACGGCTTCACAAGCCAGTTCATCGCCAGGGTGACAATCAACGCCTGCGGCTCGCCCCGAATGCGGCCGACAGCGGAGAAATCCACCGCCAGCATCATCGGAAAGATCATCATCCAGATCAGCACTGCGATCACAAGGTTGATGCGCGCCACTTCCAGCGCCGCCAAGGAGGTGAACAACCCCGGCAGCCATTGGCCGAGCACGATTCCAGCAGAGATGGCCAGGGCCACCCACACACTCAGCCAACGCTCGAAGATGCCCATGGATCAACGACAGGGGGAAGCGGGGGTGTGGCAGGTGCTGGAGAGATCTGCGAGCCAATCACGCAACTGTTCGATCGCTTCGGGGCGCAGGCGGTAGTAAATCCAGCGGCCCTCCTGCCGATCAGCCAGCAGCCCGGACTCCTTGAGCACCTTGAGGTGAAAGGAGAGCTTCGATTGCGCCAGGTCCAGGTCGGTGGTGAGATCACAGACGCAGCGCTCGCCGCCGCCGAGGGCCTCAATCACCCGCAGCCGCAGCGGATCGGCGAGGGCCTTGAGCAGCGCTCGGGCCTGCTCGGCCTGCATTGAAGGACTGCTCACGCCCATGTGATCAGCAACACATCGTCCATCAACTCTAGTTGATCTATGTTCGCACCGTATCGCTGGTTTCCGGATGAAGATCGGCATCAACGGCTTTGGCCGCATCGGCCGCCTGGTGTTCCGCGCCCTCTGGGGCCGCCCCGGCATCGCGCTGGTGCACGTCAACGACCCGGCCGGCGATGCTGCCACCGCCGCCCACCTGCTCGAATTCGACTCCGTGCATGGCCGTTGGCCAGAGGCGGTGCAGGCCGACGCCGACGGCTTCCGGGTGGCGGGTCACGCCGTGAGCTACAGCCGCCACAAGGATCCCACTGCCGTGCCCTGGGCCCAGGCTGGCGTGGATCTGGTGCTCGAATGCAGCGGCAAGATCAAAACGCCCGAAACACTCGAGCCCTACTTCAGCGAGTTGGGCCTGAAGCGGGTGATTGTGGCCTGCCCGGTGAAAGGCGTGATCGCGGGGGCAGAAGCGCTCAACGTGGTTTACGGCATCAACCACCACCTCTACGAACCCAGCCGCCACCGCCTGCTCACCGCCGCCTCCTGCACCACCAACTGCCTGGCGCCGGTGGTGAAGGTGGTGCAGGAAAGCTTCGGCATTCGCCACGGCTCGATCACTACCCTGCACAACATCACCAACACCCAGGTGGTGATCGATGCCTTCAAATCCGACCTGCGCCGCGCCCGCTCCGCCACCAACTCGCTGATCCCCACCACCACCGGATCGGCCAAGGCGATCGGCATGATCTTCCCCGAACTGCAGGGCAAGCTCAACGGCCATGCCATACGCGTGCCGCTGCTGAATGCCTCAATCACCGATGCGGTGTTCGAGCTTGAGCGCGCCGTGAGCGTGGAGGAGGTGAACGGTGCCTTCACTGCCGCCGCCGCCGGCCCGCTACAGGGAATCCTGGGCTACGAGGAGCGGCCGCTGGTGTCGGTGGATTACCTCAACGACAGCCGCAGCTCGATCGTTGATGCCCTCTCGACGATGGTGGTGAACGGCACCCAGCTCAAGGTGTTCGCCTGGTACGACAACGAGTGGGGTTACAGCTGCCGCATGGCTGATCTGGCCTGCCACGTGGCGGCGCTTGAAGGTGCTGGCCTGGCGGCGGTATCCCAGGGTGCCCGGTCATGAAGCAGCTCACGGCCCTGCAGCAATACGGCATCGTGACGGCCAACTACTGGGCCTTCACCCTCACCGACGGGGCGCTGCGCATGCTCGTGGTGTTCCACTTTCACCAGCTGGGGTACACCACCCTGGAGATCGCCTTTCTGTTTCTGTTCTACGAGTTCTTCGGCATCGTCACCAACCTCTATGGCGGCTGGCTGGGGGCCCGCTTCGGGCTGCGGCTCACCCTCTGGGCCGGCACCTTGCTGCAGGTGGGCGCCCTGCTGATGCTGATTCCGGTGGCCGACGACTGGCCCCGCTGGTGGAGCGTGGCCTACGTGATGGTGGCCCAGGCGATCAGCGGCATCGCCAAGGACCTCAACAAGATGAGTGCCAAGAGCGCTATCAAAACCGTGGTACCGGAAACCCCCGACGATCACGCCCGGGGCGAGAACCAACTGTTCAAATGGGTGGCGATCCTCACCGGTTCCAAGAATGCCCTCAAGGGGGTGGGCTTCTTCCTCGGCGGGGTGCTGCTCACCACGATCGGCTTCAGTGCCGCCGTGGGCACCATGGCCGCCGGCCTGTTCCTTGCCTTCCTGATGACCCTGGTGCTACCCGGTGAGATCGGCCGCATGAAGGAATCGCCCGCCATCACCGCGATGTTCTCCAAATCGAAGGGCATCAACGTGCTCTCCACAGCCCGTTTCTTCCTCTTCGGCGCCCGGGATGTGTGGTTCGTGGTGGCCCTGCCGGTGTTTCTGCAGTCGGTGCTGGGCTGGAAATACTGGGAGGCCGGCGGCTTCATGGGCCTGTGGGTGATCGGTTACGGCATCGTGCAGGCCTCAGTACCGGCCCTGCGGCGCAGCTGGGGCAAAAGCGGCCCGCCAGGGGTGTCTGCTGTGCAGTTCTGGAGCGCCGTGCTCACCGCCATTCCTGGCCTGATCGCTATCAGCCTGTGGCGAGAAGTGGGCAATCCCGGCGTGGCATTGGTGGTGGGTCTGGCCGCCTTCGGGGTCGTGTTCGCGATGAACTCATCGATTCACAGCTACATGGTGCTGGCCTACACCGATGCCGAATCAGTGAGCCTCAACGTGGGCTTCTATTACATGGCCAATGCGGCCGGCCGGCTGGTGGGCACCTTGCTCTCGGGCGCCCTGTTCCTGGTGGGCGGCCTTCAGGCCTGCCTCTGGGCCTCCTGCCTGCTGGTGGCGCTCGCCTTTCTTTCGGGGATTCGCCTGCCGCCCCCGCTGCGGCAGCAGCTGGAGGCCGGCTGAGCGATCAGCTGGAAGCCGCCAGAGACTGCAGCCACCGCGCCGCCAAACCGCACCGCCGCAGCGGTCAATCCACCAGCGTGAGCGACTTCACCCAGAGGTAACGGCCGCGGGAGCCCTGGTCCACTTCGGCCACGAGCTTCACCCTGTCGTTGGGGCCCACTGGCCGGTTCTTCCAGATCGCGTCTTCGATCTCCACGTGGATGGTGCCCGAGGCGTCGCGGAAGGTGAAATAGTTTTCACGCTTGCGCGACGCAATGGTGCCGGTGAGCGTGAGATAGGTGCCGAGGCGGGCGTCACGGGCCTGGGCGGTTGTGCTGGTGCGGCCTGGAGCCGGGGCCAGCACCTGGGCCGGTGAACTGAGCTGAAGCAACGGTGACCAGGCCGCCAAACAGAGCAAGCGAAAGAACGCCGATTGTGATGACCTTCTTGATCCGCTGATGCAGCGGCTCGCATGAAACAACGCGCCGAGACTAGCGATCCTTTCAGTGCATTAGGCCGCACCTAGTGCTCAGTGCATCAGGCCCGGCCAGCCACCCGGGTAGCGCAGGGTGCGCCAGTCACCGCGGGGGGTGCTCACTTCGATGCCGATTTCGATCGGTTGCTCCACCGCGCAGGCCTGTTCCTCCCACCAGCTCAGCGCCGCCTCCCAGGCCGCATCCATCGATTCGAAGTGGTCGTCGAGCACCGGATGGGGAGCGCACTGGCGGTCCACCAAGCGGTAAAGACGCTGCGAACCGGCGGCGGAGGCAGAGCGACGAAAGGGGGAGAACGCCATGAACGTCGTGAGGCAGAGAGTCAGTGTCGGTCCTGTGACAGCTGCGGACTGTCACGTCGACTACGTGATGTCGTGTTCGTTACCTGACGGCAGCCCCACTGGGCTTCAAACGACCACCGCCATGCAGTCGATTTCCACCCGCGCGCCCCGGGGCAGGGCCGCCACTTCCACGCAGGCGCGGGCGGGAGGAACCGGCCCCTGGAAGGTCTCGGCGTAGATGGCGTTCACCCGGGCGAAATCGGCCAGGTCGGCCAGAAACACCGTGGTGCGCACCACCTGATCCGGGCCGCTGCCTGCCGCCTGCAGCACCGCCACGAGGTTGCTGAGCACCTGGCGGGTCTCGGCTTCCACATCTCCGTCGCCCACCATCACGCCGCTGACGGGATCAAGGGCGATCTGTCCGGAACAGAACAGCCAGCCACCCGCCCGCACGGCCTGGTTGTAGGGGCCCACCGGCTCAGGAGCGGCAGGGGTGTGAATCGCCTCGATGGCCATGCCGGCGCCCATGGCGTTGGAAGATGGGAAAAACGAGCTTAAGGGTGTCCTATCGCCAGTTCCACCGGGATTTCCGCCACTGACACGGCGGCGGTCAACGCCCGCGGCGACGCAACGCCGGCCGATCCCGTGCAGCTCGTTGGCGTGTGGCACCGCTACGGCCGCGGCGGCGGCGCTGGCGAAGCAACCGACTGGGCGCTGGAAGACATCAACCTGCAGCTGGCCCCAGGCGAACTGGTGGGCCTGCTGGGTCCCTCCGGCTGTGGCAAAACCACCCTGCTGCGCCTGATCGCCGGTTTCGAGCGGCCCTCGCGGGGGCAGGTGACGGTGCAGGGCCGGCAGGTGGCCGGTCCGGCCGTGTGGGTGCCGCCGGAGCGACGCGGCGTGGGCATGGTCTTTCAGGACTACGCCCTGTTTCCCCACCTCGATGCCTGGCAGAACACCTGCTTCGGTCTGCGGCCCCGCCAGGACCGCAGCCGGGCCGCCTGGCTGCTTGATCTGCTGGGCCTGGCGGGCCTGGAGCAGCGCTATCCGCACGAACTCTCCGGCGGCCAGCGGCAACGGCTGGCCCTGGCCCGGGCACTGGCGCCGGCACCGGAGCTGGTGCTGCTCGATGAACCCTTCTCCAACCTGGATGTGGACGTGCGGCTGCGGCTGCGCAGCGAACTGCCGGGCGTGCTCAGCCGCTGCGGCGCCAGCGGCCTGATCGTCACCCACGACCCGGAAGAGGCGCTGGCGATCTGCGACCGGGTGGCGGTGCTCAAGGACGGACGATTGCACCAGTGCGCGCCGCCGCAGGAGCTGGTGGAGCATCCCGCCACCGCCTTCGTGGGCCATTTCGTGCTGCAACGCAACCTGCTGCCGGCCCAGTGGCGCAACGGCCAGGTGATCACGGCGCTGGGGGCCTTCGCCCCCCTCTCCGGGGCTGCGGCCTCCCCATGCCCGGACGGGGCGCCGGCGGAGGTGTTGCTCCAGCCCAGCGCCCTGGATCTCACCCCCGATCCAGCAGGCAGCGCCTGGGTGATGGGGCGGGAATTCCTGGGCCGGGAATGGCTGCTGCAGGTGGAGCTGGAGCAGCCCCAGGGGGCCCCGTTCCGGTTGCGGCTGCGCCTGCCGCTGGAGCGCACCTTCCAGCTCTCCGAACGCTGCCGCCTCAGCCTGCGGCCCCAGCAACCGGCCCTGCTCTTTCCCCAGCGACTACCCCTGCTGCCCTGCCACTGAGCCCCCTGGCGCCTCAGCCTTGCCAGCCCTCCTTGTGCCGGCGCAGCGCGGCGAGCGTGGCGGCGCTGCCGGCACGCAGGAAGAGATTGGTGGCGCGCTCCAGCGCGATCGTGCTGGGGATGGTGGCCTGGCCCTGGCTGCGGGCCTGCTCCACCGCCGCCAGTCGCGCCGTGATCGCACCCGCAGCAGCCTCTGGCTCTGCCGCCACCAGCGCAGCGGCCCAACGCAGGTTGGCGCGGGTGTACTCATGGGCGCACCACACCCGCGTGCTTTCCGGCAGCTGCGCCAGCTGCTGCAGCGAGTGGTGCATCTGCTCCGGCGAACCCTCGAACAGCCGCCCGCAGCCGCCGGCGAACAGGGTGTCGCCGCAGAACAGCTCCCCGTGCCCGCCCGGCACCGCCGGCAGCACGTAGGCCAGATGGGCACGGGTGTGGCCCGGCACCTCCAGCACCTCCACCGCCCGGCCCAGCAGGCTGAGGCGGTCACCGCCACGCACCGAGAGGGTCTGGAGCGGAATGCGCTCGCGGTCGGCGGCGGCGGCGATCACCGCGGCGGCTGGCCAGCGCTCCAGCAGGCCGGCGGTGCCACCGATGTGATCGGAGTGATGGTGGGTCTGCAGCACGGCCACCAGCTCCAGCCGGTGGGACTCCAGCCAGGCGCGCACCGGCGGCGCCACGGCGGGATCCACCACCACCGCCCGGCCGGGGGCCGCCCCTGCCGCCAGGGGGTCGTGCAGCACGAAGACGTAGTTGTCGTTCAGCACCGGGATCAGCGACACGGCCAGCGCTGGAGGCCGCCCGCCCGTTGCCGCCACGGCCGGCGGCTCGCTGCGGGAGGTCTGCATCGGTAAAGTTCAGCCTGCGGAGCACGCCCATGATCACCGTTGCTCTGGCCAAAGGGGCCCTGCTGAAGGATTCGGTGCGCTGCCTTGCCGCGGCCGGTCTGGATTTCGCCGCCCTGCTCGACAGCGACAACCGCCAGTTGATGGTGCCCAGCCCGTGCGGCACCGCCCGCGCCCTGCTGGTGCGGAACGCCGATGTGCCGGTGTATGTGGCCTACGGCCAGGCCCAGCTCGGCATCGTCGGCGAAGACGTGCTGCGGGAGCACCAGCTGCCCGTGGCCCCCCTGGTTGACCTCGGCTTCGGTGGCTGCCGCATGGCCGTGGCGGTGAAGGCGAGCAGCGGCTACCGCCGGGCCGCTGATCTGCCGGCCCACTGCCGCGTGGCCAGCAAGTTCGTGCGCTGCGCCGAAACCTTCTTCAACCAGCTCGACCTGCCGGTGGAGCTCATTCATCTCACCGGTTCGGTGGAGCTGGGCCCGATCACCGGCATGTCGGAGGCGATCGTGGATCTGGTGGCCACCGGCCGCACCCTGCGCGACAACGGGCTGGTGGCGATCGAGGACCTGTTCCACAGCACCGCCCGCCTGATCGGCCATCCCCTGGCCCTGCGGCTCGATCAAGGCCAGCTGCAAACGATCATCGACCGGGTGGCGGCGGCCCGTGTGGAGGCGCGCTGATGGCCGCCCTTGACCGCCAGCGGCTGCTCAAGCTCGTTCCCTATCTCGGCCGCGACCGCCGCCGGTTGCTGCTCACGCTGCTGCTGCTGATCCCCGTCGCCTTTTCGGCGGCCGTGCAGCCGCTGCTGGTGGGCCAGGCGATCTCGGTGCTGCGCAACGAGCCCAGGGCCGCCTGGCTGGTGGGCCAGAGCGTGGCCATGGCGATGCGCACCCTGGTGCTGTGCCTGCTGGCGGCCGTGCTGGTGCGCCTGGCGCTGCAGGGGGTGCAGAGCTACAGCGTGCAGGCCGTGGGGCAACGCCTCACCGCCCGCATCCGCGACGACCTGTTCCGCCATGCGATGGCCCTGTCGCTGCGCTTCCACGACCGCACGCCGGTGGGCAAGCTGCTCACCCGCCTCACCAGCGATGTCGACGCCCTGGCCGAAGTGTTCGGCAGCGGCGCCATCGGCGTGCTCGCCGACCTGGTGACCCTGGTGGTGATCGCTGTCACCATGCTCTCGATCGAGTTCCGCCTCGGCGCCCTGCTGCTGCTGATCCAGATCCCGGTGGTGGTGGTGATCCTCTGGCTGCAGGGGCGCTACCGCAAAGCCAATTACCGCGTCCGCGAAGAGCTCAGCCAGCTCAACGCCGATCTCCAGGAAAACCTGCAGGGCCTGGATGTGGTGCAGATGTTCCGGCGCGAGGCCGTCAACAGCGCCCGCTTCGGCGTCACCACCAACGCTTACCGCAAGGCGGTCGACGGCACGATCTTCTACGAAAGTTCGATCTCCGCCTTCATCGAGTGGGTGGCCCTCTCGGCGGTGGCGCTCGTGCTGGCCCTGGGGGGCTGGATGGTCACCGATGGCGCCATCGGCCTGGGCACCCTCACCACCTTCATCCTGTTTTCCCAGCGCCTGTTCGATCCACTGCGCCAGCTGGCGGAGCGCTTCACCCAGATCCAGGGCGGCCTGACGGCCGTGCAGCGCATCGGTGAGTTGCTGGAGGAACCGATCGAGATCAGCGATCTGGCCATGGAGCAGCGCACCGCCGCCGCCCGCCGCTCCGGCCGTGAACGGGCCAGCGAGGGCGAGGTGATCTTCGAGAACGTGTCGTTCGCCTACCGGCCCGACGACCCGATCCTCACCGACCTCAGTTTTCGCATCGCCCCTGGCGAGCATGTGGCGCTGGTGGGCCCCACCGGCTCCGGCAAGACCACCGTGATCCGCCTGCTCTGCCGGCTCTACGAACCGCAGCAGGGGCGAATCCTGCTCGATGGCATCGACATCCGCGAGCTGCCCAGCCTCACGCTGCGTCAGCGGCTGGGGGTGGTGCTGCAGGACACCTTCCTGTTCAGCGGCAACGTGGCTGACAACCTGCGCCTCGATGCGGCGATTCCCGACGACGAACTGGAGCGCATCTGCCGTGAGCTCGGCCTCGACGGCCTGCTCCGGCGCCTTCCCGATGGCCTGGCCACCGAACTGCGCGAGCGAGGCGGCAATCTTTCCTCCGGCGAGCGGCAGCTGCTGGCGGTGGCAAGGGTGGCGATCCGCGACCCCTCCGTGCTGGTGATGGATGAAGCCACGGCCTTCATGGATCCCTCCACCGAAGCCACCCTGCAGCGCGACCTCGACAAACTGCTGCACGCCCGCACCGCGATCGTGATCGCCCACCGGCTGGCCACCGTGGAGGCCGCCGACCGGATCCTGGTGCTGCGGCGCGGCCAGCTGATCGAACAGGGCACCCACCGGGAACTGCGCCAGGCCGGTGGGCTCTACGCCCAACTGGCCGATCTTCAGGAGCGCGGCCTGGCCAGGCTCTGAACCCAGCTCTCAATCACGCCAGCGAGCTGGTGGGGGGCCTGGCGCATTGGCAGATGCCCGCAGCCCTGCAACTCAGCCAGCTCGTGTCGGTCGGAGTAGCCCGCCAGATGGCGCACGTAGCGGGGCTCCATCACCTGATCGCGGCTGCCTGCGATCCAGAGGCTCGGCACCTGCAGACCGGCCACCAGTGCCGGCAGCTGGCACACAGCGCCGCGGTTGGTGCTGCAGGCCAGCAGGCTGCGGGCTGCCCGCTGCTCGGCGATCAGGGGGCTGCGGATGGCGGCGGTGCCGGGAAGCTCCGCCAGCCAGCTGGGACGCCATTGCAGGAACAGCCGGCCGCCGGTGCGCAGCTGGCTGAAGGCGCGCGGCTGGTACACCCCGCCGCCTGCCGCGATCTGAATCACCCCCACGAGCCGGCCGGCCAGTAGCGGCGCCGCATGCAGCGCCACGCTGCCGCCGAGCGAATGGCCCACCAGCACCACACGCCGCTCTGCCAGGGTGAGGCACTGCTCTGCCACCCAGCGGCCGTAGCTGGCCAGGGTGGGGGCCAGCGAACGGGGGCGGGGGGTGCCGCCGAAGCCAGGCAGGTCAGGGGTCCAGAGCCGCTGGCGGTCGTCCAGCGCCACCCGCAGCGGGTCCCAGAGACGGCCGGCCAGCAGCCAGCCGTGCAGACACACCAGCAGCGGCCGCTCGTCCCCGGCAGCGGCGGGAGGGGGGGCGACGCCCGGGTCAGCCGGAACGGAACGGGGCAATCCAGGGGCGAAGCAAGCCTCCAGCCTGCAACGGAACCCCCCCGATCGGGCAGGATCGTTCCATTGCGTTGTCTCGGCCCTCAGGATTGGACTCCGACCCCCTTCTCTCCAGCTTCTACGGCGTCGGATTCCGCCTCTGCCCCACGCCCAATGCGCAGCTGCAGCTGGTGTTGAGCGAAGACCGGGACATCGATCTGGTGGAACTCGAAAAACTCTGCGACGCAGTGGGCTGGAGCCGCCGACCGCTGCGGCGGGTGCGCAAGGCGCTGCAGCACAGCCTGCTGCGCGTGGGGCTCTGGCGCCACGATCCGCGCGTGCCGCGGCTGGTGGGCTTCGCCCGCTGCACCGGTGATGGCGTGCTGGAAGCCACGGTGTGGGATGTGGCGGTGCATCCTCTGTATCAAGGGGCAGGGCTGGGGCGGCAGCTGATGGCCTACGTGCTCGATCGCCTGCGCACCATGGAGGTGGAACGGGTGAGCCTGTTCGCCGACCCCGACGTGGTGGGCTTCTACGCGTCGCAGGGCTGGGAACTGGAGCCGCGTCAGCGGCGCTGCGCCTTCTGGTATTCCCCCTGAACGCCCGCCCCGCCGTTCGCGCTTACAGCTGGTAGTAGCGGCGGGCGAGCTCACCGGCCTCGGTGCCGTGGCGCCAGGCACGGCGGAGCCGCGCGTTATGCCAGGCGGTGCGCCACACGCCCAGCCGCCGCCAGCGGCGGCCTTCCACCCGCACCTCGCGCTCCAGACAACGGATCGGTGCCTGCTGGCGCAGGCGCAGCACCAGGTCGAGGTCTTCCATCAGAGGCAGGGGACGCAGGCCACCGGCCTGCTCCAGCAAGCCCCGGGGCAGCAGCAGCCCCTGATCGCCATAGGGCGTCAGCGCCCAGCGGCTGCGCAGCTCCACGGCGGCTTCCATCAGCCGCAGCGCCAGGCCCGACTCCCGCACCCGCAGCCGGAAATACCAGGCAGCCTCGGCCTGCCCCAGCGCCGCGAGCACCGGCTCCCACCAGCGCGGCGGCAGGCGCAGGTCGCCATGCAGCAGCAGCAACCAGGGGGCTTCGGTGGCCGCCACTCCCGCCACCAGCTGGGCGCCACGGCCCCCACCGGCGTGCTGCAACGCTGCGCCGGCCAGCGAGGCCAGCCGGCCGCTGCCATCGGAGCTGCCGCCATCCACCACCAGCAGCTCACCGATCAACCCCGCCGGGGCCATCGCCAGATCGGCCAACAGCAGAGGCAGATGGGCCGCTTCATTGCGCACGGGAATCACCACGGCGATCGCCCCCTGCAGCGCGTCGGTCTTCAGCGCTGCCACGGCGCCAGGTCGCCCGCGCGATCGAGATCGCTGCGCAGCGCCATCAAGGTGGGTTCCAGGCGGCATTGGCTGGCCAACTGCAGGGTCTGATCCAATACCGCCGAACTGCCCCAGTCGATGCCACAGAACAGCGCCGGTTCAGGCCGGCCCAGGCCGATCAGCCAGTAGCCGCCATCGGTGGCGGGGCCCAGCACCAGGGGGCTGTGCTCCAGCTCCGCAAAGGCGGCGGCCAGATCTGCCCCCTCCAGCAACGGCAGGTCGGTGCCGATCAGCAACACCTGGCGGGCCCCGGCGCGAAAGGCGCGCTGGAACTGGCGGGCAAGACGCACGCCCAGGCTGCCCTGCCCCTGAAGCGCCACCACCTTGATGCCCGCCGCACGCCCCCAGCGCTCGGCCGCCCGCGCGCCCAGGCCCGCCACGGCCAGCAGCGGGCAGCACCCGCAGGCAGCAGCCAGACCCCTGGCCACCGCGATGGTGTGGGCGGTGAGCCGGCGCTGGATGCGGGCCGCGGGCACCGCACCGATGCTGGCCCCCAGCCGCCGCTTGCAACGGCCCGGGGCGGGCCAGCGCGCCATCACGACCAGCACGCGCTGCCCCCTGAGTGAGGGGCCGGTTTCAGCCCCGTTCATCGAGAGCTCTTGAGCTCCGCCGGTCGCATGTTGAGCGTGGTGCTCTGAGTGCCACGGCGCACCTTGACCGTCATCTCACTGCCGACCCGCACCTGATCCACCGCCACCTGCACCTCGGAGGGGTTGCGTACGGCCTTGTTGTCCACCTGCTCGATCAGGTCGCAGGGCTTGAGCCCCGCCTGTTCCGCAGGGCTGCGGGGCAGCACCTCCACCACCACCACCCCCTGGACTTCCGGCAGCTGGCACTCGGAGGAGGTGGCGTTGATCTCGCGGGCCAGCTGGGGAGTAAGCGCCTGCAAGCGCACACCGATGTAGGGGTGCGAAGCCCGGCCCTTCTCGAGGATCTGGGCGGCGATCTGCCGAGCCAGATTCACCGGGATGGCAAAGCTCAGGCCGGCGCCGGGCGCCTGGCGAATGGCGGTGTTCACACCGATCACCTGTCCCCGGTCGTTGATCAGCGGCCCACCACTGTTGCCGGGGTTCACGGCCGCATCGGTCTGGATGTAAGGCACCCGCTGGCCCTCACCGATGGCATTGGTGCGCTGGATGGCGCTGATGATCCCTGCGGTCACGGTGTTGTCGAGCCCCAGCGGGTTACCGATCGCGATCGCCCACTCCCCCGGCCGCACCCGGGCGGAATCCCCCAAGGGCGCCACGGGCAGCCCCTCGGCCACCACCTTCACCACGGCGATGTCGGTGAGCGGATCGCTGCCGAGCACCTTGCCAGTGAAGCTGCGGCTGTCGGGCAGCGTGATCGACACCTCATTGGCCCCCTCCACCACGTGGGCGTTGGTGATGATCACCCCGTCAGAGCGGGTGATGAAGCCTGAGCCCTGCCCCTGCTGCTGCTGAATCGCCGGGCCACGCCCGAACAGACCGCCCAACGGGTTGATCACCCGCTTGACCGTGTCGATGCGCACCACGGCCGGACCCACCTTCTCGACCGCATTGACGATGAAACTGTTGCCGGTCTGCAAGGGGCCCGCCGGCGGGGCGTCGCTCACCTTCGGCAGCGCAGGAGTGCGATCGCTCTGCGGGAGCTGCGGGAGCTGTGGCAAGCGTGGCAAGCCGGACAACTCCGGCAGGCTCACCGCGCAACCGCTCATGGCGATCCCCAGCAGTCCAGCCGTGAGACCAGTCGCCGGAAACTGGGGAAGACTGGGGAAACGGACAGGGGACATCGGAGGCAGGCAAGCCAGGTCAGGATGCGCCTCATCGGAGGCCGCCCGCCTGGAAGGTCTCTGCCTATATTCGGCTCCCGGGCGTTGGGGTGGTGGTGCAGCAGGGTGAGCAGCTGTGGCACCGGGTTCAGGATTCGCTTCAGGCCAATCTGAGCAAGCCCACCTTCGAAACCTGGATCCGCCCAGCCCGCTGCGCCGGCTTCCGCAATGGGGTGCTGCACCTGGAAGCGCCAAACAGCTTCGCCTGCGGCTGGCTGCGCAAGAACTACCTGACCACCATTGCCGCCGTCGCCTCCGAGCTCGCCGGCCACGGGGTCGCCGTAGAGGTGTCCACCGCCCAGGCAGCCGCTGAGCCTGGCCCAGATGGGCTGCCAGAGGCCATAGGCGGCGAGGGAGGGCCGGTGGCAGCGGGGGCAAGGGCCATGGCGGGCGCGGGCTCCGGCGGCCCGGTACTGGCCACCGCTGCCAGCGGCGAAACACCGCGGCGCCCGGCGCCGGGGCTCAACCCCCGCTACGTGTTCAACCGCTTCGTGGTGGGGCCCAACAGCCGCATGGCCCATGCGGCATCGCTGGCGGTGGCGGAAGCGCCGGGGCGTGAATTCAACCCCCTGTTCCTCTGTGGTGGGGTCGGGCTGGGCAAGACCCACCTGATGCAGGCGATCGGCCACTACCGCGTCGAGATCGACCCAGATGCGCGTGTGTTCTACGTGTCCACCGAGTCGTTCACCAACGACCTGATCCAGGCGATCCGCAAGGACGGCATGCAGAAGTTCCGCGACCGCTACCGCGCCGCCGACCTGATCCTGGTGGACGACATCCAGTTCATCGAAGGCAAGGAGTACACCCAGGAGGAGTTCTTCCATACGTTCAACGCTCTGCACGAAGCGGGGCGCCAGATCGTGATCGCCAGCGATCGCCCCCCCAGCCAGATTCCCCGCCTGCAGGAACGCCTGATCTCACGCTTCTCGATGGGCCTGATCGCCGACATCCAGACCCCCGACCTGGAGACCCGCATGGCGATCCTGCACAAGAAGGCGGAGCAGGAACGCATGACCCTGCCGCGCGACCTGATCCAGTACCTGGCAGGCCGCTTCACCTCCAACATCCGGGAGCTGGAGGGGGCGCTCACCCGGGCGGTGGCCTTCGCCTCGATCACCGGTCTGCCGATGACGGTGGAATCGGTGGCGCCGATGCTCGACCCGGTGGGCAACGAGGTGGTGGTGACGCCGCAGCAGGTGGTGGAGAAGGTGGCCGAGGTGTTCGGTGTCAGCATCGACGAGATGCGCAGCAGCAGCCGCAAACGGGCCGTGAGCCAGGCGCGCCAGGTGGGCATGTATCTGATGCGCCAGACCACCGATCTGAGCCTGCCCCGCATCGGCGATGTGTTCGGAGGCAAGGACCACAGCACCGTGATGTATGCCGTGGAGCAGGTGGAGAAGAAGCTGGCCAGCGATCCTTCCCTGGCCCGCCAACTGCAGCAGGTGCGTGATCTCTTGCAGATCGACGGCCGCCGCCGCCGCTGAAAGTACGCGCTGAACTGATGCCACTGAACAGCTGTTGCTGAGCAGCTGTTGAGCAACAGCAGTTGGTGAACAGCAGTCGAGGAGCTGCAACGATCATTCTGGCCGAGACACTCTCCGCAGCTCAGACGCCGGTAGGGCACCCGCGCTGGTGATCTGGCTGCTGATCAGGTGAGCGGCAGGCTGCGGTCGAGGCCTTCCACTTTTCCCTGGAACACACTGCTGGCGGTGATGTCGTCGGCCTCGATCGTGATCAGATCCCGCTTGGTGTGGCCGCGCCCCATGTGATTGAACAGCCGGTTCGCCTGGCGCATGCGGGCCCGATCGATTGCGTTGCGGATGGATCGGGCATTGGCAAAGAACGGCAGCAGCATGCGGCGCTGAATATAATCAGAAAAAGCGATGCTGGCTTCATCGCTGAAGCGATAGCTCTCGCCGGCAAGAATCAGCTTGGCAATGGAGAGCAACTCCGGAGCGGTGTAATCTGGGAAATCAATGTGATTGGCTACACGGGAAGAGAGGCCGGGATTTGATTGATAGAAAATATCCATTTTGTCCTTGTAACCCGCAAAAATCACCACCAGATCATCGCGGTTGTTCTCCATCACCTGCAGCAGGATTTCGATCGCCTCAGCGCCATAATCCCGCTCATTCTCGGGGCGGTAGAGGTAGTAGGCCTCGTCGATGAACAGCACCCCGCCCATGGCCCGCTTGAGCATCTCCCGCGTCTTGGGGGCGGTGTGGCCGATGTACTGGCCCACCAGATCATCGCGGGTGGCCGTGACCAGATGGCCTTTGCGCACATAGCCCAGCCGGTGCAGGATTTCGGAGATCCGCTCCGCCACAGTGGTTTTGCCCGTGCCCGGATGGCCGGTGAACGACATGTGCAGGCTGGGGGCCGCCGTGGCCAGCCCCACCTGCTTGCGCGCCCGTTCCACCACCAGCAGGGCGGCGATCTCCCTGATCCGCATCTTCACCGGCTTGAGCCCGATCAGTTCGCGGTCGAGCTGATCAAGCACATCACCCACGCCGGTGCCTTCGTAGGCGGCCCGCAGATCCACCGGGGTGTCATCCGCCATCACCGGATCGGAGCTGGGGCCGACGGTGGAGGGGGCCATCAGGGCACGAGGCGGTCGATGGCCTCGGCAAACGCGGTTTCAGGGGCTCCGATCGGTCCGTCCTCGGTTTCGCTGCGCAGGGTGAGATTGACGTAGGTACGCCCGAAGCTGATGTCCGGGAAGCGGCCGCTCTGCTCCGACAGGTGGTTGAGCTGCTCAAGGAAGACGCGGGTGGTTTCGTAGTCGCCGAATTCCAGCCGCCGCTCCAGACGTTCGGGTCGCTGCCGCAGGGTCCAGGGTTGCTCCATCTTGGAAACCTACTGCAGGGAAATCATCAGGCCCCGGCGGCCAAACGGTCGGGCAGGCAGTCGATGCGCGCCACCCGCAGCCGTTCGATCCAGGCTTTTGCATAGGCCCGGTTGGCCTGTTGTTCGCTCGGGTGGCTGCTGGAAAGCGGATGGGGGAAGGTGCCGTCGATGGCCGCATTGGTGACGCAGAACATCGCCTTCTGAAAACTGGCGCAGATCTTCACCCGCAGGTCGCCCTCCCCCCTGCCCCGGCTGCGGTACACCTGCAGCAAGGCCGCCGGCAGATGGCGGCTCATGTCCTGCATCAGCAGGCTGGGGGGAATGCCCGCGCCCATCGTGGGCAGCGGATCGGCGTAGAGCGCCCCGTACTGGAAGCAGGCCTGGTCGATCGGGATCTGGCGCGCCTGGGCGTTGAACGACACCGTGCCCAGAAACGGACTGCCCCGCAGGAACACCGCCTCCACGTAGGGCACCGCCACATCGACCAGGAAGGTGAGGCCGGCGGCGGGAGGCAGGATCTCGAACGGCACACCATCGAGCTCCACCGCATAGCGGATCGGCAGGCCGGCAGCCGCCACCAGCCCTTCGCGGATGAAGGCCACCACGGCGGCGATCGTGACGATCTCACCGCGGCGGTGGGCGTCGGCGAGATCCAGGAACAGATCGCTCATCACCCGCCAGAACTGGCCAAGCGCGCTGGCGGTGGCCGCCGAGCGGATCAGCTCGGGCAGGAAATCCGGGAACAGCGGATCCAGCAGAGCCAGCAGCGGATCACGGCGGCGCCGGTGGCCGATCACCACGGCGCAGTGCTGCTGGAAGGCGGCGGAATCGAGGTAGGCGTCAAGGCCGCCGGTGCCGTGCCAGAGCATCAGGCGCTGGCAATACTCGGCGTATTCGAAATTGATGCGGTCGTGGATCAGGTGGCGCCAGAGCCGCTGCGGCGTGACCTCCCCATTGAAGAAACGCAGCACCGGAAAGGGATTGAGAAACTCACGCTGGGCCTGGTGGATGAGGTTGCGGCTGTAGGCATCGAGCACCTCGCCATAGCTCTCCAGCACCGCCACCACCTCCAGCAGGTGCTCGGCGGAGTGGTCGAGCAGCGGCACACCGGCCAGCAAGCGCTCCAGCATCGCTGCCGCTTCGGGCTGACGGATCATTGCCCCATCCCTCCCGCAAGCAAGCGATCAGGAGCGGCCGAAACCGGCAGGGCCGCCAGGCGTTGCGGCGCCCGGCCCATTGCCGTGGTGGTGGCCGTGGCAAGGGTGCCGAGCGCTTGCGGCGCCACCCCGAGCAACAGCACCGCCACGGTGAGCGCAAGCGCCGGGATCTGGCGCGCCAGTGGCACCGCCGGCAGCGGCGTGTCGAGGTCGTCGGCCGGGGGCGAAAGGCGGCCGAAGAACACCCGGTTTACCAACAGCAGAAAATACACTGCCGTGAGGCCCGAGCCCACCATGCACAGCAGGGTGGGCACCGGGAAGGGCACCAGGCTGCCGCGGAACACCAGAAACTCGGAGATGAAGCCCCCCATGCCGGGGATGCCGGCACTGGCCATCACCCCGGCGATCATGAGCGAGCCAGTGATCGGCAGGCCCCGCTCCGGGTTGAGCAGACCGCGCAGCACGTTCAGATCGCGGGTGCCGGTGGTGGCGTACACCACCCCCACCAGCAGAAACAGCAACGCGGAGATCAGGCCGTGGCTCACCATCTGAAACAGCGCGCCCAGCAGGCTCACCGGCGTGGCAGCAGCGGCCGCCAGCAGCACGTAGCCCATGTGGCCCACGGAGCTGTAGGCCACCATCCGCTTCATGTCCTGCTGCTGAATCGCCGCCAGCGAACCGAACAACACCGACACCGCCGCCCAGCCCGCCAACCAGGGGGACATCAACTGCCAGGCATCGGGGAAGAGGCCAAGACAGAAGCGCAGCAGCCCGTAGGTGCCGAGCTTCAGCAGCACGCCGGCCAGCAGCAGGGACACAGGCGTGGAGGCCTCGGTGTGGGCATCCGGCAGCCAGGTGTGGAAGGGAAACAGCGGAATCTTGATGCCGAACCCCACCAGCAGGGCCCCCATCAGCAACAGCTGCATGCCCATGCCCAGCTCTTGCCCCAGTAGTGGCTGCAGGCTGAAATCCGCCGTGCCGGTGGCCAGCGCCAGGCCAAAGAAGGCGCCCAGGATCAGCACCCCGGACACGGCGGTGAACAGCAGGAACTTCGTGGCCGCATAGGCCCGGTTGCTGCCGCCCCAGATGGCGATCAGCAGCCAGAGCGGAATCAGTTCCAGTTCATAGAAAAGGAAGAACAACAGCAGGTTCTGGGCCAGGAAGGCGCCATTCACGGCCCCGCTGATCAGCAGCAGCAGGGCGTAGTAAAGGCGGGGCCGCGGCGTGGAGGTGGACGTGACCAGCGCCGCTGCCAGCGAAAGTGCCCCATTGATCAGCACCAGCGGCAGCGACAGGCCGTCAATGCCAAGCCGATAGTCGAGGCCGAGGCTGCCCACCCAGGGCGCGATCTCCTCAAGCTGCAGCCCGGAAATGGTGGGGTCGAACTGCCACAGCACCCGCAACGACCAGGCCACCTGCAGCACCAGCAGCGCCAGGCAGGTGCGCCGCAACCGTTCGCCGCTCACCGCACCAGGCCAGACCAGCAGGGCGATGGCGCCCAACAGAGGAATCAGCAGCAGACCGCTCAACATGACGGCACCTGTTCGGGAGAGAGAGTCATCGCACCACCCAGGAGAGCGAGGTGAGCAGCAGCAC
The DNA here is from genome assembly GCF_024346375.1 of Synechococcus sp. ATX 2A4. Lineage (GTDB taxonomy): Bacteria > Cyanobacteriota > Cyanobacteriia > PCC-6307 > Cyanobiaceae > MW101C3. The sequence continues at coordinate 145,035 of NZ_JAGQCV010000006.1, read as the reverse complement.
AATCGCCACGGTCCCGGTGAGCACGTAGGTCTGGGTATGACCGGTCACGGTCAGTTTGAGGCCCTCGGCACTGGCCAGCGACAGGCTGCCCACCCGGTTCACCAGGGCGTTGACCACATCGCGATCGAAGCGGGCAGCGGCCCGCGAGAGACCCGCCACCAGCGCCACGATCGTGACCCGGTAGATGCGATCGGTGTAGAAGTCGTAGGCGAGCAGCTCCTGCAACAGGCGCAGCGGCCGCAGGATCGTGACCGACCAGCCCTTGCGCAGCGGCAGCAGGCAACCGGCCACCAGCGCAACGGCACTGGTGAGCAGCAGCGAGAGGGCCACCGGCAGCGAGAACGAAGCCAGGCCCGGCACCGGGTCGATCACCACCATGATCAGCGGCGTGACCAGCACGAGCACGGTGAGGCTCACCATCGGCAGGGCCATCTGCCAGTTCACCTCGGGGGTGCGGCGGGTCTTGGGCTGGGGCGAGCCGAGGAACACCAGGCGGTACACCCGCACGAGGTTCACCACGGTGAGCGCATTGGCGAGCAGCACGATCGCGGCCAACCAGGGGGCACTGCGCAGCATCGCCTGCACATCGAGGCCCAGCGCCCAGAAGCAGCCGAGGGGAACCAAACCGGTGGTGCCGGCCGCCCCCACCAGGAAGGCGCAGGTGGTGGCGGGCATGCGGCGCCCCAGGCCGCCCAGTTCGCTGAGGTCCTGGCAGTTGGTGGTGGCGATCACACAACCGACACTCATGAACAGCAGCGCCTTGCCGACGGCGTGGGCGAACAGCAACAGCAGGGCGATGCCCGGCTGCTGCAGGGCGATGGCGATGAACACCAACCCCATCGAAGCGCTCGTGGAATAGGAGAGGGTGCGCTTGATGTCCACCTGGGCAATGGCCACCAGCGAGCCGCCGATGGCGGTGAGCGAGCCGAGCGCCACCAACGCCGTCAGGCTCAGGGGCGACAGCTGCAGGATCGGCATCAGCCGCAGCAACACCAGCGCGCCGCAGGTGACCACCACCGAATTGCGCAGGATCGAAGCCGGATTTGGCCCCTCCATCGCCTCATCGAGCCAGAGGTGCATTGGGAACTGGGCGCACTTGCCCAGCGGCCCGGCGATCAGGGCCAGGCCGAGCAGATTGCCGGCCAGCGGCGAGATCTGCGCGCCTGCCGCCCAGCTGTAGAGGTCGTCGAAGCGCATCACCCCCGCCCAGGCCGACAGGGCCACCACCCCCATCAGCAGCAACACATCGCCCACCCTTTTGGTGAGGAAGGCATCGCGTGCGGCCGTCACCACCAGCGGCTGGGCGTACCAGAAGCCCACGAGCAGGTAGGTGGAGAGGGTGAGCATCTCCAGCAGGAAGTAGGTGAGAAACAGGGAGCTGCTCAGCACCACCCCCGCCATTGCCCCCTCAAAAAATCCAATCAGGGCGTAAAACCGCGCCAGCGACCACTCCTTGTCGAGGTAACCCAGCGCGAAGAACTGGGCCAGCAGGCTCAGGCCGGTCACCAATTCAAGGCTGGCCAGGCTGGTGAGGGAGAGATCAAAGCTGAACGAGAGGGTCAGGTCGGCGGCCTGAAACCACGGCACCGTGATCGCGTAGGGGCCCTCGCGCAGCACAGTGGAGAGCACAGCGCTGCCATGCAGGAAGGCCAGCAGCGTGACAAAAATGTTGAGGTAGGCGGCCGGCCTGGGGCCCTCGCGGCGGATCCAACCGCTGGCCCACGGCAGTGCCAGCACCACGCCGGCAAAGCCATAGAGAGGAATCAACCAGGCCAGCTGGACGATCAGGGGCGGGGCAGCGTCCGTAGGCAAGGTGGCGCGACGGGTGGGTTGGGGGGTGGACCGTTCAGCAGTCTTGTTGCCCCATGCCCCCCCCTGGGGGCCGAACTCAAAAAGTGGCGCGTTGATTCACGAAAGCACCCTGCTCACCGAGCAATTGCTGCAGCCACTCCTGCAACTGCTCACCATGGAGCCGTTCCTCCGTCCAGAGGCGGTGGAAGAAATGGCCGTTGGCGGTGTCGCCGATCAGAGCGCAGAAGCGGCTGGCTTCGCCGTAGTGATCGATCAGGCGCTGCTCCATCTCGGCATTGCGCCGCAGCAGACCGACTAGGTCGGCGGCAACGCTCACAGGTGTGAGCTGCGAGGCAGCCGGGGCCACACCGAGCAGCAACATGTGTTCCACAAGGCGCTGGGCATGCTGCATCTCTTCGGCGGTGTCGAGCCTGAAGCGCTCTGCCGCCGCCGCCTGACCCCAGAGGCTCAGCAGTGACGCCTGGGTCATGTACTGCTGAACCGCAGAGAGCTCCAGGCTGAGGGCCCGGCCGAGATAGCCGAGCACCCGGGGATGGGTACCGGCCTGCATGATCAGCTCCTGCGCAGGGCGCCGCTGAAGGTCAGCACGGGCTCCAGTTCGGAGTGGGGGCGGGCAATGATGTGGGCCGCCACCAGGCCATCACCCACCCGCTCGCAGGCGTCGGCACCAGCGCGCACGGCGGCGTTCACGGCGCCGGTTTCGCCACGCACCATCACGGTCACGTAGCCGCCGCCCACGAATTCGCGGGAGATCAAGGTGACTTCGGCCGCTTTGGTCATGGCGTCAGCGGCTTCGATCGCCGGCACCAGGCCGCGGGTTTCAATCATGCCGAGGGCGATGCCGGTCGGTGTGGAGGCCATGGCTGTGCTCTCAGAAGGGGATGGGGTGGGGGGGGTGCCGCTGCCGCCGCGGGAGGTGCCGCGGCTGGCAGCGGGCGTGGCAGCACGGGAGGTGGCTGCCCGCCGGGGGGTAGGCGTGGAGGACGCCCGCCGGCTGCTGGAGGAGCGGACCGGCGCCGAGCGGGCCGGGCTGCTGGTGGCGACCGCCTTCGCGGGCACCGTGATCGGCGCCTCTGCTGCCGCGCCGCCACTGCTGGAAGCAGGGGCGGCGTTGGCGGTAGGCCCAGCCACCGGCGAGGTGGTGGCGGGTGCCGCAGCGGCCGTTGAAGCCGCTGGCACCGTTGCAGCTGGAGTGGTGGCGGCAGGCAACGCTTTGGCCGGTTCCGCGGGTGCCGTGGTCGTGGCCGGAGGGGTCACGGCAGCGGCGGGCGGTGTGCGGCGAGACGAAGGTTGGCGGGAGGAGGGGGTGGCCATGGGGCGGCGGGAACGGACGGTGAGGAAGGTGAAGCGGGGAGGGTCAACCGTCCGGATCCCACAGGTCGATGATCCCGCCGATGGTCAGGTCGGTCTGGATGTCGGGATTGCCGGTGGCGAAACGGGCCGCGGAGCCGCTGGCGGTGAACACCCAGTTCCCGGGCATGGCACCGATCGGATCGACCGCCACGCTGAGTTTGCCCTTGGTGTTGCGCAGCACCCGCAGATTGCAGTGGCGCAGGCCCTCGATCCGCTGGGTGCAGACAAGCGATCCGGTGACCTGCATGATCTCCATCAGGACGCTCTCCGTTCGGCCGATCCAGCTTCAGGATCCCAGTGATCGATGATGCCCACGATCGTGAGATCGCTGGGATACGACTTGCTACCAGCCGCTTCCCGGGCCGCCGAGCTGCCCACACAGATCACCCAATCGCCGGGAATGCAACCGACGGCGTCGACCGCCACTTTCTGGGAGCTGCCATCGAGCACCACCTGAAGGTGCTTGTGTTTGAACTCGGGAATGCGATTGGTCGCCACCAGGGGCTTGAGCACTCTGCAGATCAACATCTCAGTGCCCTCCTTCTGTGCCGAAGCTGATAGAGGACCCTACTGCCTCAGCTGGAGCGTGCTGATCACGGTCGCGCACAGTCAGCAATGTGTGTAGCAGACCCTCCGACCCAAGTTGACTGTACCGGTTGCGAATGGCCGCATCCGTGCGGCGGCAGTGCTGAATGGCCCGGTCCCGCGCCCCGGGCACACTGCCGTGGTAATCGAAGCGCACCACCAATGGCACCGGCAGCCCGCGTGACACATTCAATCCCTTGAAGATCTTCACGCCCACATCCACGTCTGCGGAGCCCTCTTCCAGCGTGTCCATGTGGGCGAAGTAAGTGAGATTGCGTAGGTGAATCTCTTTGAAGCCGATGCCCACGCCGATGAAACGCTCGGCATGGCCTGCATCGGCATAGGCGCCGTCGTGGTAGCCACGCACATAATCGATCTGGGAAAGGTTGTGCTCCAGCAGGCGGGCCACGAGGGCCACCATGCCGTCGTCGGGTTCACCGGGGGCCGCCTGGCGCACCAGGGCCAGCAGCTTCTGGCGGGCGGCATCGGGGCCCAGGGCCTGGGTGTCGTCGTAGGCCTGGCGGGCATCCAGCCAGCTTTCCAGATCCGTTGTCCCATCGCGGGCGGGAACATGCACCCGAATGGCGTCGGTGTCGGTGTCCATGCCGATCAACAGCAGATCCACCGAAGCGCCACAACAGAAGCTGTTTTCGACCGCCTGCTGGAAATCCTGGAGGCGGGCGAAGGCGGCGGCGGCGGCCAGCACGTCGTTGGAGCCGTGGGCGGCGCATCCTTCGTGCAGCGGGTCACGGGAACTGAAGTGATACAGCGCCACCTTGAGGTAACGGGTGGGCTCATGGGCCGGATTCGGCCGGCCCTCCCGATAGCGCAGGTGCTCGGTCTTCACCCAGCGGTCGACCGTGTTCTCCACATCGAGCAGGGCGCCAGCGTGGGGCCGGCGGCGCACGGAGCTGAATGGCAGGCGGAGCGCGTAGGTGATCGCATGGGCCAGACGCCCATCGGCGCAGGGGGTCACATCAAGCAGATGGAATCCGCACGCGAGCAAAAAAGAATTGAAGGCCTCGGCCGCCGCCGTACCGTCCTGGCCTTCGAGTGGATCCTCGCGGAAGAAGGCACCGCTCACCTGTTCATAGGTTTCGAACACGCACCAGGCAAACAAGGTGCGCATATCGAGCTGCTGCACCCAGGCCGTTTCCAGAATGGGCAGCGGCAGCTCGAAACCCAGCTCAGCGCGGGCATGCTCCTGGGCCTGGGCGATGAAGTCAGATTCGTGTTGAAGCGCCGAAAGCCGCTTGAGCACGGGAACGATGCGGTCAAAGGATCCCTTCACCTGCGCGTCGTAGGCATGCAGGCGTTCGTTGGCCGCTGCATCGGTGAGCGGGTGCAGTGTTCCTGCAGGCAGGGGCCGGCGGCCGCGCATGGGCCGCACCGGACGAGGTGTGCCGCGCGCTCCCGCCCTGGCGCGGGCCAGCGAGAGGGGATCGGCGGACCGAAGCAGGGATTCGGGAACGGGCGCCTGAACTGACTCTGGAGCCAGGGTCTGAAACGGCTCTTGGGTGAGCCCCTGAACATCTGTCTGGTCCTGACGGCGCCTCGGTGCCGTGGGAGCCAGAGGCCTCTCGACGGAGGGATAGCGGCGCGAAGAAGCCAACGTCAGCAGCCGAGCGAAGGGAGGAAACGAAGCATCAACCGCGGGCACCACCGGAGACGGTGATCAAAGAGCCCATGTCCGAACCGCCACTGGAGCCGGTCACGCGGCTCACCGGCTGGGCAATCTCATCGTTGCGCTTTGGCTGGACGGGAGCCATCGCCGACATCGGGCCGGTGCGGGTGGGATTGCGGCGGCGGGCCGAAACGCCTTCCGTGCCGGTGACCCGCTTGCCCCGGTCCCAGTCGTCGCCGGTGATATGCAGGCCGGCGGAGATGCCTTCACCGGTCACCCGGGAGAGCGGACGATCATCGACAACCGGTTCAGCGGCTGGGGGTGCTGAGACGGCTGCGGGGCCGGGCGCCATGCGCCGGGCCATCGGGATGGTGGCAGGGATGCTGGGGCTGGTGGGCCGATCGAAGCGGAACTGTTCAGTGCCGGTGACTTTGTCACCGGCCAGGTCAAAAGGGCCGGTGATCCTGGCGCTGGTTTCGTAGCGGGTTCCCGTCACAGCTTGGCTTCGCTCCCGTTGCTGGTGGGCAGCGCGAGCTGGCGACTGGACGCTGAATTGCTGCCAGGGCTGGGTGTCGAGCGGCTGGGGGAAATCAGCCTCGTGGCCTGCGGCGGCGCTGCAGGCTGCGTTGAACTGGTCGGCGCCCACGTAAGGGGTGCCGGTGACGGGCTCACAGGCGCCCTTGGAGGCGCCGGTCATGATGCCACCGATGCCGGGTTGAAGGCCGCTGAGGCGCGCGCCAGGAGTGCCCATGCCAACAGGAACCCGCTGACGGATCGTGCGAACCGCATCAGGGGCACACCAGCCGGAGGCCTGCTCGAGGCCGGCATAGGGCGTGCCGGTCACGGCCTTGCAGGTGCCGGGCTCATCGCCGGTGACCTTGGAGGAACGGCCAGTGCTGGTGCCGGAGACGATCTGTTGCTTGCCGGTGAGGCTGAAGCCCACCTTGGCGGCTTCCGGTTCGGGCCTCTCTCCACAGAAGCCCTCGAACTGCTGGCTGCCGATGTACTCATCACCGGTGACGCGGCGGCAGGTGCCGGGCTCATTGCCGGTGACCTTCTCAGAGCGGCCCACGAGGGTGCCGGTGATGCCGGTGCCCCTGAGGGTGTGCACCTGGCCCACCTTGGCCGGCGCCTGGCCGGGGCTGGCGATCGAATCGCTGCCCACGTACTGGGTGCCGGTGGTGCGCACCGAGGCGCCGTGCTCATCGCCGGTGACCTTCTCAGAACGGCCCACCATCACCCCGGAAACCGGGCGACCGCCGAGGGTCTGGCTGAGGCCCACCTTGCGGGGGCTGGGGGAAGCGGTGCTGCCGCAATAGGCCGCCGACTGGTTGGCGGAAATGTATTCAGTGCCGGTGACCGATTTGCAGGTGCCGGGCTCATCGCCGGTGACCTTCTCGGAGCGACCGACTTCATTGCCGGTGACGCGGTTGCCGTGGGAGGTGGCGGTGACGCGCACCTTGGCGGGCTGCAGGGGGGTGGGCTCGTTCTGGCAGAACATCCGGAAGATGTCAGCGCCCATGTATTCGGTGCCGGTAATCGGCCGGCAGGTGCTGGCCTCGTTGCCGGTGGTCTTCTCGGAACGGTTGGCCTGGGTGCCGGTGACCACCTGTCCGCGGGTGGTTTCACTGGCGCCCACTTTCCAGGTGGCGTCCTGAGCACCCTCGGGCCGGTTGGTGCCACGGCGGGGGCCGCAGGGGCGGGTGGTGCCACCGCAGGGGCCCACGGCACCGGCGCCGTTCTTGCTCTTGAGGTCGCGGAGGCGCTGGGCGAGTTCGCGGCTGCTCATTTCAGGGTTGCCTTGCCGCACGAGGGCGGCGGTGCCGTTGGAGCCGTTGGTGGCGGCGGATTTGCCGTGCTTGGAGAGCGCTTCGCGGCGGGCCAGACCCCGGGCGCGGCTGGGATTGTGCTGGGCAACCCGGCGGTTGCCGGAAAGGCGGCGCTCATCACTGCGGCTGGGGGAGGTGATGGAGCCCAGGCTGGCGGCGCGGCCGTTGCCGAGCGACCAGGACGCCGAGGCGGCGGGACGTTCTGCCGCAGGCGCGGCTTCGGTGTTGCCCTTGCACTTGCAATCGGCCGGCTTGGCGGAGGCGGCAGAGGTGGAAGGAGCTTCCGTGCGGGTGCGATCGCGGCTGGTGTCGGCGCGCTTGCCCTTCTTGCTGAGGGCTTCACGGCGAGCCAGCACCAGATCCCGGCTGGGGTTGGCAATGCGCGAGGGAATGGAGCGGTGGCTGGAGGCACTGGGAGCGGCGCCGAGCTGTTCAAAGCGGGGCGAGCGGCGCTCGGGAGTTGACACGACAGCTGCGGGCTTGGGCGGGGCAGCTTCCACGGTGCGCGCCGGGCGGGCTTCTGCAGCGCCGCGCACCCGGTTGGGACTGGAGGAATAACGCTTCTCAGCCGACTTTCCGGCGGTGGAAAGTGCCAATCGACGTGCAAGTGCCGCTTCGCGACTGGATTGAGTTGCCATATCCGCCCGGTAAGGAAAGTGCCAGTGAACGTTCATCGCGCACAGCCCCAGACCGATCGACCCTTCGATGCGGCGCTGGACAAGCTGCGAACGATTGGAGAGAAAAGAAGGGGATGAGGTCCCGCCGAAGCGGGACCGACACCGCTTCAGCGCGCTTCGAAAACCACGAAGCAGGAACCCTGGCTCTGGGTGTAGGCGTCGTAGCCCACCAGGCGCACATGGTGATCGGGGTAGGCACGATGGCAGGCCTCGAGCTCACTCACGATCACGCCCAGATCCTTCTCACCGAAGAAGGGCAGTTTCCAATACGACCAGTAGGTGGCCATGGAACGGCTGGGGTGGACGTGCTCAACGAGCGGGCTCCAACCCTGGGCAATGATGTAAGCGATCTGGTCGTAGATCTCGTCCTGGGACATCGGCGGAAGAAAGCCGAAGGTCTCCAGGGTGGCGACTGTTTGATAGTCACCCACGGTGCTCTTGAAGGGCATGGGGGTCCTTGAAGTGGAGGGGAAGGTTCAAAAGAGCCCCGCAGTGGCGGTGAAACGGGTCACCGCCACCACGGGCTGGGGAAAATCAGCCGACGTCGAGCTTGTCGACGGTGTCGAACTCGAACTTGATTTCCTTCCAGGTTTCGAGAGCGATCGCCAGCTCAGGGCTGTGCTTTGCGGCTTCCATGAGGATGTCGCGGCTCTCCTTCTCGATCTCGCGACCGGCGTTGCGTGCCTTGACGCAGGCTTCAAGCGCCACGCGGTTGGCAGCGGCGCCAGCAGCGGAACCCCAGGGGTGGCCGTGGGTGCCACCACCGAACTGCAGCACGGAATCGTCGCCGAAGATCGCCACCAGTGCGGGCATGTGCCACACGTGGATACCGCCGGAGGCCACGGCGAAGACGCCGGGCATGGAGCCCCAGTCCTGGTCGAAGAAGTTGCCGCGGCTGCGATCTTCGGGAACGAAGGATTCACGCAGCTGGTCGATGAAACCCAGGGTGGTCTGACGATCACCTTCGAGCTTGCCCACCACGGTGCCAGTGTGCAGCTGGTCGCCACCGGAGAGGCGCAGGCACTTGGCCAGCACCCGGAAGTGGATGCCGTGCTTGGGATGGCGGTCGATCACCGCGTGCATCGCACGGTGAATGTGCAGCAGCATGCCGTTTTTGCGGCACCACTTCGACAGACCGGTGTTGGCGGTGAAGCCACCGGTGATGTAGTCGTGCATGATGATCGGCTGACCCAGTTCCTTGGCGAACTCGGCCCGCTCGTACATCTCTTCAGGAGTGGCGGCGGTGCAGTTGAGGTAGTGCCCCTTGCGCTCGCCGGTTTCCTGCTCTGCCGATTTCACGGCTTCTGCCACGAACTCGAAACGGTTCTGCCAGCGCTGGAAGGGCTGGGAGTTGATGTTTTCGTCGTCCTTGGTGAAGTCAAGACCGCCACGGAGGCACTCATAAACCACCCGGCCGTAGTTCTTGCCGGAGAGGCCGAGCTTGGGCTTGATGGTGCAACCCAACAGGGGACGTCCGTACTTGTTCATCCGGTCGCGTTCGACGCAGATGCCGTTCGGCGGGCCGGGGCAGGTCTTGATGAAGGCCATCGGGAAGCGGATGTCTTCCAGACGGAGGTGGCGCAGGGCCTTGAAGCCGAACACGTTGCCCACCAGGGAGGTGAGCACGTTGGTGATCGAACCTTCCTCGAACAGATCGAGGGGGTAGGCAATGAAGGCATAGAAGGATTCCTTGTCGCCAGGAACGTCTTCGATGCGGTAGCAGCGGCCTTTGTAGAAGTCGAGATCGGTGAGGAGCTCGGACCACACGGTGGACCAGGTGCCTGTGGAAGATTCAGCGGCAACGGCGGCAGCCACTTCTTCCTTGGGAACGCCTTCCTGGCCGGTGACCTTGAAGCAGGCCAGCAGGTCGGTGTCTAGGGGGACGTAGTCGGGAGTCCAGTACGTGTCTCTGTACTCCTTGACCCCGGCGTCGTACTTCTTGCTCATGGAGGAAATCTCGTGGTGGGTCGGGTGGGAAGGGGAAAGCTGGGCAGCCCGCGATTCAGGGGCGCTTCAGCTCTCAGTCCTTGGAGCCCAGACCGAAGCTGCTGTTGAGCGCCGGTTCGACTTCACGGTGCGGGCGGGCAATGATGTGGGCAGCCACGAGGCCGTCGCCGACGCGCTCACAGGCGTCAGCGCCGGCGCGAACGGCTGCGTTGACAGCGCCTGTTTCGCCGCGCACCAGCACGGTGACGTAGCCGCCGCCGACGAACTCACGACCGATCAGACGCACTTCTGCGGCTTTGGTCATCGCGTCGGCCGCTTCGATCGCGGGCACCAGGCCGCGGGTTTCGATCATGCCGAGGGCGATGCCCATGGTTTCATTCGCCATTGACGACTCCGGAACTGTGAGGAGGAGGTTCGCTAGGAACACTGCTCTTCGAGGTACCCCTGCGTCAAGCGATTTGGGTGCCCCCTCCCATCACCGTCCATGGTGAACCCGATAAGCGCTGCTCATGGGTTCCAGTGCGTTACGCCCTGTGAAGGAAAGCGCTGATGAGGCCCGCTTCCCCCACTCTTTGCCGCCCGACGGATTAACCAGGAAGGGACCAACACCCGTGCCCATGGCCTCGACGCCAACCCTGCCGCCCTTGTTGCGTGAAAGCGGCCAGCGGGAGGTCTTTTGTGGTCTGACCTCCATCGTGTGGCTGCACCGCCGCATGCCGGATGCCTTCTTTCTGGTGGTGGGCTCCCGCACTTGCGCGCACTTGGTGCAGTCGGCGGCAGGGGTGATGATCTTCGCCGAACCCCGCTTCGGCACAGCGATCCTGGGTGAAAGGGATCTGGCAGGCCTGGCCGATGCCAACGAAGAGCTCGACCGGGTGGTGAACGATCTGCTGGAGCGCCGCCCCGAGATCCGCACCCTCTTCCTGGTGGGCTCCTGCCCGTCGGAAGTGATCAAGCTCGACCTGGCCAAGGCGGCGGAGCGGATCAACACCCGCATGCGCGGCCGTGTCCGGGTGGTGAATTACTCGGGCAGCGGCATCGAAACCACCTTTACCCAGGGGGAGGACGGCGCCCTGAGCGCGCTGGTTCCGCTGCTGCCCAGCAGCGACGAAAACCAGCTGCTGTTGGTGGGAACCCTGGCCGATGGCGTCGAGGACCGGTTCCTCACCCTGTTCGAGCGCCTGGGGATCGGTCCGGTGCGCAGCCTGCCGCCCCGCCAGTCCACCGCTCTACCAGCCGTTGGGCCGGGCACCAAGCTGCTGCTCGCCCAACCCTTCCTCAGCGACACGGTGCGGGCGCTCGAACGCCGCGGCGCCACCCGGCTCCCCAGCCCCTATCCCCTTGGGGTGGAGGGAAGTCGCGCCTGGATGGCAGCGGCCGCCGCCGCCTTCGGGGTCGACCCCAACCTGGTGGCGGAGGTGCTCGATCCACTGGTGGAGCGGGGCCGCCGCGCGCTGGCGCCGCTGCGGCGTCAACTTGAAGGCAAGCGCCTCTTCCTGATGCCCGACTCCCAGCTGGAGATCCCGCTGGCCCGCTTCCTCAGCCGCGAATGCGGCATGGAGCTGGTGGAGGTCGGCACCCCCTATCTCGATCGGCCGCTGATGGCGGAAGAGCTGGCGCTGCTGCCGGAGGGCACCCAGCTCAGTGAGGGCCAGGATCTGGAGCGTCAGCTGGAGAGGGTGCGCGCCGCCCGTCCCGATCTGGTGGTCTGCGGGCTGGGAATCGCCAATCCGCTCGAGGCGGAAGGCATCGCCACAAAGTGGTCCATTGAGCTTGTCTTCAGCCCCATCCACGGCATTGATCAGGCCGCCGATCTCGCCGAATTGTTCGCCCGTCCGCTGCACCGCCGCCAACTCCTGAAATGGAACTGACCCTCTGGACCTACGAAGGCCCCCCCCACGTGGGCGCGATGCGGATCGCCGCCTCGATGGAAGGGCTGCACTACGTGCTGCATGCACCCCAAGGCGACACCTACGCCGACCTTCTGTTCACGATGATTGAGCGGCGGGATCGCCGTCCGCCGGTCACCTACACCACCTTCCAGGCCCGCGACCTCGGCGGCGACACCGCTGAGCTGGTGAAGCGCTCGATCCAGCAGGCCGTAGACCGGTTCCAGCCCGAAGCCCTGCTGGTGGGCGAAAGCTGCACGGCGGAACTGATCCAGGACCAGCCAGGCGCCCTCGCCGGTGGGATGAACCTCGGCGTGCCGGTGGTGAACCTGGAACTGCCCGCCTATTCCAAAAAGGAGAACTGGGGGGCGGCCGAAACCCTCTATCAGCTTTGCCGCACCCTGCTGCGCGAGCAGCTGCCAGCGCCAGGAACCCCGCGGCCCTCACCCGATCGTTGGAGGGCCGAGGGCCGCCGGCCGCGGGTGAATCTGCTGGGGCCGAGCCTGCTGGGATTCCGCTGCCGCGACGACATCAAAGAGATTCGCGGTCTGCTGGGCGAACACGGCATCGACGTGAACGTGGTGGCACCGATGGGGGCAAGGCCCGCCGATTTGGTGCGGCTACCAGAGGCAGACGCCAATGTGTGCCTTTACCCGGAAGTGGCCGGGCCGCTCTGCAGCTGGCTGGAGCGCCAGTTCGGCACGCCGGTGGTGCGCACCGTGCCGATCGGTGTGGGAGCCACGCGGCGGTTCCTCGCTGAACTGAGCACCGTGCTCGATCTCGAAGCGCCTGAAGCCAACGAAGCCGACCTGCGCTCAAGAATGCCGTGGTATTCGCGCTCGGTGGATTCCACCTACCTCACCGGCAAGCGGGTGTTCATCTTTGCCGATGCCACCCATGCGATCGCCGCCGCCCGCATCGCCGCCGATGAACTCGGCTTCACGGTGGTGGGTCTGGGCACCTACAGCCGCGAGCTGGCCCGCGAGGTGCGTGCCGCGGCCAAGGAGCTTGGCCTTGAAGCCCTGATCACCGACGACTACCTGGCCGTGGAGAAGGCGATGGGAGAGGCCGCGCCGGAACTGGTGCTGGGCACCCAGATGGAACGCCACAGCGCCAAACGGCTGGGCATTCCCTGTGCGGTGATCAGCGCTCCGCTGCATGTGCAGGACGTGCCCGCCCGTTACGCCCCGCAGATGGGTTGGGAAGGGGCGAACGTGATCTTTGATTCCTGGGTGCACCCGCTGATGATGGGCCTGGAGGAACACCTGATCGGCATGTTCCGCCACGACTTCGAATTCGTCGAAGGACACCGCAGCCATCTGGCCGAGGGAGCTCCTCCCCGTCAGGCTGCGGCACACGAGCCTGATGTGGCCGCTGTGGCCGGTTCGTCCATGGCAGCAGCGGCCAACGGCACCGCTGCTGCGGGCGCCACCGCCACACTGGCACCTCCCACCGTGACCGAAGGCACCGCCGTCTGGAGTGCCGACGGCGAAGCCGCCCTGCGCAAGATCCCCTTTTTCGTGCGCGGCAAGGTGAAAACCAACACCGAAACCTTCGCCCGTGACCACGGGGTGGCGGCGATCACCGAAGAGGTGCTCTACGACGCCAAGGCGCATTACAGCAAGTGAGGGATTGAGCGCAGAGCAGCCGGGAGATGTTTCGGTTTGCACCATGCACCAACACGCCTGGCCGTGCTGACCTTGCATGGAACCAAGCCATTGTTCGGCCCTGTTTCAAGGCAAGGATCGCGCTGATGACAGCCACGCTCACGACCCCCACCAATCGCGTTGAAGACGGCGAAGGCAGCCTGCAGGTGCATCAGGACGCCTCGATGAACATCGAGACCGGCGCCCTGGTGATTGCGGTGTACGGCAAGGGAGGGATCGGCAAGTCCACCACCTCCTCCAACCTCTCGGCCGCCTTTTCGAAGCTCGGCAAGCGGGTGCTTCAGATCGGCTGCGATCCCAAGCACGACAGCACCTTCACGCTCACCAAGAAGATGGTGCCCACGGTGATCGACATCCTCGAAACCGTGGACTTCCACACCGAGGAATTACGGCCGGAAGATTTCGTCTTCGAGGGCTACAACGGCGTGATGTGCGTGGAGTCGGGTGGCCCGCCGGCCGGCACCGGCTGCGGCGGTTATGTCACCGGCCAAACGGTGAAGCTGCTGAAGGAGCACCATCTGCTGGAGGACACCGATGTGGTGATCTTTGATGTGCTGGGTGATGTGGTCTGCGGTGGGTTCGCCGCCCCCCTTCAGCATGCCCACTACTGCCTGATCGTCACGGCGAACGATTTCGACTCGATCTTCGCCATGAACCGGATCATGCAGGCGATCAATGCCAAAGCCAAGAACTACAAAGTGCGGCTCGGTGGTGTGATTGCCAACCGCTCCGAAGACACCGACCAGATTGACAAGTTCAACGAGCGCACCGGCCTGCGCACGATGGCCCACTTCAAAACCGTTGATGCCATCAGGAAGTCACGCCTGAAGAAGTGCACCATCTTTGAGATGGAAGCCAGCCCGGAAGTGGAAGCGGTGCAGCAGGAGTATCTGAGCCTTGCTCAGAAGATGCTCAGTGATGTGGAACCGCTTGTGGCCGAATCACTGAAAGACCGCGAGATCTTCGATCTGCTCGGCTTCGACTGAAGTCACACTTCGGCGGCCGCCCGCTCCACCAGGCGGCGGGCCACCGCCTGGACGCCCGTGTGGGCATAGGTGTCGGTGAAGGCGTCCAGGAACACGGCGAACTGATCCAGCCGCCCCTGCCAGGGGCCCAGCGTGGATTCCACCGCTTGCACGGCAGATTGGGCAGTGAGGGCCAGCTCGGAGCTGAATCCACCGGCCCAGCCCAGCCACTGGTCCACACCCCGGCGCAGAAAGCTGATGTGGGCCTGATCGCCGCGCCCCGGCATCAGACCGGCCATCTGCCGGTAAGAGGGAAGCCGCTGCAGATCTTTCTGGCCTGCTGCCCCCAGCAGGCCATCGAGGCGTTGCAGGGCCTGATCACCGAGCGGTAGCAGGGCGTCGAAGCAGATCAAGGCGGCCATCCTCACCCTCGCTTCACCGGCGTAGTCGGCCAGCGCAGCGCCGAAGGCGCCGAAACTGTCGCCGGGCAGGCCATTCACCTGGGTGAAGGCCAGCAACTCCGCCGCCACCTTCAGGCTCAGGTCCACCGCCTGCAGGGTGTCGCCGGGCGGGGTCAGATCGGCCAGGCGCTTGAGCAAGGGCAGGCCGGCGCTGACGTTGGCCAGCAGCCTCACCCCGCCCGCCGCGTGCTGGGAACGGTTCACAGCGTCGTAGAGGCTGAGCGCGCGGCCATAGCCCTCGGCGCGGGCGCGGCTCAGCAGGTCGGCGCGGCTGCGGATGCGGGCGATCAACGCTGGATCGTCGTCGCCGATCACCTCCTTGATCAGGGCATCGGCGCTTCTGATGTTGGTCCAGCCCCCAGGCACCAGGGTGCTGATGCCCTGCAGCGCCAGCACGGTGAAGCCGCGGCGGGGCAGGCGCTCAAGGCGCTCAAGCACAGTGGGGCGGGCCATCAGCGCACCAGAGCAAGGGATCGGACCGTTGCGGCGGCGGGAGTGGACGAACCGATCCGCCTGGGCCGCACAGAAGCGAGGGCCTTGAGGTCAAAGCTCTCCAGCAGCTCATGGCGTTCCTGCACATCAAGGCCAACGCCCTGGCCGATCACCTTCACCTGAAAGCGGCCACCCACCAGCACGGCGCTGGCCTGGCTGCCCTGCTCCACCAGGGGCCAGCCGGCCAGGCTGTCAGCGGCGGCGGCGAACTTCTCGCGGGCCTCGGGTGCGGTGGTGGTGTCGGAGACCGCCAACAGCGCCACCACTTCCCCACTGCGCTTCAGCCTGGCCTCGCTGAAGCCACGTTTCTCCTGGCTGAACACCAGTTCCTCGCCTGGCGCCACCGCCGGGAAGAGCCGGTTGAAGGCTGTGCCGTTGACCACCTGCTGGGCGGGCACGTCGCCCACCGTGCCGCCAGGAAGCCAGTCGGCGAAGGGGAGCAGCACCACGGCACCCACCAGCAGGCCGCCAGCGAGGCCAAGGGCAAGGATCCAGCGCAGGAAGCGGGGCATCGGCAGGCTGGCAAAGAACGGTGCAGGGATGGGGAGATGCGGATGGCCGCTAACGGCTTAGCCCAGGCCCACCAGTTGCAGAGAAAGGTCCCAGGTCTGGGCAGCGATGGCGGGATCGCTGGCTTTCTCCGAGAGCTCCTGGACGAACTGCTTGCCGCCCTGCTTCTGCCGGTTGCCCCAGCTCCAGTGGGCACCGGACACCGCGAAGGCTGGATCGGCCACCACTTGCGCCACCCTGACGCCGGCCAGTTCCTGGCTGACATAGCCGCCGGTGATGGTCTTCTGAAACCAGGGGAAGATCTTCTGAAAAAGGGGATAGCTGTTGCGGAACAGTGGCGTATCCGCCACACACCCCGGATAGAGCGAACTGAACACGATGCCGGTGCGTTCGTGCAAGCGCCGGTGCAGCTCCTGCGTGGTGATCATGTTGCAGAGCTTGCTGTCCTTGTAGGCCTTGCCCGGCTTGAACGGCTTGCCGCTGGCCATCGTGATCGGGGCCTTGAACCCTGCCTTGAAGCCGGAGAGATCGCCCAGATCGGCAGGCGCCGGGATCGGGATCTTGCCGCCCAGCTCCTTGGAGTTCGCCGTGACCGTGCCCAGGATCACCAGGCGGCGCGACGGATGGGTGGAGCGCTGCAGATCCTCGAGCAACAGCTGAATCAGCAGGAAGTGGCCCAGATGGTTGGTGGCCATCGACAGCTCATAGCCCTGGGGCGAACGCAGCGGCTGCTTGAGCAGGGGCAGGTACACCGCCGCATTGCAGACCAGCGCATCCAGGGGCCGACCGGTGGCACGAAGCGCCTGCACCAGCCCCCTGACGCTGTCGAGATCGCCGAGGTCCACCTGCAGGTGGGTGAGGCTGGCCTCCGGAAGGCCCAGAGCAGTGGCGGCCGCCCGGGCCTTGGCGGTGTCGCGGCAGGCCATCACCACATGCCAGCCGCAGCCAACCAATGCCTTGGTGGCATAAAGACCCACGCCTGACGACGCCCCTGTGACCAGCACCGTGCCGGGCTGGGCGGTGAAGGCTGCGGCGCCGGCCGTTGGAGAGGCGGAGGTCTGCTCTGTCGCCATGGAGGTGAAGGGACGCGTTGCGCCTCAACCTAAGGAGGAAGCCTCAGCTCTCTGGGGCTTTGCAGGCGAGATTCAACAGAAGGAAACGGGCAACGTTCTTCCGACAAAGAAACGGGAAGCCAGGGTCAACCGCCTGCAGGGGAAGGCTTGGGGGCCGGCGTGAGCTGGGCAGCGGGTGAATTCTGGAGCTGGGAATCATTCCAGACAATGCGCAGCCGATTGGGAGCTATCCACTGATCCTGTTCACGAATCAACCGCTGTTCGCCGTCCTTGGAAAAGAGACGATCAAAGCGTTCTTGAACGTTGCGAAGTTTATTTTTTTCGATGTCGAGAATGGCACTGATTTCGCCATGGCTATCGAGCCGCTGCTGATAAGCCCCGGCCAGATGGACCAGGCTCACGGAGGCCAACAGACCGATGCCGAGCTTCACCGCCAGGCCGATCACACTGCAAAGAAGTTCCTGGCGTTCGCTGGAGGCCTGCCAGGCGCCGGAGTGGAGCTCAGAAGCGGAACTGAGCGTGTCGGAGCTGAAGGTGGCTGGGCTGAGGCGAGTGACCATTCCCGCCGGTGCAGCCGAGCGGCCCTGGCGCGCACGGGAACTGTCGTTCCCCCTGGTAGCAGGCTTGACGCGGCTGGCCCGGCGCGGGGTGTCGGTAGGAGCCTGACGGGAGCGCAGCGCAGAAGCCAAGGTGGGCAACAGAGGGGTTGCCGTCTTGTAGCAGGGAGAACGGCCCCTGCCAAGGCCTAGAGCTTCAGGAGTTGTAGAGGCTGACGCTCAGACGGATGGCCAGCACGCCGGCGTGGGCCGCCACAACAAGCGCGATCAGAACTTCAACCTGGCTCAAAGAGGTGACCATGGCCGACGACAACAAACGTTTGACGCCACCATTGTTGGCTCAACCCTGCCGCGGGCCCGACCCAACCGTTGGGCTGTCACAGCTCTTGATCTCCACCGCTCCCTCCCTGCTCCCGATCTCCACCGATCAGATCCGGGCCCTCGACACCTCGCCCCTGACGGCCTGGAGTTCGCTGTCCGCCGCCCAGCTGATCGAGCACGCGGGCCGCCTGCAGATCGGCTTCGACTGGAACCGTCCGCAGGAGGATCCGCGCGAGCTGTCGGAAGTGCCCGAACTGAGGCTCTGGAGCCTGCGGGCCGACGCCCTGTACCCCTGGCTTCCGTTCGTGCTCGATCGCGGCAGCGGCCAGTTGTGCCGGCACGTGGCGATGCTGTTGCCCCATGGCTTCAGCCGCAACGAGGGGATTCGCTTCGCGCCGGAAAGCCTGGAGCTCTGGATCACCCATCGGCTCTTCCTGCTTGACGACTGGAGCCGCCGCCACAACCAGCACTGCCGCCAGGGTCTGGGGCAGATGGCGGCGGTGCTCGGCTTCGATCTCGATCCCGCCTTCTGGGCAGCCTTGCCGCAGCTGTGAAGCCTCAGGCCAGCAGCAACTGCAGCCCGCGCCGTCCGGTGTCCAGGGCCAGCGCCACCGTGATCGTGCGCAGCATCCGCACCAGCAGGCGCTCGCTCACCTTCTCAAGCCGTGCCGCCGACCAGCGGGCGGCCACGGCGGCTGAGCCCCCAAGCCAGAGGGCCATCACCGGTTCGGCACGTCCGCCGGAGAGAAACTCCACCGAGGCGGCCGAGGCGGAGCAGAGCACCGCCAGGGTGCTGAGCCGGATGGCCGCGTGCAGCGGCATCCTCAGGCCCTTCACCATCAGCGGCACCATCATCAGCCCACCGCCCACACCCAGCAGCCCCCCCGCAAAGCCAGACACGCCTCCCACCGCCACAAGCCCGGGCAGCGGAACGGGGGGCTCGTCCGCGCCGTCTGCAGCCTCCCGGCGAGGTTCGATCGTGAAGGCCAGCGCGGTGTACATCACCGCTTGCAGGGCCAGCAGCTGCCAGCCCAGCAACAGCCCGCCCAGGCGGCTGAACGCCAGGCCGCTCAACGCGGCCGCCACGCCGATCGCCAGGCAGGGCCGCAGGGCGAGCCGACCCTGCCGCAGGTGCGACCAGGTGCCGCCCAAGGTGGTGGGCACGATCGCCACCGTGCTGGTGGCCAGGGCCTCATGGGGCGGCAGACCGATCAACATCAGCATCGGTGCGAACACCAGCCCGCCGCCGATGCCGAGCAGGCCCGACAGCAATCCGGCCACCACCCCCATCAGCAGCAGGGGCAGAAGTGGCAGCAGGTCGATCAGCATGGTGATGCCCTGTCGCCCGGCCTCTGGCACCTGCATCTTCCCTGAAGCCCGCCCTGCCCGCCCACTGGCGTTGGATCCCCCCGCTCACCTGCAGCGGTGATCGCCAGATGGCCATCGATGATCTGCTGCTTGATGGCCTGGTGGAGGGTTCTGCGCAAGGCGTCCTGCGGCTCTACCACTGGGACCGGCCGACCCTGTCGCTGGGGCACCACCAGCACCGGCTGGAACCCCACTGGCAGGCGCTCGTGGACAGCGGCCGCATCGCCATGGTGCGCCGGCCGAGCGGCGGGAGGGCCGTGTTGCATGGGGGCTGCCTCACCTACGCGCTGCACTGGCCAGCGGCCAGCGGGAGCCGCGCCGAGACCTACTGGCGCGCCATCCAGTGGTTGCGGGAGGCGATGGCGGCTTGGGGCCACCCTCTCCAGCCCGGACAGCAGGCGGCCAGCCGTCTACGCAGCAGCTGTTTCGCCACAAGCACCGCGGCCGACCTGGTGGAGGCGAATGGGGCCAAGCGGGTAGGCAGCGCCCAACTCTGGCGGCGCGGACACCTGCTGCAGCACGGAACGTTGCTGCTGCGGCCTTCAAGCACCCACTGGCTGGAGGTGTTCGGGCGGGAACCTCCTCCAGCCCTGACCCCCCTTCCTGTGGAGGGCGAGGCGCTGATGGAGGGCCTGCGGCACGCGGCCCAGCAGGATCTGGGCGGCAGCTGGAGCAGCCAGCCGCTCAGCCCCCAGGAGTGGGGCGAGGTGGAACACCGGCGCGGAAGGTTCGCCGTGGTGGCAAGGGATGGGGCGGCGGCTGAGGTGGCAGGGGCGGTGAGGCCGTGGCCTCAGCGCGGCGCTTCGCCGCCGGCAGCTTCCAACTCCATGCCACGGGCCACCTGAGCAATGGCCATGCCGAGCGGGTAGGTGCGCTGGCGCCGGGCTGCCTCGAGCAGCGCCGGCGGCAGGCGCAGGCCCAGGCGTTTGAGCACCACTTCAGAGAGCTCAGGCCGCTCGATCGTGCCGGTTGGCAGGCCTGACACGCCCAGCACCAGCAACCGATCGACGCCAGGTTCATCGAGCTGGACGGCGGCCTGCCACAGGGGAGCGTCCTCACGGATCGAGGGCAAGGTGGAGAGGGGCTGAAGATGGTCGCCAACCCGTTCCCGGTCCCAGCGTTGAACCGGCAGCGACTGCAGCGGATCATCACTGATCACCCCCTGCCAACGGCCCTGTTCACAGATGAGCACCCAATCGGCCGGTTGGATGGTCTCCTCATTGCGGCGCAGCTGGCTGAGGTCTCGCAGCGAGCAGGTGGATTCGAGCACCCGAAAACGGCGCCGTGCCGCTTCGCTCACCTTGAGGTCGCGCAGGGCCTGCTGCAAAGAAAGCAACTGCAGCTGGTTGCGGGAGGCACCCAGGCCAAACCAGCCCAGCAGGATCAACCAGAACGCCCCGAAGCCACCGCCGCGCAGCACCAGCAGGGTGCCCATGCCCACCGCCATCAAGGAAAGGAAACGGCCGCTCGCTGCCGCCACCTGAATGCCACGCCGCTGACTGCCGGTGAACTGCCAAACCAGCGCCTTGACGATCAGGCCGCCGTCAAGCGGCAGCCCGGGCAGCAGGTTGAACAGCGCCAGAACCAGATTGAGCACCCCGAGCTGGGTGACCATCTCGCCCAGCAGGGGCGAGAGATGGGCCGCCGGATGGGCACCCGCCAGCAGCAGCCCCGCCAGGATCAGGCTCACGATCGGTCCAGCGGCCGCCACCTGGAGTGCACCGATCGCGGTGCTGCATTCCCGCTCCACCGTGGCCACCCCACCGAGCAGGAACAGGGTGATGCTGCGCACCTTGACGCCGTGGGCGATTGCCACCAACGAATGCCCCAGTTCGTGGAGCAGCACCGACACGAACAGCAGCACGGCCGTGGTGCAGGCCAGCAGCCACAACGCCACTGGGGAGGCGCGCCCCAGCAGGGACACTGAATACTGTTGCTGGAAGCCCGCCGTGGCCAAGCCCAGCACAATGAACCAACTGGGATGGATCCGCAGCGGGATGCCGCGGATCTTGAACAACATCCAACCCTCGCCCACGCCGCTATCCAGTGGTGCCCCAGGGATGCCCCAAGGCCGTCGAAGCCTGATCCTAGAAACCTGGCGCATGGGCAGGCCGCGATGACCCCCTTTCTCAAGATCTGCGGGCTGCGCAGCCCGGTGCAGGCCCACGCCGTGGCGGCCCTGGGGGTGGAGGCCATCGGTGTGATCGCGGTGCCGGGATCACCGCGTTGGCTGGAGCCCCAACAACGCGCCGCAGTCTTCGGTGCCGCCCGCCAGGCGAACCCCGCTTGTTTAGGGGTGTTGGTGGTGGCCGATCCCGAAGATGCACTTGAGGCCCAGCTCGATCCACTGGCGGGGGGGCATCAGCTGCTTCAGCTGCATGGCAACGAGACGCCCGAGCGCTGCCGCAGGCTCAGTGAATCGCTGGGATGCCCGGTCTGGAAGGCCCTGCGGATCCGCAGCCCTGAAGATCTACAGCGGGCCGAGGCCTACCAAGAGGTGGTGGCAGCCCTGCTGCTCGATGCCTGGGCGCCGGATCAACTGGGCGGCAGCGGCAGGCGCCTGCCGATCGACTGGCTGGAAGGGTTCGCCCCAGCCTGCCCCTGGTGGTTGGCGGGAGGCCTGGGTCCAGACAACGTCAGCGAGGTTTTGAAGCGGCTTCACCCCGACGGCATCGATGCTTCAAGTGGCGTGGAAATCGCTCCGGGGGACAAGGATCTGGCCCGGGTGGCAGCTCTGGTGAAGGCCGTGAAGGGGAGCGGTGGCGCAGCCAGCGGCGGCTGATGCTGGCAGCTGGCGTCAAAACGGGCGAGCATCGCGGGGTAGCCATTCCCCTTTCCCTTGAGATCCCTCCAACCTTTTTCGCTGGCCCCACTGCTGCTGCTGACGGCCCTGGCCGGGGGGCAGGCGGCCGTGGCGCAGGGCATGATCGCTGGTTGCCGGCTGGTCGGCGCCGACCTGCAGTGCGTGCCGGGGCTGACCACGACGCCCGAACAGCAGATCCGCATCCTGCAAGGACAGATCAGCGCCGACACCGCCCTTGAAGGTGCCGTGGATCAGCAGATCACAGGGCTGAGCCAACTGTTGCTGCAGGGGGAAACCGCCATCGGCTCCGTGCTCACCGCCCAACTGATCGCCAACACCCTGGCCACCCTCAGCACGCCGGAATTTCACTGGTACGTGAGGCGGCCGGGGGAGAGCGCCTGGATCCTGGTTCCCGGAGCGCAGGGAGGGGCCTACACCATCAAGCCAGCCGACACCGGCAGCCTGCTGATGGTGGTGGCTGTGACCACGGAGAATGGCCAGGTGAAGCGGGTGGCTTCTCCACCTCTTGGCCCTTTGGGTCAATGAGTTCAAGGCTCGCCCGGGAGCGCTTCCGGGCCTAGCTGCTGAACATCGATTCCTGCTGTCTCACCAGCTCAAAGAATTCCTGCTTCAAGCTGGGGTCGTGGCGGAAATCGCCACGCACCACGGAATTCACCATGGTGGTCTGGGGTTCTTTCACGCCGCGCCACTTCATGCAGTAGTGCTGCGCCTTCACAAGGATGGCCAGGCCCTGGGGACGGCAGAGACGTTCGATCTCGTCGGCCAGGATCATCACGGCCTCCTCCTGGATGTGGGGGCGAGAGAATACCCAATCGGCCACACGGGCGAATTTGGAAAGGCCGATCACCCGATCTCCGGGTTTGATGCCAATCCAGCAGCTGCCGAGAATGGGCACCAGATGGTGGGAGCAGGCCGAACGCACCGAAATCGGGCCGACGGTATAGATTTCGTCGAGTTTTTTGACATTGGGGAAACTGGCGATCTTGGGCTGCTTGTGATAGCGACCTTTGAACACCTCATGCAGATACATGCGGGCGACCCGCTCTGCCGTTTCCTCGGTGTTGTGGTCGTTGTCGATATCGATCACAAGGCTGCGCAGCATGTCGCGCACTTTCCCTGCCACCTCGATCTCGAGCTGTTCGAGCTCACCTTCGTGGAGATGATCAGCCAGGTTGTCATTGGCGAAGAAGGAGACCCCGGCATGCTGCAGGCGCTCACGAATGCGCAGGCTGACGGGGGCTGGACCCACCTCAGGCGTAGGGGCACGATCCAGCGGAGTGGGGGAAATTGTGGAGGTCATGGATGACTCAGAGAACACCGGTTGCGGGCATCAGGGTGAGATCCTCCACCAGTTGAGACGGAGGCTGCTGGGCCAGATACAGCAGAGCTTCAGCGGCCTGATCTGCTGAAAGCATGGCACGCCGATCGAAGGAAGCGTGGACGGTTTCCGTACCCCACAGGGGGGTATCCACGGCACCGAGGGTGAGCGTGCTCACCCTGATGCCATGGCGACGTTCCTCTTCGGCCAGGCAGCGGCTGAAGGATTCAAGCGCGGCCTTGGTGGCGCAATAGGCGCCCCACTCAGGGAAGGCGCGGCGGGCTGCGTGGCTGCTCACGTTGATGATCTGGCCCCCACCGATCTGCCGCATGGCGGGAAGCACCGACTGACAGACCTGGAACACGCTGGTGAGATTCAATTGCAACAGCCATTGCCAGTGCTCCAGGCTCATGGTGGAGAGTTCACCGGTGTAAGCCGCACCGGCGTTGTTGATCAGCACGTTCGGCGCCGGACTGCCCTTCAGCAACGCGGCCACGGCCGGCGCAATGGCGCCTGGATCGGAGAAATCAGCGGTGGCGATCCCCACCTGCCTTCCGCCTTGGCGCAGGGGCTCCGCCAAGGCTTCCAGATCCTGAAGGGTGCGTGCCACCAGTAGCAGATCCCATCCGGCAGCAACAAAGCAGCGAGCGGCAGCAGCTCCGATGCCCCTTGATGCACCTGTGATCAAAACCGACGGCAAACCAAAACCGCTCCAGCCAAAACCTTAAGAACCCACGGCGGAATCCGTGGTGCCCGCTCCGAGCACGCGGCCCATGCGGCGGAATTTGTCGTAGCGCTGCTGCAGGAGCGCCGCCTCGCTGAGCTGCCCAAGCACGGTCAACTGCTCGATCAGGGCGCCCCTGAGCGTTTCCGCGGCCTGTAGAGGCCCCCAATGGTTGCCGCCTGAGGGCTCACTCAGCACAACATCGATCAGCCCGAGTTGCAGCAGGTCTGCGGCCGTGATCTTCAAGGCGGTGGCGGCAACCGGGGCTTTGGCCGCATCACGCCAGAGGATCGACGCGCAGGCTTCGGGGCTGGCCACGGTGTACACACTGTGCTCAAACATCATCAGCCGATCGGCCACACCAATGCCCAGCGCGCCACCGGAGCCACCCTCACCGATCACGGTGGCGATCACCGGCACCCGTAGGCGGAACATCTCGCGCAGGTTCACGGCGATCGCCTCCCCCTGGCCAAGCTCCTCGGCCAGCACCCCCGCATAGGCGCCTGGAGTGTCGATGAAGGTGAGAATCGGCAGCCGGAAGCGATCGGCGTGCTCCATCAGCCGCATCGCCTTGCGGTAGCCCCCCGGGGAAGCCATGCCGAAGTTCCGGGCCACGTTCTCCTTGGTGTCCCGGCCTTTCTGGTGGCCGATCAACACGACAGGCTGTTCGCCGATGCGGCCCACACCGCCCACCAAGGCCTGGTCATCGGAGCCACGGCGATCGCCATGGAGCTCCAGCCATTCATCCGTGATCACCTGGATGTAATCCAAGGTGCTGGGGCGCTGGGGGTGGCGGGCCACCTGGATCTTCTGAGCGGGGGTCAAGGCGCTGAAGATGTCCTCCCGACGGCGGGCGGCAAGGGTTTCCAACTGCAGCAGTTGCTGGCTGACATCCACCTCGGAATCCTTCGCCAGCTGCCGGATCTGCTCGATCTGCTCCTCAAGCTCCACGAGCGGCTTCTCGAAATCAAGCAGGGGGCGTCGGGCCATGGGAAGGGAAAAGGCGGGGGAGCGAGCCGGAAGGCTCAGGCGACGGCGGCGGCAAGCGGCTGCGGGACCGCCGGCTCAAGGCCGAGCGGCTGGAAGCCGTGGCGGAGGGAAGCGCTACCGATCCGTTCCATCGATTCAACGGTGATGTTGTTGCGGCCCCAGCTGAAATTGGTGTGCCAGCCTTCGAATTCCAGCAACATCGCCTCTGCGAAACAAGCGAACATCTGGCGCTTGGGATTGGCCATTTCGGCCACTTCCATCATCTGCCAGTCGATGTCAGTGAAGAACTCCACCACCCCACCCTTGAGCACGTGCACCCCATCACCCGCCGCCTTGGCGTCGAGGTTCTTGGGATAGCCGCCATCGATCATCAGGCAGGGTTTCTGCAGCCGCTCGCGATCGATGGTGAGCGTCTGGGGAAGGCTGGCCACCCACACCACCACATTGGCCTCGGCCAGGGCGTCTTCAAGAGGAAGGATGCGGCCGCAGCCGAGTTCGCTCTGGAGGTCGAGCAGGCGTTGCCGCTGGCGCGCCACCAGCAGGAGCTCGCCCACGCCGGTGCGCTGGCTCAGCCAACGGCACACCCCACTGCCGATGTCACCGGTGGCGCCCACAACCGCCACCTTGGCAGAGGAGAGATCAATGCCGAGGAGTGGAGCGTTGGTTTCCACCTGGCGACAGATCACCCAAGCAGTGTGCGTGTTACCGGTGGTGAACCGCTCCCATTCCAGGGTGGTGGAACGAATCTGCTGAAACTTGGAGAGGTCGAAGTTTTCAAAGATAATTGAAGTGAATCCCCCCAGTGCGGTGATCGCAATGCCGCTCTTCTGGGCAAGCTCCATGGCGTTCTGGACCTTACGGGTGGCCGTTTTGAAGCGGCTCAACATCTCCGGCACGAAGCAGGAGTCGATGTAAACGCCTTCGATGGTTTTGCCCGTGAGGCTGGTGACACTGACCGTTTCCAGCAGCTGAGGCGGTGCGCTGCACCACACATCCAGATCGCCGGCAGCGAACTCTTCGTAGCCGAGAGCTCCTGCCTTGCGACGTGCCTCTTCAAAGCTGCTGGAGTGACCGATCAGACCGAACATGGGAGATGCGTACCCTCAGGCTGAGGGGAAGGTGGCGGAGGCCACAGGGTTGCGCACGCTACATCGGCGGTTGCGAACCTCGGCAGGCACAGCCCCCTCGAATCAACCGATCAGGGCGGCAGCGGCCATGCGGGCAATCTCGCGGGTGGAGAAGCCGATCTCGGTAAGCGCTTCCTGGTAAGCGATCAGGAAATCCTCGATCAGGCTTTCCTTCTCCATGCCGATCACTGCGGCATCCCCCGCCACCTGCTCCAGCATGCGGCGCACGAGGGGGAGATTGTCGCGGTTGGCCTGCTCAAGCTCGGCGCGGGAAGCTTCGAGGTTGGCTTTCAGCCATTCCTGGCCATAGTTCAGGTGGGTGTATTCATCACGCACCACACCCTCGGTGATCTTGCGAGCGAACGGGTCGGCGACCGGAATGTAGATGTGATAAGCCGAGATCGCGAAGGCTTCAATCAGCAGGGCCTGAATCAGCAGGCAGGTGACCACCTTGCCTTCGGCCAGGGCCGCCTGGAAGTTGCCGTGCAGCGGCAGGAAGAAGGTCTTGGCGAAGGGCATGTCTGCCGTGACGCTCAGATTGCGGGCACAGGCCTGGAAGCCCTTCATGTGCTTGAGCTCCATGCGCGCCAGGCGGGCCAGCTCTTCTGCCTCATCGGGAAGCAGGGTTCCCAGTGACATGTAGTTGTCGTGAGCTTCCTGCTCACCCTCGATCACAATCGCGTTGATGCGGCTGTAAGCGTCCTTGTAGAGGTCGGTGGTGAAGTCCGGCAGTCCGGCAAGATCGGCCCCGGCCACCTCGCCAGCTCCAAGGGATGACGTCTGAATGTCAAGGCTCATCGCCGGAGTGTCGAGCGCAGGCATCGAGGACAAATCGTGAAGGCTTTGACTGTAACCACCGCCGGCCAAAGCTGGTCTGCCGCCGTTCAATCGCTACGCAGGCGCCCACGCGGCGGCCACGGGCTGGCGAGCAGCGCGTCCAGCCGCTGACGCCAACCCGCCACCAGTCGCTCGAACAGTTGCTCGCCAAGGGCGGCACTGGCGCCGCGGGCATCGCCCACCACCCCCGTGGCTGATAGATCCGCCGTGAGCCAGGCATTCGGCACGGCCCCCTCCAGGCTCCAGCCGCTGGGAGGTGGCGGCTGCAGTTGGCCGTCGCAGGGGCGCTCTGGCCCCACCCATTCCGGTTGCAGATGCAGCATCAAGCTGGTTTCGGCCAGGCCGGCATGCAGGCCATCGCTCCGCTCGGGCTCTGGCAGAAGGGCGCCGATTCCTTCCGGTCCGCTCCAGAGAAAACAGGGCAGCACCGCCAGCGCCGGATGGGCGGCGCGCAGTTGGCGGGCGGCCACCTGCAGCAGGGCGATCTGGCCGCCGTGGGCGTTGAAGAGCACGAGACGCTGAAAGCCGGCAGCCGCCAGCTGGGCGCCGATCGCCATCACCTGGGCGATCACCAGCTCAGCCGGCAGGCTGAAGGTGCCGGGAAAGGCAGTGTGTTCGGGCGAGAAACCGAACCAGGACACCGGTAGCCGCCAGATCGGCAGGTCGTCCGCCAGGCCGGCAAGAACGGCATCGGCCACCCGGTCGGCGAACAGGGCATCGGTGCCCAGCGGCAGATGGGGGCCGTGCTGCTCAATGGCGCCCAACGGCCAGAGCACGGTGCTGCCCGGACGGCACGCCGCCGCGCGCACCTCAGGCCAGCTGAGCCGTTCCAGCGCTCGCTCCATCACCCAGGCCTTGCGTTCGGCCCTGATCCTTACAGTGGGCAACTGTCTGCTCCCTTGGACCATGGCCGGCTCCGGCAATCAGCAGCCGCGACAGCCCCAGGAAGGAAGCCGGCGTCCCGTGGCCCCGACGCCGCCGCGGCAGCCCGCAGGTGCTCCGGTGCGCAAGCCCCCACAGGTCTTGCACATCAGCCGCAAGGACGACGAACCGGTGGCCGACAGCAGTGCGCCGGTCGCCGCTGACGCGCCCACGCCACTGGCCGCTCCCGTGGCCGTGCGGCCGGTGCCCCAGGCCCGCGAAACCGCCGCCAGCTCCGACGAGGACCGCTTCGAGACCGCCAGCCTCGAAGGGCTGACCATGGCCGATCTGCTGGGGCCCGCCCCGGAAACCGGCCGCAAGGCGGCGCGCAACCCATCTCCAGCCGCCGCCGCCGCGCCCGGCCAAGCGGCGGCGCCGGCCCGTCAGGTGGACGATTTCGATTTCGACGAAGAAGCCTTCCTCGCCGCGCTCGAAGAAAACGAGCCGGTGGGCGTCTCCGGCGAGGTGGTGCCCGGGGTGGTGATCGGCGTTGAAAGCGATGGGGTGTACGTGGACATCGGCGGCAAGGCGCCGGGCTTCATGCCCAAAAGCGAGTGCGGCCTCGGTGTGATCACCAACATCAAGGAGCGCTTCCCAAAAGGGCTGGCGGTGGAGGTGCTTGTCACCCGCGAGCAGAACGCCGATGGCATGGTCACGATCAGCGCCCGCGCCCTCGCTCTGCGCCAGAGCTGGGAAAAGGTGCGTCAGATGGAGAAGGAGGGCAAGGTCGTGCAGGTCAAGGTGACCGGGTTCAACCGAGGCGGTGTCACCTGCGACCTCGAGGGCCTGCGGGCCTTCATCCCCCGCTCCCAGCTTCAGGACGGCGAAAATCATGAGCAGCTGGTGGGCAAGACCCTCGGCGCCGCCTTCCTGGAGGTGAGTGCGGACAACCGCAAGCTGGTGCTCTCCGAGAAGCGCGCCGCCACGGCGGCCCGTTTCTCCGAAATCGAGGTGGGGCAACTGGTGGAAGGTCAGGTGGTGGCCGTCAAGCCTTACGGCTTGTTCGTGGATCTCGGTGGGGTGAGCGGCCTGCTGCACCAGTCGTGCATCACCGGCGGTGCTCTGCGGGAGCTGCGCGAGGTGTTCGACCAGGGCGACCGGGTCCAGGCGATCGTCACCTCCGTGGACCCGGGCCGCGGCCGCATTGCCCTCAACACCGCCCTGCTGGAGAACCAGCCCGGTGAGCTGCTGATCAACAAGGAGCAGGTGCTGCTGCAAGCGGGCGAGCGGGCCAACCGGGCCCGCCTCACACTGCGGCAGAAGGAGCAGGCGCCGGAATGAGCGGTCCTGCCACCGCAGTACCCAGCGCCGACTGGGAACTCGACTACTACTCCAGGCCCGTGCTCGAGGCCGATGGCAAGAAACGCTGGGAGCTGCTGATCTGCAGCACCCCGCCGTTCGAGAGCACGAGCTCGCCGTTCCGCTGGGTGAAGGTCTGTCCGGCCACCAGCGTGAATTCGATCTGGCTGCAGGAGGCACTGGCCGAGGCCCTCGCCGCCGCCGCCGCCGAGGGCCTGGCAGCCCCGCGTCGGTTGCGCTGCTGGCGCGCCTCGATGCGCACCATGGTGCAGCGGGCCGCCGCCGCCATCGGCCTTGAAACAGTGCCGAGCCGGCGCTGCTACGCACTGATCGAATGGCTGCAGGAGCGCGAACAGCAGGTGTATGCCAAGGAGGAGGGCTTCATGGCCGGTCCGCTGGCGCCCACCCCGCTGCCGCCCCAGGCCCCGGCCATGCTGCTGCCGGAAACCGTGCGCGGCGACAGCTGGAGCTGGGCCTCCCTCACCGTGGCCGACCTGCGCGAGGCCGGCGGCTGGGACGTGGGCTTCGATGGTCTGGTGCCCTTGCCCGCTCCGCTCAGCGACACGGCCGGCGTACCAGGCATCCGGGTGTTCAGCGCCCGCCGCGCCCTGGCGATCGCCGGCTGGGTGGCCGGGCTTGAGCCGGTGCGGCTGCGTCTCGATGGCGGCGCCCTGGTGCTGGAAGCGGGTCTGGAGAACAGCTGGCTGCTGGGCCGCCTGGATCCCGCCGAGGCCGACGCCGCCCAGCAGGCCTTCGTGGCCTCCCGGGACGAAGCCGGTGGGCTGCAGTTCCTGGCGATCCAGAGCGACGAGCGCTCGGAGCGGTTCGAGGGCTTCTGGCTGCTGCGCGATCTCCTCGCCAGCTGAGCGCCGCCGCCATGGCCGAAGCCACCACGCCTCCCTTTGATCGCGCGGACGTGGGCTTCAACGCCCTCGCCGGCTGGACCTGGGTGGGCACCTACGGGGGCTATTACCTCCAATCCGATCTGCTGGCTGGCTTTGAGCACGGCTTTTTCAGCCGCCAATGGAGCGGCCGGGGGCCCCACGAGCTGGCCGGCTCCATCAGTGCCGGCGTCAGCGTGCACCGCACCCGTCAGATTCACGGCGCAGCGGTGGTGCCTGCCGCGGCGGCCATCGCCGAGCCCTGGCCCGAGGCCGATGGGTTGGTGAGCGATGCAGGAGGGCAGAGCCTCTGGGTGTGTGGCGCCGATTGCACACCGGTGCTGATCGCCGATCTGGGCAGTGGCCGCGTGGCGGCCTGCCACGCCGGCTGGCGGGGGGTGGCCGGGCGCATCGTGCCCGCCGCGATCGAGCAACTTGAAGCCGGCGGCAGCCGGCGCCACGACCTGCGGGTGGCCCTGGGCCCGGCCATCAGCGGCCCGGAGTATCAGGTGCACCGCTCCGTTTCCCTGCAGGTGGCGGCAGCGCTGGCCCCCACTCCCCTGTCCAGCCAAGCCGCTCTTTCACAACTGGCGCAGGCCGGTGCCCATCAGGTCGATCTCCGCCCCGACCACGATCGCCTCGACATCCGCCGCGCCACCGCCGCCCAGCTGCGCGCCGCCGGACTCTGCGACGAGCAGATCAGCATCTGCCCGCTGTGCACCAGCTCGGAGCCGCTGCTGTTTCACTCCTGGCGCCGGGACCAGGTGAAGGCGGTGCAGTGGAGCGGCATCGTGTCCCAGGGCTGACACCAGCCCTCCAGCGGCAAGTGGCCGGCCAGGCCTACGGCCACAGCTCCAGCTGCAGCTGGTTGGGGTCGAGTCTGGCGCGGGCCCCGCGCCGGCGGGGCGCCTCGGGCGCCGGGCGCGAGGGCCCCTGCCGCACCCCCGGGCGAAACCAGCTCTCAAGGGCAGTTTGCGCCACTGGGTCGAGGGCGGCGAGCTCCAGCGGCGGCGGAAACAGCTCGGCCCGCTCCTGCCGGGCCCACTCCACCACCGCCGCAGGGATGCGGTCGGCCCCGAACGGCAGCGGCTGCCCCGGCATCACCGCCAGCTGTTGGGCGGCGTTCGAGGCTGGACCCGCCTGACGCCGGACCGCCAGCTGGCGGATTCGTTCGCGCCGGGCCTGCTCGTAGCTGAGGATCGGGGCCGGATACGCCGCCATCGGCGGCGGACAGGCCAGCTGATCGTTGGTGAGCTCAGCGAGCTCCGGCAACCAGCGGCGGATGAACACCCCCTGGGGGTCGCAGCGCTGCATCGCCACCGCTCCCGGGTGATAGATGCGCGTCCAGGCCTGCGGCTCCCGCTGGGTGACGCCGGCCTGCATCGCCCACTGGTAGTGATCGATCGGACAGTCGCCATCGATCAGGTGGCGCATGAAGTGCAGGGCCCCGAAACGCCAGTCGATGCCGCAGAGATTGGTCAGGAAGCTGGCACAGATGGCCCGGCTGCGGAAGTTCAGCTCTTGCCAGCCGCCTGAGCCAAGCAGGCAGCGGGCGGCGGCATCAACGATCGGAAAGCCGGTGCGCCCTTCTTTCCAAGCGGCGTAAAGCTCCTCGCTGAACGGCCACGGCTCCTGATCGAAGCACTGCCAGAGGGAACTCAGCTCCAGCTGGGGCATGTAGCGGAAGCGTTGGGCCATCGACGTGCCCCAGCGCAGGCGACTGATCAGCTGCCGGCCGCTGCGCTGCCGCCGGCTGTCGGGGTGATCGGCCAGGGGGGCCAGCCGGGCCACCACCTGGCGCGGGCTCAGCACCCCGAACTTGAGATGGGGACTGAGGCCGCTGGTGACCCTGGCCGAGGGCACGCTCAGTTCCCAGTAGTAGGTCTGGGCCGCCGGACCCTCTAGGAAGGTGCTGAGCAGGCCGTGGGCCGCCGTGCTGCCGGCTGGCGGCAGCGGCTTGCCATCAGGCTGCAGACCCAGGGCTTCAAGGCTGGGAATGGGCAGATCCGCAAGGGGATCGGCAGGATCGGCAGGCCGCTCGGGATCGGCGGGAGCCGGCACCACCAGCTGCCGGGGAGCTGGCAGGGGCGCGCGGGCCACATCCTGCTGCCAGAGCTGGCGGTAGCGGGGGTAGGGCACCAACCCCGCGACGGCTCCCACCGGCTCGACCCAGTGGACCGGCACGGCGGCGGCGGCGAGCAGGCGATTCACCCGGGCGTCCCGCACCCGCCCCACGATCCGTTCGCTGTCGGTATGGGCCACCACACCAGCGGCGCCCCCTTCCCGCACCAGCCGCAGCAGTTCAGCGGCGGGATCGCCGAAACGCACCAACAAGCGACCACCCCGCTGCCGCAGGTCGCAGTCGAGGGCCTGCAGCGCGGCCAGCAGGAAAGCGACGCGGGCCACGCCGGTTTCCGGATGAAAGAGGAGCTGACGGTCCAGCACAAACAACGGCAGCACGGCGCCGAGGCGGCTGGCTTCCAGCAGCGGCTGGTGATCGCTGCAACGCAGATCACGGCGAAACCAGATGATCGTGCGGGTCAGAGGCGACCGGGGAACGACAAGCCACAGCGTGGGGCATGGACACCACCAGCCGCGAATCGCTGCCTTGTTGCAGCCGAGCCGATCGGCGCCAAGAAGCCACAGAAGCGGACCAACCAACGCACGCGGCAAACTGGCGAAAACCCTTGCTTCAAGCAAATGCTTGTCAGATACTGAGCAGGTTCTTGGGTATAGGCCAATGCTGAGTGGCGCCGACCTGCTTGCCAAAGTCAAGGAGATGGGGGATGCAAGCAAGTCCGAGATCGTGCGGGCCTGCGGCTATGTCTCCAGCAAGAAAAACGATAGCGATCGCCTGAATTTCACCGCCTTCTATGAGGCACTGCTCATCGCCAAGGGGGTGGACTTCGGAGCCAATCCAAAAGTAGGAAAAGGCGGTCGCAAACTGAGTTTCACCACCAAGGTTCAGTTCAACGGCAACCTGATGGTGGGCAAGGCCTATACCGCCCTGCTCGACCTCAAACCGGGGGATGATTTCGAGATCAAGCTGGGACGCAAGCAGATCCGCCTCATTCCGCTGGGTTCTGACGACGAAGGCGAGTGAGCGCCACCGCTTCGGCCACTTTGATGCCGTCGATTGCCGCAGAGAGGATCCCGCCGGCATAACCGGCGCCTTCCCCGGCCGGGAAGAGCCCAGCGATGTTGAGGCTCTGGAAATCATCCAATCGGGGAACTCGAACCGGCGATGAGGTGCGTGTTTCCACCCCGGTCATGACGGCCTCCGCCGCCGCAAAGCCCGGAATGGAACGCTCGAACACCGGTAGCGCCTCCATCAACGCCTCCACGGCGAAAACAGGCAGGCAGCTGCGCAGATCGCAATACCTCACCCCCGGCCCATAGGAGGGCAGCGGTGCTGGGCCAGAGAGGCGGGAGCAAGGCGAGGCAGAAAGACCGGAGTCAGGGCTGCGCTCGTTCTCCCCGCTGGCCAGGAAATCCCCCAGGCGTTGGGCGGGGGCCTGGTAGGTGGAGCCCGCCGAGCGGAAGGCCGCAGCCTCCCAGTGGCGCTGAAAGGCAACCCCTGCCAAGGGATCGCCGGGCGCCTTGCCATAGGGCGCCAGGTCGTCGAGGCCCACCGTCACCACGATGGCGCTGTTGGCATTGCGTTCGTTGCGGGAGTGCTGGCTCATGCCGTTGGTCACCACATGGCCTGGCTCCGAGGCGGCGGCCACCACCAGTCCGCCGGGGCACATGCAGAAGCTGTAGACGCTCCGGCCATCGGCGCCGTGGTGCACCAGCTTGTATTCGGCCGGCCCAAGACGCGGGTGGCCGGCAAAGGGGCCCCAACGGGCCCGATCGATCAGCTCCTGGGGGTGCTCGATCCGCACACCGATCGAAAAGGGCTTGGCCTCGATCGCCACCCCCACGGCCTCCAGCATCGCGAAGGTGTCCCGGGCGCTGTGTCCCACCGCCAGCACCACCTGGCCTGCCGGCAGCACGGTGCCATCGGCCAGCACCACGCCGCAGATCCGCCGCTGCCTGCCCTCCTCTCCTTCACAGGGCTCCAGCACGAGCCGATCGACACGGCTCTGGAAGCGGATCTCTCCCCCGAGCGCCTCGATGCGAGCCCGCAGCCCGCGCACCACGGTGGCCAGCTTGAAGGTGCCGATGTGGGGGCGTTGCAGGGTGAGAATTTCCGCATTCGCCCCGCAGGCCACCAGCTCTTCGAGCACTTTGCGGCCGTGGTGCAGGGGATCGCGCACCTGGCTGTAGAGCTTGCCGTCGGAGAAGGTGCCAGCACCGCCCTCACCGAACTGCACATTGGATTCCGGGTCGAACGGACGCTGGTTGCGCCAGAAGCCAAAGGCATCGGCGGTGCGCTCCTTCACCGGTTTGCCGCGCTCCAGCAGCAGCGGCCGAAAGCCCATCTGGGCCAGCAGCAGGGCTGCGAAATAGCCGCAGGGGCCGGCTCCGATCACGATCGGGCGATCCAGAGGGTCGGTGGTGGCAGGCGCCCGGCCCACGAAGCGGTAGCTGGTGTCGGGTGTGGGCCGCAGGTGCGGATCCTTGCGGAAGCGGCGCAGCAGCCGTTGCTCATCGGCCAGCTCCAGATCCACGCTGTAACTGAAGCGGATCTCAGCCTTGCTGCGGGCATCCACGCTGCGCTTCACCACCTGGTGGCCGCGCAGAGCCGCCGCAGGAAGATCGAGCCGCCGCAGGATCGCCTGGCGCAGATCCTCCTCCCCATGGTCGAGGGGGAGCTTGACTTCGCTGAGCCGCAACACAGGATCTGCCACCGCGCCTGGCGCGGCCTGACGCACCCCTTCATTTCAACAGTCCGAGTCCCGGCCACGCCGGCCGGTTGGCGGCAGAAAGGGTTGCAAAGATATTCCCCCCGCCCCATCCACCCTCAACCGGTGCCAGCCGGTGCCAAGGTGGAGGCGAATAATGCGTTTCGCATGGGAATCACCCACTGCCCCCTCTGCGTCGCGTTGGCGGTGTTCAGCGCGGTGCGCTTCAGCGCCCACGCCGTGCTGCTCTGGCAACTGGTCCGCCCCACGGCGACGGGCACCAGCACTCCACCCTCACGCCTGCGCTGGCAAGGGGTCTAGCGTCCGGGGCCAACTGCTCGCCCGCCACTATGGCCCTGCATGCCACCTATCTCGGGGCCAATGGCTGGCTGCTGGAGTTCGGT
The DNA here is from genome assembly GCF_024346375.1 of Synechococcus sp. ATX 2A4. Lineage (GTDB taxonomy): Bacteria > Cyanobacteriota > Cyanobacteriia > PCC-6307 > Cyanobiaceae > MW101C3. The sequence continues at coordinate 109,793 of NZ_JAGQCV010000006.1, read as the reverse complement.
GAGCTGCGGGTGTTGGTGGACCCCTGGCTCACCGGGCCGCTGGAGTTCCCCCCCGGCGCCTGGTTCTTCCGCGGCGAGCTGCCACAGGAGCGTCCCGCTCCATTGCCGGTGGATCTGTTGGTGCTCACCCAGGGGCTGCCCGACCACTGCCATCCCGCCAGCCTGGCGCTGCTGCCTCCCACCACCCCGGTGGTGGGGTCTCCCGCGGCGGTGGCCAGGGCGCGCGCTCTTGGCTTCAGCGAGCTCACCGCCCTGGCGCACGGCGCACGTCACTGCCACGAACAGCTGCAGCTGACGGCCTCGGCGGGGGCACCGGTGCCGCAGCTGGAGAATGGCTACCTGTTTGACCATCCCGAGGGGCGCATCTACCTGGAGCCCCATGGCTTCCTCGATCCCACCCTGCCGGAGCAGCCACTCGACGCAGTGATCACCCCGGTGGTGGATCTGGGCCTGCCGGTGGTGGGGGCGTTCGTGAAGGGCCAGCAGGTGCTGCCGCAGTTGGTGCAGCGCTTCAAGCCACTGGCCGTGCTGGTGAGCACCACCGGCGGCGAGGTCCGCTTTGAGGGTGCCCTGAACCGGTTGCTCTGGCTGAAGGGATCGCTGGAGGCAGCGGCGGCGGTGCTGCCCGAGGGTTGCCGGTTGATCGATTCGAGAGCCGGCGAGCGCTATCTCCTGAAGCAACACCAGCCCAGCACCGCTGGTGCCAGTGCTGGTGGCGCCAAGGCGGGTACCGCTGCTGGCTGAGGGCGAGCGACTGCTTCAGCCGGCTGTGCTGAGCAGCATCTCCGCCACCAGGGCGGTGCAGGCGCTCAGCAGGAGGCAGCGAAACCCCTTGCCGAGCAGGCTGTTGAGCAGGATTGCTTGCATCGGGATCATGGGGGTCTCGGGAGAAGGGGGCTGGTGCGGGGGGTCAGGCGGCCGCGGCGCGCAGGCTGATCACCGCACCGATCGGCACAGCAAATGGGGGCGAGCCGCTGCTGGTGAGCGGCCAGCGGCGCACCCAGCAGCGGTCGTCGATGTCGTCGACGCTCACCACCTGGAAGCTGGTGCCGGCCTCTCTGGCCAGGAGCACAAATTCACCGGGTTGAACAGGCATCAGAGGAAAAGAGGGACCGGCGAAACAGGCAACGCCGTGGGGCGACGGCCTGAGCAAAAGCGCGATCCAAAACGTTGGCTCTCGAAATGTATCGGAAGATTGCGAACAATTGACAGCCAGTCACATCACAGTCGCTTCAATCGGCGAATGCAGACCATGGCCCGCCGCCGATCACTGCGAGGCCGTGCGGTCACCCGGCGGTTTCCACGGCCTTCAGCTGTCTGGCTCGTCTTCCAGCAGCAGCGAGTGGAACTCGCGATACAACTGCTCGTGCTCGCGGATGGCGGCGGCACCGGGGGCGCCCGCCAGGGGCGTCCGGGGGGTGCGGGCGGGGCCAGGGGCCGCTGGGGTTGCTGCCCTCGCTGCCGCTGGCGGCTGCTGGCGCTGACGCTCGCGCCTGGCGGTTTCGAGCGCCGAAAGGCGCTCCATCAGATGCGGCGGCACCTTGCCATCGGGGCTCGCCTTGATCAGCTCATGAAACAGCTTGTCGGGGTCCTGCTCGGTTTCCACCGCATGCAGCCGTGGCTGAGGCGCGGCAGCGGGCCGGACCTGCGGGGCCGGCAAGGGCTGGGGGAGCTGGCGGCCCAGCTCCCGGAGCCGCTCAAGGCTGCGGGGGTCAAAGCTCATGGCACAGAAGGGGAACCATCAGGCACAGCCGAGGCTGGCGCGGGTGGAGCGGCCGGTGACGGGGTTGGTGCCGGTGGCATCAAGGCAGAGCTTCTTCAGCACATCGGCGCGGAAGGGAACGTTGGTGAAATCGGCACCATCGATCTTCACCGCGTTGAACTTGGTGTTGAACGCGAAGGCATCTTCCAGCAAGGCGTCGCGCAGGTCGGTGCCGTCCAGTACCGCGGAGTCCAAGGTGGCCTGGCGCAGGTCGGCGCCATGCAAATCGGCGTCCTGCAATTTGGCGCCGAACAGGGTGGCCCCCCGCAGATCGGCGCCGGAAAGATCGGCCTCGCGCAGGTTGGTGAGGCTGAAGGTGACACCACGCAGATCGCTGTCATGGAAGTCGGCGCCGATCAACACCTGCTTGGCGTAGTCCATCGCCGCTTGGGCCGCAGGCACCGGCAGCAGCACCACGCCGAGGACCAACACCAGCAGCAGCGAAGCGAGCCAGGAGAGGCAAGGAAGGCCGGCGCGGCAGCGCAGCGGGGAGGCCATGGCGGCAAGGGACAGAAAGGGAACCTTAGGAACACACCCCTTGGCCGTACGTGGAAGGAGCCCGACCGCAACAGAGCGCTGACCGGGCGCGCAACCGCTGCGCCGTGCCGGGGCGCTGGGCGGAGCAGCGGGCGCTGCGGTTGCTGGAGGTGCGGGGCTGGCGGCTGCTCTCCCAACGCTGGCACTGCCGTTGGGGCGAGCTTGATCTTGTTCTGATGAAGCCAGGCCGGTTGCTGCTGGTGGAGGTGAAGGGACGGCGCCGCAGCGGTGCCGATGGCTGGGGGAGGGCCAGCCTGGATCGACGCAAACGGCAGCGGCTGGCGGCCGCCTGGTCGTGCTGGCTGTGCGATCACCCCAGCTGGATGGATGTGCCGGTGGAGGCGGTGTGCGCCCTGGTGCCGCTGCCACCGGCCCGGGCGCCGGTGCGCTGGCTGCGCCTGGAATGGTGAGGGCAGGAGGCCGGTTCAGGGCAAACGGCGCGCTCAGGGACTGGCCGGGTTGCCGGGCCCGGGCGTGCTGCTCGCGGGAACCGCCGGATCGGGAACGGTGAACTCCACCGTGCAGCGGTAGCGAGTGGTGTTCATCCCCACCGAAACGTCCTCACAGCGGGTGCTGGTGACGTTGGCCCCCGCAGGCACCTGCTGCAGGGCCCGCTGCTGGGCGTTGTCGCGGTCCCAGACGGAATCAGCGGTGGCGCTGCCAGCCAGCGCCGGACCGCTCAGCAGGGGCAGGGCCAAAGCTGCGATCCAGCCGGCCCAGGCCACTGAACGACGGCCTGCGTGGGCCGTAAAGCGGGTCTGCGCACGCATGGATGCTGCAGGACGCCCAGCGGCCACAGCAACCAACGGTGCCGATGAAGCCATCGCCATCACCCCCCTTCAGTCCTTCTTCTCTAGCCGCGCCAGAAGGCAATGTGGGAGATCTCACGCCCATGGTCATGACCTTCAGCGGCCACCGGGCCCGCAAACGCTTCGGCCAGCACTGGCTCACCGATGCCGGCGTGCTTGATCGCATCGTGCAGGCGGCCGAGCTCCGCGCCGACGACCGCGTGCTGGAGGTGGGGCCGGGCCGGGGGGCGCTCACCGAACGGCTGCTGCAGAGCCCCCTGGCCAGCCTCACGGCGGTGGAACTCGACCGAGATCTGGTGGCCGGGTTGCGGCAGCAGTTCGGCGCCGATCCCCGCTTCCGCCTGCTGGAGGGGGATGTGCTCGAGCTGGAGCTGCCACCGGCCACCAAGGTGGTGGCCAACATCCCTTACAACATCACTGGTCCATTGCTGGAGCGGCTGGTGGGCCGGCTCGACCGCCCTGCCCCCGCGTCCTACACGCGGCTGGTGCTGTTGGTGCAGCAGGAGGTGGGAGAACGCATCCGCTGCCGTGCGGGCAGCAGCGCCTACAGCGCCCTGAGCGTGCGCATGCAGTTGATGGCCCGCTGCCAGGGCGTGTGCGGCGTACCACCCCGTTGCTTTCAGCCGACGCCCCGGGTGCACTCGGAGGTGATCGTGATCGAGCCCTTGCCTGCGGCGGAGCGGCTGCCCGTTTCTGTGGCCGCCACGGTGGAGCGGCTGCTGCGGCGCTGCTTCGCAGCCCGGCGCAAGATGCTGCGCAACACCCTGGCGGGCCTACTGCCGGCGGAGGCGCTCAGTGCCCTGGCCGCTGCCGCCGACATCGATCTGCAGCAGCGTCCCCAGGAGCTGGAGCCCCAGCGCTGGGTGGCACTGGCGGAGGGCTTGAATCAGGCCGAAGCCTCAGCGCCAGCCCCCCTTTCCTCCGGGGATGCGGCGTGCGGCCATCCCGATCCATAGCCCAACGCGACCCATGGCAGCACTGAGCCGCAGCCTCACCGTTCTCGCTCCCGCCAAGATCAACCTGCACCTTGAGGTGCTCGGGCTGCGGCCGGATGGCTTCCACGAGCTGGCGATGCTGATGCAGAGCATCGATCTGGAAGACCGGCTGATCCTGCGCGAACGCGACGACGGCCACCTTCAACTGAGCTGCGACCAGCCGGGGCTGCCCACCGACGGCACGAACCTGATCAGCCGCGCCGCCCTGCTGCTGCAGCAACGGCTGGAGGGGCGGACGCGCGGCGCCGAGATCTCCCTGGAAAAGCGCATCCCGATCGGGGCCGGGCTGGCGGGAGGATCGAGCGACGCTGCCGCCGCCCTGGTGGGCCTGAACCAGCTCTGGAACATGGATCTCCCGCCGGCAACCCTGCTGGAAGTGGCGGCGGAACTGGGCTCCGATGTGCCGTTCTGCCTGGCCGGGGGAAGCCAGCTGTGTTTCGGGCGGGGAGAGCAGCTGGAGCCGTTCCCGGCGTCAGCCGATCCCCTGGCCGTGTTGCTGATCAAGGATCCGTCGGTGAGTGTGTCGACGCCGTGGGCCTACGGACGCTGCCGCGAGCTGCGCAGCGACTTCTACCTCGACTGCGAGGCTGACTTTGAGCAGCGCCGGGAGCACCTGCGCCGCGGACCGTTGCTGGCCGCCCTGCGGGGGGAGCGCGGGCTGCCGCCTCTGCGCAACGACCTGCAGGCCGTGGTGGAGCCGGAGCAGGCCAGCGTGCGCGAGGGCCTGGCTCTGCTGCGCAGCGTGAGCGGCGCCCTGGGTGTGGCGATGAGCGGGTCAGGGCCCAGCCTGTTCGCCCTGTTCAGCAGCGCCGCTGAGGCTGCCGCGGCCCAGCAGCAGCTCACACCGGCCTTGCAAGACGCGGGGTTCGACGCCTGGGGCTGCCGCTTCGCGCCGGCAGGTGCCAGGGTCGTCAACGATGAGGCCATGCCCCCGGCCGGCTCCGTCCCCGATCCCGACGCCCCACGATGAGCGACCCCCAGCAAACCGATCCCGGCAGCGGCATCGCGCCGGCCACCGCCTCCTCCACGGCACCTCCGCGCAAGGGCCCGCTCAGCTTTCTGTCCGGCGCCCTCACCAGCGGCGCCCTGGCCTGGGTGAGCCTGCTGCTCAGCCAACGGGTGGTGACCTACTTCGCCGTCCATCCGCCGCACTACAGCAAGCCGTTTGCGCAGAGCATCGGCACCGCGATGAAGACCCTGATCGTGGGCATGAGCTTCCTGGCCACCTTCAGCTTCGCCTTCGTGGGCCTGGGCCTGTTCCTGGTGTTCATTCGCAGCCTCTTGCCTGCCAGCTCCACAGAGCCTTCCTAAACTCGCTGGCACCACGGGTTCCGACACCACTGCGATGACCCCTCACGATCTCGGTCTGCTGGCCCTGCTGCTCTCACCGGGGATGATCCTGTCGGTGCTGTTGCTCGCCACCTTCGCCGCCGGCGGCTAGAAGGCTCCGCAGCACTGCCCCCGCAGGCCTGAGATAAGTTGGCCCCACTTCCGGCATCCGCGCCGGGCCCGCAACTCCCCTGTGGCAGAAACCCTTCTGTTCAACGCCCTGCGCGACGCCATCGACGAGGAGATGGCGAAAGACCCCACCGTCTGCGTGTTCGGCGAAGACGTGGGTCAGTACGGCGGCTCCTACAAAGTCACCAAAGACCTCTACGAGAAATACGGCGAGCTGCGCGTGCTCGACACCCCGATCGCTGAAAACAGCTTCACGGGCATGGCCGTGGGCGCCGCCATGACCGGACTCCGGCCGATCGTGGAAGGGATGAACATGGGCTTCCTCCTGCTCGCCTTCAACCAGATCTCCAACAACATGGGGATGCTGCGTTACACCAGCGGCGGCAACTACACGATCCCCACGGTGGTGCGGGGCCCCGGCGGGGTGGGCCGTCAGCTCGGGGCTGAACACAGCCAGCGGTTGGAGGCCTATTTCCACGCCGTGCCCGGCATCAAGATCGTTGCTGTCAGCACCCCCACCAACGCCAAGGGCCTGATGAAGGCCGCCATCCGCGACAACAATCCCGTGCTCTTCTTTGAGCATGTGCTGCTTTACAACCTCAGCGAAGAGATCCCTGAGGGCGATTACATCTGCGCCCTGGATCAGGCCGATGTGGTGCGCGAAGGCAATGACGTGACGATCCTTACTTACTCCCGCATGCGCCACCACTGCATCAAGGCGGTGCAACAGCTTGAAGCCGAGGGTGTCGATGTGGAGCTGATCGATCTGATCAGCCTCAAGCCGTTCGACATGGACACGATCAGCCGCTCCATCCGCAAGACCCATCGGGTGATCGTGGTGGAGGAATGCATGAAAACTGGTGGCATCGGCGCCGAGCTGATCGCCCTGATCACCGAACACTGCTTCGATGATCTCGACGCCCGTCCGCTGCGCCTCTCCAGCCAGGACATCCCCACGCCGTACAACGGCGCCCTGGAGAACCTCACGATCATTCAGCCCAGCCAGATCGTGGATGCCGCCCGGCGGCTCAAAGCAGGCACCCTCTGAAATGGCACGCCAACAAGGATGGGTGGCCCTGATCCTGGCCCTGGCGATCGCCGCCGGGGCTGTCCTGGTCACATTCCCGCTGCAGCTCGGCCTGGATCTGCGCGGCGGCAGCCAGCTCACCCTGCAGGTGATGCCGGCCGGCGCGATTCGTCAGGTGCAGAGCGAACAGCTCGAAGCCGTGCAGGAGGTGCTCGATCGCCGCATCAACAGCCTCGGGGTGGCCGAATCCACCCTGCAGCGCGTCGGCGACGACCAACTGCTGTTGCAACTGCCCGGTGAGCAGGATCCCAGCCGGGCCGCCAAGGTGCTGGGCACCACCGCCCTGCTCGAATTCCGGGTCCAGAAACCCGACACCGAAGAGGAGATGCAGGCGCTGCTGCGGTTGAAAACCCAGGCCTCTGCTGTGCTCGCCCGGGTGCAGAACAGGCGCGCCGCTGCGCCCCCCACACCCGGCCTTCCCCCAGGCGCCACGCCACCGCCGCCCCCCAGCTTCCCCGCCGAAGAAATGGCCAGGGCCTTCAGCGCTCTCGGCCTGGAAGTGCCGGCAGGAGCCAGCGAAGCCGACCAACTGGAACTGCTGCTCGCCGAGGTGAACACACGGGTGGTGGCTCTTTACGAACCAGCCGCTTTCACCGGCCGCGACCTCACCGGTGCCGGCCGCCAGCAACAGACCAACGGTCCCGGCTGGGAGGTCACATTGAACTTCAACCGCGCCGGTGGGGAGGCGTTCGCACGGCTCACCCAATCGATCGCAGGCACCAATCGCCTGCTCGGCATTGTGCTCGATGGCCGCTCGATCAGCGAGGCCAGTGTGAGCGAACAGTTCAGGGCAGCCGGCATCACCGGTGGGGCCGCGAGCATTTCCGGCAACTTCACCGCCGATGAGGCCCGGGATCTGGAAGTGCAGCTGCGCGGTGGCTCGCTGCCCCTGCCGATCAAGATCATCGAAGTGCGTACGGTGGGGCCCACGCTCGGGGCCGAAAACATCCGCTCCAGCCTGGTGGCGGCCCTGGGCGGCCTGGCGCTGGTGGCGGTGTTCATGGTGGTGGTCTATCGCTTACCGGGATTCGTGGCGGTGCTGGCGCTGCTCTTCTACGCCCTGTTCAACCTGGCGGCCTACGCCCTGATCCCGGTCACGCTTTCGCTGCCGGGTATCGCCGGCTTCATCCTCAGCGTGGGCATGGCGGTGGATGCCAACGTGCTGATCTTTGAGCGGGTGAAAGAAGAGCTGCGCAGGGGCAACACCTTGATCCGCTCGATCGACACCGGCTTCTCCCTGGCGTTCTCCTCAATCATTGATGGCCACCTCACCGGCCTGATCAGTTGCGTGGCCCTGTTCACCCTGGGCACTGGCCTGGTGAAAGGCTTCGCGGTCACCCTTGGCATCGGCCTGGTGCTGAGCCTGTTCACTGCTCTCACCTGCACCCGCACACTGCTGCGGCTGCTGATGAGCTACCCCTCGCTGCGGCGCCCCACCTACTTCCTCCCGGGCCGTGAGCTTTCCTCCCCTGCCGCCTGAGTTCCCATGAGCCCCACAGCCGCGGATCCAGCTCCGGCGATCCGTTATTTCCGCATCAATCGCCATCGCCGGCTCGCCTGGGCCGCCTCAGGAGCCGCCTGTCTGTTGAGCCTGCTGGGTCTGCTGCTCAGCTGGCTGAATCCGTCGATCGGCCTGCCGCTCAAGCCTGGCCTCGACTTCACCGGGGGCACCCGCATCCAGTTGGAGCGGGCCTGCGGCGATGGTTGTCCTCCCCTCACCGCCCCGCAGGTGGAGGAGCAGCTCGCGCAGTTGAAGCTGCCCGACGAAGCCGGTGTGGCCGCTCCATTGCTGGAGCGGGCGCCCCTGCAGGTGCTCGACGGCGGACGCTCGATCGACCTGCGCATGCCCACGCTCAGCGCCGACCAGAGCACAGCATTGGTCAACCAGCTCAACAGCCGGATCGGCCCGTTTCTGCCTGGCGACACCTCGGTGGAAACGATCGGCCCCACCCTCGGCGCTCAGTTGCTGAGGAGCAGCCTGGTGTCCCTGCTGGTGAGTTTTGCTGCGATCGCTTTCTACATCAGCTTCCGCTACGACCGCCTGTTCGCCTCCCTGGCCATCCTGTGCCTCGCCCACGATGTGCTCATCACCGCCGGGCTGTTCGCCTGGTTGGGGCTGTTGCGTGGAGTGGAGGTGGATTCTCTGTTCGCCGTTTCGCTGATCACGGTGGCGGGCTACTCCATCAACGACACCGTGGTGGTGTTCGACCGGATCAGGGAGCAGAAAACCGTGCTCGGCCATCTCCCCATCGATGAGCAGGTGGATGCGGCCGTGGATGTCACCTTCACGCGCTCCATGTACACCTCGCTCACCACCTTGATGCCCTTGCTGGGCATGATCTTCTTCGGTGGCAGCAGCCTGTTCTGGTTCGCCGTGGCGCTTACCACGGGAATCTCGGTAGGGAGTTGGTCGAGCATCGGGGTGGCACCCACCTTGCTCAGCCTGCTCTCCGCGCCGCGCCAGGTCAGCACTGCTTCCCCATGAGAAGAGTTCCGCTTGTGCCGGTGGTGCTCGTGCTGCTGGCGCTCCTGGAACTCAGGACCGAATTCCTGCTGCTCAGTGATCACTTCACCCTGGCCGCCGTGATCGCCGCCGTCAGGCGCCACCCCTTGCCGATCGGCGTACTGGTGCTGGCGCCCGAGCTGTTCCACCGCTTCCGCTGAATCCCGCTGACGCGGTCACGTCCGTGAACGATCACGGCCGTTTCGGCGAAGGGATCACGGCCGCTTCGGCTCCTGCTTTGAGCCGACTAAGAAGCTTCGTGTGTGCAGCGGTCCATCACCTTTTCCACCAGCACCTTCTGGCAGATCACCTGCAGCACCACCACCAGCGGCAGTGCCAGCAGCACCCCTGGCAGACCAAGCAAGGCCCCCAAACAGAGCTGGGCCATCAGTGCCACGGTGGGCAGCAGGTTCACCGTGCGGCTCAGCAGCACCGGTGTAAGCACAAAGGCTTCCAGGTTCTGAAGCAGCAGGCGCAGCAACAGCACCTGCAGCAGCTTGGCCGGGGATATCAGCAGGGCCACCGCCAGTGGCAACAAGGTGGCGGCCGTGGGGCCGATTGTGGGCACAAAGGTGAGCAGCCCGCACACCAGGCCGCTGAGCAGGGCCAGCGGCACCCCCAGCAGCGCCAGGCCGGCCCAGGTGAGCAGAAACACAGTGCTGGCAGAGATGGTCATGCCAGCCAGCCAGCCGCCCATGGCCTGACGGCAATCGTGCAGGAGGCTCTCCACGCCAGGGCGGGCAAATCGCGGTGAAGCGGCGAGCAACAGGCGCTGGTGGCTGCGCGGATCGAGGGCCAGCAGCACGGCCAACAGCCCCATCAACAGCACCTGGATCGTGGAATTGGCGGTACTGCCTGCCACCCCCAACAACTGGGTGCCGAGCGGTTGGAGCGTGTCCCAGGTGGTGAAGGTGGCGAGCTGCTGCTCCAGCCGCTGGAACCCCTTGATCCCCCCGGCCAGTTCGCCCAACCGCTGCACCAGCTCCGGCACCAGGCGCATGAATTCACCAGCCTGCTCCACCAGCTCGGGCAACAGCAGCTCCGACACCTTCCAGCCCAGCAACAGCAGCACCACCAGCACCGCCACGAGGGCGGTGGGCCGGTTGATCGGCAGCCGCCGGCGCAGCTGGGTGACGGGCACATCGAGCGCCACGGCCAGCACCACGGCTCCGAACAGCACGAGCAGCACCCAGCGGAGCTCCCAGAGGAGCAGCCCCAGCACCACCAGGGCGAAAAGTCCGAGGACAGCGCGGGGCTTCATGAAAGCGGGCGCTGCAGCGTCCAGGGATTGAGCACGTCGTGGATCAGCACTTCACGAATGATCACCTGCAGGCACACCGCCAACGGCAGCGCCAACAACAATCCGATCGGTCCGAACATCACCGTGAACAGGAACTGGGCGCAGAGCGTGAGGCCCGGCAGCAATTTGAGCTGGTGATGCATCACCGAAGGGGTGATCAGATAGCTCTCCAGGTGCTGGATGACCACGTAGAGGCTGAGCACCGCCAGCGCTTTCCAGGGGGTGTCAAGCAGCGCCACGGACATCGGGAAAATGGTGCTCAAGGTGGGCCCCACATTCGGGATCACATTCAGCAGGCCAGCCAGCAGCGCATTGGCCACCACCAGATTCACCCCCAGCAGCCACAGACCGATGCCTGAGAGCAGCGCCACGAAGCAGGAGCTGATCAACACCCCCACCATCCAATCGCTCAAGGCGGTGCCACAGAGTTCAAGCACGCGGCGGAAGCGGCGCCGGTAAAACGACGGCACCAGCAACACCGCCACTTCCCTGTAGGCGGTGGGCTGCACCGCCACCATCAGGCTCACCGCCACCACGAACAGCAACTGGAGCGCGCCGCTGCCAAGATTTCCCGCCAGCCCCAGCAGCCGCACGGCCCCTTGGCCCAGGCCACCGGCGAGGGCGGCGGTGCTGTCCCCACCGGACGGCAGCAGCGATGTCAGCCAGTCGAAGTCGAGGGGGGTCTCCTGCTGGCCGTAGATCATCTTCCCGCCCCAGGAGAGGGATTCGCGGCCCATCTTCAGGAGCAGCGCCGCGGCGGTAGGCACCTTGGTGAGCAGCAGTCCGAACTGATCAGCAAAGGGAGGAATGAGCACCGCAATGGCCACGGCCAGCACCACCACCAGGCCGAGCACGCTGACCAAAAGGGCCAGCGAACGGTTGCAACGCAACCGCTGCTGCACGAATCCCACCAGGGTGCAGATCGCCATCGCCAGCACCACGGCGGCAAAGGCCTGAATCACCACGCCGCGCAGACTCCAGAGCAGCGCGACAGCAGCGGTGGTAGCGGCCAGCCCGAGCCATTTGCCGAAGTTCAAGCCGGATCCGACTCCGCGTCAGGAGCTTCAGCGGCAGCTTCGTCGCCCTGGCCGGCGAAGCCGAGGCCGTGGCCGGCCGCATAGCGCTCGGCGAAGCGCATGAAACGCTCGAAATCTGCTTCGTTCTTCCAGGTGTAGGTGGCTTCGATGGCGCTGGCGCGGCCGTTCACGAAGCGGGCCTTCACCTCACGGGTCACCAGCTCTCCCTCCTCGTCGAGCAGGAACATGCCAGTGATGTCCCCCATGCTCTCCGGTGCCAATGCTGCCGGCTCCTCGAACACGAACAACGCCTGACCGGTGCGGCCGTCACGGGAACGGGTCAAACGGATGTCGGGGATCACGGGTTCATCCACCCCGCGGAAGAACTGAATGGCCGTCATCGCAGCGGGAGGAAAATCTGATCCTAGGCAGAGCCTGTGCGGGTCTTAACGCTGCGTCGTCTCCAGGCGCCGGGGCTTGGCTGACATAGTGGGCAACACGCTGGCCCTGCTCTGGCTGGCTGAACGCCATGCTTTCTGGACCACCCGCCTCCGCCACGGTCACTGCCGATCAACTGCTGGAGCGGTTCCTCAACGCCTCCACGCGGCAGCGGCGCAGCCTTGTGGCCCAGCTGGAAGCACGGCTCACTGAATTGCGTCCCTTGCTGATCGATCGCCTGGCTGGCCTTGATGCCAGCGGCGACGACTGGGCTCCGGGCGCCCTGATCCACTGGCTGCTGAGCGACGCCGACGCCCTGGCCGCCGATTTCCGCGGCCGCTATCCCCAGGGATGGCTGGAAACCCCCACCGGCAGCGGCATCGACTACCAGCCCCTGCAGGCAGCCCTGAGCGAACTGGCCTTCGAGCAGGCCGATCGCTGCACGAGCTCGATCCTGCGCCAGCTGGCCGGGCCCGCCGCCGAGGAGCGGGGCTACGTTTATTTCAGCGAGGTGCCACCGATGAGCGGCATCGATCTGCAGACCCTCGACCGCCTCTGGCTCTGCTATTCGCGCGGCCGCTTCGGCTTCTCCGTGCAGGGACGCCTGCTGCAGACCTGCGGCGGCCGCTGGGAGCGCTTGTGGCCGAAGCTCGGCTGGAAGGAGCAGGGCATCTGGACCCGCTACCCCAAGGCCTTCACCTGGTCGCTGGCGGCGCCGGATGGTCACATGCCCCTGATCAACCAGCTGCGCGGCGTGCGCCTGATGGATGCATTGCTCAACCATCCGGCGCTGCAACAGCGCGTGAAGGACGTCTCAGAGGGCAACGGCGCACGGCGTTAGGGTCAATCCTGAGCGGAACGCGCAGTCGATGCCCCGGCCCTTGGTCCCATCCCTGCGCTGGACAGATTTCATCACCCCTTCCACCCTTCAGTTGGCGCCGCTCATGGAGCTGCTGCTGGAGCCGATGCGAAGGGCCCACAACCTGGCCCAGCTGCAGCTGGGCCTGCAGGAGGCACTGGTGAACGCCGTCCGCCATGGCAATGGCGGCGATCCGGGCAAGTGCCTGCGCATCCGCCGCATCCAGACCCCGCGCTGGATGATCTGGCAGATCCAGGATGAAGGTGAAGGGGTGCCGACGGCGCGCCGCAGCAGCGCCCTTGCGGAGGAACCCGGCTGCTGTTGCGGCCGCGGCTTCTTCCTCATCCATCACTGCTTCGACGACGTGCGCTGGAGCGAGCGGGGCAACCGCCTTCAGCTGGCGGTGCAGCTGCGCCCTGAACGCGGCTAATCGCTCACTGGCGGGAGCCGGGGCCGTGGCTCGGGCAGCCGGGGTCGCTCCGCTCCCCTTTCAGCCAGCCAAGGCCGTGCTCCAGCAAGGCGATTGCCTCCGCATGGCCGGCAGGATCGCGGCGGTGGGCTGGGCTGGCATCACTCAGCAGATGCACCAGAGCTGAGGCGATCTGCTCGGCCGCGCGCCTGGGCTTCTGGCCCTTGAGCGCGTGCCAGTCGCGGCCGTCGATCACGAGCAGACGCTGCAGCTGCTCAGCCAGCTCGCGGCTGCCCAGCGGCCAGCCGACCGCAGAATCGGTGCTGGAGGAGGGGCCAGAGGAGAGGGCAGGGCTGCCGGAGGGCATCGGCACTGGACGAAACCAAGGACGGGGATCCATCCTGGCGGCATGAGCAGCGGTTTGACCCCTCCCAGCCGTCCCTCCAGTCGCCAGGCGGGGGGCTGGTTGCACAGCCTCTCGCGCATGTTGGCGGTGGCCGCCCGGGCCGAGCGGCTCAAGCCGGACGACAGCAGCAGCGGCGCCCGGCGCCTGCGTCAGCGCCTCGAACTGGGACAGCGCTTGCTCGACCCACTGCCCAAGGCGCTGCGCACCTCGCGCTGGCAGGAGGAAGTGGTGTGGAAAGCCCTGCGCTGGGGCGGAGCCGGAATGCTGCTGGCGCTGTGGCTGAAGCGTTGAGCAACGGCAACAGGCCGCCTCAGACCGGCACCGCGGCATCGCGGGGGCGAGTGGCGCACCAGACCCGGGTCATGAAGTGCGTCTGGGCCGAAACCGCCTCGAAGCCGGCCTGGTGCAGACGGGCCTCGATGTCGTCGCCCACGTAATCCCGGTAATAGGGCTCATGGAACACGCGACGGAAGTTCTCCATGGCCGCAGAGAACTGGGGCGAATCGGCCAGCTGAATCGAGTCGGCCAGCAACAGCACCCCGCCCGGCTCCAGCACTTTGAAGCAGGCGTTGATCACGTTTTGGCGTGCCTCGGCAGGGAGTTCATGCAGCAGGAACACGCAGGTGGCGGCCTGAAAGGAGCGATCGGCAAACGGAAGCGACTCGGCATTGCCCTGCACCAGCTGGGGCAGCTCGCCCGGCAGCTGGCTCAAGCAGCGGTTGGCCTCGCGCAGGTAGGCCGCCGAGAGATCGAGACCCACCAGCTGCACGCCGGGCAGGGCCCCGCGCAGCTGGCGCAGAGTGCGGCCCGTGCCGGCGGCCACATCGAGCACCCGCAGCTGACCCGGGCGGCGATCGGCGAAGGCGCGCAGTCCTCGCTGCAGGGGCGCCAGCAAACGGCGACGCATCGGATCGGCGGTGCCGTTGAACAGGATTTCCACCTGCAGGTCGTAGAGCGCGGCGGAGTGGTCGCTGAGGTAGCCGTCGGTCTGGTGGTGGAAGTTCTGCAGGTAGTAGCCCGGGTAATTATCAGGCTCCACGTCACGCGGCAGATCACGGACGTTGCGTTGGCTGCGGCGGCTCCAGATGTTCGGCAGGTCGAGCCACACCAGCGGATAGCGGGTGGCCCAGTCGAGCCAGGGGGCATCGAACAGAAGCGAGGCCGGATACACCCCCCGCTCGGCTTCCTGCCAGTCGAGTTCCAGCAGCCGGTCCATCGAAGCGCGCAGCTGGTTGAGCATCTCCGGCGGCACCGGCACGGTCTTGGGGCCGCCGTCGGCGGCCAGCAGCTGACCCAGGCGGGTGCTCAGCTCCTTGTGCGCCAACCCCACCAGGCTCTTGCCCTGCTGAAGCGTCTGGTACGCGAGCTTGCTCACGGCATCGGGCATGGCGGCGCGGGAACATCCCTTCACACTCGCCTCATTCCAGCGGATCGCCGCGGAGGCCGCGAGCGACAGGGTTCCTTTCCCCTGGCCAAACTGAAACCAAGACGTGCTCAGGGAACCAAGGCGTGCTCAGGATGGCCGCAACGTCTCCGTCTCAGGCAAGGGGAGCCGCACCCGACGCCGTTGCCGCTCGATCCAGCCGGCAATCCAGTCGCTGCTGAACACATCACCCTCCAGCAGAAAGGCGTGGTCCGCCGCCAGCGCCGCCAGCGCGCCATGCAGGTGGCTGGGCAGCGGCGGGAATGGGTCTGGCTGGACCTTCGGCAGATGGGGTGCATCGATCGCCAGGATCCCGCCGGGGTCGATCTGGCGACGGATGCCATCGAGGCCCGCCAGCAGCAGGGCGCTCCAGGCCACGTAGGGATTGGCAGCGGCCTCAAAGGCCACGTAGGCCAGCCGCTGGCTGGCCGGTGTGGGCCGGGCCACCGGCAGACCCACCACGGTGCCGCCGACCCCCGGCGCGTAGGCCCGGCGCCATGGCGCGGCATCGCCAGTGCCCCCCCAGCGGCCCCCGGCACCGGCGCCGGTGAGGGCCAGCAGCGCTGGGGCGTGCTGCAACAGACCACCGATGTACCAGCGGGCCGTCTGGGAGAGATCGGCGCGGGTGCCTTCGCCGTAGAACAGCGGCAGGCGGGCCTTGCGCAGGCTCTGGTTCACCGGCAGGCAACCGGCCGACTCCGCTGGCCTTTCCGCCGCCACCAGGGCCGCTGACAGCCCACAGCAAGCGGCCAGATGGTGGGCGGCGTAGCCCAACCTCAGCAGGCCATCGGCGGCGGGAAGCAGCTCTGCGGGGTGGAGTGGGGCCGGGGTGGCCAGGATCGAGAGCAATTCCCTGCGGAAGGCCAGAGACCGCTCCGGCAGCGCGGCGGCCGGTCCGTGCTCCCCCAGGGGAATCCGGCCGGCGGAGCGATCGCCGGCGCCCTGCAGCAGCAGGTGCGGAGCCACCTGGAACAGGGCCGTGTCCGCCAGGCCGGAGCTGGCCAGCGCATCAGTGGCGCGGCTGGCCAGCGAGCGGGCGCAACCGGGATGGCCAGCGGAGCGGCCGCGCATCCAGCCGAACAGGCTGAGCGGCGCGGTGGGCAGAAACGGATCACGCCAGGCACTGGTGGCATCGGGCACCACCACCAGCTCCTGCTGATCCCCTGCCGCAACAGGCTCCCCGCCCAGCCCGGCCAGGGCTGCGCCCACGCCGAAGCCATCGTTGGGCAGGGACACGTAGGAAAGGCCGTCGCTGAAGCTGGACGGCTGGACCAGCTCGGCCGCCACCGTGAGGTGATGCCAGCGGCCCGCCAGGTCGCAGACACCGAGGTCGACCCGTGCGATCGCCTCATCCCGCAGCCGGCGCAGGACGTCGTCGACGCTCAGAGCCATGTCGGAGCCATGGGCGAAGGGGCAGGCAGAAGAACGCTCGCGGAAAACCTGTGACCAGCATGACCCCGGGGCCCATGGCGCCGGCGGGACGGAAACAGGCCGAACGGCCTGCGTAACCGTTTCTGTCAGATTCGGCAGATCCCTCAGCAGGACAGGGTTCTGGGCATTTCACAGTGCTAGCTTCCAGCGCAGGTGCGTCGATTTCAACGTCATGCGCGATGCCATCACCGGTCTGATCGGCCGGTATGACCAGCTGGGGCGCTATTTCGATCGGAACGCGATCGATCGCATCTCCGCCTACCTGGCGGAAGGCGAACAACGGCTGATGGCGGTGGAAATCATCAACCAAGGGGCCACCGACATCGTGCGTGAGGCCAGTCGGCGTCTGTTCGAGCAGGATCCCGAACTGCTGCTGCCCGGCGGCAATGCCTACACCACCCGGCGCCTGGCGGCCTGCCTGCGGGACATGGACTATTTCCTGCGCTACGCCAGCTACGCCCTGATCGCCGACGACGCCACGATCCTCAACGAACGGGTCCTGAACGGCCTCGACGACACCTACAAGAGCCTGGGAGTGCCCACGGGCCCCACGGTGCGCAGCATCACCCTGCTGGCCGATGTGGTGATGGAGCGGCTGGCTGAGGCCGGTTTCGATCCGGCTCCGCTGGTGCGTGTCCCCTTCGATCACATGGTCCGTGGCCTGTCCGCGCTCGACGTGCGCTGCCGCTGAATCCGCCCCGAGCCGGTTGCCCAAGGCCAGCTCTGGCCTCTGGGTAGGCTTCAACCCACTTCTCTGACGCCCCGCAGGCCTTGGTCACACAGTCTTCCGATCTCCCGGTGAACGATCGTCATCGGCTCCCCTTGGACCCGATCGCCACCCCCGATCGCCTGCTGCTGGGCCCAGGGCCGTCCAATGCCCATCCCACGGTGCTGGCTGCGCTGGCCCGTACACCAATCGGTCACCTCGACCCGATCTACATCGAGCTGATGGGCGAGGTGCAGGAACTGCTGCGGTACGCCTGGCAGACCGACAACCGCCTCACCATTCCGATGAGCGGCACCGGCAGTGCCGCCATGGAAGCCACCCTGGCCAACACCATCGAACCGGGCGACAAGGTTCTCGTAGCCGTGAAGGGGTACTTCGGCCTGCGGCTCGTCGATATGGCCCAGCGCTACCGCGCCGAGGTGGTCACGATCGAGCGCCCCTGGGGGGAAGCCTTCAGCCTGGAGGAGCTGGAAGCGGCCATGGAGCTGCACCAGCCGACGATCCTGGCGCTCGTGCATGCCGAAACCTCCACCGGCGTATGCCAGCCGATGGAAGGCATCGGCGATCTCTGCCGCCGCCACGATTGCCTCCTGCTGCTGGATACGGTCACCTCGCTCGGTGCTTTGCCGGTGCATCTCGACGCCTGGGGCGTGGATCTCGCCTACAGCTGCAGCCAGAAGGGGTTGAGCTGCCCCCCCGGCCTTGGTCCATTCACGATGGGCCCTCGGGCCGAAACCAAGTTGGCGGCCCGCAGCGGCAAGGTGCCCAACTGGTACCTGGATGTCTCGCTGCTCAACCAGTACTGGGGCAGCAACCGCGTGTACCACCACACGGCCCCGGTGAACATGAACTTCGGCATGCGCGAAGCGTTGCGCCTGCTGGCCGAGGAAGGGCTGGAGCACGCCTGGGCCCGCCACCGCAGCAACGCCGAGCGTCTGTGGAACGGGCTGGAGCGCCTCGGCCTTGAGCTGCATGTGCCGGAACCGCTGCGGCTGCCCACCCTCACCACGGTGCGCATCCCCGAAGGCGTGGATGGCAAGGCCTTCAGCCTGCATCTGCTCAACCGCCACGGCATCGAAGTGGGAGGCGGGCTCGGCGCCCTGGCCGGCTCGGTGTGGCGCATCGGCCTGATGGGCTACAACAGCCGCGCCGAAAACGTCGATCTGCTGCTCAATCTGCTGGAGACGGAGCTGCCGTCGTTCCAGTCGGGTCGCACGGCTGTCGCTGCCGCCG
This sequence comes from Synechococcus sp. ATX 2A4, assembly GCF_024346375.1. GTDB lineage: Bacteria > Cyanobacteriota > Cyanobacteriia > PCC-6307 > Cyanobiaceae > MW101C3. Next base: position 91,400 of record NZ_JAGQCV010000006.1, on the reverse strand, counting down.
CTGCCTGAACCAGTCCGCTAGCAGCCGGCTGGCCTGCTCGGCCAGCAAGCCGCCCTCCACCTCCATATGGTGGTGCGCGCTCGGGTGGCGGGCCAGGTCCAAGGTGCCGCCCAAGGCCCCACGCTTGGCGTCCGCGGCGGCGAAGAGCACCCGCCCCATGCGGGCCTGCACCAGGGCGCCGGCGCACATCGGGCAGGGTTCGAGCGTCACGATCAAGCTGCAGTCGTTGAAGCGCCAGCTGCCGCGCAGGGCCGCGGCCTGGCTCAACGCCACGAGCTCGGCATGGCCGAGCGGATCGTGATCCAGTTGGCGCCGGTTGCTGCCCCAGCCGAGGCAGCGCCCTTGCGCATCGAGAACCACAGCCGCCACTGGGATCTCTCCCCTGTCACCGGCGCGGCGGGCCTGGCGCAGCAACCGCTCCATCCAAAGACGCAGCTGCGCGGCAGGAATGGGCGGGGGGTTCAGCACAGCGCTGCGGCGGCCCGGTGGGGCACCCAGCGTGCCAGTGCCTCCATGTTGAGGGACGACAAGGGAGAATGAACCCCCTTCCAGCACCACAGTTGGCCGTCACGCCACACCTGCACAAGGCGATTGAGCCATTGCCGTTCGCGACGCCAGGCCAGGCCGACCCGCTGCTGGAAGCGTTTCTCACCGGGGCGGTGCAGCAACTCTGCCAGTGGCTCGGCACCGCCACCAGCCGCCCGCCGCTCCCCGGTCTGAGCCTGCTGCCGGAACTGGAACCCCGCCGCCGCGGCCTGGATGGCACCACCCTGCTGGCCGATCTGCAGGTACTGATGGATGGGGCCTACAACCCCAACCATCCCGGAGCCCTGGCCCATCTCGACCCGCCGCCGCTCACCGCTTCGCTGGTGGGGGATCTGGTCTGCGCCGGCCTGAACAACAACCTGCTCTCCGAAGAGCTGTCCCCGTCGCTCAGCCGCCTGGAGCGGGGCCTGTGCGGTTGGCTGGCCCGTCGCCTCGGGCTAGGAGACGCCGCCGGGGGCATCCCTGCCAGCGGCGGCAGCCTCAGCAACCTGATGGCGCTGGTCACGGCCCGCCAGAGCCGCGGCCTTCAGCACCGCGCAGATGCGGTGGTGCTGACCAGCACTGACGCCCATGTGTCGCTTGATAAGGCGGTGCTGGTGATGGGGCTGCCGCCCGAGGCCTTGCTGAGGCTGCCCACCGATGCGGCAGGGCGGCTGGATCCGGCGCAGCTGGAGGAGGCGCTCGCTGAGCTGCGCCGGGCCGGCCGGCCCGTGCTGGCTGTGGTGGCCACCGCCGGCACCACGGTGCGCGGCGCTGTGGATCCGCTGGAGCCCCTGGCCAATCTGTGCAAACGCCATGGCCTCTGGCTGCACGTGGACGGGGCGATCGGCGGCGTGCTCGGGCTCAGCGCCGTGCACCGTGGCGGCGTGGCAGGGCTGGGCCGGGCCGATTCGGTCACCTTGAACCCCCAGAAGCTGCTGGGCATCACCAAAACCTCCTCGCTGCTGCTGCTGGCCCAGCCGGACGCCCTGCAGCAGACCTTTGGCACCGGCCTGCCTTACATGGAGCCCAGCTGGGGTGGCGCCCACGGCGGCGAGTGCGGGCTGCAGGGAAGCCGTAGCGCCGAAATCCTCAAGCTCTGGCTTGGCCTGCGCCAGCTCGGGCTGGAAGGGATCGACCAGCTGGTGGGCGAGGCGATCGCCCGCCGCCAGCAACTGGAGCAGCTGCTGCTCACCGCAGCCCCGGCCGGCGCCCTCACCCTGGTGGGGGGGCCCTTGCACCTGCTGGCCTTCCGGCCCAGCGGCGCCGATGCCGAGGCCTGCGTCCAGTGGTCGCAGCAGTGCCGCGCCACGCTGCTGGCGGAGGAGCTGATGCTGTCCCGGCCGCTGCACCAGGGCCACCATCACCTCAAAGCAGTGCTGGGCAACCCCCACACCCAGAGCGAACACCTGGAGCGGCTGGCCGCCGTGGTGGCCCGCTCACTGCCCGTGCCGTCCTCCCAGCGGGTGCCCTCCCATGGCTGATTCCGACCAGCGCGGCCGCTGGGTGGCCATTCTCACCGGGGCGATCTCGATCCTGATCGGGGTGCTCTACCTCGGCCTGATCACGGTGCTCGACGCCCGCGGCCCCCTGCTTCCCCCTCCCCCCGAGGCCCTGGGCGTGGCGGCAGCTGCGGGTCCTTCCGCCGCTGCAACGGCTCCACCACCCGGTTGAAGGCCGCCTGCAGGAAGTCCTTGAGGGCCCCTTCACGACGGTTGAGGTCGTAGAGGCGACGCACCACCTCCTGCATGCCCCCATCGCCCCAGTCCTGCCCCTGCTCGAAGTAGGTGAGGAAGCTCTGGCCGGCGATGCGGGTGAACCAGGCCGCACTCACCCCCTGCACCGCCTTGCTGACGACCAGAGCCGGCAGGTTGAGGGTGAGGGCGGAGCCGATCAGGGCCAGCCCGCCCTTGATCACGCCAAGCCCCGCCAGCGTGCGTCCCACCGAAAGCGCCAGATCCTGGCCGGCCTCGCGCGTGAGGGTGACCCCATAGACCTTGCCGAGCTCCACCACCATCTGGGCGTTCACCGCCGCTGTGCCGAGCAGATCCACCACAGGCAGGGGAGTCACCACCAGCACGCCAGCGCCGATCCACATGTAGCGATCCACGATGCGCTCGCCGTCGCTGCGGCGCTGGGCGCTGAGCAGGGCACGGCTGGCCTCACTCAGCCGGCGGCTCTGCAACAGGATGTTGTCCGCCAGCAGCTCCTCGCCGTCCTGATGCAGCACGGTGGCGATCCGGCGCAGCAGGGCATCGATCTCAGGAAGCGGCTGGTGCGGACGGCCACCGGGCAGCGGCACCGACTGGGGGGCCGCACTGGCGGCCAGCACGTCGTCGTCAGCAAGGCGGCCGGAGCAGCGGCGGCGCAGCAGCTCCAGCAGGCGGCGCTCCTCCTCCTGGCCGCGCAGATCGCATTTGTTGAGCACCAGCAGCAGGCGCTTGCCGAGGCTGGCGAGCGCCTCAAACACCTCCAGTTCAGCGGCGCGCAGGTCGCCGTCGACCACGAACAACAGCAGATCGGCGCGGGCGGCCCGCTCCCGCGCCCTGATCTCCCGTTGGCGGCCGTCACTGCCCGCTTCCAGAATGCCGGGGGTGTCCACCAGCCGCAGGCCACGGCGCAGGCCCTTCAGGCGCAGGCGGTAGACGCGGCAATCGCCGGTGGAGCCCATGGCAGCTCCCACCTCCCCCACCACTTCATCGAGCAGGGCGCGGATCAGGGAGGTCTTGCCGGTGGAGCCGGTGCCGAACACCACCAGCTCAAGATCGCCACGGGCCAGCTCCGCCTCCACCCGTTCCCGCTCCTGCCGCAACGCCGCCCGCGCCACGTCGTCCCGAACCCGTTCAAGCACCTGATCAATCGCCTGCAGTTGCCGCTCAGCCGCCTCCTGACGGTTGCCGGGCGCCACGGCCGGCGGCGGCGGCGCTGCAGGCGGCGGGCGGCGGCGCCAGGCCAGCAACCAGGGGCCGGCGAAGCGGGCCCCCAGCAGCACACCGCCACCGATCAGCAGCAGGGTGACCGGGCCCACCAGCCAGGCGGGCAGCAGATAGCTGAGTTGCCACAGCAGGTTGTTGACGGCCTGGATCAACACGGAGGCCGCCACGACAGCGGCCAGCGCCACCGCCACCCAGATCCAGAGGCGGAAGCGGGGCATCAGCGCCTGGCGACGGCTGCTGGTGTGCCGCTGGGCGCCCCGCGCATGATGTCGCCCCAGAGCGCTGCGGCCTGGGCGCTGGAGCCGCCGGTGGGGCGGTTGTCGTCGTTGCCGAGCCAGATGCCCATCACCCAGTGCCGGCGTGGGTCAAAACCCACGAACACGAGATCACGCGCCTCATTGGTGGTGCCGGTCTTGCCTCCCTCGTTGCCGCCCAGGTAGGCGGCGCTGCCGGTGCCGGAGCGCACCACCGCCCGCAGCATCCCCTGCATGGCCTTGGCCGTCTGCGGCTTCACCACCTGCCGGCCCGGGCTCACGCTGCGGGCGGTCCGGGCCCGCTGCTCGCGGCAGCGCGTGCTGTCGAGGCCGGCGCAGGTTTCGGCATCGGTGAGGCGGCGGATGGTGCTGGGGGCATGCCACACCCCGTCGTTGACGACGGCGGCATAGGCGGCGGTGAGTTCGGTCAGAATCACCTCGCTCTGGCCCAGGGCCAAGCCGGGAACGGCGTGCAGCGGCGAGCTGATGCCGAGGTCGCGGGCCGTCTGCTCGACGGCCTCCAGCCCGACGCGGCGGGCCAGCCGCAGCGCGGCGGTGTTGCTGCTCATCGCAAAGGCCTGCCGCTGGCTGATCGCGCCCCGGCAGGTGCTGGCGAACGACTGCCCCGCCCAGGTGAGCGGGCCGCAGTCGATGCCATCGCCGGGCTTGGCGCCACGCTCAAGCGCCGCCACGAAGGTGAACAGCTTGAACGTGCTGCCGGGTTGACGCAGGGCCATGCTGGCCCGGTTGAACTGGCTGCGGCGGTAGTCGCGACCACCGGCGATCGCCAGCATCCCGCCGCTGCGGCTGTCGAGCACCACCACCGCCCCTTCCGAGGCGCCGCCGCGGGCCAGCGCCCGCCGCAGCTGACGCTCCACCACCTGCTGCAGCGCCGGATCGAAGTGGGTTTCCACCAGGAAGTTTCCCTCCACCGCCACGTCCGCACCCACCAGGGTTTCCAGATCAGCGCGCACCTGATCGGTGTAGAAGGGCGCGGGGCGTCCCGGACCGCCGCGGCAGGCCTGCGCACCCAGCTGAATTGGCCGGCGCCGGGCCTGGCGGGCCTGATCGGCGCTGATCTTGCCGGTGTCGGCCATCTTGGCGAGCACGGCATTGCGCGCGTCCAGCGCCGCCTGGGGATTGGAGCAGGGATCGTGGCCGTTCGGAGAAGGGAGCAGGCCCACCAACAGGGCCGCTTCCTCCAGATCGAGCTTGGCGGTGGGTTTGCCGAAGTAGCTGCGGGCGGCATCTTCGAAGCCCCAGCCCACGCCCAGATACACCCGGTTCAGGTAGCTGAGCAACAGCTCGCTCTTGCTGAATCTCGCCTCCAGCTGCAGTGCTACCAACAGTTCCCGCCATTTGCGGGCCAGGGTTTCTCCCTGCCCCACCTGGTCGGGGTAGAGGCTGCGGGCCAGCTGCTGGGTGAGGGTGCTGCCCCCCTCCAGCACGCGCCCGCCCAGCAGGTTGGTGACCAGGGCGCGGCCGGTGCCGATCGGATCGACCCCCGGATGCCACCAGAAGCGGCTGTCTTCGCTGGCCAGCAGCGCGTCCCGCAACACCTGCGGGAAATCGGAGAGGGTCTTGTTCTCGCGGTGTTCGCGCGAATCGGCCGATTGCAGGGGCCGGTTGGCACGGTCGTAGAGGGCCAGGGGACCCCGCACCGGCGCCAGGCTGCCGCGCAGCGGCAACTGCAGCGCCGACAAGCCCAGCAGCAGCAGGCCCGCCCCGGCAGCCCCCGCCAAGGCCACGGTGCCGGCCCGGGCCAGGCGCAGCAGCTTGGGCAGGGGCCGCCGCTGGAACACCAGTTCCGGCAACCCAGGCTCCGAAGGCGGCCCGAGCCGCACCACGTCGCCGTCCCGCAGCAGCAGCGCCGTGATGCGGCTGCCGCGCCAATAGAGGCCGTTGGTGGAGTTGTCGTCGCGGATCAGCCAGTCGCCACCCACCTGCTCCAGCAGCGCGTGCTGCTTGCTCACCGCCGGATGGTCAATGCCGACCTCCAGGCGGTTGTCGCGGCCGATGCGATAGAGGCCGCCATAGAGCGCCAGCCGGCGCGAGGGCTGGCCGGGGAGGAACACCTCCAGCGCCGCGCCTCCCGCTTCGGGCGGCTGCGCCAGGCGCAGCTTCAGGCGCTCAAGTCCCGCGACCACGGCTCTCCTCCAGCAGGTCGAGGGCCAGGCAGATCACGGCCACGTTGATCGCCACATCCGCCAGGTTGAACACCGGGAAGCGCACCGGCACCAGTTCGAGAAAATCCACCACCCAGCCGAGCCGCCAGCGATCGAGGCCGTTGCCGAGTGCACCACCCAGCAGGGCCCCCACCCCCAGCCACTGCCAACGGCGCAGGCTGCTCTGGCGCTGGATCCATACCCCCAGGCCAATCGCCACCAGCAGGCTGATGAGCGCCAGCGCCTTGGTGGAGCCGGTGAAGAGGCTGAAGGCGGCGCCAGTGTTGAACACCAGGCGCAGCTGCAGCAGGCCGGGCAGCAAGGGGCTGCTCGACGTGCCGGAGAGGGCAGACAGGGCCCAGGCCTTGCTGGCCTGATCGAGCACCAGCACCACCAGGGCAGTGATCCAGGCGGCGCGGCGGCGATGGCCGGCGAGGCTCATGACGGCACTCCGTTCACGAGCTGACCAGCAGCAGCCGGCGCAGCGGCACGGCCAGCACCGCTACGGCGCAGCAGAGCATCAGCTGGGGGAGCAGCGGGCCAAGGCTGTAGGCGAGCAGCAGATCGCCCAGCCCCCCACCCCAGCGGCCCACCAGGCCACCGAGCAGCAGATAGGCGAGGCCACACAGCTGGATCACCCCCAGGCCGAACAGCGCTGCCCCCATCAGGCGCAGCAGTTCCCCCATGCCGGGCTGACTGGCCAGGCGGCCGCTCAACCAGGCGGCCGGAATGAAACCGGCCAGAAAGCCGAAGCCCGGATCGAGCAGGTAGGCCATGCCGCCACCGGTGTGGAACACCGGCAACACCAGCAGGCCAAGGCTCAGGTAGGCCACTGCCGCCAGCAGCGCCGGCCGTGGGCCGCACACCAGGGCCGTGAGCAGCAGGGCCGGCACCTGCGCGGTGACCGGCAGTTCGCGCAGGGCATACCCCCCATCCACGAAGGGCAGGGCCACAGCGACACGGATCAGGCCGCCGCTGACGATCAGCAGAAGTCCGACGATGGCGCCGCTGCAGTTGGCTAAGGCCCGCAAGCAAGGGAGGTCTGGTTGGCTCCATCCTGCTGTAGTGGGGGTCAGCTGCACAGCCTTGCCGATGGACGAGCCGCAATCCCCCGCCTTCGCCATTGGTACCCGGGTGCAACTGGCGGAACGGCCGGCCTATCTCAAGACCGCCGATCCCATGCCGATGCTGCGGCCGCCCGATCTGGTGGACAACGGGGAGGTGGGTCAGGTGGTGAGCCTCAAGCCCCTGGGACAGCTGGCGGTGCGATTTCGGCGTGGCACTTTCCTGCTGGACGCTGTTCAGCTCTGCGCCGCCGTTGCGGCGGACCCCCCTGCCGAACGCCCCAATGGGTGAGCGGCCCAGGCCCGTTCTGCCAGGGAAAGAGCGGCGGCCGGACCGCACAGGCTGAGGCTGGGGGCCGCCAGCAAGCTGCGTGCCACCTGCTGCAGCGCCTCGGGACTGAGTGCTTCGGCGCGGATCAGGGCCTCATCGGCGTAGGTCCAGGGCAGGCCATGGCCGAGCACCAGCGCCTGGCGATCGGCCACCTGGCCGCCGGTCTGGCGGCCCACGGCGGCGGACCCCCGGAACTTGGCCAGGGCGAGCTGCCACTCCTCGGCGGTGAGCGGTTGATCGAGCAGCCGCTGCCATTCGTTCAGCAGCTCGGTGGTGGCCACCGCCGCCCGCTCGGCGGAACTGGAGAGGTGGCACACGAACGGGGCCGCCCCGCGGCGGGCCGGCAGGTGCACGCCCACGTCGTAGGCGAGGCCGTGCTCCTCGCGCAGCGCCACGAACAGGCGGCTCGACATGCCCACACCGAGATGGCACTGCAGCAGGCGCAGGGCCAGGGAGCGGGGATCGGCCAGGGGCACCGTGGCGGCCCCCAGCATCAGCACCATTTGCTCTGTGTCCTGCTCCACCGTCACCAGCTCAGGCCCGCCGCAGCCGGCGGGGCCGGCGCCGGAAGCTGGCGCAAAGGTGGTCCAGGGGGCGGGTTCCTCGCCCTCGTCTGCCACTTCCAGCAGATCCCGCACCGCCTCGGGCGGTTGGCCCGCCATCACCAGCACGGCCCCCTGCGCACCGAGCCCGGTGGCGGCCTGCACCAGCCGGGGCCGCTCCACGGCAGCGAGCTCGTCGTCCACCCCCAGGGGGTCGTGGCCGTAGCCGCCCTCGCCATAGAGCTGGCGGCGCAACAGATCGTGGGCCTGCTGGAACGGATCTTCCCGCTGCCGGGCGAGGGTCTGCAGGTTGAGCTGCCGTTCAAGGCTGAGCTGATCCGGCGCCAGCCAGGGGCGGCGCACCATGGTGTGCAGCAGCGGAAGCACGGCGGCGGCATCGGCCGTGGCGCACTTCAGGCTGATCACCAGGGCGTCTTCGCTGGCTTCGCAGCGCAGTTCATCGCCGAGACCCTCCACCAGATCGGCAATCGCCTCGCCACTGAGCTGACCACAGCCGCGGGTGAGCAGGCCGGCCAGCAGCTGGGCGCGACCCCGCTCACCGGGCGGGTCGGCGGCGCTGCCGCCCCTGATCCACAGCCGCACCGACAGAATCGCCGGGCCCGGGCGCCGGCTCACCCAGACCGGACAGCCACTGCTGAGGGTGAAGGTTTCAGGCGCCGGCAGGGGGGGGATGGGGGGCGTGCTCATGCGGGCAAGGCCAGCACACGGCAGGCGCGCTCCGGGGCAAACAGGGGCAGGATCTCGTCGTGCAGCCGCTGCGGCGTCCAGAGACGCAGCCGTTCGAGCGGCTCCTGCAGCGGCTCCAGCCGCCCCCAGAGGCTCTGGTTGCCGATCAGCCCCGCCACCGGCGAGGCCGCCTCCAGGCCGAAGCGATAGCCGTTGGCCACCAGCCGCTGGGCCCGCTCGCATTCGCTGCTGCTGGGGGGTGTGGCGCTGAGCTCCTGCCAGACCTTGCCTATTTCCGCCTCCACAGCCTCCGCCTGATCAGGGTCACAGACGGCTTCAAGCAGGGCCAGGCTGCCGGCCTCCAGCACGTTGAGGTCGAGGTCGACGCTTTCCACCATGCGCAGATCCTCCCGCAACCGCTGCACCAACCGGCTGCGGCGGCCCTCCGCCAGCAGGGTGGTGAACAGGTCGGCGCCGGCGGTGGCCTCCAGATCGGCAGCAGCGGGCAGTTGCCACACCATCAGCAGACGGGCCGCCTCCAGGCGGGGCAGCCGCAGGGTATGGCGGCCGGGCTGCAGCGTCAGGGTCTGGGTCTGGGTCTGGGCAGGAGCAACCGAGGGCGCAGTGGATGGAGTGGCGGCCTCGCCTGCCGCGCCGGTTCCGGCGCCCTCGGAGACGTCAGAGAGGTCAGCCAGGGCGCTGCCCGCCACCATGGCCTCGAGATCCAGGCCATCGAGGGCACCGGCCACCGCCAGGCTGCAGGCAGTGGGCCGGTAGCCGCGCCGGTGGAAGGCGGCCATGCCCTCGGGGTTGTGGCGGATAAGGGCCCTGCGCTCACCGAGGATCGCCCGGCCGTAGACATGGTCAGGACAGGCCAGCGCCAACAGCCGCTGGAAGGCCACGTCCTCCGGCTGGTCTTCGCTCTGGGCGAGTTCTTCGAGCACCACCTGGCGCTCCATGTCGAAATCAGAGGCCTCCAGGCGCGGGTGCAGCACCAGATCCAGCAGCAGGTCGAGGGCTTCCGCCGCCGCCGCCGGTGGAATCAGCACGTGGTAGTGGACGTCATCGAAGCCGGTGGCGGCATTGCTGCTGCCACCAAGCGCCTCGATGCGCTGGTCGAAGGCTCCAGCCGCCAGGCTCTCGCTGCCCTTGAACACCATGTGCTCAAGGAAGTGGGCCAGACCCGATTCGGCCGCCAGCTCGCTGGCACTGCCGGCGCGGCACCAGAAATCCAGGCAGACCACCGGCGCCTGCTCCTGCCGCACACTCACCACCTGAACGCCGTTCTGGAGTTGGAAGGCATGGGGCGTCGGCAGGGCCTCATGCAGGGCAGGCAGAAAGCTCAACGGTTCAGATCCTGGCCGTGGGAAGATCAGCATTCTGCTGGCTGAGGCTGCATTGGCGAGCGCCACGACCCGAGCCACCGGCGGGGTGCACCCCCTCGTCGACACCCTGGCCGCAGCGATCCGCAGCAGCTGGCAGGCGCTGCCGGAGCTGGAGCCGCTGGCGATCGCCGACGACCTCGAGGCGATCAGCGGCAGCCTGGATGGCGAACGGCTGTTCATCCACAACGAGCTGCGTCAGTGCCGCGGCCTGCGCAAGCTGCACCTGGAAACCGCCCGGCTCGGGGCCGGTCTGCAGATTCTTCACTGCGTCTATTTTCCTGATCCCCGCGTCGATCTGCCGGTGTTCGGCGCCGACATCGTGGCCGGGCCAGCGGGCGTGTCCGCCGCGATCGCCGATCTCTCCCCCACCTGCGGTGTGCTGCCGGAGGGCATCGCCACGGCCCTGGCCGCTCTGCCGGTGCATCCCTTCAGCCAACCCCGGGAGCTGCCGCCCTGGGGCACGATCTTCTCGCCGTATGTGCGGTTCGTGCGCCCGGCAAGCACCGAAGAGGAGGGCTGGTTCATCGAGGAGGTGCTGGGCTTTCTGGCCGTGCTCTCGGCCGCGGCCAACGCCGCACACTTTCAATCCTGGGACGACCCAGCTACGGTTGCCAGATACCACGGTCAGCTGTCGTATTGCCAGCAACAGAAACGAAACGACAAGACGCGCCGGGTGCTGGAGAAGGCCTTCAGCCCAGCGTGGGCCGACCGGTACATCGAGGAGCTTCTGTTCGACGATCCACCGGAGCTCCCCTGACATCCCAGCGCCCCCGTGCCCTGCGCTTCGCTGTGGCGGCGCTCGTGCTGGCGGGCGTTGGCGCAGTGGCCTGGCAGTTCCGTCCCAGGCCGGCGGCCACGCCGCTGCCCACCGCCAGCAGCCGGCCGGCCGTGGTCGATGCCATTACTGCCCTCGGCCGGCTCGAGCCGGCCGGTGACATCCGCAATTTGGCCGCGCCGATGTCTGAGATGGGCGGCAGCCCCCGCATCTCCGAGCTGCTGGTGCAGGAGGGCGACCGCGTCACGGCCGGCCAGCTGCTGGCGCGCTTCGACAACCGCCCTGCGCTGCTGGCCCAACGGAGCCTCGAGCAGAGCCGCATCGCCAACTTGAACCGCCGGGTCGCCGTGGTGGAGAGGGAAGTGAACCGCTACCGCCAGCTGGCCCGCAACGGCGCCGTGGCTGCCTCCGAGCTGGAAACCCGCGAACTCACGCTGCTGGAGCTGCAGGGCACCCTGCGCGAAGCCCGAGATCAGCTCGCACGCACCGAAACCGACCTGGTCAACAGTGAGCTGCGAGCTCCGATCAGCGGCACCGTGCTGAACGTGGAATCGCAGGTGGGCGAGCGACCCGGCGACAAAGGCATCCTCCAGATCGGCGCCAGCGATCGCATGGAAGTGGTGGCGGAGGTGTACGAGAGCGACATCCGCCGGGTGAGCCTCGACCAGACCGCCCGCATCACCAGCGAGAACGGCGGCTTCGACGGCAGTCTGCGCGCCCGGGTGATCCGGATCAGTCCCCAGGTGCAGCAGCGGGAGGTGCTGGCCACCGACCCCACCGGCGATGCCGATGCGCGGGTGGTGGAGGTGCGGCTTGCCCTTGACCCTGGCGATATCGAGAAGGTGCGCAACCTCACCGGCACCAAGACGATCACCCGCTTCGATCCATGAGCCGGAGCCTGCCGTGATGCGCATTCCCCTGCTCGGGGATCTCTGGGCTGCCCGGCGCATTCCCCTGGCCTGGCTGCTGCTGACCCGTCAGCCGATGCGGCTGCTGGTGGCACTGGCGGGCATCAGCTTCGCGGGCATCTTGATGTTCATGCAGCTGGGCTTCCGCGATGGCCTGTTCGACGCCAGCATCACGATCCACCGGCTGTTCGACGCCGACCTTGTGCTGATGAGCCCGCGCACGATGAGCTCGATCAGCATGTCGAGCTTTCCGCGCCGCCGCCTCGTGCAGGCCCTCGGCGATCCGGCGGTGCAGGGCATCACCCCGGTGCACTGGAGCTTCCTGCTGTGGCGCAACCCTGCAACGCTCGCCACCCGCCAGATCCTGGCGCTCGGCTTCGAGCCCAACGACCCCCTGTTCACCGACCCGGGCCTGGCGGCCAAGGCGAAGCTGCTCACCCAGAGCGACAGGGTGCTGTTCGATGAGGCTTCCCGGCCCGAATTCGGGCCGGTCGGTGAGTGGTTCCGCGAGGGAAAAACGGTGGAAACCGAGGTGGATGGCAAACGGGTGCGGGTGGTGGGGCTGGTGGCCCTGGGCCCCTCCTTCGGCGCCGACGGCAACCTGATCACCAGCACCGAAACCCTGCTGCGACTCAAGCCCAATACCCCCTCAGGGGCGATTGAGCTGGGCCTGATCCGGCTGCGGCCGGGGGCCTCCCCGCTCGAGGTGCAGCAGCGGCTGCGCGAGCGGCTGCCCGCCGACGTGACCGTGTTCACCAAGCAGGAGTTCGAGGAAGCCGAGAAGGACTACTGGCGCAGCAGCACCGCAATCGGCTTCATCTTTTCGCTCGGTGCCGCCATGGGCTTTGTGGTGGGCTGCGTGATCGTTTATCAGATCCTCTACAGCGATGTCAGCGACCACCTGCCCGAGTACGCCACCTTGATGGCGATGGGCTACCCACTTGTGACCCTGCTGGGGGTGGTGGCCCGGGAAGGCATCCTGCTGGCCGTGCTCGGCTACGTGCCGGCCTACGCCGCCGGCGCTGGCCTCTATCACCTGGTCCGTTCCGCCACCCGGCTGCCGGTGGGGATGGAAGCCAGTCGCTCGCTGCTGATCTTTGGCCTGATCCTGGTGATGTGCATGGGCTCTGCCGCCCTGGCCATGCGCAAGCTCGGCGATGCCGATCCGGCTGAAATCTTCTGAGCCCTGTGCCGATGTCCCCCACCACCAGCGCCGAAACCGCCACCGCCATGGTGGAGATCAACGGCCTCAGCCACTCCTATGGCAAGGGGACCATGCGCCGGCAGGTGATTCAGAACGTGGATCTGCGCATCGATGCGGGCGAGGTGGTGCTGCTCACCGGCCCGTCGGGCTGCGGCAAAACCACACTGCTCACGCTGGTGGGGGCGCTGCGCCAGGTGCAGGAGGGCCAGGTGCGCGTGCTGGGCCAGGCGCTGGAGCACAGTGGCCGCGGCGAGCGGCAGCGGCTGCGGCGCCACATCGGCATGATTTTCCAGGGCCACAACCTGCTGCGTTGCCTCACAGCGGAACAGAACGTGCAGATGGGAGCGGATCTGCTGCCGGAGCTGGGCTACCGCGCCCGCCGCGACCAGGCCCGCGAGTGGCTGCGCGCCGTGGGGCTCGGCGATCACCTGGGCAAGTTGCCCCACGACCTCTCGGGTGGTCAGAAGCAGCGGGTGGCGATCGCCCGGGCCCTGGCCACCCATCCGCGCCTGCTGCTGGCGGATGAACCCACCGCCGCCCTCGACAGCCAGAGCGGCCGCGAGGTGGTGGAACTGCTCAAGCGGCTGGCACGCGAACAGCAGTGCGCTGTCTTGATGGTCACCCACGATCCGCGCATCCTTGATGTGGCCGACCGGCTCGTGAAGATGGAAGACGGCCGCCTGTCGTCTGCACCGCTGGCGATCGCCGGGGCGGTGCGCTGACGGTGCAGGCCGCTCGCACTGAAGTTGCTCCGAACCCATTGGCTAGAGTGAACGATCTCCCGTACCCAGGTCGTCCATGGCGAAGCGCCGGAACCTCAAAAAAGAAAAGCAGGAACGTAACCGCTCCTATGCCCGCAAGTTCAAGAAGCGCAAGCTCCGCAACGACGGTCGCGGTGAAGGGGCTGGCAATGGCGTCACCGGCACCGCCAACAACGGTGGCGCCGCCGACTGATCCGTCGCGACACCCCCTTTGATCAGCTGAAAGGGATCCTGAGGGGTCCCTTTTTTTGCCTCTCGATCCGCCCATCCATCCGGCCCCGTCCCTCCCCCCCCTTCTGTTCAGGCGCATGTTCCTCAGCGTCGTCATTCCCACCTACAACCGCCGGGCCATCCTCGAGAAGGCACTCACCGCCCTGGAGCAGCAACGGCTCGGAGCCCCGATCGAGGCCTACGAAGTGGTGGTGGTCGATGACGGCTCCACCGATGACACCCCCGCCTGGCTGCGCCAGGAGGCCGGCCGCTTCCCCCACGTGCGGCTGGTGGAACAGGACCATGGCGGTCCAGCGGAAGGGCGCAACCGCGGCGTGGCCCATGCCCGCGGCGATGTGATCGTGTTCATCGACAGCGATCTGGTGGTGAATGACGGCTTCCTGCTGGCCCATGCCGAGGCGCTGGTCGGCTACTGGGAGCGGCACGGCCATCGCCGCTGCTTCACCTACGGCGCGGTGATCAACACCTCCAACTTCGACGACCCGCGCAGCGAACCGCACAAGCTCAGCGATCTCTCCTGGGCTTACTTCGCCACCGGCAACGTGGCGATTGACCGGGCGCTGCTGGAGCAGGCCGGCCTGTTCGACACCGGCTTCCGGCTCTATGGCTGGGAAGACCTGGAGCTGGGCGAACGGCTGCGGCAGCTGGGGGTGGAGTTGGTGCGCTGTCCGGCCGCCGCGGGATATCACTGGCATCCCGCCCTGCGCCTGGAGCAACTGCCGGATCTGGTGCGCATCGAGCAGGAACGGGCCCGCATGGGCCTGGTGTTCTACCGGAAGCACCCCACCCTCAGAGTGCGCTTCATCATTCAGTTCACCTGGCTGCATCGGCTGCTGTGGGAGCTGCTCACCCTCGGCGGGCTGGTGAACGAACGCACGCTGCGCCCCCTGCTGGCCTGGTTGATCCGCCGCGGCCAACCGGGGCTGGCGATGGAGCTGCTGCGGCTGCCGCTCAACCGGCTCGGCGTGCGGGCCCTCTACCGCGAAGCAAAAGCCGCCGGGCTGCGCTGAAGGGCCATTTGGTAATTTGGGGAGTCCCCACAAACCGCACACCTGTCCGTTTCGGGTGTTCACACGGTTAACGGTGGCTCTTCCTTGAGCCGCTTCGTGCTGAACCCAGGCAGGTGGAGGCGAACCCGAAACCCTCTCAACCCATGGCTGTCGTAACCCTCTCCGAAATGATGGAGGCGGGTGCCCACTTCGGGCACCAAACCCGCCGCTGGAATCCCAAGATGTCGCGCTACATCTATTGCGCGCGCAACGGAGTCCACATCATCGATCTCGTGCAGACCGCCGTCTGCATGAACAACGCCTACAAGTGGACCCGCAGCGCCTCACGCGCCGGCAAGCGGTTCCTGTTCGTGGGCACCAAGAAACAGGCCTCAGAAGTGATTGCCCTGGAGGCTGCCCGCTGCGGCGCCGCCTACGTGAACCAGCGCTGGCTGGGCGGCATGCTCACCAACTGGAGCACGATGCGCGCCCGCATCGATCGCCTCAAGGATCTCGAGCGGATGGAATCCTCCGGCGCCATCGCCATGCGGCCCAAGAAGGAAGCCGCCGTACTGCGCCGCGAACTGGAACGGCTGCAGAAGTATCTGGGTGGTCTGAAGAACATGCGCCGCCTGCCGGATGTGGTGGTGCTGGTGGATCAGCGCCGCGAAACCAACGCCGTTCTTGAGTGCCGCAAACTCGACATCCCCCTGGTGTCGATGCTTGATACCAACTGCGACCCGGATCTGGCCGATGTGCCGATCCCCTGCAACGACGACGCCGTGCGTTCCGTGCAGCTGGTGCTGGGCCGTCTGGCCGATGCGATCAACGAAGGTCGCCATGGTGCCCAGGAACCCCGCGATGATGACGAGGGCTGAGGCCCTCCTCCGCCTGCCTCAGCCTCTCCACGTCCTCTCCCTTTCCCCTCTCCGTTTCTGTCATGGCTGAGATTTCAGCAAAGCTCGTCAAGGAACTGCGCGAAAAAACCGGCGCAGGGATGATGAACTGCAAGAAGGCGCTGGCCGAAAACGCCGGTGACATGACCAAGGCCGCCGAATGGCTGCGCCAGAAGGGCATTGCCACCGCTGAGAAAAAGGCTGGGCGTACGGCAGCGGAAGGATCGATCGGCAGCTACATCCACACCGGCGCTCGCGTCGGTGTGCTCCTTGAACTCAACTGCGAAACCGACTTCGTCGCCCGCGGCGATGTGTTCCAGGAGCTGCTGCGCAATGTGGCGATGCAGATCGCGGCCTGCCCGAACGCTGAATACGTCAGCACTGAGGAAATCCCCAAGGAGATCGTCGAGCGCGAGAAAAGCATCGAAATGGGCCGCGACGATCTGGCCGGCAAGCCCGACAAGATGAAGGAAAAGATCGTCGAGGGGCGCATCGGCAAGCGGCTCAAGGAGCTCGCCCTGCTGGAGCAGCCCTTCATCAAGGACAGCGCGATCACCCTGGCCGAACTGGTGAAGCAGGTGGCCGGTCAGGTCGGTGAAAACATCCAGGTGCGGCGCTTCACCCGCTACACCCTTGGCGAAGGCATCCAGGTGGAAGCCAGCGATTTCGCTGCCGAAGTGGCGGCCATGAGCGGTCAAAGCGCTTGAACGGCTCCACCGGAGTCCCCCCCTCCGTGGAGCGTCAGCCTTGGAATTCAGCGCCACGGCCCTGACAGAAGCCCAGACCCACCTGCACCAGCTGCATCAGCGCCTGGAGCAGAGCAATCCGGCTCTCTACCGCGATCTGGCCCTCTACCTCCAGGTGCTGAGGGCCGGCCTGCCGCAGGCTGTCCAGCAGGCCTCCTTTCACCTCGCCACCCAGGTGGTGCCAGCGCGCTACATGGCGCTCGACACTGCCGAGCGGCTTGAATTGCAGCGGCGCCTGCAGCAACTGGTGCAGCGTTGCAGCGCTCTGCTCACGGTGGAGCAGCTGATCGTGCTGGCGCGCCAGGTGCGCTCCGAACAGCAGCGTCTGCGGCGGCGGGAGCAGAAGCGCTTGCTGGCCGCCATGGCGGCCGCTGCCGGGGAAGCCACCGGCGACGACGATGACGCGTCTGAGCCAATCGGCGCTGCCTCAGGCTCCGGCCTGGCGACGGGACTCCCCCGCGGCTCCGTTCAGCTGGGCATGGATCTGCCACTCAGTGCCGATCTGTTTGCCGCCGGCCTGCCGGGCCTGAGCGGCCTGTCCAGCCTGGCCGCGCTCACCAGCGGCAGTGATGAAGAAGGCGGCCGCGCAACGACGTACGACGACAACGCAGACAACGACCTGGACGACGACCCGGACGGCGACGAAACCGACGACGACGGGACAGATGACCGAAAGACAGATGATCGCAAGGCAGATGATCGCGAGCCGGGTGATCACGAGCCGGAGGATCGCCAGTCAGGTCAAGGCGCCATAGACGACGACAGCCGCCGCCACCGCCGCCAGAGGAACCGCTTGGGCGGCAGCCACGGAAGCGGCAGCCCCTCAGATCATGCCGGCGCCGAGGCCGATAGTGGTTTCGACTCTGGCGGGGAGCCCGCCCAGATGTTGCAAGCGCTGTTCGCGATGGCCAGCGAGGCGATGGGGCGTCTGCCGTCGCCGGCCAGGGACGGCGACGGCGATGACAACGACATCGGCGACGACACCGACATCGGCGACAACCGCGGCGGCGGAGATGGCGACGATCACGGCCTAGATGACGACAGCCTTGATGACGACGGCGAGGCGGACACTGACGCCGACCAGGAGCCCGGCGCGCCGACCGGCGGCGGCGGCGACAGCGACGACCCGCCATACCTGTTGCCGCGCCAGCCGCTGGAGCTGCTGCACTGGTGGGGGGCCTTCGACCTCGCCCTTCAGCGCCGGTTGCGCAATCTCTCGCACGCGATCAACCTCGAACTGCTGCACCTGGGCCTCACGCGCAGCCTGTTGCCGGCGAGCCTGCTGGATGCGGTGCTGCGCGGGCAGATCGAAGCGCTGCCGGCTCCCGCCAATCTGCTGCGTCTGTCGTTGCCTTTCGGCCCCGATGGCCTGGCAGCGCCGGTCGAGGCGCTCGGCCTGCTGCTGCGCAGCCCCGATCTGGAGGTGGAGCAGCCGCGGCTGCGCACCTGCCGGCGCCGGCTGGAAGAGCGGCGCAGCGAACTTCGCACTGTGGCCCGGAACTACCGACACTGGCAACGGCGCACCCTCGCCCTGGAGGCGGAGCAACAGTGGTTGCAGGACAGTCGGACGGCGGGTCCGGTTCAACCCTGACCCCGGGCTCGCCAGCGGGCGATTGGCTGGCCACCCTGCAACAGGCCCTGAGAGTGGAGGCGGAACGCGGTTTCAGCGACCTGCAGGGCCGTCAGGAGCGCTTCAGCACCTTTCTTGCCCGCAGCTGCGGCCAGCCGCCGGACAGCCTGACCCGGCGCCCGGAGGATCAACGCGCCCTGGCCGAGCTGGCTGCTGGCTTCGAGGGCTACAGCCGCATGAGCCCCGCCCGCCGGCAGACCCTGGTGCGCCAGTGCCGCGAGCGGCTGCATGCCCTGCGCCGCTCCTTCGACCCACCGGCCACCGTGGCGCCGCCGCGGCTGCCGCGGCGCGAGGCGCCCACTCCTGCGGCGGGCGGCAGAGGTGCCAGCAGCGGCGATGCACGCACCAGCGGCATGAGCAGGGGCCAGGCGGCCATCGAGCCCGACACACCGCTGGGGGCAATCCGGGGCATCGGCGCCAGGACCGCCACCCAGCTGGCCGCCATGGGGCTGCTGCTGGCCCGTGATCTGGTGCGCCACTACCCGCGCGACTACGTCGATTACGCAAACCTGGCGCGGATCGGTGCCCTGCGCGCGGGCGAGACGGCCACCGTGGTGGCCACGGTGAAGCGCTGCCATGCCTTTGCCAGCCCGCGCAATCCCAACCTCTCGATCCTGGAGCTGCAGCTCCAGGACATCACCGGCCGGCTGCGCGTGAGCCGCTTTCTGATCGGCAAGCGCTTCAGCACGCCAGGATGGCTGAAGGCCCAGCAGCGCCAGTTCCCGCCGGGCTGCACGGTGGTGGCCAGCGGCCTGGTCAAGACCTCGCCCTATGGCCCCTGCTTCCAGGATCCGCTGATGGAGGTGCTGGAGGGTCCGGATGCGCCGCTGCGCTCCGACCGGATCGGCCGGCTGCTGCCGGTCTACGCGCTCACCGAAGGCCTGAACGCCGAGCGGCTGCGGCAGGCTCTGCGCGCCGTGCTTGAGGCAGCGGTGCGCTGGCCTGATCCCCTGCCGGCCGGCCTGCGGCAGCGGGAAGCGCTGATGGGCCGTGGGGAAGCACTGCAGGGGTTGCACGATCCCCGCGACCGGGATCAGCTGCAGGCCAGCCGTCACCGGCTGGTGTTCGATGAGTTTCTGCTGCTGCAGTTGCGGCTGCTGCAACGCCGCCAGCAGCAGAGCCGCCGCCCCTCCACGCCGCTCACGGTGAATGCCGGCGCCGGCAGCCTGGTGGGCAACTTCCTGGCGCTGCTGCCCTTTCCGCTCACCGCCGCCCAGCAGCGGGTGCTGGCGGAGATCCGCGCCGACATGGCCCGGGGCCAACCGATGGCCCGCCTGGTGCAGGGGGATGTGGGCAGCGGCAAGACCGTGGTGGCCGTTGCCGCCCTGCTCACGGCGATCGAAGCCGGTTGCCAGGGGGCCTTGATGGCCCCCACCGAGGTGCTGGCCGAGCAGCATGCCCGCAAACTCGGCGCCTGGCTGCCCCAGCTGCATGTGCGCGCGGCCCTGCTCACCGGCTCCACCCCGCAGCGGCGGCGCCGTGAGCTGTTGCAGGATCTGGCCAATGGCCAGCTGCAGCTGCTGGTGGGCACCCACGCCCTGCTGGAGGATCCGGTGCAATTCGCCCGGCTGGGGCTGGTGGTGGTCGATGAGCAACACCGCTTCGGGGTGCGGCAGCGCGACCGGCTGCTCGGGAAGGATGTCCAACCCCATCTGCTCACGATGACCGCCACCCCGATCCCGCGCACCCTGGCGCTTTCCGTGCACGGGGACCTGGAGGTGAGTCAGATCGACGAACTCCCCCCTGGCCGCACTCCCATCCGCACCCGGCTGCTGCGCAGCGGCGAGCGGCAGGAGGCCTACCGGCTGATCGCCGAGCAGGTGGCACTGGGGCAGCGGGCCTATGTGGTGCTGCCGCTGGTGGAGGAGTCCGAAAAGCTCGACCTGCGCTCGGCGGTGGAGGTGCACCGGCAGCTGAGCGAGGAGGTGTTCCCGCAGCTGCGGGTGGGACTGCTGCACGGCCGCATGGCCAGCGGCGAGAAGCAGGAGGCGCTCACCGCCTTCGCCAGCGGCGCCTGCGATGTGCTGGTGGCCACCACGGTGGTGGAGGTGGGGGTCGATGTGCCGGAGGCGAGCGTGATGGTGATCGAGCACGCCGAGCGCTTCGGCCTGGCGCAGCTGCATCAGCTGCGAGGGCGGGTGGGCCGCGGCGCCGCCGCCTCCCACTGCCTGCTGATCAACGACAGCCGCACTGCCGACGCCCGTCAGCGGCTGGAGGTGCTTGTGCGCAGCTCCGATGGCTTCGAGATCGCCGAAATGGACCTGCAACTGCGAGGCCCGGGGCAGGTGCTCGGCACGCGTCAATCGGGGCTGCCCGACCTGGCCCTGGCCAGCCTCACCGAAGATGGCGCCGTGCTGGAGCAGGCACGCGCCGTGGCGCAGGGGCTGCTGGCGGCGGATCCGGAGCTGCAGCGGCATCCAGGGCTGGCCCTGGCCCTGGCCGAACAGCGCCAGCGGCAGGCGGAAGCAGCTCGCTTGAATTGAAGCCTTCCCCTGGTCTGCCGCCGTGCCGCGTCCCTGGAGCTCGGTCCCGATCGAAGACAACGGCGAACCGCTGATCGCACTCCCGGCCGAGCTGCTCCGGCTCGAACCCCACCCCTATGTGGCCCTCGGGGCCCCCTATGGCCAGGCCGGCTGTCCGTTCCGCCTGCGGCAGGGGGTGGTGGAGCGTCTGCTGCAGGCCCAGGCTGCCCTGCAGCAGCAGCAGCACGGCTGGCGGCTGGCGGTGTTTGATGCCTGGCGGCCACTGGCGGTGCAGGCCTTCATGGTGGAACACGCGCTGCGGGAAGAATGCCGGGCCCGAGGAGTGGATCCCCAGCGCCCGGGCCCGGAGCGCGAGGCCGTGGCCGCAGAGGTGGGCCGCTTCTGGGCCCCGCCCAGCGCCGATCCAGCCACGCCGCCGCCGCACAGCACAGGGGCAGCCGTGGATCTCACCCTGGCCGGACCGGCAGGCGCGCTGCTGGCGATGGGCGGGGCGATCGATGCGATCGGCGCGATCTCAGAGCCTGAGCACTACGCCAGCGCCGCCGCAGAGGATCCCAGCAGCCCTGCGGCGAACTGGCACCGGCGGCGACACTTGCTGCAGGAGGTGATGGTGGCGGCCGGCTTGAGCCAGCACCCCAACGAGTGGTGGCACTTCAGCCATGGCGATCAGCTGTGGGCCTGGCGCAGCGGCGCTGCGCAGGCCTGTTACGGGCGCTGGACGGGCGCCGGGTCTGGGGAGGGCACGGTGGCGGTGGGCAACGGCATCAGCTGAAACTCGCGCCAGATCTGCTCCGCGTCCGGCCGGCTGAGGTAGCCGAGCGCGGCGCAGCGTTTCAAGGTGGCTTCCCCCATCTCCAGTTGCACCTCCCGCAGGCGGGCAAGCACCTTCGGCGGTTGGCTGGCGAACTGATTGAGTTGGCGCCGGTAGGCAGCCAGCAGATTGTTGCTCTTGCAGGTGAGCGGATCCGGCTCGAACGTCTGAACCGGGGCGAGCGGGGTGCGTCGGTCCTGGCTGTGCGCTGCGGGCCCGGCCAGGCCGAGGGCAGCGAGCGCAAGCGCGAGCCCCAGCGAGCGGATCAACATGCGTGCAGGGCCTCACGCACGGCGGCGTCACCCAGCTGGGCCACGTGCTCACCGAAGCTGCGCCGCCCGCCGGCCGCCTTCCAGCCCCGCAGGAGCGGCTCAAGGGTGTTCTCCAGCTCCGCCAGCGGCATCCGCTCCAGGAAGGGGGTGGCCAGACGGGTGAGGTTGGGGGTGCCCCCCAGCCAGAGCTGGTATTGCTCCACGCCGCTGCCCACCAGGCCGATCTCGGCCATGTACGGGCGGGCGCAGCCATTGGGGCAGCCGGTCATGCGCACCAACACGGGTTTCTCAATCTCCAGGCGCTGCAGCAGGGCATCGAGACGCTGGAGCACATCGGGAAGGATGCGTTCCGATTCTGTGACCGCCAGCCCACAGGTGGGCAGGGCCGGACAGGCGATCGCATGGCGAGCCAGCAGATCGGGGGCCTCGGGGGCCTGGAAACCAAGCTCTGCCAGAGCCGCGCGCACCGAACTGCGCTGGGGGGTGCCGATGTTGCAGAGCAGCAGGTCCTGGTTGGGGGTGAGCCGCACCTCCAGCTGGAAGGTTTCCACCAGCCGGCGCAGGCCCTGCTTGCGCTCGCCTTCGAGGCGGCCGCAGAGCAGGGGCAGGCCCACGAACCAGAGATTGGCGCTCTGGCGATGCCAGCCCAGGTAGTCGGCGAGGCGCGGGGTGGGCTCGTTCTGCAGACCCCGAAGCGGATGGGGGAAGTAGCGCTTGAGCTCCTGCTTGAACCAGGCGATACCACGGTCGTGAATCAGGTACTTCATGCGGGCATGGCGCCGCACCTGGCGGTCGCCGTGGTCACGCTGCAGGGCGGCGATCGCCTGGACGAGATCGAGCACGTGGTCAGCGGCCACGTACCCGAGCGGATCGGCGGTGCGCGCAAAGGTTTCGTCCTTGTTGTGGGTGCGGCCCATGCCCCCGCCCACATACACGTTGCAGCCCCTGAGGCGGCCGCTCGGGTCGGTGAACACCACCAGACCGATGTCCTGGGTGAGCAGATCCACGGAGTTGTCGCCCGGCACCGTGACCGCCACCTTGAACTTGCGCGGCAGGTAGGTGCCGCCGTAGAGGGGCTCAGTGGGATCACCGCTGTAAAGAGCCCCTTCGTGCTGGCGCTCGCGCGCCTCCCGCACCGGCTTGTCGGGCTTGAAGCGATAGCTGTGATCCCCTTCCACCCAGAGATCCAGGTAGGAGCCCTCGGCGGCCTCAGGGGAGAGCAGATCGGCGATCTGATCCGCCAGCCGACGCGCGGCGGGGTAGCCGCCCTTCTCAAAGGGGGCCGCAGGGGCCATCACGTTGCGGTTGATGTCGCCGCAGGCCGCCAGGGTGGAGCCCAAGGCGCGCACGATCGTGCCGATCACCTCGCGCAGATCGGCCTTGGCGATGCCGTGCATCTGGAAGGCCTGGCGCGTGGTGACGCGCAGCGTGCCGTTGCCGAGGTTGTTGGACAGGTCGTCCATGGCCAGGTACAGCGGCACCGGGATGCGCCCGGCGGGGCTGCGCAACCGCAGCATCATCTGCCAGTCCTTTTCACGACCCTTCTGGCGGTTGTCGCGGTTGTCCTGCTGATAGCTGCCGTGGAACTTGAGGATCTGGACGGCGCCATCGGTGAAGAAGGGCTTGTCGTTCTCCAGTTCGGTGGCCAGGGGCTCCTTGAGATGGCCACTGGCCGCCTTGAGCAGCTCGAATTTGGTGGGTGGCAGATCGGTGGCGGCCGTTGGTTGTGCCGCCGCCTTGCTGACCGTACCCGCTGCAGGGCCGCCCAGGGCCGCCCCCTCCCCCGCGGACATGCGAACACGTTTGGGGGTCAGGGTCACGTTGGTGCTACCAGGTTCTTTGAAGGTAGCGAAGCAGCCGCGTCGTCACTGGCGTTCAATACAGTCGGTGGCTGTTGAGACGCTTGCGTGGCCACGTTCCTGCTGGAGATCGGCACCGAGGAACTGCCGGCGGATTTCGCCCGGATGGCCCTCCCCCAGCTGGAGCAGCAGGTGCGCCAGGCGCTGAGCGCGCACAACCTGCCGCTGGAGGCGGTGTGGTCCGGCAGCACGCCCCGCCGCCTCGCCATCTGCGTGAGTGGCCTACCGGAGCGCCAGGCCGATCAGGAAGAGGAGCGCAAGGGGCCACCGGCGGAGCAGGCCTTCGTGAACGGGGAGCCGGCACCGGCCGCCATCGGCTTCGCCCGTCGCTGCGGCGTGGCCGCCACCGATCTTGACGTGCGCCAGACCCCGAAAGGGCCGTTCGTCTTCGCCCGCGTCCGGCAGCAAGGGCAGCCCACCGTCGAGCTGCTGAGCGGCCTGATCCCCGGCTGGATCGATGCCCTGCAGGGACGGCGCTTCATGCGCTGGGGCCAGGGAGACAGTCGCTTCAGCCGGCCGGTGCGCTGGCTGGTGGCCCTGCTTGATGAACGGGTGATTCCCGTGCAGTTGCCGGCCACCGATCCCTGCATCCAGAGCGGCCGCCTCAGCCGCGGCCACCGGCTCGTGCAGACGGAGGTGTCGATCACCGCGGCACACACCTACAGGCAGGAGCTGGCCGCCGCCGGGGTGCAGGTCGACCGCCAGCAGCGCGCCCAGTGGATCAGGCAGGAGCTGGAGGCGGCAGCCGGCGCCGCCGGCGCACGGCCCGATCTGCCGGAGGCGCTGTTCGATGAGCTGGTCGATCTGGTCGAGCGCCCCTCACTGATCGAAGGCAGCATCGACGCGCACTTCCTGGCCCTGCCCCCCGAGGTGCTGAGCACAGTGATGCGCTCACACCAGCGCTACGTGCCACTGGAGCAGATGGGCGTTCAGCCCGATGAGCTGGCGCTCTCGGCCCGAGCCACCTTGCTGCCCAACTTTCTTTGCATCGGCAACGGGCTGGAGGCGGCGGCCCCCACGGTGCGCCGGGGCAACGAGCGGGTGCTGAGGGCGCGGCTGGCTGATGCCGCCTTCTTTCTCGACGCGGACCGCCGGGTGCGCAGCCACGACCGCCTCAGCCAGCTGGAGCGGGTCACCTTCGCCGAAGGGCTGGGCAACCTGAAACAACGTGCCGAGCGGATCTGCTGGCTCACCGACACGCTGCTGGAGGCACTGGCGGTGGCAGACGACGACGCCCTAGCCGCCCGCCGCGCCGCCGAACTCTGCAAGCACGATCTGGTGAGCCAGATGGTGGGCGAATTCCCGGAGCTGCAGGGGGTGATGGGGGCGAAATATGTGCTGGAGGAAGGCGAATCGCGCAGCGTGGCTTTGGCTGTGCTGGAGCACTACCTGCCGCGGGGGGCCGGCGATCGCCTGCCCAGCTCCGCTGCCGGAGCGGTGGTGGCAATGGCGGAGCGGCTGGAACTGCTGCTCAGCATCTACGCCAAAGGAGAGCGACCGAGCGGATCCTCCGATCCCTATGGACTGCGGCGGGCCGCCAATGGCCTGCTGCAGGTGCTCCACGCCCAGGGCTGGCGCCTCGACCTGCGCGCGCTGCTGCAGCGCGCCACGGCGCACTGGCAGGCGCTGCTGCCGGGCTTGGAGGTGGATTCCGCCGCCCTGGCGCTGGAGCTGCAGGAGTTTCTGCGCCAGCGGCTCGTGGCCCAACTGGAGGAGGAAGGCTTCGATGCGGATCTGGTGCGGGCGGTGGCGGGAGCCCCAGCCCAAGGCGAGCGCCTGCTGCGCCATCCGCTCGACGCCTGGGAGCGGGCCCAGGTGCTGGCAGGCCTACGGGCGAACGGCGCCCTCAAGGAGGTGCAGGCCGTCGTGCAGCGCGCAGCGCGGTTGGCCCAGCACAGCGGGCTCAGCGCAGAGGTGCTGCGGGCGGACGGCGTGGTGGAGCCAGCCCGCTTCACCTCCAGCAGCGAAGCGCAACTGCTGGCCGTGCTGCAGGCCATTGCGCCGCTGGCCTGCGGAGAGGCCGGCAGCATCAACTACAGCGCCCTTGCCGCGGGCCTCGGCCGAGGCGCCGGAGCGCTGGCCGCCTTCTTCGATGGCGAGGCGAGCGTGATGGTGATGTGCGACGACCTGGCCGTGCGCGCCAACCGGCTGAACCTGCTGGCGGTGCTCACCAACCAATCAGAGGTGCTCGCCGATTTCAACGCCCTCGAGGGCTGACAGCAGACGCAAAGGAGGACGCCGCTGGACATCCAGCGGCGCCACCAAAACGGATGCGCGTCAGTGGCCCATCAAGGCGGGTTCCCTCTCCTCGGCCTCGGCCTGAGTGGCGACGGCGTCTGCGGCGGGCACTGCTTCCACCTGGCGTGGATGCAGAGAACCCGTGGCGGCGTACAACTCCATTTCCGCCTGGGTGCGGACAGCGCTCTTCACCGGCTCATAGCCGACGGGGGCCAGGGCCTGACCGCGCAGCACGGAGCCGAGGGTGAGCAGGGTGAGCTTGAGCTGCTGCCAGGGGTTCATCATCACCACCCGCTTGTAGAGGTAGCTGTCGAAGGTGAGGCGCTGCACATCTTTGTCGTCGCACATTTCAACGAACGCCTCGCGGGCGGCATCGTTGCGATAGAAGATGTTCTGGAGAAGCTCAAGAACTTTGTAGGTGGCGCCGTATTTGCGGTCCCACTTCTTGATATAAACCTTTAGATCTTTCTCGGTGGGAATCGTTGCTCCAGCGCCGCTGGCCGCCACGATCTGCTCGGCGCACATGCGGCCACTCTTGGCAGCAAAGTAAATACCTTCACCGGAGCTCTTGGTCACGTAGCCAGCGGCGTCGCCCACCAGGGCCATGCGACCCACCACCCGGCGGGGACGGGGATGCTCGGGGATCGGGTGGGCTTCCACCTTGATCACTTCACCGTTGAGCAGGCGAGCGGAGGCCCGTTCCCGGATGCCCTTCTGGAGGCCTTTGATCAACGCCTGATTGACCTGCATGGTGCCGGTACCGACGGCCACGTGGTCGAATTTCGGAAAAACCCAGGCGTAGAAATCGGGGGACACATCGGTGCCCACGTACATCTCAGCGAGATCTTCGTAGTAGGCCATCTCTTCCTTGGGAAGACGAATGCGCTCCTGAAACGCAATGGCGACGTTGTAGTCGCCGGCATCCATCGCCTTGGCCACGCGGCTGTTGGCCCCATCGGCACCAACGATCAGATCCACTTCCAGGGTCTTGATCACGCCGGTGGGGCCACCGGCAGAGTAATCCGCATATTTAAGGGTGTAGGGCCCCTGGCGGTTCTTGCCGGTGTCGATGCTCTGAACCAGCCCGTTGACCAGGTGAGTGCCAAGCTCAGCAGCACGGTTGCGCAGGAAGCCGTCAAGCACTTCACGGCGGCACATGCCGATGTATTCATCCGCGTTATCAAGATGAATGTCCACCTCACGATTGGAAGGGGAAATCATCTTCATGTTGCGAACCTTGCGGTCGATGATCGACTCCGGCAGGTCAAACTCCGAGACCATGCAGAGCGGAATGGCACCACCGCAGGGCTTGGCGTTATCAAGCTTTCGCTCAAACAACCAGGTTTCGATGCCCGCCTTGGCGAGGACCTCCGCAGCACAGGAACCGCTTGGGCCGCCGCCCACCACCGCGACTCGCAACATCTTGAAACCTGCTCCGCTGGAACGATCCTGGGCTGGAAGCTAACACTCCTGTTCGGGCTTTTGAGGCACCGCAGGGCCTGGCCCCTACGATTGTTTCAAGCTTGTTGCCACGCCCTTTGCCCCCGCGAATGTCCGCGCGTC
This sequence comes from Synechococcus sp. ATX 2A4, assembly GCF_024346375.1. Taxonomy (GTDB): domain Bacteria; phylum Cyanobacteriota; class Cyanobacteriia; order PCC-6307; family Cyanobiaceae; genus MW101C3. The sequence continues at coordinate 64,145 of NZ_JAGQCV010000006.1, read as the reverse complement.
ATCGGGGCGACGACATCCCGATGGCCCAGCGATCGGTGCGCCCCGGGCAGCCCCGCCGGCAATCGCTGCGCACGGTTTTTGGCACCTTGCTGGTGTTGCTCGTGGGCGGCAGCACGCTCGGATTTCTCTTTCGCGAGCCCCTGGCCCAGCTGCTCACCCCGCCCCCTGTGCCTGGCCTTGATGCCCGCCTGGGCAGCGATGGCAGGCTGCTGGGCCACTTCCCCTATGCAGAGGCGCCGCCGGATCGGCTCACCAACGTGGCACCGGGCCTGATGCTGCATGAGGAGGCCGCCCGCGAGCTGCTCGCCATGCAGCGGCAGGCGGCCGCTGACGGGGTGGACCTGCGTCTGCTGAGCGGCTTCCGCTCAGTGGATCTGCAGCAGCAGATTTTTTTTGATGTCAAATCGGAGCGCAACCAGAGCGCCGAGGAGCGCGCTCTGGTGAGCGCGCCACCGGGCTTTTCCGAGCACAGCACCGGATATGCCATCGATCTCGGCGATGGCAGCCGGCCCGCTGCCCACTTCAGCGAGGGCTTCGAGCTCACCCCCGCCTTCCGCTGGCTGAAGGAGAACGCCAACCGGTATCACTTCAAGCTGTCGTTTCCCCGCGGCAATGCCCAGGGCGTCACCTATGAGCCCTGGCACTGGCGCTTCGAGGGTTCAGCGGAGGCGCTGCGGATGTTTGAACCGGCCCGACAGCTGCAGCGATCTCAGCGGAGCGGGCTGGGATAGGGTGAAGGTTCATTGCAACCAGTAGTGGTTGCGTCAGAAAGGATTGAAGGAGACATCACGCATGAGCGCCGCTTCCCAGAGCGCACCGATTCGCAATATCGCGATCATCGCCCACGTTGACCACGGCAAGACCACCCTCGTGGATGCCCTGCTTCAACAGTCGGGGATCTTCCGGGACGGCGAGGCTGTGCCCACGTGCGTGATGGACTCCAACGACCTGGAGCGGGAGCGCGGCATCACGATCCTCTCCAAGAACACTGCTGTCGATTACGCCGGCGTGCGCATCAACATTGTTGACACCCCCGGACACGCCGACTTCGGCGGTGAGGTGGAGCGGGTGCTCGGCATGGTCGATGGCGCCCTGCTGATCGTGGACGCCAACGAGGGGCCCATGCCCCAGACCCGCTTCGTGCTCAAGAAAGCCCTCGAGCAGGGCCTGCGGCCGATTGTGTTTGTCAACAAGATCGACCGGGCCCGCGTCGACCCTGAGCAGGCGGTGGACAAGGTGCTGGATCTGTTCCTGGAGCTCGGTGCCGACGACGACCAGTGCGACTTCACCTACCTGTTCGGCAGCGGTATGGGCGGCTACGCCAAGCCCGACATGGCCACCGAGAGCGAAAACATGAAGCCGCTCTTCGACGCCATCCTGCGCCATGTGCCGCCGCCGGTCGGAGATCCTGAAAAGCCGTTGCAGCTGCAGGTCACCACACTCGACTATTCCGACTTTCTGGGTCGGATCATGATTGGCCGCATCCACAACGGCACCATCAAGGCCGGCCAGAGTGCCGCCCTGATCCGCGACGACGGCAGCATCAAGCGTGGCCGGATCAGCAAGCTGCTCGGCTTCCAGGGCCTGCAGCGGGTGGAGATCGAGCAGGCCAGCGCCGGCGACCTGGTGGCCGTGGCGGGCTTCGATGAGGTGAACATTGGCGAAACCATCGCCTGCCCGGATCACCCCGAAGCGCTGCCCCTGATCCGGGTGGACGAACCCACCCTTCAGATGACCTTCGTGGTCAACGATTCGCCATTCGCCGGCAAGGAGGGCAAGTTCGTCACCAGCCGCCAGCTGCGTGACCGCCTCCAGAAGGAGCTGCTCACCAACGTGGCGCTGCGGGTGGAAGACACCGACTCCCCCGATCGCTTCTCCGTGAGTGGCCGCGGTGAGCTGCACCTGGGCATCCTGATCGAAACCATGCGCCGCGAAGGCTATGAGTTCCAGGTCTCCCAGCCGCAGGTGATCTTCCGCACGATCGACGGCACCCCCTGCGAGCCGGTGGAAACCCTGGTGATGGACGTTCCCGAAGATGCAGTGGGCTCCTGCATCGAAAAGCTCGGCACCCGCAAGGGCGAGATGCAGAACATGGAAACCGGCAACGACGGCCGCACCCAGCTGGAATTCGTGGTGCCAGCCCGCGGCCTGATCGGCTTCCGTGGCGAGTTCGTGCGCGCCACCCGCGGTGAGGGAATCATGAGCCACTCCTTCTTTGAATACCGCCCGATGCAGGGGGATTTCGATGCCCGCCGCAACGGCGTGCTGGTGGCCTTTGAAGAAGGCACCGCCACCTTCTACGCCCTCAAGGGCGCGGAGGATCGGGGTCAGTTCTTCATCACGCCTGGCACCAAGGTCTACAAAGGCATGATCGTGGGCGAACACAACCGGCCGCCCGATCTTGAGCTCAACGTCTGCAAGGCCAAGCAGGTCACCAACATCCGCTCGGCCGGTGCTGAAGTGCTCGACACGCTGCAATCCCCGATCCAGATGACGCTTGAGCGGGCGCTTGAGTACATCGGACCGGACGAAATGCTGGAAGTGACCCCGGAATCGATCCGGCTGCGCAAAATGCCGGTGAAGAAAGCCGCCAAGCGATGAGCCAGGGGATGGCGTCACGCCAGCCCGGCCCGGTGCCCCCTGCCGACGACCTGATCGCCGATCCCCGTCTGCAGCTGGCTGCCCGGCTGTTCAACGACGGCGAGTGGTATGCCTGCCACGATGTGTTTGAGGAGATCTGGCACGAAACGCAGGGCCCCGACCGGCCTGCGCTCCAGGGATTTCTGCAGATCGCCGTGGCCCACCTGCATCTGCAGAGTGGCAACCAGCGCGGCGCCACGCTGCTGCTGGGCGAAGGGCTGGGCCGGCTGGCGCCGTTTCCCGCCGACGCCCTCGGCTTCAACCTCACACTGCTGCGCGCCCGGGTGGCCGACCAGCTGCACTGCCTGCAACAGGGGAACGATCCAGGGGCCCTTCCTCTGCCAGTGTTGATGCCAACCCCCTGACCTTGCTGGTCCCTTATCGCCCGAAGCGCTCCCCCTGAGCCTGGTCTGGGAGCTCCTCGCCTGCCCCCTTCCTGCCCCTGCCGGAACCATGCCTGAGATTCGCCGCCGCCCCCGCTCTCCTTTCGCTCCAGCGGGGGCGGCGGTGATGCTCGCGCTCTTGAGCCTCCAGCCCTCCCTGGCGCGGGCGTTGCCGCTGGGATCCCAGGTGCCCGAGGCTCCCGCGTTGCCACGGCCGGCTGGCAGAACACCAGAAGCACCGGCGCCAAGACCGGCCCCAGAGGGCACGGTGCTCACCCCGCAGACGCCGGACAGGGCCACCGGGCTGGTCACGATCGAGTCGGACACCCAACGCGCCGACAACGCCACCGGCATCGTGACCGCCACCGGCAACGTGCGGATCCTGTATCCCGATCGCCGCCTGGCCGCCACCGCCCGCCAGGCCCAGTACTTCACGCTTGAGGGCCGCATCGTGCTCACCGGCGATGTGGACGTGGTCCAGGAAGGCGGCAACCTGCTGCGCGCCGAGCGGGTGGTCTACCTGGTGGACACCGAGCGGGTGCTGGCCCAACCCAGCGACGGCAAACAGGTGTTCAGCCAGCTGAGGATCCAGCAGAACGCCCAGCCTGCGGGGCCGGCCGCGCCATGAGCCTGGTATTGGAAGGGGTGGCCCTGAGCCTCGGCGGCCGCCCCCTGGTCAAGGGGGTGAGCCTGGAGCTGGAGCCCGGCGAAGTGGTCGGCCTGCTGGGCCCCAACGGCGCCGGCAAAACCACCACGTTCAACCTCGTCACCGGCTTGCTGAAACCCGATCGGGGCCGCGTGCTGCTCGACGGGCAGCGGGTGGAGCGCCTTGCCATGCCGGAGCGTGCCCGCATGGGCATCGGCTATCTGCCCCAGGAGCCGAGTGTGTTCCGGCAGCTGAGCGTGCGCCAAAACCTGCAGCTGGCCCTGCAACAGAGCGGCGCTCCAGTGGCGGGACGCCGGGAGCGCGTCGAGCAGCTGGTGGAGGAGTTCCACCTCACCAACTTTCAGCACCGACGGGGCTTCCAGCTGTCCGGGGGGGAGCGGCGGCGTTGCGAAGTGGCCCGCGCCCTGGCGGTGGGCGCAGCAGGCCCACGCTACCTGCTGCTGGATGAACCCTTCGCCGGCGTCGACCCGCTCGCCGTTGCCGACCTCCAGACCCTGATCGGCACTCTGCGGGATCGCAACATGGGTCTGCTGATCACCGATCACAACGTCCGGGAGACCCTTTCCATCACCGATCGCGCTTACATCCTCACCGAAGGCAGCCTGCTGGCCTCCGGGCCGTCGGCTGAGGTGGCCAGCAACCCGCTCGTGCGCCAGCACTACCTGGGGGAGGGCTTCCAGCTGTGACGCTTGCCCACGAGCCCTTGATGGCACCAAGGCGGCTGCTGCGACCTGTGCAGCTGCTCTGGGAGCGCCTGCCGCTGATGGACCGCTGGCTGAGCGGCGAGCTGCTCGGCCCACTGGTGTTCGGCGTGGCCGCTTTCACCACGGTGTCGCTGTCGGTGGGGGTGGTGTTCGAACTGGTGCGCCGGGTGGCGGAATCAGGCTTACCGGTAGCGGCGGCAATGCAGGTGCTGGGCCTGCGCCTGCCGGGATTTCTGGTGTTGTCGTTTCCAATGGCCACCTTGATGGCCACGCTGTTGGCCTACAGCCGGCTGTCGGGCAGCAGCGAGCTCACGGCCCTGCGCAGCATCGGCGTCAGCACCACCCGCATGGTGGTGCCGGCTCTGGGGGTGGCGGTGCTGATGAGCCTGCTCACCTTCGCGTTCAATGATCTGATCGTGCCCGCTGCCAATCTCCAGGCGGCCGAAACGCTCAACGAGGCCCTGGGCAGGTCGGTTGCCACCGAGAAAGGCAGCAACATCATTTACTCGCGCTTCAGCCTGCGGCCTGCCAACAATGATTCGGGCGCCGACCGCTATCTCTCTCAGCTCTTTTATGCCCGCAGATTTGACAAAGGGGAGATGCAGGATGTGACGGTGCTGGATTTCACCCGTGAAAACGGAACCCAGATGCTGCAGGCGAGGAAGGGCACCTGGAACGTGGAGCAGGGGATGTGGGAGTTCAGGGACGGCCAGGTGGTGATGGCGGGTGGGGAGCAGGGCACCACCACCTCCGCCAAGTTCGACCGCTATCTCTACCCGCTCGATCAGGGGCCGCTCAAACTGGCTGCCTTGCCCAAGGACGCCGCGAGCATGTCGGTGGGCGAGGCCCTGAGCGCCGAGCAATTGCTCAGGGAGGCCGGCGACCAGAAAGAGGCGCGCCGGATGCGGGTGCGGATCCAGGAGAAGTTCGCCTTCCCCACCATCTGCCTGGTGTTTGGCCTGATCGGCAGCAGCCTTGGCGTACGGCCAGATGCCCGCACCAGCCGCAGCCAGGGGTTCGGCATCAGCGTGCTGCTGATTTTCTCTTACTACCTGATGTCCTTCATCTTCAGTTCGCTGGGGGTGAAAGGCACCCTGGCTCCCTTCCTGGCAGCCTGGATGCCAGTGTTCATCGGTCTGGCGGGCGGCCTTGTGCTGCTCCGTCAGGCCAGCCGCTGATCTCCCTGCCCGCCAGGCAGACTGACCAAACTGCTTTCTGGGAATCGTGCTTTCTGTGACCGATCCGGTTCTGACCCTCGCCCTGATCGCTTTCGGCTTGCTGCTGATCGCCCTGCCGCTGGCCTTCTGGAGCTTGAGCGGTGGCCGTTCGAGCACGGTGGTGCGCCTGCTGGTCGCCGGCGCCAACGTGAGCCTCACCGCCCAGCTCACCCTGCGCTGGTGGGAATCGGGGCACTTCCCGATCAGCAACCTTTACGAATCGCTCTGCTTCCTGGCCTGGGCCTGCACGCTCACCCAGCTGCTGGTGGAGCGCTCCTGGTCGTCCCCGCTGGTGGCCGCTGCAGCTACGCCGATGGGCCTGGGCTGTGTGGCCTTCGCCAGCTTCGCCCTGCCCGATCGCCTGCAGGCCGCTTCCCCTCTGGTGCCAGCCCTGCGCTCCAGCTGGCTGGTGATGCACGTGAGTGTGATCATGGTCAGCTATGCCGCCCTGCTGGTGGGCTCGCTGCTGTCGGTGGCGGTGCTGTTCACCGAGCGGGGCCGCCAGCTGGAGCTGCGCAGCAGTTCGATCGGCAGTGGGGGCTTCCGCCGGGCCCAGCTGGCAGGGGTGCCCGCGGGCGCCGATGCCAATGCCACCAACGGCCCGGGCCTTGAGCTCAGCAGCGTGGCGATTGGCGTGAGCGAACAGCTCGACAGCCTCAGCTACCGCACCATCACCGTGGGCTTCCTGCTGCTGTCGGTGGGCCTGGTCAGCGGCGCTGTGTGGGCCAATGAGGCCTGGGGCAGCTGGTGGAGCTGGGATCCCAAGGAAACCTGGGCCCTGATCTGCTGGCTTGTCTATGCCGCCTATCTGCACACCCGGCTGAGCCGCGGCTGGCAGGGCAGGCGCCCGGCCTTGGTGGCCTCCGCCGGTCTGGTGGTGATCGTCGTCTGTTACATCGGCGTGAATCTGCTCGGCATCGGCCTGCACAGCTACGGCTGGTTCTTGGGCGCCTGAGCCCAACCGGTGCGAGCAAGCAAGAGGACTGGTGGAGCAGACCGAATGCAGCCCAAGAGCAGACCGAGAGCCGGATGAGTGCTGAGCGCAAGCCCATGGGGCAGGCCCCAGAGTTTCCCGTACCGGCCCACCCCCAAACGGCCCGCTCCGCATCGGCCTCACCCCTAACGGCTGCTCTGCCCCGAACGCTTTCAGGCTGCTCGCCCCCGAACGACCTGAGGCCACTCGGGGGAACCAGCTGACCGTCAGCGGTCGATCAGACCAGGATTGCTTCGGGGCGACGGCTGTTGCGGATGCCAGCGATCGCTTCGCGGTAGTCGGGCGCGTTGAACACGGCCGAACCGGCCACGATCGCGTTGGCTCCGGCTTCCACCACCTGCCAGGTGTTGTTGGCCTTGAGGCCGCCATCCACTTCGATCCAGGGATCGAGGCCCCGCTCATCGCACATGCGACGCAGCCGGCGCACCTTCTCCACCGCCGAGGGGATGAAGCTCTGGCCACCGAAGCCGGGGTTGACACTCATGATGAGCACCAGATCGCACAGCTCGAGGCAGTATTCGAGCGTTTCCAGCGGTGTGCCGGGGTTGAGCACCGCACCGGCCTTCTTGCCGAGATCCTTGATCTGGCCAAGGTTGCGGTGGAGGTGGGGGCAGGCTTCCACCTGCACATAGATGTGATCGGCGCCCGCCTTGGCGAAATCGCCCACATAACGCTCGGGCTCCACGATCATCAGGTGCACATCGAGCGGCTTCTGCGTGACGGGGCGCAGCGCTTCGACGATCAGTGGGCCGATGGTGATGTTGGGGACAAAGCGTCCGTCCATCACATCCACATGGATCCAATCGGCCCCCGCCTCGTCAACGGCCCGCACCTCGTCGCCGAGACGGGCAAAATCCGCAGACAGGATCGACGGGGCGATCACCAGAGGCTTCGTGCTCATGGCTGGGGCCACCGGGGCAAGAGATCGCGCCCATTGTAGGAAGACGACGGCACCGTTTCCCCAGCCGACGGCTTGCCCCATGGGGCGCTGATACAGTCGCCACGGCCAGATACCGAAACAAACCTGCTGCAGCTGGTCTGCCGGTTCTTGCTTCGGCACCGCCGCTCCCTCCCCCTGCCGGACTTTTGTGGATCGCACCCTCATTCAGGAACTGCTCGAAGTTGTCGAGCAGGCCGCCATTGCCTCTGCGCACCTGACCGGCCTCGGCAAGAAAGATGAAGCCGATGCTGCTGCCGTGGAGGCCATGCGCCTGCGGATGGGCAGCATCGCCATGCAGGGCAGGATCGTGATCGGCGAAGGGGAGCGCGACGAAGCCCCGATGCTGTACATCGGCGAAGAAGTGGGCAGCGGCACCGGCCCCGGCGTGGATTTCGCCGTGGATCCCTGCGAAGGCACCAACCTCTGCGCCAACGCCCAGGACGGTTCGATGGCCGTGCTGGCCGCCTCCGACCGCGGCGGCCTGTTCAACGCCCCCGACTTCTACATGAAGAAGCTGGCGGCACCGCCGGCGGCCAAGGGCAAGGTGGACATCCGCAAGAGCGCCACTGAAAACATCGCCATTCTCAGCGCCTGCCTCGGCATGCCTGCCGATGAGCTGGTGATCGTGGTGATGGACCGTGCTCGCCACAAGGATCTGATCGCCGAGATCCGCGCCACCGGCGCCCGGGTGAAGCCCATCAGCGACGGTGACGTGCAGGCGGCCATCGCCTGTGGCTTCTCCGGGACCGGCACCCATTGCCTGATGGGCATTGGCGCCGCTCCGGAAGGGGTGATCTCCGCCGCCGCCCTGCGCTGCCTTGGTGGCCACTTCCAGGGCCAGCTCGTGTACGACCCGGCGGTTGCCCAGACCTCCGAATGGGCCGATTACACCAAGGAAGGCAACATTGCCCGCCTCAATGAGATGGGAATCACCGACATCGACAAGGTGTACGAGGCCGAAGAGCTGGCCTCCGGCGAGAACGTGGTGTTCGCCGGCAGCGGCATCACCGATGGCCTGCTGTTCAAGGGCGTGAAGTTCGAGCGTGACTGCACCCGCACCAGCAGCCTGATCATTTCCTCGCTCGATTCCAGCGCCCGCTTCACGGACACCATCCACATCAAGCCCGGCGCTCAAAGCGTCGCGCTGCGCTGACCCCACCCCATGCACATCGCCGTCGTCGGGCTCAGCCATCGCACGGCTCCAGTCGAAATCCGGGAGCGCCTCAGCATCCCGGAGCAGACGATGGAGGAATCCCTCCACATCCTGCGCGGCGATGCCCAGGTGCTTGAGGCGTCCATCCTCAGCACCTGCAACCGGCTTGAGATCTACACCCTGCTGCGCCACCCCGAGCAGGGCATCACGGCCGTGGGCTCCTTCCTCAGCCAGCACTCGGGCCTTGATTTCGGCGAACTCACCCCCCACCTCTTCACCTATCACCACGAAGAGGCGGTGGGGCACCTGCTGCGGGTGGCTTCAGGGCTCGACAGCCTGGTGCTGGGGGAAGGGCAGATCTTGTCCCAGGTGAAGAAAATGGTGCGGCTGGGCCAGGAGCACGGCTCGATCGGCCCGATCCTCAACCGGCTGCTCACCCAGGCGGTGAGCACCGGCAAGCGGGTGCGCACCGAAACCAATCTCGGCACCGGCGCCGTATCGATCAGCTCGGCGGCGGTGGAGCTGGCCCAGCTCAAGGTCGGCCAGAGCCGCGGCCTCGACGACCTCGTCTCCCTTGAAGGTGAGCAGGTGGCGGTGGTGGGAGCGGGGCGCATGTCCCGGTTGCTGCTGCAACACCTGCAGGCCAAGGGCTGCCGCGCGCTGGTGCTGCTCAATCGCACCGTGTCACGGGCGGAAGCTCTGGCGGCGGATTTTCCCGAGCTGCCAGTGCAATGCCGGCCGCTCGAAGACCTGGACCATTGCCTCAGCACCTGCTCGCTGGTGTTCACCAGCACAGCCGCCGAAGAGCCGATCATCGACGCCGCCCGGCTGGAAGGGCTCAACCGCCGCTCCTCGCTGAAGCTGATCGACATCGGCGTGCCGCGCAACATCAGCTCTGACGTCGCCGGACTGGGCGGGGTGGAAGCCTTTGATGTGGACGATCTGCAGGAGGTGGTGGCCCGCAACCAGGAGGCCCGCCGAGAGATCGCCGCCGAAGCCGAAGGGCTCCTGCAGGAGGAATCCCGCCAGTTCCTCGACTGGTGGGATGGTCTGGAAGCGGTGCCCACCCTCAACAGGCTCCGCCAGCAGCTGGAACTGATTCGCGAGCAGGAGCTGCAGAAAGCGCTCAGCCGCATGGGCCCCGATCTCTCGGCACGGGAACGCAAGGTGGTGGAAGCCCTCACCAAGGGCATCGTCAACAAGATTTTGCACAGCCCTGTCACCCATCTGCGGGCCCCCCAGCCAAGGCAGCAACGCCACCAATCCATGAAGGTGCTCCATGAACTGTTCGCGCTTGATGAGCCAAGCGGAGAAGGCTGAGTTCCAGATCACCGACTGGGGGTCACGTGCTCCGGTACGGTGCTCGAATGCTGACAACAGCAGTCTTTGGGGGCAGTGATGAAGCGGGTTCTGGCGATCATCCTCGGCGGCGGAGCGGGCACCCGGCTCTTCCCGCTCACAAAGATGCGGGCCAAGCCGGCGGTGCCGCTGGCCGGTAAATACCGGCTCATCGACATCCCGGTTAGCAACTGCATCAACTCCGGTGTCAACAAGATCTACGTGCTGACGCAGTTCAACAGCGCGTCGCTCAACCGCCACCTCACCCAGACGTACAACCTCTCCGCCGGCTTCGGGCAGGGGTTCGTGGAGGTGCTCGCCGCCCAGCAGACACCGGACAGCCCCAGCTGGTTTGAAGGCACCGCCGACGCGGTACGCAAATACCAGTGGCTGTTCCACGAATGGGACGTGGACCACTACCTGATCCTTTCCGGCGACCAGCTCTACCGGATGGATTACAGCAGCTTCGTGCACCACCACATCGAAACCGGCTCCGACCTGAGCGTGGCGGCGCTGCCGGTGGATGCGGCCCAGGCCGAGGGCTTCGGCCTGATGCGCACCGATCCCCAGGGCTGGATCCGCGAGTTCAGCGAAAAGCCGAAGGGCGCAGCACTGGAGGCGATGGCGGTCGACACCGCCCGCCACGGCCTCTCGGCCGACGATGCCCTCAAGCGCCCCTACCTGGCGTCGATGGGCATCTACGTGTTCAGCCGCGACACCCTCTTCGACCTGCTGGCCAGCAATCCGGAATCCACCGACTTCGGCAAGGAGATCATTCCCACCTCGCTGGCCCGCGGCGACAAGCTCAGCAGCTTCGTCTTCAACGACTACTGGGAGGACATCGGCACGATCGGGGCGTTCTATGAGGCCAACCTGGCGCTCACCGACCAGCCCAGCCCCGCCTTCTCCTTCTACGACGAGAAATTCCCCATCTACACGCGGCCGCGGTATCTGCCCCCCAGCAAGCTGCTCGACACCCAGGTCACCCAGTCGATCATCGGCGAAGGCTCCCTGCTGCAGGCCTGCAGCATCCACCACTGCGTGCTTGGCGTGCGCTCGCGCATCGAGGCCGAGGTGGTGCTGCAGGACACCCTGGTGATGGGCGCCGACTACTTCGAATCGGCAGAAGAGCGGGCCGTGCTGCGCGAGCGGGGCGGGATCCCGCTGGGGGTGGGCAATGGCACCACCGTGCGGCGCGCGATCCTCGACAAGAACGTGCGCATCGGTCGCAACGTCACGATCGTGAACAAGGACCACATCGAAGAAGCCGACCAGCCGGAGCTGGGCTTCTACATCCGCAACGGCATCGTGGTGGTGGAGAAGAACGCCACCATCGCCGACGGCACCGTGATCTGAGCGGTTGCTGACACAGCCGCGCAGGCGGCAGCGGCAGGCAGGTCGCAGGGGCACACTGGCTCGGAAAGGTTTGCAGCCCAACCCACATGAGCAAAGCGCACTTCGGCCTGATCGGCCTGGGCGTGATGGGCGAAAATCTGGTCCTCAACGCTGAACGCAACGGCTTCTCCAGCGTCGTCTACAACCGCACCTGGGCGAAGACGGAAGAGTTCCTGAACGGCCGCGGCGCCGGCCTTCAGATCATCGGAGCCCACTCCCTTGAGGAGTTTGTGGCCAGCCTGGAGCGCCCCCGCCGCATCCTGATGATGATCAAGGCGGGTCAGCCGATCGACGACACCATCGCCGCCATCTCCCCCCATCTGGAGGACGGCGATCTGCTGATCGATGGCGGCAACTCCCTTTACGCCGACACCGAGCGGCGTGTGAAGGAGCTGGAGAGCAAGAGCTTCGGCTACATCGGCATGGGCGTGTCCGGTGGCGCCAAGGGCGCCCTGGAGGGGCCGAGCATGATGCCCGGCGGCACCAAGGCGGCCTACGACGCGATTGAGAGCCTGGTCACCAAGATGGCCGCCCAGGTGGAAGACGGCCCCTGCGTCACCTACATCGGCCCCGGTGGCGCCGGCCATTTCGTCAAGACGGTGCACAACGGCATCGAGTACGGGATCGAGCAGATCCTGGTGGAGGCCTACGACCTGATGAAGCGGGGAGCCGGCCTCGATGGCCTCGCCATGGCCGATGTGTTCGACGGCTGGAACCAGCTGGAGGAGCTCTCCTCCTATCTGGTGGAGATCACCGAGGTGTGCCTGCGCACCCGCGATCCTGAGGATGGCGGTGATCTGGTCGAGAAGATCCTCGATGTGGCCGGCCAGAAAGGCACCGGCCTCTGGACCGTGATCAGCGCCCTGGAGATGGGCGTGCCCGTGCCCACCATCTATGCCTCCCTCAACGGTCGGGTGATGAGCTCGATGAAGGCGGAACGGGTACTGGCCGAAGCGGTGCTGCCGGGTCCGGCACCCCATCCCGTTGACCTGGGCGAACCCGCCGCTGGCCTGCCGCCGCTGCGCGATGCGGTGATCCTCGCCTGCATCGCCAGCTACGCCCAGGGCATGGCCCTGCTGGTAGAAGCCTCCAAGCTGCACAACTACAACCTCCACCTCTCCTCGATCGCCCAGATCTGGAAGGGGGGTTGCATCATCCGCGCCCGCCTGCTGCAACGCATCCAGGACGCCTATAACGCCAACCCGGGCCTGGTGAACCTGATGGTGGACCCCTGGTTCGCCGAACAGATCAACCGCCGCCTGCCGGGCCTGCGCCAGGTGGTGGCGGATGCCTCCCAGGCCGGCATTCCCGTGCCCTGCCTGAGCAGCACGCTCGATTACATCGACAGCTACCGCACCGCGCGCCTGCCCCAGAACCTGCTGCAGGCCATGCGTGACTGCTTCGGCGCCCACACGTATCAACGGGTGGATCGCGATGGTGCGTTCCACACCGAGTGGCTCTGATGGGGGACACCCCAGCGGCCACTTATCAGCTCAAGGTGGTGCCTGGGGGACAGGAGCAGCTGGCCGAATGCGCCGCCACCACGATCGCCAGCGCCATTGATCTGGCCCTGGCGGAGCGGGAGAGGGCCCAGATCGCCCTCGCCGGCGGCACCACGCCGGAGGCCGCCTACCGCCATCTCGGCGCGGCCCATCTGCCCTGGAACCGGGTGGATGTGCTGCTGGGGGATGAACGTTGGGTGCCCGCCGATGATCCCTCCAGCAATGCGCTGCTGCTGAGCCGCTCCCTGCTGGCCGCCGGCCCCGGCCGGCAGGCCTGCTTCCATCCCGTGCCCACCGAGCAGGACACACCGGAAGCCAGCGCCGCCTCCTTCGCGGCCGTGCTGGCTCGCCTCTGCCCCGGCGATCCGCCGGTGCTGGATGTGGTGCTGCTGGGTCTGGGCGAAGACGGCCACACCGCCTCGCTGTTTCCGGGCACCGCCGCCACCACGGTGGTGGATCGCCCGGTGACGATCAGCGAAGGCAAGGGCCTGCCCCGGGTGACCCTCACGGCACCGGTGCTGAGTGCCGCGCGCCTGGTGGTGTTTCTGGTGAGCGGCGCCGGCAAGCAGCAGGCCCTGCAGCGCCTGCTTGATCCGAACGAGCCGGCCGTGCGCACCCCTGCCCGCCTGGTGAAACCCCGCAGCACCGTGCTGATCCTCGCCGATCCCGCCGCTGCGGCAGGCTTGAAGCCGTGATGGAGCCGGCTGGCATGGTGGCACCGTTGCTGGTGGTGAGCGGCGATGGGTTCAGCGGCTGGCTGGCCCTGAACGACACGATCATGGGCGGCCGCAGCAGCGGCGTCTGCCGCATCGGCCCGGAGGGTCTGGTGCTGGAGGCCGATGTGGTGGAGCAGGGCGGTGGCTTCGTGAGTTGTCGCTCGCCGCTGTTCTCCCCGCCGTTGAACCTGGGCGCTTACCGCGCCCTGCAGCTGGAACTGCGCGGCGACGGTCGCCGCTACAAGCTGGCCGTGGCCTGCGCCGATGGCGTGGCCGGCCTCACGGAGCTGATCCCCGGCGGGCTGCGCTGGGTGGCGGAATTCGACACCAGCATCAGCAACCCCGACCAACCGCCCCAGCTGGTGGAGATTCCCTTCGCTCAGCTGCGCGCCTCGGTGCGGGCCCGCCCGCTGAACCTGCCGCTGCGCTTTGATCCCGCCAAGATCACGCGCCTGCAGGTGCTGCATTCCAAATTCGGCGACAACGGCCAACTCAATACGGGCTTTCGGGCCGGCCCGCTGCAGCTGGCTCTGGTGGCGGTGCGAGCGGTGCCTTGAGCGCCGCCGATGAGCTCAGCCGGCGAATTGCCGCGGCCGCCGATCTCTGCCTCAAACCGCACCGCCATGCGGTGGTGGGCACCATGGCCAGTGATGGCTCCGGCAGTGGTGGTTCAGGCAGTGATGGTTCCGTCTGTCAAGACTCCGGCGACCCTGGCGACTGCTGCCTGCTCCTTCAGACGCGGGGGATCGACGGGGAGCGCCTGCCGCTGCACGACATCGAACTGGAGCTCTACCGCAGCGGCAACGACCTCCACATGATGCTGAGCTGGCCGCAGCAACCAGAGCAACCGATGCTCTGGCACGGCCAGCACCCCGTCTGGATGGACGGGGTGACGGGGCTGCGCACCGAGCGGCCGCCGGACGGTGCACCCCTGGAGGCCCTGGCCCGGCGCCTGCGCGCCCTGCTCAGCCTCCCCTCCACCACAAACATTGCTGTGCCCGCAGACGTTCCTGGACCCGCAGACGCCGGGGACCCCGCCAACGAGCACCCCTGGCAGGCCTAGACCGGATCGGTGACAGCGCCCAGGCTGCTGCTACTCACCAGACGGGCGTACTTGCCCAGCACGCCGGTGCGGTAGCGGGGGGCGGGGGCCACCCAGGCGGAGCGGCGGCGCTGCAGCTCGGCCGCGTCCACGTTCAGCTGGATCAGCAGTTGGTGGGCGTCGACAGTGATGCTGTCGCCTTCTTCCACCAGTGCGATCGTGCCGCCCACGGCCGCCTCAGGCGCCACATGGCCCACCACCAGGCCGTAGGAGCCGCCGCTGAAGCGGCCATCGGTGATCAGCGCCACCGATTCCCCCAGCCCCTTGCCCACGATCGCGGCGGTGGGGGAGAGCATCTCGCGCATGCCGGGGCCACCCACGGGGCCCTCGTAACGCACCACCACCACATCACCGGCGCCCACCGAGCCAGCCAGGATCGCCTCCAGGGCACTTTCCTCGCTCTCGAACACGCGGGCTGGGCCGGTGATCACGGGGGTCTTCACGCCGCTGATCTTGGCCACCGCCCCCTCTTCCGCCAGGTTGCCCTTGAGGATGGCCAGGTGGCCCTTGGGATAGAGCGGATTGGAGAGGGGCCGGATCACATCCTGATCGGCCGGGGGCTCAGTGGGCACATCGGCAAGCACCTCGCGCAGGGTGCACCCTTCGATCGTGCCGCAATCGCCATGCAGCAGGCCGGCATCGAGCAGCAGCTTCATCACCTGCGGGATGCCACCGGCGTTATGCAGATCCACGGTCACGTAGCGGCCGCTGGGCTTGAGATCGCAGATCACCGGCACCCTCTGGCGGATGGTTTCGAAGTCATCGATGGTGAGCGGCACCTCGGCGGTACGGGCGATCGCCAGCAGGTGCAGCACCGAGTTGGTGGAGCCGCCGACGGCCATGATCACGCTGATTGCGTTTTCGATCGCCTCGCGGGTGATCAGGTCACGGGGGCGGATGTTCGCCTCGATGGCGCGCACCAGCACCTCGGCCGAACGGGCGGCACTCTCCGCCTTCTCCGGATCTTCCGCCGCCATGGTGGAACTGCCAGGCAGGCTCAGGCCCATCGCTTCGAAAGCCGAGCTCATCGTGTTGGCAGTGAACATGCCGCCGCAGCTGCCGGCGCCGGGGCAGGCGTTCTTCTCAATCGCCAGCAGCTCCTCCGCATCAATACGGCCGCCGGAGAACTGACCCACCGCCTCAAAGGCGCTCACCACGGTGAGATCACAGGGGCCGAGCCGGCCGGGCTTGATCGTGCCGCCATACACGAAGATCGCCGGGATGTTCATGCGGGCCATGGCGAGCATGGCGCCGGGCATGTTCTTGTCGCAGCCGCCGATCGCCAGCAGGCCGTCCATGCTCTGGGCGTTGCAGGCGGTTTCGATCGAGTCGGCGATCACCTCCCGCGACACAAGCGAATACTTCATCCCTTCGGTGCCCATCGAGATGCCGTCGCTGACGGTGATAGTGCCGAACATCTGGGGCATGGCACCGGCACAGCGGGCGGCTTGCTCGGCGCGCCGGGCCAGGTCGTTCAGGCCGATGTTGCAGGGCGTGATCGTGCTGTAGCCGTTGGCGATGCCGATGATCGGCTTCTCAAAGTCGCCGTCGCCAAAGCCCACCGCCCGCAACATGGCGCGGTTGGGGGAACGCTGGACACCTGCGGTGATGGCGGCGGAACGGAGCATGGAAGCCAGGGGGACACCGGAGAGCAACCTACCGATCCACAGGAAAAGGGTTCAAGGGGGGAGGAGGCAGGCGGTTGCCACTGCCGGCAACTGGGATCTCTCGCTGCCATCTGACGTGCTGCCTGAGCTTGGCCGCTTGCTGAGAGACCCTGGACGCTTGCGGCGAAACCGTGGCCACGACACGCTGGCTGAGCGGCGGCCGTCAGCTCAGCTGTCGGGGGTGAGGCACTCGAGCTGGCGGCGCACGTCTTCGATCGCCTGGTTGAGCTCCTGCACCTTGTGCTGCAGCTCTTTTTCGAGCAGCGGGCGGCGGACGTAGCCCTCACCTTCACTGGGGCCATCCTGAAAGCGCGACAGGGTGAGGCGGCGGCGCTGACGCTCGGCCAGCCGCCGGCGTTCGGCGGCGTTGAGCAGCCACCAAGCCAGCCCGGTCGCCCCCAGCACAGCTCCGGCGATGGCGCTGGCCAGGATGGTGCTGCCGCCGCGCGAAGACCCGTTCTGTTCTGCCATCAGCTGGCTCCACTCCAAAAGCCCAGTGACCCAGCCTAGGAGGCGTGCGCCAGGCTTTCCGCCACGCGCAGGGCATTGGCGATCACCGTGAGGCCGGGCGACACCGACGGGCAGCTGGGGAAAACGCTGGCATCGGCCAACCAGAGGTTGGCCACCTGATGGCTGCGCCCCTCCAGATCCACCACAGAGGTGGCCGGGTCACTGCCCATGCGGCAGGTGCCGCAGGCGTAGCCCATCACCGCCAGCGGGGCTTCGCCGCGGGGGTGGACCGGCGAGGGACGCACCACCTGGGTGAGCGGGTCTTTCTCGGTGCGCCGCAGGGTGTCGATCCAGCGGTACACGAGCCGGTCGTGGGCTTCGAGATTGTTGGGGAGGTAGTGGATGCGGATGCGGTCGCGCCGCAGGCTGATCGCATTGGCCGCATCGGGCAGCACCGCACTCATCGCCCACCAGCACACCGATCGGGCCGCCAGCTGCCGCAGCGCCGCATTGGGCAGCAGCCGGGTCACCAGCGAGAGCACGGGGGGGGATTCGGCGAACAGGGTGTCCTGCAGCACGCCGCCGCCGCTCTCGATGTGGCCCAGCGGGAAGCTCACATTCTTGTCGCCCCAGTAGTAGTCGTTGACGCCGAGGCTGCGGGGGTAAGCACCGGAGTTGGCGCGGGCCGCCAACTGCAGGATCGCCGTGAGCTGGGGCTTCATCAGGTTGCGGCCCACCTGGCCGGAGCCATTGGCCAGGCCGGCGGGATGGCGATCCGAGACGGAGCGCAGCAGGATCACCGCCGTGTTCACCGCTCCGGCGGCCAGCACCACCTGATCGCCGCGAAAGAGCCAGTTCTGGCCGTCGATCTCCGCCTCCACCCCACGCACCTCCGTGCCGCTGGGGTTCACGTGCAGGCGGTTCACCCTGGCGTTGGTGCGCAGGCTGGTGGCCTCGCCCGCCAGCGCGGGGGTGACGCCGAACAGCTCCGCGTCGCCGCTGGGGTCGACCGGATCCTCCGACCAGCTGAGCGGCAGGTCGTAGGGATGGCACGACTGGCGGCGGATGCCTTCGCGCAGCTCTTCCAGCAACGGATCCAGCGGCCGTGGCGCCCGGGTGTAGGCAGCGAAGCGGCTGGGTTCGGTGGGATCCACGCCTTGGCGGCCATGCACGCGGTAGAGGGCTTCAGCCCGGTCGTACCAAGGGGCGAAGCTGCTGTAGTCGAGGCCCCAGGAGGGCGCGGCAGCTTCCTGATAGCGGACTGGGCCGAACTCCTGCTCCCGCATGCGTTCCAGGACCGCCCCCCAGATCTTGGTATTGCCACCCAGGGCATACACCGCCTGGGGCGAGAAGGGATCGCCGTCGGTGCCGAACCACTGCTCACCGGGGTGGTAGCGGTCTTTGCGGAACAGGTCCACATCGGCCACGTTCTGATCTGCGCGAGGCAAGGCGGCGCCCCGCTCCAGCAGCAGCACCGAGCGGCCCTTCGCCGCCAGAGCGCTGGCCAGGGTGGCGCCACCGGCGCCGCTGCCGACGACGATCACGTCGTAGTGGGTGTCATCAATGATCATGCTTGCCAGGCGTAGAGCAGCAGAAAGAGCAGAACCCAGATCACATCAACGAAGTGCCAGAACAGGGAGACAGCGATGACACCCTGTTCACCTTTCTCATAGTTATCGGGGTAAAACGAGCGCCCCAGCATGAGCCCCATCAGCAGGATGCCGGTGGCCACATGCAGGCCGTGAAAGCCAGTGAGCAGATAGAACAGACTGCCGAAGGTGCCTGTGGTGAAGCCGAACGAAAGGCCGCTCCATTCGCTCGCCTGGCCATAGAGGAACAGGGCGCCCATGGCCATCGTGAGCAGCAGGAAGCCGCGGAACGCCCACAGGCGCTTTTTACCAAGGAAATGCTCCGCCACCGCAATCGTGCCGCTGCTCGACACCAGCACCACCGTGAACTGCAGCGGTGTACGCCACTCCAGCCCCTCCACACCCGGCGGCAACCAGCTGGTGGCCGTGGATTTCAGCAGGGCATAGGCGGCGAAGAACGCCAGAAAGATGACGCTCTCCGAGCACAGAAAAATGATGAACCCGGTGAGCGTGTAGCTGGGATGGCTGGCATGGCCTTCGCCATGGGTGGGGGTGGGGCCGGGGGGGGCCGTGGGAAGGGTGGTCATGGTTCAGGCCTCCTGCAGGGCACGTTCATAGGCCTCCTGGTGCTCCACCAGGGGTTTGCCCGTGCCGTAGCCGTAGGGGCCGCTGATCACGGTGGGAACGTTGTCTTCGAAGTTTTCAGCGGGAGGAGGGGAGGGGAGCAGCCACTCCAGGCCGATGGCCTTCCAGGGGTTGGCTGGCGCCTTGGGCCCCCACACCCAGGAGCTCACCAGGTTGAGCAGGAAGGGAATGATCGACACCCCCAGCAGAAAGCCGCCGAGGCTGGCGATCACGTTCCAGAAGGCGAATTCGGGGTCGTAGGACGACACGCGCCGGGGCATGCCCATCAGCCCGAGTGGATGCATCGGGAAGAAGTTGAGATTGGTGCCCACGAAGGTGAGCAGGAAATGCAGTTTCCCCAGCCCCTCGAAATACATATGGCCGGTAAATTTAGGAAACCAGTGATAGATCGCCGCGTACACACCCATGGTGGCGGCGCCATAGATCACATAGTGAAAGTGGCCCACCACGAAGTAGGTGTTGTTCACGTGAATATCCACCGGAACCGTGGCCAGCATGATGCCGGTGACGCCGGCGAACACGAAGTTGAACAGGCCACCGAGGGAAAACAGCATTGGTGTGTTCAGCTGGATCTTGCCGCCCCACAGGGTGCCGAGCCAGGCGAACACCTTGATGCCGGTGGGAACGGCGATCAGCATGGTGGACACCATGAACAGATCCCGCATCCACTGGGGCACGCCGCTGGGGAACATGTGGTGCACCCACACCACCAGGCTGAGGCCCACGATCACCAGCGAAGCGATCGCCACGAACACGTAGCCGAACAGGGGCTTGCGGGCGTGCACGGGAAACAGTTCGGAGAAGATGCCGAACACCGGCAGGATGATCACATACACCGCCGGGTGGGAATAGAACCAGAAGAAGTGCTGATAAAGCACAGGGTCGCCGCCCCCTTCCGGGCGATAGAAGGAGGTGCCCGCCACCAGATCAAACAGCAGCATCACGGCACCGCCGGTGAGGGCGGGCAGGCCGATCAGCTGGATCGTCTGGGCGGAGAGGGCAGTCCAGCAGAAGATCGGCATGCGGAAGAAGGTCATGCCAGGGGCGCGCATGCGCAGGATCGTGGTGACGAAGTTCACCGCCCCCATGATCGACGACACGCCGGAAAGCGCCACCGCCGTGATCCACAGCGCTTCGCCATTGATCAGATGGCCCAGGGGGTTCTGCAGGCTCACCGGTGGATACGACCACCAGCCCGAGGCCGCCGGCCCACCAGGCACCAGGAAGCTGGCCATCAGAATCACGCCGAACACTGGCACCAGCCAGAAGGCGGCGGCATTGAGGCGCGGAAAGGCCATGTCGGGGGCGCCGATCATGCAGGGGATCAACAGGTTGTTGAGCCCGTTGAGCACCGGAAACATGAACAGAAACAGCATGATCGTGCCATGCATCGTGTAGAGCGCGTTGTACACGGTGCGATCCACCAGATCCGCCTCAGGCGTGATCAGTTCTCCACGCATGATCATCGCCAACAGCCCTCCCACCAACAGGAAAAAGAGGGAGGTCACGATGTATTGGATGCCGATCACCTTGGCATCGGTGTTGAAGCTGAAGAAGCGCTTCCAGTTGTTCGGCGCCCCCGGCACCGGGTGGGAGGCCTTGAGGATGCCGGGATCAAGAGAGGTGAGGGTCATGGGGGTCAACCTGCGTGGGGAAGGGTGTTCGAGCCGGGCACGTTGACCATCGGGGGGGGAGCCGGGCGCACGGTGGGGTAGCCGGAGGAGCGCAGCCGTGATTGCTGCTGGGCGTATTCGCGGGAGGCATCGCTGATGCCGGGCCGCAGGGGCTGGGTCGCCGCGCGGGTGAGCCAGTCCTGGTAGGCGTTTTCGCTCTGCACCACCACATCCACCTGGTTGGCCGCGAACCAGGTGCCGCTGTATTCGGAATCGCGCAGGCGGTAGCGGCCCTCGCGGGTGGGGGTGATGAAGAAGGCGATCGAGCGGCCGGGGATCACCTGCTGCTTGAGCCGGAAGGCCGGCACGTAGAAGCCGTGGATCACATCGGCGCTCTCCAGCTGCAAGCCCACGCGGCGACCGGCCGGCAGGTGCAGCTCCGTGCTGGAGACAGCGGCGTCCGGGTAGCGGAACTCCCACGACCACTGGCGGGCGATCACCTGGATCTCTGCCGTGGGGGCGCCCGCCATCGCCTCATTGGTGTTGCCATGGCTGTGGTCCATCGGCCCGATGGCGCCGATCTCACGGTTCACGCCGATGGTGGTCCAGGCGATCGCCATGACCAGCACCAGCGGAATCACCGTCCAGATGATCTCCAGCAGGGTGTTGCCCTCCACCGGAGCGGCGTCGTCCATGTCGTATTTCTCGGCGCGGTTGAACAGCAGCACGTAAGCCATCACCGACACCACACCGACGAAAACGAAGCAGGCGATCGCGGTTTCCAGGCTGAACAGGTCGTCGACCAGGGGCGCGGCGCTGGAGGCCTGCACCGGCAGCCAGCGGTAGGCCTGCTGGCCCAGCCAGTGCGACAGCAGCACCAGCAGCCCCACCCAGGCGCTGACGGCGGCCACCGCCGCGGGATTGAAACGTGCGGGGGCGGAGCTGGTCATGGCAGGGCCTCACGGAGATCGGCGCCGGCGGCCAGCAGCTGGTTGGCGGTGACGTGCACACCGAACTCAACGGCCAACTGGGCGCCGATGGTGCCGTGGACCCCCAGCAACGCGAACATCACGATGCCGAGCGCCAGGTAGCTCCACTGCACCTGGCGCCCCATGTCCCGGCGCCACACATAGCGCTGAAAGCCCCGCCACACGGCCATCAGCACGATCACCATCAGCAGCAGCAGGCCGCCGGCCCCGTGCCAGAGCATGCTGCCGGTGCTGCTGAGGCCGAAGCTGCTTGTGATGCCGGGCAGGGGCACGGCCAGCTGCATCTCGTAGAAGCCGGCGGTGACGGTGAAAAAGCTCACCACACTGCAGGCCAGCAGGTTGTACCAGCCCACATCGTGCAGGGCGGAGCGGGTCACCGGCAGGGCCAGGAAGCGGAACACACGCCGCTCCAGCGGGAACAGGGCCCCAGCGATGTCGAAGGCGATGGCGATGATGAACAGCCCGAGGGTGAGATGCACCAGGTTCGGGTGAATCGGCAGGACGTAAGGCAGATCATTCGAACCGAGGGCCATCACACCAGGCCCTCGCGCATCGCTTCCACCACCTTGACGGTGTGGAGGCCGTAGATCCAGACCAGCTCGCTGCCCAGCAGCACCTGCACCACCACCAACACACTCAGCACGGAGCCGGCGCCGAGAAAGGCCAGCGGCAAGCGGCGTGGATCCTTGCTGCGGATCACATAGCGCCAGGCCGTGAGCACCGAGAGGATGCCGGCCAGCGCCCAGCCGATCGTGCTGTGCAGGTTGAGGATGTCGCGGGACTCGCCGTAGGGGTTGGCCAGGCCCGCTTCCACCTGACCGAAGATGATCGCCACGAAGATCGCTGCGGTGGCGAACAGCAGGTTCCAGAAGCTCACCTCATAGAGCTCCGGTTTGCCGGCCAGGCGGCCGATCACGTCGAACACGAACGCGATCAGGGCCATGGCGATCACGAAGTGAACGACGATCGGATGGATCGTGTCCACCCAGGGGAGGTTGCGATCGTTGAGCTGGGGCAGCAGCTCGAGCATGGCCGCTAACGGGGAATGGCTGTCTCCACCTTGAAGCGTTGCTTCGGGCGGACGCGTCATTATCAAGAAATAAAGCTAGTGCGTTTGTGCAACCCGACACATCGCTGAGTGCAGGCTGCGGACGGGGGGGAGCCAACCCCGTTCATGCCCTTAGCGTTGGTTGTCGCGAGACCGTGCCCGATGTCAATTCCTGCTTCCAAGCCGTTGCGCTGGCTGGCTGCCGCCCTTGTGTTCGCGGCTGCCGGGCTGTCGATCGCCCTGCCGTTCGTGTCGGCGACGCTGCTGACGATCGTGCTGGGCGGGGTGGCGGTGGCCGGGGGCATCTCCCAGCTGCTGCGTCTCACCGGCGGCGGCGACCTCAGCACCAAGCTGTTTCGTGCCCTCAGCGGGCTGCTCTACGTGGGCGGCGGCCTCTGGATCCTGGTGTTTCCGGTGAGCAGCGAGGTGAGCCTCACCCTGTTTGTGGGTCTGCTCATGGCCTTCGAAGGGGTGATGGAACTGGCCGCCGGCGCCGCTGCCAAGGTGCCGGCCCGGGGCCTGGTGATCGCCGACGGCCTGGTGACCGCCATCCTGGGCGGGCTGCTGATCGCGGAATGGCCCAGCGACAGCCTCTGGGTGATCGGCACGTTGTTTGGCGTGGCACTGGCCTTCTCTGGCGTCAACCTGCTCACCGCCCCTGATCCCAGCACCATCAGCGCGAACGATTGACGAACCAGGCGGCCACCAGAAACGCCGCCATCACCAGCGAAACCTCAATCAGGCCGCCACTCCAGAGCCAGTCGCGGACAGTGAACACCGCGGGGGCAAGCGGAACCGGAAGCAACGGAGCCATGGGGGTTCACCGGCTTCAGCCGGTCGGCGGCGGTCGGGCCTGATTGTGGGGCTTCGGCGCGCCCGCTGCCGTGGGGCAGGGCGAGGGGTCACTCCCCGGCAGCGAGGGCATCAGGGCGGCGGGGATCGGCGACCCCAAGGCTGCCTCCCCCCGGTAGGGCCTCCACCGACTGGGCCGAGCCCATGGCCCGGGACGGCCGGAGCCGGTGGCCCAGCGCCTGGAGCAGGGCGAGCGTGTCGGGGCTGAAGCCCTGCTCGACCGCCACTTCATCGGGCCATAGCTGGCTGTGAAAGCGGGGCGCACTCACGGCCGAGGCCAGGTTGAGGCCATGTTCCAGCCGGTTGAGCAGCACCTGCAGCACGGTGGTGATGATGCGGCTGCCGCCCGGGCTGCCGGTGGCCAGCAGCGGGCCGCCGCCGCGATCGAGCACCAGGGTGGGGCTCATCGAACTGAGCGGCTGCTTTCCCGGAGCGATGGCGTTGGCTTCACCCTGCACCAACCCGTAGGCGTTCGGCACGCCCGGCTTGGCGGTGAAGTCGTCCATCTCATTGTTGAGCAGGAAGCCGGCGCCCGGCACGCTCACGCCGTTGCCGTAGGCGAAGTTGAGCGTGGTGGTGGTGGCCACCATCAGGCCGTCGCGGTCGATCAACGAGAGGTGGGTGGTGTTGGGGCCCTCCGGCCGGCCTGTTGGCGATGGAGACAATTCGGCGGCAGGCGTGTGGCGGTCGGTGCGGAGGCGGCGGCGCTGGGCTGCCGCATAGGCCGGGCTGAGCAGGAGCTGCAGCGGCATCGCCACAAAGCGCGGGTCGCCGAGCAAGGTGTTGCGATCCCGGTAGGCCAGGTTCATGGCTTCGGTCATCAGGTGGATCGTGGCCGCGCTGTTGAGCCCCATGGCCGCCAACGGGAACCCCTCCAGCACCCCGAGCAACTGAATCAGCGTGACGCCGCCGGAGCTGGGCGGCGGCATGGTGATCACCGGCTGGCCCCGCCAGCTGCCGATCAAGGGCGGCAGGGCACGGGCGCGGTAGGCGGCCAGGTCGGCGAGGGTGATCAGCCCACCTTGGCGGCCCATCAGCGCGGCCAGGCTCTCCGCCACCGGGCCTTGGTAGAAGCCCGCCTCACCTTGCCGGGCGATGCGCGTCAAGGTGGCGGCCAGTTGGGGCTGACGCCAGCGCTCACCGGGGCGATAGGGCTGACCGTCCGGGCGGAAGAACAGCGCCGCGGAACTGGGATCGGCACGCAGCAGGGGGGCGGCCCTCTCCAGGGAGCGGGCCAGATCCCGGCTCACCGGGAAGCCCTCTTCCGCCAGGCGGATCGCCGGGGCCATCACCCGTGCCAGCGGCCAACGGCCGTAACGGCGCTGAGCCAGCAGCAGGCCCGCCACCGTGCCCGGCACGCCCGTGCTCTGCAAGCTGCGGGTGGCCCGCTGGCGATCCACCTGGCCGCTGGCATCGAGGAAGAGGTCGGCCCGGGCGGCGGCGGGTGCGGTTTCGCGGAAGTTGATCGTGACCGCCCGGCCTCGGCCCACCCGCCGCTCCCCCTCCAGCAGCGGTGTGCCCGGCGCGGCCGGTTCCGGGCGCCAGAGCACGAGGAAGCCCCCACCGCCGAGGTTGCCGGCCTGGGGCAGGGTCACCGCCAGGGCGAAGGAGGCCGCCACCGCCGCATCCACCGCATTGCCGCCGGCCCGCAGCACATCGCGGCCCACGCGGCTGGCGTGCGCCTCCTGGGTGGCCACCATGCCCCCTGCCGACACGACGGGCTGGAAGCGCTGGCCGGCCTCCTGCAACACATTGGCGGGCGCTGCCGCTGCCGCCGCACCAGCCAGCCACCCCTGGGCCCGCCCCGGCAGCTGCAACTGCAAGGGCAGCGCTAACGGCAGCGTCAGCGGCCAGAACGGCACGCTGGCCGCCAGCCCCACCAGCCGCCGCAACAGCCCCTGCTCAGCTCTCGCCATAGCCGCCGCCCCCCGGGGTGCAGATCTCCAACAGATCACCCTCCTGCACCTGCAGCTCTGCGGCCCCTTCCAGCAGCAGGGCAGGCTGGCCGCCGCGCTCCAGGCGGTTGCGGCCCGGTGCCCCCGGTTTTCCACCGGCCAGGCCAAAGGGGGGCACCCGGCGCGATCCCGTCAGCAGGGACACCGTCATCGGCTGCAGGAAGCGGAGGCGCCGCTCCACCCCTTCCCCGCCGCGCCAGCGGCCCGCGCCGCCGCTGCCCTGGCGCACGCGAAAGCTCTCCAGCCGCACCGGAAAGCGCTGCTCCAGCACTTCTGGATCGGTCAGCCTGGAGTTGGTCATGTGGCTCTGCACCGCATCAGCCCCCGCGAATCCCTGCCCGGCGCCGCTGCCGCCGCAGATCGTTTCGTAATACTGGCAATCGGCATCGCCGAAGATGAGGTTGTTCATCGTGCCTTGGGCCGCCGCCATCACCCCGAGGGCCCCGAACAGGGCATTGGCCACCGCCTGGGAGGTTTCCACGTTGCCCGCCACCACCGCCGCCGGCGGCCGCGGCCGCAGCAGGCAGCCCTCGGGCACCACCAGCTCCAATGGCCGGAAACAGCCGGCATTGAGGGGGATCTGCTCCGCCACCAGGCAGCGGAACACGTAGAGCACCACAGCCTTGGTGATCGCCAGGGGGGCGTTGAGGTTGCCGGGTTGCTGGGGGGAGGTGCCGCTGAAGTCGATGCGGGCCGTGCCGGCGCTGCGATCGATCTTCACCGCCACGGCGATGCGGGCGCCGCCGTCCAGTTCCACACTCCAGTGACCGCCGTTCAAGCTGCCGATCACCCGCCGCACGGCCGCCGCGGCGTTGTCCTGAACATGGGCCATGTAGGCCGTGACCTCCGCCAGCCCCTCGCGGCGGCAAAGGCGCTCCAGCTCCGCGGCACCGAGCTGGTTGGCCGCCATCTGGGCCTGCAGGTCGGCGAGGAACTGGTGGGGATTGCGCACCGGCCATGGACCGGCCTGCAGGCGCTGCTGCCAGGCCGCGGCCTCGAACACCCCCTCACGCAACAGCGGCACATTGGTGAGCAGCAGGCCTTCCTCGGCGATCGAGCGGCTGTGGGGTGGCATGGAGCCGGGGGTGAGGCCACCCACATCGGCGTGGTGGCCGCGGCAGGCCACGAAGAAGCAGGGCCGATCCGCACCGGCGAACACCGGACTGATCACGGTGATATCGGGCAGATGGGTGCCGCCGTTGTAGGGGTCGTTGGTGGCGATCACATCGCCGGGACGCAGAGGTGGCCGCTCCCCGCGCCCCACCATGTCCAGCAGGCTGGCGACGCTTTCGCCCATGGAGCCGAGGTGCACCGGGATGTGGGGCGCATTGGCCACCAGAGCCCCGGCGGCATCAAAGAGGGCGCAGGAGAAATCCAGCCGCTCGCGGATGTTCACGGAACGGGCGCTCTGGCGCAGCCGTTCCCCCATCTGCTCGGCGATCGCGGCGAAGCGATGATGAAACAACTCCAGTCGCACCGGGTCGACGGCGGTTGGAGCCGCCGAGGAGGCGGCTGGAACAGCGTCTGTGGCGTTTGATGTGGCAGCTGGAGCCGCCGAGGAGGCGGCTGTGGGCTTGTCGCTGGCGGTGCGCCGCAGCAGCAACTCCCCTTGCGGGAGCACCTCGGCGCGCCAACCCACCGCCAGCACCAGGGTACCGATCGCCTCCAGCAGCAGCGCCGGTCCCTGCAGGGTCTGGCCAGCCGCCAGCTGCTCCCGACGCAGCAGCGGCACCGCCTGCCAGCGCCCCTCGGCATACAGGGGCACCGTGGGGAAGGGGGAGGCAGGCGCGGCGCCGGAGGCAGCTGCCGGAGCTGGAGCCGTGGCTGTGGCAGCAGCGGCAACCCGTAAAGGCACTGCCCTGGTCGCTGCTGCCGGCCACACCAGCTCCACCTCCAGGCGTTCCACCACCAAGGCTGGAGCCGCGTCCGTCCGGGCCGCTTCCGCGTGGCCGAAATGGCGGCGATGGCTGGCGTCGAAGGCAGCCTCCATCGCCGCCAGCTCCCCCAAGGGCACCTGCAGGCTCACCTCGCTGGCGGAGTAACGCAGGGCCACCCGCACCTCCCGCCGCAAGGTTGACGCCGGGCCACCAGCAACGGCCCAGGCACCAGCAGCAGCACCGTCAACAGCTGCAGCGGTGCCATCAGCGGCACCAAGGACCTGGGCGCCGGCGGCCGTGAGCGCCTCGGCCCAGGCCGCCAGGCGCGGCAGCAGCGACGCCGTGAGCGGCTCGCGCACCACCTGCTCGCGCAACAGCCGTTGATCGGCCTGGCCCAGGCCATAGGCGGAGAGCACCCCGGCCAGGGGGTGCAGAAGGATGGTGTCGATCTCCAGGGTTTCGGCGAGTGCGCAGGCGTGCTGACCGCCGGCTCCGCCGAAGCACACCAAGGTGGCGGAGCGGATGTCGTGACCCTGCTGGATTGAGATGCGCCGGATCGCCGCGGCCATGTGGTCGATGGCGATCGCCACAGCGCCTTCCGCCAGGGCTTCCGGCTGGTGCGGGCGCCCCACGGCGGCAGCGATGCGGGCGGCCAGCGCCGCGAAGCCAGCGCTGGCGGGCTCTGGATCAAGCGGCTGGTCGCCGGTGGCACCGAACACGGCCGGGAAGCCAGCGGGCTGCAGCCGGCCCAGCAGCAGGTTGGCATCGGTGATCGTGAGCGGGCCGCCGCGGCCATAGCAGGCCGGACCCGGCTGGGCGCCGGCGGAAGCGGGACCCACCTGCAGCCGCTCGCCGTCGAAATGCAGCACGGAACCACCGCCGGCGGCCACGGTGTGGATCGGCAGCATCGCCGCCTCCAGAGGCAGGCCGGCCACCACAGTGCTGTCGCTGCGCTCCCAGCGTTCACCGGCAGCCTCGAGCTGCGGGCCGGTGGAGGCGGGCTCTTGTGCCGCCACATGGAACACATCGGTGGAGGTGCCCCCCATGTCGAAGCCCACGATCGCCCCGGCACAAAGAGCCCCAGCAGCCGTCGCACCCGTGCAAGCCGCCCCAGCAGCAGCCTTCAGCGCGCCCACCATGCCGCCCGCCGGCCCGGAGAGGATCGTGTCTTTGGCCCGGATGAGCTCAGGAGCGAGCAGGCCGCCGCTTGACTGCATCACCCTTAGCGAGGTGCCGGCACCGAGGGCGCGCCGCAACCCGGCCAGATAGGCCTGCAGTGCCGGCCCCACATAAGCCTCCACCACAGCGGTCTGGGCGCGGGCGATCAGGCGCGGCCGCGGCGCCACCGCGTGGGACAGCGCCACCTGCTCGAAACAGAAGCGCTCCAGCCAGGCCCCCAGCTGCCGCTCATGGCGGGGATGGCGAGCGGCATGCAGCAGCGCCACCGCACAGCTGCGCAGACCATCGGCGCGCGCCTGGGCCAGGGCTGTGGCCAGGGGGTCATCCAGCACGAGCGGTTCGAGCTCGTGGCCATCGGCCGCCAGGCGGCCCGTCACCTCCAGCACCCGGGCGTGCAGCGGCGCGGGCCGGCGGATGTCAAGCGCAAACAGATCAGGGCGGTGCTGATCGCCAATGCGCAGCGCGTCGCCGAAGCCGCGGCTGACCAGCAGCAGGGTGGGAGCACCTCGACGCTCCAGCAGGGCGTTGGTGGCCACCGTGGTGCCCACCCGCACCTCGGCGATCAAGCCGGCGGGGATCGGTTGCTCCGCCGTCAGGTTCAGCAACCCGCGAATGGCGGCCACGGCAGGATCAAGGCCACCGCTGGCGGAGCCGGGGCCGGCGGAGCTCTGCAGCGGGTGCGAGAGCAGTTTGCGCACCGTGGTGATGCCACTGGGGCTGAGGGCCACCAGGTCGGTGAAGGTGCCGCCGCGATCGATCCAGAAGCGCCAGCCGGGGAGACCTCTGCCGGGGAGGCCGCTGCGGGGGATGGGGCTCACCGGCGGACGCTCCTGCTGCACCGCTCAGCGGAAGTTCTCGAACTGCAGCGGCAGCTCCAGATCCTCAGCGCGCAGCAGCTGGATCACCTGCTGCAGATCGTCCTTGTTCTTGCCGGTGACCCGCAGGCTCTCGCCCTGGATCGCCACGGTCACCTTCTTGATCTGATCACGCACCGTTTTGCTGAGCCGCTTGGCCAGCTCCTGGCTGAGGCCCTTGCGCAACTTCACCACCTGCTGCACGCGGTTGCCGCCCACCGGCTCCGCCGGCTGGAAATCGAAGACCTTGAGCGAGAGCTCGCGCTTGACCGCCTTTTGACGCAGCACATCGGCCACGGCTTCCAGGGTCATGTCACTGGCGGTGGTGATCGTGAGGCTGTCTTCCTCCAGGTCGATCTCCGTTTTGGAGTCCTTGAGGTCGTAGCGCTGGCCCACCTCACGGCGCACCTGGTCGAGGGCATTCACCAGCTCCTGCCGATCAAACTCCGACACCACGTCGAAGGAATAGGTGTCGGCCATGGGCAGGTGCTCGGCGCTGAAGGCCTGACTTTAGGAAAGTGCTCCAGGGGGTCCTGTGCCCAGGGAGAAGATGGGCGGGGCAGAAGGGCTGCGCCCCTTCTCGACTCCTCCTGACCTGATGGCCATGTCTCCGAGCAGGCGCTTCGTCATTGATTCCATCGGCGGTGTGGCCCTGGGCTCCGCCCTGTCGATGCTTCTCCAAACCGGACGCTCCCACGCGGCGACGGCCCCTGCCCCGTCCGGCAGCATTGACGCCCTCAATCAGACCATCCTCACGTCCTTCAAGGGCCTGCGGGGAGAGAAGGGGTTCCTGATGCAGTCTCCAGCGCCAGGAGCAGCGGGGCCAGGAGCAGGAGCGACGGCAGCCTGGGAGCAGGGGCTGAATCCAGGCCGCCCGCTGTTCTGTGGCAGCAGCTTCAAGGTGTATGTGCTGGCTGAATTCCTGCGGCAGCTGGAAAGCGGCAAGGTGAGCCTGCAGGAACAGCTGCCGGTGAATGATTCGGTGCGGTCTCTCAGCAGCGAAGTGCTGGAGAACGTGAGCGGCACGATTCCCGCTTCGGTGGCGCTTGAAGCCATGATCATGCACAGCGACAACACCGCCACCGACCTGGTGATGCAGCGGATCGGCGCAGGCAGCGTGCGGGCATTGATCGCCTCCCTCGGCTTGCCTGACACCCGGATTCCCACCAGCACGCGTCAGTTCTTCTCGTACTTGCTGGGAGCGCCCGTCGGCGTGGATCTGGGCTGGCAAGGGGTCAAGAAAGCCCTTGACGACAGCGGAACGCAGACGCGGCCGATCATCAACGACCAGGAAACAATGGTGGGATCCCCTGCGGATTTCGTCCGTTTCTATTCCATGGCGTTGCAGGGAGAGCTGTTCAGCAGCCCCAGTTCCCTGATCGCCTTCAGGCGCATCCTGGCGTTGCCCCCCGCGATCACGGTGCTGGATGTGCCCCGCGCCCATCTGTTCCTGAAGGGGGGGAGCCTTGATTTCACCCCCGACCAGGTGATGTCGCTGGCCGGCGGGATGCGGTTGTGCAATGGCCGCTGGATCACTTTCTCCTTCCAGCAGAACTGGCAGGACACCGATCCCGCCGCCGCCAAGGCCACGGTGCAGACCTTTGTCGACACAATCGCGGCGATCCTTCAGGCCGCGGCAGGGTTCTTCGGGGGCTGAGCCACCCGGTAGAACAGATCAATCCCCACTCCGCCCCCCATGGACCTGCCACTGCCGTTCATGGACCTGCCAGTGCCGTTGCTGCTGACGGGCGACCTGAGGGTCCCCTTGGCCTGGTCGCTGGTGCTGGCAGGGGCCGTGGTGATGCTGAGCCTGGTGCCACTGGGGGCGGGCCGCGCCAAGGCGGATTTCACCCCCGCCGACCTGGCCGCTCCCCGGGCGATGTTCGAGCGGCTGCCGGCCTGGGGCCAGCGGGCCAGCTGGGCGCATCAGAACTGTTTTGAAGCCTTCACGCTGCATGCGCCCGCCTGTCTGCTCTGCCTGCTGGCGGTGCCGGCGGGGCTGACAGCGTCGCCGCTGGTGGCGCTGGCGGCCCTGCTGCACCCGGCGCTGCGGCTGGCCTACGTCGGTGCCTATGTGGCCAACCAGCCGCTGCTGCGCAGCTTCAGCTGGATCGGCGCCCTGCTCTGCACCGCCCTGCTCTACAGCGAAGGGCTCAAGGCACTGCTGCGCGCCTGACGTCCGCGCTGGCTGGCTGCCGTGATCAGCGCTCAGCTGCCGCCCTTCTCCTGCAGCCCCTTGAGCGCGGCCAGCAGGGAGGCGGGGCTCTGGGGATCCACCATCAGCACTGATCCCCCCTTGCTCGCCGCCATCGCCTGACCCATGGCCATCCAGTCCTTGGCGAGCAGCAGCCGCAGGCCCTCGGCGGCGGCGGGATGGGAATCGATCACGGCGGCCAGCTGGGCCGCGGATTCGGCCCTGGCCCTGGCCAGCAACAGCTGCTGCTTGGCCTGGGCATCGGCATCGAGCAGCACGGCTTCCTGCTTGGCCTTGGCATCGAGCACCAACGCTTCGGCCCGGCCTTTGGCGGCATTCACCTGCGATTCGCGCTCGCCCTCGGAGCGCAGAACGGCCGCCCGCTTCTCTCGCTCGGCACTCATCTGCATCTCCATCGCCTGCTGCACCCCCTTGGAGGGCTGGATGTCGCGCAGTTCCACGCGGGTGACCTTCACGCCCCATGGATCGGTGGCCTGATCGAGCTCCCGCAGCAGCACCTCGTTCACCTCGGAGCGGGTGGAGAAGGTCTGGTCGAGGTCGAGCTTGCCCATCTCCGAGCGGATCTGGGTGAGCACCAGGTTCACCATCGCCGACTTGAGGTTGTCGAGGGCGTAGTAAGCCTTCGCGTGCTCCAGCAGCTGCCAATACACCACCGCATCCACCTCAATCGAGACGTTGTCACGGGTGATGCACTGCTGCGGCGGGATGTCCAGCACCCGCTCCTTCAACGACTCGTTGCTGACGATCCGCTCCACCATCGGCAGCACCAGCGACAGGCCGGGGGTGAGCTGGCGGTCGTACTTGCCGAGACGCTCCACCAGCATCGAGCGGCCGCCGTTGGTGATCTTGACGCTGCTGACGCCCAGCACCGCCAGCAGCGCCAGCGCGGGCAAGGAAAAGAGAACCTCCATGAAGGCGGCACCATACGGGGTGCCCTCACAGTAGGCAGGCAGGCTGAGCCCAGCCAGCAGACTGGGGACGATTCGAGACCCCCGTCATGGCACCCCTGATCTGGCTGGCGGTGGCGGCCGTGCTGTTCCTGGTGGAAGTGACGGTGCCGGACTTCGGCGGCTTTCTGGTCGCGGCCACGGCGGCCCTGGTGGTATCGGCGCTGACGGCACTGCTGGGGCTGGCGCTGCCCGCGCAACTGGTGCTGTTCGCGCTGCTCAGCGTGGCGGGGGGGGCGGCGATCTGGGTGTGGTCGAAGCGGCAACGGCCGGGGCGCGACCGGATCGAAGCAAGCGACCGGGCCGTGGTGATCGCTGGCTTTGATGCCCAGGGGCGCGGCCGCGTGCGCTGGCAGGGCCAGAGCTGGGCGGCAGAAAGCCTGGAAGGGGAGCGGCTGCTGCCGGGCGCTGCAGTGGTGGTGATGCGCCGCGTGGGCACGAAGCTGGAAGTGCTGGCTGATGGCCGCTGAAGCAGAGCATGGGCGCTGCAGCAGCCGGTGACCGCTGAAACAGGCGTGACCGCTGAAACAGCCGGTGGCCCCGCAGCGCTCAGTCGAAGAAGAGCAGGGTGACCACCTTGCCCATGTCTTCGGCGGTCCGGCAGCTGGCCAGCAGGGTTTCGCTGTCGTGGAAAGCGAAGCAGATCAGCTGATCGCAGCGACCGATGATTTCCTGGTTGCAGAGGGTGCTGGCCATCGGCAGGGTCAGGTCGTCGTGGTCGGGCTTTTCCACCAGGTGCAGCACCTTCTCCAGCTGCTGACGTGACTCCAGCGGCTGGCGTTCCAGGCTCTGGGGCAGCAGCACGGTGAGGCGCGAGGCATCCACGCCGAGCACGCCGCGGATCACCGCGGCATTGACCCCCTGGGATCCGGAGGTGACGAGGCTGTGGCCCTCTTGGGCCAGGGAGCGGGCCACCAGCTCCACCAGATGGATCGACACCACCGGCACATGGCGGCTGCCGAGGATGGCGATGCGTCGCTTGCCCGTGTCCTGCAGCAGGGCCAGTTCCTGAGCCAGGGTGTCAATCCGGTCCAGAGGGGGCAGATCAAGGGACCGGGTCACCGAGCACGTGCAGCCGATCGCACGAAACTAGCAGCGCCCCTGCAGGAGCTTCAGGCGCTGATCGGCAGCCGCAGGCGTTCGAACAGACGCTCGAAGCGGCAGTGTTCCTCCACCAGCCGGATGGCATAGGTGGCCTTGACGGATTCGTGCAGACGCACATTGCCGAAGGCCCGCTCGATCACCTCCACGGTGGTGAGGGTGTCGTGCTCCACCTTGAGCAGGGGCACGTCGAGTTCTTCGGCGCGGTTGATCAACTGGGAGAGCGGATCGCCTGCGCCGGTAAGGATGAGGCACTGAGTGGAAGCCTCCAGTGCCGCCAGCTGGATGTCAGTGCGGTCGGCACCGGTGACCACAGCCATGTTGCGCCGACGCCGGAAGAATTCCATGGCGGAATTGACGTTCATCGCCCCGATCGAGAGCGTTTCCACCAGCAGATCAAGCCGTTCGGGGCAGCAGAGCACCTTGGCGCCCAGCCGCTCGACCAGCTCTTCCACAGTGACGCTGCGCAGCAACGGGCTGCGCGGCAGGACACCGAAGACCGGCAGTCCCAGGCGCTCCATGGCGGGCACCTCCTCCTGCAGGAGGGTCTCGACGGCGTCAGGATCAACGGCGTTGAGCACCACGCCGGCCAGACGCTCGCCGAGCTGGTCGCGAGCTTGCAGCAGGGGATCGATGCTGCAGCTGTCGAGCCAGTGGTGCACCAGCACCACCGGGGCATCCAGCCCGTGCGCCAACTGCACCAGGCTCAGCCCATAGAGCAGGCCTTCACTGAGGCTGCCGGAGGCCTCCAGCAGCGTGAGCCCCTCACTGGGGGCGTTGAGGTGATCGCGCAGGGCCTCGAATCCTTCCCCTGAGCCCAGATCACCCTGCAGCAGGCGCTGCCGCGCGGTGGCCGGCTCCAGCAACTGCAGCGAAGGCAGGAGGCAATCCGGCGCCAAGCCGAGGATGGCGCCGACGAAACGCACGTCGTCGTCAATCAAGGGGGCCGTTGGGCCATCGCCGCCCGGGGAAGGCCTGCGATCAAGCCGCAGGCTGGTGGCCAGGGGCTTGCCGAACCGCACCGGCACTCCCATGCGGGCAGCCTGCCTCGCGAGGCCGAGCACCAGCGCTGATTTACCGCTGAAGGGGTGGCACGAACCGATCAGCAGAGTGCTGCTCATGGGGAAAGGTTCGCCGCGGCCAGGGTGGGGAGCAGCCTACGAGGAGACCGGTGGCGGCACCTCGCCAAGGATCAGCCAGCGCCAGAAGGTTTCGGGGAGGTCACCGCCGCCGCTGACGGCCCGGTCTTCGAGAAGGTCCATCAACCAGCCCACGAGGTGATAAGTGGGAACCGTGAAGCTGTAGTGAATCTCGGGGTGATCGGGGAAGGCGAGCTCGCACTGGCTCGGCTGCTGGGGGGCGGCACCGGAGGTCCAGCTCAGTTCGAAGCGGTGCGCCCCGTTCGGGTGCAGCGGGCGCAGCCCATTCACCCGGTTGAGGGCGAGCTGATCAAGGCCGCGCTGCAGCCAACCTTCACGGCTCAATCCACCGCAGTAGGGAGCGAACAGGGCCACCTGGGCGGCTTCCTGGGGGAGGGTGGATGATCCCTGTGCTGTGCCCTCACTGAACACGATTGATGGTGCCTGTCCTCAGAACACAAAGAATGTCCACATACGATCGTACCGGCTGCCACGGTGGTTCGCCCACCACTTCCCCGCAATGAACGCGATGGCTTCCGGATTGCTGCCGCTGCAAGGCAGGCATGTGGCGGTCACCGGTGCCGCTGGCGCCTTCGGCAGCGCCCTGCTGCGCCGCCTGCACGGCCAGGGGGCGCAGCTGATGGCGCTCACCTCCCAGCCCACGGCGGTGGAACTGAGCGATGCCATGGGGCAGCAGATTCCGTTGTCCAGCGTGTGCTGGTGCTGCGGCGCGGAAGCAGCACTGCGCGATCAGCTGCTGGCGGTGGACATCCTGGTGGTCAACCACGGCGTGAACGTGCATGGCGATCGCAGCCGAGCCGCCGTGGAGCGCAGCCTTGAGGTGAATGCCCTGAGCAGCTGGCGCTTGGTGGAGCTGTACCTGTCGCTGCCGGATCCGGCGCCTGACCGCCCGCGACGCGAGCTGTGGGTCAACACCTCGGAAGCCGAGCTGATGCCGGCGGTGAGCCCGCTCTACGAGATCAGCAAGCGGCTGCTGGGTCAGCTGCTCAGCCTGCGCAGCCTCGATCAGCAAGGGCCTCAGGCCTGCCGGATCCGGCGGCTGGTGCTCGGCCCGTTTCGCTCGGCTCTCAATCCCTACGGCGTGATGGGCGCCGATTTCGTGGCCGGTCAGGTGATTGCGCAGGTGCGAAGGGGCGTGGGGCTGGTGATCGTGACCCCCAACCCGCTCACCTATGTGCTGTTCCCGCTGGCGGTGCTGACGCGGGGGCTCTATTTCGGGCTCACCAGCCGCAGCCGCTGAGCGGTCAGAAGTTGCGGTCGGTGAGGATCTCGCAGCCGTCGGAGGTGACGGCGATCGTGTGTTCCCACTGGGCCGAAAGGCTGCCATCCACAGTCACCACGGTCCAGCGGTCGCGCAAAGTACGGCACTGCTTGCTGCCGCCGTTGAGGATCGGCTCCACGGCGAGGGTCATGCCGGGGCGGAGCTTCACGTTGGGCAGATCGTTGGTGCGGAAGTTGAACACCGAGGGTTCTTCGTGCAGGTTGCGGCCCACGCCGTGGCCCGTGTAGTCCTCCACCACGCTGTAGCCGTGGGCTTCGACGTGATCCTGCACCGCACCGGCGATGTCGAGCAGGGTGTTGCCCGCCTTCACCTGGGCCAGGCCCTGCATCAGCGACTCCTGGGCCACGCGGCTGAGCCGACTGGCGTCGTCGGTGCTGGCGCCGACGCACAGGCTCACGCAGCTATCGCCGTGGTAGCCCTCGAAGTAGGCGCCGGTGTCGATCTTGAGCAGATCGCCCTCGCGGATCACCCGCTTGCTGCTGGGGATGCCGTGCACCACTTCGTTGTTGATGCTGGCGCAGATGCTGGCGGGGAAGCCGTGGTAGCCCTTGAAGCTGGGAGTGGCACCCAGTTCGCGGATGCGCCGTTCGGCGTGGCGGTCGAGGTCGGCGGTGGTCATGCCGGGGGCGGCCAGTTCCAGCAGCTCACGCAGCACGGTGGCCACGATCCGGCTGGAGCGCCGCATGATGCCGATTTCACGCGCCGACTTGATCTCCACGCCGCGGCGGCTTTTCTGAATGCGCGGCCCGGCCTGGGTGACCACAGTGGAAGTGGAATCCGACGCCATGCCAACGGCCGCACCGCCGGTGGGCCGAACGGCTGGGCTCTGGCCACTGCCGCCCTGTGCGCTCGATCCTTGGGTGGCGGCCAGCAGATCGGCGAACAGGTTCATCGATGGGTCCTTGACATCTCAGACTCCAAGCTACCAATTTCAACCAGGCACCCATGCAGAACCTGGCGGCATTGCGGCGCTGGCATGCGCAGGTGGCCCCGTTCGTGCTCGCACCGATGCTGCTCACCGTGGCCACGGGCATGGGCTACCGGCTGCTGCGTGACTGGGGCGGCCTCAGCCGCGATCAGGCCCATCTGTTGATGGTGCTGCACGAAGGCGAATGGCTGGGCACCACCGGCAAGACCTTCTATGTGGCCCTCAATGGTCTGGGACTGCTGTGGATGCTGGTCACCGGCGGCGCCATGGTGGCCGGCAAATGGCAGCGGGCTGCCGCCGCCCGACGCCCCGCCGAGGCCACTGCCACCAGCCGCACCGGCAACGACGCGCCAGGGGGGGGCGGATGACCCGGTAAAGTCGTTGTTTGCTCAGGCGTGAAGGAAGCCGGGATGGCAGCGGAACTCATCGAAGACAGCACCAGCGCAACCAGCACTCCCGAAGCGGGCACTCCCTCGGTGGGCACCGCTGAGGCGAGCACCACTGCAGCAACGCCTGCCGTGCGCACCGGCAAGCTCAGCGCCTACGAGCTGATGCGCACATTTGAGTCGGAGCAGCTCAAGAGCGACCTTCCCGAGATCTACGTGGGCGACACCGTTCGGGTGGGCGTGCGGATCAGCGAGGGCAACAAGGAACGCATTCAGCCCTACGAGGGCGTGGTGATCGCCAAGCGCCACGGCGGCCTCAACGAAACCATCACCGTGCGCCGGATCTTCCAGGGCATCGGCGTGGAGCGGGTGTTCATGCTGCACAGCCCTCAGGTGGCCACTATCAAGGTGGAACGCCGGGGTAAGGTGCGTCGTGCCAAGCTCTTTTACCTGCGTGATCGGGTGGGCAAGGCCACCAGGGTCAAGCAACGCTTCGACCGCTGATCCCCCGATTCCCGTCTATCCCGGTGCCGCTCTGCGGCACCTTCTGAGGGTCATCGCCTTGCGCCGTTAGTTCAGTTGGTAGAACGCAGGTCTCCAAAACCTGATGTCGGGGGTTCAAGTCCTCCACGGCGCGCTCGATGGCCCTTCCTGCACTTTTCTGGTTCCGGATATGGAGTTGGATCTACAACCCGGTGATGTGGTCAAGGTTCTGGAGTCGGCCGCACTGGGCTGGGTCCGGGCCCGTGTGATCCGGGTCAAATCCGGTGGCCGCGTGGTCGTTCAGAGTGATCAAGGTCGGGAATTCACCGCCCGTGGCAATCAGGTGCGCCTGATTGAACCGGCTGGCTTTCGCCCCTGAGGGCTCGGTGTCCTCCAAGGCATCAGCTTCCACTGGCAAAGCTTTCACTGGCAAAGCTTGCCCAGCCGCAGCGAACGTGGCGGCCTACCCCCCATGTTGATTCTTGCGGCCAGCAATGGCCACAATCTTGTTCTTGCTTCGCGCGTGGCCCAGGAAGCTCAGCTTCAGGGCCACGTTTGCCATGTGGTGGATTTGGTGGCCCTCGGCCTGCCGCTGTACACCCCTGCGGCCGAAGCGGCTGGCGGCGGTGGCCACCCCGGCGTGGATGAACTGGCCCACCAGCTGCGCGCCCTAGGGCGGCTCTGGGTGTGCGCGCCCGAATACAACGGCTCGCTGCCACCCACGCTCAACAACGCGCTGGCTTGGCTCTCGCGGGGCAGTGGCGATTTTCGTGAGTTGTTCAGCGGTTTACCCGTAGCCCTGGCCAGCCACAGCGGTGGCGGGGGCCAGAAGGTGCTGAGCGCCATGCGCCTGCAGTTTGCCCATCTCGGCTGTTCCGTGCTGGGCCGGGAGCTGCTCAGCAGCGGCCAGAAGCCCGCCAACCCGGCCTCGATCACCGCGATGGTGGCGGAGCTGCACCGGCTGGCACCTGCCGTTGCACCGCCTGGTTGACGACGGGACAGGCGGCAACTGATACTGCCAAAGTCGCCGACGCGACAGCGCACCCCGCACGGGAGCCCGGCCAAGCCGAGCCACCAGTACGGATGAACTGGGACTGTAGTTCAATCGGTTAGAGCACCGCCCTGTCACGGCGGAAGTTGCGGGTTCGAGCCCCGTCAGTCCCGTTTCCAATCCATCCCATCCTCCAGGAGTGAACGCATTGACGGTGAGGGTTCGCCTGGCTCCCAGCCCTACCGGCACGCTTCATATCGGCACCGCTCGCACTGCGGTGTTCAACTGGCTGTTCGCCCGCCACCTGGGTGGAGCGTTCCTGATCCGCATCGAAGACACGGATCGCGAGCGCTCCAAGCCTGAATACACCGCCAACATCCTCGACGGCCTGCGCTGGCTGGGGCTGGAGTGGGAGGAACAGCCGGTGATCCAGAGCGAGCGCATCGAGGCACATCGCGCCGCGATCCAGCAGTTGCTTGCCAGTGGTCACGCTTACCGCTGCTATGCCAGCGAGGCGGAGCTTGCCGAGATGCGCGAGGCCCAGGCTGCCGCCAAGGAGGCACCCCGCTACGACAACCGTCACCGCAACCTCAGCGCCGAGCAGGAGCAGGCCTTCATTGCTGAAGGCCGTGAGGCGGTGGTCCGCTTCCGCATCGATGACGGCGCCACGATTGTCTGGAACGATCTGGTGCGGGGGGAGATGCGCTGGAGCGGCAGCGATCTGGGCGGCGACATGGTGATCGCCCGGCGCGCCGCAGCCGCTGCCATCGGCGACCCCCTCTATAACCTGGTGGTGGTGGTCGACGACGCCGCCATGGCGATCACCCACGTGATCCGCGGCGAAGACCACATCGCCAACACCGCCAAGCAGTTGCTGCTTTATGGCGCGCTCGGGCTCCCTGTGCCGGTGTTCGCCCACACGCCCCTGATCCTCAATAGCGAAGGGCGCAAGCTCTCGAAGCGCGATGGGGTCACCTCGCTCAGCGACTTCCGCGATCTGGGCTACACCGCCGACGCCCTGGCCAACTACATGACCCTGCTGGGCTGGTCGCCGCCGGAGGGCATGGGCGAGCGCTTCAGCCTGGCCGAGGCGGCAGCGGTGTTCAGCTTTGAGCGGGTCAACCGGGCCGGCGCCCGCTTCGACTGGGACAAGCTCAACTGGCTGAATGCCCAGGTGTTGCATGGCCTGCCGGCCGAACAACTGCTGGAGCTGCTGGCGCCGCGTTGGCAGGCCCAGGGCTGGAGCTCCCCGTCAGGGGATGCCGCCTGGGAGCTGGAGCTGACCGCTCTGCTGGGCCCCTCCCTGGTGACGCTGCAAGACGGCGTGGAGCAGGCACGGCCCTTCTTCGAGCGCCCCAGTCTCAACGATGAAGCCCGCCAACAAATCGAGAGCGTAGGGGCCAAGCCGGCCCTGGCGGTGGTGCTTCAGGCCCTGGAGCAGGCAGATCCCGGCCAGCCTGCCGGCAACAGCGAGCCCGCCAGTGACAGCCTTGCTGCTGGCAACAGCCTTGCTGCCGATCAGGCCCGGGCGCTGCTGGGGGAGGCCGCCAAGACGGCGGGGGTCAAGAAGGGAGTGGTGATGAAGAGTTTGCGGGCGGCCCTGCTCGGCAGCCTGCAGGGCCCCGACCTAGTGGCCACCCTGCTGCTGCTCCAACCCAACGGCGAGGCCATCGCACGCCTGCAGCGCAGCCTCTGAGCCAACGTCTCTGCCAACCTCTGATCCCGCCTCTGAGCCTGCGGCTGATCCAGCCTCTGCCTCTGCGACAGTCTCAGAGGCGGGTTCCACCAGGCCCAACCGCCGCGCCAGGGGAGCGGCGGTGAACCCCTGCAGGCCCACGGTGAGCAGGATCGTGAGAAACACGAGACCCTTGAGCGCACCACCACCCGGCACCTGCGCCTCGTCGAGGCGCAGGGCAAACAGGCTGGCCACGGCGGCGGTGACGATGCCCCGCGGCGCAATCCAGCTGAGCATGAGCTTTTCGCGCCAGCCGAGCCCAGGCAGGCCCAGGCCCGCCACCTGAATCACCGGCCAGCGGCAGAGCATCAGCACCAGCACACAGACCACGCCACCCAACCCCAGCGGGCTCAGCTCCGACCAGGAGAGATCGGCGGCCAGCAGAGGAAACAACACGGTGATGGCCAGCAAGGCGAGTTGCCGGATCAGGTCATCGAGCTGGCTGGCCCCGCTCTTCAATCGCAGCCCAACCACCACTCCGGCACACACCGCGGCCGGCAAACCGGATTCAGGCAGCAGGGTTTCGCAGCCGCCCACCAGCAGGAACAGCACGCCGAGGCTGAGCTGCAGCGCCAAGGCATCCAGCCGCTCGGAGCCCTGCAGCAGGCGGCGCAACAGCTCGGAGAGCAGCCATCCCGCCAGGCTGCCGATCAGCACGCCGCCGCCCAGCCGCAGCACCAGACGGCCGGCCACCTCCTGCCAGCTGCCGAGATCACCGATGGCAAGCTGCAACAGCAGCAGCGCCAGCACGGCGCCGAGCGGTTCGAGGGCAAGCCCTTCGGCTTCGAGCACATTGGCCAGAGAGGGCCGCAGGCCCATCTGCTGCACCATCGGGGTGACCACCGTGGGGCCGGTGGCGAGCGCAATCGCGCCGAACACCAGGGCCAGCGGCCAGGCCAGACCGGCCAGGAGATGGGCCAGCAGCACCGCCGCCAGGAAACCGAGCACGGCCCGCACCAGCACCACCTGCACGACGGTGCGCTGCAGATCCCGGCCGGCCAGCCTGAGATTGAGGCCGCCATCGAACAGGATCAGGCCCACCAGCAGGCTCACCAGCGGTTCGAGCACCGGCCCGAGCGACTCGGTGTCGACGATGTCGAAGCCGGCCCTGCCGATCGCCAGACCCACCGCCAGCAACAGCACCACCGCCGGCAGACGGCTGAGCTGGGCCAGCAACTGGGCCATCGCTCCGGCGAAGAACGCCTCCCCCCAGATCAGTTCCAGCCTGCTCAAGCGGCCCCCGGCGCCTGAGGCACAACAGCCGGATGGGTCATCGGGAGGCGAATTCCGGCACGATGCGGACGCCGACCACGGAGCTGGGGCGCAGCACCAGGTATTCGCCTTCGAGGTCGTTGATCGGCACATTGACGAAGGCATCGCCGCTGCCGCCGTTGAGCACGCCGCCGTACCACTGCTGGAACGCATCGAGGGTGGCGAAATGGATCACCTGCTGATGGCCGCCGAGAAGCAGGAGATGAATGGTGTAACGGCGGGGTTGGCGTTGGGACTGGGAATCCATGGCGTGCGCGTGCGGGAAGCGACCGGTGGCGCCGCAGCAGGCAGCCGCAAGCTGCGGCCCACGGGGGCTCGCGGAAATCTACGGCGCTCTGCGGGTGCCAGATGGCAGGCTGAGGCGCAGCTGAGGGTGGGGCAGACCGTGGCCAAGGCAACGAACAGTGCGGCTGAGCACGGTCCTGCGGATCAGCGACCGGTGGGGGAGGTGCGGCCCATGCTGCTGTTGGTGGATGGCCACTCGCTGGCCTTCCGCAGCTTCTATGCCTTCGCCAAGGGCGGCGAAGGAGGCCTGGCCACCCGCGATGGGGTGCCCACCAGCGTCACCTACGGCTTTCTCAAGGCCCTGCTCGACAACGTGAAGGGCCTCTCCCCCCAGGGGGTGGTGATCGCCTTCGACACCGCCGAGCCCACCTTTCGCCATGTGGCGGATGCCGCCTACAAGGCGCACCGCGACGAAGCGCCTGAGCACTTCTTCAGCGACCTGGCCAACCTGCAGGAGATCCTGGCTGGCGCCATGGATCTGCCGCTGTGCATGGCGCCGGGCTACGAAGCCGACGACGTGCTCGGCACCCTCGCCAATCGAGCCGCGAACGACGGCTGGCGGGTGCGGATCCTGAGTGGCGACCGCGACCTGTTCCAGCTGGTGGATGACGCGCGGGACATCGCCATCCTTTACATGGGGGGCGGTCCGTACGCCAAGAACGCCGGGCCGACGCTGATTCAGCGTGAGGGCGTGATCAGCAAGCTCGGCGTGACGCCGGAAGAGGTGGTGGACCTCAAGGCGCTGACAGGCGACGCCAGCGACAACATCCCGGGGGTGAAGGGGGTGGGCCCCAAGACGGCCATCGTGCTGCTGCAGGAGAACGGCAGCCTCGATGGGGTGTACGCCGCGCTCGAAAGCCTGGCGGAC
The DNA here is from genome assembly GCF_024346375.1 of Synechococcus sp. ATX 2A4. Lineage (GTDB taxonomy): Bacteria > Cyanobacteriota > Cyanobacteriia > PCC-6307 > Cyanobiaceae > MW101C3. The sequence goes on along the minus strand of NZ_JAGQCV010000006.1, from coordinate 21,023 downwards.
GCGAAGGACAGCAAGGGAGCACTGAAGGGCGCGCTGAAAACGAAGCTGACGGTGGACAAGGACAAGGCCTACCTGTCGCGGCAACTGGCGGAGATCCTGATCGACATCCCGCTGCCAAGTGAGCCGCGGCTGGCGCTGGGGGAGGTGAACGGCGCGGCGCTGGCCCAGCGGCTGGAGGAGCTGGAGCTGCACAGCCTGGTGCGGCAGCTGGGGGCGTTCGAGCGGGCCTTCTCCGCCGAACCGCCTGCGGATGTGCCTGCGGGTGCCGGTGCGGGTGCGACTGCGGCAACACCAGTAGCAAGGGAAGCGCCTGCCAATTCCCCGCCAGCTGAGATCCCGGGCGAGGCCGAACCAGCTCCAGCGGGGGGGGCGGCGGCGGGATTGCCGGCCCTGCAGCCAGAGATCATCAGCACGGCGGCCCAGCTGGAAGCGCTGGTGGCTCGGCTATGGGCCGCCACGGAGACGGCGGAGCCGGTGGCGCTCGACAGCGAAACCACCGCGCTCAACCCGTTCAAGGCCGAACTGGTGGGGCTCGGCGTCTGCTGGGGGGAAGGGCTGACGGATCTGGCCTACATCCCGCTCGGGCATGAGCCGCCGGTGGCGGCCGATCTGCTCAATGAGCCGGCGGCGGCGGCGGAGCAGTTGCCGCTGGAGGCGGTGCTGTCGGCGCTCGCCCCATGGCTGGCCAGCGACACCCACCCCAAGGCGCTGCAGAACGCCAAATTCGACCGGCTGATCCTGCTGCGCCATGGCCTCAGCCTCGGCGGCGTGGTGATCGACACGCTGCTGGCGGATTACCTGCGCGACGCCAATGCCAAGCACAGCCTGGAGGCGATGGCGGAGCGGGAGTTCGGTTTCACGCCCACGGGCTTCGGTGAGCTGGTGGGCAAGGGCCAGAACTTCGCCTCGGTACCGATCGAGGCGGCGGCGCTCTACTGCGGCATGGATGTGCACCTCACCCGCAGGCTCGCGGCGCGGCTGACAGCGCAGCTGGCGGCGATGGGGCCGCAGCTGAACGCGCTGCTGAAGCAGATGGAGCTGCCGTTGGAGCCGGTGCTGGCGCTAATGGAGGCCACGGGCATCCGCATCGACACCGCCTATCTGGCGGAGCTGAGTGTGGAGCTGGGCGACCAGTTGCTGCTGCTGGATCAGCAGGCCAAGGCGGCCGCCGGGGTGGACTTCAACCTGGCGTCGCCGAAGCAGCTGGGGGAGCTGCTGTTCGACACATTGGGGCTGGACCGCAAGAAATCAAGGAAGACCAAAACCGGCTGGAGCACCGATGCGACGGTGCTGGAGAAGCTGGAAGACGACCACCCGGTGGTGCCGCTGGTGCTGGAGCACCGCGTCTTGAGCAAGCTCAAGAGCACCTACGTGGATGCCTTGCCGCTGCTGGTGGAGCCGGAAACGGGGCGGGTCCACACCGATTTCAATCAGGCGGTGACCGCCACCGGGCGGCTCTCCAGCAGCCACCCAAATCTGCAGAACATCCCCATCCGCACGGTGTTCAGCCGGCGGATCCGCAAGGCGTTCCTGCCGCAGGAGGGCTGGAATCTGATCAGCGCCGACTACTCCCAGATCGAACTGCGCATCCTCACGCACCTCTCGGGCGAAGAGGTGCTGGTGCAGGCCTACAACGACGGCGACGACGTGCATGCGCTCACCGCGCGGCTGCTGTTGGAGAAAGACGTGGTGAGCGCCGAGGAGCGGCGGCTCGGCAAAACAATCAACTTCGGCGTGATCTACGGCATGGGCGCGCAGCGGCTGGCGCGCGAAACCGAGCTGAGCCAGGCGCAGGCGAAGGAGTTCCTGACGCGCTACAAGCAGCGCTACCCGAAGGTGTTCGCGTTCCTGGAGCTGCAGGAGCGCCTGGCGCTCAGCCGGGGCTATGTGGAAACGATCTTGGGGCGGCGGCGCCCGTTCCCCTTCGATGCCAATGGGCTGGGCCGGCTGCTCGGCAAAGACCCCCTGGCGATCGAACTGGAGGTGGCGCGGCGGGCGGGCATGGAGGCGCAGCAGCTGCGGGCGGCGGCGAACGCACCGATCCAGGGATCCAGCGCCGACATCATCAAGCTGGCGATGGTGCGTCTGCACCACGAGCTGGCCAGCGAAGGGCTACCGGCACGGCTGCTGCTGCAGGTGCACGATGAACTGGTGCTGGAAGCCGCCCCTGAGGCCACCGAAACCGTGCGCGCACGGGTGAAGGCCGTGATGGAGAGCGCTGTGCAGCTCAGCGTGCCGCTACTGGTGGAGACGGGCGTGGGGCCGAACTGGATGGAGGCGAAGTGAGCGGCGAGAGCACCAACCTGCCGCATTGGGGACCAACGGCTACGGCATCGACCAGCAGCAGATCCAGATCACTGCCCACCCCGGCGGTGCCGCGTCCATAGCTGCCGAACACCACCGCCCAGGCGGACACTTCAGCCAGCACCTGGCCTGCTTCAGGTCAGCGCATCACGGATTGCGTCAACAAGCGCACGGGCATGGCAAAAGGCGTCGTTGCTCTGGAGACGACCGAAATGACCGGTTGGCGCACCAGCAAAGAGGGCTATCGGGATAGCGGGTGGGGATGTTGAGGGCATCCGGGATCCATAACCGATCCTCCAGATCAGCCACGGCCTGGAGCCCTGCCTAGAGGATGGAGAAGGCCTTGGGCAAACGCAGGCGCCTCCAGCGGGGTGGGACCCTAGGTACCAGCAAAGGTCACGCCCTACGGTGCCGGGACGGACACCTTCGCTCCCCTTGACCCTCAGGCTCACCAACACCCTCACCCGCCGCCTTGAAGCTTTTGAGCCCCTGGTGCCCGGCCAGGTGTCGATCTATTGCTGTGGGGTCACGGTCTACGACCTCTGCCACCTGGGGCATGCCCGCAGCTACATCGCCTGGGACGTGCTGCGCCGGTACCTGCAATGGCGCGGCTATGCGGTCACCTTCGTGCAGAACGTGACCGACATCGACGACAAGATCCTGGCCCGCGCCGCCACCGAAGGCAGCTCGATGGAAGCGGTGAGCGAGCGCAACATCCGCGAATTCCAGACGGACATGGCCGCCCTGGGGATCCTGCCGCCCGATCGCCTGCCGCGGGCCACCCGCTGCCTTGACGGCATCCGCCAGATGATCACCGAGCTCGAAGCCAGCGGCGCGGCCTATTCCGCCGATGGTGATGTGTATTTCTCCGTGCTGAAGAAAGCCGACTACGGCAAGCTCAGCGGCCGCAGCCTCGAGGAGCAGCAGGAGGGGGCCAGTGGCCGCATGGGCGAGGCGGAAGAGGCCCGCAAGCGGCACCCCTTCGACTTCGCCCTCTGGAAAGGGGCCAAACCGGAGGAGCCCAGCTTCCCTTCCCCCTGGGGGCCGGGGCGTCCAGGCTGGCACATCGAATGCTCGGCGATGGTGCGCCAGGAACTGGGCGACACGATCGACATCCACCTGGGCGGGGCGGATCTGATCTTTCCGCACCACGAAAACGAAATTGCCCAGTCGGAAGTGGCCACCGGCCAGGCGCTGGCGCGCTTCTGGCTGCACAACGGCATGGTGAACGTGGGCGGCGAAAAGATGAGCAAGTCGCTCGGCAACTTCACCACGATCCGCGCCCTGCTGAACAGCGGCACCACGCCGATGACCCTGCGCCTGTTGGTGCTGCAGGCCCACTACCGCAAGCCGCTTGACTTCACCGCCGCAGCGCTCGAAGCGGCGGCGACCGGTTGGAAGGGGCTCAATGCGGCCCTGCTGGTGGGCGATCAGCAGGCCGCGGCGCTCGGCTGGCCTGCCGCCACCGCGACCAGCGCCATCTGCGGCAGCGCCCAGGCGGACAGCGTTGACCCAGCAGCTCCGCTGGAGGAGGCTCGCCAGCGCTTCAGCGACGCCATGGACGACGACCTCAACACGTCCGCCGCCCTGGCGGTGCTGTTCGAGCTGGCGCGGCCCCTGCGGTCGCTCGCCAATCGGCTGGAGCGAGGCGATGCCGCCTCCGGCGCCGACGACGACCTGCGCAAGCGCTGGCTGCTGCTGCGGGAGCTCAGCGCTGTGCTGGGTCTGGTGGCGGAGCTGCCTGCCACAGAAGCAGCAGCCCCTGGCGCGGGCGGCCCCAGCGAGGCCGACATCCAGGCGGTGATCGAGGCCCGCCGGCTGGCCAAGGCCAGCAAGGATTACGCCACCGCCGATGGCTTGCGCGACCAGCTGCGCAGCGCCGGCATCGAGCTGATCGACCGCCCCACCGGCCTCACCGAGTGGATCAGGAAGTAGGCGGCCCCGAACGCCTGCGGCGGCGGAATCGGCAGGCTTGAACCCGGCCCGCTGGGGGTCGGCTGGCCCGGCTCAATGGCCTGCGGGCCCGGTTCAGGAATCGGCTGGCGGCTGGGGCCCTTTGCCCACCATCAGCTTCTCGATCTTGCGGATCCGCCCCAGGGTGGTCTGCCACACCTCCTGGCGGAAGGGATCGTCTTCCGGGCAGCCCGCCACCAGCGCCTCAATGTCTTCCTGGCGCTCAAAGGCATCCCACAGCTCCCGCTCCAGGCGGGCCCGCTCGATGAAGTTCCAGCGCTTGAGCCAGAGCACGGGAGACCGCCGCAAGTGGGTTCAGTGTGACGCGCGGCCAAACCCGACCGGCCATCAAGCAGCTGGCAATGGGAGACTGGCGCCCTGCAGCTCCGGGCCGTTCTGATGAAAGCGATCAGCGTGCTGGGCTCCACCGGCTCGATCGGCACCCAGACCCTGGAGCTGGCCGAGGAGTTCCCCGATCGCTTCAAGGTGGTGGGGCTCACCGCCGGCCGCAACCTCTCCCTGCTGGTGGAGCAGATCGTGCGCCACAGCCCCGAGGTGGTGGCCTTGGCCGAGGCGGAGCTGCTGGCTGAACTCACGGCACGGCTCAAGGCCCTGCCAAAGGAGCAGCAACCGCAGCGGCGCCCAGAGCTGCTGGGCGGCAACGAAGGGCTCTGCGCCGTTGCCGCCTGGGCCAGCGCCGACCTGGTGGTGACCGGCATCGTCGGCTGCGCCGGGCTGCTGCCCACCCTGGCGGCGGTGGAGGCGGGCAAGGATCTGGCCCTGGCCAACAAGGAAACCCTGATCGCCGCCGGGCCGGTGGTGCTCCCGGCGCTCAAGCGCAGCGGCAGCCGCCTGCTGCCGGCCGATTCGGAGCATTCCGCCATCTTCCAGTGCCTGCAGGGCACCCCCTGGGCCGACACCGCGCGCCTCTCCACCGGCGTTCCCACCCCGGGGCTGCGCCGCCTCCAGCTCACCGCCTCCGGCGGTGCCTTCCGCGACTGGCCGGCCGCCGATCTGGCCAAGGCCACGGTGGCCGATGCCACCAGCCACCCCAACTGGAGCATGGGGCGGAAGATCACGGTGGATTCCGCCACCTTGATGAACAAGGGGCTGGAGGTGATCGAAGCCCACTACCTTTTCGGCCTCGATTTCGACCACATCGAGATCGTGATCCATCCCCAGAGCATCATCCACTCCATGGTGGAACTGGTGGATTCGTCGGTGCTGGCGCAGCTGGGCTGGCCCGACATGAAGCTGCCGATTCTCTACTGCCTCAGCTGGCCGGAGCGGCTGGAAACGCCGTGGCGCCGCCTCGATCTCACCGAGGTGGGCACGCTCAGCTTCCGCGCCCCTGACGGCGATAAATATCCGTGCATGGCCCTGGCTTACGCGGCCGGCCGCGCCGGCGGCACGATGCCGGCGGTGATGAATGCCGCCAATGAGCAGGCGGTGGCCCTGTTCCTGGAGGAGCAGGTGCACTTCCTCGACATTCCGAAACTGATCGAACGGGTCTGTGACCGCCACCGGGCCGACCTCAGCGCCGCCCCCTCGCTCGCCGACGTGCTCGCCGTCGATGCCTGGGCGCGCCAGGCGGTGCGGGAGGCCGCCACAGCCGCCAGCCGCACCCTGCTGACCGCATGAGCACCGGCTTGCCGTCGCCAACGATCGGCGTCGAGCGACACCTGCTGCTCTGCGCCACCCCCACCAAGGCCCTGTGCGGCGATCCGGCGATGGGCGCCGCCAGCTGGGCCCTGCTCAAGCGCCTGCTGCGGGAGCGCGGCCTGGAGGATCCTGGGCGTCCTCAGGGGATTGTGCTGCGATCCAAGGCCGACTGCCTGCGGGTGTGCGCAGGCGGCCCGATCCTGCTGATCTGGCCGGAAGGCCTCTGGTATGGCGGCGTCACGCCGGAGCGGATCGAGCGGATCGTGGATGAACACCTGATCGCCGGCCGCCCCATCGACGACTGGGTGATCCGCCACACGCCGTGGCAGCACGTCAGCGGAGGAGGCGCGACAGCAACTTGAGCGGCGAATTGTGGGTGCTCAGACACAGCAGGCAACCCACAACAGCGGTCCGCCTCCGCCCGAAACCTAATCATGCTTTGTTAAGACGCCTTTCAGCATATGGTCATCATGTTCTAATACCAATAACAGCCTAGGGGAAGGCCCGCCACCATCCCATCCCCAGGACGGTCAGCCGTACTCATGCAAAAATCCAGCCCAGCGAGTCTGCAACTCGTCAACATCGCCTTCAATACTTATACCTTTATAGAGGCAGATCCAACCGCCCCTGGGAGAGGCGGCAGGGATGTTCTACTGACCTTCAGCAATTTTCTTGACAGTTCCAAAACGGGCGACCTGGATCCAGCCTCCTTCCAATTGCATCTCACTGCAACGGACACCAACAAGGAGAATGGGGCTATTTATCGTCCTGACGCAGTGCGAGTTCTGCGAAAGTCAGCCCATGGCAAAGCGGTGCAAACCTCTCAGGTTTTACTGAGCTTCAACGAAGATTCCGCGTTCACAACAGCACTGAAAGAAGATTTCTGGAACGGAGCCAACAAGAGCGGCATCAGTCAGAACCTTGCGGTCACCATTTCTCCGCACATTCTCGTTGATGTCAAAGGCCGCAAGAATCCAGCCATCAACTCCTACACGGGCCAGGGCGTGTCCGGAAAAACAAGTGAGGATGTGGAGGCTCAGAACCCAGCCAGCCTGCCTGTTGCTGTGGTCTTTGACCTCTCCGAAGATCTCAAGGATTACCTCAAGAAAACCCATGGCAGTGGCGAGCCGGACTACGATCCGAATGATGATGTCTACATTTCCTTTTCAGGAGGTGATGGTGTCACTCTTTGGGGTCAGTTGCCCACAGTGCCTGGGCAACCCCTTGGCCAGACAGGAGCAAAGGGCAGCGTAGACCTTGACTTCGCTACAAATTACAGACTTTCTGACCTTCAATCCCTGGTTCCAGAGGGTGGGCAATACAAACATCCATTATCTGGCCAGGAGTTCTTCTGGGGGCCCACGAGGGCCGCAGTGGATCGGCTGGGAAAAGACACTCCAAACATCCTGCTGAATGCCTTCACAGGAGGCAGGGTTTACGTCAGCATCGGAAAGCCGATTGATTATACCAATAATGGCGAGAACGGCTTTAATCCCATCACTTATGCGCCATCCGCCAGCAATCCGGCTGATGCCAACAAAAACGTGCTCTGGCAGGAACTTATTGAACCATTCATCGGCCTCCAACCTGGCTTCAATGCCAAACTAAGCTCCATTGATGGCGACCTAACATATATCGACTTCTTCTTAAGTCCTATCAATCTTGATACCCTCAATATCGCAGGAGCCGAACCTGTGCTGGGTCTAGACGGCCACGCTGAAAGTGTCAATGGCGGCGTCAACACAGCCGGGAAACCCGACAAGACAGCCGCTATCGCCAAGGCTCTCTCTGAGGCAGGGCTACAGAAGAACAATAGCTTCAAGAACAATCGATATTTATCTCCTGGGCAGGCACCGGCTGGCACTTACCACGATTGGAGCACGTACCTCAAAACTCTCTCCCAAACCAATCCAACGACAAGCATCAAAGGATTTGCATCCGGCAATTACGACTTGAATGCATTCTTCCTTGACTTCCATGATGGCAATACATTTAACGACTCAGGATTTATCGTTCTCCAGGGCGCCATACAAGGCACCAAGGGGAGCCTCTATCTTCCTCATCAAAGGGGCCGCTCACCTGCCTTCTACAACGAAAAGAACTACTCAGGCTTCACCTATCTTGAATCGCCAGCAGGCATCTATGGCGGCAACGCTGGCTGGGTTTGGTACGAAGGCATTGATCTCAAGACAGAGCATGACAAAGACCCAGCAAAGTTTGCTTCCTATCTTGCCAGGCAGAAATGGCAGCAGATCAGCACTGGGGGTGGCGGCGGAGTGAACCCAACCATCGCCTTTGCTGTGGGCGATGTGTTGAGCGGACTGAACTTCGGCCTGATCGGTTCAACCGTGAAATTCGAAGGAAAAGCCATTGGATCGTTGCCTTCTAACGGTTCCACCTTCCAGAACAATGGGAAACAGGCTGGTGGCTTGGACTGGTGGGGGAATGGGCCAACGGTGCCGGGCACCATCCGCTCTCAAGGCGCCGCTCGCGATGGGTATTGGGGGAAATGGGCCCAGCCTGAACAAGCAAAAAGGAATCTCTTCTGGAATACATGGGCTTATGCCCTCAATGGCAGCCCCTACGTAGGCACCCCTGGAGCCAAGCCAGATCTGAGCCAAGCGCTCGTTCCAGATGTCTACGGATACGCCTATTCCGACCGCTTTTTAAACAATCTGATCTACTACAACCCCTTGGGAAACAATCCAGGGAGCAGTGGCAATCCTCCTTTTGGCGTTGGTGCGGGGAATCAGGATTCAGCTGGGTTTCTGAAGATCTCCATTGGTGCACCCGTAGGCGCCACCGCAGTTCCACCCACTAATGTTGATGCCGCCCCACCAATCCCTGCAGAAACAGGGAGCGCCAAAGATACGGCCTTTGAGCCACCGTTCGCGCCGCCTTCGAACACATCCACAAGCCAATTGCCGGCCTGGAGTCCTGTCGGCATTCGCTTCGACCCTGCCAAGATCGGCCTGCTGCTGCCCAGCCGGTCCATCGGGCCGAGCACAGCCAACAGCGTCACCATCTACAACTACACGTCGCTCCCCGATACTTCAGCGTCCTTCTCCACACTCGGTGGCTTCGCCCCTCTCACCAATGAGGCAGCGCCGGCCGGGCTGGCAACTGGAGCCGTCCAGTCTTTGAGCCAACCGGCTGCGCCCCCGCCGCTGACACCCTGGATCGTGAATCCCGCGGCAGCCGATCCTTCCAGCCTCACCCCCACCCTCGGCATCCAGTTGGCGGAGACCACCTCCCTGGCAGCCTTTCATCGCCTCTTACAGCCCACGGAAACAGCCAGTATCGGGGCTGGAAATGCGGCACTGGTGCCAATGGCAGCCAGCAGCTTCGGCATCTACGGCCAAGGTCGCGAAGATCCTGCCGCCATCGCCCTATCGACAGGCCCTGAGATCCGACTGAGAGATGGGGGCGGAGCCATCCACGCGGATTACGGCCATGCGTCCGAGCTGTCACTCAGCACGGGTGTCTTCCGGCTGAGAGACAGCGGACCGGCTGGCGCTTCACTGTCGGTGTGGTCGGCCAGCGTGGCGGCCAACGCCAACACCCTGCTGGTCTACGGGGTGGACTCGATCACCGGCGCATTGTTCACCGAAACGGGCTGGATCTCTCCAGGAGATGGTGGCTACGCCGCCGCTTCCCTTGATCGCGCTATCACCATCTCCGCTCTAGAACCATCAAGTGCACAGCATGCGGATCTGACATTGGCGAATGGCTTCTATGCATTCGCATTGGTGAGCGGCGGCAGCGTGGAAGCCTTTCTGGCGGCACAAGCAACGACCACAGCCGCACCGCTCCCCGCCGGGCCGTCTCCGCTGGCGGCATGGTTCAGCGTCGGGGCGGCCAATCCGGATGGCATCGTCCACATGCTGCCCCTGGCTCCCGGCATCTACGGGTTTGAAGATCAGTGGGGAGGCGGCGATCTCGACTACAACGATGTTGTGATGTCGATCCGCGGCCTGGCCGGCTGAGCGCAAGGGCAGTCATCGCCTCCCCCGCACCTGATCCAGCAACCAGCGCGTCACCAGCAGATCCGACCAGCTGCCTCCCGGGCCGTGGAAGCCGTTGTGGCCCCCTGTGCGGCTGAGCACGGTCTGCAGCGGTGAGGCTGGCGTGAGCCGCCCACTCAGGGCTACCGCCGGGGCCGCGGGCACCCAGGGGTCGTCGAGGGCGTGCACGAGCAGCAGGGGAGGCAGTCGCCGCGCCGCCTGCTCCTCCGCCAGGCGGCCCTGCAGCAGAGCCAGCGGACTGGCGCCCGCGTAATAGGCCTCCACCGAGTCGAACCCCCAGCGCGGTGCGGTGATCAGGGCGTCAAAGGCGCGGATCGATGCCACCGCCTGCAGCTGGCTGCGCTGGCCCTCTTGCAGACCGGCGGGATCGGCCAGGGTCTGCTGGCGCAGGCGCTGCAGCAGCCAGCGCTCATACAGGCGGTTGCGGGGCTGGCCGATGGCCGCCGAACTGCTGGCCAGATCGATCGGAGAGCTCACCACCACCAGGCCGTCCAGCAACCCAGGAGAGGCGGCGTCCAGCAGGCCATTGAGCAGCACCGTGCCGCCCAGCGACAGCCCCACCCCCAGCAGCGGACGGCCGGCGGCGAGGCGGCGGGCCTGAAGCAACGCCGGGATCAGATCCCGGTTGCAGTGGGCGGCATAGGTGCCCCGCGCCAGGTTTCGGCCCGCCCCTGCCCCGCGCAGGTTGAGCCGCAGCACGGCAAACCCCGCCTGTCGCAGGCCGTGGGCCAGCCGCAGCAGGCCGATGCTGCGGCTGGAGCCGCCCAGGCCATGCAGCAGCACCACAAGGGCGCGGGGGGGAGCAGCAGCGGCGGCGCCGTCGGGGCCAGAAGCGGGGGCATCGAGACAACCCAGCAGGGCTTCGCCGCCGGGCAGCGCCAGCGGCACCGCCTGCGCCGACTCCGCCGGCAAGCGCTCCGGGCGCAGCGTGTCGCGCAGGGTCTGGAGATCGGCGCCCCACCAGGGCGCCCGGGGCCGGAAGGGCGGCACCCCCAGCTGATCCAGCAGAGCTTCCCCAGACAGTGCCACCGGAGCGTTCAGGCGCGGGCGGGGCTGGCGCCGGCTGGTGCCTCCAGCCACTGGGCCAGGGAGCTGGGCGGCAGCTCCTGGCTGCTGGTGATTTCAATGATGCGACCGATCGAGGCGGGCGCTGCGAGGGCATCGAGGCAGACGCGCGCCACCAGGCGACGGGGGATGCTGTTGCTTTCCTGCTGATCCGGCCCGCTGAAGCGCAAGCCCTCGTTGTCGAGGCCTTCCTCGCTTTCCCGCAGGCCACCGGGACGGACCACGGTCCAATCCAGGCCGCTGCTTTCCAGCCAGCGCTCCCCGACCCGCTTCCACAGCAGGATCAATCCGAACAGGTTGAGCGGGTGAAACAGCCGGCCGCTGCAAAGCGAGCTCACCAGAACCACGCGCTGCACCCCGGCGGCGCGGCAGGCGGCGATCTGGCTGCGGATCGCCAACGCATCCACCTGCAACGGGCCGGTGAGATCGATCGACGGGCGCGCGCCGGTGGCGATCACCAGCGCCTCCACGCCGGAGAGCGCCTGTTGCAGGGCGTTCTGGTCGGATAGGTCCAGCCGGATCAGCTCCGCCCCTTCGAGGCCTTCAGGCACGCTCGAACCCGGCCGCAGGATCGCCCGCACCTGATAGCCGCGCTGGCGCGCTTCCTGCACCACACGCCAGCCGGTCTTGCCGGAGGCGCCGGTAACGGCAAGAAGGGCGGGAGTGGAAGGGGAAGACATCAGAACAACGGCAGCAATTCCTGTTCCAGGCAGCGGGCCTGCAGCACCGAGCCGAGATGACGCAGCAGCCGAACCCGCAGGATCACGGGGTCGATGTCGCACTCCTGCTGGAAACAGCCCTCCAGATGCGCCCGGAGGAGGGGTTCCGGCGGGCCGGACTCGGGGAACTCTCTCATCGGGGCCTCATCGGCGCGGAGAACAGCAGGGGCTGCAGGTCCTGGGGGGGATGGTCTGAACGTAAGGGTGAAAGAGCAAAAAACCCTGGAAACAAATCCCCATTTTTCCGCTCCGGCAGCCGCTGTGATGGGCGGCACAATGGCGCCACTGCAGGGCACCGTGGCCGCACCCTCCTTTGATCTTGGCAGGCGAGCCCCAGGTACCGCCACAGCGGCACCCGGAGCGGCACCCGGAACGGCGTCCGGCCTGGATGCCGACGGTGGGCTCAAGCCGCGCCAGTGGCAACGCCAGCTGATCAACCTGATGCGGCGGCGGCTGGAACGCGCCGGGGCGCAGGGCGAAGACGTGCTTGTGCATGCCGGGCCCGGGGCCGGCAAAACACTGGGGGCCCTGCTGGGCTTCCAGCGCCTGGTGGCGGAAGGGCGGCTGAGCCATTTCCTGGTGTTCTGCCACCGCCAGTCGATCGCCAGCCAATGGCGCTCCGCCGCCGCACGCCTGGGCCTGGAGCTGCGGGATCTCGATCTCGAAGCGAGTGCTGCAGGCGAGGGCGCCGGCGGTGACCCCGGCGCTAACGAAGGCAGTGGCGAAGGCAGCGGCGGTGGCGGCTGGAGCCGGATGGTCCCCGGCCAGGGGCTGCTGATCAGCTACCAGAGTGCGGCGCGGCACCGGCGGCGGCTGGAGCGGGAGCTGGCGGGCCTCCAGGCGTGCAAGGTGCTGGCGATCGCCGATGAGGTGCATCACCTCGGGCTGGATCCCGACGATCCGGAAGCCACCGCCTGGAGCCATGCCTTCGGCTGCCTCAGCCGGGGCTGCGTGTTGCGTCTCGGGCTGAGCGGCACCCCGTTTCGCGCCGATAACCTCGGGTTCAGTGCCTCCCGCCGCATCTCCCGGCGCCAGGAGGGGGTGATCGTCGAGGAAATTGCCCCCGACCTGAGCGTGGAACCGCGCCAGTTGATCGATCAGGGGGATGTCAGGCCCCTGGAATTTCGTTTCCAGAACGGCTGGATCGACCACGGCCTCGCCAGCACCGATGGGTCGCTTGCGGCAGTGGAACTGGAGCGTTCGCCCCTTTCGGCCGAGCACCGGGAGAGCTGGCGTGCCCGCAACCTGCGCCGGGCGATCCGCCTGGGGGATCCCAGCAGCATTGCCCTGCGGGTGCTGCTCCAGGCGCGGCTGAAGCTCGAAGCCCTGCGCGCCGCCGACCATCCGGAGGCTGGCGGCCTCGTGATTGCCCGCGACATCGCCCATGCCCGCGGCCTCACCGGCCTGCTGGAGGAACAGGGCGACCAGGTGCTGCTGGTGCATTCGCAGGATCCGGAGGCGGCGCAACGGCTGGCGACCTTTCGAGCTGGTGGCGCCGATTGGCTGGTGAGCATCGACATGTGCGCCGAGGGCTTCGACGCCCCGCGCCTGCGGGTCGTGGCTTACCTGACCACCGTGGTCACCCGCAGCCGTTTCGTGCAGGCGATCACCCGGGCGGTCCGCATCGATGGCCAGCGGGCGGAGCAGGAAACCATCCCCAGGCACCCCTCCTATGTGTACGCGCCCGCCGACCCGTTGCTGGTCAGCTATGCGCGCACCTGGTCGGTGGCGGAGCCCTATCTGATCCAGCCGAAGCCGGGGCTGGAGGAGCCTGCCGCCGCTGCCGGCGGGCGGGCGCCTGGGTTGCCGCTGGAAGCCCTCCACGACGAAGCAGGCGAGGTGATCCGGCTTCGCGGGCCCCAGCTGCCCGGCTTCCTTCACGCCCGTCAGCGCGCCTGAAGCGGCGGCTCAGCGGCGGCGTTTCAGCGGCGGCGCGGACCGCCCGGACGGTTACCGCCCGGCCGGGGGCCAGTGGCACCGGCATTGCGTTCCCGGTAGGTGATGCGGCCACGGGTGAGGTCATAAGGGCTGATCTCGACCAGCACCTTGTCACCGGCCAGCAGCTTGATGCGGAACTTGGTGAGCTTGCCGGCAGCACGGCACAGGCACTGGTGGCCAGCGGGCTGATCGAGGGTCACCAGGTAGAAGCCGTTGCCCTGTTCCTTCTCGATCACGCCCGAGGTTTCGATCATGCGGAGCGGGTGCTCAATCTGTAGGAGAAGGAACAGCTTAAATTGGCGCCTCTCCCCCCCCCCGGCCCTAGGGTCTGCGATCGCGCCGGGTCCAAGCCTTGATCGTTCCTTCCCTGTCCCTGGATCTGGGCTTGCTGCTGATTTCGATCGGCGCGGTGAACCTCTGGCGCGCGCGCCGCAGCGCCGGCTGAGCGGCGCTGGGCCTGAGCCGGTGGGGTGGATCCAGCCGAGGCCTGGGTCTGCGCCAAGAGACTCGCTGGAGCTGGCTGAAACAACCGTGCCTACCCTGCTGTTCCACAAGCCCTACGGCGTGCTCAGCCAGTTCACGGCGGAACCGGGCAGCCAGTGGGCCCACCTGGCTGGCTTCATCCCGGTGCGGGAGGTCTATGCCGCTGGGCGGCTGGACGCGGACAGTGAGGGGCTGCTGCTGCTCACAAGTGTGGGCCGGCTGCAGCAACGGCTCACGGACCCGCGCTGGGGCCACTGGCGCCGCTACTGGGTTCAGGTGGAAGGGGAGCCCACCCCGGCTGGCTTGGCCGCTCTGCAGGCGGGGGTCACCATCCAGGGCCAGCGCACCCTGCCGGCCCGGGCCCGGCTGCTGGCGGATCCCGGCCTGCCGCCACGGGATCCCCCGATCCGCGAGCGGCGCGCCATTCCCACCTGCTGGCTGGAGCTGGAGCTGCGGGAGGGTCGCAACCGGCAGGTGCGCCGCATGACCGCTGCGGTGGGATGGCCCACCCTCCGGTTGATCCGCGCCGCCATCGACCTGATGGACGGCCAACCACCACTGGACTTGACCGACCTGCCGGCCGGCCAGTGGCGCTCGATGAGCCAGACCGAGGAGGAACGCCTGCAGCGGCTGCTCCTGCCTGATTCCGCCCAGGGCGGCGGCCCCGCTCAAGGGCGAGGCGGCCGGGCCGGTGGCGGGAAATCCGGACGCAGCGGCGCTAGCGGATAGGGAGGCTTGGCGCCCATGCCGCTCAGCCGATCACCTGCTGCAGCTCTCGCACCGTTTGCAGTTGGCCGTAGTAGTAGTTCGCCCTGGAGCGCCGATCGGGATCCTCCAGCGCATCGAGGGCATCAAAGCCCAGGCTCTGCCACAACTCATGGCCGCAGGCACGGTTCAACTCCTGCACCGATTCCTGCTCCAGGTTGGCGAGACGCCGCTGCAGGTTCTTGATCTGAGCAATCGACATGGGGCGAACAGGGCCAGGGTGTGGAAGGAACGGACGCGGGGGAGGCGCAGCAGCTCGTCAGTGGGGGCAAGTTTGAGCTGGAGTGGGCAGATCAGCGCCTCAGCAGTCTCCCGCCATAGTACAGATGAACTTGCCCGTGCCGTACCATCCGGCCAATGCTCGGGCCTGTGATGCGGCCACGGCCTGTGGCCAGTGAGGAGTCGACAGGCCAAGGCCTGTAATGCGGCGAAAACCGCCGGCCGCCTGGAGCTCAGAACGGCAGCTTCTTCTTGGCGTTCTTGTCGAGGTCGGCCTCCATCTCGCGCAGGCGCCGCAAGATCGTGTCGTAATACTCCTTGAGGTAGTCCTCCAGGTGGGTGGTGGCAGCCGGGTCCAACCCGAAGGCGGCATAGATGTCCTCCATCGGTGCCTCCAGGCTCTGGCCACCGCCTGTCACATCGGCGAAGGCCAGCCGTTCGGCCACCTGCACCCCGGGCTCGAAGAGCGACGCCAGAGCCTGCATCAACCGGATCAGAAACGGCCGCACGCGGAACACCCGGGCCGAGCGGCCGCTGTAGCGCTCGCACAGCTGGGTGACCTCCCCGGTGTTCCAGGCCTTCGGGCCCACCACCGGGAAGGATTTTCGGATCGTTCCGTCATGGGACAGGGCCGCCAGCGAGAAACGGGCCACGTCCTGGGTGTTCATGTAGGCGATCGGCGTGGGCGTGCCGCTCACCCACACCGTCTGGCTTTCGAGCACCGGGATGGCGAACTGACCGATCACCCCTTGCATGAAGGCCACGCAGCGCAGGATCGTGTAATCCAGCTGCGACGCCGCCAGCAGTTGTTCGGTGCAGTATTTGATGTCCATCAGCGGCACGCTGCGGTGCTGCTCCGCCTCCAGCAGCGACACGAAGACAAAGCGCTTCACGTTCGCCGCTTCGCAGGCCCGCACCAGATTCAGCTTTCCCTGCCAGTCGATCGTGTAGATGCCGGCGCTGTCGGTAGGGCGGGCGGTGGCCGCATCAATCACCGCCTCCTGGCCTTCAAGGGCGTAGGCGAGGCTGTCGGGTTCCAGCAGGTCACCGCGGGTGAGCTCGCAACCCCATTCCTGCAGGAAAGAAGCCTTGCGGGGGGAGCGCACCATGCAACGCACCTGATGCCCCTGCTCCAGCGCATGCCGGGCGATCTGGCGGCCGAGAGTTCCAGTGGCGCCGACGACCAGAACCTGCATGAACCACCGGCGGATAGGCCGCTGAGCCTAAAGCTGAGGCAGGGGGCGACGCGCCGCAGGCCGCTCAGTCTTTCTGCAACTTGAGCAACAGGGCACCGCCGGCCAGGCCCACGGGGATGAGCACCCAGAAGATCGCCGCGATGCCGAAGATTTCAGAGGCCATGGCCCATTGGGAAAACGGCTACCTATTTAGCGCCCCGGCCCGTTCGAGCACCAGCGCCCAGGGGGCATCGGTGCGGAACTGGCCGGGCATCACCCCACTGGCGCAGGCCTCCCATCCCTGGCCTTGCAGGTCTGAGAGCAGCGCCTGCAACGGCGGCGGACCGCCCCCCAGGCGCCGGCCCAGCTCCGCCATCGGCCAGCAACGGGCGGGCAGGCCCGCGTCGGCGGCGAGGCTGCTCAGCAGGCGGGCGGCAGCGCGGCAGAGCGATGGATCCTCCGGAGCCGTGGCGGCAAGGATCGCCGCAAGCGTGGCGGGATCCTGCAGCGGACCGATCCAGAGCGGCCCACTCACCGCCAGCGCCGCCCCAGGCTCGCAACACACCTGCCACTGGCGCAGGCGCAGCAGGCTCTGAACCTGCTGCTCCCCGCAGCTGTGGCAGTGGGCCAGCAGGCCGAGCTGCCGCTCCTCGCCCGCCAGGGGCCGGCGCAGGATCCGCGCCGCGGTGCGAAACGTGCGGCCCTCGCTGAAGTTGAACAGCGGCTGCAGGCCCCGACCCATGGCCCAGGCCGTGCGGGCGATCACGCCCAGCTGCAGGCGCAGCGCCAGCTCCCAGCTGGCCGGATGGGCCCGGGCCGCCGCCCCCAGGGTGCGCACGGCCGCAGAACGGTCGTGGCCAGTGGGGGAGCGGCCATCGGTGCTGGCCACATACAGCACGCCGCCGAAGGCCACCGCCTCCAGCGCCAGCGGCAACAGGGCGGTGGGGCAGCCGAAGGCGTCAAGGTCGACAAGCTCGAAGCGCTCCTGCCGCTGCAGACAACCCGCCAGCAACTGCTGGGCGGTGAGGGCGGTGCAGCGCAACTCCAGCCCCGGGCGGTCGGCCAGGGGGGCGAGGTTGGCCTGCAGCAGCGGCTGGCGGTCCGGGTCGGCGTCGTTGGCCCACACCAGCGCAGCCGGGCTCTCCTGGCCGTAGCGCAGGGCCCGGATGCCGCAGCCGGTCATCAGGTCCAACACGCGCAGGGGGGCCGCCAGGCCGAGCTGGCGCGCCAGCAGCACCCCCAGATCGCGGGAGGGCCGGGATTCAGGCCGGAAGAACCCCTGACCCGGACGCAGCGCCGCCGAAGCTTCGCAATAGTGAGAGGTGTCTTGCGTGAACCCGCTCCGTTGGTGACATCCCTGGGCCAGCCTGTCGCAACGGCCGGTCCCGACTGGGGCCATGCGGCGGTGTGGCGATGGCGCGGACTGGACTGCCATTGGCGGGTGTTGGGCGATCCAGAGGGGCCGCCACTGTTGCTGCTGCATGGCTTCGCCGCCGGCAGCGGCCACTGGCGCGCCACCGCCGGCCCATTGGCGACCGCCGGCTGGTGCGTCTACGGCCTGGATCTGATCGGCTTCGGCGCCTCGGCCCAGCCGGCGATGCGCCTCGACAACCGCCTGTGGGCCCGGCAGGCCCAGGGCTTTCTCGAGCAGGTGGTGCAACAGCCGGCGGTGCTGATCGGGCATTCGCTCGGTGGCCTGGTGGCACTCAGCTGCGGCGTGTTCTTTCCCGCCTGGGTGCGGGGGGTGGTGGCCGCTCCGCTGCCGGATCCCACCCTGCTGATGCCCGTGCCGCCGCGGCGGGCCCCCTGGCGGCGCTGGCTGCAGCGCTGGGCGGTGCTGCTGCTCTGCCGGCTGTTGCCGCTGGAGCTGCTGGTGCCCCTGATCGCCCGCACGCCCCTGCTGGATCTGGGCATCCAATCGGCCTACAACACGCCGGTGATCGGCGACAGCGCCCTGCGCCAGCTGATCGCCCAGCCGGCCCGGCGCCCCACCGCCGCCTGGGCCCTGCGCGGCATGAGCATCGGCATGGCGCTGCGCCCCCGCGGAGCCACCGCCGCGGTGCTGCTGCAGCGCCTGCGCCAGCCGCTGCTGGTGCTGTGGGGAGAGACCGATCGCCTGGTGCCGATCGAGGTGGCCGGCGAGCTGCGAAAGCTTCGGCCCGACCTCGAACTGGAACGGCTGGAGGGTGTGGGCCATTGCCCGCACGACGAAGACCCCGCCACGGTGGATCGGCTGCTGCAGGCCTGGCTGCGCCGCCTGCCGACCCGACCTGAAGACCACCGCTGAGCGCCCGCCCCGGCGCCCGTGAGGCCAGCGCGTAATTTGGGAAGCTGACCGCCTGCCGTGCCCGCCGGGAATGAAGCACACCCTCTCGGTGCTGGTGGAGGACCAATCCGGTGCCCTCAGCCGGATTTCTGGATTGTTCGCCCGCCGCGGCTTCAACATCGAAAGCCTGGCGGTGGGCCCAGCTGAACAACGCGGCGTCTCGCGCCTCACCATGGTGGTGGAGGGCGACGACCGCACCCTTGAGCAGATGACCAAGCACCTCAACAAGCTGGTCAACGTGCTCAACGTGATCGACCTCTCCACCATTCCGGCGGTGGAGCGCGAGCTGATGCTGCTGAAGGTGTCGGCGCCGGCCGAGAGCCGCGCCGCGATCCTGGATCTGGTGCAGGTGTTCCGCGCCAATGTGGTGGATGTGGCCGACAACGCCCTGATCCTTGAGGTGGTGGGCGACCCGGGCAAGCTGGTGGCTATCGAGCAGATTCTCGAGAGCTACGGAATTCTCGAAATCGTGCGCACCGGAAAAGTGGCCCTGGAGCGGGCCTCCGGTGTGAACACCGCCTACCTCAGGACCACCGCCTCGGAGAAACGGGTGCCGGCCTGAGGCACCTCAGGGCTGGGCATGAAGCGCCTCAGGGCTGGCCCTTCACCAGAGTGCCGCCTTCGATCACGTTGGCCTTGACCAACTTGTCTCCCTGCTGGATGCGGTCGACCACCTCCATGCCCTTCACCACGCGGCCGAACACGGCGTAGCGGCCATCGAGCTCGGGAAGGGGTCGCAGGGCCACATAGAACTGCGCGCTGGCGGAATTTGGATCTTCGGAACGGGCCATGGCAATGGCACCGCGCTCATGCAGCAGCCGCAGCTGGGACGCCTCAGCCGGATCGGTGAGCTGCTCGCCGTAGCGGGGGATGGCCTTGCCCTTCAAGCCAAGCTCCAGGGGGATGAAGCGGGTCTGGCCGGTGCTGGGGTCCAGGAAGCTGCCGGTGCCGAACAGCTCGGGGCTCACGCCAGGGGTGGCGCTCTGGGGATCGCCGCCCTGCACCACAAACGGCGTGGGCTGGTTCACCACCCGGTGGAACACGGTGTTGTTGTAGGTGCCGCGCCGCACCAGGTCGACGAAGTTGCCGGCGGTGAGCGGGGCATCGGCGCCATCGAGCTCCACCACCACCTCGCCGCGGCTGGTCTGAAGTGACACCACGGCCTTGCCGCTCAGGCAGGGACTGGCCGCCGTGGCACAACCGAGCGCCGCCTGGCTCTGGTCGCTGCCACAGGCGCTGAGGCCGAAGGGGGTGAACAGCAGCAGGCTCACCAGCAGGGTGCGGGTGAGGGAGAACGCCATCGGTTTCATACGCCCTCCAGAGGCACCTTCAGGAAACGGGCCAGTTCGGCCCCGCTCTGCTCGAGCTCGGCCAGAGGGAGTGGTTCACCCACCCGGGTGAGGGGCAGGTCGCGGCGCCCCTGCACACGCAGGGCAAGGCGACGACGGGGATTGAGACCGTCGCGCACGTCCACCTTGACGGCCTGGATGTCCCGCAAGGGAAGCTCAAAGCTGATCAGGCTGCGGAAACCACGGCGGCTGATCGTGGCCGTGCCGTTGCTGCGATCGAAGCGGTTCGCGCCAGCGCCGAGATCGATGCTGATCACACTCCAGAGATAGAGAGCGAGCAGCAGGGCGGCAATGCCGTAGGCCCCCATCACCAGGCCCTGGGGCACCCAGTCGAGGCTGGCGGGGTGGCCGATCGGCAGCAGATCGATTCCCAGCCGGCTCGAGAGGCTGGTGAGCAGGAAACCGGCACCACCGGCGCTCACGGCCGAGGCCACCAGAAGGTTGGAGAGGCGCCGGGATCCCTGCACGGTCTGCTCCAGCACCTCGGCGGGGTCGCTGGCGCGGGGAGCTGAGCTGGCGGCCGGGTCGGGGCGCGGCGGGGAGCCGGCGGAGGAAGAAGCCGGGGGCATGGGGCGGGAATCTTGGCGGTGGCTTGCCATCCTCGCCTCTGTGCGGCGAGGTCGGGGGCAGCAAAGGCGGAACCGGCGAAAGTGGGCCACCCAGAGAGCCGTTCACCAGAGCCACGCACCAGAGCGGGGCCAGAAAGCGGAGCCAGAGGGCAGCTGCAGCGAGCCGTTGCAGCGAGGCGTGGACGCAGCCAGGCGACCGCCGCCGAACAATGAGAAGAATTACTTAAGAACGCTGGCTGCGGCAAGGGTGTCAGCCCATTTCAAGCTGCCTCGCAGTGGCGGGTTTCGTTGTTACGATCTCGCGGTATCCCTCAGCTTGGCGGGATTTCCGCACTTTTTCTTCCCATGACGATTGCTGTAGGGCGCGCGCCTTCGGCTCGGGGATGGTTCGACGTCCTCGATGACTGGCTCAAGCGCGACCGTTTCGTTTTTGTCGGTTGGTCCGGTCTGCTGCTGTTCCCCACCGCCTAC
>NZ_JAGQCV010000005.1 GCF_024346375.1 Synechococcus sp. ATX 2A4 | reverse complement strand
GTAGGCGGTGGGGAACAGCAGCAGACCGGACCAACCGACAAAAACGAAACGGTCGCGCTTGAGCCAGTCATCGAGGACGTCGAACCATCCCCGAGCCGAAGGCGCGCGCCCTACAGCAATCGTCATGATGAAGAGGCTTCATGAAGCTTTACAAGGGTACTGTACGCAAATCGGCTGGTGGTCGGGGCCCCCGCTGCCCCTGACCAGGGGCAATGAGTACTTGCACTCACTGGCTCACACCAGACTCGGGCCTGACGGCCACCCCGACCCTCTGAGCCGCAGCGCCGCGCCATTCGCCAGAGTGGCGGCTGCCCTCACCGAACTGCCGTGTACGTCGTCGAGCTCTCGCTCAAGCTCAGCCCCATGCCCGTCTCGGTCCAGCGCAAGGAGCTGGCAGACGCCCAGGCCCTTTACGGCCAGATCATGGCGATCCTCGAGAGCGGCCACCCGCGCGTGCTCGAACTCAGCTGCGAGAAAGCCGAGGAGAAACGGGTCAGCCTGCTGAGCAGTGAACTGGTGGCCGTTCAGCTCTACGAACGGTCGGCCGCCGGTGGCACCGGCACCAAACGTCCTGGCTTCAGCGTTGACAGTTGACCAGCTCGCCACCAGGCCACAGCCGCACCGGTTTCTCCGCCCCTGATCCTCCCCTGGTGGTGGAGGGCCTGGGGTTTCGCTGGCCCAACGGCAGCCTTGCCCTTGACCACATCAACCTCGAGGTGCCCCGGCCCGGGCTGTGGATGCTCGTGGGTGGCAACGGCAGCGGCAAAAGCACCCTGCTGCGGCTGATCGCCGGGCTGCTCGATCCGCAGCGGGGGCGGATTCACCGCCAGCGCACACCGGCCCTGGTGTTTCAGAACCCCGACCACCAGCTGCTGCTGCCCAGCTGCGGCACCGATCTCCAGCTCTCCCTGGCGGAAGGGCTGAGCCGCGAAGAGCGGCGGCGCCGGGTGGCCGAAGCCCTGGCCCAGGTGGGCCTGAGCGGCCTTGAAGGGCGCCCGATCCACACCCTCAGCGGCGGCCAGAAACAGCGGGTGGCGATCGCCGGTGCCCTCGCCAGCGGCGCCGACCTGCTGCTGCTCGACGAGCCCACCGCCCTGCTCGATCCGATCAGCCAGACGGAGGTGCTGGAGCTGATCCATCGCCTCTGCCACCGGCAGGAGCATCCCCTGACCGCCCTCTGGATCACCCACCGGCTCGAGGAACTCGAACGCTGCGATGGGGCTGTGCTGATGGAAAGCGGCCGCATGGGCAGCTGGCAAGACGGGCCGGCGCTGTGCCGGCGCCTGCGCAGCAGGGTCTCCCCCTTGCCTGGCGGCGCAACCGAGGGGTAGGTTCGACGGGTTGCCATCCTCGGTAGCTCAGCGGTAGAGCGGTCGGCTGTTAACCGATTGGTCGCAGGTTCGAATCCTGCCCGGGGAGTTTCTGATTGCCTCTCCGCAGGCGGCCTCCAGGTGGTTCACCGCCCGATGGCGCGGTTGCTGGGATCGTGTCCCATACTTCTTCCACAAGCTGCTCATACGGCCTGTTCGAATCCAACGGATTGCCGCTGTCACCCGCGCCGCCTATGAAGCCCTGCATCCTGCTGATCGAAGACGACAGGGACATGCGTGAGCTGGTGGCCGGCCATCTGATGCACGGCGGTTTCCAGGTGGAATGCGCCGAAGACGGCATCAAGGGGCAGGCCTTGGCGCTGCAGGCCCATCCCGATCTGATCCTGCTCGACCTGATGCTGCCGAAGGTGGATGGCCTCACCCTCTGCCAGCGCCTGCGCCGCGATGAACGCACCGCCGGCATTCCGATCATGATGATCACGGCGCTCGGCGGCACCAAAGATAAAGTGAGTGGCTTCAACTCCGGCGCCGACGACTACCTCACCAAGCCCTTCGATCTCGAAGAACTGCTCGTGCGGGTGAAAGCGCTGCTGCGGCGCATCGATCGCGCCCCGCTCGCCGGCAAACACAACGAGATTCTCAACTTCGGACCGCTCACTCTGGTACCGGAGCGGTTCGAGGCCATCTGGTTCGATGAAGCCGTGCGGCTCACCCACCTCGAGTTTGAACTGCTCCACTGCCTGCTGCAACGCCACGGTCAGACCGTGGCGCCCTCACTCATCCTCAAGGAAGTGTGGGGCTACGAGCCCGACGACGACATCGAGACCATCCGGGTACACGTGCGCCACCTGCGCACCAAGCTGGAGCCCGAGCCCCGCAAACCCCGCTTCATCAAAACGGTGTACGGAGCCGGCTATTGCCTGGAATTGCCCACCGGGCCCCAGCTGGAACAGCAGGAGGGGCTGGTGCGGGAACTCCGGCAGCACGCGCGGGAGCCGGTGCGCTCGCTCGAATCCGCCTGATCCTGCCGGCGTCATTCAGTGCTGAGGCGCCAGCTCCAGCAGTGCCACCTCCCAGGCCAGCCGCGGTTGCACAGCGCCCTGCAACTGGCGCCTGAGCCGCTCGATGCGCTGCTGATCGGATAGGCAGAGATCGCGGCGCCAGCTCTGCAGCTGCCACCAATCCAGCAACCACAACTGAAGATCGAGATCGAGTGCTTCGGTGAGCTCGCGGGCCAGGGTCAGCGCCTCCAGGGGTTGGCCCGGCCGTTCCAGCAGCCGCTCCGCCAGCCCTGGCGGCAAGGCCTGCCACTGCTCCCGGTGGTGCAACAAGGCACCCGGCGAGCCGGCCGCCAGCGCGATCAGACCGCCGGCCTCTGGCCCATCAGCCACGGGTTGGAGATCCGCCTGGCGGTGCAGCACCGCCTGCAGGGAGGGCGGATCCAGCCGGCCGAACACGATCTGCTGGCAGCGGGAGCGAATCGTGCTCAGCAGGCGCTCCGGCGCACTGGTCAGCAGCACGAGCAGCCCATTCCCAGGCTCTTCAAGGGTTTTGAGCAGGGCATTGGCCGCCCCCTCCGCCATCATTTCCACCGCCTCAATCACCACCAGGCAGTGCTCACCCTCCAACGGCCGGCGGGCGAGGAAGCGGCTGATCGCCCGCACCTGCTCCAGCCGCAGCTGGGGCAGCGACCGCTTCGCCACCCCCTGCGCGATCGCCTCTGAGCGGGGAATCAGCTGGCCCTGGTGCTGGTAGGTGGGCTCCACCCAGAGCAGGTCAGGGTGGTTGCCCTCCTCCAGCCGGCGCCGCAACGGAGCCGATCCAGCAAGGCCGGCCAGGATGCCCTCGAGGAAGCGCAGAGCCCCGAGGCGCCGCCCCACTCCGTCCGGCCCGCTGAACAGGTAGGCCGGTGCCAGCCGCTGCCGTTGCAGGGAAGCAGCGAGCAGGGCCACGGCCTGGGGCTGGCCGATCAGGTCGGCAAACAGATCAGCCATCGCCGCCACCGGCAGCGGCGAAGCGGCTCTGCAGCAGCGCTGCAATCGCTTCCGCCACCCGCTCAGGCGCAGCGGCAGCCTCCACCCGGGCCCAGCCCCGCTGCGCCGCCAGCTGGGCGAAACCGCCGGCCACCCGCTCCAGGAACGGCAGTCCAGCCGCCTCGATCCGATCGGCAGGCCGGTGCCCGCGGCGCTCCAGCGAGAGCGGCAGGGGCAGATCCAGCCAGAGGGTGAGGTCGGCCGTCAGGCCGGCGGTGGCGATGGCCTCGAGCTCGCCGATCAAGGCCAGATCCAGGCCACGGCCATAGCCCTGATAGGCGGCCGTGGAGCCCGCGAAGCGGTCGCTGATCACCCAGTGGCCCGCCGCCAGGGCGGGCGCGATGCGGGTCTCCACGTGCTGGGCGCGATCGGCCGCGTACAGCAGCAGTTCCGCCGTGGGACAGGGGCTGGCCGCCTCCGGCGGGTGCAGCAGCAGCTGGCGCAGCGCCTGGCCCAGCGGCGTCCCTCCAGGCTCACGGCACAGCACCAGCTCCGCCCCCGGCGCCAGCAGCCCGCTGGTGGGCAGCCAGGCCTGCAGGCGCGCGAGCTGGGTGGTCTTGCCACAGCCATCGATGCCCTCCAGCACCAGGAAGCGCCCCCTGGGGCGATCGGGGTCAGGCCGGACCATGCAGCAGCAGCGCGTTCACCACCACGGTGATCGAGCTCATCGCCATCAGCAGTGCCGCCAGCGGCGGGGAGAGCAGCACACCGAAGCCTGGCAGCAGGGCGCCGGCAGCGATCGGCAGCACCACAAGGTTGTAGCCGAAGGCCCAGAAGAGGTTCTGGCGCACCTTGGCCAGGGTGCGCCGCGCCAATTGCAGCGCCAGCA
This sequence comes from Synechococcus sp. ATX 2A4, assembly GCF_024346375.1. Taxonomy (GTDB): domain Bacteria; phylum Cyanobacteriota; class Cyanobacteriia; order PCC-6307; family Cyanobiaceae; genus MW101C3. Next base: position 228,628 of record NZ_JAGQCV010000005.1, on the reverse strand, counting down.
CCAGCGAGGACAACCGGTCGCCGAGGATCACCAGATCGGCGGTGTCCTGGGCGATCTGGGTGCCGGTGCCCACGGCGATGCCGAGATCGGCCGCCGCCAGAGCGGGCGCATCGTTGATGCCATCGCCCACCATCGCCACCGGCCCCTGCTGCCGCCAGCGCACGATGTGGTCGAGCTTCTGCTCAGGGCGCAGCTCCCAGGCAAGGGCGTCGTCCGGCAGGCCCAGCCGCTCGCCCAGCCGCCGCACGGCTGGCTGCCGGTCGCCGCTGAGCACGCCGAGGCTCAGCCCCATGGCGGCCAGCTCCTGCACGGTGGCGGCCGCATCACCCCGCGGCTGGTCGTGCACCGCCACCAGACCGAGCAAGCGGCCGCCAACCGCCACCGCCAGCACCGAGGCGCCGTCGGCTTCCAGCGCGCTGAGCCGCTGACGGAGCGGGCCGTCGAGGCCCACCCCCCGCTGCTCCAGCCAGTCGAGGCGGCCCACCCGGCAGGGGCCGCTCACCCCCTCCAGGTCGCCCTCCACACCGGCTCCGGCGAAGGTGGCGCAGGAGCCCACTGGCCACAGGTCCAGCTGGCGGCGCTCCGCCTCCTGCTGCAGGGCATGGGCCAGCGGGTGGCGGGTCTGCTGCTCCAGGCTGGCCGCCACCTTGATCAGGGCGTCGGCATCGACCGCCTCGCCCGCCAGTTGGTGGGCGGGATCGCTGGGGGACAGTGCGATCGCCACCACCAATGGACGACCGAGGGTGAGCGTGCCGGTCTTGTCGAACAGCACTGCTTGCAGGCGCGCGGCGGTCTCGATCGCATCGCCGCCTCGGAACAGCACACCCGCGCGGGCCGCCAGGCCTGAGCCGACCGTGATCGCCGTGGGGGTGGCCAGGCCCAGCGCGCAGGGGCAGGCCACCACCAGCACGGAAATCGCCAGCTGCAGGGCCAGGCCGAACGGGGTCTCGGCGGCGGTCCCCGCCAGCCCGTGGCCAGGCCCATGGAGGCCGTGCCCGCCAAGGGCATGGGCCGCCGCGGCCCCATGGCCCAGCTGCGGGGCCACCGTCAGCAGGTCTGGCCAGAGGCGGGTGCCCCATAGCCACCAGAACAGGAAGGTGGCCAGGGCCAGCACCAACACCAGCACGGTGAAACGGCCGGCCACTCTGTCGACGAGGCGCTGAATCGGCGCCTTGCGGGCCTGGGCCTGCTCCACCAGCGCAATGATCCGGGCCAGGGCCGTTGCCGCGCCGGCCCTGGTCACCTCCAGCACAAGCGGCGCCTGCAGGTTGAGCATGCCGGCCGCCAGCTCACTGCCCGGGCGGGCCTCCAGCGGCAGGGGTTCGCCGGTGAGGCTCGACACATCCACCGCCGAGCAACCCTCCAGCACCACCCCATCCACCGGCACCCGATCGCCCGGCAGCAGTTGCAGCCGATCGGCAGCCCGCAGCCCCCCCACCCGCACCTCGCGCGGGGGGCCATCACCTACCAGCAGCAACGCTGTTTCGGGTTGGAGCTGGGCCAATTGCTCCAGCGCCCGACCGGTGCGGAAGCGGGCCCGTTCCTCCAGGAAGCGGCCCAGCAGCACGAAGCCGAGCAGCATCACCGGCTCATTGAAAAAACAGGGCCAGCCCGCCGCCGGCCAGAGCAGGGCCGCCAGACTGGCCAGGTAGGCACTGCCCATGCCCAGGCCCACCAATGTGTCCATGCTGGGCATGCGGTGCCAGGCGCTCAGGGCGCCGCGCACCAGGATCGAACGCCCCGGCAGCGCCAGGGCCAGGGTGGCCACAAGGGCGTGGAACCAGAGGGCGGCCAGCAAGCCCCCGAGCGGGGAGGCCAGCAGCGGTGCCGGCAGGCTGCCCGCCTCCGCCAGATGGCCCAGCACCGACACCACCAGCAGCGCCAGCGCCACGATCAGCTGGCGCCACTCGAGCCACCAGCGGTGGCGCTGGGCCAACTCGGCCGCCGTCGGCGCCGGCAACGACTGATCCCGCAGGCGCGCCGCAAAGCCGAGGCCCTCCAGGCTGGCCAGCAAGGCCGCCACCTGGGCGTCGAGGCTCGGCTGCGCAGCCTCCACGGGAGCGGCCAGCCCCACCCAGGCGGTGTGGGTGAGAAGGTTCACGCTTGCCTGGTGCACACCGGGCACGGCCAGCAGGCGTTTCTCCACGGCACGCACGCAGCCCCCGCACTTCATGCCATCCACCTCAAGCAGCACCGGGACCAGGGCCTGGGGAGGCGGAGGAACCGGAAGGGGCGTGGCGACGGGACTGGGGGAAACCTGAACCACGGGCATCGGCAGATGGGTTTCAGGCTAGGGATGGCCTCTGGCAGAAGCCGCCTCGCCGCGCAGGCGTCAGGATGGGGCCACAAAATTCAGACGGCTCCCGTGCCCCGCAGCCAACGCAACGACAACTTCATCGACAAGAGCTTCACGGTCATGGCAGACCTGATCCTCAAGGTGATTCCCACCAACCGGCGGGCAAAGGAAGCCTTCGCGTACTACCGCGACGGCATGAGCGCCCAGGGCGATGGGGAATATGCCGAAGCGCTGGAAAACTATGAAGAAGCGCTGAAGCTGGAGGACGACCCCAACGACAAGGCCTTCATCCTTTACAACATGGCGCTGGTGTTCGCCAGCAACGGCGATCACCAGAAGGCACTGGAGTTCTACGAGCAGGCGCTGGATCTCAACCAGCACATGCCGCAGGCCCTCAACAACATCGCGGTGATTCACCACCATCTCGGCTCACTGGCGGAAGAACGGGGCGACACCGATGAGTCGGACCGCTGCTTCTCCCGCGCCGCTGACTACTGGGCCAAGGCGATTCGCATGGCGCCGAACAACTACATCGAAGCCCAGAACTGGCTCAAGACCAGCGGACGCGGCAACGTCGACGTCTATTTCTGAGCCTCGTGGGGCCGCTCGGTGCCACCTGGGCACAGCCTTGTCCGGGCTAGGTGCGGCCTGGCCTGGGCAGGGTTGACCCGCCGGGGTTGATCAGCCAGCCGGATTCAGTCGGCTGCAGGGTCAAACCCCAGTCCGGCCACCAGGGCCTCCGCCACGGTGCCGGCCTCCAACAGCTGCAGATCAAGCCCTGCTGCAATCGCCCCGAGGCCACTGCCCCGCGGCACCACCGCCCGGCGGAACCCCAGCCGCGCCGCCTCCTGGAGGCGCAGCTCCAGCTGACCCACCGGCCGCAGCTGCCCCCCCAGCCCCAGCTCCCCCACCAGCACCGTGCCGGCCGGCAGGGTGAGATCGCGGTAGCTGGCCACCACCGCCGCGGCCACGCCCAGATCGGCCGCCGGCTCCTCCACGTCGAGGCCACCGGCCACCGCCAGGTAGCAATCGAAGCGTGAGAGCGGCAACCCCATGTGCTTTTCGAGCACCGCCAGGATCTGGTGCAGCCGGTTGATGCCGATGCCGGTGGCCGTGCGGCGCGGGCTGGCGTAGCTGGTGGTGCTCACCAGCGCCTGCAGCTCCACCACCAGGGAGCGGGTGCCTTCGCAGGCCACGATCGTGGCCGTGCCGGCGGCGGGTCCGTCATGGCCGAGGAACAACTCGCTGGGATTGGTGACTTCCGCCAGCCCGCGGTCGCGCATCTCAAACAGGCCCAGCTCGTGGGTGGCGCCGAAGCGGTTCTTGACCGCCCGCAGCAGCCGGTGGCTGGCGAAGCGGTCGCCCTCGAAGGTGAGCACCGCATCCACAAGGTGTTCGAGCACCTTGGGCCCCGCCAGCATTCCCTCCTTGGTGACGTGACCCACCAGCAGCAGGGCCGTGTCCTGGCGCTTGGCCAGCCGTTGCAGGGCGCCGGCGCATTCACGCACCTGGGCGACCGAGCCGGGCGCACTGCTTAGCTGATCGTCGTGCAGGGCCTGGATGCTGTCGATGATCGCCACCGCCGGCCGCAGCGCCTCAAGCTCCTGCAGCACCAGTTCGAGATCGGTTTCGGCCAGCAGCTGCAGCCCAGCGCCCACCGGCTCGGCCCCACCTGGCGGGGCGAGCCGGCTCCAGCGCAGGCGCACCTGCTGCGCCGATTCCTCGGCGCTCACATAGAGCACCGAGGTGGTGGCGGCCAGTGCCTGGGCGCTCTGCAGCAGCAGGGTGGATTTGCCGATGCCGGGATCGCCCCCCACCAGCACCAGCGCCCCGGGCACCAGCCCGCCGCCCAGCACCCGATCGAACTCGGCGAAGCCGCTGGCCAACCGCTGGAGCGGGCGCTCCACCGACGTCAGGATGGATTCCGAGCGCCGGGGACGGCCGGGCACCGGAGCCGCCTTCTCGCCCGTGCCGGTTCGGGCAGGCGCGCCCTCAGGGGCGGCGCGGCGGCGGCGGCCATCCGCGGCAGGGCCGCTCTGCTCCACCAGGGTGTTCCAGCCCCCACAGCCGTGGCAGCGGCCAAAGAACTGGCGGGTCTGGGCTCCGCAGGCCTGGCAGATGAACGTCGGTGCGGATCGAGCCACGGTGGTGTGTGAAGAATGGTGGCGTTGGGTGAATTTGCTGCCCCTCTGGCCAGTTCAGTGGTCAGGACTTGTGTACCCGGGCCGGCTCAACCATGACGGCTTCCTCCTCCGCCAAGGAAACCATCCTGGTCGTTGACGACGAGGCCAGTATCCGCAGGATTCTCGAAACCCGCCTCACGATGATCGGCTACGACGTCGTCACCGCCTGTGACGGCGTGGAAGCGCTCGAAGCCTTCCGCCACTCCAACCCGGATCTGGTGGTGCTCGACGTCATGATGCCCAAGCTCGACGGCTACGGCGTCTGCCAGGAGCTCCGCAAGGAATCCGATGTGCCGATCGTGATGCTCACCGCCCTGGGCGATGTGGCCGACCGCATCACCGGCCTGGAGCTCGGCGCCGACGATTACGTGGTGAAGCCCTTCAGCCCGAAGGAGCTGGAGGCCCGCATCCGCTGCGTGCTGCGCCGGGTGGAGAAGGAGCAGGTGGTGGGCATCCCCAACTCCGGGGTGATCCAGGTCAACGAGCTGCGCATCGACACCAACAAGCGCCAGGTGTACCGGGGCGAAGAGCGCATCCGCCTCACCGGCATGGAGTTCAGCCTGCTGGAGCTGCTGGTCAGCCGTTCGGGCGAGCCCTTCAGCCGCGGCGAGATCCTCAAGGAGGTCTGGGGCTATACCCCCGAGCGTCACGTGGATACCCGGGTGGTGGATGTCCACATTTCGCGGCTGCGTTCCAAACTGGAAGATGATCCAGCCAACCCCGAGCTGATCCTCACCGCACGGGGTACGGGTTACCTGTTCCAGCGCATCGTGGAAGCCGTTGCCTCCGAAGGACTCTGATTCAGAACTGAGACAACGCCGCCCCAAACCCAGCCGGGCGATGCGCCGGCTGGTGGTCTGGTATCGCCGCAATGCGACGGTCACAAGCCTGGTGGACACGGCCACTTCCTCAGCCAGCACCGCCGCTTCCGCCGCTTCCGCCGCCGCCTCGGTGGCCGGCTCCATGGCCTCCGCCGCCGGTTCGGTGGCGTCTTCCGCCGGCACCATGGCGGGATCGGTGGCCGGCACGGTGCTGCAGCCGCTGATGAGCTATCCCCGCCGCCGACTGCAGGCTGGTGGCGATGGGTCCGGTCCGATCCGCGACCGTGACCGCATCTGGATGGCGGTCGACGGCATGGGGGGGGATCACGCCCCCGGCCCGATCCTGGAAGGCTGCCTGGCGGCCGTGCGCTGCCTGCCGGTGAAGATCCGCTTCGTGGCCGAAGCCGCGGCGGTGCAGCAGGCTGCGGCCGCCCTGAACCTGGAAGACGGCCTGCGCGAGAGCCTGCAGGCCGGACTGCTGCAGCTCGTGGCCAGCGGCCCTTCGGTGGGCATGGACGAGGAGGCCACGGTGGTGCGCCGCAAGCGCGACGCCAGCATCAACATGGCCATGGATCTGGTCAAAAGCGGTGAGGCTGCGGCGGTGTATTCCGCCGGCAACTCCGGTGCCGTGATGGCCTCGGCGATCTTCCGGCTCAGCCGCCTCAAGGGCATCGACCGCCCCGCCATCGGCGCTCTCTTCCCCACCAAGGATCCGGGCCGACAGGTGCTGGTGCTCGATGTGGGCGCCAACATGGACTGCAAGGCGGTGTACCTGCAGCAGTTCGCCCTGCTGGGCAGCATCTACAGCCGCGACGTGCTTGGCATCCCCCAGCCCCGCATCGGTCTTCTCAACATCGGCGAGGAAGCCTGCAAGGGCAATGAGCTCACCCTCAAGGCCTACGCCCTGCTCGCCGCCGAGAAACGGCTGCGCTTCGCCGGCAACTGCGAAGGCCGCGATGTCCTCTCCGGCCGCTTCGATGTGGTGGTCTGCGACGGCTACACCGGCAACGTGCTGCTCAAGTTTCTGGAATCGGTGGGCAGCGTGCTGCTCGACGTGCTGCGGGCGGAGCTGCCCCGGGGCAGGCGCGGCAAGGTGGGCTCGGCCTTCCTGCGCAGCAATCTGGTACGGATCAAGAAACGCCTTGACCATGCCGAGCACGGCGGCGCCCTGCTGCTCGGCGTCAATGGGGTCTGCGTGATCGGCCATGGCAGCAGCAAAGCGCTGTCGGTGGTCAGCGCGCTGCGGCTGGCGCACCTGGCCGCCAGCCATGGGGTGATGGACGATCTGCACAAGCTCAGCAGCGAGGAGAGGTCCGTTCCTGCCTGTGGTTGACTGAGCCGAACCGTGGGTGAGTCGGTGGCGCTTGGCCGGATGGGCGCAGGCATGGCGCTGGTGGGATGCGGCAGCTCGCTCCCCGCTCTGATCGTCAGCAATGACGCGCTGAGCCAGCGCGTCGACACCAACGACGAATGGATCCGCAGCCGCACCGGCATCGCGGCGCGCCGGGTGGCCGGGCCCACGGAAACGGTCACTTCGATGGCCACCGCCGCGGCCCGCTCCGCCCTCGCTCACGCCGGCTGGTCGGCGGATTCAGTGGATCTGATCCTGCTGGCCACCTCCAGCCCAGACGACCTGTTCGGCACCGCCCCGCGGGTGCAGGCGGGCCTGGGGGCCACCAACGCCGTGGCCTTCGATCTCACGGCCGCCTGCAGCGGCTTTCTCTTCGCCCTGATCACCGCAGCGCAGTACATCCGCGCCGGCAGTGCGCGCAAGGTGCTGGTGATCGGGGCCGACCAGCTCAGCCGCTGGGTCGACTGGGACGACCGGCGCACCTGCGTGCTGTTCGGCGACGCCGCCGCCGCCGTCGCCGTGGAAGCCTGCGACGGCGAGCGCGATGGCCTGCTGGGCTTCCGCATGCGCTCTGACGGCCGGCGGGCCGCCTGCCTGACGCTGGCGCAACGGGAGGAGCGCCAAGTGCTGCTCGACGGCCACACGGCCCAGCGCGGCGGCTTCGCGCCGATCCACATGAACGGCCAGGAGGTCTACAAGTTCGCTGTCAAGGAAGTGCCGGCGGTGCTGCAGGAGCTGCTGGCGGCCACCGGCACCGCCGCTGCCGAGCTCGACTGGCTGTTGCTCCACCAGGCCAACCAGCGCATCCTCGATGCGGTGGCCCAGCGTTTCGCCATCCCCAACGCGCGGGTGCTGAGCAACCTGGCGGCCTACGGAAACACCTCTGCCGCCACAATCCCGCTGATGCTCGATGAGGCGGTGCGTGATGGCCGCATCCAGCCCGGCCATCTGATCGCCAGCAGTGGCTTCGGTGCCGGGCTGAGCTGGGGGGCAGCCCTGCTCCGCTGGAGCGGCCCCGCCCTCTGAGCAGAACCAGCCTGGGGGCGGCCTGGGTGGCGCAAGGCGTCGCCGTAATCTCGGCTGCGGTTCAAGGTGAACAGGATGGGCATTGCCTGGGTGTTTCCCGGCCAGGGATCGCAGAAGCTGGGAATGGTGGGGGATCTGCTCGAACTGCCTGGGGCGCGCGCGCGATTTTCCGCCGCCTCGGAGCTGCTGGGCAGGGATCTGCTGGCGATCTGCGCCGGTGAACCGCTCAGGGATCCCCAGGCGCCCGCCGACCTGAACGACACCCGCAACAGCCAGCTGGCCCTGTTCGTGCTCGAAAGCCTGCTGGTGGATGCCCTCAAGGAGATGGGCCGCAGCGCCCACCTGGTGGCCGGCCACAGCCTCGGGGAGCTGGTGGCGCTCTACGCCGCCGGTGTCTTCGACCTTGAGGCGGGCCTGGCCCTGATGCGGCAGCGCAGTGAACTGATGGCCACTGCCGGTGGCGGCTCGATGACCGCCGTGATCGGCTTCGACCGGGCGGAACTGGACGAGCGCATCGCTGCCAGCGAAGGGGTGGTGATCGCCAACGACAACAGCGCCTCCCAGGTGGTGCTCTCCGGCAGCTCTGAGGCGGTGCAGGCCCTGTGCCAGAGCATCAGCTGCAAGCGGGCAATCCCCCTGGCCGTGTCAGGGGCCTTCCATTCCCCTTTCATGGCCGAGGCCGCCGCCGCCTTCCGTCACCTGCTGGAGCAGGTACCGTTCGCCCATGCGGCGATTCCAGTGCTGAGCAACACCGATCCCACGCCAGCCACCGATGGCGCCCTGCTCAAGGAGCGCCTGAGCGAGCAGATGGTCACAGGGGTGCGCTGGCGCGAAACCATGGATCAGTTCCCGCGGCTGGCGATCGACACCGTGGTGGAGATCGGCCCAGGCAACGTGCTGAGCGGCCTGCTGCGCCGGGCAGTCCCCGACCTCACCACCGCCCAGATCGGCGCGGCGGCGGACCTGGCGCTTTGAGCGAATCCGTGGCGCTGGCCCCCTCCGATCCGCTGGCGCTGCTGACCCCCCGCCCCAGCCTCACCTACCGGGTGATCAGCTATCTGCTGGTGTTTCCGCTCTACCGGATCCTGTTCCGCGGGCGCACCAACGGCAATCGCAACGTGCCCACGGAGGGGGCCCTGGTGGTGGTGGCCAACCACGGCTCCCACTTCGACCCGCCGCTGCTGGGCCACGCCCTGGGCCGCCCGGTGGCCTTCATGGCGAAGGCGGAGCTGTTCCGGGTTCCCCTGCTGGGCCCGATCATCCGCGCTTGCGGGGCCTACCCGGTGCAGCGGGGCGCCAGCGATCGCGAAGCCATTCGGGTTGCCACGGCACGGCTGGCCCAGGGGTGGGCCACCGGCGTGTTTATTGATGGCACCCGCCAGCAGAACGGCCGCGTGAACCAGCCCCAGGCAGGCGCGGCCCTGCTGGCGGCACGGGCCGGGGTGCCGCTGTTGCCGGTGGCGATCGTCAACAGCCACCGGGCCATGGGGGTAGGCCGCAGCTGGCCGCGCCTGGTGCCGATCCATATCCGCATCGGCCAGCCGATTCCGCCACCCGCCTCGCGCCGCCGCGAAGACCTGCTGGCCACCACCCAGGCCTGCCAGGACCAGATCAATGCCTTGCTGAACGAGGGCCTGATCAGTCCCGGCCCTGAGCGAGCCGCGCTTGCGCCCAGTTCTTCAGATCCCGCCCGCTGAGCACCCAGACCACCGCCCGCAGACCATCGCCCCAGCGCTTGGGCAGGCTCTCAGGGAAGCAGTGGTCCCCACAGGGCACCGCCACGGGCGTCAGCTGGATGCCGCGGCTGCCGGCCACCACCCGGCCCACCAGCAGCGCCCGGTCCATGTGATCGCTGCTGGTGACCAGCAGCACGTGGCGAATGCCGCTGCGGCGCAGATCATCCACCACGGTGGTGAAGTTGGTGAGCGTGTCGTGGGCGCGGTAATCCAGCCGGTATTGCTGCTGCCGCAGGCCTTCCTGGTCGAACAGCCAGCGGGCGTATTCCGGGTTGCTGCCGCCGCTCACCACCACCGGCAGGCTGTACTGGGCCGCCAACCGCCCTGCCGCCTTCTCGCGCTTCACATCGCCTCCCAGCACGAGGATGAGCTGGGGGGGCGAGGCCGCCGCCGGCGCCAGCAGGGAGCGCCCCAGCCAGAGGGAGCCCGCCGCCAGCAGCGTCAGCAGCAGCAGGCGGCGCTTCAACCCTCCGCCCCCACAGGACTGGTGGGGTAAAGCGGCAGCACGGTGGCCCAGGGCGCCGGCCCGCCGGCCGCCGCTGCCGCCTGGCTGAAGGCGAGCAACTGGGCCACATCGGCGCCGGCCTCCACCACCGCCGGCAGCTGCGGGCCAGGAGGCACGGCAGCGGCGGCGGCAAACAGGCGCGGCGGCTGGCGCTCCACCACCCCCCCGGGAGCGTGGGCATCAAGCGCGTAAGCCCCCGCCACCACACCTCGGCGTGGCAGCTCCTGCAGCAGCCAGAACGGATCAGCGGTCGTCAGCGGCTCCCCGGCCTGCCACAGGCGCCTCGCCACCAGCAGGAAACTGCTGACACCATCAAGGGGAAGGGCCAGCTGCTGGGCCAACGTGCGGGCCAGCACCACGGTGAGCCGGGTGCCGGTGAAGCCACCGGGCCCGGTGGCCACCGCCAACCGTGCCAGCTGCGGCCAGCTGGAGGCCGGCAGCACCTCCTCCACGCAGGCGAGCAGATCGTTGGAGAGCCGGCGGCCCAATGGGAAAGTGCGGATCAAGGGCGGCGCCTCCGGCTCCAGCAGCGACTGCAGCGCCACCCCCAGCACCTCGCTGCTGCTGTGCAGGGCCAGCCTCCATGCAGGAACTCCTGTCACCGCGGTACCGCCGCCAGGGGGCGCAGCCGTTGCCAACGGCCGGGCTCGGCCGTGAAGCTGGCGCAGGAACGCACATCCCATTCAACGCCCACGCGGTTCTCCGGCAGGTCCAGCACCTGCACGTGGATGCGCGGTTCGATCGGGCGGAAGTCGGGGGCAGCGGCAAGGTGCTCCACACCGTGCTGGCGCTCCACCGCGTGATAGGCCTGGCAGCGGTCCACCCAGTGGCAATCCACGCAGATGCACATGCCTGAGTGGTCTCCGAATCCCCCCATTCTGGCGGGCCAGGCCAGCGGGCCTGCGGATCTGGCCGCCGCCACGGCTCTGCTGCGCAGCCGCCTGGCGATGGAACGCTGGCCGGTGCCGGCGGCGGCCTTCCCGGCAGGCACCGCCCTGGTGGGTGGCGCCGTGCGCGATGGCCTGCTCGGGCGGCTGGGGGAGCGGCCCGACCTGGATCTGGTGGTGCCAGTGGAGGCCATCGCCCTGGGCGAGCGGCTGAGCCGGGAGCACGGTGGGCGCTGCGTGGTGCTGGATCGGGAGCGCTCGATCGCCCGGCTGGTGATCCGCGGCTGGAGCGTGGATCTGGCCCGCCAGGCCGGGGCGGATCTGGCCACCGATCTGCTGCGCCGTGATTTCCGCCTCAATGCCCTGGCCCTGCCCCTGCCGGCGGGCAGCGAGCTGCTCGACCCGAGCGGCGGCCTGGCCGACCTGGCGGCGGGGCTGATCCGGGCCGTGAGCGAGCAGAACCTGCTGGACGATCCGCTGCGACTGCTGCGGGGCGAGCGGCTGGCTGCGGAGTTGGGATTCCGCCTCGACGCCACCAGCGAAGCCTGGATCCGGCGCCATCACCGCCGGATCGATCAGGTGGCACCGGAGCGCGTGCGGGTGGAGCTGGAGAAGCTGGCGGCGTGCGCAGGCGGAGGCGAGGGGTTGGCCCGGGTGCAGGCGACCGGCCTGCTGGACGCCTGGTGCCGGCCGGCGCCGGTTGGCGAGGGAGCCGCCACCGCCGTCAAGGCAGCAGGCGGAGCAGCGCTGAGGCAGATCACCCCGGCCGCGGCCGAAGCCCGGGGTCTGAGCGAAGACGAAGCGCTCGCGGCCCTGCCCCTGGCGCGCCTGGCCACGCTGCTCGATGCCGCCAGCTGGGGGCGGCTGCATGCCAGCCGCGCGCTGCAGCGGCGCTGCGGGCAGCTGCGCAGTTGGCGGGCGCAGCTGCAGGGGGCAGGCGGGACCGGGGATCCCGCCAAGCCCTTCGCCACGGAACGGGAGCAGGTGCACTTTCACCGCGAAGTGGACCACGACCTGCCCGCCCTGCTGCTCATGCTGCCGCTGCCGTTTGCGCGGGCATGGCTGCCGCGCTGGCGCGAGCCGGGTGACCCGCTCTTTCACCCGAGGCCGCCGCTCGACGGCAAGGAACTGCAGCAGCGGCTGGGACTGGCCCCGTCACGGCGGCTGGGCGAACTGCTCGCCCACCTGACGATCGAGCGCGCCTTCGGCCGCCTGAAGAGCAGCGAGGAGGCCCTGGTGGAAGCGCGCCGCTGGCTGAAAGGACCCGCGCCGTGATTGACTGCTCGGTGTACAGGCATCTTCCATCGCTTCATCGAAGCCCGAACGGCAACGGTTGACGTTCAATTCCTGAACTTCAGAAACACCTCCCCGATCGCTCTTTGGCGCCTCCTGCGCTGCCCTGCGTTTCGCCGGTGCGTTCACCCGATGGCGCAGGCCGCCACCTCCCTTTCTCCCCCCTCCTCCCATGAGTGTCCGTCTTTACGTCGGCAATCTGCCGCAGACTTTCGATGCCGCCGAGCTCGATGCTCTGTTCACTTCCATCGGCGAGGGCGTGCGCTTCAAAACCGTTCAAGACCGGGAAACGGGTGCCTGCCGCGGTTTCGGTTTCGCCAATGTCGAGGATGAAAAGCTGGCCGACACCGTGATCGAGCAGCTCAACGGCCACGATTTCGGCGGCAACAGCCTGCGCATCGAGCGCTCCGAGCGTCGTGACAGCCGCCCCGGCACCGGCGACCGCCGGCCCGCCGCCGCCGGTGCCGCTCCTGTGGCGGCCCGTAAGGCCGTCAACAAAGTGGTCCACAGCGACACCATCACCGAAGGCGCCCCCGATCCCCGCTGGGCCGGTGAGCTCGCCAAACTGAAATCCCTGCTGGCCAACCAGACAGCCACCACGGTCTGAGCCAGCGCCCTGTGCCGCCGGTCGGCGGCGATGCTGCCTTGACCCACCCGCCGGCGTTCTCCACCAGCGTTCCTGCCTCGTCCAGCTGGACCTGGCGGGGGCACACCATTCGCTACCACTGCCTCGCCGGCCCCGAACCGGCGGACTTTCAACGTGTGGTGCTGATCCACGGTTTTGGCGCGAGCCTGGGCCACTGGCGCCACAACCTGCCGGTGATCGCCAGCCGCTTCTCTGCCTGCGCCATCGACCTGCTCGGCTTCGGCGGCAGCGACAAACCCCGCTCCCGCCTGGCCGATGAAGCCGAACAGCCTGGAGCGGTGCGCTACTGCTTCGATCTATGGGCGGAGCAGGTGGCGGATTTCGTGCAGCAGGTGGCCCTGCAGCACGCCCCCTCCGCCCGCGTGCATCTGGTCGGCAACTCCATCGGTGGCGTGGTGGCCTTGCGGGCGGCCCAGCTGCTGGTGGCCCGCGGCGTTCCGCTCGTCCAGGTGATCCTGATCGACTGCGCCCAGCGCACTCTCGACGAAAAGCGCGTGGCGGACCTGCCGCAGCTGGAACGCTGGAGCCGGCCGCTGGTGAAACAACTGGTGCGTCAGCGCTGGCTGGTGGGCCCCCTGTTCCGCGCGCTGGCCCGGCCCGCCTTCATTCGTCAGGTGCTGGGGCGGGCCTACCCCAGCGGCGCCAACATCGACGACGCCCTTGTGGAGCTGCTGCACCGGCCCAGCACCGATGGGGGCGCTTCCGAGAGCTTCCGCGGCTTCGTCAACCTGTTCGACGACCACCTGGCCCCGGAGCTGCTTGCCGAACTGACCGTGCCGGTGCGGATGCTGTGGGGAGCGGAGGATCCCTGGGAAGCGCCGGCAGAGGCCGAACGCTGGGCGCGCAGCTTCGCCTGCGTGCAGGAGCTGAAGGTGCTGCCGGGGTTGGGGCACTGTCCCCACGACGAAGCTCCCGAGCGCGTCAATCCGATCCTGCTGGACTGGCTGCAGGCCGGGGCCGACGCGGCAGCAGGGGCTCAGCGGGCCTGGGAAATCACGTAGGAGAGCGGCAGGTCGAGCAGCTTGAAGGGCTTGGGAACGTAAGCCCGGTGGTTGAAGACGTCGTAGTTGAGCCGCTCAATCACCGTGAGAATGCCGCGGTAGAGGCGCAGCGAAGCCCAGACCGGCCAGCGGGCATCCGCCGCCAGCCAGCGCACGCCCGCCTCGGAACGGCCGAACCAGTAGCGGGCGCGCTGCAGCTGAAAGGCCATCAGGGCCCGCCAGTTTTCATTGAGCAGGCCCGCCATCAGATCCGCTTCCGAGTAATTGAAGCGCTGCAGGTCTTCCTGGGGCAGATAGATGCGGCCGCGGCTGCGGTCTTCGCCCACATCGCGCAGGATGTTAGTGAGCTGGTTGGCGATGCCCAGCGCCACCGCCGCCTCTGAAGTGTCGGGCCGTTCGCTCCAGGGGGCCGTGGTGTAAGCCGGATCGAGCCCCATCACTTCCTGGGTCATCAGGCCCACGGTGCCGGCCACCCGATAGCAATAGAGCTGCAGCTCATCAAAGCTGGCGTAGCGGTGGCAGACCAGATCCATGCGCTGCCCCTCGATCATGTCGAGGTAGGGCTGGAGCGGTTGGGGATAGCGCTGGAAGGTGTCGACCATGGCCAGATCGAGCGCATCGTGCACGTCGCCGGCGAACAGGCGACGGGTGCGGGCCTCCCAGCGATCGAGCCGCTCGGCGAGTTGCTCGGTGGGCAGCCGCTGCGCCTGGGGGCTGTCCATCAGCTCATCGGTGCGGCGGCACCACACGTAGATCGCCCAGATCGCCCGCCGCTTGGCGGGGGGCATCAGCAGCGTGCCGAGATAGAAGGTCTTGGCCCATTGGGCGGTTTCCTGGCGGCAGGCTTCGTAGGCGTGCTCCAGGTTCAGGCCAGAGCGCAGGGAAGCAGTGGTGGGTGTGGCGGCCAGCACGCTCACACCGCCACCGGCTGCGCCAGCGCGGACGCCTGCCGGCTGACCGCCTCAGCGCAGAGCTTGCCGCTCAACACCGCCCCCTCCATCGACGCCAGGTAACGCTGCATCGTGTAATCGCCCGCCAGGAAGAAGTTGGCGATCGGCGATTGCTGCGACGGCCGCAGCTGCTGGCAGCCCGGCACCGTCTTGTAGACGGAGAGAGGGGTTTTCACTACCCGGGCCTTGCGCAGCTTGGCCTGGTCGTCGCCGGTGAAGTGGTTGGGGAAGAGGCGGCGCAGCTCCTCGAGCGTGGCGGCCACGATGTCGTCGTCGCTGCGGCCAATCCACTCCGCCGCAGGGGCGAAGACCAACTCGAGCATGGAGCGCTCGGGATCGGCGTACTCGCGGCAGGTGTTGCTCATGTCGGCGTAAACGCTGAGCAGGTCCGAACGACTGAACAGAAGATGGTCGATGGCGGTGAGTTTTCGATCGAACCAGAGATGAATGTTGATCACCGGCACCCCCTTGAGCCCGTCGAGCTTCTGGAAGTAGGGCAGCTGGCGCCAGGGATCCGGCAGCAGCAGCTTGAGCGGATCCACCGGCAGGGCGCTCACGTAGGCATCCGCCTCCACCTCACGGCCTGGCTGGCCCTGGATGCCGCCGATCCGGAAGCCGCGCACGCTGCCATCGTCCGCCAAACGGATCTCGCGAAGGGGGCTGTCGAGGTGCACCTCGCCGCCGCGCTCCCGAATCGAGGCCACGATCGGCTCACAAAGGCGCTCGGGAGGGTTGCCGTCGAGGAAAGCCATCTTTGAGCCGTTCTTCTCCTGCAGGAAACGGTTGAGAGCCGTGAGGATCACCGTTGCGGAGATTTCGTCGGGGTTGATGAAGTTGAGCGCCTTGCTCATGGCGATGAACACCTCATCGTTGACCCGCTGCGGGATGTTGTGAATCTCCAGCCATTGCGACCATGAGTATTTGTCGCAATCCTCGACGTAGTCCTGGCCGCGGAGCATGGCGGGCACCAGGCCGAGCCCGAAGGCGATCTTCTCGGGCCAGGTGAGCATGTCGTTGTTGCCGAGGATGGCGGCGACACCGTTCAGGGGGGCGGGCAGGTCGGGAAAATCAAAACGGCTGTAGGTACCCGGCGCCTCTTTCTGGTTGAAGATCATCGCGTGATCCTTCCATTGCAAGCGATCCTCGATGCCCAGCTCAGCAAAGAGCTGCAGCATGTTCGGGTAGGCCCCGAAGAAGATGTGCAGGCCGGTTTCGTACCAGTCGCCGTCCTCGTCCTGCCAGGCCGCCACCTTGCCGCCGAGCACGCTGCGCCCCTCGAGCAGCACCGGAGTATGGCCGGCATCGCAGAGGTATTTGGCACAGGACAGGCCGGCGAGTCCTGCTCCGGCAATAGCGACGCGCATGCAAAGACGAAAACCAGCCGCCAACCTAAAAGGATGCCCCCTGCCAACGTCGGGCGCCGGTCAGGCTCGGGGGCCCTCGCCGCGCTGGCGGTTCCTAGAGTTCCGTTGGCCCATCTCCGCCCGTTCGCCTTCGTTCCATGGCCGACGACCTGCTGCTCAAGTCCACCACCCGTCATGTGCGGCTGTTCACGGCGCGGCTGGAGGAGGGCGAACTGGTGCCAGACCCGCACCAGCTGACCCTCGACCTCGACCCCGACAACGAGTTCCTGTGGGACACCACTGCGCTTGAGAAGGTGCAGCAGCGCTTCCGTGATCTGGTGGCCGGGTTCGCCGGCGCCGATCTCACCGAATACAACCTGCGCCGCATCGGTTCGGAACTGGAGGGCACGATCCGCCAGCTCCTGCAGGCCGGCGAACTCCGCTACAACCCGGACGCCCGGGTGCTCAACTACTCCATGGGCCTGCCCCGCAGTGCCGCTTCCGCATGACCCGCTCCCGTGATGGCGGCAGCGCCTTTCCCAATGGCAATGGAAGAGGCAGCCGCAGCCGCCCCAGCGCCGATTACGCCAGCTCCGCTGACGCCTACGACCGGCGCAGCTCCCGCTACGACGCCGCCCGTTACGACGACGATGAACGGGATCCGGGCGAACGATCCCGCTCCGCACGCCCCACACGCAACGGTGGGGGCGGCGGTGGCGGTGGCACGCCCCCCGGCGGCCCTGGCAAGCCCGGTGGGGGGCCGTTGGTGTTCAACGTGGCCACCATGGCCGTGCTGGCCGGGGTGCTGGTGATCGGCATCGGCATCGGCACGGCGCTCTCCAGCAACACCGCTGGCAGCCAGGGCAACATCGCCAGCAGCCAGCAACTCGATCTGGCCGTGCCCGACCCCGAGTTCTGCAAGCAGTGGGGCGCAAGCGCCTTCGTGATGGATGTGGAGCTCTACACCACCATGAACCCAAGCAGCAGCTTCGTGACCCAGCCCACCCTGCAGCCGGGTTGCGTGATCCGCCGCGAGAACTGGAGCGTGCTGCAGAAGGAGGGGGCCGTCACCTCCGAGCAGATGCGCCAGTGCAAGCAGCGCATGAACACCTTCGCCTACATCGGCTCGATCCGCGACAAACCGGTCGTCCGCTGCGTCTATCAGACCGACATCAGCGGCAACAAGTTCCAGACCCGGGGCATCGCCGGTGCCGCCGATGACGCCGTGGGCATCACCCCGGAAGGCGACCAGTTCTAAGGCTGAGTCCAAGGGCCCGCCTGCAGGAGCCTCCGGGCTCGTGCAGGCGGGCTCAAGGGGCAGGCTGAAGCACCGTGGTGGCGGCTTCGGCGGGCGGGCTGGTGCGGGGGGCCTGGCGCAAGGGGCTGTCGGGGCTGGCGAACACGGGCAGCACCTCGCGGCGGAAGGCTTCCGAAGCCCTGGAGCAATAGCGGGCCGGATGGGTGATCAGCTTCAGCTGGCGGCGCACCAGCAGGTCGGTCACGTTGGGGCGATGCAGGGATCCTGCCGCCAGCTCCCGCTCGATCGACACCACCGGCAGGAAGGCGGCACCCAAGCCCGACTGCACGGCGTTCTTGATCGCTTCGAAGGAATTGAGCTCCATCTCGATCTTGAGCCGCTGCACCTCAAGGCCGGAGCGGGCCAGCAGCTGGTCCACCATCTTGCGGGTGGTGGACTGGGCATCGAGGCAGACAAAGCCGAGCCGGTAGAGGTCGTCCTTGTGGAGCTCCGGCAGGCGGGCCAGGGGGTGGTTCACCGGCAGCACCAGGGCCAGTTCATCGCTGGCGTAGGGAATCACCTGGAGCAGGTCGTTGAGCTCGCCGGGCAGCTCACCGCCGATGATCGCCAGATCCACCTGGCCGTTCGCCACGCTCCAGCCGGTGCGCCTGGTGCTGTGCACCTGCAGCTGCACTGACACATCGGGATACTTCTGCCGGAACAGGCCGATCATGCGCGGCATCAGGTAGGTGCCGGTGGTCTGGCTGGCGCCCACGATCAAAGACCCACCCTTGAGGTTGTGCAGGTCGTCGAGGGCGCGGCAGGCCTCCTGGCACTGGCCCAGGATGCGGTCGCAGTAGCTGAGCAGCAGGTGGCCGGCCTCGGTGAGCTGGGCCTTGCGGCCGCCCCGGTCGAACAGGGAAACATCGAGCTGCTTCTCCAGGTTCTGGATCTGCAGGCTCACCGCCGGCTGGGTCACATAGAGGCTGTCGGCCGCCTTCTTGAAGCTGCCTTCGCTGGCGATGGCCCGCAGAATGCGCAGCTGATCGAGGGTGAACGGCAGATCAGCCATGGAACGACCCCGGGGCTGGACGCCGGCATGAACGGCGAACTTTAGGAGCAAACGCCGGACCCCCGGCAGCGCCGTGCTGCGGCGGGCGGAGCAGAATCACCGCTGCAGCGCCCGACCCGTGCTTTCCCCGCTCCACCACACCAGCCTGGTGATGTTTGCCCTGCTGGTGGCCTTCGCGGTGTTGCACAGCGGCGGGGCCGCCCTGCGCGTGTGGGGGGAACAGCGGATCGGGGCCCGGGCCTGGCGCCTGCTGTTCGCGGCCCTGAGCATTCCCGCCGCTGTGGTGGTGGTGGGCTATTTCCTCGCCCACCGCTACGACGGCGTGCGGCTCTGGACCCTTCAGGGCACCCCCGGCCTGATTCCGGTGATCTGGGTGGGTACAGCGATCAGCTTCTTCTTTCTTTACCCCGCCACCTACAACCTGCTGGAGATCCCGGCGGTGCTACAGCCGCAGGTGCGCCTCTATGAAACCGGCATCATCCGCATCAGCCGCCACCCCCAGGCGGTGGGCCAGATCCTCTGGTGCGCCACCCACCTGCTCTGGATCGGCAGCAGCTTCATGGTGGTTACCTGCGCCGGGCTGATCGCCCATCACCTGTTTGCGGTCTGGCATGGCGACCGGCGCCTGCGGGCCCGTTTCGGGGAGGCCTTCGAGCGGCTCAAAGCCCGCACCTCCGTGCTGCCTTTCGTGGCGGTGATCGACGGGCGCCAGACCCTGGAACTCACTGAATTCCTGCGGCCTTCCCAGCTGGGGATCGCCCTCGCCATCGGCCTGCTCTGGTGGAGCCACCGCACCATCGGGCTTGCCGCCAGCGCCTTCCTGGCCGGGCCCCTGGGGCGGGCGCTGGGCTGATCGCACACCCACACACAGGCCGGGCGGGCCCGGGAAGCTGCCTACACTCGCTGGGCCGCTATCTGGAGCTGGATGACATCGGCCGCTGAAATCGCCTGGTTGATTCCTGTTCTGCCCTTGGCGGGGGCGGCGCTCACCGGTCTCGGGCTGATCAGCTTCAACCGCACCGTCAACCGGCTGCGCAAGCCCGTTGCCCTGTTGCTGATCACGCTGGTGGGAGCAGCGGCTGTGCTGAGTTACACCGTGCTGGCCGAGCAGTTGGCCGGGGCCCCACCCACTGAAGTGCTCTTCAACTGGGCCAGCGCCGGCACCTTCAATCTGCAGATGGGCTTCCGGGTGGATGCCCTCGGCGCCGTGATGCTGTCGTTGGTCACCACCATCGCCCTGCTGGTGATGGTGTATTCCGATGGCTACATGGCCCACGACAAGGGCTATGTGCGCTTTTTCACCTATCTGGCCCTGTTCAGCAGTTCGATGTTGGGGCTGGTGATCAGCCCCAACCTGCTGGAGATCTACGTGTTCTGGGAGCTGGTGGGCATGTGCTCCTACCTGCTGGTGGGCTTCTGGTACGACCGAGAGGCCGCCGCCCATGCCGCCCAGAAGGCCTTCATCGTGAACCGGGTGGGCGACTTCGGCCTGTTGCTCGGCATCCTCGGCCTGTTCTGGGCCACCGGCAGTTTCGGCTTCGAGGAGATCGGTGCCGGCCTCACCGCCGCTGTGTCGGAAGGTTCGCTCTCCAACGGCGTGGCAGTGCTGCTGTGTCTGCTGGTGTTCATGGGCCCCATGGCCAAGTCGGCCCAGTTCCCGCTCCACGTATGGCTGCCCGATGCGATGGAGGGTCCTACCCCGATCTCGGCCCTGATTCATGCCGCCACGATGGTGGCCGCCGGGGTGTTCCTGGTGGCACGGCTTCAGCCCGTCTACGAACCCTTCCCGTTGGTGCAGGCGGTGATCGCCGTGATCGGCACCATCACCTGCTTCCTGGGGGCCTCGATCGCCCTCACCCAGATGGATCTCAAGAAGGGCCTCGCTTACAGCACCGTGTCGCAGCTGGGCTACATGATCCTGGCGATGGGTTGTGGGGCGCCCGAGGCGGGCATGTTCCACCTGGTCACCCATGCCTTCTTCAAGGCGATGCTCTTTCTCTGCTCCGGCTCGGTGATCCACGCCATGGAAGAGGTGGTGGGCCACGAACCGGTGCTCGCCCAGGACATGCGCCTGATGGGGGGGCTGCGCCGCTTCATGCCGGTCACCTCCACCACCTTCTTGATCGGCTGCGTGGCGATCAGCGGCATCCCGCCGCTGGCGGGCTTCTGGAGCAAGGACGAAATCCTAGGCCAGGCGTTCAACGCGTTCCCGCTGCTCTGGGCGGTGGGCTTCCTCACCGCCGGCATGACCGCCTTCTACATGTTCCGGCTCTACTTCCTGACTTTCGAGGGCAGCTTCCGCGGCGGTGACCTCAGCATCCGCGGCGCCCTGCTCCAGGCCGCCGGCAAGGCCCCTGAGAGCCACGAGGAGGGCCATGGCTCCCATGCCTCCCATCCCCACGAGTCGGGCTGGCAGATGGCTGCACCGCTGGCGGTGCTGGCGGTGCCCTCCGTGCTGGTCGGCCTGCTGGGCACGCCGTGGAACAGCCGCTTCGCCACCCTGCTCAATCCCAGCGAGGCCGCCGAGATGGCCGAGCACTTCAGCTGGGGCGAGTTCCTGCCTCTGGCAGGAGCTTCGGTGACGATCTCCGTGGTCGGGATCACCATCGCGGTGCTGGCCTACGCGCTGCACAAGCTGGATCTGGCCACCGCCGTGGCGGCCCGCTTCCCCACCATCAATGCTTTCCTGGTCAACAAGTGGTACCTCGATGCGATCAACGACAGGTTGTTCGTGAAAGGCAGCCGCAAACTGGCTCGCCAGGTGCTGGAGGTGGACGCCAAGGTGGTGGACGGTGTGGTGAACCTCACCGGCCTGCTGACCCTCGGCAGCGGCGAGGGCCTCAAGTACTTCGAAACCGGCCGCGCTCAGTTCTATGCGCTGATCGTGTTCGGCGGCGTGATCGCCCTGGTGCTTCTGTTCAGCAGCTTCTGAGCCCGGCTCCTCCCCTGCCGGCGGGCTCTGTGTGTCATCCCATATCTGGGAGGGCCCGGGCAGTTGAGCATTTCTACACTCCGTCCAGACCCGAACTCCCTGGCCAGTGCCGCTTGACCCTGCCGTTGCTCCAGAGGCCCTCGCAGCCCTGGGCACAGCCTCCACCGGGGCCTTCCCCTGGCTGAGCGTTTCGATCCTGCTGCCGATCGGAGCGGCGCTGCTGATCCCCTTCATCCCCGACCCAGGCGACGGCAAGACAATCCGCTGGTACGCCCTCGGCGTGGCCCTGATCACCTTTCTGGTCACCGTCGGGGCCTACCTGAACGGTTACGACCCCTCGGTGGCGGGTCTTCAGCTGATCGAGCGGGTGGAATGGCTGCCCGATCTGGGGTTGGCCTGGTCGGTGGGCGCCGATGGGCTGTCGATGCCACTGATCCTGCTGACCAGCTTCATCACCGCCCTGGCGGTGCTGGCTGCCTGGCCCGTCACGTTCAAGCCGCGCCTGTTCTTTTTCCTGATCCTGGCCATGGATGGCGGCCAGATCGCCGTGTTCGCCGTGCAGGACATGCTCCTGTTCTTCCTGGCCTGGGAGCTGGAACTGCTGCCGGTGTACCTGCTGCTGGCCATCTGGGGCGCCAAGAAGCGCCAGTACGCCGCCACCAAGTTCATCCTCTACACCGCCGGCGGCTCGGTGTTCATCCTGCTGGCGGCCCTGGCCATGGGCTTCTATGGCGGCGGCACGCCCAGCTTTGAATTCACCACCCTGGCGGCAAAGGAATTCGGCACCCGCTTCCAGCTGCTGGCCTACGCCGGCCTGCTGATCGCCTTCGGCGTCAAGCTGCCGATCGTGCCGCTGCACACCTGGCTGCCGGATGCCCACGGCGAGGCCACGGCGCCGGTGCACATGCTGCTGGCCGGCATCCTGCTCAAGATGGGTGGCTACGCCTTGCTGCGCTTCAACGTTCAGCTGCTTCCCGAGGCCCATGCCCAGTTCGCGCCGCTGCTGGTGGTGCTGGGGGTGGTGAACATCATTTATGCGGCACTCACCTCCTTCGCGCAGCGCAACCTCAAGCGCAAGATCGCCTACAGCTCGATCAGCCACATGGGCTTCGTGCTGATCGGCATCGGCAGCTTCAGCGCCCTCGGCACCAGCGGCGCGATGCTCCAGATGGTGAGCCACGGGCTGATCGGCGCCAGCCTCTTCTTCCTGGTGGGCGCCACCTACGACCGCACCCACACGCTCCAGCTCGATGAGATGGGCGGCGTGGGCCAGAAGATGCGGAAGATGTTCGCCCTCTGGACGATCTGCTCGCTCGCCTCCCTGGCCCTGCCGGGCATGAGCGGTTTCGTTTCTGAGCTGATGGTGTTCGTGGGCTTCGTCAACAGCGAGGCCTATTCACTCAGCTTCCGCATCGTGATGGCGGCCCTCGCAGCGGTGGGGGTGATCCTCACGCCCATCTACCTGCTCTCCATGTTGCGCGAGATCTTCTTCGGCAAGGAAAACATGGAGCTGGCGGCCCACACCCGCCTGGTGGATGCCGAGCCTCGGGAGATCTACGTGATCTCCTGCCTGCTGGTGCCGATCATCGGCATCGGCCTTTACCCCCGCCTGGTGACGGACAGCTACCGCGCCTCCATTGAAGCGCTCGTGGCCCGCGAAGACGTCGCGCTCACCAAGGTGGTGGGCCCCACGCCCAAAGGCCTGATCCGTGGGGCGGTGGGACAGGAGCTTTCCTTTGCTCCAGCCTTCCTGCACGCGCCGGCCCTGGGCGGAGTGGGCTGAGCCCCTGCCGGCTCCACCAGCACCAGCAGCACTGTGCGAAGGCTTGCGCCCAATTCCGCTCAAGTGCCGCAAACTGGTCGGCGGGATCCCCTGGCGGTGGCCGGCACCGGCCATGACCCTGTGAGATCTCCATCCAGAGCCCCGACCCACCACGAGCCATGCGACAGCTGAATTTTCTGCTGATCTTCAGTTTCGGCCTCGCCACGGTGATGTTCACGCTGGAGAACACCGAGCCCACCACCGTGCGCTTCCTGCCAGGAGCTGCGGTCACCTTGCCGTTGGCAGCCCTGTTGCTGGTGGTGTGTGGCGTCGGCGCCGCCGCTGCCTGGGTGTTCGCCGTGTGGATCGGCGTGGTGAAGAAGGTGGAATTGATGCAGGACCGCACCGAGATCGATGCCCAGCAGGTGCGGATCCGCGAGCTGGAGGACGACCTGCAGCGCTATCGGGCCACGGTTGATGCCCAGCTCGCCCTGTTGCCGGCCGCCGGAGAAAGTTCAGGGGCAACGGCCGCGGCTGATTCTGCTGGCTGAGCAACCTCAGACCGGGTACGTTTCCGGCAGATCGGGGGAAACTGTGCCGAACGCAGGCGCCAGGCTGGCGATCCGCCTGCTTCAGGAGGCGGCCGAGCGGGGTGACCTCGACCCCTGGGATGTCGATGTGATTGCCGTGGTGGACGGCTTCCTCGATCAGCTGCGTCAACGCATCGAGGTGCCGCGCCTGGTGGCCCTCAACGCTGGCCAAGGCGGAAGCTACGAGCAGGATCTCGCCGCCACCAGCGAAGCGTTTCTGGCGGCGTCGGTGCTGGTGGGGCTCAAGGCCGAGGTGCTGGAACGTCAGACCTTTCCGCCCATTGCCCTGATCAACGATCCCTGCGAAGGCGAAGATCCGGGCGAGGAGGGCTGGTTGCTGGGCATCCAGCTGCCCCACCGCCTGGAGCGGCACCTCTGGCGCCGGCCGGTGGCGCCGCCGCCGCTGCAGCGGCCGGTGAGCCTCGGTGAGTTGATCCGCCAGCTGGAAGATATCGCCGAGCGGCTGGAGAGCGACGGCGGCCAGCGGCGCCACAAGCCGCGCAGCCGCCCTTACAGCGAACGCGACGCGATCGAGCAGGTGAGCGCGCTGGCCCACCGGGAAAAACTGCCGGAAACCACCGCCGCCCTCAGCCTTTTCCTGCAGCGATGGCCAGTGGCTTTGGAGTGGGTGAACTTCGAGGCGTTGGTGGAGGCCTGGAAAGGCGCAGCGCCGCCCGATCTTGATCACGACCGGGTGGGGGTGTTCTGGGCGCTGTTGTTCCTCTGTTCGCAGGGACACATCGATCTGCAGCAGGAGGAGGGCCTGTTCGGGCCCCTGCACCTGCGCCGTGCCCTTGAGGCCGACGGCGCCCTCCCCGCCGAAGCCATCGCCGCGCATGGTGTCGAACCAGCTGCCGCCACAGCCACCTGGCCGGCCGTGCCAGCTCCGTTGCCGGCTCGGCCAGCACTGGCAGCCTGACACCCTTACTTAAGGTGCATGCAGAACCAACCGAGCAGTAAAGCGCCCATGAAGGCGATGATCCTCGCAGCCGGCAAGGGGACACGGGTGAGGCCCATCACCCACACGATCCCCAAGCCGATGATCCCGATCCTGCAGAAACCCGTGATGGAGTTTCTGCTGGAGTTGCTCCGGGAGCATGGGTTCAACGAGGTCATGGTCAATGTGTCGCACCTGGCGGCAGAGATCGAGAACTATTTCCGCGATGGGCAGCGCTTCGGCGTGGAGATCGCCTACAGCTTCGAAGGCCGCATTCAAGACGACGGCGAACTGATCGGCGAAGCGATGGGTTCTGCGGGCGGCATCAAGAAAATTCAGACCTTTCAGCCCTTCTTTGACGACACCTTCGTGGTGCTTTGCGGTGACGCCCTGATCGACCTCGACCTCACGGAGGCGGTGCGGCGGCACAAGGAGAAAGGGGCCGTGGCCAGCCTGATCACCAAGCGGGTGCCGAAAGATCAGGTGAGCAGCTACGGCGTGGTGGTCACCGACGACAACTCGCGGGTGCTCTCTTTCCAGGAGAAGCCTTCTGTGGAAGAGGCTGCCAGCGACATGATCAACACCGGGATCTACATCTTTGAGCCCCAGGTGCTCGACCACATTCCTGCTGGCGTGCCCTTCGACATCGGCGCAGATCTGTTTCCTCGCCTCGTGGCAGCAGGGGCCCCGTTCTACGCCCTGCCCATGGATTTCGAATGGGTCGACATCGGCAAGGTGCCGGATTACTGGCAGGCGATCCGCAGCGTGCTGCTGGGCAAGGTTCGCAAGGTTTCAATCCCAGGCCGGGAGGTGCGGCCCGGGGTGTTCACCGGCCTGAATGTGGCCGCCGACTGGGACAAGATCAACGTGCAGGGGCCGATTTACGTGGGCGGGATGAGCAGGATCGAAGCGGGGGTCACGATCATCGGCCCGGCCATGATCGGCCCGAGCTGCCACATCTGCGAGGGGGCCACGATCGACAACTCGATTATCTTCGATTACTCCCGCATCGGGGCCGGGGTCCGGCTCACCGAAAAGCTGGTGTTTGGCCGTTACTGCGTGGATCGCAACGGTGATCATTTCGACCTCCAGGAGGCCGCCCTCGACTGGCTGATCACTGATGTGCGCCGCCAGGACGTGGCCCTGCCCTCCCCTGAGCAGAAGGCCCTCGCCGATCTGCTGGGCAACGATCTCACCGCCAGCCAGCGCGGCGACTGAGCCGGAGGCAGAGACGGAGACGGAGGCGCCAACCTCATCAGGCACCAGCGGCCAGGCCTCCAGCCTCAAACCGAGCCCCCAGCCTCAAGCCGATGGGCAGGCCGTGACCGGGTCGATCGCCTCGATGCCGGCGAGGCTGAGGATGCTGGGGATCCGCTCTTCGGCCTTCACGGCCATCAGGTGGACCCCTTGGGCGATCTCGCGGAAGCTGGTCACCTGCTCCGCCGCGATTCGGATCCCCTCGCTGGCCGGATCGGCCGCCGCCGCCAGACGATCGATCACGTGCTGGGGGATAGAGGCGCCGGGCACCACGCGGTTGATGAATTCGGCGTTGCGGGCGGATTTGAGCAGGAACACCCCTGCCAGCACCGGCAGGCCCAGCGGCGCGGCGATCTCGTCGCAGAAGCGGCGCAGCACACTGGCCTCCATCACCATCTGGGTCTGAAGAAACTGCGCGCCGGCAGCCTGCTTGCGGCCTAGGCGACGGCGCAGACCGCTCCAGCTGGGGGACTGGGGATCGGCGGCGGCACCGGCGAACAGGGCGGTGGGGCCATCGGGGAGTGCGCCCCCCAGCGGGTCGCGGCCAGCATTGAAATCACTCACCTGCTGCAACAGCCGCACCGCCTCCAATTCATTCACCGGCCTTGCCTTCGGCTGATCGCCGGCCCGCACTGGGTCGCCTGTGAGGCAAAGCAGGTTGCGGATGCCCAGGGCATGAGCGCCCAACAGCTCCGCCTGCAGGGCAATGCGGTTGCGATCCCTGCAGGCCAGCTGCAGCACCGGTTCGAGCCCCGCATCGAGCAGCAGCCGGCAGAGGGCCAGGCTGCTCATGCGCATCACCGCCCGGCTCCCGTCGGTGACATTGACCGCATGGACCCGCCCCTTCAGCAGCTTGGCCACCGCCAGGGTGCGGCTGGGATCTCCGCCCCTGGGCGGCATCACTTCCGCCGTGACCGTGAACGCTCCACGCGCGATGGCCCGTTGCAGCAGCACGACAACCGGGAAACAACCAGCGCCCATCATGCGTGAGGGGAGGCCCGTCAAGGGCTGTCTAGGATGTGTCCAATCAGGCGGAGTGCGTTGATGTCCGTTCGAGACGACCTCAGCGCACCGCGATCCGGCTTATCCGAACGGGAGCTCGAGATCATCAGCCTGGTGGCCACCGGCCTCACCAATCAGGAAATCGGTGAGCAGCTGATGATCAGCAAGCGCACCGTCGACAATCACGTCAGCAACATCTTCACCAAAACCGGCGCGAAGAACCGGGTAGCGTTGCTGAACTGGGCGATGGACAACGGCAAGATCTGCCGGGACGGCTTCAACTGCTGCCACCTGCCGGTCCCATCGCCGGGTCACTGAGGTCCATCGCCACCAGCACGGCCCGGCGCTCGGCCGCAGGCCACTGCGACAGCGGGGTGATCGACAGGGAGGCATTGCTCAGCTCCAGGCGGCCAGTGACTTCCAAGGAGCACCAAGGCGGCACCACAAGCGGTTGATCGGCCCGCTCCAGCTCTACTTCCGCCAGCACCAGCGGTGCATTCGGAGGCTCGAAAACATCCACTACCCAGTCACCGCCAGGCAGATCAAGGCGATGGCGGGTCTTGCTGAGGCGGTGGGCCGCCAAGGCCAGCAACGCCTCCCCATCGGCGGCAGGAATCGGGTATTCGAACTCATGGCGGGCGATGCCGGCGGCCGCGGCCTTGATCGTCAGGCGGGCCTGGCCGCTGCCGGTGTCTTCCCCCAGGCGCACCCGCACGGTGACACCCGCAGCTGCTCGCGTGAGGTACCCCTGTTGCAGCTGGCGGCTCCAACGCAGCTGATGCCGCCAGCCGTCGCCACGCACCAGGAAGCGCCGCTCGATCTCCAGGGCCAACGCTGTGCTCCGGGGCCAACGCCTCCAGCATGGGCCGCCGCAGGCACTTTGGGCGATCCTCTCGTTGGACGGCGGCCTGGTCGGGCCGCCACCAGGTGGAGCGGCGGCCTAGTTCGGCGAGGGCTCCGCAGCGGTGAGGTCGCCGGCCCAGTGCAGCTTGTGGCTGAGGGTGCGGTAGTAGGAGGGGCTCTGATCGAGCACCACCATCAGCGCGTCGTGGCTGGAGCGCTGCACCACACAGCGGTCGCCGGGCTCAAGC
This sequence comes from Synechococcus sp. ATX 2A4, assembly GCF_024346375.1. Lineage (GTDB taxonomy): Bacteria > Cyanobacteriota > Cyanobacteriia > PCC-6307 > Cyanobiaceae > MW101C3. Next base: position 200,710 of record NZ_JAGQCV010000005.1, on the reverse strand, counting down.
ACGGTGGCGTGGGCGCCGTCTTTCCACAGCTTCACCCGCCGGCTGGTTTCCCCCAGCGGCCACACCGCCAGCAGCGCCCGTGGCGGCACCACGATCGGCCGGCTGGAGAGGCTCATCGGGCAGATCGGGTTCACCACGATCACATCGATGCCGGGATGGAGGATCGGGCCGCCGGCCGCCATCGAATAGCCGGTGGAGCCGGTGGGGGTGGCAATGATCAGGCCATCCCCGCGGAACTGGTCCACCACTTCGCCGTCGATCTCCAGCTCCAGGACGCAGGTGGGCGACACCTCATCGAGGCTGGGCCGGAAGTAGAAGTCATTGAGGGCGCGGTGCGTCGGGTCGCCATCCACGCTGCCGTCGCTGCGCACCACCCGGCCCTCCAGCATCATGCGCCGCTCCATCGCGAAGCGGTCGTCGCGGAGCCGCTGCCAGAGGCTGTCTTCGCTGGGGACAGAGCTGAGCACCAGGCGCTTGCGCTCGTGGGTGAGGAAGCCGAGGTGGCCGCCGATGTTGAAGCTCAGGATCGGCACCTGCATGGGCGCCAGATGGCGGGCCGCTCCGAGCACCGTGCCGTCGCCGCCGAGCACCACCGTGAGGTCGGGCAGGTGGGGTTCGGTGGCCAACAGACCGGGAAAGGGGTTGGTGGCCAGGCCGCTGGCGGCCACTGCCACATGCACGCCCTGGTTGCGCAGATCCTCCGCGCACATGCGGGCCTTGCGCTGAGCAGCCTGGCTGCCGGCACGAACAATCAGCCAGACCCGCTGGAGCTCCATGAAAAACCAGCCGTTACCAGCGCAGCAGGTTGAAGCGCTCCATGTCGACGGTTTCGCGGTTGCGGTAGAGGGAAAGCAGGATGGCCAGCCCCACCGCCGCTTCTGCGGCTGCCACGGTGATCACGAAGATGGCGAACACCTGGCCACGGATTTCCAGGCCATCGATGTAGCTGGAGAAGGCCATCAGATTGATGTTGACCGCATTGAGCATCAGCTCGATGCTCATCAGCACCCGGACGGCGTTGCGGCTGTTGATCAACCCCCACACCCCCGTGCAGAACAGAACGGCCGCCAGCACCAGATAGGCCTGAAGGGGAACGTCGATGGGCGTTTCGATCGGCATCAGATGGTCTCCTGCAGGGCGGAGGGGGATGGGGTGGTGGGATCCAGGAGCAGGGGGGGGCGCACCTTCTCGATCAGCCCCTGATCCACGTCTTCGCCGGTGATCAGATCGCTGCCGAACACATCGCGGCGCGCCAGCACAATCGCGCCGATCATCGACATCAGCAGCAGCACCGAGGCCAGCTCAAACGGCAGCAGGTAATCGCTGAACAGATGCTCGCCGATCCGGATCGTGGCGCCTTCTCCAATCCCAACCGGACCGGGAACGGCCCAGGGGGTGGTGAGGTCAACCCGGAGCAGCAGCAGGAAAAGCCCGAGGCAGACACCACCGGAAAGCAGGCGCCTCAAGGCAAGACGGGGAATCTCGGCCAGATCTTCCTTCTTGTTGACAAGCATGATCGCGAACAGGATCAGCACATTCACCGCGCCCACGTAAACAAGCACCTGGGCGGCGGCCACGAAGCTGGCATTCAGCAGCAGATAGAGACCCGCCACCGACAGGAAGACACCGCAGAGCAGGAAGGCGGAATAAACAATGTTCGGCAGCAGGACCACGCCGAGGGAGCCGACCACCAAGGTGATGGAGAGCGCCGCAAAGCAGATCAGCTGGGTGAGGGAGGCGATCGTCATCAGATCCCCTCCTCGCTGGTGGTGGCGGGGCTGGACGCGGCCAGCACCTGCTCCGGAAGTTTTCCTGCCCGGGGGCTGGCGGCATCCACGGTGTGGGGGTCAAGCTCGCCGGCGGGCAGATAGGCCAGCTCACGGAGGGCCACCACAGCAGGATCACTGGTGACGCTGGTGGGCAGGCGACCGAGCGCGACGTTGTCGAAGTTGAGGCTGTGGCGATCAAACGCCGCCAGCTCATACTCCTCGGTCATGGAGAGGCAGTTGGTGGGGCAATACTCAACGCAATTGCCGCAGAAGATGCAGACTCCGAAATCGATCGAATAGTTGCGCAGTTCCTTCTTCTTCGTTTGCTTGTTCATCGCCCAATCCACCACCGGTAGGTTGATCGGACAAACCCGCACACACACTTCGCAGGCGATGCACTTATCGAACTCGAAGTGGATGCGGCCGCGGTAGCGCTCCGAGGGAATCAGCTTTTCGTAGGGATACTGCACCGTGATCGGCCGCCGGCGCAGGTGATCGAAGGTGACCGAGAGCCCCTGGCTGATGGCGCTGGCGGCGCCGACGGCGTCCTTGGCGTAGTCGCCGACCTTTTGGAGAAAACCGAACATGGTCGTGGCGGAATTCGAGGGGGAGGGACGGAGGAGAAAGCGTTGGGCCCGGCGGGCAAGGGGCCTGGATCAGGGCATGAACCCGGTGGACCCATGATGGACCGCCCCAGGCTCAACCGCCGAAAAAGCCAGGGAAAGCGAGCTTGAGGCCGGCGGTGGCCAGGAGATTGACCAGGGCGATCGGCAGCAGGAACTTCCAGCCCAGATCCAGCAGCTGGTCGATCCGCACGCGCGGCAGGGTCCAGCGCAGCAGGATGGCGGTGAACACCAGCAAATAGGCCTTCAGCACGGTCATCACGATGCCGACCGAGCCGGTGATCACCTGCACCAGCGGAGCCTCCACCGACTGGCCAAGGGTGCCGGCCAGCCATTCGACCGGGACAGGGAAGCCCCAGCCGCCCAGGTAGAGCACCGCCACCAGCAGGGCGGAAAGCACCAGGTTGATGTAGCTGCCCAGGTAGAAGAGGGCAAACTTCATGCCGGCGTACTCGGTTTGGTAGCCGGCCACCAGCTCCTCCTCCGCCTCGGGAAGATCGAAGGGGAGGCGCTCGCATTCCGCCAGGGCACAGATCCAGAAGATCACGAAGCCCACTGGCTGGCGCCAGATGTTCCAGCTGAGGATGCCGGCGCCGCTCTGCTGGTTGACGATATCGACGGTGCTGAGCGAATTGCTCATCATCACCACGGCCAGCACGGCCAGGGCGAGGGGGATCTCATAACTGATCGACTGGGCCGCCGCCCGCAGGCCGCCCAGCAGGGAATATTTGTTGTTGCTGGAGTAGCCGCTCATCAGCAGGCCGATCGGCTGGATGCTGCTGAGGGCGATCCAGAGGAAGATGCCCACCCCCACATCGCTGATCACCAGGTTCTGGCCGAAGGGCACCACCAGCCAGGAGAGGATCACGGGGATCAGCACCAGCACCGGGCCGAGCGTGAACAGCAGGCCATCGGCCCGCTTGGGGATCACGTCTTCCTTGAAAAGCAGCTTGAGGCCATCGGCCAGGGGCTGCAGCACCCCGAGGGCGCCGGCGTACTCCGGGCCGATGCGCTGCTGAACGGCGGCGGAGATCTTGCGCTCCAGCCAGACGTTCACCAGCACACCCACCACGGCGGCCACCAGCACCAGCAGCATCGGCAGGGGCAGCCAGATGAGATGGGCCGCAGCGGGGCTGAGGCCGAAACCTTCCAAGATGGTGGTGAAACCGCTCTGCAGGTCGAGGCCGGGGGTGACCGCCGCCTCAAGAACCGGGGGAGGCGACAGGGTCGCGGCTGTGGTCATGATCTCCACGGCGTCCGAACTCGAAACCGAACCGACGAGGGCAAGTTAAGCGCCCCCACCGCTGGATCGGGTGTCGATGGGCAGCCAGGTCCTGCCGGAGGCCCCCGTGTAGATCTGCGTGGGCCGGTAGATCCGGTTGGCACCGAGCTGCTCCTTCCAGTGCGCCAGCCAGCCGGCCACCCGCGCGATCGCGAAGATCGGCGTGAACAGGTCGCGGGGGATGCCGAGCTTGCGATACACCAGCCCGGAATAGAAATCCACGTTCGGGTAGATCCCCTTGGCGCCCAGGCGGCTTTCAGCCGCCTTCTCGAGCCGCCGGGCCACGTCATACATGTGGTCGTGGCCGAAGCGGTCGAACAGCTCCTCGGCCAGCTCCTGCAGGATCACGGCACGGGGATCTTTGACGCGGTATTCGCGGTGGCCGAAGCCCATGATCTTCTGCTTCTCGGCCACCGCCCGCTCCAGGTAGGCCTCCACCCGGTCTTCGCTGCCGATCTGGTCGAGCATGGTGAGCACGTCCTCGTTGGCGCCGCCGTGCAGCGGGCCGGCCAGGGTGCCCACCGCCGAGGCCACCACCGCATAGGGATCGGTGAGGGTGCTGGCGGTGACCCGGGCACTGAAGGTGCTGGCGTTGAGCGAGTGTTCGGCGTGCAGGATCAGGCAGGCATCGAAAATGCGGGCCGCCATCGGGTCGGGCACACGCTCGGTGATCATGTACAGGAAATTGGCCGAATAGGACAGATCGTCGCGGGGCTGGATCGGGTCCTGGCCTTTGCGGATCAGCTGGAAGGCCGCCACCATCGTGGGGATCTTGGCGATCAGCCGCACCACCGCCCCTTCGATGTACTGGGGGTCGTCGAGGGCGCGGCGCGAATAGAACAGGCCCAGCGAGGCGGCGCTCGACTGCAGCGCGTCCATGGGGTGCCCGTCGGCCGGGAAGCACTTCATCATGTCGCGGATGCGGAAGCTCACCCGCCGGTGCATCTGCACCTCGTACTCGAAGCGCCGCAGTTGTTCCCCCGTGGGCAGCTCGCCCCAGATCAGCAGGTAGGCGGTTTCCAGAAAGCTGCTGTGGTTGGCGAGCTGCTCCACCGGATAGCCGCGGTAGGTGAGCACGCCGTTGCGGCCGTCGATGTCGCAGATGGCGGACTGGGTGGCCGGCACCCCTTCCAGACCGGGGCGGAACGCCGGCACAGCCTGCTGGGCCACAGCGGATTCACTGGCCGTGGCAGTGACCGCCGGGGTGGCCGCCGGGGTGGCCGGAGGCTCTGCGGCCGCTGAAAAATCCGTGACCGCCGGCGCCCCATCCGTTGCCATGCCGAGCTTCCACGCTGTTGAGCGAAACCTAGATCCATTCATTGCCGCCGCGCCGTAACACCGCCGACCGGCCACCCGAGCCGCCTGGGGCAGCGGTCGCCGCGCCTCAGATTTCCCCCAGCAGGGCGCGCGGCGAGAGCAGCAGGCTGAGCCGCGTGCGGCCCAGGGCAGCCTCCCAGCCGCGCGCTTCCCCAGAACCCCCCGGCGGCACCGGGGCCTGCCAGGGCAGCGCCAGCAGCACCACACCGGCCTTGCGCAGGCGCAGGGCGCCGGGAGGGGCGCCACAGAGGCGGCAGGCCAGCAGGCTGAGGTCGGGTTCATGCCCCACCAGCGCCAGGCGCCGCCAGGGACTGGGCCGCCCGCCGCCATCGCCCCCGGCTGTGAACCAACGCTCCAGCAGCGGCGCCGGATCACCGCCCGGGGCCAGCTCCGGGCAGACCTCGAAGCGGTGGGGGGCCAGCCCGCCCTCCCGGGCCAGGTCCGCCGTCTGGCACGCCCGCAGCAAGGGGCTGGTGAGCAGCGGATCCACGGCCAGTCCGAGCGCCTGAAGGCGGCGCACCACGGCGGCGGTGCGCCGGCGACCGGCGGCGGTCAGCGCACGCTCTTCGTCTGCCAGGCAGCGATCCGCCGCCAGCTGGCGATCGAGCGCAACGCCGTGACGCAACAGCAGCAGTTCGGCAGTGGCCATGCCCTCAGCCCAGCTCCAGGCGCCCATGCAGGCGCAGCGCCGGGGCCGCCGGCGCTGTCGCGGAATCCTCCTCCAGGCTCAGAGCCAGGCCCTGCACGGAGGGCGCAAGCGACTCGCCCGCCAGGCCGGTGAGCAGCTGCCAGGGGTCCCAGCGGGCCAGCAGGGAGCGGGCCGGCGCTGCCGCCATGCCCCACTGCAGCGGAGCGGCCCGATCCTCCAGGCCCTGGAGTTGGGCCAGTCGCTCGCTGGGGGGCGCGGCCTCCTCCAGCAGACCGCTGAGGGCGGTGATGCCCTCACTCCACCAGGCCACACCGCGCTGGTCGAGGCGGGCGCCGGCGATCGCGGCGTCCAGTTGATCGGGATGGCTGCGGGAACTGCCGGCGGTCAGCCTGGTCCAGAGCTGCAGCGTCTTGCCGTTGCGGCGGAGCGGCGCAGCGATCAGGCCATCGCGCGCCACCACGTCGCTGAGCGGCGCGATCGCAGGGGTGTCAGGAGCGGTGGCCAGCAGCCAGCCGCGGGAGCTGTGGCTCCACAGCAGGGGGCCGGGATCCTGAGCGATCACCAGCGCGGGCAGCACCCCCGGCAGGGTGGCGACGGTCGGGGCGAGGGCGGGGGCCACCAGCTCCGACCAGAGGTCTGGAACGTCCTCTGGAACGTCGTCGGGGACGGTGGTGGCTGCGCGCCCAGGTGGGGCCGCCGTGAGCAGGGCGGGGTTCTGGATCAGCGCCAGGCTGTCCGAGGGGCCCTGCAGGCCCGCCAGCAGATCCGGCGTGGATTCCAGCACCAGTGCCGGCGGAGCATGGCGCAGCTCGAGGCGGGCGTTGAGGTCGAGGGTGCGGCCCCGGGGCGCCAGAGCTGCCACCAGGCCGAGCACCTCCCGCTGCGCCGCCAGGGCAGGGGAGGCGCCCAGCCAAGGCGTGAAGCTGTCGGGGCGGGCCGCCACCAGGGCCACACCCTGGCCAAGGGCCGCCACCGCGGTGACGAGGCGGGGATCACCGGCCTGGTTGAGTTCATCGATCTGGGAGACATCCAGCGCCTGCTCCAGCACCCCCCGGCCCGAGGCGATCAGCACCAGCCGGTCGTCAATCAAGGCGGTGGCCAGCGGCAGGGCGTTCTGACCCAGCAGGGCACCACGGCCGCTGATCAACCCCATGCCCCGATAGGTGCTCACCTGCAGTTCGTTGCCGGCCAGGCTGCGGGTCTGCCAGAAGCGCTGCAGAAAGCGCCGAGCCCCTTCCGACTCACGGCTGCGCAGGGCCAGCAACCAGCCCGCCGGCTGGGCCGCTCCAGGCGGGGTGAGCAGCGCGAAGCTGGACTCCTCTCCCACCCAGCTGGCCAATTCCTCGGTGTAGTCGAGGCCGGCAGCGGCGAAGGCTCCATCGCGCAATTGCTCAAGGGCAGCGGCGGCTCGGCGGCGTTGACGGGGGGGCGCCACCGCCCGGGCGTAGGCACCGAGCTGGTCGGGCGGGATCAGCAGGTGCAGGCTCAGCGAGGCCTGCCGGGGGATGAAGCGAGCCGCCAGCGGCAGCGTGAGGGGCTGGTGTTGCAGAGCGAGCGGGCTGCTGCGCCAAATCACCACCCATCCCGCCGCTCCGATCAGCAGCAACGTGACGGCCACGGCCAGGATCGCCGCCAGGAATGGGCGGATCTTCATGCGTAGCGCGCAGGAATGGCCTCATCCTTATGCATGGAGCCGCCTCCGTGCATCGTCAACGCACACCCAGCCAGCCACTACACCCATGCCCGCGCCCATGACCCAGGAACACCCCACTCCCCCGACCCCGGCCCCGCTCCAGGCGCGGGAGCTGCTGCAGCGGCTCAGCGAGGGTGCCGATCTGCAGCTCGTGGATGTGCGGGAACCGGCAGAGCTGGCCATGGCCGCACTGCAGCAGCCAGTGATCCATCTGCCCTTGAGCCACTCCTCTGAATGGGTGAACCGGATCGATGCGCTGCTCGACCGCGACCGCGAGGTGGTGGTGCTCTGCCATGCCGGCATGCGCAGCTGGCAGTTCGGCTGCTGGTTGATGGAGCAGCAGGGTTTCGAGCGGGTGTGGAACCTGGAGGGGGGCATCGACGCCTGGAGCGTCAAGGCCGATCCTTCGGTGCCGCGTTACTGAGCCTGGGTTGGTGAACGGATTCAGCGCCTGCCTGACCCCGAGGATCCGCCCCAGATCCGCTGCCAGAAGCCAGGTTCCTTGGCAGCGCCAGGGGCTCTTGGACGCTTTGACCCCGGTCGGGCTCCACTCCAGAGGCGGCTGAAGGGCGAGGGTGTCCTGGACCCGGAGGAGCGGGGCGGAGCAGAGGAGGGAGAGGCCCAGGCGGCTCGCTTCGAAGCCAGCGGTACCACCAGGTCGGCGCGGAAATAGGAGCGGGCGGCCCGCCCGGAGGCCCGGATCGGCTCCAGCACCTGGGCCCTGAGCAGGTTAAGGAACGTGGCCGTGATGGTGGTGAGCAGCACGGTGAGCACGGTGCGGCCCACCAGACCGGTGCGGGCCCCGCTCATCTGTTGGCCTTGCTGGCTCTGGAGATCGGTAACGGCGCGGTCGAGCGTGCCGGTCAACGACTGCTTGATCTTGTCGATCGAATCGCTCTGATTGATGCGGGCGTTGATGACCGGAAACTTCTGAAGCGCCGTCACCAGCTGGGGAATCGTGGTGACGGGCTCGATGGCCGTCAGCACTTGCTGACGGAAAGCGACCGCCTGCTCCAGCCGGGCCGCACCCTGTTGATCGGCACCCTGGTAGACACGCAGGGCATCGGTGATCACCAGAGGGCCCAGCAGGGCATAGCCGAGCACGAGCGGGAACAGCAGGGCCTTGAGGGCCACCAGCGGAGCCACTTCAAACCTGCGGCGCTTTCCATTGCCGCCCAAGAAGATCAGGCCGATGGCGATCAACAGGAACGGGGCCGTGTCGCTGAGCAACGTGGCCAGCTCGAGGCGTCGCAGCGGCACCGTGGCCATGGCCGGCGACAGACTGGTGCCCAGCCGGGCGGCCAGTAGCAGCAGCAAGGCATATCCAACGAGCCGCATGGGCCCGCTGATCGGCGGCGTCGCGGCGATCCGGGGTGCGCTGGAGCTCGTCGGGGCCAGACCGGATTCGCTGCCGGCATCGGCATTCGCCGGCGTGTCACTGGCTATTGCCATGCAAGCGATACGCAAATCGGCCCGAATCTACGCGCAGCAGTTTGTTTCCCAGGTGGTTTTGGTGATCCTGCTGGCCAGTGCCACCGCGGGAATCGGTTACGGTTCGCGGACTATCCCTTGACTTGGCCTGTCGTTGCCTCACCTCAGCCGCCGCCATCAGCAGGTGTTGCAGGCAACGGTGCAGCATTACGTGGACACGGTCGAACCTGTCGGGAGCCGCACGTTGGTGCAGCGCTTCGGCTTCCAGGCCTCGGCGGCCACAGTGCGGTCGGCGATGGGGGCACTGGAGCAGCAAGGCCTGCTCGTTCAACCCCACACCTCCGCTGGGCGCATTCCCAGCCAGCGTGGCTACCGCCTCTACGTGGACAGCCTGCTGCCACCGCCCGGTGCCGGGGCCCTGCAACTGGAGCAGGAACTGCTTGGGCTGAGCTTGCGCTGGGCCGCCCTTGACGACCTGCTGCTGCATCTGACGCGGCGCCTGGCCGATCTCACCGGCCTGCTGAGCCTGATCACCCGCCCCCAGGGCGACCGGTCCGCCCTCCAGGCCGTGCGCCTGGTGCCCAGCGGCGACCGTCTGCTGGTGTTCCTGGTGGAGAACGCCGTGATGACCAGTTGCCTGAACCTGCACCTGCCACCGGAAGCGGCCCCAGAACTGCTGCCGCTCGAGCGCTGGGTGATCGATCAGCTCGCCCTGCACCCAGGCCAGCCGATCCCCTGGAACGCCCTGCCGCCCCAGTTGCAGCGCAGTGGTTGGCTGCTGCGCGAGGCCCTGCGCAGCCACCGCATGGCCCGGCCGAGCGATGCCGAGGGCGCCCTCGCGCTCGGATTGGGGGGATTGCTGGGCCAACCGGAATTCAGCCGCACCGCCACATTGCGGCCGCTGGTGCAGCTGGTGGAGGAAGATCCCCATCTGCTCCTGCAGCCCGACGGCGTGCCGAGCCGAGGCGTGTGGATCGGTGCCGAAAACCCCCATCCCGCCCTGCAGGACTGCGCCTTGGTGCAGGCCACCTATCGCACCGGCGATGGCAGCAAGGGGCATGTCGCTCTGGTGGGGCCGATGCGGATGGCCTATGCCACCGCCCGGGCGGCGGTGCGCTCGGTGGCCGCCAGCCTGCAGCGGTTGCTCAGTTGAGCTGCCGACGGCTTGAGAGCATGGCGTCATGACTTACTGCGTCGGTTTCCTGCTCAAGGAGGGTCTGGTGATGTGCGCCGACTCCCGCACCAATGCGGGGGTCGACTACATCTCCAGCTACCGGAAGCTGCACGTGTTCCAACCGGCTCCTGACCGGCTGTTCATCCTGCTGGCGGCGGGCAACCTGGCCACGACCCAGGCGATTCTCAACTGGATCCGCCGCGACCTCAACGCCGCCGCTGACGGCCGGCCCGCCGGACCGGATCTGCTCACCTGCAGCCATCTGTTCGAAGCCGCCGCCTACATCGGCCGCCTGAGCGTGGCGGTGCAGAACGAGAACGAGAGTGCCCTCAAGCAGGTGGGCGCCAGCGGCGAGGCCACCTTCATCCTTGGCGGCCAGATCGCCGGCCACGACCACGGCCTTTACCGGATCTATGCCCAGGGCAACGCGATCATGGCCACGCCGGAAACCCCGTTTCTGCAGATCGGCGAGAGCAAATACGGCAAGCCTCCCCTCGACGTGGTGGGCCACTACGAGATGTCGCTCGAAGATGCCACCCGCCTCTGCCTGATTTCCCAGGTGATCACCCGGCGCTCCAACCTCACCGTGGGGCCGCCATTTGAGGTGGCGCTCTATCCGCGCAATTCCCTGGCCATCTCCCAGCACCTGCGGCTGGAGCGGGGCTCCAAACTGCTCGGCGAGATGGCCCGCATCTGGGCGGACAGCCAGCGCGAGGCGCTCAGCAGCCTGCCCCGGCTGCCCTGGGAGCCTCAACCGCTCAGCTGATCCCCCAGCCGGTCGGCCACGGTGTTGACGTCCTTGTCGCCGCGGCCGGAGAGGTTCACCACCACCTCGGTACCCGGTGCCAGGGTGGGGCAGAGCTGCTCCAGCCAGGCGAAGGCATGGGCGGTTTCCAGCGCCGGGATGATCCCCTCGAGTTCGCACACCAGGCGCAGGGCAGTGAGCGCCTCGTCGTCGGTGACGGCGGCATACTCCGCCCGGCCCACATCACGCAGGTAGCTGTGCTCAGGGCCGACGCCCGGGTAGTCGAGGCCGGCGCTGATCGAATGGGCCTCCTGCACCTGGCCTTCGCCGTCCTGCAGCAACAGGCTCATGGCGCCATGCAGCACGCCGATCCGCCCTTCGGTGATCGTGGCGGCATGGCGGCCCGTGGCCACGCCCTCGCCCGCCGCCTCCACGCCGATCAGCCGCACGCCTGTGTCTTCCACGAACGGGTGGAACAGGCCCATGGCATTGGAGCCACCACCCACGCAGGCCAGCAGCACATCAGGCAGGCGGCCGAAGGCCTCCAGGCACTGGCGGCGGGCTTCCTGGCCGATCACGGCATGGAAATCACGCACCAGCATCGGGTAGGGGTGCGGCCCGGCCACCGAGCCGAGGATGTAGTGGGTGGATTCCACATTCGTGACCCAGTCACGGATCGCTTCACTGGTGGCGTCCTTGAGGGTGGCGGTGCCGGCGGTGACCGGCTGCACCGTGGCGCCCAGCAGGCGCATGCGGAACACGTTGAGCGCCTGGCGGCGCATGTCTTCGGCGCCCATGTAGACCACGCACTCGAGGCCGAAGCGGGCACAGACGGTGGCGGTGGCCACGCCATGCTGGCCGGCACCGGTTTCAGCGATGACCCGCTTCTTGCCCATGCGAAGGGCCAGCAGGGCCTGACCGAGCGCGTTGTTGATCTTGTGGGCACCGGTGTGGTTGAGGTCTTCGCGCTTCAGCCAGAGGCGCGGGCCGCCTTCCGGACGGGCGTAGTGGGCGGTGAGCCGCTCGGCTTCGTAGAGCGGGGTGGGGCGGCCCACATAGGTGCGCAGCAGGTGGTCGAGCCGGCTGGTGAAGGCGGGATCGGCCCAGGCCTCCGCGGCTGCCTGCTCCAGCTCCGCCAGGGCGGGCATCAGCGTTTCCGGCACGTACTGCCCGCCGAAACGGCCGAAGCGGCCCTGGGGGGTGGGCCGCACGGACACCTGGAGATCGGCGGGATCGGGCCGGGGCGTCCCCGGCGCCGCGGCCTCCGGCGTGGCGGAATCAGACGAGAGCGGGGAAAAGGTACGGGTCACCGGTGCCGGGCGGGATCGGGCCAGCCTAGGAAGCGGGCGCCGTCGTGCCCGGCAGGTGCGCTGTGATGGGAGCGTCGCCACCACGATCGCCATGGCCAAGGGAAGCTGGCAGGAATTCAGCCGCGCCGAAAGCACCGCACGCCCCGCGGGCCCGGCGGCGCCGGCCACCACCCGCAGCCAGCAACGGGTGCGGGTGCAGCGCACCAAGGCGGGCAAGGGCGGCAAGACCGTCACCGCCATCACAGGTCTGGAGCTGCCGGAGGACGACGCCCGCACCCTGCTGAAGCAGCTCAAGGCCCGTGCCGGCACCGGCGGCACCCTCAAGGACGGTGTGATCGAACTGCAGGGCGATCAGGTGGCGCCGGCGCTGGAAGCGCTCACGGCAGCGGGCTTCCGGCCGAAGCAGGCGGGGGGGTGAGCGGCTGGGGCTCCGGCAGCCCCAGCCGCCGGGCCAGTTCATCGAGAAAGGTTTTCAGGCAGCTGGCCACCGGCACCGCCAGCAGCAGGCCCAGCAGCTCGCCGAGCCCGAGCAGGCTGCCCACCCGGGCGCCCACCGGCAGGCTGAGCAGCAGCCAGGCGGGCTGCAAGCCCACGATCTGGCCCATCAGGCGAGGCTGAATCACCTGATCCACCACCTGCCCCACGCTGATGGCCGCCACCAGCACTTCCACACCCGTGCGGGGGTCTTCCAGCACCAGCAGGCCGCTCACCAGCAGGATCGTGAGCGCGCTGGCATAGGGAATCAAGGTGGTGAAGCCGATCGCCACGGCGAACAGCACGCCATAGGGAATCCCCAGCAGGGTGAACACCACGATCTGGGCGGCGCTGAGGATCAGGGCCAGCACCACCTGGCCGCCGAAGTAGCCGCGGAACGTGGTGGCCAGGGTGTTCAGCACCATCGCCCGCCAGCCGGAGGGCAGCCAGCGGGCCAGGCCGCGGGGGATCGCCTCGCCGCCCACCAGCAGGAAGATCGCCAGCACCACCACGATCAAGGTGTTGATCGTGAGGTTGAGCGTGGCGCCGAGCAGCCCCAGCAAGCGCTGGCTGAGCTGGCTGGCGACCCTGGTGGAACCGGTGAGCAGCTCGCTGCTGAAGGTGCTGAAGTCGGCGGGCAGGCCATGGGCAGCGGCCCACAGCTGGGTCTGGTCGAGCAGCATCTGCCCCTGCGCCAGCCAGCCCGGCAGGGCATTGAGCAGATCGCCGAGCTGCTGCACCAGCCGCGGCAGCAGCCACAGGCTCGCCAGCACCAGCAGCGCCAGCCCCAGGCCAAGCACCAGCAACAACGCCAGCATGCGCGGCATGCCGCGGCGGGTGAGCCAGCGGCTGGGGATGTCGAGCAGAAAGGCGATCAGGGCGGCGCCCAGGAACAGGGAGGGGAAGGGCGCCAGCGGCACCAGCACCTGGCGCAGCACAAACACGTTCAGCACCAGCAACGGCAAGGTGAGCCCCAGGCGGACCCAGATCGGCAGCAGCGCGGCGAATGGTGCGGCCATCATTCAGCTCCCCATGCCCTGCAGGTAGGCCGCGCTGCCCAGCTCCTGCAGACGTTGATCTTTGGTGGTGACCTGGTCGCGAAGGGCGCGGCGATGCTCTTGCAGACGGCCCGCCAGCTCGGCATCGGCGGTGGCCAGGATCTGCACCGCCAGCAGGCCGGCGTTGGTGCCGCCACCGATCGCCACGGTGGCCACCGGAATGCCGGCCGGCATCTGCACGATCGAATGGAGTGAATCCACCCCAGACAGGGCGCGGCTGTGCACCGGCACGCCGATCACCGGCAAAGGCGTGAGCGCCGCCACCATGCCGGGCAGGTGCGCGGCACCGCCTGCGCCGGCAATGATCACCTTGAGCCCGCGGCCGGCGGCGGCTTCAGCGAACGCCACCATCTCCAGCGGCGTGCGGTGGGCGGACAGCACCCGCACCTCCACCGCCACCTTGAACTGCTCCAGCACGGCCACCGCCTGCTGCATGGTGGGCAGGTCAGAGTCGCTGCCCATCACCACGGCCACCCGAGGGCAGGCGTCCTCCCCGAGGCCGGCGGCAGCAGCGAAGGCAGAGACGGCAACCAAAGGGGAAAGGGCAGCGAGGATGGCATTCTCCCGCCGACCGCGGCCCGCCGCTGACGTTGATGCGCTGGCTCAGCAACGTTCGCCTCCCGGAGGCCGTACTGCCCTGCAGCGCGAAGCGCTGGCGCGTCGGCGTGGACACGGCCGATACGATCGCTGGCCTTGAACCACTGGAGGCCGGCAGCGCCGCCGCCGGCGACGACTGGAACGGCGACTGGCTCAGCCCGGCCGGGGTGGATCTGCAGATCAACGGCGGGCTGGGGCTGGCCTTTCCAGAGCTCACCGACGCGGATCTGCCCCGCCTGCTGGAGCTGCTGGAGCTGCTGTGGCGCGATGGCGTGGAGGCGATCAGCCCCACCCTGGTGACCTGCGCCGTGGCGCCGCTGCGCCAGGCACTGGCGGTGCTGCGGGCGGCCCGCTCCCAGCCCGCCCCTGGCCGGGCCCGGCTGCTGGGGGCGCACCTGGAAGGTCCATTCCTGGCGAAGGCGCGGCGGGGCGCCCACCCGGAGGCACACCTGGCGCCGCCCAGCCTCGCGGCTCTGCAGGAGCGAATCGAGGGGTTCGAATCCGAGATCGCGCTGATGACCCTGGCGCCGGAGCTGGCCGGGGCCGAGGCGGTGATCGCCGCCCTGCGCACGCAGGGGATCGTGGTGAGCCTGGGCCACAGCGAAGCCAGTGAGCAGCAGGCGCAGCGGGCCTTCGAAGCAGGAGTGGGCATGCTCACCCATGCCTTCAACGCCATGCCCGGCCTGCACCACCGGGCGCCGGGGCCGGTGGCGGCGGCGGTGCACCGTGGCGACGTGGCCATGGGCCTGATCGCCGATGGGGTGCATGTGGCGCCGTCGCTGGCGGTGCTGCTGCAGCAGCTGGCACCCCAGCAGGTGGTGTTGGTGAGCGATGCCCTGGCGCCCTACGGGCTGCCGGAGGGGCTTCACCGCTGGGACAGCCGCAGCCTGCTGGTGGAAAACGGCAGCTGCCGGCTGGAGGACGGCACCCTGGCCGGCGTGACCCTGCCGCTGCTGGAGGGCGTGGTGCGGCTGGCGGCCTGGAGCCGGGCGCCGGGTGCGGCGATCGCGGCGGCCACCGTGCTGCCCCGGCGCGTGCTCGGTGATCACCGCCCCGTGCGGGAGCTGCTGCTGGGCCAGCCGCTGGCGGAGACCCTGCGCTGGAGCGGCGGCGACGGGGATCCCCTGCGCTGGTGCCGCGCCGGCGGCGCCGCCCGCACTCCTTAGGATCCGGCCACCCACACCCCCCCTGAGCGCATGGCCGCCGAACCGCTGCTGGACACCGACGCGGCGCCCACCACCAGCGAGAAGGCGGCCGAAAAGCTGGAAGTGCGCGACTACTTCAACAGCTCCGGCTTCGAGCGCTGGAATCGCATCTACAGCGACAGCGACGACGTCAACAAGGTCCAGCGCAACATCCGCATCGGCCACCAGAAGACGGTGGATCAGGTGCTGGCGTGGCTGCAGGAGGAAGGCGACCTGGCGGGCCGCAGCTTCTGCGACGCCGGCTGCGGGGTGGGCAGCCTCAGCCTGCCGCTGGCCCGCCTCGGCGCCGGCCAGATCTCGGCCAGCGACCTCTCGGACGCCATGGTGCAGGAGGCCAGCCGCCGCGCCGCCGCCGCCGGCATCGACCCCGCCCGGCTGACCTTCCACGCCTCCGATCTGGAGAGCCTCACAGGCCGCTACGACACGGTGGTGTGCCTCGACGTGTTCATTCACTACCCCCAGGCCGCCGCCGAGGAGATGGTGCGCCATCTGGCCGGCCTGGCGGAGCGGCGGCTGATCGTGAGCTTCGCCCCCTACACCCCCCTGCTGGCGTTACTCAAGGGCATTGGCCAGCTGTTCCCCGGCCCCAGCAAGACCACCCGCGCCTACACCCTGCGGGAAGACGGCATCGTGGCCGCCGCCGCCGCCGCCGGCTTCCAGCCGCTGCGCCGCAGCCTCAACCAGGCACCCTTCTACTTCTCCCGTCTGATCGCCTTCGAGCGGGCATGAGCGCCGCCGGGGCCGCGCCGCCAGCGCCGCCGCTGGAGCCGGTGGCGTTCATCGGCCTCGGCGCCCTGGGAGCGCCGATGGCGGCCCGCTTGCTGCAGGCGGGCCACCCGCTCACCGTGCACAACCGCAACCGCGAGCGGGAGCTGCCGCTGGCGGCCGCTGGGGCCCGCCGGGCCGCCTCGGTGCCGCAGGCGGTCGCCGGCACGGCGGTGCTCTGCCTCTGCCTCAGCGACGACCGGGCCGTGCAGGCCGTGCTGCTGGAGCAAGCGCTGGCGGCCCTGGCCCCCGGCGCGCTGGTGATCGACTTCTCCACGATTGCCCCCGCCACCAGCCGCGCCCTTGCCAGCCACCTGGAGGTCGCTGGGATCACCTACCTCGACGCACCGGTGACCGGCGGCACTGAGGGGGCCCGCGCCGGCACATTGGCGGTGCTGGTGGGCGGCAGCGGGGCGGCGCTGGAGCGGGCCCGGCCGCTGCTGGAGGCGGTGGGCAGCTCGATCAGCCATTTCGGGCCCGTGGGTGCCGGCCAGCAGGCCAAGGCGGTGAACCAGGTGCTGGTGGCCGGCAGCTATGCCGCCGTGGCGGAAGCGATCGCCCTGGGCCACCGGTTGGGGCTGCCGATGGCGCAGGTGTGCGCCGCGCTCGAAGGCGGTGCGGCCGGCTCCTGGGCCCTGCGCCACCGGGCCGCCAACATGCTCAGCGATCACTTCCCGCTGGGCTTCCGGCTCGCCTTGCACCGCAAGGATCTGGCCATCGCCCTGGCGGAAGCGGCCGCCGCCGGGCTGGAGCTGCCGCTCACCACCCAGGTAGCCGCCATGGAAGACACGCTCATCGCCGGCGGCCATGCGGATGAAGATGTGTCGGTGCTGGCCCGCTGGTTCGAGGCCGGCCACTGAGCACCGGCCACTGAGGATCAGCCGCCCGGCTCCAGCTCCAGGGCCGGCGGCAGCGGCGCCTCCAGCTCCAGCCAGGTGCCTTCGGGCCGGGGCAACACAAGCCGGTGGGCATGCAGCTGGTAGCCGCCCAGGCCCGGCAGGGCCTCGGGGCGGGCCAGGCCGCCGGGCAGGTAGAGGGGATCACCCAGCAGGGGCGTGCCGATGCAAGCGGCATGGATGCGGATCTGATGGGGGCGGCCGCTGCGGATCGCCACCTCCACCAGATGGGCCTGGGGGCGCACCTGCAGCAGGTGCAGCTCGCTCCAGGCCGGCAGGGGTGCCGCGGCAGGGCCCGAAGAGGCGGCGCCAGGGGCCTCGCCCGCAGGGGAAGCGGCCGCCCACACCTGGCCCAGCAGCGGGTGGGGCCAGCGGCCGATCGGCGTGTGAATCTCCAGCTGTTCGCCCGCCGCGATCGGCAGGGGGCCGGCCTGGGTGAGCGCGCGGTAGAGCTTGCGACAGCCATGGTTGCTGGCCGTACCATCGGCCGCCGCTGAGCCGGCCGGCGCCGCGGTGCTCTCGCGCAGCAGGGCGCTGAGCCAGGCGCGGGTGCCGGGGCGGCGGGCCAGCACCAGCAACCCGGAGGTGAAACGGCCGAGCCGATGAACCGGCCGGGGCACGCCGGTGGTGGCAGTGGCGGCCGCGTCCCGCTGTCTCCGCTCGATCAGACGCAGCACGGTGTGCTCAAGGAAGCCGCCCGCCGGCAGCACCGGCAGGCCGCTGGGCTTGTCGATCACCAGGATGTCGCCGTCGTCATGGACGACCTGCCACTGATCCGGCACCGGCGGTTCGTGCCAGGGGGGCCGATGCCACGCCAGCCGATCCCCCGGCGCGAGGCTGCCATCGGCCCGGAGCTGCTGGCCGTTCCTGTGGATCTCGCCGGCCTCCAGCCGCAGCTGCCACACCCGCCGCTCGGAATGGCGGTAGCGGGCGGCGTAGAAGGCGGAGATCGTCTGGCCCGCTGCGGCGCTGCCGGCCCGGTCGGTGTAGATCCAGCCGTGGTTGAGCGAGCCTGCAGGCACGGGCTTGCGCGATTGAGGAGAAGGACACCCTGCCCGGGCCACGGGCGGTGCTGGAGTGGGCGGTGCTGGAGCTGCCGATGCTGGAGCGGGCGGTGCTGGAGCGGCTGGTGGCGATCTATTCCACCAGGTTGTTTTCGAGGGCGTAGCGGACCAGTTCGGTGCGGCTGGTGGTGCCGGTCTTGGTGAACAGGCGGCTCACGTACTTCTCGACGTTGCGGATCGAGGTTTCCAGCCGGCGGGCGATCTCCTTGTTCATCAGCCCCTCGGCCACCAGTTGCAGCACGCTCGCCTCGCGGGGCGTGAAGTCGAGCCTGACGCCGGTCGGCGCCTTCTTGGCGCCACCCACCTGCAGCAGCGAGCGGATCTCGGTGATCTGGCGGGCCATCTGGCCGATGTCGGCGTCGGCGTAGCGGGCGGCTTCGGCCAGCAGCCGCTCCTGGCGGCGCACCATGTTGCGCACGCGGGCCACCAGCTCGTCGGGATCGAACGGCTTGGGGATGTAATCGTCGACGCCCGCCTGAAAGCCCTCGATACGGTCGGCGGTCATGCCCTTGGCGGTGAGGAAGATCACCGGCGTGCCCCCCAGCCGCTCGTCGCCCCGCAGGCGCTTGAGCAGGCCATAGCCATCGAGGCGGGGCATCATCACGTCGGTGAGCACCACATCCGGCACCATCTCCTGGGCCACTTTCCAGCCCTCTTCGCCGTCGTTGGCGGTGACCACCTCGAAGCCCTCGTCCTGCAGGTAGGCCTGCACCGCCGTACGCAGTCCCGGTTCGTCGTCGACGAGCAGCAGGCGCGGCGGCTGGACGGGCACCGGGGTGGCGGAGCCGGCCTCGCCGGTGCTGAGCTCGCCGCTGGGGGTGGACTCCTGACCCTCCGCCAGGTGTTGGTTCGGGGCTTGGTCCTGGGCGGCGTCGCCGTCGGGTGAGGCTGCTGGGATGGCTTGGCTCATGGACCCACCGATGGTGCCGGAAATCTATCCAGGGCCGCCAACCCGGCTGCGGCGTGGCGTCAGAGCGATCCAGCCGGCAGGAATTGCTCCCGTTCCTGCAGGTTGCCGCTGTAGCCCAGCTGCAAGGCCACGGCACGCAGCCCGGCCGGGTCCTGGCCCGCGTGCTGCGGGTGGCAGGAGGCCCACCAGACCAGATGGTCTTTGCGGTTGACGCTGCTGATCGCCCCACCGGGATTGAGCTGGCGCAGGATCAGCTGGCGGCCGTCGTTGGTGACCCGCATCGGCGCGGTGGTGGTGCAGCCGATCGTTTCGGTGCGCACCTTGACATCATTGGGCAGCTCCTCCCACACCTTGATGCGCAGCAGCTGGGGCCGGGCCGGATCGGCGGTGACGGCATAGACCCCCAGCGCCTGCACACCACCAGGCACCACCCGTTCGAACACCAGGGCCATGCCCGGCGGGCGGTTCTGGGAGGGGATCAGCACCGGCGCCCCCTGGCCGTGGGCCGCACTCGCCAACAGGAACACGGAGCTGAAAGCCAGTGCGCAGCGAGGCATCACAGAAGAGCGCAGGGGCAGGACAGCAAGCCAAAGGTCTGGCGCCTGCCGCCATTCTCCACGCTTCTTCCCGGCCAGCGCGCCCACACCGATGCAGCGGGCTCGCTGTGATCGTGCGGTGCCACTGCTACAAGGGAACAGGGGCCGCAGCAGCGCCCCGACCCGTGTTCCCAGCCCCAGGCGATCCCGTGACCCATCCCTACCTGGACTACCAGGCCACCACCCCCTGTGAGCCGGCGGTGGTGGAAGCGATGGCGCCTTACTGGAGCGAGCTGTTCGCCAATCCGTCGAGCCGCCTGCATCGGCCGGGGCTGGAGGCGGCCACGGCGGTGGAGCGGGCGCGCGAGCAACTGGCGGCGCAGCTGGGGGTGGCCATTGAGCGGGTGGTGTTCACCAGCGGCGCCACCGAGGCCAACAACCTGGCCCTCAAAGGGCTGGCGGAAGCGCGGCAGCACCTGGGCCGCCACCTGATCACGGTGGCCACCGAGCACAAGGCCGTGCTCGACACCATGCGCGAACTGGAGCGGCGCGGCTTCGATCTGACTGTGCTGCCGGTGGGCGCCGATGGGCTGCTTGATCTGGGCGATCTGGTGGCAGCGCTGCGCCACGACACGATCCTGGTGAGCGTGATGGCCGCCAACAACGAAATCGGCGTGCTGCAGCCGCTGGCGGCGATCGGGTCGCTCTGCCGCGCCAGCGGTGTGGCGTTTCATTGCGATGCCGCCCAGGCCTTCGGCCACCTGGCCCTGCAACCCGACGCCCTCAGCATCGATCTGCTCAGCATGAGCGCCCACAAGTTCTACGGGCCCAAGGGCATCGGCGTGCTGGTGGTGGGCGAGGGGATCACGCTCAACCCCCAGCAGCACGGCGGTGGCCAGGAAGGGGGCCTGCGGGCCGGCACCCTGCCGGTGCCGTTGATCGTGGGCATGGCCAAGGCCGCCACACTCGCCCTGGCTGACCGGGAGGAACGCGAGGAGCGGCTGGGGGCCCTGCGGCAGCGGCTGCTGCAGGGATTGCTCGCCATCGAGGGCGTGGCGGTGAACGGCAGCCTCGAGCAGCGCCTGGCCCACAACCTCAACGTGCGCATCGCCGGCGTGGATGGCAACCGGCTGCACAGCCTGCTGCGGCGCCAGCTCACGGTGAGCGGCGGCTCGGCCTGCAGCGCCGGCAGCCCCTCCCATGTGCTCGCCGCCCTGGGGCTCGACCGCGCGGCGGCGGCGGCCTCGGTGCGCTTCGGGCTGGGCCGCGGCACCACCACGGGCGACATCGATCAGGCGATCGCCGCCGTGGCTGCGGCCGTGGCGGAGCTGCGCCAACCGCCCGCCGCCCCCGCTCCAGCACCACCGCCGTTGGAGGTGGAGGCGCTCAGGGCGCCAGCACCGTGCTGAGCAGCACGAAGCCCGCCACCCCCAGCAGCGCCAGCAGGAACTGAGCCGCCCGGCTCACAAGCATGCCGGCCACCACTGCCAGCCCCACCAGCAGCGCGCGGCGCAGCCGCTCCAGCCCCAGCGGCCCCAGCGCCGACGTCGCCGATACCAGCTCGCCAAGGGTGGCCCCCAGCAGCGGCCCCACCAGAGCACCCAGCAGCGGTCCGCCCACCGGCAGGGCGGGCAGCAGCCCCAGCAGGCCCACCACCAGCCCGAGGCCGGCGCCGATGTAGGCCCAGCGGGTGGCCTGCAGCCGGGCCGCCCCCAGCAGCACCCCGAGCGCGTCGGCCACCCAGCCCAGCAGCAGGATCAGGCAGGCCAGCAGCAGGGTGGGCCAGGCGGTGATCCAGCCCGCCGCCCACACCCACAGGCCGGCCCCGAGCGGCAGGAAGATCAGCCCCGGCAGCACGGGCAGCAGGGTGCCGGGAATGGCCACCAGCTGCAGCGTGAGCGCCAGCCACCAGAGCGCATCGAGCGAAGACATCAGCGCCGTGCCGCCACCCGCAGCTTGGCGGAGCGGCTGCGGGGATTGGCCTCCTGCTCTGCCTCCGTGGCGGTCAGCGGCTTGCGCGTGCGCCGCTCCAGGCGCTCATCGCCCAGAAAGGCCGTCTTGACGCGGCGATCTTCGAGCGAATGGAAGCTGATCACCGCCAGCACGCCGCCCGGCAGCAACCACTGAGGTGCCTGCTGCAGGAAGCGCTCGAGGGCGCCAAGCTCATCGTTGACGGCGATGCGCAGGGCCTGGAAGGTGCGGGTGGCGGGATGCAGGCGGCCGCGCCGTGCCGCCGGTGGGTAGCAGCCGGCCACCAGGTAGGCAAGGGCGCTGGTGCCGCCGCCCGTTCGGTCAGCGGGGCTCCAGGGGCGCTGCTCGACGATGCGGCGGGCGATCCGCCGGGAGAGGCGCTCCTCCCCGTAGGCATAGATCAGATCAGCCAGCGCCTTCTCCTCCAGGCGGTCGAGCAGCTCGGCGGCACTCTCGCCGGCGCTGGTGTTCATGCGCATGTCGATCGGCCCGTCGGCGCGGAAGCTGAAGCCGCGCTCCGCCACATCCAGCTGCGGGCTGCTCACCCCCAGATCGGCCAGCACCCCATGCACAGGGGCGGCGGGAGCGAAGGCGGCGAAATTGGTGGCGATCAGGCGCACCCGCTCGCCGAACGGGGCCAGCCGCGTGGCGGCGGCGGCCAGGGCGGTGGGGTCCTGATCCAGGCCGATCAGCTGCAGATCCGGGTGCGCCTCCAGCAGCAGGGCGCTGTGGCCGCCGCCGCCCACGGTGGCGTCGATCACGGTGGCGCCGGCGGGCAGGCCGCTGAAGGCCGCCAGCACGGGATCGGCAAGCACCGGCAGATGGTGGAACCCGGGCGAAGCGTCTGGCGGCAAAGGCCCTTGTTGCGGCCATCCCTTCCTAAGATCCGGCGGACCGCTCGCCCGCCCCGGCGCCATGACGCAGCTCGAAACACGCACCGAGCCGATGGTGGTGAACTTCGGGCCCCACCACCCTTCGATGCACGGGGTGTTACGGCTGGTGGTGACCCTCGACGGCGAGGACGTGGTGGATTGTGAGCCGGTGATCGGCTACCTGCACCGCGGCATGGAGAAGATCGCCGAGAACCGCACGAACGTGATGTTCGTGCCCTATGTGAGCCGGTGGGACTATGCCGCCGGCATGTTCAACGAAGCGATCACGGTGAACGCCCCTGAGAAACTGGCCGACATCCCGGTGCCCAAGCGGGCCAGCTACATCCGGGTGCTGATGCTGGAGCTCAACCGCATCGCTAATCACCTGCTCTGGCTGGGCCCCTTCCTGGCGGATGTGGGCGCCCAGACCCCGTTCTTCTACATCTTCCGCGAACGGGAGATGATCTACGACCTCTGGGAAGCGGCCACCGGCCAGCGGCTGATCAACAACAACTACTTCCGCATCGGTGGCGTCGCTGCCGACCTTCCCTACGGCTGGCTGGAGAAGTGTCTCGACTTCCTCGATTATTTCGGCCCGAAGATCGATGAATACGAAAAACTGATCACCAACAACCCGATCTTCAAGCGCCGCATCCAGGGCCTCGGTGTGATCAGCCGTGAGATGGCGATCAACTGGAGCCTGTCGGGGCCGATGCTGCGCGCCTCCGGGGTGCCGTGGGATCTGCGCAAGGTGGATCACTACGAGTGCTACGACGACTTCGAGTGGGACGTGGCCTGGCGCACGGAAGGCGATTGCTATGCGCGCTATCAGGTGCGCATCGAGGAGATGCGGCAGTCGCTGAAGATCCTGCAACAGGCCTGCAAGGCCATCCCGGGCGGCCCCACCGAAAATCTGGAAGCCAAACGCCTGAGCGAAGGCAAAGGGGGTGAATCCTTTGGCTTTGATTATCAGTACATCGCCAAGAAGGTGGCTCCCACCTTCAAGATTCCCGGCGGTGAGCTCTATGCGCGGCTGGAATCAGGCAAAGGGGAGCTGGGCGTGTTCATCATGGGCAACGACGATGTCACCCCCTGGCGTTGGAAGATCCGCGCCGCCGATTTCAACAACCTCCAGATCCTGCCCCACATCCTCACCGGGGCCAAGGTGGCCGACATCATGGCGATCCTCGGCTCGATCGACGTGATCATGGGCTCGGTGGATCGCTGAACGCCTCCCGCCGCCGTGATCCCCAGCGGAGCCGGCGTCAGCGCTGGCTCGATCAGTTGCGCCGTTGCGGTGTGGCCCTGCCGGCGCTGCTCACCGGCTACCTCTGGCTGAAGGGTTGGCACGGCGGCCTGCCGGGGTTCTCCTGCCCGCTGCGGGAGCTCACGGGTGTTCCCTGCCCCACCTGCTTCCTCACCCGCGCCACGGCCCAAGCCCTCAACGGGCAGTTCGCCGCCTCAGTGCAGTTGCACGCTTTCGGGCCGATCGCCGCGGCCGCCCTGGTGGTGTGGTCGGTGGCGGCGTTGCGCAGCGGCCGGCTGGTGCCCTGGGATCTAAGCGGGCGCCAGCTGGTGCTGGCTGGCGCCGCCTTGCTGCTCTATTGGGCCGGGCGGATGGGGCTTGCTTACGGGCTCGGCCTGCCGGCGTTTCCGAGCGGTTAGGCCGCCTCACCTCAGCGGGTGCGTGCGTGAGGCGGTTGTAGGCGCGATGACGTTCCGGGTCTAACTGATGGCTCCCTGGTGATAAGCGGAGTTCTGGATGTAGAAGGTGGCCACCGGCACGGCCACCAGGGCGCCAAGGCCGCAGGTGCAGACGGAAACGACGACCACCACCAGCCAGGTAAGCAGCTGAATGCCGGCAAAGGTGCGCCCGCGCGGTGAGCGATACACCGCCTGGAACGAGGCCGTGAACGCCTCCACGATCGGCTGATCACTGAGGAAGATCCTGTTCACGAAGACGGGCGTCACCAACGCCACCGCGATGCCGGGCAGGATGCAGAGCAGGAAGCCCACGGTGGTCACCACCGAGAACAACACACCGGCAAGCAGATAACGCAGAGGCCGCTGCAACAGGGCACGGAAGGCCACCTGGGAGGAAATGTTCTCGCCGCTGTCGTAATGCATGGCGGGCACGGCCACGAACAGCACCCCCACCAGATTGGAGAGGATCGCAAACGGCACCTGCGAGAGGTTGCCCAGCCACACCGCCAGTGTCCCGACGACTTCGGCATCGGTGTTGCCGCCGGCCAGACCGATCCCCACCAAAGAAAAGATCACCGACACAACAAAGCCGATCACGGCGATGACGATCGTGGCCACCCAGATCAGCAGGATGGTGGGGATGTGAGCCACAAAGGCAATCCAGGCCTTGTTGATGCTGGGCGGCTCGTAAGCGATCTCGGCGGCCAAAAGAAAAACAACGCACTGGAGGAAACGTAGTCGTGGAGACCACGGCCGACAACAGACCTGTCATGAACGCCGGAAATCTCCGGCCAGCGAGCGAGCAAGGGGCGGTGCCGCAGGGCGGCCCACCAGGATGGGCAGATGGCGGGAAGGCGGGAGGAAGGTGATGCAGCCAGGGGATGAGGCGATCCGCCTGGAGTTGGGGCACGTGGCCTGCGGGCAGGGGCTGGAGGGAGAGCCCGGCGCTCCCCCGGATCCCGCCGACTGGCTGGTGCTGCGGCGCACAGTGCGCTTCGGCGACACCGATGCCGCCGGCGTGATGCATTTCCATCAGTTGCTGCGCTGGTGCCACGAAGCCTGGGAAGAAAGTCTGGAGCGCTTCGGCGTTCCGGCCGCAGAGATCTTTCCAACCCCCGCCGCCATGCCCGCCCGCGCCCTGCCGGTGGTGCACTGCGACGCCGACTACCGGCGGCCGCTGGTATGCGGCGCGCCCCTGACGATCAGGCTGGAGCCGCAACGCCTGGAGCCGTCAAGCCTCGAAGTGGGGTATCGCTTCCATTGCGAGGGGCGTGAAGTGGCTCGAGCCCGGCTGCAGCACGTGGCGATCGATCCAGCGACCCGGCAACGGCAACCGCTGCCGGACGTGATCGAACGGTGGCTGGTGGCCTCAGCTCCGGATTAGCGGCCGAAGACCCACAACAGTCCCGCCAGCTGCAGTGGCAGCAGGGAGGCAAACAGCGTGAGGGGGTGGAGCGGTTCCAGCGCGAGGCCGGGGGCCAGGCTGACGCTGGCCACGCCGCCCACACCGAGCACCACGAGCAGCAGGGCTCGACGGACTGCGCCGGCGCGTTGCGGCGCCATCAGAACCACTCCTTCTGGGCGTCGATGTAGGAGGCCTTGAAATCCTGGGGGGTGGCGGCGAGATAAATGATGCCTTCGATCAAGCCGATCACACCCATCACAAAGCCGCCGAAGCCGCAGGTGAGCACGGTGACGAGCAGCATGATGATGCCGGCTTTGGTGTAACCGAGCACGAACTTGTGTATGCCCAGCGCACCGAGAAACAGCCCCATCAGCCCCGCGACCAGTTTCTTGTTGGCGATTTCGGAATCGGTCAGTTCGGCCATTGGGGGCAGTCAACGCGCACCCTCTTTAGCGGGGTTCGGGGTTGATTTCATGCTGTTGCCGCAACCATTCATGCCAGCGCGGCCGCTGCCACTTGCCCGTGTCGGTGCGCGCCAGTGAGGAGCAGGTCCACCAGTGCAGCGGCCGCTGTGCCGGCGGCAGGCGGCGGGCGAGCGCGATCAGGCCCTCGCGCAGCGGCGGATCAGCTCCGGCAACACCTGAGCTGCCCCCATCACCGCCTTCGGGCAGAGGACGGAACAGAGCCACCAGCCGCTCGCCCCAGAGCGGTTCGGTCACCGGCAGCAGCAACAGATCCGCCAGCGGCAGGCCGGCGGCGGCCGCCAGCGCCTTCAGCCGCTGCTCCACCTGTTCGGGAAACACGGTTTCGCCGCCGCTGTGGATGGCGCCGTCGAGCCGACCCAGCACCTGCAGGCCGGCCGCTGTGAGCTGCCCGGCATCGCCGCTGGCCCACCAGCCCTCACCGCCGGGTTCAGCGAACGGCCGCAGGCCGCTGCCGTCGGCGGCCAGCCAGCCCGGGCTGAGTCGCCCGCAACGCAGCTCGATCGCGCCATCGGCGGGGTTCAGGCGCAGGGTCACGTCGTCGAGGGGATGGCCGCAGCCCCCATCGCCGGCCAGGAAGCGCTCAGGCGCCAACGCCGTGACCATGGCGGCGGTTTCGGTGGCCCCGTAGCAAGGGGAGAGGCGGATGTCCTCGCGCCGGGCCCAGGCGGCCAGATCCGGCGCCAGGGGGCCACCACCGGTCCAGATCACCGCCACCCCCCGCAACCAGCGCCGCGCCGCCGGATCCGCCAGCAGGCGCTGCAGCTGGGTGGGCACCAGCGACAGCAGCACCGGGCGATCCGTCGGCAGCGGCACCGCCTGCGCCAGCTCGGCGGGCGCACGCAGCAGCTGGGGCGGCAACCAGCGCCACTGGCCGCCCCACTGGCGGGCGCGCAGCACCGGCATCAGGCCGCTGGTGTGCTGCAACGGCAGCGGATTGAGCTGCAGGCAGGCGGCGGGGTCGAGGCCCAGCGCCTGCAGCCAGGCGGCTGTGGCGCGGGCCGAGGCCTGCAGGTGGGCCAGCGGCTGCACGCACCAGCGGCGCCCGCCGCGGCTGCCACCGCTGCCGATCACCACCCCCGGCGCCGCCAGCGGCGGGCAGCCAGCCATCGCCGCCGCCAGCCGCTCCCCTTCCCCCACGCCGCACACCCCCACCAGCTGCCCCTGCTGCCAGGCGTCCAGCAGCCGGGCCAGCTGCGGCTCAGGCGCCAGCTCGGCGCGCACTTCAAGGCTGAGGGCCATCGTCTGCCCGATCAGGCGTCACAAGCTATGGCCTCCCTCGTGCTGCAGGGCGGCGCCAGCGGCCTGCCACACCGCTTCCGGATCGGCGGCGCGCAACGCTGACGCCGCCTGCCAGCCGGGCGCCAGGCCGGGGGCGGCGGGGGTGGCACCCCGGCTCTGCAACGTCGCCAGATGCCCCACCAGCCGCTGGGCGATGCCCGTTTCGAAGGCCGTGCTCAGCACCACCGCTCCGCTGGGGCTTGCACCGCCGCCAGCCTTTGCGCCGACGCTGGCTTGCTGCAACGCCAACAGCAGCGGCCGGGGATCCCCTTCCACGGCCGGTCGCCGCACCTGCCAGCCCGGCCAGTGGCGGCGCAGGTCGGGATCGTGCTGCAGCGACTCATCCAGCGCCACCGGCACCCGCCGGGCCAGCGCCTGCAGACCGGAAAGGTCAGCGGGAGCCAGGGGCTGCTCCAGCCAGTCCAGGCGCGGATCCTGCGCGAGCCGCTCGGCCCACTGCCAGGCCGTGGCGCGGTCCCAGCCGCCGTTGGCATCCAGGCGCAGGCGGCTGCCGGCGGGCAGGCGCGCCAACAACTGCTCCAGCACCTGCCGCTCGGCGTGATCACCCGCAGCGGCCACCTTCCATTTGCAGGTGAGGGGCGTCGCGTCTGGCCGATCGAGCGCCGCGGCCAGGGCCGCCACCGCCGCCTCCCCCGCCGGCAGGAGCACGGCGGAGGGGGGCGGCGCCAGCCAGCCGCCGCCGGCCGCGCCCACCAGCCCATCGGCTTCCGCCAGGGCCAGGCCCAGCGCGAAAGCCAGCTCGGGCGGCAGCCCCGGCAATGCCGCCTCCAGCTTCTGCCGGGGCAGAGCGCCGCCGAAGCTCTCGATCGCCTCGGCCAGCTGGCGGTGGCGCTTCTGGGCGGTGGCTGGGTTGAAACAGAGCGGCGCCGCCTCTCCCCAGCCAAGGCCGGCGGGGGCGGATCGGCCAACGCCGGTCTCAAGGCGCAGCAACCAGCCGCGCTTCTCGATCAAGGCGCCCTGGGCCGTAACGAGCGGACGCTTCAGCGGCAGCCGGAAGGGCCGCCAGGTGAGGATTACCAGCGGCTCAACCATGGCCCCACCGCCAGCCCACAGGCCAGGCCGAGCCCATTGAAGGCCTGAAACTGAAGCGCCAGGAACTTGCTGCCGCTGATCTGCTCCGGGGCGGCGTGGTGCTCTCGCAGCAACTGGATCAGGGCGCGGGCCGGCGGCAGCCCCACCACCCCGAACAGGGCCGTGAGCGGCCAGCGGCCCAACAGCACCGGCGCCCACTGCAGGGCGAGGGTGAGCGCCACGAACCAGGGCACCAGCGCCGCCGCCGGCGCCGTGCCCAGCCGCACCACCGGCGACTGCTTGCCATGGGCGGCGTCTTCCGCCACCTGGTGGAAATGGGAACAGAAGAGAACCAGGCTGGTGGCGATGGCGGGGCCGCCGCCGAGCAGCAGGGCCGTGCGCCACGGGATCGCCGTGGCCGGTGCGGCGGGGGCGAGGGCCAGCAGGGCGGCGGCGGTGGCAAGCGGCCCGAACGCCAGCCAGCACAGCGGTTCCCCCAGCCCCCGGTAGCCCAGCCGCAGTGGCGGCCCCTGGTAGGCGTAGCCGAGCCCGCAGCAGGCCAGCACCAGCGCCAGCACCGCCGGGCTGCTGCGGGCGGCCACCACGGCAATCAACACCAGACCCAGCCCCAGGCAGCCATTGGCCAGCACCGCCACCCGGTCGCGGCGGCCGGTGAGGTTCACCACCGAATGGGGCTTGCCGAGCCGGTCCACGCCGGTGTCGGCATCGAACACATCGTTGGCGAGGTTCTCCCAGGCGAGCAGCAGCACCGCCGCCAGCAGGAAAGCCAGCAGCTGCCCCCAGCGCAGCGCCTGGCCCTGCCCCAGCAGCCAGCCGGCCGCCAGCAGCACCGGCATCACCGCCACCGAATACATCGGCCACTTGATCGCCGCCTTCCACAACTGCCGGCGGGCGGGGGCGGGCGGGGCGTAACGGCTTGCGACGACCTGGGGGTCGGACATGGGCGACGGGCGCCTCAGGCAGGAAGGGGCCCATACATTTGAGCAGCCTTTCCCGCCCGCCCCTCGGCACCCTTCCTGGTGCAGGTTCCTCCCTCCTTCACCGAGCTGCTGGCCAGCTCCGCTGCTGCCGCCCGCCGGCTGGACGAGGAGGGCGTGCTGAGCCTGGCGCTGCCGATCGCGCCACGCGATCCGCTGGCGGTGCTGCCCGAGCTGGGCAGCGGCCTGCCCTTCCGCTTCCTCTGGGATGGAGCGCCGGGCCTGTGCCTGGCGGCCAGCGGCGTCGCCAACGTGCTGGAGCTGAGTGGCCCGCGGCGCTTCGAGCTGGCCCAGCGCTTCAGCGCCGTGAGCCTGAGCCGGCTGGCCTGCGCCGCTGGCCCCTGTCCGCCACTGGCCCGCCCGCGGGTGCTGCTGGCCTTTTCCTTCTTCGACACACCGTTGCAGGAGGGCACCGGCGTGCCCGGCGTGCAGGCGGTGCTGCCCCGCTGGCAGCTGAGCCGGCAGGGCCGCCACTGCTGGCTGCGGCTGCAGCGCCCGCTGGGGGGCGGCATCACCGCCCGCAGCGTGGCCGAGGAGCTGTGGGAGCAGGCCCAGCGGCTGGAGCGTGCGAGCGAACACGCCACCGCTGAAGCCTGGCGGGCCCGCCGCCCCGACATCGCCGGACGCTCCAGCTGGGAGACGGGCTACCGCCTGGCCGTGCAGCGGGCCATGGAGCTGGTGGACAGCGGCGATCTGCGCAAGCTGGTGGTGGCAGTGCGCCAGCAGTTGCAGCTCGACCGCCCGCTGGATCCGCTCGTGCTGCTGCATCAGTTGCGCCAGCACCAGCCGGGCAGCTGCCGCTTCCTGTGGCAGCAGCGCCAGGGCGACGCCCTGATCGGCGCCTCACCGGAACGCCTGCTCACCGTGCGCCAGGGCCAGCTGCGCAGCGATGCCCTGGCCGGCACCGCCCCTTGCGGCCCGCAGGCCGAGGCGCTGAGCCGCTCCGTCAAAGACCGGCACGAGCATGAGCTGGTGGTTGAGGCGATCACCGAGGTGCTGGCCGGCGCCGGGCTGGCACCGCGACGGCCGCGCCATCCACGGCTGGCAAGGCACGGCAACCTGGTGCACCTGCACACACCGATCACGGCCGCGCTCGGCGCCCATCAGCCGCTGGCCGTCGCTGCAGCGCTCCATCCCACCCCGGCGGTGGCGGGGCTGCCCCGGCGGGCGGCGATGGCCTGGCTGCGCAGCCTCGAACCGTTCGAGCGGGGCCATTACGCCGCACCGATCGGCTGGATCGACAGCGCCGGTGACGCGGAACTGCGGGTGGCGATCCGCAGCGGCCGGTTGCGGGGCGACCAGCTGGAGCTCACCGCCGGCGCCGGTCTGGTGAAGGGGTCGGAGCCGGAGCGGGAGCTGCAGGAGGTGGCGTTGAAGCTGGGGGTGCTGCAGCAGCAGCTCAGCCTGCCGCTCACCCCCTCAACAAACGCTCCATGGTGAGATCGGCCACGGGCACACCGCCCAGCCGTTCGATCTCGCGGATGCCGGTGGGGCTGGTCACGTTGATCTCGCTGAGGCGGCCATCGATCACATCGATGCCCACGAAGAACAGGCCTTCGGCCTGAAGCACCGGCGCCAGTTCGGCGCAGATGGCGGTTTCGGCGCTGGTGAGGGCCGTGGGCTCGGGCGCACCGCCCACCGCCAGGTTGCTGCGGAACTCACCAGGAAGCGGCCGGCGGTTGATCGCCCCCAGCGGCTCACCGTTCACCAAGAGGATGCGTTTGTCGCCGGCGGTGACAGCCGGCAGGAAGGCCTGCACCATCACCGGCAACGTCTGCTGATGGGTGACCAGCTCCAGCAGGGCGCGCAGGCCGGGGGCAGCGGCGGCGGTACGCACGACGCCCTGGCCGGCGCGGCCCCCCAGCGGCTTGAGCACCACCTCATGATGCTGGGCAGCGAAGGCGGCCAGCTGCTCGGCATCGGCGCTCACCAGCGAAGGCGCCATCAGGTGGCTGAAGCGCAGGGCGCCAAGCTTCTCGTTCCAGGCCAGCAGGGCCGCCGGCCGGTTGAGCACGCGCACGCCCTGGTGCTCGGCCCGCTCCAGCAGCAGGGTGGCGTAGAGGAAGGCTTCATCGACGGGGGGATCCTTGCGCATCCACACCACCGGGAAGTGGCGGAGCGGCAACCAGAGCGGTTCCCCGGCGCTGAACCAGGGATCGGGCACCTGCCAGCCCTCGCCCTCAACGCGCATGGGGGCAAGCGTGACCGGGCGGGCGCGCACCAATGGAGTGCAACCGGGGCTGGCGGCACCCGCCCGCTCGCCTTCCACGGCCAACTCGGCGATGGTGCAGACCCACACCTCCTGGCCGGCCCGCTGGGCGGCCTGCATCAGGGCAACGCTGGAATCCTTGGCCGGCCGCAGCCGCTCGATGGGGTCGACGACAAAGAGCTGGGAAGCGGCCTGAGGGGTGCGTGCTGTGGCCCCCACCCCTCAGGCTCCCTGCAGCAGGGAATTGAGGCGGCCGGTGCGTTCGAGGCCGTGGAGCTCGTCGCAGCCGCCGATGCCCTGATCGGCGATGAAGATCTGGGGCAGGCTGGTGCGTCCACCGGCGCGGTCGGCCATGGCGGCGCGGGCCGCATCATCGCCGTCGATGGCGTATTCGGTATAGGCGACCCCTTTGCGCTCCAGCAGCGCCTTGGCGCGCATGCAGAACGGGCAGAAGCGCCAGGTGTAGATCTCCACGCTGGGGCTGGCGGAGGAGGGAGCGGAGGATGCCGCCATCAGGCTGGACCAGTGCTTTGGCCCGATCCTAGGAGCGGCCCCGCTTCGGGGTGCAGGCGCGGCTGATACGGTCGAATCCACTACGCCCCAGGCCCGCCGGTGCTCGATCTCACCGATTTCAAGCGCGATCTCTCCGAGCTCACTGACCGCCTGGGCCATGCCCAGGACTGTCTTTGACGTACCGGCCCTGAACGCCCGCCAGCAGGACCTCGAGCAGCTGGCCTCCCAGCCCGGCTTCTGGGACGACCAGCAGCAGGCCAAGAAACAGATGCGCCTGCTCGATGAGGTGAAGGCGCAACTGCAGCAATTACAGCATTGGCAGGCGGCGATCGACGACGCCCGCGCCACGCTGGAGCTCTACGACCTGGAACCCGACCAGGAGCTGCTGGCCGAGGCCAACGGCGGCCTGCAGCAGCTCAAGGGCGCCCTCGACCGCTGGGAGCTGGAGCGGCTGCTGAGCGGGATTTACGACAAGGAAGGTGCCGTGATCTCGATCAATGCCGGCGCTGGCGGCACCGACGCCCAGGACTGGGCGCTGATGCTGATGCGCATGTACAACCGCTGGGCCGAAGACCACGGCATGAAGGTGTCGGTGGACGAACTCTCGGAAGGGGAGGAGGCGGGGATCAAGAGCTGCACGTTCGAGATCGAGGGCCGCTATGCCTACGGCTACCTGCGCAACGAGAAGGGCACCCACCGGCTGGTGCGGATCTCGCCGTTCAACGCCAACGACAAGCGCCAGACGAGCTTCGCGGGGGTGGAGGTGATGCCGAAGCTGGATGAAGACGTGAAGCTCGACATCCCCGACAAGGACCTGGAGATCACCACCTCCCGCTCGGGCGGCGCCGGCGGCCAGAACGTGAACAAGGTGGAAACGGCGGTGCGGATCCTGCACGTGCCCACCGGCCTGGCGGTGCGCTGCACCCAGGAGCGCTCCCAGCTCCAGAACAAGGAGAAGGCGATGGCGCTGCTGATGGCCAAGCTGCTGGTGATCGCCCAGGAGCAGCGCGCCTCGGAGATCGCCGACATCCGCGGCGACATCGTGGAGGCGGCCTGGGGCAACCAGATCCGCAACTACGTGTTCCATCCGTACCAGATGGTGAAGGACCTGCGCACCGCCGTGGAAACCACGGATGTGCAAGGGGTGATGGATGGCGATCTCGATCCCTTCATCCAGGCGCTGCTGCGCCAAGGTGTGGAGATCGCCGCCGATGAGGCCGCCTGAGCCCCGTAGATCCCCCGATGGCCGATCCCCAGATGCCTGAGAGCAGCCCCCCGGACGCCCCGGACGCGACCCCTGCCGCCGCCCCGGCGGTGCCGCCGCCGAGCTTCGTGAAGCTGGCGATGCGGAACATGGTGCGCAAGGGGCGCCAGAGCCTGCTGCACTTCGGGCTCACCGCCGTGGGACTCAGCTCCCTGCTGCTGCTGCTGGCCTGGTTCGGCCGGCCCACCTTGCCCCAATGACGATGCCAGCCGCCCTGGGCAACGCACCGCTCCTGCCCGACCTGGATCTCGCCTTCGCCAGCGACGACGACCTGCCGGCCGAGCTGCTCACTGCTGCCGGGGATCTGGCCGATCCGCTGGCCGGCGCCGATCTGTGGCACGGGGCACTGGGCCAATGGCTGGCGCAGCTGCAGGGCGAACTGCCGCCTGCGCTGGCGGCAAGCTCCTACAGCCTCGGGCTCACCCTGGTGGGTGATGCGGCGATCGCGGAGCTGAACGCCGACTGGCGCCAGATAGAGGGGCCCACCGACGTGCTGGCTTTCGCGGCCCAGGAGGAGGCGCCACCGCTGCCGGCCGGCGGCGAGGACGGCGAGGACAGCGAGCCGCTGGAGCTGGGCGACATCGTGATCTCGGTGGAAACGGCCGCGCGGCAGGCGGAGGCGGCGGGCCAGAGCCTGGCGCGGGAGCTCACCTGGCTGGCCAGCCACGGCCTGCTGCACCTGCTGGGCTGGGACCATCCCGACGACGCCCGCCTGGAGGCCATGCTCGCCCGTCAGGAGCAGCTGCTGGAGGGCACCGCTGCGGCGGCCGCAGGGGGCGACACCACCGGCCCGGTGTGCGAGCCGTGACCGGCGGGGGGAGCGGTCACCAGAAACCAGCGGTAGGGTTCGACGCAGGCCCGAGTTGCGGTGCCCATGACCACGCTGCTGCCACGCACCACCGAACCGATGGCGAGTGAAGCTCCTCGCCGCGGACGCGGGCGCCGCGGCGGAGCCTGGAGGGTGGCCGGCGATCTGCCGCTGAGCCTGCGCTATGCCATGCAGGGGCTTGGCTATGGCTTCATCAGCCAGCGCAACTTCCGCATCCACGTGATCACCGGCGCGGTGGTGTTCGTCCTGGGGCTGTGGCTGCAGCTGAGCCTGGATCGCCTGGCGGTGCTGGTGCTCACAGTGGCGGCGGTGCTGGTGCTGGAACTGATGAACACGGCGATTGAATCGGTGGTGGATCTGGCGATCGGGCGCCGCTTCCACCCACTGGCCAAGATCGCCAAGGATTGCGCCGCTGCCGCTGTGCTGATAGCGGCCCTGGCGGCCGTGCTGGTCGCGGTGCTGCTGCTGGTGCCGGCCCTGCTGCTGCGGCTGGGGCTCTGAGGGCGGCCCAAACCCCCCGCTCCCTGACGCGGGTGGGTTGAATGGCGGTTGGTCTGGCAGCCGGGATGCTTCTCGTTCTCGACAACTACGACAGCTTCACCTTCAACCTGGTGCAATACCTGGGCGAACTGGCCGCGGAGCACCCGCTGGCGGCCGAGCTGCGGGTGGAACGCAACGACGCGCTCACGCTGGAGCAGATCCGCCAGCTGGAACCCGCCGCGATCCTGATCTCGCCGGGCCCTGGTGACCCGGATCAAGCGGGGGTGTGCCTGGAGGTGCTGGCGGCGCTGGGACCGACGGTGCCGATCCTGGGGGTGTGCCTCGGGCACCAGTGCCTGGCCCAGGTGTATGGCGGCAAGGTGGTGCGGGCCCATGAGCTGATGCACGGCAAAACCTCACCGGTGCTGCATGGCGAGGCGGGGGTGTTCGAGGGGTTGCCCAACCCGCTCACGGCCACCCGCTACCACAGCCTGATCGCCGAGCGCGAAAGCCTGCCCGACTGCCTGGAGGTGACCGCCTGGCTGGAGGACGGCACGATCATGGGCCTGCGGCACCGGCAGCACCGCCACGTGCAGGGCGTGCAGTTTCACCCGGAGAGCGTGCTCACCCAGAGCGGCCACCAGCTGCTGGCCAATTTCCTGCGGCAGGCCGCCAGCACGAGGAGCGGAACCAGCCGGTAGGGCTTGCCCCGGCAGCACTGCTAGGTTCCGCCAAGATCCGGCGCCATCGGGGCGCGAAGCAGCCCATGGCGTCCGACTCCCCGGCACCGGCCCCGTCCCGGCGCCGCCTGCTTGCCCAGCTGCTGGTGGGGGGCCTGGCTCTGGCGATGCCCCTGGCCCTGGCGATGCCGCTGGCCGGCCATGCCGCCGGAGGGGTGAGCATCACCAGCTACGGCCACAGCGCCCTGCTGATCCGCGGCGGTGGCGCCACCGTGCTTCTGAATCCGTTCAAGGCGGTGGGTTGCGCCGCCGGGCTGAGCGAACCGCGCGTGCGCGCCGATGTGATCCTGGCCAGCAGCCGCCTGTTGGATGAAGGGGCGCCGGTGGCCACCGGCCGCTTCCTGGTCACCCCG
Organism: Synechococcus sp. ATX 2A4; assembly: GCF_024346375.1. GTDB lineage: Bacteria > Cyanobacteriota > Cyanobacteriia > PCC-6307 > Cyanobiaceae > MW101C3. The sequence goes on along the minus strand of NZ_JAGQCV010000005.1, from coordinate 165,079 downwards.
GGCTCCTACCGGGTGGCGGGGCTGCGCATCGAAGGCTTCGCGGCCCCCCACGACCGCCTCGGCGGCCGCCGCTTCGGCATGGCCACGCTGTGGCGCTGGAAGCAGGGAGGCCTGGAGATTGCCCACCTCGGCGGCACCGCCGCGCCGCTCAAACCGGAAGACCGGGTGCTGCTCGGCAAGCCCGATGTGCTGATCATCGGCGTGGGCGGCGGCGCCAAGGTGTACACCGGCGCCGAAGCCGCCGAAGTGGTGCGCGACCTGCAACCGCGTCGTGTGATCCCGGTGCAATACGTGAGCGGCACCACCCCCGCCGGCTGCGATCAGGGCGACGTGAAACCCTTCCTCGACGCCATGGCCGGCACCCCCGTGCAGCGCCCGGGCCGCACGGTGACCCTGGGGGCTCCCTTGAGTGATGCCACGCAGATTCTGGTGTTGCAGTGAGCGGGGTGGGGTTGGTGTGGGGTCTTCGGGGTTGGGGGCTGGCGCCCGGGATGAGACAGCTGTACGGAATAAAGGGTCATGGCAGTGGCAGCCATTGCAAGCCATGAAATCGCTAGACATCACGATCGCCGCGCGCGCTTAGAAGTGTGCAAACAGCGGATCTGACAGCTCCGAGTTGATGCCTGTGCCGTTCCTTGCCGATGGGCTGTTGACGTGGACCCCAGAAACTGAACCAGTCCATAGGAGAGCTTCCGTGCCCGGCGTGAGCTCAGAGCCCGGGGGGAGCCTGTGAAGCCAGCCGAACCAGTGAAGCCGGCCACCCCAACACGGCCAGCCACCTAGAGCCGAACGCTGCCGCTGCTGGCGAATTCGGCCACCGTGCCAGCCAGCCCCTCCGCCAGGGGGATGCGGGCACGCCAGCCCAGGGCCGCCAGGCGGCTGACATCAAGCTGCTTTTTTGGGGTGCCATCGGGCTTGGTGGTGTCCCAGTCGATCGTGCCCGCAAAGCCCGTGGCGGCAGCCACCGCTTCCGCCAGCTCACGGATCGTGAGATCCACGCCCGTGCCCACATTGAGAAACTGCAGCTCCTCCGGCCCGGGCTGCCAGCGCTCCAGCGCAAACACGCACGCTTCGCCCAGATCATCCACGTGCAGGAATTCCCGCAGCGGCGTGCCGCTGCCCCAGCAGGTGACCCGTTCAGCCTTCGCAGTGGCGGCCTCATGAAAGCGCCGGATCAAGGCCGGCAGCACATGGCTGTTGGTGGGGTGGTAGTTGTCGCCCGGGCCATAGAGATTGGTGGGCATCAAGCTGATGGCATCAAAGCCGTGCTGGAGCCGTAGCGCCGCACACAGCTTGATGCCGGCGATCTTGGCAATCGCATACCACTCATTGGTGGGCTCCAGCGCTCCGGTGAGCAGCGCTTCTTCGCGGATCGGCTGCTCGGCGTACTTCGGATAGATGCAACTGCTGCCTAAAAACAACAAGCGCCGCACACCGCTGCGCCAGGCGTTTTCGATCACATTGATCTGGATCTTGAGGTTGTCGAGCAGGAAATCAGCCGGGTAGCTGCTGTTCGCCGCAATGCCGCCCACCTTCGCGGCCGCCAGCACCACCACTGCGGGCTTGTGCGCATCAAACCAGGCCGACACCGCCGGGCCATCGAGCAGGTTGAGCTGCTCGCGGCTGGCGGTGAGCAGGGCACCGCCCTGGGCCGGATCGCCATAGCCGGCGCGCTGCAGCGCCCGCACAATCGCGCCGCCAGCCATGCCGCGGTGGCCTGCCACGAAAATGCGCTCAGAGGGGGTGATCAACGCGACCATCACCCCTGCCCCCGGGCCACTGTTCCACCAAGGATGGCCGCCGGGTTGGTTGGCGGGTTTTCCATCGATCCCACCACCTTGAAGCCCTGCAGCCGCAGGATCGCCTCCTTGCGCGCTTCCTCCCGATCAGCCGTCACCATCTCAGCCACCAGCTGCTCCAGGGTGCAGGTGGGCGTCCAGCCCAGCTTCTCGCGCGCCTTGGTGGGATCGCCCAGCAGGGTTTCCACCTCCGCAGGGCGGAAATAGCGCGGGTCGATGCGCACCACCACTTCGCCGCTGCTGCGCTTGCCGATCTCCTCGGTGCCCATGCCCTCCCACTGAATCGCCCCCCAGCCCAGTTCCACCGCCGTGAGCTCGATGAAGCGCCGCACCGTTTCCTGCCGGCCCGTGGCAATCACGAAATCCTCCGGCGGCCCCTCCTGCTGCAGCATCCGCCATTGCATCTCCACATAATCCCGGGCATGGCCCCAATCGCGCAACGAATCGATGTTGCCCATGTAGAGGCAGTCTTCCAGCCCTTCGTTGATGCGTGCCAGGCCGCGTGTGATTTTGCGGGTCACAAAGGTTTCACCTCGCCGCGGTGATTCATGGTTAAACAAAATCCCATTACAGGCATACATTCCATAGGCCTCACGGTAATTCACCGTGATCCAGTAGGCATACAGCTTCGCCACTCCATAGGGGCTGCGCGGATAAAAGGGCGTGGTTTCCTTCTGCGGTGTTTCTTGCACCAGGCCATACAGCTCACTGGTGCTGGCCTGGTAGATGCGGGTTTTCGGCGTGAGCCCAAGCATCCGTACCGCCTCCAGGATCCTCAGGGTGCCAAGGGCATCGCTGTTGGCAGTATATTCAGGCGCCTCAAAACTCACCGCCACATGGCTCTGGGCGCCCAGGTTGTAAATCTCATCAGGCTGCACCTGTTGGATGATTCGAATCAGATTCGTGCTATCGGTTAAATCGCCATAGTGCAGTGTGAGCCGTGGATCCTGTTCGTGGGGATCCTGATAGAGGTGATCGATGCGTGCCGTGTTGAAGCTGCTGGCCCGGCGCTTGATGCCGTGCACTGCATAGCCCTTCTCGAGCAGCAACTCAGCGAGATACGAGCCATCCTGGCCGGTGATGCCTGTGATCAGAGCAGTCTTGGCAGCTGGGGACACCTGAGGGTTCTGCGAGGATTCAGTGCCAACAAACTACGCCGGGCCGCAGCAATTGGCTTCAGCCTTCGCTGAATCGCGGAACCCAGCCAACCGACCACGCGCCTGAGCCTGTCGCGCAACAGCGGCGGCAGCCATCCCCACGCATTGGCCCAGTACCGCAGGACCTCCGGGCGCCGTGCACAGCCCTGGAGCTGGAGAGCTGGTGTTCGAGAGCTGGCGATGGTGCAGGAGCTGGCGTTGTGCCTCCCGCAGACGATCTGGCTGACGCCATGCCGCTTTCTCTGCTACCGCTCCAAAAATCCAAGCTGATCAATGGATGGGTTGCCGCCGATGAAACCAGCTCAGATCGACTTCGCCTATCATAAGATCGGCTCTTGGCGGCATGCCGAGCTGCTGAATTCAACCCGAGGGCTTGCCTACTTAGCACAGGCAATTTGTCTTTGCAGTGAGAAGCACAAGGCTCTCGATGTGGGCTGCGAAAGCGGCGGACATTTCCGGACCGCCCTGGCCGAAGCCGGATTTGAGGTGAGTGGCCTTGATGTGTCGCAGGAGATGCGGCGAATCGCCAAAGAACATCACTCTGAGGCAGGCTTCATCAGAGCTGATGTATCCGCGTGGGAGCCACCCGGGCACTACGGCATCATCACGACCTGGGACAGACCTCATCCATGTGCCCCACGCGCTGCAGAACAGCGTGCCACAGAAACTGTGCCTTTCCCTGACTCGCCACTGCCTGATCTTGATCACGGTTTGCGGCGTCGACGGGGTGGTGACGAGCAGCATGCAGGATGAGGATTCCTATCACAGCTCCCTGCACGATCACCACTACCTCCACGTGATGAAGGCTGCCGGCTGTGGCTGCCTTCATCTGGAGCGGGATCAGTTCCCAAGAGGACACCTGGTGCTGTTCGCCATCAATGAATGGCGCCGAGAGCTCGTGATGGCTTCAGTACTGAGCGGCCCTGCTGTTGTCAGGTTACAACTGTTTGGTGCACTCGCCACGGTCGGCTCAGCCCGTGAATCCGTGAGGATCTACAGCATGAGCCTGGAAACGATGGCCCTGATCGGCGTGCTCACGCTGCTCTCTGTGAGCCTGGGCGCCGATGTCTGCCTAGCTCTGGTGATCAGCCGGCTCCTGGGCACCTCAGCGACCCTGCCGTTCTTACAGCTGCAGCCAATAGTCACCTGCAGGCCGCGAAGATCCTGCCTGTTGTGTCCATTTACAGGTTGATTTGTGCCGTCACATTGAATGGGGTCTGGAGCACGCGTACTGAGCCCTATCTACTACGCATCGGGCTTTTCGCCGTCGCGGTGGCACTGCCATTGAGGCGCGGGGTGGGGCATTGATCCACGAGGGAACTGGGCCCTTGCCGGCTGTCGCAACCGCCGCCTCAACCGCCGCCTCAACAGCCGCTGCAAGCGCTGCCTCAAGCCTGAGCGGTCTGCAACGCCAATGGAAGGATCTCCTATGGCTTCGCATTCCCAGCCTCTTGATTGGCTATTGGTCGGTTTTGCACTACGGGTTGAACCCGAAGCGGTGAAACCTGAGCCTTGAGCCCCAGAGCCGAACCATGAGTCCCAACACGCCCGGGTGCCGCGGACATCACACAATCGCCAGGGCCGCGAGCGAACCACTGAAGCCAGTGATCTCCACGATGGCGTCATTGGCGGCCTGGAAGCCGGCCACCCCATCATTGAGCGCCAGGAACGTGCGGGTGCCGCCGGTGGCACCGAGGCTGAAGGTGGCGGCACCGTTGGCCCGGAAGGCGGCAGGTGTCAGCACCGCCGCCACCGCCGAGGCGTTGAGATTGGCAGCCCGGCCCAGCTGGCGCACATCAGCGGCCGCCACAGCCCGTGGGCCATCGATGCGATCGCTGCCGATCGCCAGATCGGTGATCTGATCGCGGGCGTTCAGCAGCGAATCGCGCAGGTTGTTGATGCGGAACGTGTCCGCGCCGCCCAGGCCGGTGAGCACATCCACGGCGGCACTGCTGCTGATCACATCGGCAGCCGCACCCCCTGTCTTGAAGCTGGGATTGGCGCCACTGAAGCCAAGCCGGCCGGCGCCACCGAACAGCGCCGCCGCCGTGAGCGTGCCGCTGTGGCCCAGGGCCCTGCCTTGGCTGGCGTTGAAGCCCACATTCACGCTGCGGCCGGGTTGAATCGCGCTGGCCCAGGCATCGCCGGTCACGGTGTGGCGGAACAGGCCGCCCGCCAGCGCCGCGCTGCTGATCCGCACCCCCCAGGGCGTGCCGGTGGGCCGGTGCGGGCTCTCGAAGCTGAAGTTCCAGCCGTTCAGGGGCGTGCTGCCGGTATTGGTGAGCGTGAGCTGCACCGTCATGCCGCCGGTCCAGATCGATCCACCCACCGACACCGCCAGGTTCGGGTTGGAGGTGCGCGGGATGCCATTGAGCGTCCGGGGCAGGGGCGTGCCGGGCTGGGGCGCCGGGGGCACGGGGGTGGGGATCGGCGTGGGAGTGGGGGTTGGGATCGGTGTGGGGGTGGGAGTCGGTGTGGGAATCGGCGGGGGCGTGGGAATCGGTGTCGGGATCGGGGTCGGTGTGGGGGTGGGAACTGGAGTAGGAGCTGGCGTCACCGGTGACCCGCCACCGCCGGGCCGCACGCTGATGCCCGGCAGGGCATTGAGCTGGGCATCGGTGAGTGCCTGGCCACCACGGCGCTCCACACTGCGGGCAAAGGCACCGGCCAGGCCGGCGTTGTAGTCGATCGCCACCTCATTGGCCACGAAGTCGTCGCGGCGGTCCTGATAAGAGAAGTCGTTGGAGCTGGTGGGGCCACCCACCAAGGCGCCATAGAGAATGTGGGCGTTGGGCAGGCCGTTGCGGAAGCCATCCCAGCCCACACCCGAGGCCGCCCGGTGATGGGGCTGGCGCGGGGCATTGGCACCGAAGCCCACCAGGTAGCTCGACCGGCGCGGATTGGCCCCGAGGATGTAATCCACCGTGCCCTGGGACAGCCGGCTGTAGGCACCACCCGGATCACGCACGTTGTCGGCGTACACATCAGCGAGGAAGGCCGTATTGGCGGCATAGCGCAGCGAGCCCCACTGGCTGATGTGGCGCAGGCCGCCGGCACTGATCGACACACCATTGCCGCCGTTCACCCAGTTGTTCAACCAGCCCTCCACGTCCTGCTGGATACGGGCCGAGCCGGTGTCCTGCGCCAGGATCACCGCGGTGGCATAAGAGGCGTCGTCCCAGTTGCCGGTCCAGCCACGCGAGAGGCCGCCGATGTTGTTGGTGTAGATCGACAGCGCCTTGTCGCGATAGGCCGTGCCGTTGCCTCCCGCCGCCGTGACTGCTCGCGATAGCCACGCCGCGCCATAGGCCAGCTCATCGTTATAGCCACTCCAGGAATTGTAGTAGTTGCGTACTTCCGGAATCGAATCGGCATAACTGCCGCGGTAGCGATCCGCAAAGTTGTAGAGCGAAATGGCGCGGGTCAGCAGCACATCGGCGTACGCCGCCTGACCGTTCTGGCGGAACAGCACCGAGGCGGAAGCCAGCGCCGCGGCCGAACCGGCTGCCACATCGGAGCCGGGCTTGCTCGGCGTCACCGCCATCGCCGGCCGGGCAATCCGCTGGCTCTCGGGAGAACTCCACTGGGAGTGGTCGGCGCCCACATTGCCCACCTGCGCCACGAAGAACCGTGTCACCCCGGCCGCATCCACGGCATGGGCCTTCAGCAGGTAATCGGTGCCCCAACGCACGGCCTCCAGCAGTTCGTCGGTCTGGCCGGAGAGGGCGTAGCCATCGGAGAACTCAATCCCGCCCCAGGCAAGGGTGGCGAGCGTGGAGGCGAGCGGCAGGCCGAACTTGGAATGATCGCCAGCGTCGTGATAGCCGCCAGTGAGATTGAGCGTGAGCCCGCTCTGGAGGTTGGCGGCGGTCTGGCCACCAATATACACCCCATCGGCGCCGTCCCGCAGGCCGGAGTCGCCGCGCCAGTCGATCCGCTTGCTGGCTTCGTTGAGATCGCCGGAGCGCTGGGCCTCATAGAAGAGGAAGCTCTTCTGCAGAGCCACGGCGTAATTGAACGCCATCCCAGTGACCGGATCGACGCTGGACATTGGGCAAATCAGATCGCTGCAACGGTCCTACGCCGGATGTCCCCGCCGGGGCGACCCCCATCGGGGGGTGGTTGGCAGCTCCGGCGAGGGTGAATGCCGGTGCTGCCGTGCCTACGGAAGGCCTCAGCGCAGCCGGATCAACCCCTGGCGCAGGGCGATCACCAGGGCCTGCAGGCGATTGCGCGCGCCCATGTTCTGCAGCAGCCGCTTGGTGTACGACTTCGCTGTGTTGGGGCTGATCATCAACCGCTCGGCAATCTCGCGGTCGGTGAGCCCATCGGCGAGGCCTTCCAGAATCTGGTAATCGCGCGGGCTCAGTTCGCAGATCGGCTCCGGCATCGGCTGATCGCGCATCGAGGCGCTGCGGAAGTGGCTGCCGCCCAGGGCCGCCAGCACCGCCGCCTGCAACGCGCCGCTGTGGAAGGTCATGTCGCACTCCGCCACCAGCCCATCGATCCAGGCGGCCCGCACCAGGGCGGGATCGACAGCGACACCCATGCTGATCACGATCACCTTCACGGCGGGGTGCCGCTCCTTCACGGTGGCAGTGAGACTGAGCACGTCGCCACTCTCGAGGCTGTCGGAGCACACCAGCAGGCCATAGGGCTGCTCCGCCAGCCGCTGCAGGCAGCTCTGGGCATCGGTGACCGCGCAGCCCACCAGGCCATAGCCGAACAATCCGATCGTGTAGCGCAGCAACAGAGGCTCGTTGCCCATGGCCAGCGCCACCCGCGGCGGGATCGCCGTGGAGAGCAGCGCCCGGCGCATCACCGTTCGCCGGATCTGCACGACGGGGAGATCGGCGGTGAAATCCACAGCAGCCGGGTACGGGATCAGAGCAAGGGCAGGCTATGGCCGTGCGCGGGCCTGCAAACGGGCAAAGGAGCCCCCAGACTGCCCAGCGAATGATGTCCTCCCTCTCAATGGACCTCCAGGTTCAAGGCGCACAGCTCCGGTCGGTTCGGCTGAAACGGCACAGCCGCCGCAGCTGGCTGGCCCTGCTGGTGCTGGGAGGCAGCCTGCTGCTGCCTGTGCCGCCCGCCCTCGCCGATGGGGAACCGGCCGCCGCGAAGGTGCGCACCGTGGTGAAGTCCAGCGAGGCCTGGAACGGCACACGCCTGCCCGCCTATCCGAAAGGCGAACCGGAAATCACCGTGCTGCACATCACCATCCCGCCAGGGGTGAAGCTGCCGATGCACCACCATCCAGTGATCAATGCCGGCATGTTGATCCGCGGCCAGTTGCTGGTGATCGGTGAAGGGGGCGCCCGCTTGCAGCTGAAGGCGGGCGACGGAATCATCGAAATGGTGGATCAGCCCCATTACGGCACCAATAACGGCACCGAACCGGCCCAGATCGTGATGGTGTACGCGGGCACCACGGGCAAGCCAATCACGGTGCTGGAACCGGCCGCCGGCAAAGCCCGCTGATCGCCGGGCTTCAGCCGAGAGCCTCGATATGCCGGTAGGCCGCCCAAAAGGTGGCCATCTGCTCGGTGGTGCCCAGGCTCACCCGCAAGGCGCCATCGATCAGCGGCTTGCCGGCCATCGAGCGCACCAGGATGCCCGCCGCCCGCAGCTCGGCCTCCACCGTGGCCGCCGGCCGCCGCGGCCAGATCAGCAGGTAGTTGCCACCGGCGGCGTGGTGGCGCACCCCGGCGGCCACCAGGTGCTCCAGCAACCAGGCCTGCGCCCGCAGCACCTCGGCCACATAGGCATCGATGTAGGCCTGATCGGCCAGGGCCGCATGGGCGGCGGTCACGGCAACGCTGTTGACGTCATAAGGGCCGCTGACCCGGCTCACCCGATCCACCAGCGCCGGTGCACCCACCGCAAAACCGAAGCGCAGCCCGGCCAGCCCGGCGGTTTTCGCCAGCGAACGCAGCACCAGCAGGTTCGGGAAGGCCGCGAAGGGATCGCTTGCTGCTGCCGCGGCCGCTCCAGTTGTGGCCTCCCCTGCCGCGGCGAGCAGCAGGGGCAGCACGCTGTCGCCGGTGAAGGCCTCGTAGAGCTCATCGACCACCACCAGCGTGCGTGGGGCAGCCGCCGCCAGTTCCAGGACCCGCTCCGGCGCCAACCGGGTGCCGGTGGGGTTGTTGGGATTGCAGATCAACAGCAACCGAGGGGCTGAGCCGCCGAGCGCCGTTGGGGTTGCTGGCCCGCCGAGCGCCGTTGGGGATGCCGAGCCGCCCAGAGCCGCTTTGATCTCCTCGAACGGAAAGGCGAAATCAGGTAGCTGGTAGGGGATTGCTTCGATCTCCATCCCCTGCATGCGGGCGCAGGGGGTGTAGTAGCCGAAGGTGGGGCTGGTGGTAAGCAGCCGATCGCCGGCGGCGCCATAGGCGTGGAACACGGCGTGCAGCGCCTCATCCACCCCGTTGAACAGGCCGATGTGGGCGGGGGTGAGGGTGCTGGGGCCAGCAGCGGTGCCGGCGGCTGCGGCGGACCCGGCGGCCGGGCCGGGCCGGGGGGCAGCTTCGGCGAGCAGCGAGGCGATCACCGCCTCCCGCAGGCCGTTGTATTCGGGATAGATCGCGTAGTGATCGGCCGGAATGGCGCGAACCGCCTCCACCACCTTCGGGCTGGGCCCCACGGTGTTCTCGTTGAAGTCGAGCCGCAGCAGACCGCGGCGCCCCTCCAGCGGCGCGCTGTAGGCCGTGAGCGTTTCCACCTCCGGGCGGGCCGGCGGACAGGGGGAAACGGCCGGGCGCTCGCCGGGGCTCGGGCTGGTCACAGAAACGGCGTCATGGCGGCGGGAAAGATCCACCGGCTGCAGCCTAAAGATGGGCGAGCCCCTGCCCCCACTGGCCAGCAGCGGCCCGCCACCGGAGCGTATTGATGACCGAGCCGCCATGATTTCAGCTCCGGTTCACCTCCGTGCCACCCCGTGCCGGCGTCCCCCTTCTATCAACGGATCCGCGCGCAGGTGCTGCAGCTCACGCAGGCTGTTCCGCAGGGGCGCCTCTGCACCTACCAATCGATAGGGCGGCATCTCGATGTGATGCCCAGGCACGTGGCCTACATCCTGAGCCGGCTGAACGATCACGAGAAGGTGCTGGTTCCCTGGCACCGCGTTGTGCCGGCGGATGGGCGTCTTGGCGCCGGCAAGCAGCACCCGGATGGGCGCACGCAGGCTGACCTGCTGCTCAGCGAAGGGATCACGGTGTGCGAGGGCAGGATTCCCTCTGCCTTCCCGCAGGTGTTCATCGAAGCGGAACATCTTCCCAGCGGCCTGCCCAAGCAGACCAGGCCGGACGATGCACCTCGATCCACACCGAAGCGCTCCCAACCGCGCCAACGCTGAGGCCCCGAACATCGATCCTGAGACAGCTCTGGCACAGGTCGGTGTGCAGATGATGGCGCAGACTGAAGGGCTGGCTGAGAGAGCTACCTGAAGGCGCTGGCTGGAAGGCTGACTGAAGGGGCTGGCCAGTGGTGAGTGGTCAGTGGCGAGGACCGCTTGTGGGCCTAAAGGAGGCCCCCACAGAAGAGCTGCCTCATAATCGAAGCAGGCGTTGAGGTTGTGAACAGTTGGCGAAAACAGAGCTGGTTCTGCGGGCCCTTGAGCGCGGCGACCTCAGATTTATTCACGACCAGGTGAACAACAGAAGCGTGATGGCTTATTGGTTCGAGGAGCCCTACGAATCCTTCGATGAGCTCGAAGAGCTCTATAGCCGGCATATCCACGACAACGCAGAGCGCCGTTTCGTGGTGGAAACCAGGGAAAAGGAATTGATCGGGCTGGTGGAGCTGATCGAGATCGACTACATCCACCGGCGCGCTGAATTTCAGATCATCATCGCGCCACACCATCAAGGCAAAGGCTTCGCCCGCTTCTGCATCCACAAAGCGCTCGACTACTCCTTCACCATCTTGAATCTGCACAAGATCTACCTATCCGTCGCCGTCGACAATGCCAAGGCCCTGCACCTCTATCAGCAATGCGGCTTTGCGGAAGAGGGCCACCTGGTGGGTGAATTCTTCATCGAAGGCCGCTACCGCGATGTGAAGCGCATGTACATCCTCCAGGAGGATTACCTCGCCAGAGCTCAGTGAGCAACGTCCCGCTTCCTGCGCCTCAGTGATGCTGCGCCTCAGTGGTGGCGGGATCCGCCGCTCACATCCGCTCCAGGGTGGGAATGCCGAGCAGGCCGAGCCCCAGCTTCAAGGTGGCGGTGGTGAGGCGGCAGAGCGCCAGACGCGAACTCCGTGCCGGTTCCTCGGCCTTCAGCACCGGCACCTGGTCGTAGAAGCGGTTGAACATCTGGCTCAGTTCAAACAGGTAACTGCACAGCCGGTTCGGCAGCAGTTCTTCCTCCACTTCGGCAATCACGGCGTCGAACTTGAGCAGCTCCCGCACCAGCGCCCACTCCTGCGGCTCGCTGAAACTGAGCACCTCCGGCAAGCCTGAATCTGCGGCACCGGCGGCCGTATCCGCCCCGGCGCCACCCTTGCGGGCGATGCCGGCGATCCGCACCACCGCATAGAGCAGGTAGGGGGCGGTGTTGCCGCTGAGGGCCAGCATGCGATCGAAGCTGAACTGATAGTTGGTGATCCGGTTGGTGCTGAGGTCGGCGTACTTCACCGCCGCCAGGCCAACCGTGGTGGCCACCTCCGTGATGAAGGTCTCCTCTTCGTGGCGTTCCTCCTCCGCCAGCCGGCGGCGCAGATCGGCCTCGCAGCGCTCCACCGCCTCATCCAGCAGCTCCCGCAGCCGCACCGTGTCGCCGGCGCGGGTCTTCAGCTTCTTGCCGTCCTCCCCCTGCACCAGCCCGAAGGGCACGTGCTCCAGACGCCCGTCCTCGGGAATCCAGCCGGCGCGGCGGGCCACCTGGAACACCCCGGCGAAATGGCTGGCCTGGCCTGCATCGGTCACGTAGATCACCCGCCGCGCGCCATCGCCGGCGGGGGGCGCGGCAAAGCGGTAGCGGATGGCGGCCAGATCGGTGGTGGCGTAGTTGAAGCCGCCGTCGCTTTTGCGCACGATCACCGGCGGGGCCTTGCTGGCGCTGCCGTCCTCCGCTTCCAGGAACACGCACTGGGCGCCGCCATCGCTCACCAGCAGCCCGGCGGCGGCCAGATCCGCCACCACCGCCTCCAGATAGGGGTTGTAGAAAGATTCGCCGCGTTCTTCGAGGCGGATGTCGAGGGCGTCGTAGAGGCGCTGGAATTCCCGGCGCGATTGATCACACAGCAGCTGCCAGGCGCGGCGGCTGATCGGATCGCCGCTCTGCAGCTTCACCACCTCCTCGCGCGAGGTGGTCTGGAAGGCTTCATCGCTGTCGAAGCGGGCCTTGGCCTGGCGGTAGAAGGCCACCAGATCCCCCAGGTCCACCGCGTCGGCGGTGGTGAGCGCCTCGGGCGCCTCCTGCTTGAGATGGGTGATCAGCATGCCGAACTGGGTGCCCCAGTCGCCCACATGGTTGAGCCGCAGCACCGGATGGCCGCGAAACTCCAGCACCCGCGCCAACGCGTCGCCGATGATCGTGGAGCGCAGGTGCCCCACGTGCATCTCCTTGGCGATGTTGGGGCTGGAGAAATCCACCACCACCGGCGCCAGCGCCCCAGGGTCGCTGGCGCTCTGCTCACGCACCGTGGGCACCCCCAGGCGCGCATCCCTCAGCCGCCCAGCCACCTCCGCGGCCAGCCGCTCCGGCCGCAGGGTCAGGTTGATGAAGCCTGGGCCGGCGATCTGCGGTGCCAGGCAGAGCGCATTGAACTCTGGATCGGCGGCCAGCTGCTCCACGATCGCCGTGGCAATGGCCCGCGGCGCCTGGCGGAGCGGCTTGGCGAGGGACAGGGCACCGTTCGCCTGAAAATCACCGAATTCGGGCTTGGTGGCAGGCGCCAGTTGCGGATCCAGCCGCTGCCCGCCCTCTGTCCCGAACGGTTCTGAGGTCTCCTCCCCCATGGCCGCCATGGGGAAGGCCCGCTGCATCGCCGCGCGCAGCTGGCTGTCGAGGGCTTGGGCGAGGCGAAGCATGGGCAGCGGGTACGGAAGCAGGGCACTCCCGGCAGCGGGGAGGCACCCTGATCATCCCCTCTGGAGCGATGGCAACCCGCCGGGCAGGTTCTGGATGAACGCACAACCGGTGGGAACAGCGCTTCAGGGCTGTCCGCGCCATGGGTGGCCCGCCAGGAGCACTGGCTCCCGCTGTCGGCGGGCGGCGCGTGCGGGCGCGTGCGGGCGCGGCCAGGATGGCGCATCTCGCTGGTTGACCAGGCTGGCGAACCACGAGACGACCGCGGCGTTCAACCCGCCTTCAATAGTGCGTTCAAGCCCGCGTTCAGCTTCGCGTTCAACGGCCCGTTCACCGCACCCTCCCACCGCCTCAAGAACCCCATGCAACTTGCCTCCGTGGTGTTCTACGGGCGTTCGGGGGAGCAGGCCCTGGCGATGTTCAACCTCGAGGGAGACCTGGAGCAATGGCGTGACGCCCGCGTGCTCGACTGCCCCGGCGGCCCCGGTTCACTCTCGGCGCGACTGCGCGGCCTGGTGGGGGAGGTGGTGGCGGTGGATCCCCTCTACGCCCTGCCGGAGGAGGAGCTCGAACAGCGAGCCCTGGCCGATCTGGAGCGCACCATGGCAGGCCTGCGCAGCAGTCCCACGCTGCGGCCGGATTTCGATCTGGAGGCCTGCCGCGAGGAACACATTCAGGCGCTGCAGATCTTTCTGGAGGACCGCCGCCGCCATCCGGAGCACTACCGCAACGCTTCCTTGCCGGAGCTGCCCTTCCCGGATCAGAGCTTCGATCTGGTGCTCAGCGGCCATCTGCTCTTCGCCTATGCCCCCCTGCGCGATGGCGGCCTGTCCAGCAGTGACGCCTTCGACCTGGACTGGCACCGCCTGGCCCTGAGCGAGCTGTGCCGGGTCAGCCGCCGGGCGGTGCACCTTTATCCCGCCCACACGATCGAGCGGGTGGCCCGGCGCCATCCCTACGCCACGGCGCTGCTGGCCGAGCTGCCGCCGGGCTGGCGGGGCGCCTTCTGCGCCAGCCGCTACGACCAGGGCCACGACGGCTGCACCGATGCCCTGCAGCTGGAGCGGATCACGGCGGCGACGAGCAGACCGTCAGCGGCGGGCAGCGCTTGAATGGCACGGTGCGGCCCGACCGTTGATGCTGCAACCCTTCCCGCCTCCGCTGGCGCGCACCTTGGTGGGCGGGCTGCGCGATCTGGTCGCCGTGGAGGGCGGCGCCACCAGCGAGCAGGAGCGGCTGCTGCGCAGCCTGGCGCTGCACCTGCTTGGGCTCACCCCAAGCGAACTCACAGCCATCACCCCGCTGCCGCCCCAGGCCCTGGCGGCCCTGCTGCCCGACGACGACAGCCGCCGCCGCTTCCTGCAGCTGGGCTTGATGCTGGAGCTCTGCCGCCATCCCCGCAGCGCCGCCCAGCTGCAGCGGCTGGAGGCCTTCAGCAATGCGTTCGGCATCCACGGCGTGGAGCTGCGCCTCGTGCAGGACCTCTTCCACCGCACCGCTGCAGAAGCCACCGCCAGCTTCGTGCGCTGCTATGCAGTCTTCCTGCCCGAGCTGTCTTCCAGCCACGGCGCCCTGGTGGTGGATCTGAGCAAGAAGCCTGGCGCTGATCAGGGCACCGATCCCGGCAGCGATCCCGGCGACGCCTTCTTCGCCCAGGTGCAGGGGCTGCGCGACTGCCCCCACGGCAGCCTCGGCTGGGCCTTCGTGCAGTTCTACGCGCGCAACGGCCTGCCCCTGCCGGCCCGGAACACCCCGAACCCCGCCTACTACGTGAGCCATGACATGAACCACGTGATCACCGGCTACGAACCGACGGGGCCGGGCGAGATCGCCCTGGGCGCCTTCAAGCTGGCGCTCCGCAACGACGACGCCAACTGGATGGCCTCGCTCGCCAACTTCCTCATCCATGAGGTGGGTCTGTTCGTGCACGGAAACGACAGCCAGTTCGTGCCCTACGGCGGCGATGGCGAGCCCTACAACGGCCTCAACGGCAAACGGGGGGCCCTCGATCTGCCGGGCGCGCCCGAGCTGCTGGCGGAAGCCTGGCGCCGGGGCGCCGCCTGCAGCGGTGATTTCAGCCGGCTCGATCACCTCGCCCTCGCCAGCGAGCCCCTGCTGGAGATCCGCCGCCGCTTCCACGTGCTGCCGCTGGAGCGGCCCATGCTCGAGCAGCCGGAGTTCTGGCCCAGCGACGGTTGAGGGCTCCGCTCAGCCGGTGAGCTCCAGTTCCCGTTCCAGGCCCGCCATCACCACATCGGCGCTGAGCTTGATGCGGTAGCGGCAGGCCTGGGTCTCGCTGCAGTCGAAGGTGCCGTGCTCCCAGTACTTGTTGCTGCCGGCGCCGCCGCCGCAGAGGCCGAAATACGCGCAGTCGGCGCGGCAGCGCTCCACGCCGGCGCGGATCTCGCTGTGCACCTGCTGGAACTTGGCGCTGTGGATCACGGATTCCAGGCTGTCGGTGAGCACGTTGCCGAAGGCGAAATCGCCGTAGGCGGCGGTGGCCACCGACAGCAGCTCGGGGTCGAAGGTGGAGAAGTTGCCGCGCGCATCCACGTTCACGATGGCGAACGGGTGGTTCATGTCGGTGCGGGCCAGGCGCTGATCGCCGCAGGCCAGCCCGGCGATCTCATCGAACTCCCGCAGGCGCAGGGCGCCGGGCTCGGCCCGCAGCCGCTCCCAGAACCGCTCCAGAAACGCCTGGTAGCGGGCCTCCGAGCGGGGGCGGGACAGGGTGGAGGTGAGGTTCTCCCCTTCGGTTTCCTCCATGTTGAAGGCCAGGTTATCGATGCCCTGGCCGTGGAAGAAGTCGAACAGGGTGTCGGCGTGATCAAGGGAGTCGTCGGTGAGCACGGCGATCACCTGAAAGGGGATGCCGCGGCGCTGCAGCCAGCCGATGCCCCGCAGGCTGGCGGCGTGGCTGGGCAGGCCGGTGCGCGTGCGCCGGTGGGCGTCGTGCAGGAAGGCGGGGCCATCGAGGCTCACGCCCACATGGATGTCGTTGCGCTCAAAGCAGTCGCACCAGGCGGCGTCGATCGTCATGGCGTTGGTCTGCAGCGACTGGGCGATCTGCAGCGGCCGCCCCTCCCGGCGCGCCAGCACGGAGCGAATCAGCGCGGTGGCCTCGTCGTAGAAGGCGATCGGCATGGTGAGCGGCTCACCGGCATGCCAGAGCAGGGTGAAGTCGTCGCTGGCATAGGGGCTCTCCAGCACCCGCTCCAGCGTGCGCTCCAGCAGGTCCAGCGGCAGCCGGCTGCGGTCGTCGCGGCTGGGCAGGTAGCAGTAGTCGCAGTCGAGGTTGCAGAACGGGGTGGGCTGCACCACCAGCAGCCGCAGCGGACCGAACGCCGAGGGGGTCAACGGCTCACCAGAAGTTGCGGAAGCCGCCGCCATTGCGGAACCCCCCATTTCCGAAGCCACCGTTGCGCCAGCCACCGCCGCCATTGCGGAAGCCGCCGTTCCAGAAGCCGCCATTGCGGAAGCCACCGTTGTTGAAGCCGCCGTTGCGCCAGCCCACCCGGGGGCCGTTCACGAACACGTAGGCCAACACGTCGTCGGGAATGGCCTGGGCGGTTGCCGGCTCCTGGCCGTCTGCAGAGGGTGGCTGGCCCTCAGCGGGGAACGCCGCCTGCAGCCCCTCGGCTGATCCGGTTTCCCGCTCGCGCACCGCTCCGGCAATACGGCGCAGGCGGGCCTCCACGCTGAGGTTCTCCGGTTCCGGGCCATCACGGCTCGGGGTGGCGGCAGCAGCGGCCGCAAAAGCTTCGGCAGCCGGCACCAACGGCAGGATCGCCAGGAACAACAGGAAGCCGAACAGCCGGGGACGCGGAAGGAAAGCCATCGGAGATGAAACCTGGAGAACGAAGAAGCGGCGGGGAAGCAATGGGCGAGAACGGAGGCAGCTGTGAAAGCAGGCGCAGGTCGGAGGCTGACCTCAGGGAGAGGCCGGGGCGGAGGACGTTGTCGCCGGGCCCTGGGGCCGGATCGCCTCGTAATTGAGCAGCACCGATTCGAAGTAGGTGCGAATGCGCTCGGATGGCACCCCCAGCACCCCCTGGGGCCCCACCCAGCGGTCCACGCTGGCCACCGCGGCGGGATCGCCGTCCACATAGCCCTGGAGCAGCCGGGCGATCGCCAGGTTGGCCAGGTCACGGAAGGCGGAATCGTTTTCGGGGACGATGCAACCCACCGCATAGCGCTCGTAAGGCTGCTCCGGTGTGACCACCAGCCCGGTGGCGCCGAGGCTGTTGGCCTTGCCGCTGAGCAGGTTGGTGTCCCCCATCACGCCATCCAGCTGGCCGGCCTGCAACGCGACCACCGCCTCACCCAGGCCGGCAAAGGGAACGACACGGGCCTGGGGCTGGACGCCCTTCAGCACCGCCTCGCCGAGGGAGCCCGGCACCGCACCGATGCGACGCCCCTGCAGCGAGGCGGGGGAGCCGTCGATCCGGCCTGCCGGGGCCAGCACCCGGATGCCGGAGAGCCCGATCGGCAGGGTGTAATCCACCTGGGCATCACGGGCCCAGGAGAAGGGCACGCCGCAGGCAAGGGCCAGTTCCCCCTTGCTCACCCGGCGCACCAGCTCGGCGGGATCACTCACCGCTTCAAACCGCACCGTGATCGGCCGGCCCAGGGCGGTGCTCAGCTCCGCCTGCACGCGGCGCACCACCTCCACCCCATAGCCGGCGGGCTGGCCCTTGCTGTCGAGAAAACTGAGGGGGGGCAGCAGGGGTTCACTTCCCACCACCAGCTCGCCGCTGGTGTCCACCCGCTGCAGCACCGCCCCGGCCCGGGCGGCCGTGGCCGGCAGCACGCCCGCCAGCAACACCAGGGCCACCGAGGTGAGCCGCAGGCTCGGGCTCGAGAAGCAGCAGAACGGCATGGCTCACGGCAACGAAAACCCGCCATCACTCTGCTGCCCGAGGACTCAAGGCGCCACACGCCCGGAACCAACGCCACAAATCCACAACGGCGAGCCCAGGCGGTGGCTGTGCAGATGACGGCCGCGCGGCGTGTTGGCGGCGCCGCGTGGTGGCCGCGCTCAGCCGCCGCTTGCCAGGTAGCGCATGCTCAGATCCAGCCAGCCGCTGCGGGTGACCGGCGCGCTGGTGGAGATCAGATCGATGCCGGTGTTGGCGTAGGCCCGCAGCTGTTCCGGTTGCACCCCTGAGGCTTCCAGCACCAGCGCCCGCCCCTGCGCCGCCGCCAGAGCCCGCAGCTGTGGCACCAACGCCTGCAGGGCCGGCGGTGCGAATTCATCGAGCAGCACTGCGTCGGCGCCGGCACGCACGGCGGCTTCGGCCTCGGCGGCTGTTTCCGCCTCCACGATCACCTGCGCCGGCCAGGGCGCGGCCGCCCGCACCGCCGCGATCGCCGGACCCACCCCACCACTCCAGGCCAGGTGGTTCTCCTTGAGCATGGCCGCATCGTCGAGGCCGAAGCGGTGGTTCAAGCCACCGCCGCAGCGCACGGCGTACTTCTCCAGCAGCCGCAGGCCGGGCGTGGTCTTGCGGGTGTCGGCCAGGGCCACGCCGCTGCCTGCCAGCTCGGCCACCAGCCGGGCGGTGGCTGTGGCGATGCCGCTCAGACGCATGGCCAGGTTCAAGGCGGTGCGTTCACCCGCCACCAGGGCCGGGGCCGCCCCCTCCAATTCCAGCAACGCTTGACCGGCCCGCACCGGCGTCCCCTCCGCCACCCGATCGCGCACCACCACCCCCGCATCCAGCAGCCGGAACAGGGGCTCCACCAGCACGCCGCCGCAGAACACCCCATCGGCCTTGGCGATCCAGTGGGCCCGGCCCCGGGCGCCGGTCAGGGCCGGCGCGGTGAGGTCGCCGCGGCCGAGATCTTCGGCCAGCCAGCTGCGCAGCTGCTGCTCAAGGGCAGGGCTGAAGGGCAGCAGGGGCGGAGGGATCACCGGGGCAGACAAGCGGCAGGCAGGAGGGAGGCTGGGCTGTTCAGCCCATGCTCGGCGACGGCCATTCCGGCTCCCGACCACGGGGCCGCACGTTGAAGCGCTGGCGCACCTCCTCCAGCGGGTCGGCGAAGTGGTCCCAGGGGTCGATCGCGGCAATCAGATCCACCGACACCTGGGCGCCGTGGGCCATGGCGGCGAACAGGCGCTCCACATCAAGCGCATCACGCTCACCCGGGATGAACGGGGTGGCGCCGATGCCGAGCTCGAATTCCGCCAGCGCGAACATGAGCACATAAAAAGGATCCACCCGCTCAAAACCCGCCTGGAAGCCCAGCACGGCTCCTTCCTCGGCGGCGGTGGTGCCATAGCCGCCCAGCACATGACAGCAGTCGTGGTGCATCACCGGCGGCGGCGGCCCGCCCACCTCGCCGGGAAATCCGAAGTGGTTGCGGTCGATGAAGGCGGCGTAGGCCAGGCCGAAGCTGCCGGCGGGGTAGTGGCGCAGGGCGCGGTAGCGCTCCGCCATGGCGGTGTCCTCCTGCCGCAGCAGCACCCGCGCCACCCCCAGGGCGCCGCGCAGCCCCTCCTGCTCCAGCGTGGCCCGCGCCGCCGACACGATGAAGCCGCGCCGGGCGATGTCGAGGCGCACCATGGCCAGCCGCTGCTCCATCACCTGGCCGAAGGTGCGCACCGGCGCCGGGTCCACCGCCAGGGCCGCCGCCGCCTGCTCCAGCAACTGCTGCTGCGCTGGAGAGGGAGCGCCATCGAGCAGGGCCACCAGGGTCATGCCGCGCAGGATGCGCTCGCGCCACTGGGGATCGGGATTGACGGCCCGCACCCGTTCCGCCAGCTGGTCGGGGCTGATCGGCGGCAACGCCTCCAGGTCGCAGTCGATCTGCAGGAGGTGATCGCGCACACCCCGGATGGCGGCGAGGGCCTTGGCCGTGGGCGCGCCGTTGCAGCGGGCCACCGTGAGCAGGGCCGCCAGGCCGGCGGCGCCGATGGCCTGGCGCTGCTCCAACGGAAGCTGAGCCCTGGGATCGATCACCGCACAGCCGCACGCAGTGGATCCATTGTGCTCAGCCAGGCCTGAGCGGCACGCTTGCAGGAGCCTCATTTGCCGATGCAGAAGCGCGCGAACACCCGATCGAGCACAGCTTCGCTCACCTCCTCGCCGGTGATCTCGCCGAGGCTGCGCACGGCGGCGCGCAGATCGATCGTCCAGAAATCCCACGGCAGCTCGGCCGCGGCAGCCTCCAGGCTGCGGCCGAGGGCAGCGGCGGCGGCGGCGGCCAGCTCGCGCTGACGGGCATTGAGCGCCACCTGCAGGCCCTGCAGTTCGGTGGCCCCACAGCGCTGCAGCAGCGTTTCCACCAGGACGTCGCAGCCCTCGCCGGTGCGGGCGCTGATCGCCACCTCAAGCGGACACCCGGGGCCGGCCGGGGCCGCCGCGCCGGTGGCGCAGCCGGCAGCATCGGCCTTGTTGCCCACCAGCAGCAGCACGGCGGCCTCCGGCACCAGGTCGCGCAGCTCCTGGTCGTCGGCGGTCCAACCGGCGGTGAGATCGAACAGCAGCAGCACCGCATCAGCGGCCGCCAGGGCGGCACGGCTGCGCGCGATGCCGAGCTGTTCCACCGCATCGCTGGTGGGGCGGATGCCGGCGGTGTCGAGCAGGGTGAGCGGCACGCCCGCCAGCACCAGCTCGCTTTCGAGCAGATCGCGGGTGGTGCCGGGGGTGTCGGTCACGATCGCGCGCTCCCTCTGGCTGAGCCGGTTGAGCAGGCTCGACTTGCCCACGTTGGGGCGGCCCACGATCGCCACCCGCAGCCCGTCCCGCAGCAACTCCCCCTGGCGCGCCTCGGCCACCAGGGCCTCGAGCGCCTGGCGCACCGACATAAGCGCCGCCACCACGGCAGTGGCATCGAGCGTCGGCAGGTTTTCCTCGAAATCCACCCGTGCCTCCAGCTCGGCCAGCTGGTCGAGCAGCTGCTCCCGCAGGGCGGTGATGCGGCGCTGCAGCCCGCCATCAAGGCCCGCCATCGCCAGCTGGGCGGCCCGCTGGCTGCGGGCGGCGATCAAATCGCCGATCGCCTCGGCGCGGGTGAGATCAAGGCGGCCGTTCAGAAACGCCCGCTGGCTGAATTCACCGGCGGTGGCGCGGCGGCAGCCGTAGGCCAGCACCAGCGCCAGCACGCGCTGCACGGCGATCAGGCCGCCGTGGCAGTGCAGTTCCACCACGTCTTCGCGGGTGAAGCTGCGGGGGGCCTTCATCAGCAGCAGCAGGGCCTCATCCACCCGTTCGCCGCTGGCCGGGTCCACCACATGGCCGTAAAGCACGCGGTGGCTGCCCCAACCCTGCTCCCCGGGGGCGCGGAACAGGGCGCGGCCGATTGATTCCGCCGCCGGGCCCGACATCCTTACGATCGCCACACTCCCCAGACCCGGTGCCACGGCCGTGGCGATCGCAGCGATGGTGTCGTCCCAATCCAACCGGCCCCGGCGGCGACGGACGCTCCAGTCTCGGTTGCGGCGGACCTTGCGGCACGGCGCCATCCGCCTGCGCCGGCTGCTGCTGTGGCTGTGGCGGCAGGAGGGCTCCCACGGCCAACGGGCCCGGGGTCTCGCCGCCGGTGTGTTCTGTGGCTGCTTCCCGTTCTTCGGGCTGCAGACGCTGCTCGGCATCGGCCTGGCCAGCCTGGTGCGGGGCAACCACCTGCTGGCGGCGGCCGGCACCTGGATCAGCAACCCGTTCACCTATGTGCCGCTCTACTGGTTCAACTACCAGCTGGGCAGCTGGCTGCTGGGACCAGGTCAGGGCTGGCCCAGCGCCCAGACCCTGCAGCAGCAGGGCCTCTGGGAAATGGGCTGGTCGTTCACCAGCCGCATCCTGCTGGGCAGCACGATCAGCGGAGTGGTCTGCGCCCCGGTGCTCGGCAGAGCCTATTGGCAGTGGCTTGAACGGGAGCAGGAACGGCTGCTGGCTTCAGCACGCTGAGGGCTGGACAGAGAGGGCTGCACATTGAGTTCTGATCGCTCAGGGCTGCACACGGAGCCAGCAACCTGACGGCAGCAGCCTGAAGGCAGCAGGCTCAAGGCCGCCTGGCAAAGAAACCGGACAGAGGCTCGGTGCTCACCTCGCCAGGGTGGGTGCGTTCAGCCGCGGCTGAAGCCGGGGCAGAGCATCAGATCGATGTGACCGCCACTGGGCTGGCGCCACTCACGGAATTCGGCGGCCAGCGCCCTGTGCTCCCGGCCCTGACGACCGGCTTCGAGCGCCTGGAGCCGTTGGTGCACGAGGTCAAGGGTGTCGTCGATCAGCTGGGCGGCCTGTTCGGAGGTCATGGCGAGGCATCAAGACAGGAAGCAGTCGCTGAATTCAGACAGAGCCCCGCTGGGGCGGCTGTAGCACCCAACACCCGCCGGCGCTTGAGGTCAGGGTGTGCCAGCAGAGGTCACGCACCCCTCCAGCCACTCCTGGAAGGGCCCCCAGTCGTCCGCCGTGTCGATCGCCTCCCACAGGCGCTCGATTTCAGCCCGCACCGGCGTGACCGGCAGATTCCAGCGCCGCAGGGTGGTGGCGATGCCCGGCTGATGCTCAGGCGGCAGCGCCGACGACCAGCCCCACCAGGCATCGCGCCAGGCGGCCCAGCGATCGGCCGGGGGCGACGCTGCCCCGGGCACGAACGGGGCCAGGGCTTCCGCTTCCGCCGGCAGGCCGCCGCTGGCGATGCGGTCGGCGAGGGCGGCGAAAAAGCTGCCGTAAGCCACCGGCCAGGCGGCCAGCAATTGCAGGGCGAGGGGCACCGGATCGGCCAGGTCGCTGCCACCATCGGCCAGCGCCGCCACGGCGCTGGCCTCGAAACCGAGGCGCCGCATCAGGCAGTGGCGGTAGTGGTGGTCGTAGGTGGGGACGAACCGCTCCAAGCGTGCCTCCAGCTCTGCGCGCGGCATCAGCATCGCCAGGGGCTCCTGCAGCCGCCGCAGGTTCTGATGGCAGACCAGCGGCTGCTGGCCGTAGGCGTAAAGGCCGCTGTGATCGAAATAGGCGGCGGTGAAGCCCGGATCCCAGGTTTCGAGGAAGGCGAAGGGGCCGTAGTCGAAGCTCTCGCCCGTCAGGGACATGTTGTCGGTGTTGAGCACGCCGTGGGTGAAGCCGGCCGCCATCCACTCGGCCGCCAGCCGCGCCACCCGCTCCACCAGCTCCCCGTAGAACGCCAGCAGGGCCGCCAGGGCGCTGCCATCGGCAGCGGGGGGATGGGCGGCGGCGATGTGGGGGTAGTACACAGCCACCACATGGCGCAGCAGCCGTTCGAGCTGTTCGGGCTGGCGCAGGTGCAGCAGCCGCTCGCAGGTGCCGAAGCGCAGGTGGGTGCGGGCCACGCGCACCATCACCGAGCTGCGGGTGGGGGAGGGCTCATCGCCACGCCACAGCCCTTCGCCTGTTTCCACCAGGCTGAGCGTGCGGCTGGTGGTCACACCGAGCCGGTGCAGGGCTTCGGAGGCGATCACCTCGCGCACGCCGCCCTTGAGCGTGAGGCGGCCATCCCCGCCCCGGCTCCAGGGCGTGGTGCCGGACCCCTTGGTGCCGAGGTCCTGCAGGGCACCATGGCGATCGCGCAGCTGGCCGTAGAGAAAGCCCCGCCCATCGCCGAGAAACGGGTTGTAGGTACCGAACTGATAGCCGTGGTAGCGCAGGGCCAGCAGCGGCATGCGCCCTTCGAAGCGCCCATAAGCGGCCTCCAGATCCGCGTCGCTCAGGGCGGCCGGATTCACGCCGAGTTGCTGCAGCAGCGGATCGTTGCGAAAGCGCAGGCGGCTCTGGGGAAAGGCGGCCGCCTCCACCACATCCCAGTAGGCCTCACCCAGCGCCTCGATCGAGGGCTCAAAGGGCAAAGCGAGCAGGGGATTGGGGCTGGCGGCGGACATAGGCAGCAAGCAAAACGGCGCGTGGCGCAAGGGCCGCCGGTGACCCTAGGGAGCAGAACCGGAAGCGGGCTGGCGGTGGATGGCCTGCGGATCTCCAGGAACAGCTGCTGCAGAATCACGCTGCCGGAGAGGGCTTCACCGTGCGTGATGCACCATTCCCTGAGCCGCAGCAGCGGCGATCCCCATGCAGCCTCGCCTAGAAATCCGGCCGATCCGCAGCGAAGAACTGCACCTGATTGCCCACTACATCACGGGGCTGCAAGCCCATCTTGCGCAGCTCGACCCGGAGGAGCGGATCATCTGCCCTGAGGGCTACGGACATGCCTATGCCACCGACCTGCTGCGGCGCGTGACCAATGGCGATGGCCGCATCTTGCTGGCCCTGATCAACGATCAGCCTGCGGGGATTGCAGCGGGGATCGTGAAGGCACCACCGTTCTACGAAGCCATTGGCACGACAGTTCAGCGGGAGGGTGAAATTCTGGAGCTGTTTGTCTCCGAGGATTATCGTGGCCAGGGCGTGGCCACCGAGCTGATGGCGACATTGGAGGACTACTTCCGAGCAAAGGGCTGCGAGGTCGCAGGGATCGCCGTGTTCGCACACAACACCAAAGCCCATCGCCTTTATACAAGCCTGGGCTACGCCGATCGGATGATCTATGGCGTCAAGTCATTGCGTTGAGGTCACCCAGACTCATTGCCTATCCTCATCATCACAAGCCTGGAACGATCGCAAAACAAGAGGATTCATGGCCTTAAACATTCAAGCCAACGCCTAGCATTCTGAACAATGAATCTGCTGAATAGTAAGTGTGCTTAATGGTGAGTGTGCTTAATGGTGAGTGTGCTTAATGGTGAGTCTGCTGGATGCTGAATCTGCTGGATGGGCGCCTGAACAGCGGCGGTCGCCTGGACACAGCGCAGCACACCTGAAACCAACGCCATGGTTTCAGATCTCTGGGTGGCCGTTGTGCCCCTGGTGAGCCTGAGGGCCTTGATCGACCAACACAGCTGATCAGCAAGCCAGGAAGACCAGCCTCCGAGCCATTCCATCAACGACCGCTCCACGCCACAATTCAGCGGAGATCACAGACGCAGTGCCGGCCCATAAACGCATCCACGTCGTTGGTGATCGCCTCCACAGGCAAAAAATGCATAATGGGAATATCTTTGCTAACAAATTCAAGATCGTCCTGTAAGTTGGCAAACCATCTACCAAGGGGCAGAACTCCGTTCCCAAGCCAAGTATTTCTTGCTCTTTCAAAGCCTGGGAATCGATCGCTTCTTCTCCAGCCACCCTGGTCCACCGATTGACATCTCTATCGCCATGACATGGTTTGAACATCTGACGGGCTGCCCAGAAGACTCGGCAACTGCAGTTCGAGAACAGCTCTATGTGGATGGCCCCCGCTTGCACTCGCGCAGCATCGGCCACTCATGGCGATACGGCAAACTTGAAACGCCAACACTTGTGGAGTTGCGCGAGCGCGCTGGAGGTCTTGCAGGCGAGCCCCGAGCCACTTCAGTTCGCGAGGTGATCGCAGATGTGCAACGCCTGCACGTAGACGAAGACAATGCGCATGCCCTCTTTCAGGTGGCCTCACAATTCAACTTGCTGGAGATGGTATCGCCAGAGAAAACCCCTGATTGCGGCGTAGGTATCTATGAATGGGACCCAACCCAAGGGCCAGCCTGCGCCATTGCCGCAGGAGCAGGCACCATCTACCGCAACTACTTTGCAACCGTGAACGGCCGCATTGGCCAAACCGCCGACAACCAGATTGACTGTCTTGCCGGCCTCGGCGCCCTGCTCGGGAACACCAATCAACGCCTATGGCGCATGGTCAACGGCTATGCCCTGCCATCCGCGGCTGGCCTGGAGGAGATCAACGCGAAACTGAAGGCCACCGATGAGCCTGGTCTCGACCAGCTGAGGCAAGCCCTGCAGATCGGCCTGCAGTGGGGCACGCAGGTCACACTGAAAGGCGCATCTCATGTTGTGTCACAGGCCTACTGCTCAGCCTTGCCGGTGGCCTATAGCGGACATGCACAAACGCTCTGGACACCATTCGCCACCCTGGTGCTGGAAGCGGCTTACGAAGCTACGTTCTGCGCAGCAATCCTCAATGCCGAGCGAACGCAGAACAACACCGTGTTTCTCACACTCCTGGGCGGTGGCGCCTTTGGCAACGATCTCGCCTGGATTTTGCAGGCCCTGCGCCGTTGCTTGCATCTCTACAGCAATTGCGGGCTCGATGTGGCGATCGTGAGCTATGGCCGCTCCAAACCCTGCGTGCAACAGCTCGTGGCTGAGTTCACTGCCGGTTGCATCGCAGAGCTCGCATCGGACACTGATGCGCAGCTTGGCAAGCCATGAGAGCCATGAACGCAGCGGTCCCCGTAAGCGGCCGCCAGAACGTCACGAAGGAGCAGCCAAAGCGTTGCGAAGTGGCGGGGCCTCCTGTGGCAGCTCTCCTGGCAGTCAGGCTAATTTGATTGTCTAACCGGCCGGGCCTGATGGGGAGGGATGACATGGACAAGCGCCAACAGGCGATCAAGCTTGCGTACTCAGAAGCGAAACGCGGCGCCTGGGAGCCATTGCTATCGGCGTGGCGGCAAGATCCTCAGCTGGCAAAGCTTTGCAGTCGGTACCGAAAGCCCTCGTCCGGGTGGACATTTCTGCATCAGGCGGCCTACTTTGGCCACGAGGCGGCTTGCCGCGAGTTGATTCGCCTTGGCGCCGCCGCCGCCGCTTTATCGGATGAGCAGCAACGGCCTACAGATGTGGCGGAAGAGCACAATCATTTTCTATTGGCAGCATTTCTAGCGCGAGCATGTGAGTCGGAAGATATTTCTCGGAGATCATTGAGCAATCCAGATTTGCTGCCAAGCAGTAGCCTGTGGAATGAGGCTTTGGAACGTCAAGCATCGGAATTGATGTGCGTGGCTTATGGCGATTACATCGTGAAGATTCCGGCGGGGTCTCGCTACTACGTGGATTCATTTGAGCGCACGCTAGTGGGCTGGCACGGCACGTTTGACCCTCCTTCTGGGATGAGTGGAGAATCGATGGTATGAACAAGAAATGATGCATGCAATGCCATTCGCCAAAGCACTCATTCGGCCTTCCAAATCACACCCACAGACTTCCACCAGACAACATGCCAATGCCACGATCAACTCGGGCCATCAATGCAAGCTCTTACATTTCTGTTCCCAGTGCTCCAAATACTGGGACACCTGTCGAGGCCTAGGGTCAATCGACGCGTAAACGGACACCAGCCTTGGCGAGCCATTGCTTGTCAACAGTTGAAGGATCATTCAAGTTCGGTTCAACGTGAATGGAGCCGACCACATTCCTGCCAGAACCGACAACTCAAGAGCACTCCCATCAACGATCAGTCACATGGGAGCACATCTGCCGGAACGAGGCGAAAGAAGCCGGGAGCAGACATGCCTTCGCCAGTTACCAGCTGCCGATTGCCAATTGCCGATTGCCGATTGCCGATTGCAAACAAGTGGGGTACGCTATCAAGCACAGGAGAATGGGCTTCGCTCCACACATCCGCCTACCGAACCGTCGAAACTTGAGATTGTGCCCGACAGGCTGAAACAACTCCTACGCAAGTTTCCAAAACTTTGGCAGGCGGCACATGCAGTCAATGACGCACGCCTATACGCACAGTCGATGATCAAAGGGTCTTTTTCTCAACACGGAGAAGATCTTTCGATCATGAACTTGCTAATTGCCAAGGGCGCTCGTGGGCCCTATGTAGATATTGGCTGCAATCATCCTTTTAGACTGAGTAATACTTATTTATTGTATTTAAATGGGTGGCGTGGCTTGTGCGTAGACCCCCTCCCGCGCTTTCGAAAACTCTATCAACGCTGGCGCCCTGAAGATCAATTCGAATCAGCGGCGATCAATGACACGCCCGGGGCAGTGACGTTGTACGAGTTCGGCTGGGATGCACTTTCAACTCTCAGCCCGGAAGTCGCAGCAAGCTACATAAAGGAGGGAATTGAGCTGGTAGGAGAAGTGAAAGTTGAAGCCTATCCCCTCAACCTCCTGCTTGAACGCAATAACATCAGTGCTCCCATCTGCCTGCTGTCAATTGACATCGAGGGGCGCGAGCTATCGGCATTGCAATCCATAGATCTCAGCAAGTGGGCGCCACTCTATGTCTGCCTAGAAGTGACAACTGCTGATGGCACCAAAGATATCGGTGCGACTCAATACTTGCTCAACAGGGGCTACACGCAAGCACTCAGCGTAGGCCGCAACATCCTGTTTGAGCGCCAACATTACGGCCGAGCGATGGACTGAACCAGTGCTTCCATAAAGGCCACGACTTCAAGCAAAAGCATTGAAGGCTGAATGTTTCAGCGCGGATGAAGATGTTCTTCAAAACAGCACCAAGAGCCCTTCGCAGCCAGGAAACTCACTGGCAATCTGCAGGCCCTTGCGACGCGTAAAACTTCATGGCTTCCTCTTGAATTGGCGCCACTTTCGACATCGGCTCCAGATCTCAGAATCGACGAATAAATAGATAACTGAATGACTGAATCACTGAATCGCTGAATGGCTGAATGGCTGAATGGCTGAATGATTCCAACCATCAAGCTGTCAGCGGCGCCTCAATACAGAAGTGGCATCATTCACCCTTTGCTGCCACCATCTATCCAATGATTTTGATGCGTGCAAATCGCCTTGAAGTCCATTGGAATTCCATTCGCAATGCGGCGAGCAACCTCGGGATGGGGGGCTTCCTGTTGCAGCAGCAACTGCCCTGCTCAGCCCTGCCCTGTTCAGCCGTTGCCGGTGCGGCAGAGATCGAGCACATCCGCCATTGAGCGGATCTGATCCATGGTGGTGCCCATCTGGGCGGCGCTCACGAATTCCACCTTGAGATCGATCGTGGCCGGCTTGCCCGCCGTGGTGCGCACCCGCGCATCGCTCACATTGATGCGGTGATCGGCCAGGCGGGTGAGGATGTCCTTCAGCACCCCGACCCGATCGAGCACCTCAATGCGCAGGCGCACCGGGTAGCGGCGCTGCTGGGCTTCGCCAATCGGGTTCCAGCGCACGGGCAGGCGCCGTTCCACCGGCACCTGGGCCACATTGCCGCAATCCTGACGGTGGATGGTGATGCCGTGGTTTCCCAGCGCCACCGCGCCCACGATCGGCTCACCGGGCAGGGGCCCGCAGCAGCCACCAAGCCGGTATTCCAGCCCCTCCACCCCCAGGATCGGGCTGCCCGATGCGGGTGTTACCACCGGTGCCTCCACCCGGGCGGCCACGACGGCGGCGGCCACCTGCTCATTGGTGAGCGCCGGTGCCGCCGCTTCGGTGGCGAGGCGAATCTCCTCGCGCAGGCGGTTCACCACCTGGTGGAGGGTGACGCCGCCGAAGCCGAGCGACGCCAGCAGGTCTTCGGTGCCCACCAGGTTGCAGCGGCGGGCCACCTTGGCCATCGCCTCGCCGCTCAGCAATGCATCGAAGCCATCACGGCCCAGCTCCCGCTCCAGCAGATCGCGACCGCGCAGGATGTTTTCATCGCGGTGGCTGCGCTTATACCACTGCCGGATGCGATTGCGCGCCGTGGGGGTGGCCACGAAATTGAGCCAGTCGAGGCTCGGGTGCGCAGACTTCGCCGTGATGATCTGCACGAAGTCGCCATTCTTTAGCTGGGAGGCGAGGGGGCAGAGGCGGTCGTTGATGCGCACGCCCTGGCAGTGATTGCCCACTTCCGAGTGAATGCGGAAGGCGAAATCCACCGCTGTGGCTCCTTTGCGAAGCCCCACCACATCCCCATGCGGCGTGAACACGAACACCTCCTCATCGAAGAGGTCTTCCTTGATCGAGGCGAGGTAATCGCTGCTGTCGTCACCACCGCCATCCTGCTGCCAGTCAACGAGCTGCCGCAGCCAGTTGAAGCGTTCGGTGGTGCCGCCATCGGCAGGTGAGCCGCCCTCCTTGTATTTCCAATGGGCGGCGATGCCGTATTCCGCCACCTGGTGCATCTCGGACGTGCGGATCTGCACTTCGATCGGGCGGTGCCGGCCGATCACCGCCGTGTGCAACGACTGATAACCATTGGGCTTGGGCAGGCCGATGTAGTCCTTGAAGCGGCCGGGAATCGGGCGGAAGGTGTCGTGCACCACCGCCAGGGCGCGGTAACAACTCTCCAGATTCGGCGTGAGGATGCGCAGCGCCGCCACATCGAAGATCTCGTGGAAGGCCTTCTGCTGGAGCTCCATCTTGCTCCAGATGCCATAAAGATGTTTCGGCCGGCCACTCACTTCGCAATTGGTGAGCCCCACCGCCGCCAGCCGTTTGCGTAGCAGCGCCACGGTCACCGCCAGGCGGTCTTCGCGGTCGCTGCGCTTGCTGGCCACCTGCTCCTTGATCTCCCGGTAGGCGGCAGGTTCAAGGATCTTGAAGGCGAGATCTTCCAGTTCCCACTTGAACCGCCCGATGCCAAGGCGATTGGCAAGCGGTGCATAGATCTCGCGGGTTTCCCGGGCGATGCGTTGTTGCTTCTCGGGCCGGAGGGCGCCGATCGTGCGCATGTTGTGCAACCGGTCGGCCAGCTTCACCAACACCACCCGGATGTCGCTGGCCATCGCCAGAAACATGCGGCGCAGGTTTTCCGCCTGGGCTTCGGTGCGGTCGGTGAAATGAATGCCGCCCAGCTTGGTGACCCCTTCCACCAGCGCCCGCACCTCAGCGCCGAACTGGGCTTCGAGTTCCTCGGGGCTCACCTCCGTGTCCTCCACCACGTCGTGCAGGAAGCCGGCGGCGATCACGCCGGCGCCGGCGCCGATGTCGCGCAGCAGATCAGCCACCGCGATCGGATGAATGATGTAGGGCTCGCCGGTGGCCCGCACCTGGCCGTCGTGCAGCTGAAAGGAGAAATCGAAGGCGTTGGCGAGCAGCGTTTCGCCTTCGCTGGGGGGCGCAGCGGCACCGGGCTGGTCGTCGCTGGCCCGCACCCGCTCCAGGCAGATCCGCAACCAATCGGGCAAGGCAACGCCGTAGGCCTCGGGGTCGCGCAGGCGGCGCTGGCGGCCAGCGGCAGCGGGGCATGCAGCATCTGCGGCAGCGGCCTGTTTCGAATGACCCGGAACAGCGGGGAGCCCTAAGGCCTCGATCGGGGCGATTCGGGTTCCTGCCGCCGCTTCGAGCATCTACAGGTTTCCGCTGACGCTCAGCGTAGGCAGGCGCTGCGCGGAATGAGCAGAACGGGCGCGGATCCCCCATGCTGGGCCCGCTGCCCGGTCACGATCCGCTCACACCATGGCCAGCTCCCCGTCCAGCGCTGCGGTGCTCCAGATCCATCAGCTGACGGTGCGCTACCCCGGCGCCCCGGATGGTGCTGCCACCCTCGATGGCCTGGATCTGCGCCTCGATCCGGGGGACCGGCTGGCACTTGTAGGGCCCTCAGGATGCGGCAAGAGCACGGTGGCCCGCGCCGTGGTGCAGTTGCTGCCGCCAGGAAGCCAATGCAGCGGCGAACTGCTGCTCTGCGGCCAGGACCCCCGCCGTCTGCGCCGCGCCGCCCTGCAGCGCCTGCGAGGCGAAGCGGTGGGCCTGGTGTTCCAGGACCCGATGACCCGGCTCAACCCGTTGCTGCGCATCGGCGATCACCTCGGCGACACGCTCACCGCCCACCGGCCGCTCTGGTCCCGCAGCCGGGTGCGGCGCCGGGCGGAGGAGCTGCTGGAACGGGTGGGCATCAGCCCGGAGCGCTACGGCAGCTATCCCCATGAATTCAGCGGCGGCATGCGCCAGCGCCTGGCGATCGCCCTGGCGATGGCCCTGGAGCCGGCGCTGGTGATCGCCGATGAACCCACCACCAGCCTGGATGTGGCGGTGGCGGGCCAGGTGATGGCCGAACTCACCGGCCTCTGCCGCGAAAGCGGCAGCGCCCTGCTGCTGATCAGCCACGACCTGGCGATGGCCGGGCGCTGGTGCGACCGGATCGCCGTGCTCGACGCCGGGCGGCTGGTGGAGGAGGCCCCCGCCCATGCCCTGCTCACCCGGCCGCAGGCCCCCCTCACCCAGAGGCTGGTGGCGGCGGCGCGGCGCCGCGAAGGCGGCCTCACGCCCCCACCGGCCAGCGGGCCACCCCTGCTGGCGGTGGAGGAGCTGCGCTCCTGGCACCTGCTGCCCTCGCTCCCTTTCCGGCCGCGCTGGCTGAAGGCGGTGGATGGGGTGAGCCTGGAGCTGCGCGAAGGCGAAACGGTGGGGGTGGTTGGGGCCTCGGGCTGCGGCAAGAGCACCTTCTGCCGTGCCTTGATGGGGCTCGCGCCCGTGCGCGGCGGAGCGGTGCGACTGCAGGGCCGCGACCTGCTGCGGTTGCGGGGGCCGGAGCTGCGCCGCCAGCGGCGCCGCCTGCAGATGGTGTTTCAGGACCCGCTGGCCTGCCTCAACCCGGTGATGAGGGTAGGCGCGGCGGTGGCCGACCCGCTGCGCATCCATGGCCTGGCCAGCCGGCTGGAGGCGCGCGCCCGCGCCCGCGCAGGCCTGGAGGCGGTGGGGCTGAGTCCGGCTGAAGCCTTCGAAAACCGGCTGCCGCGGCAGCTCTCCGGCGGCCAGCAGCAGCGGGTGGCGATCGCCCGGGCCCTGGTGCTGGAGCCGAGCGTGCTGCTCTGCGACGAAAGCGTGAGCATGCTCGATGCGGAGGTGCAGGCCGAGGTGCTCGCCCTGCTGCGCGCCCTGCAGGTGCGCCTGGGGCTGGGGCTGATCTTCATCACCCACGACCTGGCCCTGGCCGGTGGCTTCTGCCAGCGGGTGATCGTGCTCGACGGCGGCCGGATCGTGGAGGAAGGTCCGGGCGATCAGCTGCTGGCGGCGCCCCAGGCCGCGATCACACGCCAGCTGGTGGCGGCCAGCCCGCGCCTTCCCGCCCTGACCTGACATGCCGCTGACCGCCCCGGAACGCCGCCAGGCCCTCAGGCGCCTGCTGCGCCTGCTGCTGCTGGTGAACGCCATCGGCATCGGCGTGGCGGTGGCGATCCGGCTGTACAGCGGCGAAACGCAGCTGCTCAACAGCCTGCGGCTGCAGCTGGCCGCCGTGCTGCCCCGCTGGATCGTGCTGCCGCTGATGGGCGGCCTGGGCGGCGCCGTGGCCGGTGGCCTGATCAGCAGCTTCGAGCCCGAGGCGAAGGGATCGGGAATCGTGCAGGTGATGCTCTGGCTGGAGGGGGTGCCGATCCCGATGACCTGGCGGCTGGCGATCGTCAAGCTGCTGGCCAGCGGCATCGCCATCGGCAGCGGCCTGCCGGTGGGGCCGGAGGGGCCCTCGATCCAGATCGGCGCCGTGGTGGGCCGCGCCAGCGCCGATGGCCTGCAGGCGCCGCCACGGGAACGCAGGCTGGCCGTGGCGATCGGCAGTGGTGCTGGCCTCGCGGCGATCTTTCACGCGCCGCTCGGCGGCCTGGCCTACACGCTCGAGGAGATGTTCAAAGGCAGCACGGTGCGCAGCAATGCCGTCGTGGCCTTCGCCACGTTCGCCACGATCACCTGGAGCCGGCTGCTCGACGGCCATGAAGGCGGGCCGCTGTGGCTGCGGCAGCTGCTGCCGGTGATCGAAGACCCCTCGGGCCTCACCGACTTCCGCCTGCTGGACATCCCCCTGCTGATGCTGCTGGGGGCGATCGCCGGCGCCCTGGCCATGCTCTACCAGCGGGGCATCGTGCGCCTGCGTCGGGGCTTCTTTCGGCTGCATCTGTCGCTGTGGCAGCAGCTGGGCCTGGTGGGCCTGGTGATCGGCCTGGCCTCCTCGCTGCTGAATCCCGGCTTCGACAATCCCGATCGGCTCGGCTTCAGCGCCCTGCTCGGGCTCAGCACCCCGCTGAATGCCCTGGTGGCGTTGGTGGTGCAGGCCGCCGGCACCGCCCTGGCCGTGGCGGCTGACGCCCCCGGGGGCTTCCTGGCGCCGGCGCTGGTGGTGGGGGCGTCGCTGGGCACCTTGGTGCAGCAGGTGTGCCTGGCGCTGTTTCACTACGCCCCGCCCACGCTGCTGTTCGCCGGCGGCGGCGCTTTCCTGGGGGCCCTCACCCGCACGCCGCTCACGGCGATCCTGCTCACCTTCGAGCTCAGCAAGGACTACGCCCTGCTGCTGCCGATCGGCTTCGCCGTGAGCACGGCGATCGCCGTGGCCGATCTGTTCGAGCGCGACACGATCTACGACCTGATGCGCGACGAATCGCTGCGGGAGCGTCGGCGCAGGGAGGCCGCAGACGCGTGAGCGACTGGCAACGCGCGCACCGACCTGGGCTAGGGCGGCAGCGGCGCGGGCCGGCGGCGGCGTAGCACCGCCAGCAGCGCCGTGAAGGCCGGTGGGAGCGGCGCCTCGAAGCTCAGCCTCTCGCCGCTGATCGGGTGGTCGAGGCCCAGGGCCACCGCATGCAGGGCCTGGCCCGGCAGCTCGATCGGCAGGCGGCGGCAGCGGCTGTAGGTGGCATCCCCCACGATCGGGTGGCCGATGTGGGCGCCGTGCACGCGGATCTGGTGGGTGCGGCCGGTGTCGAGCTTGAAGCGCAGCAGGGAGTAATCGCCCAGCCGCTCGATCAGGCGCCAGTGGGTGCGGGCCAGCCGGCCCTTGTCGTCGGCCACCACGGCGTACTTCTTGCGGTCGATCGGGTGGCGGCCGATGGCGGCCTCGATCGTGCCGGACTCCGCCTGGGGCGCGCCGTGCACCACGCCCAGGTAGTCGCGGGAGGCCACGCGCTGCTGGATCTGGCGTTGCAGGTGCACCAGCGCCTGCTGACTCTTCGCCACCACGATGCAGCCGGTGGTGTCCTTGTCGAGGCGGTGCACGATGCCCGGCCGCCGCTCACCGCCGATGCCAGGCAGATCGGGGCAGTGGTGCAGCAGGCCGTTCACCAGGGTGCCGTCCTTGTTGCCAGGGGCCGGGTGCACTGTGAGCCCGGCGGGCTTGTTGAGCACGATCAGGTGGCTGTCCTCGTAGAGGATGTCGAGCGGCATCGGCTGCGGGATCAGGTAGGGGAGGGGTTCCGGCGGCGGCATCCACAGCTCCACGCAATCTCCCGGCCGCAGCGGTGTCTTGGCACGGCCGGGGCTGCCGTTGACCCGCACCAGGCCGGCGTCGATGAACTTCTGAATGCGGGCGCGGCTCTGCTCCGGCCGCTCGGCCACCAGCCAGCGATCCAGCCGCATCGGCAGGGGCCGGGGGTAGTGGAGCGTGATCAACTCCCCTTCACCTTCCCCGAACGCGCTCATGCCTGCACAGCGGCGCCGCTGGCGGCAGCTGGGTCAGCGGCAGCCGCAACGGGTGTGGCGGTGGCAGGAGCGGCGGTTTTCTGGGGCGGGCGCTCCAGGGCGATCGGTCCGAGCACGGCGCGGCGGAAGTCGTCGAGCAGGCGCTGGGCCATGCGCGCGGTGTCGCCGCTGGTGTGGCGGGCGGCAGCGGCCTCCAGCCAGGCCAGCCCATCCGGCAACGACTCCAGGGCCCTAGCACCAGCGCAATCGCGCTCGCGATCCTCTTCAGAGGCGTCGTCGTGTTCGCCATCGGCGTGCCGCCGCCCCTGGCGCCGCGGCAGTGCCACGCCGTAGCGCTTCTCCAACAGCTGCTCCGGCAGCCCGGTTTCCGGCACCGAGGCCAGGGCATCGAGCAGGTGCAGGAACGCCACCGCCACCCCCTCTCCGTCGTAGGCCGCCTGGCCGATGTCGTCGCAGAGGGCCAGCAGCAGGGCGGCCCGCTGGTCTTCCAGCCGGGGGGGCAGGACGCCGGGGGCATCGAGCAGATCGAGCGCCTGGCCCACCCGCACCCAGCGCAGTGTGCGGGTGACCCCGGCCCGGCGCGCGCTTTCCACCGCCTTCTGGCGCACCAGCCGGTTGATCAGCGCCGACTTGCCCACGTTGGGGAAACCGAGCACCAGGGCCCGCACCGGCCTCGGGCGCATGCCGCGGCCGGCGCGGCGGGCATTGAGCTGGTCACCCGCCCGGATCGCCGCCTCCTGCAGCTGCTTCACGCCCGTGCCGGTCTTGGCGTCGCACCACCAGGGCACTTCGCCCTGGTCGCGCAGCCAGCGGTCCCACGACAGACGCGCCGCTTCACTGACCATGTCGCGGCGGTTGATCACCAGCAGACGGTGCTTGCCCTCCATCCAGCGCTTCAGGCGGGGGTGACTGGTGGCGCGGGGGATGCGGGCATCGCGCACCTCGATCACCAGATCCACCTTGGCGAGCTGGGCCTTGAGCTGGCGCTCCGCCTTGGCGATGTGGCCTGGATACCACTGAATGGCGGGCTGCATCAGGGCACCACCAGCACCGGACAGGGCGCCAGCTGGATCACCCGGGCGGCGGTGCTGGGCTCATCGGCTTCGAGCGTGAGGCCCCGGGTGCCCATCACGATCACATCGGCGTTGATTTCATCGGCCACGTCGCCGATCACGAAGGCGGGATTGCCCTCCCGCTCGATCACCTCGCAGGCCACCCCCGCCTGCTCGAAGTGGCTGCGGGCCTGCTCCAGCAGGCTGGCCACAGCAGCCGCATCGTGCATGGCCCCCTCCGGTTCCACCACCGAGAGCACCACCAGCCGCCCGTTGTGCTGCTGGGCCAGGCGCAGCGTGAAGCCCGCCGTCTCCATGGTCTGACGGCTCTGATCGATGGGGAACAAGATGGTGGAGAACATCGGTCAGAGCCCCGACGGGACAGAAGGGGCAGGCAAGTTGCTGACCTTGTCCTAGCGCCCGCTGTGCCGGAGACCACCACCCGGTTCAACAGGGGCAGGGCCACGGGTTAATGTCGCGCATCTTTCCTTACATCTTGAATCCATGACGAAGCGCTCCCTGGCCAGCCTCTCCGCCGATGAACTGAGCGGCAAGCGCGTCCTGGTGAGGGTCGACTTCAACGTGCCCCTCGACGGCGACGGCACCATCACCGACGACACCCGCATCCGGGCCGCCCTGCCCACGATCAACGACCTCACCGCCAAGGGCGCCCGTGTGATCCTGGCGGCTCACTTCGGCCGTCCCAAGGGCGAGGTGAACGAAACGATGCGCCTCACCCCGGTGGCGGCCCGCCTCGCGGAGCTGCTCGGCAAGCCCGTGGTCAAGACCGACAGCTGCATCGGCCCCGATGCCGACGCCAAGGTGGCGGCCATGGCCGACGGCGATGTGGTGCTGCTGGAGAACGTGCGCTTCTTCGCCGAGGAAGAAAAGAACGAGCCCGGCTTCGCCGCCAAGCTCGCCGCCCTGGCAGACGTTTATGTGAACGATGCCTTCGGCGCCGCCCACCGCGCCCATGCCTCCACCGAGGGCGTCACCAAGTACCTGAGCCCCAGCGTGGCCGGCCACCTGATGGAGAAGGAGCTGCAGTACCTCCAGGGCGCCATCGATGAGCCCCAGCGGCCGCTGGCGGCGATCGTGGGCGGCTCCAAGGTGAGCAGCAAAATCGGCGTGCTCGAAGCCCTGATCGACAAGTGCGACAAGGTGCTGATCGGCGGCGGCATGATCTTCACCTTCTACAAGGCCCGCGGCCTGGCGGTGGGCAAGAGCCTGGTGGAAGAGGACAAGCTGGAACTGGCCAAGGAGCTGGAGGCCAAGGCGGCTGCCAAGGGCGTGCAGCTGCTGCTGCCCACCGATGTGGTGCTCGCCGATGCCTTCTCCCCGGACGCCAACAGTCAGACCACCGCGATCGATGCCATCCCCGAGGGCTGGATGGGCCTGGACATCGGCCCCGACTCGATCAAGGCCTTCCAGGAGGCCCTGGCCGACTGCAAGACCGTGATCTGGAACGGCCCCATGGGCGTGTTCGAGTTCGACAAGTTCGCCGCTGGCACCAACGGCATCGCCCACACCCTGGCCGACCTGAGCGGCAAGGGCTGCTGCACGATCATCGGCGGCGGTGATTCGGTGGCGGCTGTGGAGAAGGTGGGCGTGGCCGAGCGCATGAGCCACATCTCCACCGGTGGCGGCGCCAGCCTGGAGCTGCTGGAAGGCAAGGTGCTGCCGGGCGTGGCCGCCCTCGACGAGGCCTGATCACCACCTTGCCCCCAGCGGCGCCGGCTCAGAGCGCCTGCTTGCCGCCCCAGCCGCGGCGGCCGCCTTTGCCGTCACCCTTCGGCTCGGGCATGGGAAGGCCCAGCTTCTGGTTGATGGCCCGCGCCTGATCGCGGTTCTTGCTCATCAGGGCGCGGCGGCTTTCCATCGCCTTCTGGCGGCAGGCCTGCAGGGCCTCCATGTCGGTGGCGGCGGTGATGCAGCGCTCCCCGTTCTGGAGGATCGAGATCTGCTCGGCGTGGGTTTTCAATGACTGGCTGCGGCGGAAGCTGAACAGCTCCTGCTTCTGGCTGGGGGTGAGCTTCTCGACCGACTCGAGCCAGGCCTTGCGACCGGCGCCGGGGCCGGCGCCCCCACCGGCGCCAGGGCCGGCGCCAGGAACAGCCAGGGCCTGGCCGGCGGCCAGATGGACGATCACCGCCAGGGTGGCGGCGACAGGGGGCAGCAAGAGACGTTGCAGACGGGTGGTGGACATCAGGAGAGTTTCTGTTTGGTCCCCCCCATGCTGTCCCTGATCTCCAACTGAACGCACACTCAGCCACCCGACGAAGGTGACCGGATGTGGCTGGCGGAAGCGCTCAGGGCGTGAGTGCGGCCCGATCGCCCACCACCCGCACCCGCTTGGTGGTGCTGACGATGCCATCGGGATGCACCAGCAGCACGGCCCAGGTCTGGCTGCCGGGCTGCTGGGGCGCCTGCACCACCTTGAACACCCCGCCGCCACCGAGGGCGGTGAGTTCAAGGTTGGGGCTGTTGTAGGTGCGGATCTGTTCTTCGGTCACGGCGGTGATGCCGCCGGCAGCCACCGCCCCGTCCAGCGGGTTGTCGAACACCACGTCCACGTCGTACCGCTGGCCGGTGAGCACCGCATCAGGAATGAGCACGCTGACCGGCAGGTCGGTGCTGCCGCTGCGCAGGGTGGCACTCTCGGAAATCAGCTCCTGGCCATCAAGCCGCCCATCACGGATCTTGAGGGCCAACAGCTGCTCCGCCTGAAGGCGGTAGAGAAAGGCGCCCACCTGGCTGCTGCCGCTGACACTGATGCGCACGGTGCTGCGGCCGTCTTTGAGGTTCTCCCCTGGGCTGATCTGCCAGCGGGCATCAGGAAAGCGCGTGCGCAGGCTGCGGTAACGGGCTTCGACATCGGCAGGATCGAGGCCACCGCCGGGCTTGAGCAGGACGGCCAGGCTGTCGGGGGAGCCGCTGTTGAGAGCTGTCTCCAAGTTGCGGAGCAGGTCGGGGCTGGGAACGGCCGCCAGCGCCGCCGGCGCCCAGCAGGCGGCCGCGAGCACCAGTGCCGACAGCATCAAGCGTGGCCGGAACGGACCCGGAATCGGCAGAGGGGTGCGCATCGGCAGACCGGTGAGCGGCTGGCAAATGGACGACAGGCGGTTTCGCGACAGGCGGCACTGCGACATGGGCGTTTGGCGGCCGTCGGGGTGCTTTTAAGTTAGGCGCGCCCGGGAAGGCTGATGACCCACTTGTTGATCGCCGCCAGCGGCACCGGTGGCCACCTGTTTCCTGCCCTGGCAGTGGCCGAGGCCCTGCCGGCCTCCTGGGCCGTGAGCTGGCTGGGGGTGCCCGATCGGCTGGAGACGGAGCTGGTGCCGCGCCGTTATCCCCTGCACACCGTGCGCGCCGGTGGGCTGCAGGGCAAGGGCCCGCGCAAGCTCTGGCAGTTGCTGCGCTTGATCGCCGCCAGCGGCCAGGTGCGGCGCCTGATCCGCCGTGAACGGATCCAGGTGGTATTCAGCACCGGCGGCTACATCGCCGCGCCCGCCATCCTGGCCGCCCGCTGGTGCGGCATTCCGGTGGTGCTGCACGAATCCAACGCCGTGCCCGGACGGGTGACGCGGCTGCTGGGCCGCTGGTGCTGCCGGGTGGCGATCGGCCTGCCGGCAGCGGCAGCGCGCCTGCCCGGCAGCACACCGCTGCTCACCGGCACCCCCGTGCGCCGCGCCTTTCTCCAG
The DNA here is from genome assembly GCF_024346375.1 of Synechococcus sp. ATX 2A4. Classification (GTDB taxonomy): domain Bacteria; phylum Cyanobacteriota; class Cyanobacteriia; order PCC-6307; family Cyanobiaceae; genus MW101C3. The sequence goes on along the minus strand of NZ_JAGQCV010000005.1, from coordinate 125,248 downwards.
CCCGCGCCGCTGCCGGTCTGGGTGCCGGCGGGGGAGGGGCCGCTGCTGCTGGTGATGGGCGGCAGCCAGGGGGCGCTGGGGCTGAACCGCATGGTGCGGCCACTGCTGCCGGCCCTGCTGAACGCCGGCTGCCGCGTGGTGCATCTCACCGGCAGCAACGACCCGGAGGTGGGCGGCCTGCAGCATCCGGCCCTGGTGGAGCGCGCCTTCAGCGATGAACTGCCCGGGCTGCTGCAGCACACCGACCTGGCGATCAGCAGGGCCGGGGCCGGCAGCCTCAGTGAGCTGGCGGTCTGCGGCACGCCCGCCGTGCTTGTTCCCTACCCGCAGGCCGCCGACCAGCACCAGGAGGCCAACGCCGCCGCCGCCGCCGCCAGCGGAGCGGCGGTGATCGTGCACCAGCACGCGGCGGAGCATCCGGCCCTGGGCCGAACGCTGTGGCGGCTGATCGGACCCAGGCTGCGGAGCAGTGCCCCTGCCGCAGATCCGCTGCTGGAGCTGCGCGGCGGCATGGAGCGCCTGGCGGTACGTGATGCCGATCGGCAACTGGCCCTGCTGCTGGAGGCGCTCATCCCGGCCACTCACGACGCAGCGCCCTGAGGATGCGGCGGTTGCCGCGGCGGTCCTGCAGGCCAATGCGCAGCCAGCACTCCCCCAGCCCGGCAAAGGAACGGCAGTCACGCAGGAGGATGCGGTGGCGGATCTCCAGCCGCTCGCGCAGCTCCAGCAAAGAGCGATCGCCGCGCAGCAGCAGGAAGTTGGCCGCCGCGGCCTGCGGGCTCAGCCCCGGCAGGCGCTCCAGCTGGCGGTGGAACCAGGGGCCTTCCCGCGCCACCCAGCGCTGCACACGTTGCTGCCAGCGCCGATCGGCGATCACCAGCGGGCCGACGGCAGCGGCCAGACCGTTCACCGGCCAGGGATCCCGCCACCCCTGCCAGCGCTGCAGCCGCGCCGGAGCCGCCACCGCATAGCCGAGCCGCAGCCCGGCGATCGCCATCAGCTTGGTGAGGCTGCGGATCACGATCAACTGGGGGTGATCTGCCACCAGGGGCACCAGCGAGTGGCGCTCCCCATCGGGCACCAGCGGCAGAAACGCCTCATCCACGATCACCAGCGCGAAGCGGTCAAGCAGCGGCTCAAGGGAGCGACGGTCCCACAATTGGCCCGTGGGGTTGTGGGGATTGGTGATCCACAGCGCCGCGCCGGAACCGGCCGGGGCGGGGAAGGGGAGCGGGCAGGCCCAGAGCGGCGGGGCGCCAGGGGGGCCTGGAGCTGCCGGTGGCGCCGGCAAGGGCAGCGGCAACGGCTCCATGGCCCCGTCCCAGCAGACCAGCGCACGGCGGTAATCGGCGAAGCCGGGCTCAGGCAGCAGGCTTGAGCCCGCCGCCGCCGCGTCCCTGGCCGCCCAGGTGAACAGTTCGGCAGCCCCATTGCCGGGCAGCACCGCCGCCGGGTCGATGCCGTGGTGGCTGCCGATCGCCGACCGCAGCTGGCCGTAGCTGCGGTCGGGGTAGTCGCGCAGGGCCGTGCCGGCGCTCCCACCCGCCAGGCAGCGCCGCAGCGCCCGCCGCAGGGAGGCAGGGGGGCCGAACGGCACCAGGGAAGCGCTGGCATCGAGCAGCTGCTGGGGCTGGCAGCCGAGGCGGCGCGCGGTGGCCGCCAGGTTGCCGCCGTGGCGAAGGTCAGGCTCCGCGCCGCCCGGCATGCCGGTCATCGTCCCCCCGCTTTCAGACTCACCATCCTTTAATCTGATCTTGCTTTGGACAGTGCCGGTCCAGTCTGTGTCGCCACAACGGGTCATCGAGCATGTCAGCAAGGTGCTGCTGGGCAAGGAGCAGCAGATCCGCCTGGCGGTGGCCTGCCTGCTGGCCCGCGGCCACCTGCTGATTGAAGATCTGCCCGGCATGGGCAAAACCACCCTCGCCGAAGCCCTCGCCCGCTGTTTCGGGCTGGAATTCAAGCGGGTGCATTTCACCAGCGATCTGCTCCCCGCCGATCTCACAGGCATCGGTGTGCTCGAAACGGGCAGCGGCAGCTTCAGCTTCCAGCCCGGCCCCCTGTTCAGCCAGGTGCTCCTGGCCGATGAGATCAACCGGGCCAGTCCGCGCACCCAGAGCGCGCTGCTGGAGGCGATGGCCAGCGGCCGGGTCAGCGTTGATGGCACCAGCCATGAGCTGCCCATTCCTTTCTTCGTGATCGCCACCCAGAACGGGCTGGATCAAACCGGCACCGCCCCGCTGCCGGAATCCCAGCTGGATCGTTTCCTGATGCGGCTCACCCTCGGCTTCCCGGAGCGGCAGGCGGAGCTGGCCCTGCTCAGCGGCCAGGCGATGCGGCCGGAGCAGCTGCCGGCCCTGCTGACCCCCGCCGATCTGCTCGCCCTGCAGCAGCAGGCAACGGCCCAGCACGCCGAGCCGTCCCTGCTGGCCTATGTGCTCGATCTGGTGGAGTTGAGCCGTCAGGGCAGCTTCGGGGCCTCGCCGCTCTCGCCCCGTGCCGCCCAGTCGCTGCTGGCGGCGGCGCGGGCCTGGTCTTTGCTGGAAGGGCGCGATTTCGTGATTCCCGCCGATGTGCAGGCGGTGCTGCCCAGCGTCTGCGAGCACCGCATGGACGACGGCGAGCCCGTCGGCACCAACGGCGCCGGCGCCAGCGAGGCCGGCAGCTGGAGCCAGCGTTTGCTGGCGGGCGTCGATGGTCTCCGCTGAACGGCTGCCCATGCCCAAGCCGGCCAAGTTCAGCGGCATGTTCCGACCCCACATCGGGCAGCAACTGCGCCTGGGTGCCCGCAGCATCTACATCCTGCCCACCGGCTTCGGCGTCCTCTGGCTGATGGCCGTCGCCCTGCTGCAGGTGGTGGGCATCCAGCTCCAGAGCAACGGCGCGCTGATGATGTCGTATCTGCTGCTGGGGCTGTTCCTGCTGGCGATGCATCTCACGGCCTTCAACCTGCAGGGCCTTGAGATGAGCTGCAGCGCCCCCCCACCAGGGTTTGCCGATGCCCCGCTCAGCTATCCGGTGGTGGTGCGCAGCCGCTGCCATCGCGATCAACTGCGCTTCGAGTTCGTCGCAGGCTCGTCGCCCTGGCAGGACAGCCTCCGCCAGGGCGCCGATCAGGAGATCCAGCCGGGCCAGGCCCTGCTGTCGATTCCCTGGCAACCGCAGCAGCGGGGACAGCAACGGCCCGGCCGGCTGCGCATCAGCTCCAGCGCTCCTCTTGGCCTGTTCCGCTGCTGGAGCCTGTGGGAACCGCCCACAGCCCAGCTGGTCTACCCCGCCCGCCGCGAAGGGCCGGTGGCCGAACGCTGCGCCGATGCGGAGGGGAACCGGCCGAATGTGAACGGCCCCCCCAGCTCCGCAGGGCACGACCACTGGGTCGACCTGCGCCCGCACCGGGCCGAGGAAGGGGTCAGCCGGCTGTTCTGGAAATCGCTGGCACGGGGCCGGGGCGCCCACGCCAAGGTGTTCGTCGGCTCGCCGCCATCGGAGCGCCTGCTGAGCCTCCAAGCGGGCCTGCCGAAGGAGCAGGCGATTGAGCACATCTGCGCCCGCATCTGCGCCCTCAGCGCCGCCGGAGACACCTACGGCCTGATCCTCGGCGGTACCACCATCGCTCCCGACAACGGCAGCCGCCACCGCGACCAGTGCCTGATGGCGCTGGCCCTGCTGCCATGAGTGGGCACCGGCGGCTGCAATGGGTGGCGCTTGGCCTGCTGGCCACCCTGCTGCCGGCGATCGACACCGGCATGCCCCTGAGCTGGGGAGCGATCTGTCTGATGGCGCTCACCGGCCTGAAGTTGCGCGAGGCGCGCTCCCGCAGCGAGTTAAGGCGCTCCTCGCTGCTGCTGCTGGTGATCATCGGTGTGATGGCGGCCCTGCTGCCCGGGCTGGGGCCCAGCCTGATCCAATTGCTCACCACGCTGCTGGCGCTCAGCAGCCTGCTGGCGCTGGAGCTGGGCGGCGCGTTGCAGCTGCGCACCCTGCTGGGACGCAGCCTGCGCCTGCTGGGCGCCGCCCTGCCGCTGGTGCTGGTGCTGTTTCTGCTGGTGCCGCGGGTCGGGCCGATCTGGACGGTGCCGATGGGGCAGACCGCCCGCACCGGCCTCTCCGACCGGCTCGACACCGGCAGCATCGCCAACCTGGTGGCGGTGGACACGCCAGCAGCCCGGATCAGTTTCGCGAGCGAAGCGCCGCCACCGCCGGAAGCCCGCTACTGGCGGGTGCTCACCCTGCACAGCTTTGACGGCCAGCGCTGGGAGCGCCTGCCCGGCGAGGACAGTCTCAATGCCTTGATCCCAGCCGCTGCCGGTGCACCCATGGCCAGCACCCGCGAGCAGTTCTGGCTGGCGGAACCCACCCTGCTGCCGATGCTGCCCTGGAGCGGCCAGGGGCAACCGCTGGATCCCGAGCTGCGCATCAGCCCCGATGGGGTGCTGCTCAACAACCGGCCGCCGATCGAGCGGCGCGCCTATGGCTTCACCAACCTGAGCGCGCCCGCCGCCTGGAAGCGTCAACCTCCTCGGGATGCCGCCCTGGAGCTCCCGGCAGGAATCAATCCACGCCTGCAGGCGCTCGGCCAAGAGTGGAAGGCCACCTATGCCCCTGCTGATCGGGTGGCGGCAGCCCAGCGCTGGTTCCTGTCGCAGCCGTTCCGCTACACCACCCAGCCGGGGCTGCTGCCCGGCCCCGATGCGGTGGATGCCTTCCTGTTCGACACCCGCATCGGCTTCTGCGAGCACTTCGCCTCTGGCTTCACGGCCCTGATGCGCGCCGCCGGTGTGCCGGCACGCATCGTGCTGGGGTATCAGGGGGGAGATTGGGTGCCCCAAGTGGGTGGCGGCGGCTATCTGGATGTGCGCCAAAGCGATGCGCACGCCTGGAGCGAGGTGTGGCTGGCCGACCAGGGCTGGGTGCAGGTGGATCCCACCGCCTGGGTGTCGCCGGTGCGGATCAGCGCCGGTCAGCCGATCTCCGCCGGGCAAGCCCCCCGTCAGTTCAGCCCGCTTGGCTGGGCCCTGCTGCAGTGGCGCGGCATCGATCTGCGCTGGACCGGCTGGGTGATGGGCTTCAGCCGCCAGGACCAGAGGGCGCTGATCGAGCGGTTGCTGGGCACGCGGCATGAATGGCTGGGCCTGCTGCTGGTGGCGGCGCTGGCCCTCTGCCTCGGCGTGGTGCTGCCGCTGATGCGCTGGACCCAGCGGCGGCGCGATGCCGACGCCCTGCGCCGCGAGCTGGATCGCTGCCTCCAGCGCTTGCAAGGGCTGGGGTTGGAACCCCTCCCCGGCGAAGACCTCGGCAGCTTCTGCCACCGCGCCGGGCAGCAGCGCCCTGATCTCGATGCCGTGCTCGATGAGCTGGCCCGCACCTACCTACGGCAGCGGTTCGAACCACCACAACCGCAGGACCAGCGCCAGGCCTCCAGCCAACGGCTGCGGAGGTTGCGGCACCAGCTCACGCGCTCGCCCGCTGCGGCTCCAAGCCCGCAGGGATGAGCATCCGGGAGGCGCGCCGGCCCCGTCCCAAGCCAAGCAGGCATGCGCCTCGATAGAACACCCCCATGCTCCTAGCCATCACACCATGAGCGGCACACGTCCACGGCTGGCTGCGTTGCTGCTGGGTCCGCTCACGGCCTGCGGGCTCGCCATGCCTGCCAGCGCGGCGTCCTTTGAAACGCTGGTGCGCCTGCTGGACACTCGCTCCTGCCAGCGCTGCAAGCTCCAGGACGCTGATCTGGTGCGCGCGGATCTGCGCGACGCAGACCTGCGCAACGCCGCGCTGCAACGCGCCAACCTGAGTGGCGCCCGCCTGGATGGGGCCCGGCTGGGCGGCGCAGATCTCAGCTTCACCAGCCTGAAGGGGGCCTCGCTCCGGGGCGCCGACCTGCGGGGGGCGATTCTTCAAGGCACCGATCTGCGTGATGCCGATCTCAGCGGTGCCCAGGTCGACAACGGCAGCCTGGCCACCACCCACTGGCAAGGGGCGCGAGGCCTTGATCCGGCGTTGCAGAGCTACGCCGAGTTGCACAACGCAGGCGTGGCGGCCGCCAAGGCGGGACGTCTGCCCGAGGCGGAGCGCTTCTTTGATGCGGCGATCCAGCGCGATCAGGAGGCGGCGATCAGCTGGGTGGCGCGCGGCATCGTGCGGGGGGAGCAGGCCAAGAGCGAACAGGCCGCCGCCGATTTCACCTATGCGGCCCAGCTGTATGCCGCCGATGGCGATCAGGCCACATCTGAGCAGTTGCAGAAGGCCTCCGCCGATTTGACGAAAGGGCCAAAAGCCGGGAGTGGCAGCGGCAACGCCATCGGCAGCCAGGTTGTGGGAGGGGCCATGGGTGTAGTGCAGTTCCTGCTGCCGTTGGCCGCCAAAGCTTTCATTCCCCTGGCGTTCTGATCTGAGCCCTAACCCCAAGTCAAGTTCACTGCGGGTTGCTCATGAACTGACGGGATTCCGGGGTGGAAGGTTGGAAGCCATAGCCGAAGGTACCGCCATCGTTGTCGGAGATGATTCGCGGGGTGACCATGATCACCAACTCGCGCTTTTCGCGGCGGTTGAAGGAGCCCCGGAAGAACTGACCGATCAAGGGAATGTCGCCGAGGATGGGCCATTTGGTCACCTCGGCAACGTCCACATCGGAAATCACGCCGGTGAGGATCAGGGTCTGGCCGTCGCGTACCCGCAGTGCACCGGTGTCCAAGCGACGCACGCTGAGGATGCTGATCTGGCTGGTACAAGTGGGAGGCCCCGGCACCGAGCCGGTCACAGCAGAAATACTGGGCGAAAGCGAGAAGGTCACGAAACCGTTATCGTCAATCTTCTCTATGCGTGCGCCCAGCACAAGGCCAGCAGTAGAAAGCTCCAGCGAGCACTGGGTGCCTCCGTTTTCCTGCTGCGTCACCTCAACGTTGGTGATCACGTTGGTGCCCACCCGAACCGCTGCTTCGTTGGCACGGCTACGGGCGATTGGAGAGTCAATCGTATAAGCATCAAGCCCTTGGTTGGAGCTGCCCCCAGACCCACCACCACCATCTGCGCCACCATCGCGGAGGCGGGAGGGATTTTCCTGCAGGATCAGGGTGGGGCTGGCGATCAACTTGGTGTTTCGCGAAACAATCTGCGCTTGAACAAAGTCGAAGAAGTTGTCGCGTGGAAAGTTCTGTCCCGGGTTTTGACGGAAACCATCCGTCAAGGAAGATCCAATCGATCGGGCACCATCCAATGCGGCCGATCCGGTGGCGACAAGGCCTGGCAAATTTGTACCCGATGTTGTAACTGTGCCAGGAGTCGTTCCTTGGGCGGGTGTGAGTTCAACTGTCAGGTCACTCGGAACACCCCGGCGAAAATCTCCGGCATTGGGTGGCAGCCGAGACCCGAACGCCCCCAACAGCTGCCCACTGTCATTAACGATGAAATTGTTGCCCCAACGGAAGGCAAAGCTGTTGGCAATATCCTGGCTATTTTCCAGGTTGATGTCAAGGATGCGTACAGCGAGGGCCACCTGCCGCTGGCGAAGATCTAGCTGCTTGAGATAAGCCTCGGCAATCGCCACCAAGCCACTTTCCCCCACCAATGTAATGGTGCCAAGACGGGTGTCTGTGGTGCCGATCAAGCCCACCAAAGGCCCCTGGCTGGCGCCGAAGGAATTGATCTGGGTGGTGGTGGCCGTGGTGGCGGTGGAAGCGGCTGTGTTGTTGGCTGGTGTGCCCGTGGAGGCCACCTCACTGGAGGTGGCTGTGGTGGTGAAGGTCTTGTTGATCGTGGCCCCGAGGCTCGCCAGATAATCGGCAGCAGAGTTGGCTGAGGCTTGGTTAAGCCGATAAACCTTGGAAAGCTGGGAACCGAAGGTTTTGCTCAGCGCGCTGGGGCCGGCAACAATCAGATTTCCCTCAAGTTTGCCCTGGAGGCCAGAGGCCAAAAGGATCGCATTCACAGCCCTGGAATAGGGTTCATTGCGAAAGGCAATCGATACGCGCCTGCTGTCGATGGTCGCTTGCGGAGTGGCTGGGGCCGCAGCCGTCTGTGGCGTGTCATCGACGTAGACAAAGCCATAACCACCCATCTGGGCCACGGCCATCAGCGCATCCTTGGCCGGGGCGTTGCGGAGGGTCATGGTCACACTGGGCCCCCGCAGATTCACGAAGCTGCGGTTGCGCAGCAGCATGCTGCCCACGGCCATGTCACCCACCGGCGGTGCCACCGCCCTGGGTTGGAGCGGTGGCGCGAACCGCGGCTGGTCGACCCGACCCGGCGTGTTGAGGTCGAGCCTGCCGGTCTGGGTGGAAGTCTGGGGCGGCGCGGGGAAGGTCAGGATCAGATTGCGCCCATCGGCGCTCACCACCGGCCGTGGCACGGAACCGCCTCGGCTGGGAGACACCTGCAGGAAGAAACGGGTGCCTTCCCCTTCAAGGCTCACCGACTGGAAGCCCAGATCAGGCAGGCTGACGCGTTGGGGGCCACGGCGCAGGGCGCCGGGGCCCGTGAGGACGATCTGTCCTTCCCAGCCGCGGTTGTTGGTGAACTGCTGCAATTGCGGAGCGGCGCCGGTGCCTTCAATCACGAACTCCACCGCATCCGGCAGGCGGCGAATCTTCAATTCCACCGAGCTGAGCGGGGTGGCATTTCTGCTAGATCCGGCGGCAGGAGCCCCAGGCTGAAACGGGCCCACTTGGCCAGGTGCAGCAATGGCTTCACCAACCGGCAGCAGGGTCAGCACTGGAAAGGCTGCCGAAAGAGCCAAATTGCCAAGTCGTCGCACCGACCAATTCTCCGCAGGTTTCATCGTTGGGGGATCTTATCGGTAGAGCGGGAAGGGAGCCACATGAGCGGAATGAATGTGGAAATCAGGGCGTATTGGGTGGTTCTGGATCGGGTGGCTTGGGCGCTGGATCTCCCTCTCGATAAAGAGAAAGATTGAGTTTGAGTTCGGCCAGTGGAGCGGCAGTGGCGGCAGGGCCGGTTGCCTCTCGAAGGGCCACGCTCAAATCGCTCTGAACCACCAACAGACCCAGCCGCTCCAACCGGCGCAGAAAGTTGAGCAGGTTGGGATAGCGGCCACGGGCGCTGAGCAGGGTGGTGGATTTCACCAGGCCACTGGCTTCAAGAGGGTCCTGGGGAGGGGGCGGCGGGGCGTTGGGGTCAGCCGCCTGCCCTTCGGCCGCCGGAGGGGTTGCCCCAGCGGCTGGCGCAGCAGGTGCGGGCGGGGCGATGGGTTCAAACACGTCCAGCAGGATGCCGGCGGCACTGGCTTCCCGGTTGAGCTGGGCCATGAAGGTGTCGAAATCACCGCTGCCGGCAATCAGCTGCAGAAGGTTGTTCTGTTGCTGGCGGATCTTGTCGGTTTCCTCGATCTGGCGCAGCCGCTGCACCCGCAGCAGGGGCAGGCGGCGCTCCATCTCGCGCAGTTCATCGAGCTGGATCTGGTCTTGGCGCAGGGTGTTCCAGGGCTGCCAGACCCCTCCGAAGAACACCAAGCCAGAAAACAGAAGACCGGCGGCAATCGGCAGACCCGCCAGCAAGCCAATGCGCAGGGCCGGGGATGGTTGTTTGACACCTTCCTGGAGGTTCGTCATGGCAGCAGCCCCTCGCGGCGAAGCGTCTGCAGCCGCAGAGCGAGTCCTTCAGCGCCCAGGCTCTGCAGGAGGGCCAGGCGCTGATTGAGAGATTCGGCGGAGGCGCGGAAGCCCGCCGAGATCTCGAAGGCCACCAGGCTCTCCTCAGGGGCCGCTCCTGCCCCTGCAGGGGCGTCACGTCCAGCCCGAGCCAGGGTGATCTTGGCTGGATCCAGCAATGGGGAGGCCTTGAGTTGAAGCACAAGGGCGTTGATGCGCTCGAAGGCCCCAGGATCAGCGCTGCGGCCTTTCAGGATCAGCCCTTCCTTCTCCACCGTGAATTGGGTCAGCTGCAGGCCGCGGGGGGTGCGCTGGCTCAGATCGGTCATCAGCGCCGAACCGGAGCGCAGGGTCACCAACCCACCGGCCAGCGCCTCATTGCTGGCACGGGTTGTGTCATTGGCGGTTTTTTCAGCGGCCAATTCCTGCTCCAGCCTGGCCACCTGCCCCCGCACCGGTGCCAGACGCTCCAGTTCCCGGGAGAGCATCTGCTGTTGAAGCCGCATCAACAGCGAAACAGCCACCATGGCCACCACCAGGCCACCACCCACGGCGGCGCCGATCAGCAGCAGGCGGCGTGTGTCAAGCGGCGGCGACGGATCCGCTGGCAAGCCGAGTTCAACCCGGCGCTCGCGCAGCAGGTCAACAGGGGGAAGGGAGGCGCTCATCGCGACAGGTCTCCGGCCGCCAGGCCAGCCATGCGTACCAGCGCCGTTCCGCCCGCCGTATCCGTGGCGTAGGGGTCGGGGTCACTCTCGATGCCGACCAGGTTCAGCCAGCTTTGCTGCGAAGGGTCGACGATCTCCACACTCCAGGACGGCGTCGCGGAGAGCGTATCGGAAACCTGATTGCAAGCCTTGGCAGGGCCGAAAACCAACACCCGCACAGACATCATGCTCGGGTCGCGGCGCTGCCAGAACGCCAGGCACGTGCGCAGCTCCCTTTCGATTGAGGTGGCGCCGGCCGTGATGCGCCGGCTGAATTCAGGGATGCCATCGCGGACCAGCAACAGATGGGCGCTGTCGCCATGGAGCTCCAGCAACACCACCAACTCGCCAGGAGGAGAAGCAGCAATCAATTGATCCATCGCCCGCAGGGTGACCACCTGGGCGGGCTCCAGGCAGACGAGATCAAGCGCCGCGATGCTGAACACCTCCACCCAGGCCTGGATCAAGGTGCGCGGCGCGATCGCCACCAGTGATGTGGGCGGCCGGGATGGATCCCTGGAGGGGAGCGGCACCAAGGTGGTGTAGGCCTCGCTGATCGGATAAGGGAGCCCCAGATCCGGATTCAGTTCCCGCAGCGCCAGGTCGGGTTGCTCGGGCCAGTCGTCAAAGGGCCACTCCACCACTCGCAGGGTGCAGGCGGCGGCGGGCAACGCCACCACCAGCTCCGCCCCCATCAAGTTGAGCTCCACCACAAGGTCGCCGATCAGGTCGCCCAGGGCCACTTTCTGTTGGGGTTGGCCGCCGCTGCAGGTGCCGCGCGGCAAGGGCACGGTGCGCAGCAGGGAGCCCGTGGGGGGCTGGGTGGTTCCCTTCAACGCCATCAATGTGACTTGCTCATCCTCCAGCACCAACAGGAGACGGGGGGGGAACAAACGGGCTGTCAGGGGCCGCAGCCGTTCTTGCAAGCCAGCGAGAACCAAGATTGGCGAGGGGAAGGTGGCCGAATCGTATCTGGTGCCCCTCGCAGTTGCACTCAACCCGCCCCTATCCGCGCAGGAAAGGCAAACCGCTGCCCACCGCTTCACCGATGTGGCGACAGCCGTGACGGTCGAGCTGCTGCTGGAGGCCTTCGAGAATGGTGGGCACCAGGGCGGGGCCTGCGTAGATCCAGCCGGTGTACAGCTGGATCAAGGACGCCCCCGCCGTGATGCGCTCCCAGGCGGATTCAGGCGAGTCGATGCCGCCCACCCCCACCAACGGCAGGGCAGGACCGGCCGTGGCCCGCAGCCGCCGCAACACCTCCAGCGCCCGGCCCCGCAGCGGAGCACCGCTCAGGCCACCGGCCTCCTCCTCCAGGGTGCGGCCGGTCTGGGCGAGCCGGCGGGTCTCCAGCCCCAGACGGTTCAAGCTGGTGTTCACGGCGATCACCCCCGCCAGACCCTCCTGATACGCCAGCCGGGCGATCGTGTCGATGGCGTCGTCTTCCAGATCGGGAGCGATCTTCACCAGCAAGGGCGGGCAACCGGGCAGGCGGCGCAACCGCTCCACCAGCCGCCGCAACTGGGTGGCATCCTGCAGATCCCGCAGGCCAGGGGTGTTCGGCGAGCTCACGTTGATCACCGCGTAATCCGCCAGCGGTGCCAGCAGCTCCAGCGTCGAGGCGTAGTCGTCGGGGGCGCGCTCGAGCGAGGTGATCCTGGATTTGCCCAGGTTGAGGCCGAGCACGGCAGGCCGCTGGCCGGCAGGAGGCAGCTGCTGATCTTCCAGCGTGCGCTTGGCGGCCACGGCGCCGTTGTTGTTGAAGCCCATCCGGTTCAGGGCCGCCCGCTCCTGCGAAAGGCGGAACAGGCGGGGGCGCGGATTGCCAGGCTGGCCGTGCCAGGTGATCGTGCCGAGTTCGGCGGAACCGAAGCCGAACAGATGCCAGATGCCCGCCGCCACAGCGTTCTTGTCGAAGCCGGCCGCCAGGCCCACCGGGTTGCTGAAGCGGCAGCCGAAGAGGGTCTGCTCCAGGCGCAGATCCGGCCGCTGCAATTCCGCCCCCAGGCCCGCCAGGCTGCCGGACACCAGCGGCCAGTGCCGGCGCCGGGAGGCCAGCCCCAGGGCGGTGAGCGTGAGCTGGGTGAGCTGCTCGGCGTCGGCGCCGTCGTCGCGGGCCAGCAGGGGACCGACCCAGCGCCGGTAGAGCGCTTCGGTGCTGGACATGGGCGGGACCGAGGTCATGGCGGGTTCCATCAACGACGCTCCAGGCGCCAGCGGCTGGGATCGAGCGAGCGGACGTGCCAATCCCGCCACACCCAGTCACCGGGGCGCTCCGCCAGCCGGGCAAGGGGAAGATCCACCAGCTGGGCCAGCTCGGCTGCCGAGAGGGTAAACCCGCCTTCGGCCAGGCGATCCGCCAGTTCCAGGCGGCTGAGCAGGGCGGTCAGCGCCGGTGGCGCGGGGTCATCGTCGGGCGCGGGAGCCACCGCATCAGGGGCGGCGAGCGCTGGCCGGCCGCCGCGGGAAAAGGCCACGGCGATCACGTCGCAGCGGTCGTTGTCGGGGTCACCGCTGTGGCCGCGCACGTGCACGAGCGGCACATCCGGCAAGCGTGCCCGGTCCAGCGCCTCCCAGAGATCTTTGTTGAGCACCGGCCCCCCCGAGGCGGTGCGCCAGCCCTTGCGCTTCCAGCCGGCCATCCAGCGCTGCAATCCATCGATCAGGTAGCGACTGTCGGTGCGCAGGCGCAGATCCGGATGGCGCGGCAACTCCCGCAGGCGCTCCAGCACCGCCAGGGCGCCCGTCAGCTCCATGCGGTTGTTCGTGGTGGCCGGATCCGCCCCGCCTAGTTCAATCACGCTGCCGTCTTCAAAGCGCAGCAGAGCGCCCCAGCCCCCAGGGCCAGGGTTGCCACTGCAAGCGCCATCGCAGGCCGCTGCCACTACCCGTTTTGGCTCAGCACCCACTAGGCGTCAGGCAAAAAGTTCGGTAAACATTGGTTCTTTCTGCGGCCAGGACGCCAACCACCATGAAGCGAACTTACCTGGCCCTGGCAGGACTTGGCCTGGCGATGGCGGCCGGGCCCGCGCTCAGGGGCTCCGGCGCCCTGGCAAAGGGCGTGTTCAACAGCGTGCCGGTGGATGGGTCACGTTTTGCGGTGCTGGCCAAGCCGGTGGGCTCAGCCGACTGGTCGCTGCTGGTGCTTGAGCAGCTGGCCCCCCGGCCGCTGTGCTGGGAGCAGCGCCCGGACGGCCTGGTGGACCCCTCGCTCAACCGTTTCGATTTCAGCGGCATCTGCAGCCGCTACCTGGACAGCAACGGCTATTCCCTGCGCATTGCCGACCAAGATCTGGCCAGCAGCTACCGGCTGCGGCTGCGGCAGGTGGGCCAGGAACTCCAGCTGCAGGCCATGACCCCCATGGAAACCGCCGTGCTGGTGGTGGGGCGGGCCACGGTGCCGCAGCGCGACCGGGACGCATTCGTGGCGATCACGCTGGAACCCGACTGGCAGCTCAGCCGCCGTGCGTTCGGCAACCGCACCTTGAGCCACATGTATTTCGCCAACGGCACCCCCCTGGAGGAACTACTGGCAAGGGCCACCCAAGCGGAGGGTGGTTCCGCCGTGGCGCGCCGGCAACGCCTGCTGCAAGTCCGCGAGCGGCCACCGCTGGGCCGCAGGGATACCAGCAGCCCCTCCTACGAAGCGACCGATGGGCCGATCGCTCTGCAGGTGGTGCCGTTCGTGGAGTGAGCGCGCCGATGGCAGGGAATGGCAAGGCACCTGGCAGCGGTTGGCAGCAAAGCGGCGGTGACAGTTGAACCAGCGACCCATCCCGCCAGCTCCCCCCTTCCAACAACGTTATGGTTCGGGGGTGTGAGGGGTGAGGGACGACCTTCAAGGGTCGAAACAAGGACAGACTCCCTGAAACGTCCCACCTCTAAAGCCCTGCCTTCGGCGGGGCTTTTTTTTGCCTTGATGGCCTCACTGCCGCAGGGGCGGCCAACCGCTGGCGCAGGGGCGGCCAACGTTTCGCGCCCACAAAAAAGCCAGCCTCGGGGGCTGGCTTTTGGCCAGTAAAGGCCGGAAGCCGGTGGGGTGGGGCAGCCGTGGGGCCGCCCCCGGCGATCACTTGACGGTGACCTTGCCGCCCACGTCTTCGATGGCCTTCTTGATGGCTTCGGCTTCGTCTTTGGAGACGCCTTCCTTGATGGCCTTGGGAGCCGCTTCGACGAGAGCCTTGGCTTCGCCGAGGCCGAGGCCCGTGACTTCACGGACGGCCTTGAGCACCTTGATCTTGGAAGCAGCATCGAAGCCGTCGAGCACGGCATCGAATTCGGTTTGCTCCTCGACGGCTTCAGCGGCAGCGGCAGGAGCCGCCATCATCACGGCGCCGGCGGAAGCAGCGGCGGAAACGCCGAAGGCTTCTTCGATCTGCTTGACGAGCTCGGAAGCTTCCAGCAGGGAGAGGGTTTTGAGCGACTCGAGGATGGAGTCAGTGGTAGCGGACATGGTTGGGAATCAGCAACAGATCGGGGGAATGGGGAGCGAACGAATCAAAGATTCGCCGCAGTCGGCGGTCAGCCTTCGCCGGATTCGGCGTGCTGCTTGAGCGCTCGGGCAAGACCGGACGGAACTTCGTTGATGCTTACAGCCAACTTGGTGGCCACGGCGTTGATCGCGCCTGCGATCTGCGCCAGCAGCACCTCCTTGGAGGGCAGCTCACCGATGGCCTTGACGTCGTTCTGGGAAAGAAGCTTGCCTTCGAAAAGGCCTCCTTTCACTTCCGACTTCTTGGTGTCCTTCTGGAAGGACTGAACGGCCTTGACGGCTGTGCCGACATCGCCCTTGATCAGGACGAAGGCGTTGGTGCCGGTGAGCAGGGAATCAAGTTCCGACCAGGCACTGTTTCCATCGATCGCTCGGCGCATCAAGGTGTTTTTGGTCACCTTGCAGATGCCGTTGCTGGCCCGCAGGCGGGTGCGCAGGTCGGTCATCTCCTTGATCGACAGGCCCTTGAAATCAAGGACCAGTGCCATTTCCGATGCACCGAGGAGCCCCTTGAGCTCTTCGACGATCTGTTGCTTGCTCTCCAGTTTGCGGCCCATAGGAGTGGAACGAATCGGTGGGAACAAGCTGGGCCCGCGGCCCCTGAAGCCCTCCACTGGGTAGTGACGGACCCGCTCCCGTTTCAAACGGGGGCGCGACGAGGCCGCCTGACGATTCGCACCACCGAAAACCGGAGTGCCAAACCTTCCGCGAGCACCTCGGCAGGACTTATGAACAAACGGGCCACAGGAGAAACTCCCGGAAGCTCGATCGATCACCTGCTGTCTTGGGTTGGGCGCGTGCCCTCTGGACAAGCCAGTTGTTCAGCCTACACCGGCATCAGCACTGGTTCCGGGCCGCTGCCGCTCAGCTGTCGCGCTTGATGTCCTGCAGCAGGGTGACATCCACCTGCACCGACGGGCCCATCGTGGAGGTGAGGTAGAGGCTCTTCCAGTAGCGTCCTTTGGCGCCGCTGGGTTTCTGGCGGTCGATCACTTCCTGCAGGGCCTTGAGGTTCTCCAGCAGTTTCTCGACGCTGAAGCTGGCCTTGCCGAAGCGCACGTGCACGATGCCGGTGCGGTCGGCGCGGAACTCCAGCTTGCCCGCCTTGAACTCGTTGATCGCCGCCGCCAGATCAGTGGCCACGGTGCCGGCCTTGGGGTTCGGCATCAGGCCGCGCGGGCCGAGCACCCGGCCCAGCTTGGCCACTTTGGGCATCATGTCCGGGGTGGCGATCAGCAGGTCGAAATCGATCTGGCCGCCGGCGATGGCTTCCACCAGATCTTCATCACCGGCGAGGTCGGCACCGGCGGCCTTGGCTTCGGCGACCTTCTCGCCACGGGCGATCACGGCGATGCGGATGCTCTGGCCGGTGCCGTTCGGCAGGGCGACCGTGGTGCGGAGCTGTTGGTCGGTGTACTTGGGATCGATGCCGAGGCGGGCGTGGGCCTCGATCGTTTCGTCGAATTTCGCGGTGGCGTTGGCCTTGACGAGCTCTAGGGCCTCAAGGGGCTCATAGGCACGGTCTTTGACCGTTTCGGCCAGGGCGGCGTAACGCTTGGAAGGGTTTGGCATGGTGGGGTTGGGGTGCGGGCGACGGAGCCGGCGGGCGCTTGAGGCCCGGGCCCTGGGTCTCCCCCGGGTGGGGTGAAGAAGGAGGGAGCGGAGAAACTGGAGTTGGCGCAGGGGCCTCAGCCAGTGGCGCGATCAGGCCAGGGGCCTTCAGTCGCTGATGGCGACGCCCATGTTGCGGGCGGTGCCTTCGATGATGCGCATGGCCGCC
Organism: Synechococcus sp. ATX 2A4; assembly: GCF_024346375.1. Lineage (GTDB taxonomy): Bacteria > Cyanobacteriota > Cyanobacteriia > PCC-6307 > Cyanobiaceae > MW101C3. The sequence continues at coordinate 108,667 of NZ_JAGQCV010000005.1, read as the reverse complement.
TCGACATTGCTGGTGTTGAGGTCGGGGAGCTTGGTCTTGGCGATCTCCTCGAGCTGGGCACGGCTGATGGCACCGGCCTCTCCCTTGGCGGAAGTGGCGGCGCCTCTGGGAATGCCAGCGGCCTTGGAGATCAGCACCGACGCAGGCGGGGTCTTGGTGATGAAGGTGAAGCTGCGGTCTTCGAAGACCGAGATCTCCACCGGGATCACGTACCCGGCTTTGTCTTGGGTGCGGGCGTTGTACTCCTTGCAGAACGCCATGATGTTGACCCCGTGCTGACCGAGGGCAGGGCCCACGGGCGGTGCAGGGTTGGCTTTGCCGGCATTGAGGGCCAGCTTGATCACGGCTACGACTTTCTTGGCCATCGGCTGGTCTGGGGAACGGAAACTCCCTCGCGGGAGGTGGGGGCGTACGCCCCGGTGGGCTGGAGCGGATCTCCCCGGGGGGAGGTGTGCGGATCGCCGTTCGCGGGGAGCGGCGGTGTGGTGTGTCCGCCGCAGGCGGCGGACACACCCAGGGCCGCCCTCCGCAGGGAGGCGGCCCTGGTGATCAGCTCTGTTTGCTGATCTGGGCGAACTCGAGCTCCACCGGGGTTTCCCGGCCGAAAATCGAGAGCAGGGCCTTGAGCTTGCTGCGCTCGCCCGACACTTCGATCACCTCGCCCTGGAAATCCTTGAAGGGACCGGCGGTGACGAGGATCTGATCGCCCTCGGTGATGTCGACCTTCACCAGGGGCTTCTTCTCGGCGGCGCGCTTGAAGATGCGCTCCACCTCGGGCCGGGTGAGGGGCCGGGGCTTGATGTGGCCGCGGGCGCGGCCGGTGGCGCGGCGCTCCTCAGCCCCCACGAAATTGATCACGTTCGGGGTGCTCCGTACCGCCATCATCGTGTCTTCATCGAGCACCATGCGCACCAGCACATAACCGGGAAACACCTTCTCCTCGGTCGACTGCCGGCTGCCGTCTTTCTTGAGCTTGATGGCAGGCGTTTGCGGGATCTCGATTTCAAGGATGCGGTTGCTGACGCCGAGGGTGATCGCCCGCTGCTCCAGGGTGGCCTTCACCTTTTTCTCGCAGCTGGAGGCCACCTGAATCGCATACCAGCGGGCCACCTGCGGCTTGGTCTCGGCTTCAGGAGCTGCCGTCATGTCGGGGTCGGCTGCGCTCAGGGCGTCACCGTCCGTGAGGGCACCGGCGGCGAGATCAGCAGCAGCGAGTTCGGCGGCAACGGGGCTGGTGGCTGCGTGGTCAGCGGCAGCGAGATCAGCAGGGGCGAGTTCGGCTTCTGACACGGGGTTGGGGGAAGGACGACGAGGCGGCGTGGGGGGTGCGCGGCGGGAGGGTCAGCGGAAGATCTGGGAGGACAGCCAGCCGAAGAGGCGATCGATCGCGGCGATCGAGGCGGCCGACAGGCCCACCATCAGAATCACCGCCACCGATTCGCTGAACAGTTGCTGGCGGCTGGGCCAGACCACCTTGCGCAGCTCTTCCAGCAGCGAAGGGAAAAAGCCCGTGGCAACCGCCCCTGCCGGCGGCGTGGGCTCTGCCTCCGGCAAGGGTTCAGAGGTGGTGGTGGAGCGGGTAGGGGATTCCACGGTGGCCTGCGCACCGGTGCGATCGCACGAACCGGCAAACAGACACCCTACCGGACGTCACTGCCGTGCCCGTCAAGCGGTGTGAAGCGGAAGCGGGCCGCCGGGTCACCCTCGGCCGCATCGGCCAGGCTCACGCGCACACCCCAGGCGCCGCTGAAATGGTCAGCCAGCAGCTCGGTGGCCAGCGGATTCTCCACGCTGCGCCGCAGCAGGCGCCGCAGCGGCCGGGCGCCGTACTCCGGCTCGTAACCCTGCAGGGCCAGCCAGGCCACCACCCCGTCTTCCACCTGCAGCTGCAGGTGCTGCTCCGCCAGCAGGGCGGCCAGATCGGCCAGCTGCAGGCGCACGATGCGCGCCAGGTCGGTGGCGGCAAGCGGGCGGAAGCGGATCACCTCATCGATGCGGTTGAGGAATTCGGGCCGGAACTGGGAGGCCAGCGCCCGCTCCACCGCAGCATCGAGCGCGGCATCCAGCGCCAGGGCATCCGGCGGGGCGGCACCAGGGCTGCCGGGATCTGGGCTGCCGGGATCGGGGGCTGCGGCGGCACCAGCGCGGGCCCGCTCCAGGATGGCGCGGCTGGCCAGGTTGCTGGTCATCACCACCACGGTGTTGCGGAAGTCGACGGTGCGGCCCTGGGAATCGGTGAGGCGGCCGTCGTCGAGCACCTGCAGCAGCAGGTTGAACACCTCCGGGTGGGCCTTCTCCACTTCATCGAGCAGCAGCACGGCATAGGGCCGGCGCCGCACCGCCTCGGTGAGCTGGCCGCCTTCCTCGTAGCCCACGTAGCCGGGCGGAGCCCCCAGCAGGCGGGCCACGGCGTTGCGCTCCATGAACTCACTCATGTCGAGGCGCACCAGGGCCTCCTCCTCATCGAAAAGCGCCGCCGCCAGCGCCTTGGCCAGCTCGGTTTTGCCGACGCCGGTGGGGCCGAGGAACAGGAAGGAGCCCACCGGCCGGCGCGGATCCTGCATGCCGGCCCGGGCACGGCGGATCGACGCCGCCACCGCCGCCACCGCCTCGGGCTGGCCGATCACCCGTTCCCCCAGCCGCGCCTCCAGTTCCAGCAGCTTCTGGCGTTCGCCGGCCAGCAGCCGCTGCATGGGAATGCCGGTCCAGCGGGCCACCACATCGGCGATGTCGCCCTCCTCCACCTGCTCGCGCAGCAGGGCCAGCCCGCCTTGCTGGGCGCTCTGCAGCTCTTCCTCCAGGGCATTGCGCCGCTGCTGCACGCCATGGAGTTGGTCGTACTGCAGGCGGGCCGCCTCTTCCAGATCGCCGTCGCGTTCGGCTTCAGCGATGGCGTGGCGCAGGTCTTCGTCTTGCTGGAGCAGCTCGCGCAGCTCGGCCAGCCGCTCCCGCTCCGCCTGCCAGCGGTGCTGCAGCTCCTGCAGCCTGGCCAGGGCGAGGCGGCGCTCCTCCTGGCGCTGCATGCGCTCGGCCAGCGGGGCCGCCTCGGCCGCCAGCAGGGCCAGCTCCACGCGGCGCAGCTCGGCTTCGGCCAGCTCCACCACCTGGGGCTTGGAGGTGACCTCCATGCGCAGCTGGGCGGCGGCCTCGTCGATCAGGTCGATCGCCTTGTCGGGGAGGCAGCGATCGGCGATGTAGCGATCGGCGAGGCGCGTGGCCGCCACCAGGGCGCCATCGGTGATCGTGACGCCGTGGTGCAGCTCGTAGCGCTCCTTGAGGCCGCGCAGGATCTCCAGGCTCACCTCCAGGTTGGGCTCCCGGATCACCACCTGCTGGAAGCGGCGGTTGAGGGCCGGATCCTTCTCGACCGTGCGGCGGTAATCCTCGGGGGTGGTGGCGCCGATGCAGCGCAGGTCGCCGCGGGCGAGGGCCGGCTTGAGGATGCTGCCGGCGTCGGCGCTGGAGCGGTCGGTGCTCACCACGGTGTGCAGTTCGTCAATGAACAGCACCACGCCCGCATCGGGATCGCTCACTTCCGCCAGCACGCTGCGCAGCCGTTCCTCGAACTGACCGCGGAACTTGGCACCGGCGATCAGGGCACCGAGATCGAGGCCGATCAGGCGGATGCCTTTGAGCGAATCGGGCACTTCGCCGGCCACGATCCGCTGGGCCAGCAGCTCGGCGATGGCGGTTTTGCCCACGCCCGGTTCGCCGATCAGCACCGGATTGTTCTTGCCGCGGCGCGAGAGCACCTGGATCAGGCGGCGGATTTCGGTGTCGCGGCCGATCACCGGATCGAGCAGGCCGGCGCGGGCGGCGGCGGTGAGGTCGCGGCCGTAGTGCTCCAAGGCGGGCGGCTCGGCCTCCAGCCGCAGGCCATCCGAACGGTCGTCGGCATCGGGGCCTGAGCCAGGAGCCGGGCCTGAAGCAGGGCCAGCAGCAGGGATCGCCCGGGCGGCACTGGGGGCTGCAGCGCGGGCGACCGTAGGAGCGGCAGCACGGGCAGCAGCCGGGGCCGGGGCTGAAGGGGCCGCGGCGCGGCCGGCAGACTGGTAGGCGACAGGCGCAGGGGGAAGGGCGTCGATCCAATCGTCCGCTTCCCTGTCTCCCTCTGCATCCAGCTCCGCCTCAGCCGCTCCGGCGCCGGCAGAGGCGGCAGCGGACGGGGCGGCCAGGCGACGGGCTCCGCCGCTGGCCTCCGGCCGCAACAGGCGCAGCAGGCGTTCTTCGCTAAGGCCCTCATCGGCCAGCAGGCCGCCGCCGAGACGGGGTTCGTCCAGCAGGGCCAGCAGCAGATGGGGCACATCGATCAGGCGGGAGCCCCAGCCGGCGCGGCGTCGATCGGCCGCCTCCAGCAGATCCTCGAGGGCGTCGCCGACGAACAGCTCCTCCCCCGCAGCACCCGGCTGATCGGCGCAGAAGGCCTCGATGCGGTCGAGCAGACGATCGGCATCCAGCGGCAGCGGATCGATCCAGGTGGCATAGCGGGGGTCCTGGAAGAGCACCTGCAACAGGTGTTCCACATCCAGCTGGCCGTGGCGCCAGCGGCGGGCCTGATCCTGGCCGGCCAGCAGCAGCTCCCAGGCCGCCTCGCTGAAGCGGTCGGGATCGGCGGTGAGGCTGGCCGGCGGCGAGGCGGCAGCGGCAGCCGAGGCAGCAGCGGTCGTGACGGCGTAACGATCAGGCGGCTGCATCCGCCCCCACCGCAGCGGCCTGAGCCTCAGCAACTGGCGCCTCAGCGGGCCGCTGGATCAGCTCCACCTTGTAGCCGTCAGGGTCTGCCACGAAGGCAATCACGGTGCTGCCGTGCTTCATCGGCCCGGGCTCACGCACGACGCTGCCCCCCTTGCCGGCGATGGCGGCGCAGGTGCCGTAGATGTCTTCGACACCGATGGCGATGTGGCCGTAGCCACTGCCGATCTCGTAGCTGCTGGTGTCCCAGTTGTGGGTGAGTTCGAGCACGCAGGTGTCGCTCTCGTCGCCGTAGCCGACGAAGGCGAGGGTGAAACGGCCGGAGGGATAGTCGCGGCGGCGCAGCAGGCGCATGCCCAGCACCTCCGTATAGAAAACGAGGGAGCGCTCCAGATCGCCCACCCGGAGCATGGTGTGCAGCAGACGCATCGACGCGGAGCGGGATTGCCCCATTCTGGCCGTGTGCCAAGGCACAACGAACACAGCCAAGGGCCAGTGCTGTGCCAACCAGCACGCCGCGGGGGGAGGGGGTGCCCCATAAGATCCGCTCGCGTACCCGTTTGCCCCGAGGCCATCGTGATCGACACCCTCGACCTCGTGATCGACTCCATCGTTGCCCGGGAGGTGCTCGACTCCCGCGGCACCCCCACCGTGGAAGCGGAGGTGCGGCTGGAAGGCGGCGCCGAGGGCCACGCGATCGTGCCCAGCGGCGCCAGCACCGGCGCCCATGAGGCCCATGAACTGCGCGATGGCGGCAGCCGTTACTTCGGCAAGGGCGTGCAGCAGGCCGTCACCAACATCGAAGAAAAGATCGCCCCGGTGCTGTGTGGGCTGAGCGCCCTGGAGCAGGTCACGGTGGATGGCGCCATGGCCGAACTCGACGGCAGCGACAACAAATCGGCCCTGGGGGCCAATGCGGTGCTGGCCGTGAGCCTGGCGGTGGCGCGGGCGGCGGCCAATGGCGTGGGCCTGCCGCTCTACCGCTACTTGGGCGGCCCGATGGCCACGCTGCTGCCGGTGCCACTGATGAACGTGATCAACGGCGGTGCCCATGCCGCCAACAACATGGATTTCCAGGAATTCATGCTGGTGCCCCACGGCGCCCCCAGCTTCCGGGAGGCGCTGCGCATGGGCGCCGAGGTGTTCCACACGCTCAAGGGCCTGCTGAGCGCCCAGGGGCTGTCCACGGCGGTGGGCGACGAAGGCGGCTTCGCGCCGGATCTGGAGAGCAACGACGCCGCCGGTGCCCTGCTGGTGCAGGCGATCGAGCAGGCCGGCTACAAGCCGGGCGAGCAGATTTCCCTGGCCCTTGATGTGGCCAGTACGGAGTTCTACAAAGACGGCCTCTATGCCTTCGGCGGCGGCAGCTACAGCGCCGCCGAGATGGTGGATCAGCTCGAAACGCTGGTGAGCCGCTATCCGATCGTGTCAATCGAAGATGGCCTCGCCGAAGACGACTGGGAGGGCTGGGCCCTGCTCACCCAGCGGCTGGGCAGCCGCGTGCAGCTGGTGGGCGACGACCTGTTCGTGACCAACACCACCCGCCTGCAGCGGGGCATCGAGCAGAGCATCGCCAATTCGATCCTGATCAAGGTGAACCAGATCGGCTCGCTCACCGAAACCCTGCAGGCGATCGACCTGGCTGGGCGGGCGGGCTACACCAGCGTGATCAGCCACCGCAGCGGCGAAACCGAAGACACCACCATCGCCGACCTGGCGGTGGCCACCCGGGCCGGCCAGATCAAAACCGGTTCGCTCAGCCGCAGCGAGCGGGTGGCGAAATACAACCGCCTGCTGCGCATCGAAGACGAACTCGGCAGCCAGGCGATCTACGCCGGCGCTGAAGACCGGGGCCCGCGCGGCCGGGGCTGAGGGTGCTCCCTGGGAACCAGGTTTCCGGCCCGCTGCCAGCTGCTTTCATCGGGAGCAGCAGAGGCTCACGCCAGCCGGATCCGAAGCACCAGCCTCACTGAATGTGGCTAAAGCCTTTAGGCAACTCTCAGCCTTGCCTAAAAGCGTCGGTGCTACGGTCACAACTTCTAGTTATGGATTGCAGGGCGCACCTACGCGGGTTTGGCCCTCATTGCCGGATTTGCCGTTGCGGCTTGGGCTAATCCGGCCTCAGCGAGCGGCTTTCTCTACGGCGCCGGCACCGATGGCAACATCTACGAAATCAATACCCACACACGCACGTCCAAATTCCTCACCACTACGGGCTTCACGGGTCTTGGGCCCTACGGCACAGGCGCGGCCAATGCCCTTGCCAACGACCGTGTCCGCAACAATCTCTTTTTCATCACTCCCGACAACAACCTGAGGGTGCTTCAGCAGGGATCAAGCACCCCCACATTGGTTAGTGGTGCCACCCCTACAAACCTTGGAATCAAAGGGCAGCTTCAACCTCAAAACGGCGCCTTTTACAACAACGAATTCTGGTTCTTCTCCCGTCTGGAACCTGGCACCAAAGCCCATATCAACCCTGTCACGCTCAACCGTGTCAGCTTCTCCTACGAAGACAGCACCCCCTCCTTCCTCAGAAGAATTTCTTACAATCTTTCTGCGGTTCCCAATAACACCACCGGTCACAAGGGAATTCTTAAGAACAACTTCGGAGACATCAGCATCGTTACGGGCGGGCACAAAGATGGCTATCTCTTCGCAACAACAAACAACGATTACAACAACAACGGAAGATTCTTCCGGCTCAAGCTTGCCAATCTTTCTGAGGATCCAATCAAAGGCGCTGCTGCGCTCAATCACAGCTACAAGCAAATCAACGGCAACCTCGGAGCCGGCGCCCTGCAAACTGCCTTTGATAGCAGCTACAGCACCTTGTTCGCCAACGCATCCACCACTGGCAACTGGTTAACCGTCAACATCCACACCGGAGTTGCCAAAGCAATGGCTGTGCCCCTGACGGGCAAGTTTCCAGGGGCATTCCCCGGGGTTGTTGATCTGAGCGATTCAATCACCAATGTGCCCATTCCTGGCCCCCTGCCTTTGCTTGGCGCCGCCGCCGCCTTTGGCTGGAGCCGCAAAATGCGCAAGCGCATCAACACCACGTTCCCGTCAACAAATTCTGTCGGCTGACCAGCCCATCTTCACTTGACCGTGAATCAGGTCAAATCAAGCGGTGGGGCCCCGATGGTTCCACCGCTTTTTTAGGCTGATCATTGAAGGATCAGTTCAGCTGTGGCGGTGGCCACGACGGGAACATCGATGCAAGCGGTGGACTTTGGTGCCATAACCACGACCGTGCTCACTCCCACAGGCTTTAGCGATTTGGAAGGCCCCGGTGTGGCCGATGGGCCTGGCCAACAACCAACGACACGGCTCGCAACAACCTCTTCTACTTTGCTCCTAACAACAAGCTCCAGGCTCTCGGCCAGGGCCAGGGAAATTTCGGCAGGTGGCAAGTGCCCCACACAACCCAGCCTCAGAGGGCTCCCGCTCCAGAACGCGGCACTCTGGAACAACAGAGCCTGGGTCTTTTCGAGCGAATCAAACGCGCTGAAACTGGTAAGTCTCTTGCCCAGTGTTCAACACACCCATCTTTAACACCATCACGCCGTTCACACGCTGCAAGGCTCCCAACACGCTCAACAGATCCAGGTGCTCGGCACGCTGCTGCTGTGCTGGTGGAGGTTGCCGCAAGCATCGGCTCCTGATCGCGCCCCCACCTGCCGCTTCAGCCTCAGATGGGGGCGCGACTGGCTCCCAGAATCCCTGGCTGAGCCCAGAGCTCCGGTGGCAGGAGCAGGGGGGAGAGGGCAGGGCACCAGGGGCGATCCGCTCACCGACGGGCTGAGACAAAGCGAAGCGTTGCATGGTATAATAATTAGAATTCAACACTGGTTCATGAAGGGCTTACGGTCTTCCCTGGGTCTTGGGCTGCTGCTCGGCGCTTCAACCATCTTTCTTGGCGGCGAAGCCAAGGCCAATGAATTCATTTACGCAGCAGGCCGCGACGGCAATATCTATGAGGTCAACCTCCAACTCCCTCGAAGTTTCAGTTTTGTGACCTCAACGGGCTTTACAGGGGTTACCGGCACAGGCGTTGCCAACGGCCTAGCCGTCGACAGGGTCCGCAATAGCCTTTTCTACTTTGATCCGAACGGCAATCTGCAGGTATTGAGGCGGGACCAACCCATTGAACAAGTGGCAACCGCCACCCAACTCTCTCTCACGGCACAGCCCCAAAACGCTGCTTTTTATAACGGTGATCTATGGTTCTTCACGCGCACATCTAACGTACTGAACCGCATCGGCTTCACCTATTCAGGGAACACGCCAGTTTTCAACCCAGCTGACTCTGAGCAATTCACATTGAGCAGCGTTCCCAACGACCAAACTGTGGGCAACGTCAACTCAAACAGCTTCGGAGACATCGCCATAACGAGCGATGGGCTTCTTTTTGCGGCAACTTCCTATGCCAATCCAGCCCTCGGCACCGGCATCAATGATGGGCGCTTTTTCCAGCTGAATTTAACCATATTAAACGAAACTGCCATCAATGCTTCCTACACCCCACTGGATGCCAGCCTGGGAATTGGCAACCTTCAGATTGCCTTTAACCCGAATTATGATGTCCTCTACGGCAACGGCAATCCAGGCAACTGGGTCACCATTGATGTGACCAACGGGAATACCGCCGACTTGAGCCCGACGTTCACCACCGTTTCACCGGGCGGATCCCTTCCAAACGCAGCAGGTTTTGCTGACCTCAGTGATTCAGCCACCACTGTTAGCATCCCCGCTCCTCTTCCCGTGTTGGGCGCCACCGTTGCCTTCGGCTGGAGCCGCAAGCTGCGCAAACGCATCAACAGCTCGTTGCGATCTGAGTAGATCTCGCCTTAGGTTGAAGAGCCGAAAACCGGCAAAGAAAGCATCCACAGAGGCCAACGAGAAAGCCGCGATCGCCATTGAATGACCACAACTATTCTGTTGAGGTTGATGCTCCATCGCGTTGGCAACTCTCCGCAGCTGCGCTGCCTGATCGCATTGGATCTGGCAGGCCCAAGGGCCTGAACGTGCCTCGGGGTTGCTTGGTGTTTGCAGCTTGCTCTTCGCCTGGCTCTGCCGGCTGGTTCAGCCGCCGGCGCCCGGCAGTTTCTCCAAGCGGCCATCACGGCGGAGGCGCCCCTGCAGCTTCAGCCAGCTGAGCGTGACCGGCAACGCCGCCACCAGGGGCACCGCCACCAGGGCCGGGCGGGCGCTAGCGGCCAGTAACGCTGCCGACACCGCCAGGCCGCCGAGCAGGAATGACTGACCGGCCGCCTGCTGAGCCGTGGCGAGGCGGCGCAGGATGCGGTCGGTTTCGCCGGCGCGCATCTGCACCTGCAGATCGCCCTGCTCCAGGCGCGAGAGGCTGTCTTCCAGGCGGCGGGGTAGACCCAGCGCACGGCTGCCGATCTCGCCGGCCTGGCGGCTCAATTCGCCGAGGAAATCGTTGGGTCCAGTGCCGCCGGTGGTCATCAGGGGGAGGAGATAAGGGCGGGCAATCGACACCAGGCTAAAGGCGGGGTCTAGGCTGCGGCCGACCCCCTCAAAGGTGGAGAGGGCGCGCATCACGAAGATCAGCTCCGCCGGCAAGCGGAACGGCTGGCCATACACCAGGTCGTAGAGATCGCCGGAGAGCTTCTCCAGCACATTGGCGGAGAAGGGCGGGGTGAGCGCATCGGTGAGCATCACCCGCACCAGGCGCCGCACCGGGCCGGCATCGATGCCGGCAGCGATCACACCGGCCCCCTGCATCTCCTCCACCAGGGCGCCGGCATCCCGGGCTGCGGCAGCCCGCACCATGCGGCCCAGCCGCCCGCGCAGGCGGGCGGACAGCTGGCCCATCATGCCGAAGTCGTAGTAGATGAGCGCGCCATCGCTGGCCACCGCCAGGTTGCCGGGGTGGGGATCGGCGTGGAAAAAACCGAAGCGCACCAGCTGCTGGAGATAACTGGCCGCGCCCTTTTCCGCCACCGCTGCAGGATCAATGCCCGCCTCCACCAGCGCCGAGCGATCGTTGATCTTGATGCCCGGGAGATAATCGAGGCACAGCACCCGGCGGGTGCTCAGCTCCCAGATCACCGCTGGGATACGGATGCCGGGATCATCCAGAAATTGCTGCCGGAAGCGGGCGGCATGTTCCGCTTCGAGGCGAAAATCCAGCTCCCGCAGCAACACACGCCGGCACTCCTGGGCAATCGACACCCAATCGCGGCCCTGGCCCCAGCGGGGGTGGCGCTGCAGCACCGCCGCCACCTGCTGCATCACTTCCAGATCGAGCCGGAACAGACGCTCCAGCCCGGGCCGCTGGATCTTGAACACCACCTGGCGGCCACTGCGGAGGCTGGCGCGGTGCACCTGGGCCAGGCTGGCGGAGCCGAGCGGTTCCTCCGCCAGATCGATGATTTCGTTGCAGCGCTCGCCCAGTTCCTCCTCCAGCAGCCGCTGCACGGTGGTGAAGGGGAAAGCGGGCACCCGGTCCTGCAGGTGCGCCAGCTCTTCCACCCAGCCGGCGGGCAGCACATCGGGGCGGGCCGAGAGCAGCTGGCCCAGCTTGATGAAGGCCGATCCGAGGCTGAGCAGTTCGTTGGTGAGCCAGCGGGCGCGCTGGCGCTGACGCGCGGCCCGGTGCTCCGCGCTCGGCGGCCCCGCGCCCCGGTACGACCAGGCCCGGCCATCCAGCCACAGCCCCGCCAGCAGCAGCAGCACGGCGCGCCAGATGCGCAGCGAGCGGGACAGGCCCCGCCACCCTTTCAGCAGGCGCCCCATCAAGGCCGGTCCTCAAGGCGGCGCGACAGACCCGCCACCTGGGCCCGCAGGGCATCGATCTGGTCCTGGGGCGTGCCCCAGCCGGCCGTGGTGGCCACGGTCTCGGCCTCCACTGTGCTGGCACCAGCGCCGGGCGGCGGCGCCGCGCCAGCTGCCGGATCGGTTTCCAGCCGCTCCGCTTCCGCCTCCACTTCTTCGAGAAAGAGGCTCCATTCGTGGCGCAGCCGCTCGGGCACCTCCTGGGCAAGCACCGCCAGGGCTGCGGCGGTTTCCACCAGACCGCTGCCGAGCCTGGCACCCAACCTGTTGATGGCGGCCTGAACAATGGATTGGGGCGCGCTCATGGGGGGCCGTTGATTGGCGAAACTGTGGCAGATCAGGGCGTGGTGCCGTTGGGATCCCCAGCAGGCGGAGGCCCACTGTTCAGGATCACCGAATCGGAAGGGGGCAGGGGCTCGGCCGGCAGCAGTGGTGCTTCCGGCACAGGCTCCTCGCGGGTGCTGGCGTTCGGGTCGACGGGCGCCGGCTGGGCCCGCGCCGCGGCCTCCCGCTTCTCCTGTTCCTCGCGGCGGCGCTGCTCCTGCTCCAGCAGGCCCAGGTCGTCGATCGTCTCGCTGGGGGCGCCGAAGCGCATGCGCAGGCTCTCCAGGCTGGTGCCGGGGGTGGGCTTCACCTCGAAGCTCTCGCCGAGGCGGGCCGCAGCATCCGGGCGCAGATCCAGCAGCCGGCCGGTGACGCCATAGCCGAGCCCAAAGGTGACCCCCGCCACCAGCGCGAGGGTCCAGCCCGGCAGGGGCGGCGGGGCCGGCGGGCGGGCGCCGGGGGTGCTGTCCCTGGCGGGACGTCTTGGCCTGCGGCGCGCACCGGCCTGGGTCATTGATCACAGATGGAGGACCCCCATCCTGACCGTGCCGGTGCGGAGCCGCCACGGCTGGGCGGGGCGGAGCGCTATGGGGTGGCGGGCAAGGCCGCTGAACGCAGCTGCGTGGTAGTGGCGATGTGCTGTGGCTCCCATCACCTTCAGCGCTAGGGTTTTGATGCTCTTGCAGACCATTCAAGGTGACCTATTGCATCGGTTACTGGCTGGAAAAAGGGTTGGTGTTTGCGTCTGATTCCCGCACGAATGCCGGAGTCGATTACATTTCCAGCTACAGCAAGATGTATGTGTTCCAGCCGGCCTCCGATCGGCTGTTCGTGCTGCTGGCCGCCGGCAATCTCGCCACCACCCAGGCGGTGGTGAACCACATCCAACGGGATCTGGATCAGGAGATCGGCAGCCTCGCCAGCGCTGGCGAGGATCTGCGTTCGTGTCATTACCTGTTTGAAGCGGCCACCTACATCGGCGCGGTGAGTGTGGCCGTGCAGGAGAAACACCGCGCCGCCCTGCGGCAGGCGGGCACCAGTGCCGAAGCCAGCTTCATCCTGGGCGGACAGATCGGCAGCGAGCCCCACGGCCTGTTCATGGTGTATCCCCAGGGGAATGCGGTGATGGCCACCCCCCAGACCCCCTATCTCCAGATCGGTGAATCGAAATACGGCAAGCCACCGCTCGACAACGTGGGCTCCACCCATCTGTCGCTGGAGGATGCCGCCCGGCTCTGCCTGATCTCGGAAGTGCTCACCCACCGCTCCAACCTCACTGTTGGCCCGCCGTTCGAGCTGGCGATCGTGCCCCGCAATCAGCACACGGTGGCCCACCGCGCCACCTTCGAGGCGGAGGCGCCGGAACTGGCCGCCATGATCGACACCTGGAGCAGCGCCCAGCGGGAAGCCCTGCACCGGTTGCCCTGCTTTGCCTGGGAACAGTCCCAGGACCCGGCCTGACGCGCCCGCCTCTTTCCCCTGCCCTGCCTGCCGTTCGCCCCATGCACACCGTTTCCGAGTGGATCTCCACCGGCCATCTGCCTTCCGCCGAGGTGGTGGAGGCGCTGGTGCTGGAGGCCCATCAGCGCTATGGGCCCGTGCGCGATGGCAAGGTGGCCGATTACATCCCCGCCCTGGCCGCCGCTAATGCCGAGCAGTTCGGCATCTGCGTGGCGGGCTGCGGCGGGCAGCTGATCGAAGCGGGCGATTCCCGCGCCTCCTTCAGCATCCAGAGCATCTCAAAGCCCTTTCAGTTCGCGCTGATCTGCCAGGCGATCGGTGAAGACGAAGCCCGCGACAAACTGGGGGTGAACAGCACCGGCCTGCCCTTCAATTCCGTGCTGGCGGTGGAGCGCAGCAGCGAAGGGCTCTCCAATCCGATGGTGAATGCCGGCGCCATCGCCGCCACCAGCCTGGCGCCGGGCAGCACGCCAGAGCAGAAGTGGGCCTTCATTCAGGCGGGCTTCTCCCGCTTCGCCGGGCGGCCGCTGGAGGTGGATGAAGAGGTGTACAGCTCCGAGCTGGCCACCAACCGCCGCAATGCCGGCATCGCCAGCCTGCTGAGCGCCCAGCAGCGCCTCTGGTGGGATCCGGAAGAGGCCACCGATCTCTACACCCGGCAGTGCTCGCTGCGGGTCACCAGCGCCGATCTGGCCGTGATGGCGGCCACGCTGGCCAATGGTGGGCGCCAGCCGATCACGGGGGAGCAGGTGATCGATGCCATCCATTGTCAGCACGTGCTGGCGGTGATGGTCACCGCCGGGCTCTACGAAACCTCCGGCGACTGGCTCTACGCCACCGGCCTGCCCGGCAAGAGCGGCGTGGCCGGCGGCATGATCACGGTGGCGCCGGGCAAGGGCGGGCTGGCCACCTACGCGCCACCACTCGATGAAGCCGGCAACAGCGTGCGCGGCCAGCTCACGGCCCGCTTTCTCTCGGAAACCCTCGGCCTGAACCTGTTCGCCTCCAGGCCAGAGAGCCACCAATGATCAGCACCACCAATCTTGTGCGCTATCTCCTCCTGGTGGCCTGTGTGGGCGTGACGGTGGTGATCTTCAATTACTTTTCCGGCACGATTGCGGTGTTCACGGTTGCCGCGATTGTGGCGGCGCTGCTCAACATGCCGGTGACCTGGCTCAGCCGTTACATCCCATGGGGTTGGGCGATTGCCATCGTTTCGCTCAGCGCCCTGATCCTCCTGGTCGGCTTCGTCACCGGCATTGGCCTGCAGGTATTGAACCAAGGGCAAGGCCTGCTGCTGGATCTGCAAGGCGCCATGAAGCGGCAGGATCTGGCGCCGCTGCACAACTACCTCGAAACCTATGGGTTCGAGCGCATCACCGCCTTGCTGCAGGAGGGGTTGCTGACGGGGCTGGGGTTGGTGCAGAGCGTGTTCTCCGGGGTGTTCACGGGCATTTTCAGTGCGGTGATCAGCCTCTACATGCTGATCGATGGGAAAAAGCTCTGGAATGGATTTCTGCGGATGATTCCGGAAACGCACCGGGATCGTTTTGCCTTCACCTTTCTGCAGAGCGTGCTGGGATTCATTCGCGGGCAGCTGCTGCTGATGGTGTTTCTGACCCTCTCAACGGCCGTGGTTTTTCCACTGCTGGGTGTGAGGTACAGCCTGATCCTGGCGGTGATCGTGGGGGTTCTTGATGTGATTCCCGGCATCGGCGCCACCCTCGGCATCGTGTTGGTGTCTGTGATGGTTTTCGCCTCCCAGGGCGTGGACATCGGCCTGCGGGCGTTGATCGCCTCGCTGCTGCTCGGCCAGATTCAGGACAACATCGTTCACCCCAGGGTGATGGGCCGGGCGATGGAGCTCAATCCGGTGCTGCTGTTTCTCTCCCTCTTCATCGGTCAGCGGGTCGCGGGCCTGCTGGGCGTGTTCCTGGCGATCCCGATCGCAGGCATGATTGGCCTCTGGCTCCATACGGAACGCGAGCAGCGGGAAGCCATCGCGCTTACCCCGGCGGACGACGCGTAGGTGCGCTGCTTGGGTGGGCTTGTTTGGTGGGCAGCTTGTGCGCGCAGGTTTGGTGGGCCGCTTTGTTGTACAGGGTTGCTGCGGAAAGGGCTGCTTGCGCACGCTCCTCTCGCCTCTGGCGCTGCTCGCTTCCATCCCTCCAGGCTCGGGGTGTGCCTGGCTTCCCTTGCTGCTGGCTTCAGGCGTTCCTGGCTTGAGGCGCTGAGGGGCGCACTGATGCAGTCTGCTGCCATGCTGCTGCCTGGATACGAGCTGTTCCGATGGTTTCGATGCGCCTGATCCCGCCGATTGTGCTCACCGCCGTGCTGGCTGGCGCCAGCGGCATCAGCAGCGCCGAGGCCCGCTGCCGCTTTCTGATGCCGCTCGGCGGCAGTGGCGAGCCGGTGGTAGCGAAGCGGATCGGTCCGGATCGGCTGCTGGGCAGCACCAACTGGAACACCGATTTCATCGTGGATCGTCCCTTCCGCAGCTATCAGTTCTTCTTCACCTCAGCCTCCACCGAGCGGGCCACCTTCCCGGTGGCCGCCTTCATGCGCTTCACCGATGGCACCAGCCTGCAGGTGGTGAATGAAACGCCCACCTTTGAACCGGGTTCCGGGCGGAAGTTCGGCCCGTTTCCGGCGGTGCCGGGGAAGCGCACCAACCTGATGAACTTCCGGGTGGGCTCCAGCACCAGGCCCGCCGCCGTGGGCTTCAGCTACCGGATCTCCGTGCAGGGTTGCGACTGAAGCGCCTGCCCAGCTGAGCTTCGCGAGACCACTTCCCCACCCCCATGCAATTCGAGAGCTTCGCCACCTTCAACATCGCCATCGTGGTGCTGGCCATCGGCCGCTGGTTGAACCGGAAGGTGGCGTTTCTGAGGGAGTTCAATATTCCCGAACCGGTGACCAGTGGCCTGCTGGTATGCGTGCTGCTGGCGGTGGTTCACGCCGTTTCGGGCATTGAGATCGGCTTCAACCTGCTCACCCGTGATTTTCTGCTGCTCTATTTCTTTGCGGCGATCGGTCTCAACGCCGATGTGCGCACGCTGCTCTCCGGCGGCCGCCCTCTGCTGATCCTGATCGCCACCACGGTGGTGTTCATGCTGCTGCAGAACCTCACCGGCATCGGCGTGGCCACAGTGCTGGGCCTGAATCCGCTGGTGGGGGTGCTGGGCGGTTCGGTGTCGCTGCTGGGCGGCCACGGCACCGCCATCGCCTGGGCACCGCGCTTCGCGGAAACGCACGGCATCAGCAATGCGCTGGAAATCGGCGTGGCCTGCGCCACCTTCGGCCTGGTGCTCGCCTCGCTGATGGGCGGGCCGATCGCCCGGCTGCTGATCCAGCGCAAGAAGCTGCAGCCGCCGGCCTGCGTGGTGGAAGACGCCACCGCCGAGGGCAGCGCGCTCGAACGGGTGACCTATTTCACGCTGCTGCGCACCCTCTTCTGGCTCAACATGAGCCTGGGCCTGGGTGAACTGCTCTTTGAGGGCTTGCAGGCCCTGGGCAGCAATCTGCCCCTGTTCGTGTGCTGCCTGTTCGCCGCGATCTTTCTCACCAACACCGTGCCGCGGTTGGTGAAAGTGCGCGAGCTGGCGCCGGCGCGCTCCCTGGCCATCGTGTCCGACATCGCCCTGGGCATCTTTCTGACGATGTCGCTGATGAGCCTGCAGCTGTGGACCATCGCTGCGCTGGCGGGCCCGATCATCGCCATCCTCACCGCCCAGTTCGTGCTGTCGTTCCTGTTCGCCCTGTTCGTGGTGTTCCGCGTGATGGGCCGCGATTACGAAGCGGCCGTGATGTGTGCCGGTTTCGGCGGCATTTCGCTCGGGGCCACACCCACGGCGATGGCGAACATGTCGGCGGTGGCGCAGAAGTATGGGGCAGCGCGGCGGGCGTTCATCGTGGTGCCGCTGGTGTCGGGTTTCTTCGTGGACATCAGCAATGCGGTGATCATTCAGCGCTTCCTCAATCTGTTCGGCTGATCCGTCCACGGGTGTGACCGGTGCTCGGCTTCAGCCGGCCACCGCTGCAGGGAGGGTGCCCATGAAGCGCTGCAGCTGACGCGTTTCCAGTGCGAGCACGCGCTTGGCGAAGTCCTGGTCGCGATCGAGCAGGGCATCGAAGCCATCCACCGGCACCGCCAGCAGGCGCGTGCCGTCCTGTGCCGCCACGATCGTGTTCTCGGTGGTGCTGTGGGTGAGCACCTCAAGCTCATCGAGCATCTGGCCCGGCCGGAAGCGCTCCTGCCGTGCGCCGGCGCCATCGCCGCTGGGATCGCCATCACCATCGCGGTAATGCACCAGGGCTTCGCCTTCGATCAGCAGCAGCAGTTCGCGGCAGGTGTCGCCGGTTTCGGTGATCAGGGCGCCGGCGCTGTAACGGCGCAGCTCCGAGAGTTCCGCCAGGGCGTTGATGGTGTCGAGCTGGAGGCCACGGAAGGCCTCGCTGGTGGCCAGGACCACCCGCTTTTCAAGCTCGGGGCAGGCCTCCAGGCTGGGTGGGGTGTCTCCAAGGGCCAGCAGGCGCTCGGCCGTGCTGGCCGGCAGCGAGCCGGCCGCGCCGCCGCGCAGCGCCGCGGCCTGCGACTGGCCCTTCGGGCCATCCAGTCGGGCAATCAGGAACAGGGCGGACGCCTGGATCAGCGGATTGCGGTCCTGCAGCAGGGTGTCGAGGTGGTGCAGGGTGACCGGCAGGGGAACCACCAGCGAGCAACTGGCGCCTGGGCCCGGCTGGGTGAGTGCCGCCAGCACCTCCGCCGGCAGGCGCTCCTGCCACGGCTCCTGCTCCAGCAGCTCCAGCAGCACCAACGGCGAGAGCTGCTGCAGATCCGCCACCAGGGCGGGCACGGCGGGATCCTGCTGCAGGGTGACCAGGGCCCAGAGGATCGCCCGCAGACTCAGTTGCTGGCGGTGGCGGATGTGCCCGCTGAGCAGGGCGCGCACCACCGGCGCCTCCGGCAGCGACGGCTGCTGCAGGGCGCGGAAGGCTTCGATCAGCTCCGGCAATCGCTGCAGCAGCACCTCGGCTTTCTGGGCGGCGCCGGCCTGCGGCGACAGCCCCCCCAGGATCTCCTCCTCCTCCGCGGCGGTGATGCCGTAGCGGCGGCGCAGCGAGCGGATCGCCTTGGTGTCACCCTGTTCCTGGGGCAGGCTCTGCAGCCGCATCAGCCGATCAAGCGACTTGCGGTAGCCGTTGAGCCGCACCTGATCCTCCAGGCTGCGGCGGTTGTCGGGATCGAGCAGGGTGGGGTCCTCCACTCCCAGCTCTTCGAGCAGTTGCTCGTGCTCCTCATCGGAGATGCCGAGCTCAAGGCGCATCTGCTGCAGCACCTCCAGGCTGGTGGCCACGCTCACGTAGCCCTCCTCGAGCGCCTCCCGCACCACACCCTTGTAGGCCTCGCGGCGCTTCTCGCTGCTGAAGCCCGGCAGCACCTTCGCCAGCACGTACACCTCGTGGACGTTGAGGTCGCCGAGGGTGCGGCCATCGAGGAAACGGCCCACATCGAGCTGGAGCCGCTCCAGTTGCTTGCGGAAGCGGCTGGCCAGGTTCTCGCGGCTGTAGATCTCGGGGTTGCGGCGCCAGGCCTGTACCAGCCACAGGGTGCTGAGGGTCACCAGGACGCCGTCGAAGAGGTATTGCACCCAGGCCGGCAGCAACAGCAGCAGCGGCCGGCCCGCGAACAGGAAGAAGACGTTGAACACCAGGAAGGTGGCCACCACGAAGATGCGGTGGCGGAGCTGGTCGGGCGGCAGCGGTGTGGCACCGGTGCGGGCGGCAAGGCGCCGTTCCCGGCGGCGCGCCCAGGCTTCGATCCAGCGCCCCCCTACCAGCCCCAGCCAGGTGAACACCCCCAGCACCAGGGGCACCGCCACCAGACGGGGAATGGCGATCGCGCGGCCGAACAGGAACAGGCCCGGGCTGAACAGGTTGGCGAGCTGGTCGCTCTGGCGGACCCAGATCCCGGAGAAGTAATAGTCCCAGTTGCCGGCATAGAGATAGGAATAGAGGAAGTAGCCCAGCACCAGACCCACGTAGCCATAACGCTCGAAGGCGAAGGCCGGTGTGGGGATGCGGGCCCAGTACATGCGCTCGGCGTCGATGTCGATGCAGGGCTGCTGGCAGGCCACGCAGGCGCTCTGCTCGCTGCCATCGGGCAGCGCGGTGCGGCACATCGACTGGGTGATCGGCTGCGCACTCAGGTGGGCCTTGCTGCCCAGCAGCCCCGAGGGGGCGGAGAACACGCTCTGCACCGGCGCCATCGGGCAGAAGTACTGGCACCAGGCCTTGCCGCCGTATAACCAACCCACCGCCATCGCCACCCCGATCGTGCCCAGCAGCCAGGCGGCCAGCACCAGGCGGTCGGCGTTGAAGAAGAACAGGCGGCCGCAAAGGCCCGCAAACAGCCAGCCGAACTGCACCGCGGAATAGTGGCGGGCCAGCCAGGAATCGGCGGGTACCTTGGCCAGCTGGAGCCGGCGCTCGCCGGTGCGGGGATTGACCCTGGCGATCTGGCGTTGCAGGCCCAGGGCGCGGGGGATCTGGGAGAGGAAGGAGAGGGGGCAGATGCGCCGCCACAGCTCATGGCCGAACACCAGCAGGATGAAGATCCCCGACGGCACCACCGCCCCCCAGAAGAGCGTGGTGCCCAGCGGATAGGGCTGCTCCACCAGGCAACGGTCCTGCACCGGCACGCAGGCCTCACGCAGGCGCAAGGGGCTCCAGGGGTGGCCTGGTTCGGTGAGCGCGGCGCTCCAGGGGTCGTAGAACAGAGAGGCGATGATCAACAACCAGCCGGTGGTGAGAATCCAGCGGATGACATGCATCCGGGATTCACGCAGCTGAATCGCCATCGGGCCCTGAAATCGGTGGGCTGACCTTAGCGATCAAACATTCGCGCCACCCACTGAGGTCCATGGGAATCAGGTGGTGTAGTCGGCGTTGATGCGCACATATTGATCCGAGAGGTCGCAGCCCCAGGCCAGGCCCTGGCCCGGGCCGTCGCCCACCAGCAGCCGGATGGCCACGGTGTCGCCCGCAGGGCCCGGGCCACCGAGATAGGTGCCGGCGGCGCAGGCGCGCAGATAGGTGCTGGCGGCGGGGCGATCGAAGGGCAGGGGCTGGCCGGCGGCCATCAGCTGGTGCTCCCCCAGCCAGAGCGCCACCGCCTCGGGATCGAAGGGCACGCCGGCGCGGCCGGCGGCGGCCACGATCCTGCCCCAGTTGGGATCACGGCCGTGGATGGCGCACTTCACCAGCGACGAGCCACAGACGGTGCGGGCAATGGCGCGGGCGCCAGCCTCGGTGGCGGCCCCTTCCACCTGCACCTCGATCAGGCAGGTGGCCCCTTCGCCGTCACGGGCAATGGCGCGGGCCAGGTGTTGCGACACCGCCATGAGGCCGGCCTCCAGCGCCTCGAAGTGCTCGGGGCTCAGGGGTTCACCGGCGGCAAAGGCCAGGAACGTGTCGTTGGTGCTGGTGTCGCCGTCCACCGTGATCGCATTGAAGGAGCGGTCGACCGCACGCTGCACCATGCCCCGCCACAGCTCCGCCGGCACACCGGCATCGCAGCTGAGGTAGCCCAGCATGGTGGCCATGGCCGGGTGGATCATGCCCGAGCCCTTGGCCATGCCGCCGAGGCGCACGGTGCGGCCGCCCAGGTGGGCCTCCAGGGCGATCTGCTTGTCGACCAGATCGGTGGTGAGGATCGCCGTGGCGGCGGCGGCGCCCCCCTCGGGGCTGAGGGCCGCCACCAGCGGATTGAGGCCCGCCAGCAGGGTGGGCATCGGGATCGGCACGCCGATCACCCCGGTGGAGCAGATCAGCACCTGCTCCGGCGCCAGCTCCAGCCGGGCGGCGAGGGCGGCGGTGGCGGTGAGGCTGTCGGCCAGGCCGCGCTCGCCGGTGCAGGCATTGGCCTGGCCTGAATTGGTGAGCACGGCGCGCGCCCGGCCGCCGCTGGCCGCCAGCCGCTGCTCACAGAGATCCACGCAGGCGGCGCGCACCCGGTTGGTGGTGAAGCTGCCGGCGCACACCGCCCCTGCCGGGGCCAGCAGCAGGGAGAGATCGGGCTTGCCGGAGGCCTTCAGCCCGGCGGTGCTGCCGGCCGCCAGGAAGCCGCTGGGGGCGGTGAGACCACCCGGCACGGGCAGCCAGGGGGCGGGGATGGGGGTCATGGGGCGCCGGCAGCTGCTGCTGCCATCTTCGGGGGGCGGGGGATGGGAGACGGCCAGCGGCTGGAGGTGAGATGAGCGGGCGGCTCAGCAACCCGGCAAATGGATGGGGAAAGTCACACAGCCGAGAGGCGAGGAGCCCTGGGGAGGGTGAGAACAGGTGCTAGTTTTTCGAAGAGCTGTGACTTGACAATGCCGAAAGCTGAGTATCTCAAGTTGTTCGCAGGTGACACCAGCGCGATGGTGGCACTGTTCACTTCAGACCTAGGCTGGATTGAAAACATCCCGGCAGATCGCGTGTTCAGCGGTGATATTCCAAACGAGCTTCAGTACGAAGTCATGGTATCGATCGGCAACTTTTCGGCTGATCAACTCAAGCCAGACTTCATCGCTCAACACACCAATATCGCAGCAACAGCGCCTACAGAGGCAACAATCATTGGCATTAATCAAATCATTACCAACGTCTCGATAAAAATGAGCCTGTCTCCAGTCGAGGCGCGCGCGTTCACAGCGGAACTCTTTCGGCGTATGCGGATTCACCTCGCCGCTGGGCGCTCTCTTGATTCCAGCTTTGCGGTGGTGAATGCAAGCGACAAAACTCCGACTGGTTGGGTTTTGCAATTCAAATAATGCTCTGAGCACGGATCATCCACGTGATGCTCCACAACCAGCGTCGCATCGGCCTCACCGGTGGCATCGCTACAGGGAAAAGCACTGTGGCCCGCTTGTTGGAGGAAAACTTTGGTTTGGCGGTGCTTGACGCCGATCGCTATGCCAAGGACGCGCTCGCTCCCGGCACTGCTGCCACCCAGGCTGTTATCAGGCGCTATGGGCAGAACGTGCTGATGGCCTGCGTTGCGCCTTCCACTTCCGGTGCAACACCGAACAATGCGAACGTCATTGACCGGCAAGCCCTCGGCCAGTTGGTATTTGCCGATCCGGTGGAGCGACGCTGGCTGGAACACCTGGTGCACCCATTGGTGCGCCAAAGGTTTGAACAGGAACTGGCGGCGTTGGCGGAGGCACCGGCTGTGGTGCTGATGATTCCTCTGCTCTTTGAAGCGGGCTTTGAGCCACTCTGCTCGGAAATCTGGCTGGTGGATTGCGACGCCGCAGAACAACAGGCCAGGTTGATGGCGCGCGATGGCCGTTCTGCGGCCGAATCCAGGGCCAGAATCGAGGCCCAGTGGCCCCTGGAGCGCAAACGTGCCCTGGCCGATGTGGTGATTGACAATCGCAACGGAGCAGAAGGGTTAGCTGCTCAGTTGGCCAGGGCCGTGAGCGGCTTAAAGGCCTCGTAATATCCGCCGTGACGACCACTGCAGCCCCTTACGGATTCGCCGCAGAATTAAGGGCTGGCCCATCACGGCACCAAGTGCGAAGGCGAAGGCATAGGCCAGGCTGGAGACACCGATGCGGATACCGCTCTGCACCAGCTCCATGATGGCCTTCTGATCGAGGCCGCTGAGCTGTTGGTTCATCACCGCTTCGGCGCGAAACAGCGCTCGCATGGTCTGCTCGCGCAGGGTGGCGATCGGCAATTTGAGCTGCTCCTCGCTGATCGTGGGGCCACGCAGGGCGCGCATCTGCAGCTTCAATGCCTCAGGAGTGCCGGCCCTTTGCACGGCTTCGCGCAAGGTCACGAAGGTGGCCTCAGTGGTGGCCCTGCGTTGCTCCAGCTGATTCTCATCTCTTGAGAGGAGTGTCCAGATGGCCACACATTGGAGGGGGACCAGCACCACGAAGCCGATGGCGGCGAGCAGCGCCCGCTGCCGGGCCGTGGCCAGGCGAACCCCATAGCGGGACTGCTGCGGATCCAGATGGGCGGCTCCATGCAATAACACGAATCCCAGCAAGGCCAAGGGGGCTCCGTTGATCACACCGCCGATCAGGCGCAGCTGCCAGGAGGGGTTGGTGGGATCGAGCGGCAGGAACAAGGTGAGCGCGGTGATCGCGAACACGATGAACAGACAGGTGGCGGCTCCATTCAGCACGGCACTGACCGGAACCGGCTGACTGCCCGGTTCAGAGAACGGCTTCGTGAGCGTGGAGAGGCTGGGGCGAGCAGGGTTCACATCAGGTTCGCGGCGGGAATCGTGAAACGGCCGGCGGGTGCTGCACACCCAGGCAGGGACCAACGCCATGGGGCCGGCTGGCGTCCAGGGGTTGACCGATCAGCCCACTCTCATGGGTCTATCAGGAAGCCGGCCGCACAAGGAGGGATCCAGCCGGAACAAGGCCGCCCAAAGGGGGCAATGGACAGGAAATATACATGCTTCTCTCAGTCTTTACAAAGTTTGTCATCATGCGTTCATATGGCACCGTTCAGCGTCGCACCTGGGTCAACGACGGCATTGAGCCTCGCCCTTGCGAGCGTCGGGCCGACAGGGGGGATTGAGCAACCCGGTAAAGACAGCCGCGCGCGGTGGCGGGTGCCGGGTTCAGACCTCAGCCGTTCAGCTTGGCGATCAGGATCTGGTTGGCGAGTTTGGGGTCGGCCTTGCCGCCGGTGCGCTTCATCAGCTGCCCCACGAAGAAGCCCTGCAGCTTGTTCTTGCCGCCGCGAAAGGCGGCCACTTCCTCGGGATGGGCCGCCAGCAGTTCCTCCACGATCGCCGTGAGTGCTGCGGGGTCGCTGATCATGCCGAGGCCGCGCTCGGCCACGATCGCCTTGGTGGAGCCGCCCTTCTCCAGCAGCTCCGGCAACAGCTCCTTGGCGATCTTGCCGCTGATCACGCCGGAGTCGATCAGCTGCACCATTTCGGCAAGCTGCTCCGGCTTGAGCGGCAGCTCCGCCAGCGCGAGGCGGTTGGCATTCACGTGGGCGGCGATGTCGCCCGTCACCCAGTTGGCCACCCCTTTGGGATCGGCGCCGGCCGCCACCGCCGCTTCGAAGTATTCGGCCATGCCCCGCTCATCGGTGAGCACGCGGGCGTCGTAGATCGACAGCCCCAGCTGCTCGGCGTAGCGGTGGCGCTTGGCGGCGGGCAGCTCGGGCAGTTCGGCCCGCCAGGCTTCGCGCCGCTCTGGCGTGACCTCGATCGGGCCCAGATCGGGCTCGGGGAAGTAGCGGTAGTCGCTGCTGCCCTCCTTGCTGCGCATGCTCTTGGTGAGCTGCTTGCTCTCATCCCACAGCCGCGTTTCCTGGTGGATCGGTTCACCGGCCTCGATCGCCTTGATCTGGCGCGCGATTTCGTAATCGCAGGCTTTCTGGATGGCGGAGAAGGAGTTCATGTTCTTGATCTCCACCTTCACGCCAAACGGTTCATCGGGCCCGCGGCGCACGGAGATGTTGACGTCACAGCGCAGCGAACCTTCCTGCATGTTGCCGTCGCTCACCCCCAGATAACGCATGATCCGGCGGATCTCGGAGGCGTATTCCGCCGCCTCCCGGCCGGTGCGCAGATCGGGCTTGCTGACGATCTCCGCCAGGGCCACACCGGCGCGGTTGTAATCCACCAGTGAGTGGGTGCTGCCCGCCAGACGGTCGCTGCCGGCGTGGACGAGCTTGCCGGCATCTTCCTCCATGTGGAGCCGTTCGATGCCGATCGTTTTCAGGTAGGTGTCTTTACCCTTCTCGGCCACTTCCACCTCGATCCAGCCGTTTTCGGCGATCGGCTGGTCGAACTGGGAGATCTGATAGTTCTTCGGCAGATCGGGGTAGAAATACTGCTTGCGGTCGAACTTGCTGTGCTCGGCCACCTGCAGATTGAGCGCCAGCGACGCTTTCACCGCATACTCGAGCACCTTGGCATTGAGCACCGGCAGCGTGCCCGGCAGGCCCATCACCACCGGATCGATGTGGGTGTTGGGGTCGTCGCCGAAGTTGGTGGAGGCGGCGGTGAAGATCTTGCTGGCGGTGCCCAGCTGCACGTGGGTTTCCAGACCGATCACCGCCTCCCACTCCCCGCTCGCTGGCCCATTTGCCGCACCACTTGCCGCCCCGCTTGCTGCACCGTCAGCCACCATGAGCCCATCGCCTGCCGATCAGGGCCGATCCTATGGAAGTGGTTGCGGCACTCCACCGCTTCGTGTGGGGTCTTCTGGCCGACTGGGTGTGCTTCGTGGCGGTGTTCCTGTGCCTGGGGCTCAACTTCGGCCCCTGGCGGCTGATTCCCTACGGCCTTCGCCAGCTCTGGAGCAGCCTGCGCAACCCGGGGCCCGCCATCGGCAGCGCCGGCCAGCCGGGCGCCGCGGACGGCGAACTGGACAGCTGGACGGCCTTTCTGGTGACCCTGGGGGGCACCGTTGGCATCGGCAACATCACCGGCACCGCCGTGGCGGTGACCCTGGGCGGGCCCGGGGTGCTGGCCTGGCTGTGGGCCGTGTCGCTGGTGGGCATGGCCCTGAAATTCGCGGACACGGCCCTGGCGGTTCGCTTCCGCAGGCCCCAGGGCGATGGCAGCGTGCTGGCCGGCCCGATGCTCACGATCCAGCGGGGGCTGCACCGGCGCTGGCGCTGGCTGGCGGTGCTCTTCGCCGCGATGACGGTGCTCTCGGCCTTCGGCTCCGCCAACGGGCTGCAGGTGGGCCAGCTGGCCGCTGTGGCGGCCCAGGACCTGGGCAGTCCTCCCCTGCTTACCGGCCTGGTCACAGCCCTGGCCACGGCGGCGGTGCTCAGTGGCGGCCTGCGGCGGGTGGGCCGTTTGTCGGCGGTGCTGGTGCCCCTGATGGTGCTGGGCTATGGCCTGGCCATGGCCGTGCTCCTCCTGGAGCACGCCGCTGTCCTGCCCGCGGCACTGGATCAGGTGCTCAAGGGGGCGCTCTCCCCTGGCGCGATCGCCGGCGGCGGGGTGGCCGTGACGGTGAACACCGCGGTGCGCCTGGCGGTGTTCTCCAGTGAGGCCGGCACGGGCAGTGCGGCGATCGTGCTGGCGGCCGCCAGGCCCGCCGATCCCCTGCGCCAGGGCTCGATCGCCATGCTCGCCAACCTGCTCGACACGGCCCTGTGCACCGCCCTCGGCCTGCTGCTGATCGCCAGTGGCGTCGCCGGCGGCAGCGCTGCTGGCCGCGGTCCCCTGGCCCTGGTGGATGCGGCGATGACCTGGGCCGGGCCGGGATGGCTGGGGGTGAGCCATCTGGCCATCGTGCTGTTCAGCTTCACCACCATCCTCAGCGCCGGCGTCGTGGCCGAGCGCTGCGTGCTGTTCCTGGGGGGAAACCGCTGGCGCCTCCCCTACCGCTGCTGCTGGTGTGGGGCTCTGGTGCTGCTGGCCCCGGTGGGCGGCGGCAGCCTCTGGCTGTTCGCCGAACTGGTGGAAGCGCTGGTGGTGCTGCCCAACCTGCTCAGCCTGCTGCTGCTCTCCCCCTTCCTGTTCCAGTGGTTCGCCGACCAGGCGCCACCGCTGGCCCCTTCTCCCAGCCCCAACCCATGACCCCGAGCGAACCCGTGGCCACCGGCCTGCAGCTTTCCCTGCCCGGAGTTCTGGCCATCATCTCCGCGACGTACCTGGCCACCCTGGTGGCCAGCCGGGTGGCGGTGCAGCTGCGGGTGCCGGCCATCCTCGGCATCCTCCTGCTCGGTGTGGCGATCCAGCCCGGACCCAGCCTGCTGTCGGTGACGGCGGTGGATGCCCTGAACACCGTGACCCTGAGCATGCTGCTGTTCGTGGCGGGGCTGAACTCGGACACCCAGCACATCCGCGGATTCCTGGGGTACGGCGTGCTGCTGGCGGTGGGCGGGGTGGCCGTGTCGTCGCTGCTGCTCGGCGGCCTGATCTGGCTGGTGTTTGCCGGGCTGGGCAACCCCATCCCGCTCACCCTGGCCCTGCTGGTGGCCGCCTGCCTGGGCTCCACCGATGCCGGCGCCACCCTGAGCGTGCTGCGGGGGGTGCAGGACCGCATCCCGGTGCGGGTGCGCTCGCTGCTGGAGTTCGAGTCGTCGGTGAACGATCCGGCCGCCATCCTGTTCCTGTTTCTGATCCTGGGTCTCAGCGGCCAGGGGGGCAGCGAAGGCGGGGCGCTGCTGGATCAGTTGCAGGGCTTCATCAGAAGCGTGGGCAGCGGCATCCTGGTGGGCCTGATCCTCACCTACCTGGCCCAGTTCGTGCTCAACCGCCTGATCACCAGCCAGGACCAGATCCTGGTGGTGGGCATCGCCATCGCCCTGGCCTCCTATGGCTTCGCCAGCCTGCTGGGGGGCTCGGGGTTCATCGCCGCCTACGTGACGGGCCTGTTCCTGGCCAACAACATCTACGACAACAAGCTGATCACCCCGGAGCTGCTGGAGCACAGCCTCGAACCGTTCAACACCACGATGCAGATCACGGTGTTTCTGCTGTTCGGCGTGCTGATCGATGCCACCAGCATTCCCGGCGCCCTGCTGCCCGGCGCGCTGGTGGCCCTGGGTCTGATGCTGGTGGCCCGCCCCCTCAGCGTGCTGGTCTTCCAGCGCTGGTCGCCGTTCGACTGGCGGGCCGGCGCCCTGATCTCGTGGTGCGGCCTGCGCGGGGCGGTGCCGATCGCCCTGGGCTACAGCGTCACCAAGTCGCTGCCCTCGCTGCCAGGGCTCTCCTCAACCGAGCTTCCCCAGCTGGAGAACCTGGTGGAAGCCGTGATCTTCGTGGTGGTGTTCTTCAACCTTTGCGTGCAGGGGCTGAGCCTGCCGTGGCTGTGCCGGCAGCTGAAGCTGGAAACGGAAGCCTGAACCGTGCACCTGAGCTGGGATCCCGCGCAGGCGGCCCGGACGTGCCCGGGTCTCAGCGGAGGCCCTGAAAGAACTCCCACTGATCGAGGGGGCCCACGTAGCTGATTGCGCACCGGTCAGGGTGATGGTGGCGTCGTCACTCGCTCCGTAGGCTGCGGGAAAGTTGTGAAGGGATCCTTGGGGCCGAATACAGTGGCACCCCAAGATTCAGCGGTGGGAAAGGGATACACACCTTTCAAGATAAAGACGGGACCGTAATCACTCGTAAAAGGATTTAGCCGACCGAGAATAGGCGAATCAACGTTACAGCGATTCTGACAATCAAACCTACTGCCCACGGCATTCGCGAAGCGCTCAGCCTTGGCCTGGTCGCCACACCATGGCGGAGCGGCAAGCAGGGACTCATGGTTTTGAAGGGTCGATTGGGTAGATCTCACTACCCGGGGCGAACCGCCCACCTCCACGATCACAGCCGCCAACGCTGAGGAGGCTGCCAGCACGGCCAGAGCTGATGCGGCCGCCGGGCTGGTGGTCACACCCCCCAGGAGTGCCCTTGATGGGCTTCTGCTGAATGAGTCGTGGCAGTGCTGCCATCGGGCTGGGCGGGAGAGTGGAGCGCTAGACATCCCATCGATCCCCCCAGTGCAGCGATGCCGGCAGCGGCCTGCGACCCCCTGTTGATCCTCGGCGGCGGCCTGATCGGTCTGTCGGTGGCCCACCAGCTGGCGCGCCGCGGCCGGGCCGTGACCGTGCTCAGCCGGCGGCGCAGCGAGGCCGCCGGCTTCGTGGCCGCCGGCATGCTCGCCCCCCATGCCGAGGGGCTGAGCGGCCCGCTGCTCGCCCTCGGCCAGGCCAGCCTGGGGCGGATTCCGGCCTGGGTGGCGCAGATCGAAGCCGACAGCGGCCTGCGCTGCGGCCTGCGCGCCTGCGGGATCGTGGTGCCCTTCCGCTCCGCCGCCGAGCGCGACACCTATCCCACCGCCGCGGTGGGGGAAGCGCTCGACCGGACGCGCCTGGAGGCGGAGGTGCCCGGGATCGGGCCTGACTTCCGCGCCGGCCTGCTGTTCGCCCAGGACGGCCAGATCGACAACCGCCGCCAGCTGATGCGGGCCCTCGAGCGCGCCTGCGTGGAGCGGGGTGTGGCCTTCGAGGAGGGCGCCGAGGTGCTGGAGCTGCTCACGGACGATCCTGTCCCGGGCGCCACCGGCCGCAGCCACCTCCGCGGCGTGCGGCTGCGGGGCGCCGACGGGGAGGAGCGCCGCCTGGGCTGCGAGCAGGCGGTGCTGGCCTGCGGCGCCTGGAGCGCCGACCTGTTGCCCGCGCTGCCGGTCCATCCGGTCAAGGGGCAGATGTTGTCGTTGCAGGGCCCGCGCCAGGCGCTGCAGCGGGTGGTGTTCGGCCCCGGCACCTACCTGGTGCCGCGCGAGGACGGCCTGGTGGTGGTGGGGGCCACCTCTGAAGCGGAGGCCGGCTTCGCGGACGGGCTCACCCCGCGCGGGCAGCGCCAGCTGGAGGACAACCTGGCCGCCCTGCTGCCGGCCGCCGCCGGCTGGCCGCCGATGGAGCGCTGGTGGGGCTTCCGGCCCGGCACCCCGGACCAGTCGCCGCTGCTGGGGGCCAGCCCGATCGAGGGGCTGTGGCTGGCCACCGGCCACTACCGCAACGGCGTGCTGCTGGCCGCGATCACCGCCGAGCTGCTGGTGCCGTTGCTGCTGGGCCAGAACCTGCCTGCCAGCGCAAGAGAACTGCTGGCAGCCTTCCGCTGGGACCGGCCGCTGCCACCCCCAGCCGCTTCCCATCCGGCAGCCGAATAGCGCCCGGTCGTGATCGCCACCCTGGCGGCGGAAGCTGGGGCCGTCAGGCCTCCGCGCCCGGAGCAGGAGGTGGCAGAGAGCGATCCGAGCCTTCGGAACTGCTTGCCTGCCAGCACACACCCCGCAGGCCGAACACCTCCAGCGGCTGGGGCCAACCCTTGAGCGTGTGCGCCCCCAGCGGCACCACATCCAGCTCGCCGGGGAGCAGGGCCAGCAGCTCGCCGCTGATCAGAATCGGCTGCTCAGGGAAGCGGCGGGTGAGGCCCTCCAGGCGGCTGGCCACGTTGACGGTGGTCCCCACCACGGTGAATTCCAGCCGCTGGGCCGCGCCGAGGTTGCCGGCAATCACCTCCCCCACATGCAGGCCGATGCCGTGGCGCAACGGCGGCCGGCCCACCGCTGCCAGCTCCCGATTGAGCGCCTCCAGGCCGCTCTGCATCGCCAGCGCCGCCCGCACCGCCGCGCGGGCCTCTTCGCGGTCGCCGCGGCTGCGGGGCACGCCGAATTCCGCCATCACCGCATCCCCGATGAATTTGTCGAGCAGGCCCTGCTCCGCCAGCACGGCGCTGGCCATCAGCTCGAAGTAGCGGTTGAGCAGGGTGAAGAGCTCGGTGGCAGGCAGGCCCGCACTCAACGAGGTGAACCCCACCAGATCGCTGAACAGCACCACGCAGCGGGCACGGCTGCCCCCGGCCTGGGTCCAGATCGGCCCAGGGTTGCGCAGGATGTCGCGCAGCAAGGTGGGCGACACGCGCCGCGAGAGCAACTGGTGCAGGTAGGCCCGCTCCCGGCTCTCCACCAGCACCTGCCCCATCGCCAGCGTTCCCCCTCCCGCCAGCGTTCCCAGCAGCAGGGCGGCCAGGGGCAGCCGCAGCAGCCCTCCGGCCCAGAACCCCCAGCCGGCCAGCAGCGCCAGCGCCACCAGCGCCACCATCACCAGCAAGCTGCGACCGGCGGTGCTGCTGCGGCTGAGCCACCACCAGGCGCCGATCCCCCAGAGCAGCAGCAACCCCGCCTCGAGCGCCGGCGGCAACGCGAGCACCCCCTGGCCGGAGAGGGCATTGGCGATCGCCACGCCCAGCACCTCGGTGCCGCTCTGGGGGCCGAAGGGGGTTTCCTGCTGATCCCCCAATTCCGGCGTGGTGGCGCCGAACAGCACCGTGCGGCCGCGCCAGAAGCCGGTGGGGGTGTCGAGCACCTGCCAGGCGGGCACGCGGGGCAGGCTGCCGGAGGGGCCAAGGTAATTGAGGCCCGTCGGTGCCTGGGGCAGGGGCCTCTCGTTGACCAGAAAGGCCATCGGGTGTGGGTGGGGCAGCGGGAAGCCGGCCAGGTGCTGGTCGAGCCAGGCCTGGCCGGGCACCGCTTCCGCCATGCCCTGCGGGGACTAGAGCAGGGTTGTCAGCCCCGGCGCCCCGAGGGCAGGAAGCGGCCGCGCCAGCACCACCTGCTCAACCCCCTGGCGCTCATTGCGCCCATAGCGGACGGCCAGGTGCACCCGCTCGCGCCAGGGGGCCAGCGTCGCCTTGAAGGCCGCGTCATCGGCCGGCCCGAACGGGCTGGGCTGGCTGTACTCGATGTTGACCAGCACCCTGGCCGCCCCCTGCTCCAGCACCTTGGCGATCAGCTGCGCCTGCAGGGCCCTGGGCCAGGGCCAGGGCCCCATCTGCCGCCACAGCGGGGAGGCGGCCCGATCGGCCGGGCTGAGCAGGGCCGCGAGTTGGAGCGAATCGGCGTCGATGGCCAGCAGCACCGGGTCCGGCGGGGCGGGGCGGGCGCCGCGCAACCGGAACGCGAGCCAGGCGATCTGGCCATCGGCCAGCTGCAACGCCTGACCGGCGGGCGTGATCGGCTGTTGGTCGAGCCCAGCCAGCAGGGGCAACGCCAGGGCGAGCCACCAGAGCCGCCGCCAGCGACCCGGCCCGAGCGGCTTCAACGGTCGAGGCCGAGTTCGCGCTCGATCACCGGCAAGGTGGCCATCGGTGCAGAGAAGCCGTTCAGCAGCACACTGGTGCGGCGGCGCAGGCGCACCTCGTCGATGCTCAGCCGGCGGGGGCCCACCCAGGTGCCAGCGGCGGTGGCGGTGAGGATCTCGCCACTGTTGAGCGTGAAGCGGCGGCCATCGTTGGCTTCCACCTGCACGGTTCCTTCCCAGCTCAGGAAAAGCACATCACGGGGGAGATCCTCAATGAAAACGGTGGTGCCCTGAATCGAGGCCGTGCCCACCCGGGTGCGGACCTTCAGCGGCAGGAGGCGAGTGGCGTCGGGATCGATCCAGGCAATGATCTGGCCGCGCTTCAACGCAGGACCGCCGGGGTCAAGCCGCAGCAGGGCGTCGCCGCCAAGGCGGAAACTGCGGCCATCGGCCAGCTGCACCTGCATCCGTCCCGGCCGCTGGGTGCGGAGCTCCGTGCGGGAAGGCAGCACCTGGCCGGTGTTCGCCTGTTGTTCCAGGCGGCCGGGAGGCCTGATGAAAGCGGGCCGTTCCGCCACATCAATCACCCGGGGCAGCCGCAGGGCGGCCGGAGCGCCGCCGGGAAGCCCCAGCACCGCCACCAGCGCCGCACCGGTGAACAGGCCCGCGGCTGGGGCCAGCCTGATGGAGCTCGGCATCGGGCGCGCTGATACGGCACCCAGGATGAAGGCTCAGCCTTCGGCGCGCCACACCTGGTCGGCCGGCGTCCAGTCGCTGAGCTCGGAGGCTTCGAACCAGAGGCCGATCTCGAAGACGGCGGTTTCCGGCGCATCGGAGCCGTGGATCACGTTGCGGCCGATGTTCACGGCCAGATCGCCGCGGATCGTGCCCGGCTCCGCCTCCAGGGGCTTGGTGGCGCCGATCAGCTTGCGGGCGCTGGCAATCACGCCATCGCCTTCCCACACCATCGCCACCACCGGGCCGCTGGTGATGAACTCCACCAGGCCGGCAAAGAAGGGGCGCTCGCTGTGCACGCCGTAATGGCTCTCCGCCAGTTCGCGGCTGGGCACCAGTTGCTTGAGGCCCACCAGCTTGAAGCCCTTGCGCTCGAAGCGGCCCAGGATCTCGCCCACCAGCCCGCGCTGCACCCCGTCGGGTTTGATCGCGAGGAAGGTGCGTTCGGTGGCCATGGCAGGTGCTCTTGGGGATGGCGCCATCGTCCGCGCTGGGCCTGCCGCTTGGCAAGCAACCCCGATGCGGACAGGCGCCCTGCGAACGGCTTTCCCAGGCTCCGCTGCCGCACCGAGCCCCAGTGGGGCCGGCCGGGTTGCTGGTCGTTCCCTGCGCCGCAGGTGGGGGCTGACGCCTGCGGCGCCCTGAACCTGGCCCGTTTTCGCTGACTAAGCTGCCGTGGGCCGCTTTCCTCCTGCCCCCCCGCGCATGCCTGCTGAAACCGTTGCCGCCGCTCCCTCGGGCCTGGCTTGGAGCGTGGCCGACAGCAGCCGCCTGTACGGCCTTAACGCCTGGGGCGATCCCTATTTCACCGTGAGCGCCCGCGGCCACGTGATCGTGCAGCCCCGCGGCGAACGCGGCGGCTCTCTCGATCTGGTGGAGCTGGTGCAGGAGCTGCAGGGGCGCAACCTCAGCCTGCCGCTGCTGATCCGCTTCGACGACATCCTTGAAGACCGGCTGGAGCGGCTGCATGGTGCCTTCGAGCGCGCCATCGCCCAATACGGCTACGCCGGCCGCTATCAGGGCGTGTTTCCGGTGAAGTGCAACCAGCAGCGCCACGTGGTGGAGCAGCTGGTGGAAAGCGGCCGGCAGTGGCACTTCGGCCTGGAGGCCGGCAGCAAGGCGGAGCTGCTGATCGCGCTCTCGCTGGTGAACGATCCCCAGGCGCTGCTGATCTGCAACGGCTACAAGGATCAGCGCTACATCGAGACGGCGATCCTGGCGCGGCGGCTTGGGCGGCAGCCGGTGGTGGTGATCGAGCAGGCCGATGAAGTGGAGCGGATCATCAGCGCCAGCCGCGCCCTGGGGGCGGCGCCGCTGATCGGCATCCGCGCCAAGCTCTCCACCCGCAGCACCGGCCGCTGGGGCAGTTCGGTGGGCGAGAAGGCCAAGTTCGGCCTGTCGGTGCCCGATCTGCTGGCCACGGTGGAGGCCCTGCGCGCCGCCGACCTGCTGGGCGAACTGCGCCTGCTGCACTTCCACGTGGGCAGCCAGATCAACGACATCGCCGTGCTCAAGGACGCCCTCCAGGAGGCGGGGCAGATCTATGCCGCGCTCACCCGGCTGGGGGCGCCGATGGGCTACCTGGATGTGGGCGGCGGCCTGGGCGTCGACTACGACGGCAGCCGCACCGCCACGGCCGCCTCCAAGAACTACTCCCTGCAGAACTACGCCAACGACGTGGTGGCCACCGTGCGCGAATGCTGCGACGGCGCCGGCATCGCCGTGCCGACGCTGGTGAGCGAGAGCGGCCGGGCGCTCGCCAGCCACTTCTCGGTGCTGGTGTTCGACGTGCTCGGGGCCAGCGGCCTGCCGGGAGCGGTGCCGGCAGCCAGCGGCGAGGAGGCCCTGATCCTGCGCAACCTGCGCGACACCCATGCGGCGATCGAGGCGGTGGCGGCCGCGGATCCCGCCGCGATCGCCCTGGCCCTGGAGCGGTTGCAGGAGGCCTGGAACGACGCCCTCAAGTTCAAGGACGACGCGATGGCGGCCTTCCGCCTCGGCTACCTGGGCCTGCCGGAGCGGGGCCTGGCCGAGCAGCTCACCTGGGCCTGCTGCCAGGCGATCGCCGAACGGCTGGCCCTGCTGCCAGCTGAAACACCGATCCCCCAGGAGCTGCGCACCCTGCCGGCGGCCCTGGCCTCCACCTATTACGCCAACCTCTCGGTGTTCCGCTCCGCGCCCGACACCTGGGCGATCGATCAACTGTTCCCCGTGATGCCGCTGCAGCGGCTGGACGAGCGGCCGTGCCGGCTGGGCAGCTTCGCCGATCTCACCTGCGATTCCGACGGCAAACTGGCCCGCTTCATCGACCGCGGCCAGGTGAAGACCCTGCTGGAACTGCACCCGCTGAGGGCCGGTGAGCCCTACTGGATCGGCCTGTTCCTGGCCGGCGCCTACCAGGAGGTGATGGGCAACCTGCACAACCTGTTCGGCAGCACCGATGCCGTGCACATCCGCCTGGCGCCCGGCGGCGGCTACCGGGTGGATCACGTGGTGCGCGGCGACACCAACGCCGAGGTGCTGCAGGCGATGGAGCACGACCCCCAGCTGCTGCTGGAGCGGCTGCGCATGGCCAGCGAGGCGGCGATCGCCCAGGGGCAGCTGGGCATCGGCGACGCACGCCGCCTGATGGATCACCTGGAAACCAGCCTGCGGCAGACCACCTACCTGCAGGCGCGCTGAACCGCCCGCTCAGCAGGAGCTGAATCACCCGCTCAGCAGGAGGCGGCGGGGCAGAGGTAGCGCTCGATGTCGACGTCATCGAGCTGCTCGGGCTTGAGGAAGGCCTCGGCATAGGTGCGGTACACCCCGGAGCGCAGGAACAGTTCAAACAGATCCGGGTCGATGTGGCGGCGATCGCGGAAGCCGGCGAGGATCTCGATGCTCTCTGAGGGCGTCTTGGCGCGCTTGTAGGGGCGATCGGCCGCCGTGAGGGCCTCGAAGATGTCGGCGAGGGCCAGGATCCGCGCCGGGATCGAGAGCTGCTCGGCGCTGAGGCCACGGGGATAGCCGCGGCCGTCGAGGGTTTCGTGGTGGCCACCAGCGATCTCGGCCACCCGGGCCAGCTTGCGGGGGAAGGGCAAGCCCTCGAGCATCTGGATCGTCTGCACGATGTGGTCGTTGATCACGTAGCGCTCCTCCTCGGTGAGCGTGCCGCGCGAGACGCTCAGATTCGTGAGTTCGCCGAGGTTGTAGAGCAGCTCCGGCACCGGCAGGCGAAAGCCATGGCGGGGATCGGGGCGCTGCTGGGCGGGCCGGGGCACACGATGCCAGGGCTTGTCGGCCAGCAACGGCTCCTCCACCGGCAACGACTCGGCCGGCCGGCGGCCACCATCGGTGCGGCGCTCGTGCTCCTCCCAGGCCAGGCCGAGCGTGTCGTCGAAATGGCGCTGCCAGCTCTGCCGGGCGATCTGCTGCAGGCGCGCCACCTTGCCGGCATCGAAGAACTCCGCGCCCAGGTTGCTGGCGGCCACAAAGGCGAAGTCGTCCTCCAGCTGGCGGCGCCGGGCCTCATAGCCGGCCGCCAGCGCCTGCGGGTCACCACCGGCCAGCAGCCCCTGCAGCCGCGCGATCTCCGCATCCCGCAGCAGCACCTCGAAGCGGGTGCGGATCTCGTGGATGCGGTTGACGTTGGTTTCCAGCTTGGTGGCCTTGTCGACCACGTATTCCGGGGTGGTGACCTTGCCGCAGTCATGCAGCCAGGCGCCGATGCGGAACTCCCGCCAGGCGGCGTCGTCGGCGAAGCCGAAGGCGGCGAGCGGCCCGCTGCTGCAGGCGGCCGCTTCCTTGGCCAGCATCTGGGCCAGCTCCGGCACCCGCGAACAGTGGCCCCCGGTGTAGGGGCTCTTGGCATCAATCGCCCCGGCCAGGATGGCGATGATCGCGTCGATCAGGCGTTCCTGGTTCTCAAACAGCTGGGTGCGCTCCACACACACCGCCGCCTGGCTGGCCAGAGCTTCGATCAGCCGCTGGTCGTCGGCGTCGTAAGGACGCACCAGCTGGCTGGCCACGCTCGGTGTGATCCGGGCGGCCGGATCATGCTTGCGGTTGATCAGCTGCATCACCCCCACGATCTCGCCACTGGTGGAGCGCAGCGGCACGGTGAGCATCGACACGGCCCGGTAACCGAAGCGCTCATCGACGCTGCGATCGAAGCGATAGGGCAGCTGGGGGTCGAGCTGATAAGCATCGGCGATGTTGAGCACCTCGCCGGTGATGGCGCACCAGCCCACCAGCCGCTCGGCGGTGAGCGGATAACGAATGGCGAGCAACTGCTGCTCCCCCTCGGCGATCTGCACGCTGTCGTTCTGCGCGGCCGCAAACCAGAGCTGGTCTTCCGCCTGCGGCTCCCGGCGCGGATCGGCCCGCTCCACCAGGAAGATGCTGCCGGCATCGCTGTGGGTGAGCTGGCGGGAGGTGGTGAGGATCCGGTGCAGCAGCGTGCGCAGATCCGTGGCGCCACTGAGAGCGGTGGCCACGCCCAGGATCTCCACCAGGGCCTGCTCCTGTGCACGGCCGGAGGCACTGTTGCTCATCGATTCCGGGGCGCGACTCAGGGACGCGGCAGGTTCAGGAGAGCGCCAGCCTGACACCGGTCTGCGCGGCGATGGCCGCCCACAGCACTTTGCAGACCAGGTGGAAGATCTGATCGCGGCCGAGCTTGTAATAGCCCGCACATTTTCCCCAGTCGATCAGGGCATGCAGCACCCATTCGGCCACACCCAGCCACACGATTCCCGTGAGCAGGGCCACCAGGAAGCCATGGACGCCGGCGTGGGCGGTGAGCCACCAGGGCCAGGGGAGGGTGTGATCGCGGCCCCTGCATTTCTCCACAGCCATGCGATCGCTCTGGAGGGCGAAATCACCGACGAAGTGCCCCATCGCCAGCAAAAAGAACAGCTCCAGACCCGGGAGGCTGTGCACAAGGCCCGAGAGCATGGCTGGCTCCGTGATGCCGACAGAGAATCAGCATGACGGCACACCAGGCGGCCAGACCTCCGGGCGTGGAACATGGCTCACGCAGCAGGCTCAGCCCCGGACCCGCTCAGCGGGCGCAGAAGGTGGCCTGCAGCGC
This sequence comes from Synechococcus sp. ATX 2A4, assembly GCF_024346375.1. GTDB lineage: Bacteria > Cyanobacteriota > Cyanobacteriia > PCC-6307 > Cyanobiaceae > MW101C3. The sequence continues at coordinate 71,019 of NZ_JAGQCV010000005.1, read as the reverse complement.
CAGCCGATCCACGGGTCCAGGCAGTTCAGCCGGATCGAAGCCCACGCTTTCGCTGGCCACGGTTCGCATCAGCAGGGGGCGCATGCCGCCTTCAAGCACCACGCTCAAGGGGGTGACCGTGCGCAGGCCAATCGCGTCGGCCAGGTCCCGCGCCTGGGTGAGGGCGTCCTGGTAGGCCCCCTTGAGCAACTGGCGCCGGGCGGCCGCATCGCCGCCCACCGATGGCTGGGTGCTCACCGGCGCCAGCTGCACCCCCGGCAGCCCCCCCACCTGACGAATCAGCGCCTGCAGCCGGGCCGGGGCGAGTTCGCCACTCACCTGCAGCCGGGCCTGGATCGCCGCCGGCTTCTGTTTGGTGGCCGGCCGCGACCAGGTGGTGGGCGAGGTGACCTCCAGCTCGCTCACCTGCAACGCCTGCAGGGCGGTGCGCACGGCCGCCAGCCGTGTCTGCAGCTGGGCCAGGGCGGCATCGTTGCCGGCCGCTTCTGACTGCAGCTCCAGGGAGAAGCGCAACCGATCGGCGGCCCGCTTCAGCTCGGCGCTGCCCCGCACCTCCAGCGTGGCGCCGTCGCAGCGAAGCGCTTGCGGCTGCGATTGCGCCATGGCCGGCAGCGCCAGCAGCAGGCAGGCCGGCAGGCAGGCACCGGTGGTGAGAGCGGAGAAGGCGCGACGCATCGCAGGGATGTCAGTGGGGCAGGGCGGTCAAGCCCCTGTGCAGCTTGGGGCCTGAACAGCTGTTTGCCGCCTCCAGACGCATGGGGTCAGACCTTCGTGATCCCTCGCCTGAACACCCCTAGGGTGCTGCCCGCAGGTCCGTTCCACCTGGAGCCGGCCGCTCCGCCACCGCCCCTTCTCTCACCATGCATCTGCTGCAGGTGTGGCTGATCGCCCTCAGCACCCTGGCCCTGCTGCTGTTGGTCCGCAATCTCTGCCGGGTGGGGCGCTGGCCCCCCTTCCCGCTGCAGCTGCCGGTGGTCGCCACGGTGGTGTGGGCGATCAGTCACTCGCTGTCGCCCCTGGTGCTGCCGCTGGGGTACCGGCCCTGGTTCGCCCTGCTTGATGAGCTGGCGCTGATCTATGCCGCCATCAGGCTCTGCCTGTGGGTGGGCCTGGAGCTGCCAGCGGCCCTGAAACTGTGGCAGCGCCCACCTGAAATCCTGCTGCAGTTGCTGATGCTGGCCAGCGGCACGGTCGCCACCGTGGTGGTGTTCAAGGAACTGGCCCGTTTCGATCTGCTCGGCCTGGTGACCACCTCGGCCGTGCTCACCGCCATGATCGGCCTGGCCGCCCAGGAACCGCTCAAGGATCTGTTTGCGGGCCTGGAATTACAGCTTGATGAGCATTTCCGGCAGGGAGATTTCATGTGGCTGGAAGATGGCAACGCCGGGGTGATCGTGGCGATCAACTGGCGGGATACCTGCCTGCGGGATCTCACCGGCACGCTGCTGATCATTCCCAACACCAAGATCACCTCCGAGGTGGTGCGCAACCTGGGCGCCTTCGGTTCGATGGGGAACCGCTTCAGCATCGGCCTTGATTACGCCTTCCCCACCACCCAGGCCAAGCAGTTGCTGCTGGAGAGCGTGCGTCAGCATCCGCGCGTGTTGGCAGAGCCAGAACCGATTGTGTGGGTGAAAGAGTTCGCCGACAGCACGATTCTCCACGAGATCATGGTGTTTCAGGCTCCCGGCGGACTGGCCGATCAGCTCTCGCTCCGGAGCGATCTGCTCGAACAGATCTGGTATCGGCTGGAACGCGCAGGCCAGAGCATTCCCTATCCCGTGCGGGAATTGCGGCGACGAGCTCCTCAGGTGAAGGCGAACCAGACGGGCAACAGCGCCGGAACGGAGCGCAGGTTATTACTGGCTCTCAATCCTCTGTTCAAAGAATTGGAAGGAGCGGAACTCGATCGCCTGGCCGGCAACACCCGCTGCGTGCGTTTCGCCGCAGGGGAAATGATCGTGCGGGAGGGAGATCGAGGCGGGGCGCTGTATCAGGTGGTGAAGGGAAGCGTCGATGTGCTGAAGCGCAACGCCGGAGCCGCGCCGATCCACGTGGCCAGCCTGCAGGCGGGAGATCTGTTCGGGGAAATGGCGATGCTGGCGGACAGCACCCGCAGCGCCTCCGTGCAGGCCACAGAGGAATGCCTGTTGCTGGAGGTGAACCGCGAACACATCGCGCCGCTGCTGCAGGACAACCCGGAACTGATGGAACGGCTGGCGAAGCTGGTGAGCGATCGCCGGGCCGAGCTGGAAGGGATGGCGCTGGCGAACCGGCTGGCGCAGCAGAACCAGCTGCTGAGGGCCATGCAGCAGCTGTTCACCACGCTGAGTTTCAGCGCCGAGCGCCCAGAAGCCGGGGATGGCCAGGGGCCCGCGGGCCGCACTTGAGGAAGAGCAGGAGATTGTGGCGACGGAGCGACTGGTGGATCCCGAACTGCAACTGCAACTGCAGCGGCAGCAGGCTTTTCTTGCAGTTGCTATAAGTTCAAGCTCGAGATGTCGTGGCCATGACGTCCCCTTGTGACTCGGTGCCACCACGGCGTAGCGTGATGAAGCCATGCGCAGGCAGGCTCATGCAGCTGCGTCGATGACAGACGGCGCCGAGATCGCAACGCCGAGCAACTGGTCGGAGCCTGTAATGGAAGCCTCCCAGGAAGATCCTGTAAGGTACGCCTCAGCCATCGCTGCGGAGCAAGTGAGCCCGGCTCACATCACTCCTCTGCGGTCGATCAGCGCTCTCCGGGCCATCCTTCCGGCCGCTGGCTAACGCTCATCACATAACGAGAGCCTTCAACAGTTGCGGCGTCCTTCTGTCGGCATCATCGGTGCAGGTCCCGCAGGCCTAACAGCTGCCTATCTGCTGGCCAAGCAGGGATGCAGGGTGGATGTGTGGGAAGCCGATCTCACCTATGTGGGCGGCATCTCACGAACGGTGGTGCACAAAGGATTTCGCTTCGATATCGGCGGCCATCGCTTCTTCTCCAAATCAGGCGAGGTGGAAGCGTTCTGGAGCGAAATCCTGGGCGACGACATGCTCACCCGAGATCGCTTGTCGAGAATTTTCTACGACGGAAAATTCTATAACTATCCTCTTGAAGCCAGCGAGGTTGTGAGAAATCTAGGCAAGCGGGAATCCTTGCTGAGCGTAGTCTCCTACCTCACTAAAAAACTGTTTCCAACCCACCAACCCGCCAACCTGGAAGAGTGGGTCACCAACAAATTCGGCTATCGGCTCTACGCCAAGTTTTTCAAGTCCTATACGGAAAAGGTCTGGGGAGTGCCCTGCAGCGAGATCGCTGCAGATTGGGCCGCCCAGCGCATCAAGGGGCTGTCGCTCACCCGGGCCGCCCTGGCGGCCTTCTGGTCTCCCCCCGCCACCGAGGCCGGCAGCGATCGTTCCAAGGTGATCAAATCGCTGATTGGCTCTTTCCGTTACCCAAGGCTCGGGCCCGGAATGATGTGGGAAGCCACGGCGGAACGTGTGCGCGCGCTGGGCGGGCAGGTCACCCTCGGCGCCCGGGTCACGCAGCTCACCCGAATGGATGGTGCGGCCGACGAGACGGTGGATGGAAGGGCGGACAGGGCAGCGAACGGGGCGGCGCAGGGGCAGAAGTTGGCGGGCTGGCAACTGGAGGTGGAAGGTCCGGGGCTGGGTGGGGCGGGCCTGGAAGCCGGCACCAGGACCTACGACCAGATCATCTGCTCGGCGCCGCTCAGCTGGCTGGTGCGCTCTATTCGCCCGAGCCTGCCGCCGGAGGCACTGGCGGCCGCCGCCGCCCTGAAATACCGCGACTTCATCACCGTGGCCGTCATGCTCAAATCCAGCACGGCCTTTCCCGATCACTGGATCTATATCCATGACCCAGACATCCGGGCCGGGAGAATTCAGAACTTTGCCAATTGGTCACCGGAGATGGTGCCTGATCCCACCATCACTTGCCTGGGTCTGGAATACTTCTGCTTCGAGGGTGATGACCTCTGGGCCATGGCCGACGACGACCTCATCGCGCTGGCGGCCCGTGAACTGGTGACCCTGGGGCTGGCCGGCAACGAAGCGATCGTGAATGGCGCCGTGGTGCGCCAACCCAAGGCCTATCCCATCTACGACGACACCTACAAAACCCACATCCAATCGATTCGGGCAGCCCTGACCAGCGCCGGCGAAGGCTTGCAGGTGGTGGGCAGAAACGGCATGCACAAATACAACAACCAAGACCATTCCATGATGACGGCCATGCTGGCCGCCAAGAACATTCTCAACGATCAGCCGATCTATGACGCCTGGAATGTGAACCAGGATGCCGAGTACATCGAGGCCACAGGCAAGGTCACAGACGAGGCCACGCCATGACATCCGGCCAGCGCCACGCTGCCGTGGGCAGCAGGCTCACCTGCTCGGTGGTGATGCCCACGATCGCCTGGGACGGATTCTTCGTGGACTGCGCCCAACGCGTGCTGGAGATGCTTGATTCGCCCGAGGGCCAGATCGACAGCTTCCTGGTGGTGTTCGACGGCGTGCCGCCCGCAGTGCCGGCCTGGCTGGCCCAATCGCGGGCACAGCTGCTGGCCACCGGTCACCGCTCCGGGCCGGCGGTGGCCCGCAACCTGGCGGCCGAAAGCGCCGCAGGCGACATCCTGGTGTTCGTGGACGCCGATGTGGAGCTGCACCCCGACGCCCTAGGCCGCATCCGCCGGCACTTCGAGGGCGACCCCCAGCTCGATGCCGTATTCGGCAGCTACGACGACCGCCCCGCCGCCCCCGGACTGGTGAGTCAGTTCCGCAACCTGCTGCACCACCACACCCACACCAGCCATCCGGGCCGGGCCCGCACCTTCTGGGCCGGCTGCGGCGCCATGCGCCGCAGCCGCTTCCTGGCCCTCGGCGGCTTCGATCGCCACTACGAACGCCCCAGCATCGAAGACATCGAACTGGGCATGCGCCTGGCGGCGGCGGGCGGCAGGCTGCTGCTCGATCCCACCATCCTCTGCACCCACCACAAGCACTGGAGCCTGCGCTCGATGGTGGTCACCGACATCTGCCAGCGGGCCGTGCCGTGGAGCCGCCTGCTGCGCCGCCGCCCGCACGGGCCGGTGGGGCTCAACCTCACGCCCGCCGCCCGGTTCAGCGGCCTGCTCACGCTGGTGCTGGTGGCCTGCCTGGTGGCCCTGCCCTGGGCGGCGGCGGCCGGTTGGGGCGCCCTGGCCTGCCTGCTGGCGCTGCTGGGGCTGAACCGGCGCTTCTACGGCTTCTGCCTGCGGGTGCGGGGGCCTGGGTTCCTGCTGGCGGCGATTCCGCTGCACCTGCTGTATTTCTTTTATTCCTCGCTCAGCTTTGCGCTGGTGGCTGTCGAGCACTGGTGGCGGCCGGCGCGGGCCCCGCAGCCTGCGGCCCCATGAAGGGGCTCAACCGCCCCTGGCTGAGGGCCTTGGGCTTGACGCTGCTGGCGCTGCTGACCATGGCCACCCTGCTGAACGGTCTGCTGCTCGCCTGGCTGGCCCCCGGCGGCGACATGTACCTGCGGCTGAACGAATACGGCTACTTCCGCAGCGGTGTGTTCCCCCACCCGCTGCTGGCCCTGCGCAAGGGACTGGAAATCACCGCCGTCAGCGTTTATCCGCCTTATGCCATGCCGATGTTCGCCCCATTTTTTCACCCGGGTGGTGCCCTGCAGGGCCGTGTGGTGATCCAGGCGCTGAGCCTGCTGAGCCTGGGCCTAATCGGCTGGGTGGGCCAGCGGCTGCTGAGGGGAGCAGGTGCGGCCGCCGGAGTGCTCGGAGCCCTGGCTGGTGCCGCCATCTCCGGCAACAGCAATGCGCTCGCCCAAGGCCAGTTCTCGCTGATCTGCATGGGACTGATCACGGTCCAGTGGCTGCTGCTGGCGCGCCAGCGGCGGATACCGGCGGGCCTGTGCTGGGCCCTGGCGATGATCAAACCCCAGATCACCTTGCCGTTCGCCCTGCCCTTCCTGCGGGCGCGGCGGCTGCGCGGCCTTGTGGTTGGGATCGCCCTGCTGCTCACTCTCAGCGCCGTGGCGTTCTGGCACACGGGCGTCACGCCGCTCGACTATCTGCAGGTGTGGACGCGGCCTCAGTCGATGGATTTCATCCGCGGCGGCAGTCGGTCGGCAGCGGGGGATCTGGCGGACAGCCTCGGCCTCAGCGCCGCCGCCAGCCAGCTGCTGGTGACCGGGCTCACGGCCACCGCTGTGAGCCTGTGGTGGTGGTGCCGCCGCCAACAACCGGACGACCCGCTGCAGACCGCCGCGGTGTGTGCCGCGGCCAGCGCCGTGGGCTTCTATCACCTCAACTACGACAACATCCTGTTGTTCCCGGCCCTGCTGATGACGCTGCGGCTGGCGATCACGCGCCAGCGCCCGCTGTGGCGCCTGCTGGCGGTGGCCATGGCGCTCTCGCTGTGGACCCCGCAACGGATCATCGAGCGCGTGCCGCTGGGCGGGCAGGCCCAGCTGCTGCTGTGGCTGCTGGTGGGGGTGGTGTTGGCCCTCCAGGCGCCGGAGCCAGAGGCCGGAGCGCTGCAGTGAGGCGCGCCATGCTCCACGCGGTGGGCATTCCGTTCGTGGCCACCACGCCGATGGCCCGCATGATCCGCACCACGGCACGCCAGCAGTGGCGGCTGCTGGCCGTGAACATGGCCACCACACTGCTGCTGGCCGCCGCCGAGTTCGGCAGCTTCGCGGTGATCTTCCGGGCGGCGGGCCTGCTGGCCGGCGCTGCCCCTTCCGGCCCGTGGGGGCTGGCCGCTCTGCCCCAGGGCACCCTGTTCCTCGTGTATTTAGGCGCCGCCTTGGTGCTGCAGCTGCTGGCCAGTGGCAGCCGCTACCTGAACGGGATCACGGCCGGCTACTTCGCCGCCCGCTGCCAGGCCTGCATCACCCCGGAGCTGCATCGCCACATCCTGAGCCTGAGCTATGCCTGCGCCAGCCGCTTCAAGGTGGGCGACCTGGTGCACCGGGCCACGGTGTCGCCCCAGGCAGTGCAGGTGGAGATTGAGCAGCTGGGGCAGATCTGCTCCAACCTGGCGCTGGTGCTGGCCTACGTGGCGATCCTGGCGGTGCTGTCGCCGGCGCTGCTGCTGGTCGCGCTCGGCCTGGGTGTGGCGGTGGCAGCGCTGCAGCGCACCCTCCGCCCCAGGCTCGGCCAGGCCAGCAGGGTGCTGGAGGCGAGGCGACGCGAGGTGGCGGCCCGCATCACTGAAGACATCCAGGTGCTGCGGCTGCTGCACAGCAGCGCCGCCACCGGCAGCGCTCGGCGGGAGGTGGCGGCTCAGATGGCCAGCCTGGAAGCGCCGATGCGGCAGCTGAGCCGTCTGATGAGCATCCAGGAGCCGGTCAGTGACCTGCTGCCCGTGGTGGCCGCACTGCTGATCGTGGGACTCAGCTGGCAGCTGTTCGGCGCCAGCACCGAAACGGTGATTCCCCAGCTGGTCACCTTTGTGCTGGCCCTTCAGCGGCTCAATCTGCGTCTGATCCGAACCGCCGCCAACTTCAACCATCTGGCCCAGAACAGTGGCCGGATCGAGCAGCTCGACGACCTGCTCCAGACCGGCGACAAAAGCTTCCGGCGCCACGGTGGCATCCCCTTCACGGGCCTGCGGCACGGGGTGCGCTTTGAGGGGGTGGGGCTGTGCTTCGAGGGCCGCGCCGAGCCCAGCCTCGAGGGCATCAACCTCTGGATTCCCGCCGGCAGCACCGTGGCCCTGGTGGGGCCGTCCGGGGCGGGCAAGTCGTCGTTGGTGGATCTGGTGGTGGGCCTGCAGGATCCCAGCAGCGGCCGGGTGCTGATCGATGACGTTGACCTGCGCCGCCTCGATCTCGACAGCTGGCAGCGGCAGCTGGGCGTGGTGAGCCAGGACGTGTTGCTGCTGAACGCCTCGATCCGCGACAACATCGCCTTCGGCAGCGCGGGCAGCAGCGAGGCCGCGATCGAAGCGGCCGCCCGCACCGCCGGCGCCCATGGCTTCATCAATGAACTCCCCAACGGCTACGCCACCGCCATCGGTGAACGGGGCTACCGGTTGAGCGGCGGGCAGCGGCAGCGGCTGTCACTGGCGCGCGCCCTGCTGCGCAACCCGCAGCTGCTGATCCTCGATGAAGCCACCAGCGCCCTCGACAGCCACAGCGAGCACGGCATCCAGCAGGCGCTGGCCGCCTTCCAGGGGCCACGCACGGTGCTCACGGTGGCGCACCGGCTCAGTTCGATCGTGCAGGCCGATCAGATTGTGGTGATCGAGCAGGGGCGGATCGTGGAACAGGGGCGCCATCAGCAGCTGCTGGCGGCCGGCGGCGCCTACGCCCGCCTCTGGCTGCGGCAGAGCCGGGCCGGGCAACGGGCGGAATGACCGGGGAGGCCGACCACCTGAGACGAACTCAGACGGCTCCTGAGGCATCCCTGCCGTCATCGCGGAGGGGCCTGAAGAGGGGCGGTGCTGCCGTTCCAGGAAAACGACTTACCTGATCGGCTCCACTGCGACGGCGGCCTGGCGCATGACGAGGCGGGAGCCGCAATCCGGGGTTGTTGGTGCTCTCGCTCGAACATGGTGACCTCGAGCGCAAGCACCTACTCCGCTGGAGAAGCCAGAAGACTCAGTGGCATTATCCGGTGATGCTCTGCCTCCATTCCGCAACGATTCCCGCGCACCTCCGCTTGCAGCATCCGGTTGCACTTCAACCTGTCAAGCTTGAACGCAGGGATTTGATACGTGAAATCTCCCACCTGCAGCGAAGAGGATGCCCATAACTCGCTTCTTCATAGCCTGACAGCCCCGCACCGGAAGCAACTGGCTCTGCAGCCTGCTACGATCAAATCAGCAGATCCTCTGCCACCGGGAAGTCTTCCACCCAAAAGCGCTTTACTTCGACCGGCACTTCCGCAGGCGCCTTGAGACCCTCGGCGGGCTCGCCGCGCGTGATGCAGACCCCCTTGCTTTTGCTAAACGTCTCTGGGAGGCGGACTTCGGCCACGGTGCGGTGGGTTTCAAGTTGCTAACGGGGCAGGCACCAGCACTGCTCGCCCAACTGCTCGATGAAGCCGGGGTGAAGAAAGTCCTATTACGACGCAGAAGCCGCCTGCGTGCCTACATTTCATTATTGCGTGCGCGCGCAACAGGAAGCTGGTCGAACAAATCTTATAGCCACCTGCCAGTGAGCGTTGAGCCGCAGAGTCTGCTTGAGTTTGCACAACGCTACGATGATTACTACGCCGAGTTGAGAGCTGCGACGCTGATACAGCCCGTGCGCGAGGTGATCTATGAGGATCTACTTGCTGATCCAGCGGAACTTCAACAACTGCTTGCGTTCCTCTAGGTCCGCTCGACAGGGAAAAAGCTGAGGGCTTCCAACAAGCGCCAGAGCAACGATTCACTGCGTACGGCAGTCTCCAACCTTACGGTACTTCGGTCTGGGCTGAGCGGAACTGAGCTCGAAGCTGAGTTCGAAGCTGAGCCAAAGTACGACTTCCAGAGGAGTATATCGCTACCGCACGAAGTTCGCGCCACAATAAAGAGATTTTTGATTCGCAAGAAGAATTGATTTTGGATTCCACTCTGCTGGCAACAACTGGATGCGGCTCACAGCGAGAGGGTGGCCAGAAATGACGCAATCACCGAAGAGACTTCGACGAACCTCGTGCACCGCCCGATGACCGATCCGGTCGCCCGACTGGTGGCGACACTGCCCGCTCTCTCGCGGAACCTGGACGAGGCCTTCCTTCCCTTCTGGTTTCCACGCAGCGTGGACCCCATCCACGGCGGCTATCACCTGGCGCGGCTTGAGCTGAAGGGGCCCTTCGCTCGACGGCCGTTCGCTCAGCGACCGAAAACCCTGGTGACCCAGGCGCGCATGGTCTGGCTGTTCGCCCGGCTGGCGTCGATGCGGCCCGGGGCGCTCGGCCTGCGGCAGGCGGCGGAGCAGGGCTACCGCTTCCTGGTGAATCACCTGCGGGACCCGGTCCACGGCGGCTACGTGTGGGCCGTGAACCGGAGCGGAAATCGCGTCACCGATGCCACGAAGGTGACCTACGGCCAGGCCTTCGCGCTCTATGCCCTCTGCGGGTACCACTGCAGCACCGGCGACCCCGAGGCTCTGAAGAATGCCACCCACCTGTTCGAACGGATCGACCGCCACAGCCACGACCCCGTCCATGGCGGGTATTTCGAGATGTTCGAACGCGACTGGTCTGCGCCGTCCTCGCGCAGGACCTCCCCCATCGGCGGCCCCCCTGGAGCCAAGCTGATGAACACCCATCTGCACCTGCTCGAAGCGGTGACGGCCTACTACCGCGCCAGTGGGTGTTCACGGGCGCAGCGGCGGCTGGGCGAGTTGATCACCATCCAAAGCAGCGCCGTGGTACACGACGGAATCGGTGCCTGCACCGACTGGTATCTGCCCGATTGGACACCCATCCTGCAGGGCGCGTGGGCCCAGGTGTCTTACGGGCACGATCTCGAGAACATCTGGCTGCTGGCAGACGCCGTTGAGGCGATCGGCTCATCGAACCGCAACTGGATCGACCTCTTTAGCCAGATATTTAACCATGCCCATCGATACGGCTGGGATACCCGGCATGGGGGCTTCTTCTACTGTGGGGCCCTCAACCAACCGGCGCTGGAGCAACAGAAAGTGTGGTGGGTTCAGGCGGAAGCACTGCTGGGCAGCCTCACCCTGTTTCGACTCACGCAATCACCGAGATACGTAGAGGTATTCGAGCAGACCCTTCACTGTGTGATGGAGCGGCAGACCGACTGGCGAAGAGGGGAATGGCACGCCGAAGTGCACCCGGACGGCTCGGTGCGCGGGGCCAAAGCCAATCGGTGGAAGGAGGGCTACCACAACGGCAGGGCACTGATCTTCAGCATCGAGATCATCAACAGCCTGCGGAATGCCCTGAGCAACGACGGACAGGCGAGGAGTGGGCAAGAGAGGGGTGGACCAGATCAACGCTAACGCCTGCTGCGTAAACGCTGGGTGCGCAAAAGCCTTGTGCACCGAAGCGCTTCACCAAGCATGATTCACTTCATATCCAAGCCGAATAAGTGCATCATCAAAACAATCAATGAACAGAGCCTTCAGGCGTTCATCAAAGACCTGAACCCACTGCTTGGCGCTGCCATCCCTGACATGCCCCAGGCAATCAGCGCCACCGTGAAAGATGCTCACACTTCTGGCAATGGCCACAAGCTCGGGCAAGGCATCCTGCGGATAACACAAGAAAGCAAAGGTTTTAGCCATGCGCTCCATCCCGTCGTCGCCAATCAAGTCTTCATACTTGGCCTCAAAAATCAAGGGGTTCGAATAGGTCCAGGACAACATCTCCCGAATCGTACGCCCGCCCTCATGGCGCATTTCAAAGGCAATGGCATCAGCCAGAGATCGACATCCGCCAATCGCCTGCTGACAGGTCCGTCCCATAAACCTCGCCTGCCGAGCATGGAGCCACGCCTCATCAGAGCGACCGTGATAATGAGCACCCGAGATCAACACATCCCTAGGATCGCGAATCAGGTGAAGGCCTCGATAGGGCCTAGCCAGATCAGGGAGCACAAAACGACTATGATCTTGTAGACACACATGGGCCTCAGCTGGCAACCCATTCTGTTCACCTTGATAATATTTAAATTCATAATGAGAGCAGACCTTCGAGGAGAGCTTCTGCATCCAAACGGTGCCAGTCTTGTGATGGGTTCCCATAAGGATCAGAGGCTGGGCAGGATCTGCTGCCATCAAGGGTCCACACCGGCGGCATCCATGGCCCCGGCAAAGACAGTGGCCATGGCCTCCAGCCCGTGCTCGCGCTCGACCCAGCCCCGGGCTTTGGTGGCAAGGCGCTGGCGCAGCGCTGGATCGACAGCGAGGGCGAGGCAGGCGGCAGCCAGGGCCGCCGCACTGTTAGCCAGCAGCAACTGCTCGCCATCCTCCACATCCAGACCTTCGGCTCCCTTGGCGGTGGACACCACGGGGGTGCCGTGCTGGAAAGCTTCCAGGATCTTGATGCGGCTGCCGCTGCCGGCCCGCAGCGGCACCACCAGCATCCCGGCCCGGGCGAATTCCGGCGCCGTCTCCGGCACGGGCCCCACGAGCGTCACGCCCGGCAGGGCGGCGAGGTCCACCAGGGAGGGCGGCAGCCCCACCCCCACCACCCGCAGCGACATGGCGGCATCGGCAGCGTGGAGCAGGGGGAGCACCTCGCGAACGAAGAAGGCGACGCCGTCTTCGTTGGGAAGGTAATCGAGCGTGCCGATGAACAACATCCCGCGGGGATCGGCCATCCCCTTGGTGCAGGGCGTCACCGATCGAATCACGTTGGGAAGGTGCACAAAACAACGATCGGGATAGCGCTGAGCCAGCAGCCGGCAGTCGGCGGCATTGGCCAGAAACACCTGATCGAAGCGCTGCAGCAGCAGCCCACGGAAGCGTTCCATTCGCCCCCGCTCCGCCCGCAGGCGCTCCGCTCGCTCGCTCCGGCCGGCAGCCTGCTCCAGCGCCGCGTACTCCAGATCACGGGCGCACTCGTCGTCGTCGAGATCCAGCAGCAGCCGCGGCCGCGCGGCAGCCGCCAGCCCCAGGCAGCGCAGCGCCAGCGGGGCCACCACCAGGCGGAAAGCATGGATGAGCCGCACGGGCTGGTCCGGCACACAGGCGCTGAGCGCCGCCTCCACCCGCTCGCTCAACTGCGGCAGCTCGGCGGCAGTGATGCGCACCACCGCAGTGGCGTGGCGATGCACCCAGTTGGGATCAAACAGCTCCGAGTGGTCTCCCCACACCGGCAGATGCACCACGATCACCGGACCCAGCTGCGCCAATACCTCCAGCACGGCGCTGACGCGCATGGCCGAGCCACCGCCTGTGGGGCTGGGCAGCAGGGGAGTGAACAACAGGGCGGTCATGGGGTGGCTGGGCTGGGGCCATGGCTGCGGCGCCGTTGGATCAGCCAGTGCATGGCGGCGGCGTAGTCGCGAAGGGCGCCGGCAGCGCGGGTGGTGTTGCTGGCGTGCACCCGGCGGCGTACCAGTAGCTCAGGCACGAGGCCGGAGGCCAGCGCCAGGGTTTTCGTCCAGCCGATCCAGGCGATGAACTCGCCGCTGGCCACGGGAGGGAAGGGCCCGGCAGCCTCGAAGGCGGCGCGCCGGGCGAGCAGCGCGCTGGCGATCAGCAGCGGCTGGGCCGGGCGGCAGGGGAAGGCGCCGGGGGGATCACTGAACTCATCGCCATGGCAGAACACCAGGGCCTGCTCGGGGTGCGCGGCAAGCCAGCGGCACTGCAAGGCCAGCTTGCCTGGCCGCCAGAGGTCGTCGGCATCGAGAAAGGCGATCAGCGGGGCCGTGGCCAGTGCCAGCCCGGCATTGCGGGCGTGGGCGATGCCGCGGCACGGCTCCTGCACCAGCTGGACCCGATCGCCGAACGCCTGCTCCACCAGGCCCACCGTGCCGTCGTCGGAGCCGTTGTCCACCACGATCAGCTCCAGCTCCAACCCCGGCAGCTGGCGGGGTTGGACCAGCACGCTTTCGAGCGCCGCCGGCAGGAACCGTTCGCCGTTCAGCACCGGCACGATCACGCTCACCTTCATCGGCCGGTGAGCGCCTCGATCACAGCCGGCAGCAGCGAGGGGTCGGCGCCGAGGTGCAGCACGTAGGCGGGCAGGCCGGCGACCAGCTGCACCAGACGGCGGCAATCGCCGTCATCCGCGGCGGGCAGCTGGCCCACCGTGCTCGGCACCAGCGAGAGCAGCAACTCAGCAACGGAGCAGGGTTCGAGCCGCGGTGCGGGGTCGCTGCTCAGACGGGGCAGCAAAATCGCCTGCAGGGGCAGGCCTGCGGCCATGCGCTCGGGCCAGAGCGAGGCCACCGGCAGCACCGCCTTGCCGGTGCCGCCCCGCTCGAACGCATCCGCATTGATCGCCTGGCCCTCCAGCCCGGGCAGGCGCTGGAAATCCTCCGGGCCCTTGAGCTTGCCGGTGCCATAGAGGCTGTGGATCCAGCCGCGGGCAGGGTCCGCCAGGCAGTAGTCGTCGCCCACGTAGCGCAGGCCGGCAGCCACGCACATCAGGGCCGTGGTCGACTTGCCCGCACCGCCTGGGCCAGCCAGCAGCACTCCGCCGCGGGAGCCGCCCACGCAGGCTCCGTGCACGAACTGCAGACCCTCGGCCGCGAACCACTCGTGCAGCAGGAACCGCAACGGCGAGCCCAGCTCCCAGAACGGCAACGGGGCCTCGTCACGCTTCACCACCCAGGCCTGCCCACCGCTCCCGTCGAGCACCGCCAACAGCCGGGTGCCCGGGTCGTAGTGGCCGGAGAGCCCCGACCCCTGCAGGGCCAGCAGCTCCCCCCGCAGGCCGATCGCATCGGAAAAGTTGATGCCGAGGGTGAGCAACACCTGCGCCAACGGCGCCGACGCCGGCAGGTCGGTGGCGGTGAAGAGGGTGATCGTCAGGGCTGGCGGGTTGTCGGCTGGAGCGGCATGGGCTGGCGCGTGCTGGGCGGAGGGAGCCGTCTCGGCGCGATGGGCCAGGGCGGGCAGCAGGGCTTCGATGTCCTGGCCGGGGAGGGTGCGCAGAACCAGGTGGCGGTCGCCGAGACGGAAGCCCTGCTCCAGAAAATCGCTGCCGCAGCGCTCGGCCGTGGTGGCGGCATAGGCGTCGAAGGCGGCCGTGATCACCTGGGCAGGCAGTGGCTCGGCGGCAGGCAGGGGGCGGGGGCGAGTGATCCAGGGCCGCAGGGTGTCCACCAGGTCGCGGTGGAGGGTGGGGGCGAGCGGTGGGGCCGGCAGGGGCTCGGGCGTGGTGACGATCGCCTCACTGGAGGGCGCGAGGGTGCCGACCGGGGGTGCCACCACGGCGAATCCAGCCTGCAGCAGGGCAGCGGTGAAAGGGCCGGTGGTCAGCGTTGTGGGGCCGCTGGCGATGCGGCTCCAAAGCTGGTTCGCTTCCCCTTCAAGGGCGGCATAAAGGCCCGTGGTGCGATCAATCAGCAGCGTGACGTCGGGGGCGCGGGCCACCAGCAGTTCGTGGTCGGGGGCGACCACCAGGGCCACGCTGCTGCCCTGCCCAGGCAAATGGGGCCATCCAACCGCCGGATCCACCTCATGGACCGGATCCAGCAGAAACAGATCCTGCAGATCGCTGTGCTTCTGCAACGCAGGAGGCCCGTAGGCCTGCACCTGCCCTTCGGGGGCCGGCAACGGCGATGGGCATTCGGTGATGGGAACGATCAGATCATGGGCGAATAGCTGATCAACGAACTGGCAAACATCAGCTTCGATCACGTCAGTGGAATCGGGCCAGATGCTGCGCATGGCAGCAGCCAGGCCCGCTGTGGAGACCCCCTCGGGGCCCACCATCTGCCAGGCCGTGGCGGCGGAATCGCTGAATCCGAAATAGGCGCCGGAGCGCAGATCCACCACAACGACCTCATCCTCGAAGACCTGATGAATCACATCGGGTTCATTAATCTTGAATCCGCTGATCCCAGCATCACCCTGCCGCCAAGCCTCTTCATCCCGGCCCACAGGATCAGCCTCTTCAAGCATCAAATTCAAGCACCAATGCCAAGAACTCTAGCCTCATTGAGTTATGTCGAATCCGCCTGTCCAGAGGCCTGGGGCGTGGATCTCGCCCAACCCAGACGTCGCTGAAGCTGCGCCAGCGCATAGGCATCGAGCGACGGCAGATCCGGTGCCCCGAGCACGTGGCGGACAAACCGGTGGAAATCAGGCACCGGGTCTACGGCCCGTGTTCGCCGTCGCAGCTGGCGCCAGCGCCGGTGGAGATAGCGCACTTCCTCGACGCCACCACGCCAGTCGGGGCTACCCGGTTGCACCGGAGCCAGCAACCGCTCCCGCCGCGACCGGCGCACCTCCGCCAGCTCTCGCACCACTGCCGAGGGCACAGCCGCCTGCGCCTGCTCCTGCAGCAGCGCCAGCATCGGCGCCACCACGGCCGTGAGCCTGCGGCGGCGCGCCTCCAGCCGCAGGCGGTCCCAATCGAGGGTGGGGGCCGCGCGCAGCAGCAGCGCCGCATCCGCCAGCCAGCGCACCGCTGGCACCACATCCCAACGGGCCGCATGGCTGAGCACCAGCAACAGGTGATCCGCTGGATCGGGCACCAGCAGCAGCGGCGATGGTTGGCAGCCTGGGGCCCGGTTCACGGAGGCCAGAGCGGCGGCCCCGCGCCAGATCCCTTCGTCGACGCCGGGATCGCAGTGGCCCTGAAAGACAAACCAGTGCAGGTCGGCTTCCAGGCCGCTGGCATGGCGAAAGCCATGGCTGTGTCGCACCTGAAGGAACAGCGCATCGAAGGCCTGCAGCGGCCGCGGCTGCAGAGCCCAGGGCGGCAGAGCGGCTTCGCCCTCCTCACCGCTGGAGTGCTTGAGCGGCGTGGGCAGCGGCCGCCAGCCGGAAGCCGCCAGCACCTGCAGGGCCGGTTGCACCTGGGCGAACGGCACCACCAGGTCGAAGTCGCCCATAGGGCGCAGACCGAGGTCCCCGTAGGCCTGCAGGGCCAGGGGCAACCCCTTCACCAGCATCACCGGCACACCGACTGCCGCCAACTGTTCGGCCAAGGCGTTGGCGGCCTTGAGGCGGCGGTGGTTCTCCAGCCAGGTGCGCTTCACCTCAGCCAGGCTCTCCGCCACAAGCGCATGGGCAGCCGCAGCCTCGCCGGTGTGTGGCCACCGGCGCCAGCGCGACCACAGCAGCGGCAACAATCTCCAGGTGGCCGCATCGCTGAGCAGCGACGCGGTGTGGGGCGCTGTGTGGGCGGCCCAGGCGCGAAAGGCCGCCTGGGCCGGTGCCTCAGGCAGCAGACAGGCCTGCAGCAACTGCTCCTGCGCCGGGGTCGGTCGCCAGGTGGGAACAGCGGCAGGCGCAAAGCTGGATGCAGCCATCGGGCGCAGGCGGGGAAGCAATGGGCCGGGAACCTTGGGAGCGCTGGGGGGATCATCCTGCGGCAGGGTGGGCGCTGCCTTCCTGGCATCGATGACGGCCTTTGATCCCCGACGGGTCCGGCCCTGGGTCGGCCCCGCACCCGATCTGGCCCTGCGCCGGCTGCTCGCCGCCTGCCTGGCGGAACCACCGCTGGCTCTGCGCCGTTGGCAGGAGTGGCTGGAGCACGTCGACTTTGAGCACGAGAATGGCGCCGGCTTCGAGCTGGCCGCCCTGGCAGTGGCACGGCTGGGCAAGGCGGCCGGCAACGGGTCGGTGGCGGCGCGCTGCCTGGGGCTTCAGCGGCGCTCCTGGCTGCTGAGCGGCCTGGCCCTGCGAGCCGCCGAGCAACTCGGCGCAGCGGCCGCGCACAACGGCCTCACCCTGCTGGCCGAGGGTGACCTGGCCAGCCACCTGGGGCCGGTCCGCTGCGGTGATCAGCCCTTGCCGGTGCGGCGGCTGGAGCTGGTGGTGATGGGCGCGGCGGGGGGGATCACTGGCCGGGCGTGCCGCCAGGCGGTGGCCACCCTGGAGCGCACAGCGCTGGAGGGGGCGGCCGGCGAGGCCGTGCGCACGGGGCGCCTGCCCCTGCAGATCCGCTCCTTGCGGCTGCTGGGCTCGAGGCAGGCCGCCAGCGCCTGGCACGCCCCGCCGCAGCCCTCGGCCCTGCCGGGGGTGCTGCTGCCGGATTCCGGCGAGCATCTGGTGGGGCTGATCGTGCAGGGCTGGCGCTGCCATCCGCCCGCAGGGCTGCGCTGGATCGTGGAGCTCACCCACCGGTTCCAGCTGCTGTGCGGGGAGGCGGAGCCAGCAAGCGGTGATCCGGCGGCGGCAGCCCCTGACGCCGCAGAGCTGGTGGCTGCCGTGGTGGCCGCCATGGGGCGCCGCGGCGAGCGTGCTGCCGTGGGCAGCGCCGTGCAGGCGCTGTTGCAACTGGAATGCAGCGAAAGCCTGCTGCCCCTGCACAAGGCGATTGAGCAGGCAGGGGCACCAGGCCTTGTCTCCCGCTGGCGACTTCGACGCCGGCTGCCACGGCGGCTGCGCACGCGATAAAGGCAGCAATGGCTGTCTCACGCGCCTCAATGCCGGATCAATGCAGCCCCGAAGCCGGCTCAATGCCGCCTCAATGCAGCCCCTGAGCCGCCTCAGCCCAGGGCCGCCGCCAGGGCATCGCGCGCCTCAGCGAGGGCCGCCGGCAGGGCGGCGCCGTCGCGGCCGCCGGCCTGGGCCAGGGCCGGGCGGCCGCCACCGCCACCGCCGCAGCGTTTGGCGATGGTGCCGATGAAGGTGCCCGCCTTGGCGCCCGCCTGCACCACCGCCGCGCCGAAGGCGGCCACCAGGATCACCTTGGTGAGGTCGGCGGGATCGGACAGGCCGCCCAGCACCACTGCGCCGCCTTCGCCCAGCTGCTGCTGCAGCTGCTGGGCTGCCCCCTGCAGGCCGGCACCTTCCACGCCATCGAGGCGGGCCACCAGCAGCTGGAAGGAGCCGAGCGGTTCCGCCTGAGCCGCCAGCGCCGCTGCCTTCGCCAGCGCCAGTTCGGCGCGGGCGGCGGCCAGGGCCTTGCCGGTGGCCTTGAGCTCCTCGGCCATGGCGCTCACCCGCTCCACGATTTCCGCGGGCTGGGCCTTGAAGCGGTCGCCCAGTTCGCGCACCACCGCGTCCCGTTCGTTCAGGTAGGCCAGCACCGCCGGACCCGCCACCGCCTCGATGCGGCGGATGCCGGCCGCCACGCCGGTTTCGCTGACGATCTTGAACAGACCGATCTCGGCGGTGTTGGCCACATGGGTGCCGCCGCACAGCTCCATCGACACCCCCGGCACATCCACCACCCGCACCTGGGCGTCGTATTTCTCACCGAACATCGCCACCGCCCCGGCCGCCCGGGCCCGCTCCAGCTCCATCTCCTGCACCTCCAGCTCGTGGGCATCGGCGATCCAGCCGTTGATCAGCTCTTCAACCCGCTCCAGCTCCTCACGGCTCACGGCGCGGGGGCAGTGGAAGTCGAAGCGCAGGCGGTCGAAATCCACCAGCGAACCCGCCTGGGCGATCGCGGGATCCACCAGCTGCTTGAGCGCCGCCTGCAGCAGGTGGGTGGCGGTGTGGTGCGCCTGGGCGCGGCGGCGGCAGGCCCGGTCGACCCGGGCGATCACCCGATCACCGAGGCCCAGGCTGCCGCGCTCCACCCGGCCCTGGTGCACGAACTGCTTGCGCAGGCGGCTCACCGCCTCCACCCGCACGATCACGCCGGCGTCACCGGCGCCCTCGCTGCCGAGCACACCGCCCAGCAGCAGGCCCCGGTCGCCGATCTGGCCGCCGGATTCGCCATAGAAGGGCGTGGCATCCAGCATCACCTGCACCGCCTCGCCCGCCACCGCCCGCTCGGCCGGGCTGCCGTTCACCACCAGCGCCAGCACCTGGCTGGGATGCTCCAGGGCGCCGTAGCCCTCGAAGCGGGTGTCGGGGAGGTCGGCCGCCGCGGCCGCCAGCGCCCCCTGCACGGTGAGGTCCACACTCACGGCCGCCGCCTTGGCGCGCTGCCGCTGGGCCTCCATCGCCGCCTCGAAGCCGTCACGGTCCACCGTGAGCCCGTGCTCCTCGGCGATCTCCTCGGTGAGCTCCAGCGGGAAGCCGTAGGTGTCGTAGAGCTCGAAGGCCTGGGCGCCGCTGATGGCGGCAGGGCGGGAGGCCAGCACCTCCGCCAGCAGCTTCTCGCCGCGCTCGAGCGTGTCGAGGAAGCGGGCCTCCTCGCGGCCCAGCTCAGCGAGGATCGCCTCACGCCGCTCCAGCAGCTGCGGGAAGGCCGGCGCCATCAACGCAATCGCCGCCTCGCCCATGGCCTGCAGGAAGGGCTGATCGATGCCCAGCAGGCGGCCGTGGCGCACCACCCTCCGCAGCAGGCGCCGCAGGATGTAGCCGCGGCCCAGGTTCGACGCCGTGACGCCATCGCAGATCAGCTGGGTGATGGCGCGGCTGTGGTCACCGATCACCTTCAGGGAGGTTTTGCCCTTCTCTTCGAGCTGGCTGTAATCCACGCCGGCCAGGGTGGCGGCGGTGTGAATCAGCGGAACGATCAGATCGGTTTCGTAGTTGTTCGGCACGCCCTGCAGGATCTGGGCCATGCGCTCCAGACCAAGGCCGGTGTCGATGTTGCGGTTCGCCAGAGGGGTGAGTGTTCCTTCCGCATCGCGGTTGAACTGCATGAACACCAGGTTGTAGAACTCGATGAAGCGGCTGTCGTCCTCCAGATCGATGGCGTCATCGCCGCGTTCGGGGTGGAAGTCGTAGTAGATCTCCGAGCAGGGGCCGCAGGGGCCGGTGGGGCCCGACACCCAGAAGTTGTCGGCTTCATCCATGCGGATGATCCGCTTCGGGTTCACCCCCACGACCTCGCGCCAGATCGCTTCGGCCTCGTCGTCTTCGCGGAACACGCTCACCACCAGGTGGCGGGGATCCAGGCCGAACACCTCGGTGGAGAGCTCCCAGGCCCAGGCGATCGCCTCGGCCTTGAAGTAATCGCCGAAGGAGAAGTTGCCCAGCATCTCGAAGAAGGTGTGGTGCCGCGCCGTGCGGCCCACGTTCTCGATGTCGTTGGTGCGGATGCACTTCTGGCTGGTGGTGGCCCGCGCCGCCGGCCGTGGCGCCTGCCCCAGGAACACCGGCTTGAAGGGCAGCATGCCCGCGATCGTGAGCAGCACCGTGGGGTCGTCCGGCACCAGCGAAGCGCTGGGCAGGCGCCGGTGGTCGCGGGCGGCATAGAAGGCCAGGAACGCCTCGCGGATCTCGGCGCCGCTGCGGGGGCGCGGCTGGCCCGCCAAGGAGGCGCTGGAAGAAGGTGCGGCAGCCATGGCCCGTCGCGACGAAACAATGCGAAGCGCCCATCTTCGGCGAGCGCGCCCCTGAGCGGATCCGGGGCGGCGCTTACGCTGCGCCCGCCCCGCCGTCGCCGTGCTGCCCGCCTCCGACCCGCCCCAGCCCCGCGCGCGCCTGCGGCTGCAATCGATCAGCTGGGCGCTGCTGGCCGGGGGCGCGGCGGCGGCACTCGGCCTGGGCGGGGGCCTGGAGCCGGCCCTGCGGGCCGGGGGCTGCGGCTTCTTCTATGGCCTGCTGGCCTTTCACCTGCAGCGCGTCGACCCGGATGACGGGCACCTGCAGGCCGGGCTGGTGGGGGCGGTGTGCGGCCTGCTCAGCCTCGGCGCCGCCTTGGATCTGCCCGCGTTCGCGCCGCTGCCGTGGGGCCGGAACCTGGCGCCGGGCCTGTCGTCGTTGATGATGGCGCTGATTCGTGCCTGGCTGCCGCTCTGGCTGCCTGTCGCGGGCGCTGCCCTGCTGCTGCAAGGTGCCCAGCGTCTGCTGCCCGCACTCCGGCCTTGATCAGGTCCTGACCCCCCGGCCATGAGCCTGCTGCATGCCACCTGGCTGACTTCCGGTATCGCCGCAGGGGCGACGGTGGGCAGCTTCGACCGGCCCGGTCTGCTGATCTGGGCCGACACCTGGCGGGTGGCGGCGCCGGTGGCACCGAAACGCACGCCGGAGCCCCATCCGCTCAGCCTCGACCAGGACGACCTGGGCGCCTGGCTGGAGGAGCACGAGCTGTGGTCGGAGGCCTTCCGCCCCGCCGTCGCCACGCTCACCCTGCCGAGCCGCAGCCAGAGCGCCCGCGGCAGCAAGAGCAGCGCCAGCGGCCCCTGGAGCGGCCTGCCCCTGCAGGCCGGTGAACCGATCCCGAAAGCGCTGAGCTGGTGGCCGTGGCAGGTGGAGGGCCTCTGGCTCAAGCCCGCCGCCGCCGCCGACTGGCTGGGGCAGCTGCCCCTGTCCGGCCATCACCCCGATCTGGCCGATGAACTGCGCTGGTGGAGCCACCTGCAGCGCTGGGCGCTGAGCCTGATCGCCCGCGGCCGCTGGCTGCCCCAGGTGGAGCCCAGCGCCGGCGCCGCGGGCGGCCGGGCCCGCTGGGTGCCGCTGCTCAACCGGGAAGAAGATCGCCGGCGGCTGGAAGATCTGGCCGCGCAGCTGCCCCAGGTGGCGGTAGCGGCGCTGGCCCCCTCCGGCAACGGCCCTGGCGGTGGCGGGAGTGCTGGCGGCGGCCTGGGCCTCAGCAATGGCGCCGCGCCGCTGGCCTGCTGGCGGCCGGGATCGGGCCGGTTGCGGGTGGTGGCGATCCTCGCCGACCTACTCGATGGCCAGCTGCGCGAGAGCTTCGTGCCGGCCACCGAAGGGCTGGATCCGCTGCTGGCGGCCTGGCAGCGGGCGCTGGGCCCCGGCGATGGGCGGCTCGATCTGTCGGCGGAGGACGCGGAACGGCTCGCCACCGCCACCCACCACTGGCGGGAAGCGGTGGCCGGGCGCGTGGCGCCGGCCCACACCTGCCTGGAGCTGGAGATCCCGGCGGAAGGCGAGGAGCTCTGGCCGCTGCGCTTCAGCCTGCAGGGGGAAGCCGATCCAAGCCTGAAGCTGGCCGCCTCGGCCGTGTGGGCCGCCGGAGCCGGCACCGTGCAGCTGGGCGAGATCGCCGTGCAGCAACCCGGCGAGCTGCTGCTGGAGGGCATGGGCCGGGCGCTGCAGGTGTTCGAGCCGATCGAGCGCGGCCTCGACACCGCCACGCCGGAGCAGATGGCGCTGACCCCCGCCGAAGCGTTCGTGCTGGTGCGCACCGCCGCCGCCCGCCTGCGCGACGTGGGTGTGGGCGTGGTGCTGCCGCCGAGCCTGAGCGGCGGCCTGGCCAGCCGCCTGGGGCTCTCGATCGAAGCGGAACTGCCGCCCAGCTCGCGCGGTTTCAGCCTGGGCGAATCGCTGGATTGGCGCTGGGAGCTGATGATCGGCGGCGTCACCTTGAGCCTGCGCGATCTGGAGCGCCTGGCGGGCAAGCGCAGCCCGCTGGTGCAGCACAAGGGGGCCTGGATCGAGCTGCGGCCTGGCGATCTGCGCAACGCCGAGAAGTTCTGCGCCCTCGATCCACCGCTCAGCCTCGACGACGCCCTGCGGGTGACGGGCAACGAAGGGGAAACGCTGCAGCGGCTGCCGGTGCACCGCTTCACGGCGGGGCCCCGGCTGCAGGCGGTGCTGGAGCAATACCACCAGCAGAAGGCGCCCGATCCGCTGCCGGCCCCGGAAGGCTTCGCCGGCCAGCTGCGCCCGTATCAGGAAAGGGGCCTGGGCTGGCTCGCCTTCCTGCACCGCTTCGATCAGGGCGCCTGCCTGGCCGACGACATGGGCCTGGGCAAGACGATCCAGCTGCTGGCCTTCCTGCAGCACCTCAAGGCGGAGCAGGAGCTGAAGCGGCCGGTGCTGCTGGTGGCACCCACCTCCGTGCTCACCAACTGGAAGCGGGAGGCGGCGGCCTTCACCCCGGAACTGGAGGTGCGCGAGCACTACGGTCCGCGCCGTCCCGCCACCGACGCCGCCCTGAAGAAGGCGCTCAAGGGGGTGGATCTGCTGCTCACCAGCTACGGCCTGCTGCAACGCGACAACGAACTGCTGGCGGCGATCGACTGGCAGGGGATGGTGATCGATGAGGCGCAGGCGATCAAGAACCCCAGCTCGAAGCAGAGCCAGTCGGCGCGGGATCTGGCGCGGGCGGGCAAGCAGAGCCGTGAGGGCCGTTTTCGGATCGCCCTCACCGGCACGCCGGTGGAGAACCGGGTGAGTGAGCTGTGGGCGCTGATGGATTTCCTCAACCCGCGCGTGCTGGGCGAGGAGGAATTCTTCCGCCAGCGCTACCGGCTGCCGATCGAGCGCTATGGCGACACCGCCTCCCTGCGCGACCTCAAGGCGCGCGTGGGGCCGTTCATCCTGCGGCGCCTGAAAACCGATAAATCGATCATCTCCGACCTGCCCGAGAAGGTGGAGCTGAACGAATGGGTGGGGCTCTCGCCCGAGCAGGTGACGCTCTACCGCAAGACGGTGGACGACAGCCTCGATGCCATCGCCCGCGCGCCGCTGGGCCAGAAGCACGGCCAGGTGCTGGCGCTGCTCACCAAGCTGAAGCAGATCTGCAACCACCCAGCGCTGGCGCTGAAGGAAACGGGTGTGGGCAACGGCTTCGCCAGCCGCTCCGCCAAGCTGCAACGCCTCGACGAGATCGTGGAGGAGGTGATCGACGCAGGCGACCGGGCGCTGCTGTTCACCCAGTTCGCCGAATGGGGCCACCTGCTGCAGGCCCACCTGCAGCAGCGCTTCCGCCAGGAGGTGCCGTTCCTGTATGGCAGCAGCAGCAAGAGCGAGCGGCAGGCGATGGTCGACCGCTTCCAGGAGGATCCGCGCGGCCCGCAGCTGTTTTTGCTGTCGCTGAAGGCCGGTGGGGTGGGCCTCAACCTCACGCGCGCCAGCCATGTGTTCCACATCGACCGTTGGTGGAACCCGGCGGTGGAGAACCAGGCCACCGACCGCGCCTACCGCATCGGCCAGACCAACCGGGTGATGGTGCACAAGTTCATCACCAGCGGCTCGGTGGAGGAAAAGATCGACCGCATGATCCGCGAGAAGGCCCGCCTGGCCGAAGACATCATCGGCAGCGGCGAGGAATGGCTCGGTGGGCTCGACCCCGGCCAGCTGCGCGACCTGGTGGCGCTGGAGGACTGAAGCGTCACAGTCCGGCCCGGCCGCCACCGGGTACGGTGCCAAGACGGCTGGATCGGGGAGAAGGCGACTGGTGGCGAATGAAACTCCACCGCTGTTCGGCAAGACCCGCTTCCTGGAGGGCCTGATCGATGAGTTCCTCGACAAGATCACCGAAGGGGTGATCGTGGGGGAGCTGGGCCTCAAGGCCTACCTCTGCGGCCAGGAAGGAGAGGAGATCTGCCTGGAGAAGCTGCACCAGCTGATCGAGATCAAGCGGCGTTGCAGCGAACTGCGCCGCACGATCGTGACCATGCTCTACACCGAGATGCTGCTGCCTGATGCCCGCGGCGATGTGCTGCGGCTGCTCGGCAGCCTGTTCGCCCTGCTCGATGACATGGGCGACGACTTCGAGGAGCTGATGATCGTGCAGCCCCAGCGGCTGCCAGAGTTCGGCGCGGATTTCGCCGAGCTCACGGCAATGGCGATCCGCAGCGTGCAGGCCGTGCTGGTGGCGGCACGCACCTTCTTCCGTACGCCGGCGGCGGTGCGCGAGCACATCAACGAGGTGCGGGTGTTCGAGGACGAAACCGACAAACTCGCCAGCCGCATCAAACGCCGGATCGTGGCCGCCGATCTGTGCTTCGAGCAACGCACGCTGCTGCGGGAAACCGCGGCCATGCTCGATGCCCTGGCCGACAAGGCGGAGAACATCGGCGACGACCTTTCCATCTTCGCGATCAAGCGATCCCTCTGAGCCGCCGCCTTGACCATGGCCCTGATCGTCACGCTCATCTTTCTCTCCAGCGGCCTGTTCCTGGGCTGGTCGATGGGCGCGAACGACGCCTCCAACGCCTTCGGCACCGCCGTGGCCACGCGGATGGTCCGCTTCCCCACCGCCGCCTTTCTCTGCAGCACGTTCCTGATCATCGGGGCGGTGACGAGCGGCAGCGGCGCCGCCGAGGGGCTCAGCCAGCTGGGCGCGATCAATGCGCTGCCGGGGGCGTTCACCGCCGCCCTGGCCGCCGCGCTCACGGTGGCCTGGATGAGCGCCGTGGGGCTGCCGGCCTCCACCGGCCAGGCGGTGGTGGGCTCGATCATCGGCTGGAACCTGTTCAGCGGCTCCCCCACCGACCTGGGCACATTGGGGCGGATCGCGGCCACCTGGGTGGTGTCGCCGGTGCTCGGGGCGATCTTCGCGATGCTGCTCTACAAGCTGCTGGTGGCGTGGATCAGCCTCACCAAGCCCCACCTGCTCTCGCTGGATCGCAACACCCGCAGCGGCCTGCTGCTGGCGGGGATCTTCGGCTCCTATGCGCTCGGCGCCAACGGCATCGGCAATGTGATGGGTTTCTTCGTGGAGGCCTCACCGTTCCGTGATCTCAATCTCGGGCCGTTTGAGGTGTCGTCGGTGGAGCAGCTGTTTCTGATCGGCGCCATCGCCGTGGCGGTGGGTGTGTACACCTATTCCCGCCGCGTGATGATGACCGTGGGTGACAGCCTGCTGACCCTCTCGCCCCTGGCGGCGCTGGTGGTGGTGGTGTCGCACTCGCTGGTTCTGTTTCTGTTTTCCTCCACGGCGCTGGAGAGCCTGCTGGCGGGCTGGGGGCTGCCCACGATTCCGCTGCTGCCGGTGTCGGGATCGCAGGCGGTGATCGGCTCGGTGCTGGGCATCGGCCTGCTGCAGGGCATGAAGGGGGTGCGCCAGATCCGCTGGGGGGTGCTGGGCGGCATCGCCTCCGGCTGGATCACCACGCCCTTGATCGCAGCGGTGATCGGCTTCGTGCTGCTGTTCGTGGTGCAGAACGTGTTCGGCCAGGAGGTGTACCAGGCGAGCCGGCCGCTGGCGGTGGCAGTGTTGGCGGCAGGTCCCGCTGCGCTCTGAATGTCAGCCCCTCCCACGGCGTCCGATCCCGCAGTGCTGCAGGCGGCGTTGTTTCAGTTCGCCATCGACGAGCTGGTGCGCCAGCACCGCAACAGCTTTCCGCCGCTGTGGACCACCGAAAGCTGGGCCAAATTGATGATCTGGCTGGCACTCAGCTGCGGCTGCAGCGGCGACGACGAGGGCCTGCGCCAGTTCGCGGCGGCGCTGGAGCCGGCCCTGGCCCGCCGGCTGCGGCAGACCTTCTTCGAGCGCACATTGGAGGACCTGGAGCTGCGCCTGCTGGCCGATCCGGCCGACAGCCAGGTGGTGGTGCTGCCGCTGCACCCCTCCGTGGCGCTGCCACCCGAGCGGGTAGCCGAAGCGCTGGCCCGCGTCGGGCTCAGCGAGCGGGTGGTAGCGGATCCAGCCGGCTGGAAGCAGCTGGAGGGTCTGGTGGCCGTGCCCTGGGCCCAAGCCAGCGAGGCTGCCCACTCATGAACCTGATCGGCACTTACCGCAACGCCGGCTATGCGGCACTCGCCGACGGCATCTGCGCCTTCTACGAACGCCGCACCGACCTGCAACGGCGTGGCGTCGCCTTCGGCGAACCGGAAGCCGGCGGCGGTGCGCCCGCCACACCCGCCAAGGTGTCGACCGACATCAGCCTGGTGGCGATCGACCGCAGCGATCCGGAGGCCTTCGCCCTGGCTGAGGTGATCGTGCGCGGCGTGAACGCCGGGCTGGAGCGCTACCTGCAGGAGCGTCCGCTGCTGCGCCAGTGCGCGCCAGAGCAGTCGCTGTTCGTGTTGCCGATCTTCAACCTGCAGCGCTACGCCCCCGGCGAAGCCTTCCACGCCTGGCACTGCGACTGGACCACCAGCGAAGAAGCCACCGAGCCGATCCGCCGCCTGCTGGCCTGGATCCTCTACTGCAACGACGTGCCCGACGGCGGCACCGAATTCCACTGGCAAGACCACCACGTGGAAGCCGTGAAAGGCACCCTGGCAATCTTCCCGGCAGGCATCTCCCACATCCACCGCGGCCGGGTGAGCCACGAGCACAGCAAGACGATCGCTACGGGCTGGATCAACGCTGGCCGGCGGGAGGATTACATCGCTCGGCTGGCGGCCGGCTGAGGGGCGGGGGGATGGGAAGGCTTTGGAATGGGCATGGCCCGTGGAGTGGTACGACCCGATAGCCCCAGGCCTTCGGCCCCAGTGTCAGTAGAACTTTGCGCTTCCGATCAGCCATTTTGCATGGAACTAACCACGCAGAGACTGGGCCCAGCATTCCAGATAGATTACGGCGAATAGGCTATCCACGGATCCGCATAAGATCCTATGGCGCATTCGCATCCAAGGGCAGAACCGTTGCCCCCAACCTGACTATTTGATCGCCGGGAGATGCAACTGGAGCGAGTTCGCCCTCAGCAGCATGAGACTTGGGATCGCATCAGTTCAGCCATGGCACAGCCCCCTCGGGGCCCTTCAAGGAGCTAAACACCGAGCCGGGCCAAGGCTTCCGCGTGGTTGAGCTTCAGGGCCCACAGCAACCAGTGCTCCGACCGCAGGTCAGCATTGGGTACCAGCGGCTTGTCTTCCCCTTGGGGAGTGAGGTGAGGTGCAGGGGGGGGTTATGCCGACAGTACCTTGGCATCGGCGGGACGGGGGGACTGGTTCAGGGGGAACGGTTCGGGGGTGGGGGCGGTGGCGGAGATAGGCATTGGCTATCAGTGTGTCAGTTGCGAATGCAGAGATTCAAGGACGTTTATGACATTTATGCTTCATTGGCCCTTGACAAATAGAGGCGGAGGGCATGCGGGCTGCAGAATCACGAAATTGCAGTTTTGAGCATGTTGCCATTCGTCATTGCAGGTGATAGATTGCCTGTAGATAAATGCAATGGCCTGGCGGCTGTCATCAAACAATGACCTATTCGTTAAGCCTCGAACAGGATGAACCTGGCATCTCACAAGAGATTGACCTTTTTATCAAGCATATCGACTCAATTGGCCATGTACTTCCAGGCATGGTTATTGCCGTTCAAGGAATGACAAAAAGTACGTTTGAAGAGCTAAAGAAGTTTGAAGACCTTCATTGCAAGATAGAAGAAGCTGAAAGCGAGCGAACGGTTACGGTACCTTATCTAAAGCTTAATAAGTGGAAAAAGCTTGCACGAAAACACGAGGATTTTGCACTTGCCAGCAAATTGCTGCCAAGAAGTTTAATTGTTTCTCTCGTTTCCCAGTACGATGCATATCTTGGAAGACTCCTGAGAGCTCTTTTTATTGGAAAGCCTGAGATCTTAAACAATTCAGAGAGAAAGCTTTCGTTTGAAGATATTGCCGGCCTAGCAAGCATTGACAACGCCCGGGATCTCATCTTGGAGAAGGAAGTAGAATCAATTCTTCGTTCGAGCCATGCAGATCAGTTTAAATGGATGGAAAACGCATTTAAGCTACCACTTGCAAAGGACTTGAAGTGTTGGCCTGCGTTCATTGAGCTGACAGAACGTAGAAATTTGTTCGTTCATACAGATGGCATCATATCTTCGCAATATCTATCTGCCTGCACAAAGCATGGATGCAAGATCGACGCATCCTTTGATGAAGGCATTACATTATGGGTTTCTGCAAAATACTTCCACGAAGCTCATGAATGCATCTTTGAAATTGGCACAAAATTGGGCCACGTATTGTGGAGAAAACTTTTCCCGAGCGATAGGGAGAGAGCCGATAAAAACCTTAACGATCTTACATATGATCTAATTGACCAAGGGCGCTACAATCTTGCAATATGTCTGTTGGATTTTGCCTTTGAAGAAATAAAGAAATACTCAAACGAAGCCTCAAAACTCTCCTTTCTGATTAATCGCGCGCAAGCTTACAAATGGAATGGAGATGAGAGGCAATGCAAGGAGATTCTAGATCAAATTGATTGGTCGGCTAAATCTGACAACTTCCAGCTTGCCAATGCTGTACTAACAGATAGATTTAGTGACGCCCAGGCGATTATGGAACGAATTGGAAAGAGTGGATCAATATCATCGAACTGCTACAGGGACTGGCCTTTATTCAAGAGGTTTAGAGAATCCGAAGTGTTTTTGACAGCATATAAAGCAGTCTTTGATGAAGAGTTTGCAACAAGTGCAGAGGCAGTTGCTATTGAGCCTCTTGCCGATGAAGCATCTGGAATCATTGAATCAGATGATAACGAATATCGCGTAGAGCATGTTCCCCCTTCAGTAATCCAGGATGCAGGTGACTGACTTGATCATCATGATCAATACGAAATGAGTATCTTCTGCTGCTTTCAATGTGCTAATGCGGTAGCTCTGCTGAGTGGCGTCTTGGTAACCTTGTAATTGGAGCCACCCTCGGCGATGGAATCATCTCTCCATCTTAGCTGAATGTACTCACTGGACTGTTCTCTAGACCTACTTAGGAGCTAAAACTGGGTTTCAATTATGGACATGTCAAAATTGCCGCCATTCCCCGGGTACGTAACTTCAAAACAGTTCCTTCCATCCTTTCAAACTCTCTTTAAGGATCTCGGAGATCAAGACGCATGTATCCAGCTACAAGAAGTTTCTCAGCGCTTTCTTGAAGATACCGCTAGAAATACTAGATCAAGTGCAGATGAATTTCTTAAGTCTCTTTATCAAGATTTCCAAGTTCCACACGGCACTTATCACTTTAGCACAATGAGAAGTGTAGCATACCACTCATTTATTATCCTCACTCATGCAGCCTTTGAGGCCGCGCTTAAAGAAGCAATCAAACAACATTGTATCTTATACCGGGTCGAAGGATGGGAAAAGAAAGTGGGAGGCAAGGACCTTGCGCCAATGCAGCAACTTGAACATAATCTTTCCTCCTCTATAAAGTCTAGGCTTGTTGCGGCTCCAGAGTATCGCCTAATCGAGTATTACAGGCATCTTAGAATTGCTAGCTCACATCGAACGCAAGAGACAAGCGAAAAGGCGGTTCGCGCCTTTTCAAAAATCAAAGAGACTGACATACTTCATTTTAAGAAATATCTTCACGCAGGCGACGCCCCTAACGCCCCAGCTGGTCTTTCCTTTGATGACTTCAAGCTATTTACTAGGGCGATTAAATACTATAGCAACCTATTAAATGAAGCGCTTGCGTAATCAATGCTAGTCACGGAATATTCGATGGTGCTTTACGGGCACATCTACGGGGTGGCTATATCATATCAACTGATTCTGCGCAGCAAAGAACAGCGCCTTGGCTCATTACATACGATGGACTTTTAGCTTGCTGATTTAGATGATGCTGGATGTTGTGATAGTGATCCAGAATTGGCGAGAGCCATATCTAAGTGACCTACAGAAGACTTCTTTCTGCTTGAAACGTGGTTCTGTTGCTCGTAAACTAGAAATCTTCTTCAAGTGATTGCCCTAATTCTGATACGATTTGCACGAGAGATTCGGCAGGCCGCCTCTTCGAAAGATTATCGTCATGCATCGCATATATTTAATCCCCTCTGCCATCCTTAACTACACCACCCCCACCCCTCCTTGACCACCGCCTCAGCCCCTGACCTCACCACACCCAACTCCGTCGACGACCTCACCGACGAGTTCCTCGGTGCGCTCGCTGCCCTGGGCGGCTCAGCCGGCAACGGCCGCCTGCGGGAAACCTTGGAGTGGGACGAGTCCACCTACGAAGCGGTGAAGGCGGATCTGCTGAGCCGCCGACTGATCGCGCCCGGTCGAGGCCGAGGTGGCTCGGTGGCCCTGGCGGATGGGTCGGCTGTGGAAGCCTTCGGCAACGGCCAAGCCGCCAGCCGCGCCCCCCGCACTCGCGCCCCCAACGGTTCCCGCGCCGCCTCGGCCCCCAGTTCCTTCGAGCAGGCGTTCCGCGCCATCGACGACTGCCTGCGCAAGGAGGCCGGCTGCGGCACCGAGCTCGACTACACCGAGCAGACCTCCTGGCTGCTGTTCCTCAAGTATCTCGACGGGCTCGAAGACGACCGGGCCGCCGTGGCCGCCCTGGAGGGCCGCGCCTACAGCCCGATCCTGGAGGAGCCCTACCGCTGGAGCCGCTGGGCGGCGCCGAAGAACGCCAGCGGCCAGCTGGATCACCACGCATCCCTCACCGGCGACGACCTGCGCGATTTCGTGAACGTGCGCCTGTTCCCCTACCTGGAGCGCTTCAAGCAGAGCGCCAGCGGGCCGAACACGATCGAATACAAGATCGGCGAGATCTTCGGCGAACTGCGCAACAAGATCTCCAGCGGCTACAACCTGCGCGAAATCATCGATGGGCTCGATGGCCTGCGCTTGCGCTCCCAGGCCGAGAAGCACGAACTCTCGATGCTCTATGAGGAGAAAATCAAGCGCATGGGCAACGCCGGCCGCAACGGCGGTGAGTACTACACGCCCCGGCCGCTGATCCGAGCGATTGTGCAGGTGGTGAACCCGCAGATCGGTGAGTCGGTCTACGACCCAGCCGTGGGTTCCGCCGGCTTCCTGTGCGAAGCGTTCGAATTCATGCGCAAGGGCGGATCCACAGGGGCCGAACTCAGCACCGCCGATCTGGACACGCTGCAGAACCGCACCTTCACCGGCAAGGAGAAAAAGAGCCTCGCCTATGTGATCGCGATCATGAACATGATCCTCCATGGCATCGAGGCGCCCAAGGTGCTGCACACCAACACCCTCACCGAAAACCTCAGCGATGTGCAGGAGCGCGACCGCTTCGATGTGATCCTCGCCAACCCACCGTTCGGCGGCAGCGAACGCAAGGAGGTGCAGCAGAACTTCGAGATCCGTACCGGCGAAACGGCGTTTTTGTTTCTGCAGCACTTCATCCGCCTGCTGCGGGCCGGCGGCCGCGCCGGTGTGGTGATCAAGAACACGTTTCTCTCCAACACCGACAACGCCTCGGTGGCCCTGCGCCAGAAGCTGCTGTCCGACTGCAACCTGCACACGGTGCTCGACTGCCCCGCCGGCACCTTCCAGGGGGCGGGGGTGAAAACGGTGGTGCTGTTCTTCGAGAAGGGTGCGCCCACCCGCAAGGTGTGGTTCTACCAGCTCGATCCCGGCCGCAACATGGGCAAAACTAAACCGCTTAACGACCGCGACCTGGCGGAGTTCGTGGAGTTGCAGCAGTCGTTTGCCGATTCGCCGAAGAGCTGGAGCGTGGATGTGGACTCCATCGATCTAGAGAGCTGGGATCTGTCGGTGAAGAACCCCCACGGGGGTGAGCCAGTGGCGCGGCGGAGTCCACAGGAGATCATGAACGAGATTGCGGCGCTGGATGCGAAAAGCACGGAGGTGCTGGGGAGGATCAGGGCGTTGGTATGAGGGAGGGTTGGCAGATCAAGAAGGTGAGCGAGATTGCCAAGCATTCGCTCGGCAAGATGCTGGATAAGGCGAAGAACAAGGGTGAGCCCAAACCGTATCTACGAAACCTCAACGTCCGATGGTTCGACTTTGATTTGTCCGACGTTCTTAAAATGCCATTTCTCCCGATGGAGGTGGAGAAATACACCGCCGTCAAAGGCGACGTGCTCATTTGCGAGGGCGGTTATCCGGGTCGCGCAGCCATCTGGGAACAGGACGAACCCATCTACTTTCAGAAGGCGCTTCATCGCGTGCGCTTTCATGAGCCTGAACGAAACAAGTGGTTCATCTATTACTTGCTTTCGAAGGATCTCGATGGAACGCTGAAGAACCATTTCAACGGTGCAGGTATCCAGCACTTCACTGGCGAAGCACTGGCGCAGTTTCCCGTTCCCCTACCCCCTCTCCCCGAACAGCACCGAATCGTCGCCCTGCTCGACGAAGCGTTTGCGGGTCTCGCCATCGCCAAAGCCAACGCCGTACAGAACCTCCAGAACGCCCGCGCGATCTTTGAGAGTCATCTTCAATCCGTTTTCAGTGAGCGGGGGGAGGGGTGGGTGGAGAAGGAGCTCTGCGAAGTATGCACACTAATCAACGGACGAGCATACAAGAAGGATGAGATGCTTAGCGCTGGACCATATCCTCTTCTTCGCGTTGGAAACTTTTTCAGTAATCGGGACTGGTATTATTCTGATCTTGAGCTTGAAGCAGACAAGTATTGCGATAAGGGCGACCTGCTCTATGCCTGGTCAGCTTCTTTTGGTCCGCGAATCTGGGATGGAGATAAGGTGATTTATCATTATCATATTTGGAAGGTGCTTCCGAAGAAGACGATCGTTGAAAAGCGATTTCTTCTGTATCTTCTTGAGTGGGACGTTGATCAGATCAAGCTCGCTCACGGAACCGGGACAACAATGATGCACGTCAGCAAAGGCTCGATGGAGAGTCGAGTAGTTCCAATCCCACCACTGCACCTGCAATCTGGCATTGTTTCGAAGCTCGATTCTTTGAGAGAAGAAACCCAACGCCTTACCCGCCTCTACGAACGCAAACTCGCCGCCCTGGAGGAACTGAAGAAGTCCCTCCTGCACCAGGCGTTCAACGGCGAGCTCTGAGCTCCAGGCTTTGGCCTCCAGTTCATCGTGCCTTCCGCCAGCCAACCCGTTCAGACGCTGCCATGGCGGCTGCCGTGTTTTCACTCTGCCCGGACGCACGGTCGACCTGCTTGCACCTCGCCGTGCCGCCTTACCGGTAGTGATACCGGCAGGCCAGGATCACAAGAAGCTCACCATCCAACCGGTAAACCAGGCGATGTTCCTCGTCGATGCGACGCGACCAGCACCCAGCCAGGTTTTCCCGCAGAGGCTCGGGTTTGCCGATGCCATCGAAGGGATCGCGCAGGCAGGCCTGGATCAGCTGGTTGATGCGTCGCAACTGCCTGCGGTCCTGGCTCTGCCAGTGGAGGTAATCGTCCCAGGCGGCAGCCGTCCAGGCCAGTCGCTCAATCGCCGGCATCGGCCAGATCCGGATCGATCAGCCCATGGGAGAGGAGCTCCCCACGCCCGGCCTGCTCCAGCGACCGCTGCAGATGGGCCGAATTGGCCGGGGAACGCAGCAGGTGCACGGTTTCCATCAGGCTGTTGTACGTGTCGAGCGACATCACCACCGCCCCCTTGGCGTGCCGCCGGGTAATCAGGGTCACGTCCGCATCGGCCTCCACCCGATCCAGCACGGCCTTGAAGCTCTCCCGGGCCTCCGAAAAGCTGACCACCTGCATGGCGTTGTCCAATAGCCTGTACATCAGGATAATCAGGTGCCCGGTGTGAGGGTGGAGCCAGAGCTTGAGCGCCAGATGGGCAAAACCCGCAGCGCCTGCATCCGCGAGGCCGTCAGCCACGATCTGGCCCGCCATGGCAACGCTGGCGAGGCACTAAGGCAGTCGGAACACCTCGCCCAGGTGGAGCCGCCGCACTGGAGTGAGCAGCTGCCCGACTGGAACGACTGGACCGCATGACACCAGCTGTTCTCTGTCGCGGATCGCTGGCTTCAGGCCCATCCCAGCGTCACTCTCTGCCCGCTCACCAGCACCCTCCGGCAGGCTCCCCTGGTGCGGATCGCCGTGGAGCCCTCTGGGCGCAATGGCCTGCGCAAGCCCTCCCAGCTGATGGTCGACAAACTCTTCACCGTGCCGGTCCAGGCGGTGGGTGAGGTGGTGGGGCAGCTGGAGCCCCAGGTGCTCGTGGATCTGGTTCTGGCCCTGCGGGGTTGGCTGGAGCTCCCCTGACGGCTCCCGCGCCCAGCCACCGTGGCCACGGAACTGACCCACGACCTTGTGTTCGTCGTTTCCTGCATCGACCGGCCAGCTTTTCCTGCATCAGAAGCTCCATTTTTCCTGCATTAGGATTCCGGCATCTTCTGCATTGGCTGCTGCCGCATGGCCTCCGGCTACCGCCCCCGCATCGCCGACGGCGAGCTGCGCGCCTGCCTGGGCTCCGCCGGAGCGGTGGTGATCGAAGGCCCAAAAGCCTGCGGCAAGACCCGCATGGCCCAGCAGCTGGCCGGCTCCACGGTGCTGCTGGATGTGGACACCGCCGCCCGCCAGGCGCTGGCGGTGGATCCGGCCCTGGTGCTGGCGGGTCCCCGGCCGCGCCTGCTGGATGAGTGGCAGGTGGAGCCGGCGCTCTGGAATCTGGTGCGGCGGGCCGTGGATGCCGTCGAGGCGCCTGGGCAATTTCTGCTCACCGGTTCGGCGGTGCCGGCCGATGACGCCGAGCGCCACACCGGGGCGGGCCGCTTTTCGTTTCTGCGGCTGCGGCCGATGAGCCTGGTGGAAAGTGGCGCCGGCCACGGCGGCGTCTCGCTGGCGGCGCTGCTGGAGGGGGAGCCGCCGAGCTGCGCCGATCCAGGGCTGGGAGTGGCAGATCTGGCCGAGCTGGTCTGCCGCGGCGGCTGGCCGGCCCAGCTGGAGCGGCCCCTGGCGGCGGCATCCCGAGCCGCCCGCGACTACCTGGAGCAGGTGCGCCAGGTGGACGTGCAGCGGGTGGATGGGCGGCGGCGGGATCCCCAGCGGCTGGGGGCCCTGTTGCGCTCCCTCGGCCGCAACGTGGCCACCGAGGTGAGCCTGGCCACCCTGGCGGCCAATGCCGGCGGCGCCGATGGGCCGCTCGACCCGCGCACCGTGGCCGATCACCTGCAGGCCCTGGAGCGGTTGATGGTGCTGGAGAACCAGGTCGCCTGGCGGCCCCATCTGCGTTCGAAAGCGGCCCTGCGCCAGGCACCCCGGCGCCACTTCTGCGACCCCTCCCTGGCGGTGGCGGCCCTCGGCGGAAGCCCCGATCGCCTGCTCAAGGATCTGGAGTGGCTGGGGTTGCTGTTCGAGTCGTTGGTGATCCGCGACCTGCGGGTGCTGGCCCAGGCGCTCGAAGGCGAGGTGTTCCACTACCGCGACGACTACGGCGTTGAGGTGGACGCGATCGTGCAGCTGCGCGATGGCCGTTGGGGCGCGATCGAGATCAAGCTCGGCCCGGGCCAGGTGGACGTCGCCTCCGCTGGCCTGCTGCGCTTTCGCCAGCAGATCGATACGCGCCGCACCGGAGAACCCGCCTTCCTGGCGGTGGTGTGCGGCAGCGGCTATGGCTACCGACGGGCGGATGGCATCAGCGTGGTGCCTGTTGGAGCGCTAGGGCCGTGATCAGGCAGGAGGCAAAGCCAGGCAACCCACGCCAAACTAGGCCCACGCCGCCCACGGCCCGCCTCTCCAGCTATTGCCCCGGCCAGAAACTCCATGACCGCTGATCTGCTCGATCACGTGGCCTCGCAGATCGGATGAACGAGGCTGAAACCCGCGCTGAGCTGATCGATCCGCTGCTGGTGGCGGCCGGTTGGGGCGTGGTGGAGGGCAGCCGCATTCGCCGCGAGTTCCCGATCGCTCCTGGTCGCATTGAAGGGGGCGGACGCCGAGGCAAGTGCCTCAACGCCGATTACGTACTCAGCTACCGCAACACCGCCCTGGCGGTGGTGGAGGCCAAGGCCGATTCCCTGCCGCTCACCGAAGGCGTGGGCCAGGCCAAGGAGTACGCCGCCAAGCTCCAGCTGCGCTTCACCTACGCCAGCAACGGCAAGGGCATCTACGCCATCGACATGGATTCGGGCGAGGAGGGGGAGGCCGAAGGCTTCCCCAGCCCCCAGGAGTTGTGGGCGCGCACCTTCGCCGAAGAGAACGCCTGGCGTGATCGCTTCGCCGCCATCCCCTTCCCCGACAAGGGCGGTAGCTGGCAGATCCGCTTCTACCAGGAGATCGCCGTGAAGCGGGTGCTGGAGGCGATCGCCTCCGGCCAGAACCGCATCCTGTTGACGCTCGCCACCGGCACCGGCAAGACCTCGATCGCCTTCCAGATCCTCTGGAAGCTGTTTGCCGCCCGCTGGAATCTCTCTGGCGAACCCACGCGCCGGCCGCGCATCTTGTTTCTGGCCGATCGCAACAACCTCGCCGATCAGGCCTTCAACGATTTCACCGCCTTCGCCACCTTCGAGGAGAACGCCCTGGCGCGGATCGAACCCGATGACCTCCGCAAGAAAGGCCGGGTGCCCACCAACGCCAGCGTGTTTCTCACCATCTTCCAGACCTTCATGAGCGGTCCGCCGGTGGACGGCAAGCCCTCTCCCTGGTTCGGCCAGTACCCGCCTGATTTCTTTGATGTCATCGTGATCGATGAATGCCACCGAGGTGGCGCCAACAACGAATCCACCTGGCGCGGCATCCTCGAGTACTTCGCCCCCGCCGTGCAGCTGGGCCTCACCGCCACCCCCCGCCGCGCCGGCAACACCGACACCTACGCCTACTTCGGCGAGCCGGTGTATAGCTATTCGCTCAAAGAGGGCATCAACGACGGCTTTCTCACCCCCTTCCGCGTCAAGCAGATCACCACCACCCTCGACGAGTACGTCTACACCCCCGACGACACGGTGGTGGAAGGGGAGATCGAAGCCGGCAAGCTCTACAAGGAGGCCGATTTCAACCGCATCATCGAGATCGAGCAGCGCGAGCGCCAGCGGGTCGAGATCGTCATGGCTCAGATCGATCAGCGCCAGAAGGCGATCGTGTTCTGCGCCACCCAAGACCACGCCCTGGCGATCCGCGACCTGATCAACCAGCTCAAGAGCAGCACGGATCCCAACTACTGCCAGCGAGTCACCGCCAATGACGGCGAACTGGGCAACACCTGGCTGCGGGCCTTCCAGGACAACGAGAAGACGATTCCCACCATCCTCACCACGTCGCAGAAGCTTTCCACCGGCGTGGATGCCCGCAATGTGCGCGCCATCGTGCTGCTGCGGCCCGTGAACTCGATGATCGAGTTCAAGCAGATCATCGGCCGTGGCACCCGCCTGTTCGACGGCAAGGATTACTTCACGATCTACGACTTCGTGAAGGCCCATCACCACTTCAGCGATCCGGAGTGGGATGGGGAGCCGTTGGAGCCTGAGCCTGTCGCGCCCAAGGCTGTGGTTCCTGATGGCGAACCCGATCCTCCCAAGGAGGGTGATGATGAGCCAGAAGGGCCCAAGGCCCGCCCCGTCAAGGCCCGCATCAAGTTGGGCGATGGCAAGGAGCGCTCGATCCAGCACATGCTGGTGACGTCCTTCTGGCATCCCGATGGCCGGCCGATGAGCTCCCAGCAGTTCATCGAGCTGCTCTACGGCCAGCTGCCGGAATTCGTGAAGGATGAGGCCGAGCTGCGGCAGCTCTGGAGTGCGCCCGACACCCGCCGCAAGCTGCTGCAGGGGCTGGAGGAGAAGGGCTTTGGCGCTGATCAGCTGGCGGAGATGCAGCGGATCATTGAGGCCGAGAACAGCGATCTGTTCGATGTGCTGGCCCATGTGGCCTATGCCCTGCCACCCGTTCCCCGCCAGGAGCGTGCAGAGAACGCCCGCCTCTATATCCACTCCCGCTTCACCAGCAAGCAGCAGCTCTTCCTGGATTTTGTTCTCCAGCACTATGTGACGATGGGCGTGCAGGAGCTGGCCCAGGAGAAGCTCACACCGTTGCTGCAGCTCCGCTACCAGAACTCTATTGCTGACGCCGTTGCCGATCTGGGAAGGCCAGAACAAATCGGCCAGCTCTTTTCAGGGTTCCAGAGGTATCTTTACGAGTGTGCCGTTTGATCCATTCTGCTTCCAGAAAGCCTGTCATCAAGAATAGACGGCGCCTTACGCAACCATGCGCCTAGCCTGCCACCGAATCGGGGTAACCCCACTTGATGGCCCACCCGTCAGCTCGTGGCGGACAGTGAACCCGCGGCGTTAGCGACACAAGAACAGAAGAAACGGAATAGAACTTCCGAGCTAAGATCCTGCTTAAGCGCCACGCCAGCCTCGCTCATGAACGTTGAAGAGCGTTTCTTTGCATTCGACCGTGGAGAGATTCCTTCTTGCTCGGCCGAAGGAGTGTTCGCGTACTTGCCTACCCCCTCACAGGAACACCCATTCAGACCATTCCCCTGGTTCCCCCCCGCCGAATAGCCATCAGCTGCAGCCCACCTCAAACCCACTCACCCAACCGCGCGCCACAACCATCGGCAGCAACACGGCGGCATCCACGCGCAGCTGCCCTTCCACCTCCAGTGAGTTGCTGCCTGGATCCAGCTCGCTGCAGAGCTTGCCAAAGCTCGTTCTGGCAGCAAAACCCTGCAACAGCTGCCACGCTCCAGCGTCAAGCCGCTCCATGCGCGTGTTCACGCCATCCCTCCTGGTAAGGAGCGTCGCGCCGCCCTGATCCAGATCAATCGGTTCGGGATCCGTGGCGTCTGGCTGGTTGGCGGCCCAGATCAGGTCCACCGGATAGGCCGAGGCCAGCAGCGCGCTGGCTTGAGGCAGCTGGAACACCAGGTGTTCCCACTGCTCTGGAGCCACGCGGGAGAGGGCCGTCAGGTCGAGGCCGTTCTCATCGGGGGCATTGAACACCCGGTGCCATTGGGGTGAAGGCGCGCAGAAAGGCCGGTAGCTCGCCGCCGTAATCCCCCAGATCCGGTGAGGTGGAAGCGTGTTCGGTTGCGTAGCGACCGGCCATGGCCGCAAAGAAGGGCTCACCCACCAGGCGCTCACAGACGGGATCGATCTCCAAAGGAGCCCTTGTATGCCCCAAGGCCTCCTTCCGGCCAGGTGATGGCGAGCGATCGGCTGACGCGTCAAGCTGCAGAGCCTGACCTGTACTCCGCATGCGCAGAGAACGCGCTGCCGGTGAGTTCGATATCGCTACGCGCGATGCCGGCCTTCTTTGCCGCGAGCTTCCATCCATCGATGGCACTCACAACATCCTCAACAATCTGCCCTCCGCGTTCTTCCTCCAGCCCATAGAACAGCGCGGTGGATAGCACCGTTGTGAGACTCGGCCGGTTGTCCGAGTCGTCGATGTTGAGGACGTGTTCTGCCTCATCGACGTTGGGGTTCACGTCGAAGGCAGGTGCGAGACGCCAGCCGTTATCGGCCAGCACAAATCCGTGGTTGCGCAGATGGTCGTCGCGATTGCCGATCGCCACATTGAATGTGACGCGCCGGAACAACTGCTCCAGGTCAGCACTCGTATGCGCACCATCGCCTCGCGTCCGAAGGAGCTGGGCCAGTTCCAGATAGCTTGCGCCCTCGCTTTGCTCCTTGCGAAGCAAGGTCATCGCGGAGGCATAGAAGCGCCGCATGCCCTTGGCGCGGTCGAAGCGCTGCACGCAGAACGTATGGAACTCGTTGCTCAACCGCACGACCTTGGCTTCTGGCACGTCCAC
This sequence comes from Synechococcus sp. ATX 2A4, assembly GCF_024346375.1. Lineage (GTDB taxonomy): Bacteria > Cyanobacteriota > Cyanobacteriia > PCC-6307 > Cyanobiaceae > MW101C3. Next base: position 30,515 of record NZ_JAGQCV010000005.1, on the reverse strand, counting down.
GCCGGCTTTCTGCGCCAAGCCGTGCACAACGTGTTCCCAGGCGCCGACGTCCCGGTCGTCGTTTCGTGCCGGGAACTTGCCGATCCAAAGCGAACCGTCTGCGTCCGTAAAGTTGGCTTTCGGGCGTGCACCACCCAAGGACGCACCCGGTGCAACCAGCACGGCCAACCACTTGCGCAGCTCGTCCAGGTCGTCGATGCGCCGGTCGCTGAGCTGATACGCGACCGCCTCCAGATCCCGCAGCGTGGTGACGGGCGGTGCGGCCATCTTCTCGTTGCCCAGGAACTCCTGCGTTCCGACCCCCCGAAAGCGCAGGCCGCCTTGCCGGGTGAAGTCCTGGACTCCGAGCAGGAAGTCCCACGCGTACAGCGTCCGCGGAGGGCGTTTCTCGTCCTTGGCTTGCAGGGCCTCGCGACGCTTCATCAATGTCTGGCCCCAACGGTCCGGGGATGAGTCCAGAAAGATGCCGAAGTTACCCAACTCGGGATTGGGAAAGAACGGTGCTTTGTCCAGCGACAGGTCCGGGTCGATCGAGAACGCGCGTGCGTCGTTGAGCCACGCTTGTTCGTAGTGGAAGCGGATCTGCCCACGGTCATGCGCCAGGGTGCCGACCCGGCAGGGCGGCCCCAGGTCACAGTCGAGCCAGACCTCTACGGCGTTGTCCTGGCCGCTCATGATGCGTTCCCCGTGCCGTTCATGCGGCCGCCAGGAGCCTTGGGTGCATCGGCGGAGGCTTGTCTGCGCCGCGCCAGTGATGCGGGCGGTTTGAAGACCAGGTCTTGCAACCTGCGGCCCACCTTGTCGTCTGCCGCCAAAGCATTGAAGTCGGCTTCAAGCCCGAGCACCGCCATCACGCGCAGGTAAGTGCCCAAGGTGGCTCCCGGGTCGCCCGCCTCCACTTTGTAGAGCGACGTTCTGGAGATGCCGGCCCTCTGCGCCACGACGGCGTTGCTCAGCTTGCGCCGCAGGCGTGCGAGCCTCAGCCGCTCGCCCAACTGGGAAAGCAGCCATTGCTCCTGCGGGAAGACGACCGGGGGCTTGCTTGGCATTCAGCCATTATGGACATTCTTCAGAGCAAATGTCCATAATGGCGGACTTTTGCATGGAATCGGCTGCGTGCAGGCAACTTTCTCGCAGTTCCTGCGCCGTAATCCCCCAGATCCGGTGAGCTGGAAGCGTGCGCGTTCACGTAGCGGCCGCCCCCGCAAGCCGCCCTCACCGCTTGGCTCGCCGTCCTTTGAGAGCATGGGCGGATCTCCCTGACCCCAGCTGTGACCGAGGCCTCCGCCGCCCCCAGCCCTGATGGCGCCGCTGCCGCCGAGGCCCTGGCCCTGCCCAAGACCTACGACCCCAGGGGCACGGAAGCCCGCTGGCAGGCGGCCTGGGAGGCGGCGGGCGCCTTTCACCCCGACCCCAACGCTCCCGGTGAGCCGTTTTCGGTGGTGATCCCGCCGCCGAACGTGACCGGCAGCCTGCACATGGGCCACGGCTTCGAGACGGCCCTGATCGACACGGTCGTGCGCTTCCAGCGCCTGCAGGGCAAGAACGTGCTGTGCCTGCCCGGCACCGACCACGCCTCGATCGCGGTGCAGTCGATCCTGGAGAAGCAGATCAAGGCGGAAGGCGGCAGCAAGGACGACCTGGGCCGCGACGCCTTCCTTGAGCGCGCCTGGGCCTGGAAGGCCGAGAGCGGCGGCACGATCGTGGGTCAGCTGCGGCGGCTCGGCTATTCGGTGGATTGGCGGCGCGAGCGCTTCACGCTCGATCCCGGCCTCAACAAAGCGGTGGTGGAAGCCTTCGTACGGCTGCACGAGCAGGGGCTGATCTACCGGGGTGAATACCTGGTGAACTGGTGCCCGGCCTCGGGATCGGCGGTGAGCGATCTGGAGGTGGAGATGAAGGAGCTCGACGGGCACCTCTGGCACTTCCGCTATCCACTCACCGAGGGCGCTGCAGGTGACGCCGCTGGTGACGCCGCCGGCCTGGATCATCTGGTGGTGGCCACTACCCGCCCCGAAACCCTGCTGGGCGACACCGGCGTGGCCGTGCACCCCACCGACCCCCGCTACGCCGCCCTGGTGGGCCGCACGATCACCCTGCCGCTGGTGGGTCGTCAGATCCCGATCGTGGCCGATGCGCATGTGGATCCGGCCTTCGGCACCGGCTGCGTCAAGGTCACCCCCGCCCACGACCCCAACGACTTCGCGATCGGGGCCCGCCACGGCCTGCCGCTGATCACCGTGATGGCCAAGGACGGCTCGATGAACGCCGCCGCCGGCCGCTTCGCCGGGCTGGATCGCTTCGAGGCGCGCACGGCGGTGGTGGCGGCGATGGAGGCGGAAGGGTTCCTGGTGAAGGTGGAGCCCCACCGCCACAGCGTGCCCTTCTCCGATCGCGGCAAGGTGCCGGTGGAGCCTCTGCTCTCCACCCAGTGGTTCGCGCGGGCTGAGCCGCTGGCCGCCCGCTGCCGCGCCGCGCTCGATCAGGGCGAACCGCGCTTCGTGCCGCAGCGCTGGGAGAAGGTCTACCGCGACTGGCTCACCGACATCCGCGACTGGTGCATCAGCCGCCAGCTCTGGTGGGGCCACCGCATTCCCGCCTGGTTCGTGGTGAGTGAAACCGGCGGTGTGATCAGCGACGCCACCCCCTACGTGGTGGCCCGCGACGCCGAGGAGGCCCAGGCCAAGGCCGAGGCCCAGTTCGGCGCCGCCAGCCGGGCGGCGGGCCGCGCGCTGCAGCTGGAGCAGGACCCCGACGTGCTCGACACCTGGTTCTCCAGCGGCCTCTGGCCCTTCTCCACCCTCGGCTGGCCCGATGCGAACGCCGCCGATCTGGCCACCTGGTATCCCACCAGCGTGCTGGTCACCGGCTTCGACATCATCTTTTTCTGGGTGGCGCGCATGACGATGCTGGCCGGTGCCTTCCTGCAGGAAGACGGCGTGCCGGTGGGCGGCCGCGACACCTGGATCCCCTTCCGCGACGTGATGATCCATGGCCTGGTGCGGGATGAGAACAACCGCAAGATGAGCAAGAGTGCCGGCAACGGCATCGATCCGCTGCCGTTGATCGAGCGCTACGGCGCCGATGCCCTGCGCTTCGCCCTGGTGCGCGAAGTGGCCGGCGCCGGCCAGGACATCCGCCTCGACTACGACCGCGCCAGCGGCAATTCGGCCACGGTGGAAGGGGCGCGCAACTTCGCCAACAAGCTCTGGAACGCCACCCGCTTCGCCCTGATCAACCTGGGCGGCGAAACGCCCGCCAGCCTTGGAGAGCCGGATCCGGCGGCATTGACCCTGGCCGATCGCTGGATCCTGTCGCGGCTGGCGCGGGTGAACGGCGAAACGGCGGAGCGCTACACCAGCTACGCCCTGGGCGAAGCCGCCAAGGGCCTCTACGAGTTCGCCTGGAACGAGGTGTGCGACTGGACGATCGAGCTGCTCAAGAGGCGCCTCAACCCCCGCCCCGCCGTTGAAGGCGAGCCGCTCAGCGCTGAAGTGATGGCGGATCAGCGCGTGGCCCGCCAGGTGCTGGCCAAGGTGCTGAACGAGCTGCTGGTGCTGCTGCACCCCCTCATGCCGCACCTGAGCGAGGAGCTCTGGCACGGGCTCACCGGCGCCCCCGAAGGCACCTTCCTGGCGCTGCAGGCCTGGCCGGCGGTGGACGCCGCCGCTCTTGATGCGTCGCTGGAAGCCCAGTTCGCCGAACTGATCGAAGCGATCCGGGTGGTGCGCAATCTGCGCGCCGTGGCGGGGCTCAAGCCCTCACAGGCCGCGCCGGTGGTGTTCCTCACCGGCCGGCCGGAGCTGGCCACCGTGCTGCGCGCCGGCAGCGGCGACATCACCGCCCTCACCCGGGCGGCGTCGGTGGAGGTGCGCGAAACCAGCACCACCGACGCGGCCGGCAGCACCCCCATGAGCGCCCGCTGCCTGGCGGCGGTGAGCGGCGAGCTGCAGGTGCTGCTGCCAATCGAGGGCCTGGTGGATCTCGACGCCCTGCGCGGCCGGCTGGAGAAAGACATCGCCAAGGCCGAGAAGGAGATCAAAGGCCTGGCCGGCCGCCTGGCCAACCCCAACTTCGCCGGCAAGGCGCCGCCGGAGGTGGTGGCCGAGTGCCAGGCCAACCTGGCCGAAGCCGAAGCCCAGGCTGCCCTGGCCCGGCAGCGGCTGGCGGATCTGGACTGAGCCAGCGGCGCTCACTTAGAGCCAGCGGCGCTTTCGGAAATAGAGGAGCAGCAGCACACCGGTCGACACCATCACCGCCCACACCAGGAAATAGCCCTCTTTCCACTCAAGCTCGGGCATGTTTTTGAAGTTCATGCCATACACACCGGCAAGGAACGTGAGGGGGATGAAGATCGTGGAGATCACGGTGAGCACCTTCATCACTTCGTTCATGCGGTTGCTGAGGCTGGAGAGGTAGGTGTCGTGCAGGCTGGCCAGGGAATCGCGTGAGGTTTCCACCATGTCGATCGCCTGCACGGTGTGGTCGTAGAGATCGCGCCAGAACACATTGGTGCGCTGGCCCAGCAGATCCGATTCGCTGCGCACGATCGCCCCCACCACCTCCCGCAGCGGCCACACGGCCCGGCGCAGGGCGAGCATGTGCTGCTTGAGGCGGTGGATCTTGTGGATATCGCCCGGCTTGGGGTGGCTCATCACCTCGTCATCGATCAGTTCCACCCTCTCGCCGATCTGCTCCACCGCCAGCACGTAGTGGTCCACCACGGCGTCCATCAGGCAGAAGGCCAGGTAGTCGGCCGGCATCTTGCGGATGCGGCCGCTGGCCGTGCGCAGACGCTTGCGCACACTTTCAAACACATCGCCCTCGTCCTCCACGAACGAGAGCACCCAGATGGGTCCGAGGATCAGGCTCACGTGCTCGACCGTCACCCCCCGGTCATCTCCCGCGTTGTCGAGCATCTTCATCGCCAGGAAGGCATAGCCGTCGAACTCCTCCCACTTCGGCCGTTGGGAGGTGTTGGCGATGTCTTCGCGGGTCAGCGGGTGCAGATCAAAGGCATCGCCCAGTTGCTCAATCAGAGCGGTGTCGTGGATGCCGTTCACGTTGATCCAGCTGATCATCGGCCCGGCGAGGCAGGCGCGGCAGGTGTCCATGTCCGCGCGATGCCACTACTGGATCGTCTCGGCGTTGAATTGGAGGATGTCGATGCTGGCCAGCTCGCGCCGCTGACGCCCAACGAACACCGTGGTGCCGGGCACCTGGAAGGCAGATTCGCTGCTGTCGCTGAGCGCCCTGCCCTTGCTCTTGCCCTTGCCGCTCGTTCCCAGGCTGCTCCTGCTCACCATCCTGTTGCCGAGCTGTTGATAGGGGATTCTGTGCCCGCTGCCACCCACGTGCAGCAGCTTCTTGCTTCTGATGAAGTTTGCGGCTAGCAAGGCCCAGATCCCTGGACTGGATTGCAGTTGCCGCCCGGTGGGGCCTGGACGTTGACCTTCAAAAAGCCAACAATGCGTCTGCGAGCTTGCGGGCCTCCTTCTGGGCTTGCCGTGTGAAGCAAACGCCCCTTCTCACCAGCCCGGCTGATCCCTGAGCTCTTCCACCGGCACAGCCAGGCCCTCGCGGATGGATTCGCGCATGCCCGTCATCGAGAGCAGATGGAGGGTCTCCTGGATGGCCTGCCAAGCCGATTGCGAGAGCAGCACGGCATTCCCGCCTTTGCCTGTGATCTGCACTGGTTCGTGGGAAGCGGTCACCTCATCGATGAGCGCATACAGCCGCTTGCGGGCTTCCCGGACGGAAAGGCTGGCCATCGGAAGTCGTCTGGCAGCAGCTCACATTAATGCGTCCTTTTTGGGCTCCGACCGGCGGCTTCCGATGCCACTTTTGGCGGCACAGGCGCGGAGACAGAAGCTCGGACGGCGCGGGGGCGGCCAGCAGCTGGCGGAACTGGGGCGGGGGCGCCAGGCGGATCTGGACTGAGCCCGAACCGCCCAGGATGCACAGGTACATCCATGCTGGCCATGGCCACCACCCGCCTGTTTCGCAACGGCCATTCCCAGGCGGTGCGCATCCCGGCTGAGCTGGCCTATGCGCGCAACGACCTGGAGCTCGAAATCGAGCGGGTCGGGGATGAATTGCGCATCCGCCCTGCGGGCAAGCCGATCACCGGAGCTCTGGCGGCCCTGGCCAGCTTTTCGCCGGATTTCCTGGCAGCAGGCCGCGGCGGTCAGGAGCAGGCGGAGCGGGAGCAGCTGTGACGGGCACGGCTGTGAGCAGAACAGCTGTGAGGGGCGCTTGATCAGCCAGCCATGAGCCTGCGTCCCCTCTACCTGCTGGACACCAACATCTGCCTCTACCTGATGAAACACCAGCCCCCCCAGGTGGCAGAGCGCTTTGCTCGCTGCCTCGTGGGAGAGGTGTTGATCTCGGCCATCACCGCAGCAGAGCTGGAGGTCGGCGTGATCGCCTCAGGGGACCAGGCGGAACACAACCGCCTGGCTCTGCAGCGGTTTTTACTGGAGGTGCCGGTCGCCCCTTTCGATGGCCGCGCCGCCGGCGCCTATCGCCCCATGCGCCTGGCCAGCCGCGAACGGCGCCGCGATGCACTCGACAAACTGATCGCCGCCCATGCCCTCGCACTGGGCGTCACGCTGGTGACCAACAACCTGGCCGACTTCCGGATCTATCCGGGCCTCGACGTCGAGAACTGGGTGGCGGAAGCCGGGAGTGGCGAAGATCCGCAGGGCTGAGCCAGGACGTTGGCCGTGAAGGGCGAGGGCGAGGGCATGGCGTGGTCAAGAACGGCGAGGTGAGCTGTGCTCAACTGCGGCGGAGCAAGCCGCGCTCAGCTGCGCCTCGCCGCCACTGGCCTACAGCCCCTTGCGATCGAGCGCGTCCGCCAGGCGGGTCACCGCTGAGGCCAGCTGGGCCTGCACATCGGGGACAGCGGCCGCCTCGGCCTTGGCCTCCTCCTTGCGCCTGGTGGCCTCGATGGCCTTGACGATCAGGAACACCACGAAGGCGATCACGATGAAGTTGATCAGCGCCACGATCACGGCGCCGGCCGGCCAAGAATTGATCGAATCGACGTTGGCCGCCTTCAGGGCAGGGGTGAGCAGGCTGCCCATCACCAGGCTCACCACCGCATCCACCACCTTGCCGAAGGCGCCACCGATCACCACCGCCACGGCGAGATCGACCACATTGCCCTTGTTGATGAAAGCCTGGAAATCGGCCAGGAAACTGGAGCGGCTGGGGCCATCACGGATGAGCAGAAGGTCGCCGACAACCTACGTGTGAAGCCACCTGAGCGCCCTCCATCCCTCCCGATCCCTCCCCATCGGCTCCCAGCCTGGGAGCGCCGGTGAGCTACAGGCGGGCCATCGCCCTCACCACGGACCCAGCGGCCCTGGCCTTCCTGCGAGGGCGATGCCCGTAGCCAGGGGCGGCGGGGGAGCGGGCGTGCCAGCAGCAGCAGCGGCCATGCCGGCGGCCAGGCCCCGACCGGCGCGCAGCACGAAGTCGGCGGCGCGGCCGTACACCGCCGCTTTCCAGGCCGGTGTGTCGACGTAGAAGGCCTGCTGCATCTGCGCCTGGATCGGCGCGCGATGGGCGGTGTCACGGCCGGGAACCGCATGCAGCCAGCTGTCGGCGCGCAACGCCCCCAGCACTTCCAGGATCGGGCGGGTGCCGAACTCCAGCGCCAGATAGGTGACCGCGGTGGCGGGCTCCAGGGCACGGAACGCCCCGACCATGGCGCCGGAGATGGGCGCGGAGGCCGAACGCTGGCCCGCCGCCGGGAGCTGATCCTCCAGCGCCAGAGCCGCCAGCAGGCCTTCGTGCAGGCCCTCATCAAGGGCGGCAGGCGCCTCGCCCTCGCTGCTGCGGGTGACCTCCGGGCCATACCAGCGCACCGCCCGCGCATACCCGTCGCCGGCATGGATCGGCTCGCCGTAGCCCATCGGGCCGAGGCCGGTGTGGATGTCGAGCACCGCCAGCTGGGCCAGGCCGGCGGGGATGTGCTCCCGCAGCAACTGGCGCAGCATCCGGTTCGACCAGCACGGCTCGGTGCCGCCATAGAACAGACCCGTGGGGCGGGTGTACTGGCCGCGCTGCAACAGGGCCTGATAAGCGGGAATGCCATCCGCCGCAATACGCTGCAGCAGCGCCGCATCGGCCTGCTCCCGGACCGGGCCATCCCACTCCGCAGGCACGAGCAGGTCGTGCACGGCCTCGTAGGCGGAGCCGTCCGGCAACGGCGCGCTGAAATCGCGGAAGTTGCGGTTGAGGTCGATGCTGTCCTCGTTCACCCGGCGGCGCCAGGCGAAGCCATAGGGGTTGAGGGCATGGATCAGCAGGGTGGCGGTGCCAGGCGGCAGCGCGTCGTGCAGGCGATCGGTGAGATACCCCACCTGCACACCCGATCCGCAGAATCCCTCCACCCCGTGGGTGCCGGAGATCAGCAACAACATCGCCCGCGGCGGGGTCTCGCCCGCCAGCAGGGCCACATCGATGGAGAGCGGTTCGCCGTCCGGACCGAGCTGGCCGGGCAGGCGATGGGACGTGAGCCGGGCGCCAGCCCCGCCGGCGGCCGTGAGGAACCTGGCGCGGGCATCGACGTAGCTGGAGGCGAAGAAATCGCAGGTGGACATGGGAGAGTCCGCCGGTGACAACGGCGGGAGGCGGCGCTGAATAGGGAGGGGAACGGGCCCGGAGGGCTTGACACAGCGGCCGTTCATTGGATCGCCGACGGATCCGGACGACGGATGGGATCGACTGTACGGGGATGGCCGTCGCTTGGGCTTTGGGTCAGAGGAAAGGCCCTGGCCCCAGCCATCAGCCCCTGAGCCCAGCGGCCACCGCCGGCGGGTTGCCCCTGCCAGGCTGGCGCGGACGGCATGGTTCATGGATCTTCACCCCTGGCTCGAGCAGGTTGTGCCCGCCCTGCGCTCCCCCGCCGGGGCCCTGGCCTTTGTGCCGCTCTATGCGATCTGGGTGAGCCTGCTGCTGCCGGGCGTGTGGGCCTCAATGCTGGCCGGCGCTTTGTACGGCACGTTCTGGGGCAGCGTGCTCGTGTTCGCCGGGGCCTGCCTGGGGGCGCTGGCGGCCTTTCTGCTGGGCCGGCACCAGCTGCGCCATTGGGCCCGGCGGCGCCTGGCCACGCGGCCGAAGCTGCAGGCGATCGAGCGGGCCGTGAGCCGGGAGGGCCTGAAGCTGGTGCTGCTCACGCGCCTGTCGCCAGCGTTTCCCTTCAGCCTGCTGAACCTGGCCTACGGGCTCAGCGATGTGAGCCTGCGCAACTACGCGATCGGCCTGCTGGCAATCCTGCCCGGCACGGTGCTGTTCTGCGGGCTGGGGGAGCTGGCCGGCGACGCCTCCCGCTTCGGCGAGATGCTCGCCGGCGGCTCTGGCCCGGCCGGCCAGGCCCTGAGCCTGCTCGGTATCGCCGCCACCGTGGCCGCCATGGTGGTGGCGGGCCGGGCCACGCGGCGGGCCCTGCAGCGCCACGGGTCGTCCTGAGAGGGCTCAGGCCAGCAGAGAGGTGTTGCTGAGCGAAGTGAAGGAGAAACCGAGCACAAGATCGTCAAAATCGAGATCACCGCCACCCTTGAGATCCTCCAGGCCGAAGGTGTTGGTGCCGAGCGTGCGGAAGTGGCTGAGGCCATCGCTGTTGGCCGCGCCGAAGGCGAAGAAGGTGTCGCCGTTCACGCGGGCGAAGGGGGCGAGGAAGCTGGATTCCGAAAGGCTGATCGGCCTGGTGCTGGTCTGGTTGTCCGCCACCTGCAGGTTGGAGAGTTCACCCACCAGGTTGTCGGCCCGCAGCGCCGTCGCTTCATAGCCGAGATCCCCGGGGCGCAGCACGCTGCGGCCATCAACATCCAGCACCGCTCCTTGAGCATCGAGGCTGCGGTAGAAGCCGATGATCGAATCAAAGTCAGCTTCGCGGGCCAGCATCAGCGAACCGAACACCGTTTCAGAGGGGGAGAAACTGGAGAAATCCAGCACCGGTGCCGCTCCCTGTTCCTGGCCGATCAGGTCATCAAGCCCTTGATCGGTGGTCGGCACCGTGAGCGAGAAGGTCACGCCGCTAGTGGACGCCACCGACGCCTCTGTCTCCGTCACGCCGGCGGGCGTCAGGAAACGGAAGCGGGGATCATTCAGGCTGGTGAGCTGATCCAAGGTGCCATCCACAACCTCGAAGAAGCGCACGCTCTGGCCGTTGAGCAACAGGATTTCCCGCTCAAATGTGGTCCCCGTGGGAAGGGTCACATCGGTGGATTCGAGGTTTGAGAAGAGCGTCTGCGCCCTCGATTGCACCGTGTTGAGATCAGCCAGCAGGGTGTCTGCCGTGGCCACCTCGGCGCTGTTGAGCACCACATAACCGATCTGGTTCGACGTGGTGGCCCGGTTGCCGAGGCTGGCCCGCAACGCCAGGCCCGCTGGGGCGGTGGTCTGGGCCGGATCGCCCAAGGTGAGCGTTTTGCCCGCGCCGCTCAGAACGGGATTGAGATCAACAACCGCAGCCACGGAAGGATCCACGATCACCCCGTTCACCGCGCCATCTTTATCGCCAATGCCCCCATCTTTCAACGTGAGGTTGAGGAAATCGGCCGTGCCATCGCCGTCAAGGTCGTAGAAGCGGGCGCCAGTGCCCTGTACTGGGTCGTAGGTGAGGGGCGCCAGATTGCCGGACTCCTCAATCGAGAAGAAGCCAAAACGCCTGGAGGGGATGCGGCCTTCCCCATCGGTGAACAGCGGGGAATCCAGCACCGCCGCAAGCGCCACGCTGACGTTGGCCTGGCCAAACCCGGGATTCAAGTTGATGGAGAAATCAAGGGCCCGCTCGCTCAGCTCAAACCCCTCGCCACCAATGGCTTGCTGGAATCCAGCAGATGCCGGCGACACCTCCTGATCGGTGGCCACCACCCGCACCGGCGCCTGGAAGGTGCCGCCATCGACATTGACGGCAAAAAAGTTGACCGCACCGTTGGGTTGCGTGATCGCAATGAAGGTCGTATTCGCATCCCCAACCGGAGCACTGAGAAGCGTCAGTTCCGGCACGAACGGGGTCACGGCCTTGCCGTCATAGAGGCCGAGGGTGATGCTCAGCCCCGCCAGATCCGCCGCCGTCAATCCCGCCGGCGCGGAGGCACTGAGGGTGTTGTTGAAACCCACCAGCCAGTCAGGGCCGTCAATCACCACAACCCGCAGCGCGTCGTTGTCGGGATCCGTGCCGAGCGTGCCGAAGCTCTGCAGGCCCTGGACGCCGGGGAACAGGTTCAGCACCGGGGTGACGCCCGTGGCAAGGAGCTGGGGAGCGGCATTGGCCGCCACGCCCGCTGCCGCCAGGGCTTGCTTGATCTCCTCCCAACTCCCCTGGGCCAGCACACCATCGATCAGGGCAACGTCGCGGTTCACCTCGAAATCGTTGATCTGGAGCAGATCGGCGCCCGCGTTGGCCTCGGAGCTGTCGATCAGGAACAGATCGGCCTCCCCATCCACCAAGGCGGAGCCGGGCGCGAGGCCGCGGCTGCCGGTGATCAGGCTGCCGCCCACCACGAGGTCCTTGGCCTGGCGCAGGAAGAAACGATCGGCGCCAATCCCGCCCACCAGCCAGTTGCCGCCAAGGCTCTCGGTGTTGAACAGGTCGTCGTCGCCGGCCCCGCCATCGGCGCTGGAGCCCACACCCACAAAGAGGCGGTCGGAGCCGTCAGAGCCGCGCACCTGCACGTCGGCCAACTGGATGCCGTCGCGGGGAGCGGTGGCGAACGCGGCCGGGTCCAGCAGCGTCTGGGTGCCATTCGCCTCCACCACCAGCCCGGTGACCAGGTCCAGCTCCTGCCAATCCGGTTGCCAGTCGATCAATGAGCGCGCCTCGCTACTCAGCGTGAGGGTGAAATCGCTGGCGGCCACCACGGTTTCGCTGGCCCACTGGGGCGCCACCGCCAGCGGGTCGAGGCGATCGAGGAACTGGAAGGTGCCGGTGGCCTCCGTTGGCGTCACGGTGAGCTCAAGGAAGCCGCGCCGGTTCACATCGGCATAGCCGAGGCCCTGTGTGTAACCAAGGAACAGGCCATCGAGGCCGCCCACGTCTGGGTAGCGGGCGCGGATGTAGGCGTCGGCGCCGGGCAGGTATTTCTCGAAGCCGGGGGAGGTCACCCCAGGAGCAGCAAATTCCACCCCAGCCAGCGTTCCGGCCGGCTGCGAACCGGCGCTCATGGTGTCGAGCACGCCAGCCCAGGCGTTGTGGGTGTCGCCGGCCAGGCTGATCAGCCGTTTGCCCATGCCCAGCGCCATCTGCAGGATGGTTTCCCGTTCCACCCCGTAGCCGTCCCAGGCGTCGAGGTTGTAGGGGATCTTGGCCTGCTCGGCGAACAGGGCCTGCTCCGCTGGGGTCAGATCGGAGAAGGCGGTACCGGTAGCGAGTTTCTGCAGCGGTGCGCCATAGGTGTCGAGCAGGGCGGGATTGCCGGGATCGAGCAGCAACGCGGCGGGGATCGCCATCGATTGCATCAGCACCTGTTGGCCCAGCACCTGCCAGCTGGCGGTGGAGGCGGCCATCTGCTGCTGCAGCCAGGCCAGCTGGGTGTCGCCGATCATGTCGCGGCTGGGGTCGCCCCAGGCCAGCTGCACCGTGGCCAGCACCAACTCCTGGGTCACCAGCGGCGCCAGGGCGGCAGCGAAGGCCGGAATGGCGGCGGGGTCAGCTGGGGGCGCCAGCCCGAGCTGGCCGGCGTACGCCACCACCAGGGCGGGATCGGCCAGGATCGCGCCGATGCGGGTCTGCACCGCCGCCGCATCCGGATACTCCAACGGCTCATCGCGGGCGGTGAGGCGGGTTTCCAGCAGGTGCAGGGAGAGCACCTCACCGAAATCAAAGGAGCGGTAGCCCTGGGTGAGCGGGGAGAGGGCGGTGGCACCGTCCTCGGGCCGGCGCAGACCGGGCTCCCGGATCGGCAGCCATTCGTGGTAGGCCTTGAGCGCGGCATCGCGGCGCACCAGCCAGTCGCCTTCCGTGTCGCTCTGGTGGTTCTGGGCGCCACCGGCCCAGCTGTCATTGGCGGTCTCGTGGTCGTCCCAGATGGCGATCAGCGGCGCGGAGGCGCGCAGCGCCTGGAGATTGGCATCGGTGTGGTACTGGGCATAGCGCTGGCGATAGTCATCCAGGCTCACGATTTCGCGGTTGGGCAGGAAACCACGTTCGTCGGCGGCATCTTCCGCCTCCTCAAAGCCACCGGGGCCGTATTCGTAGATGTAATCGCCCAGGTGCAGGAAGGCGTCATAGGGGTTGGCGGCGTGCAGGGCAGCCGCCCGGCCATACACAAGAAACTCCTCGGCCGCCGTGAAGTTGGCGCAGGAGAACACCGCCAGCCGCACCGGATCGTTGCCCACCGGCAGGGTCTTGGTCTGCCCCACCTGCGATTCCGCCGCTCCGACGCTGAAGCGGTAGTGGTAGTTGGTGTCGGCCGTGAGGCCATCGGCCTCCACCTTCACGGTCCAGTCGCGGTCGCCACTGGTGCTGAACACACCGCTGTCCGCGATCGAACCCGACTCGAACCCCGCGCTGGTTGACACCTCCCAACGCACATCCACCAGCCCTGCAAACTCCTGCGGCGGCGTGATCCGGGTCCAGAGGATCACCGAATCCTGGTAAGGGTCACCGGAGGCAACGCCGTGGGAAAAGCTGATGGCGGGAACTGACATCGCGTGGATGGCTCTGGTATGGGCGGTGGTTGGACGCAGATCCAGCCGGTGGATCTGTTGGGCGCATGGCCGTGGCTGATCGCCCATGGCGATCAGGGCTTGCCCGATCCGATCTGCAGTGCCGGAGCTGATGCCGGTCTCCCAGGGGCGGAGACCGGTATCAGCCCGCACGCACTCAGACCAGGGCGAAGTTGGCCTGGTTGTTGAGCGTGGTGGCACTCAGATTCACGAAGTGGCCCACTTCGGTGTCATTCACCTTCAGCAGGGTGTCGCCACCCACCTGGGTGAAGCTGAGGGCGCCGAAGGCCACACCACGAAGGCCCACGAGGTCTTCACCGGGGGTGAAGTCCATCACGAACTGCTTGGCGCCCGGCAGGTCACCCACCGCACTCACCAGCCAGAACTGATCGGCACCGGCGCCGCCGTTGAGGAAGTTGGTGCCAGCACCTTCAAGGATGGTGAACACGTCGTTGCCATCGCCGCCAAGCACCCGGTTGCCGGCGCTGCCGATGATGAAGTCGTCATCACCGCTGCCGCCACTCAGGCGGTTGTTGTCACCACCGGTGGCCCAGATCTGGTCATTGCCGCTGCCGCCGGTGATCACGTCACGGCTGCCGGCGAACACCACATCGGCGCCAGAACCGGTGAACACCGTGTTGCCCGAACCACCGGTGATCTCGATGTCCACCGTGTCGTTGCCGGCGCCGGTGAACACCGTGTCGAGGCGGCCATCGAAACCAGGAATGGTGGACGTGCCCGGCAGGGTGGTGTCGTCAGCGGCGGTGCCAAGGCGCACCGGATCAATCACCGCATCGCTGCGCACCGCCAGGTTCTGCAGGCGGGTGTCGAGGGGCTGAGCCGTGTCCGCCGCCCTGAACGGGTTGGCGGGGGAGTGATTGGCCACCAGGAACTCGGCCAGGGCGTCCTGCTCCGAACCGTTGGGGGCGAAGGTGGCGGCGCCGGTGGCGGGGGCGTCCTCCTCCGTGATGTCGACCCGGTTGGGATTGCTGAGGCTGGCGAAGGGGTAGCCGTCACCGCCACCAGCCAGGAAGTCCAACGTCACCATGCGGATGGTGCGGCTGGGGTCGCCCACCACCTCGCCGCCGCGCACCACGATGTCGAGGTCGTTGCCGTTGGCGTCCTCAATGGCCAGGGTCACCACCCGTGAGCCGGCGGGGCGGGAGAAGTCGTAGCTGATGGCCACGCCGCCCACCTGGGGGAAGCGGCCACCGCCCGCACCAGCCGCGAGACCGTGCTCGATCAGCGCCTTCAGTTCCGAAGGGGTGACGCTCACCAGCGACAGGCCGTTGTTGAAGCTGAGGGCGTTGGCGATGTCGTTGCGGGAGATGCCACCCGCCGGCTTCACCACGTTGCCCTGGGCATCGAACACCGCAGCGGTGGGCAGCAGTTCAGGCACACCATCCACCGAGCCGGTGGGGATCACCGACTGGCCGATCGAGTTGCGGATGCCGCCGCCGTTCTTGAGCGACACCAGCACGGTGGGATCGATCTGGCGGGCGTAGGCCAGGTTGGCGTCGGCGGTGAGGTTGCCAAGGTTGGTTTCCTCGCTACGTACACCGGGGTTGCGGTTGCCGTTGAGGAACACCTCGCTGATGCCGAAGGTTTCCGATTCCTGGGCAATGATCACCTCGCGCAGGTTGTCGACCACCTCCTGAACGCGGGCATCGATGAAGGCCTCGGCGTTGAGGGCCGCCACACCCGCCGCATCGGTGCGGAAGGCGCCGCTGATGGTGGGGTCGTAGCTCTCGGGGATGATCACGCCGGCGGCATCGAAATCGAGCACCAGACGGCCCAGATACTTGTAGGTGCCGTCGGTGCTCACCACCGCCACGGGCCTGCCATCGGCGTCGGTCCTCACGATCGGATAGATGCCCTGGTTGGTGTCACCGGGGCGGGCCTGATCGTTGCTGTCGAACAGGCGGGTGTTGGAACCACCGGCCACGATGATGTCCACGTGCCGCAGGCGCTCGGCCAGGGCCAGCTCGATGTTGAGCTGCTGCATGTGGGCCAGCAGGATCACCTTGTTCAGGCCCGGATTGGCGGCGATCAACGCATCCACATCCGCCTGGATCTCGGCGGCGAGGGCGTCGAGCTCGGCAGCGGTGGGCGGGCCGCTGAAGGTGGCCGGAGTGATGCCGACGCTGCCAGGGCTGGAGATGCTGCGCAGCCAGGGGGTGGTGGCTCCCACCACCCCCACCTGCTCGCCATTCACATCGAACACCACGCTGCTGGTGATGCTGCCGGGCAGCGGCGCCTGGCCGGCGGGCACCACCAGGCCGGCGAGGTTGACGTCAGTGGAGAAATCAAGGTTGCCGCTCAGATACGGGAAGGCGGTGCCAGGGAAGCCCGCGGCGCTGTCGCCGGCGATCAGGTCCCTGATCACCGCGGTGCCCTGATCAAACTCGTGGTTGCCGAAGGCGATCGCCTGCACGCCAAGGGCGTTCTGGATCAGCACATCGCCGCGGCCCACGGCGCCGTAGGCCTGGGCGGAAGCGCCATACACCAGGCCGGGAATCCAGGCGTCGCCGCTGGAGAGGGTGAGGGTGTTGGTGAAACCGGGGATGCCGTCGAGATCGATGTCCTGGGCGCGCAGGGCGTTGAGCACGCCGGAGAGGCGCGGCGCATCATCGAGGGCGGAGATGCCGGCTTCCTGGTCGGCCAGGTGGAACAACTGCAGACGGAAGGCGCTGCCGGTGGGCAGCGGCGCGGCGGTGGTGAAGCTCACCACATCGTTGCCTTCGCTGCTGGCGACAACGCCAGCCGGCTCGCCGGCCTCACTGCGCAGGAAGGTGATCCCCTCGATGCGACTAGCGCCAGGGAACACCACCGGGTCCACTGCCGCCACGTTGTACGGATCGGTGATGTCGAACACCGCCGCCACGCTCTCGGTGGTGCGCTCCAGGGCCACGAAGGCATAGGTGCGGCCGGCCACGGTGGCGATCTCCACCATTTCGGGCTCGGTGCCCTTGTCGTCGTCGCGGTTGCCGGCCATCAGGCCGAGGCTGTTGGCCAGCTCTTCGAGCTGATTGCCGGAGTCGAACACCACATTGCCCTGGTCATCAAAGATGCGCAGCGAACGGGAACCGATCGTGAAGGGCTTGTCGATCAGACCATCGCCGTCAATGTCGCCGTAGTCGTTGAGCAGGTTGAGGCGGGTGCGGCTGATGCCGGTGGCGGCTTCGAAAGCGGCATTCAGGGCGGCCACACCGGGATGGTCGCGGAAGGAGGTGCCATTCACCAGCGCGTCGCTGTTAGCGCGGGTGAGGTCGGAGAAGACATCTCCCTCCTCAATCAGTGTCCCGTTTACGGTGACATCCTCGCCAGGGTAGCTACGGGAATCACCTTCCCCGGCAGCCAGCAGGAATCGCCGTCCCTGGGGGTCGGTGAAGGTCGCGATGCCATCCGGCATGGTGAGGCCAAAGACCGGCAGACCGGAGATGGGGAAGTAGCGGTTGCCGCCGGCTTGGCTGCCGTCCACATCGCGGTCGGAACTGTCGAGGCCGATGCCATCGAAGTTCACCACCGTGATGGTGTTGCCGCTGGCACCTTCGGTGCCGAAGTCGTTGTCGTAGTTGATCACCAGCGCGCCGTCGTCGCGCAACGCCAGGCCCTCGGCCTTGTCGAAGGCCAGGCTGCCGCCGATGGAGGGCAAGTTGAAGAGCTCCGTCTTGTAGGCCAGGCGGATGCCGGCGTTGGCCAGCACGTCGGCGCTGGAGAGGCTGAAAATGTCAGGCGTGGTCGGATCGCTGTCGTGGTCGATCAGAACGCGGCGGTTGTCGAGGTTTTCCGGCTGGGCCACGCCGATGGCAGCAAGCCAGCCATCGGTGGCCTGATTGGCGGCTGTGGTGAGAGCGAGCGTGTTGGTGGCCCCGCGCAGATCCACCTCATAGACGTGCTTGGCAGCGGTGAGGCTGTCGCGACCACTGTCGCGCTCCAGCACATAGAACACCCCTCGGGCTGGATCGAACACAGCGTCACCGAGCTTGTCCTGGCCGGGGCGGCCACTGAGCAGATAGAAGTGCTCCTTCACCGCCACACCGGTGGCCGGATCAATGGCCAGGATGCGCGTGAGCTCGGAGCGGCTACGGCTGCGGGCGCCAGCCTCCGTGACCACATCCAGGGGGCTCTGCATGAAGGCGTAGAGCAGACCGTCGGCGCTGTTGAACGCCATGGCCTCGATGCCACGGTTGGCCCAGCGGTTGGCATAGACAGCGGGCAGGCTGTCGATCGTTTCAGCGCCGATCTGGCCGGGGTGCTGGGCTTCCAGCAAGGCCTTCTGGCCGGCAGGGATGTAACGCTGAATCAAATTGCCCGTAGTGAAATCAAACAGAGCGATCTGTCCACGGTATTCATCGCCGACCGCAAACACTTTGCGTGATTGACCAGCAATGGTCACATCAAAGATGGAGACCGTTTCCGAATCGATTCCGAAAGGGTCAAAAGCAAGATCTTGGTTGTTGGCGTCGATGGGGGTGTCATCGACACCGGAAAGCTGGGGACGTCCAGTGAGCGGCGTGCCATTGGCACGGTTGAGCCCGATGCGATCCAACTCCACGATCGAACCGGTGCTGCGATCCTTGCCAAGCTTGTAGATCGTGGGCTGAAAATCGGGATCGAGGAACTGGCGCTTGCCATCGATCAGGTCACCGTTGGGGCCCCGATCGGTCACCGTGAAGTAGATGTCCAGCTCCTGGCCAGCAACGGTTTCACGGCCCGCGAAGAACAACCCAGACAAACCGCCGGCCAGGACACCCTCAGGGCGATTGGCCTCCCCATTGGCGTACTCAAGCTCCACCGAGAAGTTGGTTGCGCTGGGGGTGCCCCGGCTCCAGTCCTTGATGCCGGCAGAGAAGATGGTGCTCACCACCGGCGCGGCGCCACTCAGGTCAAGCACGGCGATGGCATTGTTTTCCTGGAGGGAGATCCAGGCGGTGTTGCCGTCGTCGCTGATGGCAACAGCCTCCGGCTCGATGTCCTGAGCCACCGTGGTGGTTACCCCCAGGCGGGTACCAATGCGGATGCCGCGGTTGATCAACTCGGCGCGGCGACCCTCCCAGGCCGCGAAGCCCACGGTTTGCACATCCGCCTGGCTGGGTGCGACGGGCGTGGCGGCGAGATAGCTGCTGGTATCGATGACCGAAATAGACCCCTCGGGATCGATCGTGTAGAGGGAATTCGGTTCGCCCTCGTTGGTCACCAGCAGCTTGGTGCCGTCGGCACTGAACTTGACCGCATCAGGCAGGGCGCCGACCGTCACGGTGCTGACGTGAACAGGAATGGCTGGATTCGTCAGGTCATAGAACTGAACGAAACCAGTGCCGACAGAATCTTCAACGGCAATCGCCAGGAGATTGCCGGAAACGGCTGCGCTTTGAAGGGTTTGGAGCTGCGTATCGGGGCGCGCGACTGAAACCACCTGCGCGCTGGCCGGATTGCGCAGATCGCTGACGACAATCGCCCCAGATCCGCCGCCTACGGTATAGAGGAATCCAGACTGAGGGTTGTAAGCGGATATCTCTGCGTTGGCATCCAGTGAGCCAATGTCCAAGATGCCCCCATTTGCCGCAATTGCAGGATTAATCGCGGAAAAAATCAGAGACATTGCCCAAAAAGTGCGTTGACTTCACCCCTCATTGATCCACATAACCCACCGCCCCATCTCAAGAGCCGATTAACGCCTGGCTAAGTCAGTGCCGTTCTGTAGCGAAATGTGCTCTCTGGCACAGGTCACCGTGATAGCCCTCACGTTTGCAGATCCCTGGGTCGCAGTGATGCCTGGAGGCTCATTTTGCGTTCGAAGTACTGATCTCCATTCGCACAGATTTCACAGCAGGCGCTATCGGCGCCGTGCTATCGGATGGGCGCCAGCAACTCCAGCAGGGCCGCCTCATCCAGCAGCGGCACCCCCAGGCCCTCTGCCTTGGCCAGCTTGCTGCCGGCCTCGGCGCCGGCCACCACGTAGCTGGTTTTCTTGCTCACGGAGCTGCTCACCTTGCCGCCGGCCGCCTCGATCAGCGTCTGCGCCTCGCTGCGGCTCAGGGTCGGCAGGGTGCCGGTGAGCACCAGGGTCTTGCCGGCCAGGGGTTTGTCAGGCCCTTCAGCCACCTCACCGGCACCGGCCAGCTCCGCCGCCGCCTGCCGCTCGGCCTCGCTGGCCTGCAGCGTCAGGCCCAGCTCCGCCAGGGCCGCCAGCATCGTGAGGTTGGCGGGGGTGCCGAACCACTGCGCCAGCGATTGGGCGATCTCCTCGCCGATGCCGAACACCGCCGTGATCGCCTCGGGCTGCTCGGTGGCGGCCGCCTGCAGTTCCGCCGCACCGAGGAAAACGCGGGCCAGAGCCTTGGCGTTGACCGCCCCCACGTGATGGATGCCCAGCCCGTAGAGCACCCGGTGCCAGGGGCGCTGGCGGGAGTCCTGCAGGGCCGCCACCAGCTTGCCGGCGGAGGTTTCGCCCATGCGCTCGAGGCTGGCCAGCAGGTCCGCATCCAGCCGGTAGAGATCGGCGATCGAGCGCACCAGGCCCCGGTGCACCAACTGCTCGATCAACTTGCTGCCCAGCCCGTCCACCTCCAGGGCCCCCTTGCTCACCCAGTGGCGCAGCGAGCCGCGCAGGATCGCCGGGCAGCTGGAATTGACGCAGCGGGTGGCCGCTTCCCCCTCCTCCCGCACCAGCTCCGAGCCGCACTCCGGGCAGGTGTGGGGCAGGCCCAGCCGCTCGGCCCCCGCCGGCCGCAGCTCGCTCAGCACCCGCACCACCTCGGGGATGATCTCGCCGGCCTTGCGCACCACGATCGTGTCGCCGGCATGCAGATCCAGCTCCGCCACCCGGTCGGCGTTGTGGAGCGTGGCGCGACTGACGCTCGTGCCCGCCAGCGGCACCGGCTCGAATTCGGCCACCGGCGTGACCGCGCCGGTGCGGCCCACCTGCACCGTGAGCCGCCGCAACCGCGTGGGCGCCTCCTCAGCGGCGTACTTGAGCGCGATCGCCCAGCGCGGCGCCTTCTGGGTGAAGCCGGCCCGCTCCTGCAGGGCCAGGTCGTCGAGCTTCACCACCACCCCATCGGTGGCGTAGGCAAGGGCCTTGCGCCCCTCCTCCCACTGGGCGAAGAACCCCTCCACCGCCGCCAGCGAGGGCAGCAGCTCGGCGTTGGGGTTCACCTTGAAGCCAGCGGCCTGCAGCCACTGCAGGCTCTCCCACTGCGTGGTGGGCCGTGGAGGATCCGATGGGTCGTTGCCGATCTCAGGCGTCCAGTCGTCCGGCAGATGCAGCGTGTAGGCGAAGAAATCCAGCCGCCGCGCCGCCACCACCTTCGGATCGAGCTGGCGCAGGGTGCCGGCGCAGGCGTTGCGCGGATTGGCGAAGGCCGGTTCGTCGCGGGCGAGTCGTTCGGCATTGATCGCCGCGAAGGTGGCATCGGGGATGAAGGCTTCCCCGCGCACCTCCACCCACTCGGGCGGGTCGGCCAGTTGCAGCCGCAGCGGCACGCTCTGGATCGTGCGCACATTGGCGGTGATCTCCTCGCCGCTGCTGCCATCGCCGCGGGTGGCGGCCCGCACCAGCACACCCCGCTCGTAGCTGAGCGCCAGGGCATTGCCGTCGATCTTCAGCTCACAGACGAGGGCCAGATCCCCATCTCCTGCGCCATCCCGCTGTCGGGCCCCAGCGTCAGGCGCTGCCACCCCCTTCTCGAGCACGCGCAGCAGGCGTTGGTGCCAGGCGGCGAACTCGGCCGCATCGAAGGCGTTGTCGAGGCTGAGCAGCCCGATGCGGTGCTCCACCGCGTGAAAGCCAGCGGCGGGGGTGCCGCCCACCCGCTGGGTGGGGCTGTCGGGGCGCACCAGCTCGGGGTGGGCCGCCTCCAGCTCCAGCAGCTCGCGGTAGAGGCGGTCGTAGACCGTGTCCTCCAGCTCCGGAGCATCGAGCACGTAGTAGGCGTGAGCGGCCCGCTGCAGCAGCCGGCACAATTCCTCCGCCCGGGCCTCAGGCGATGCGTCGGGCATGGGCGGCGGCGCAGGCAAGGAGCGGTGTCAGGCGGCGGCGAGTTTGTTGATGCGGTCCACCCGCCAGGCTTCCTCCACCTTCACGAAGGTGAAATCGAGCGGCAGTTCGTCTTTCGCCTCCGACTTCAGCTTCACCGTGAGGATGATCTGGCCGTCCTGGATGCGGGGCCGGCCGGATTTGAGGTTGCGGTATTTGTTGAGCTGCAGGCCCGCCAGGAAACGGATGAACTGCTGCCGGGTCACGTGGGAGCGGTAGTTCTTGGTGGTGAGCAGATAGGCGCCATCGATCTGGCCCGAGGCCACCTGGGTGAAGAACTGCTTGAGCAGGGGGTTGATGCCGCGGGCGCTGATCACCAGCTTCACGGCCGTGTAGGTCCAGTAGAGAAGCAGGGCGCCGGCGCCGGCCAACAGAACCTTGGTGCCGATCGTCTGTGCCAGACCCCAATCCATTGCCAAAGCGCGCATCTCGAGCGTGGAGTCTGACCGACGGCCCCGCCAGACTGCCGGCTTGGTGCCAACGCCCTGAAGCGGCATGCCCCTTGAGTCCCTGCTGCCGCTGTTCCACCGCCTCGACCGGGAACACTTCGACGGCACCCTGGCGCCCCAGGGCCGCAGCCTGGTGGCGGTGCGCTGGAGCGATGGCCGCATGAACCGCACGGCCGGGCTCTACCGCAGCGGCCGGCAGCGCGATGGCACCCCGCTCTGCGAAATCGTGCTGTCGCGGCCGGTGCTCGAACCCCTGCCCCGCGAGGCCACGCTCGGCACGCTCTGCCACGAGATGATCCACGCCTGGATCGACCGGGTGCTGGGCGTGCGCGAGGTGCATGGGCCCCACTTCCGCGCCCGCATGGCCCGCATCAACGCCGCCCAGTCGGCCTTCGAGGTGAGCCTGCGCCACTGCTATCCGGTGCCGGTCTCCGCGGTGCGCTGGATCGCCCGCTGCCCCAGCTGCGGCGTCACGGCCCCCTATCGGCGCCGGGTGCGGGGCGTGGCCTGCCGCCTCTGCTGCGACCGGCTGCACGGGGGTCAGTGGCACGCCAGCTGCCAGCTCGTGTTCGAACCCGGTGGCGCCTAGGGTTCGCCGATGGATCACGCCCTTGGCATGGAACTGTTCCTGGGGGTGCTGCAGTGCGGTGGCCTGGCGATCGCCGTGGTGGGTCTGGGCCGCGAACGCTGGCTGCGCCGCCGCTGGGCCCTGCGCCTCAGCCGTTAGGGTCGAGGCAGAACGGTTCTCAGGGCAGAGCCGGGCCCATCAGGACGGACACAGGACAGAGCCATGAACGGTTCCGGCGACCCTTCCCGCCGCGGCAGACGCCGCCAGGGATCGCCCGCGACGGGCGGAACCTTCGATCAGTGGATGGTGGCGGGGCGGCAGCTGGTGAACGGCGTGTCCGGGGCTCGCCCGGGCTCGCGTGCCCAGGCGCGTGGAGCCGGGGGCCGCGCCGGTGCACGCCCGGGCCTCGATGATCTGGGCCGCTGGGTGGGCGAGCGCTTCGACTGGTTTCTCGAAGGCGACGACGACTGGCCCGAACCCTGGCAGGAGCGCCCGTCGCCGCAGGAGCGCGACGGGCAGGCCCCACCGCCCCGCCGCGGCAGCGGCCTCCCCGCCGATGAGCCTTTCCGCGGCAGGAGCCGCGAACCCGACAGCCGCAGCGCCGACAGCCGCAGCCCCATCAGCCGCAGTCCCCGCAGCGACAGTCCCGGCAACGGCAGCCCTGGCGGCGTCAGCACCGGCGGCGGTGGGCGCCGCCCCCTGGAGGCGATCTCCCGCCGCAGCGCCCCGCTGCTGCCGCCCGCCTCCGACAGCAACGATTGGCCCGAAGACGACAACTTCCGCCTGCCCCGCTGGCAGCGCCCCAGCGAGGCACCTGCCGCACC
This sequence comes from Synechococcus sp. ATX 2A4, assembly GCF_024346375.1. GTDB lineage: Bacteria > Cyanobacteriota > Cyanobacteriia > PCC-6307 > Cyanobiaceae > MW101C3. Next base: position 6,950 of record NZ_JAGQCV010000005.1, on the reverse strand, counting down.
ACCGGCCGCTACGGATCCTGCGCCGACACGCACCCCCCAGCGCCCCCTGCCCCGTTCCAGCCGCCGGCGCGATTGAGTGGGCTTGCGGCGGAGCACAACCGCTCGTCCCGGCGAAGCGCCACCCCATGCCACCTACATTCAATGGTGATCAACCGCTTCCAAGGATCTGCGTCCATGAGCAACCTGATCGTGGTGGGATTTCCGAAAACCGAGGACGCCGACGCTGTGCGGCGCGAGCTGGTGAGCATTCAGCAGGAGCACCTGATCTCGTTGGAAGATGCGGTGGTGGTTGAGCACGACGCCGCCGGTGAGGTGCATCTGCGTCAGGCGATCAACCTCACCGCCGCTGGCGCGCTGGGCGGTGGCTTCTGGGGCTCGCTGGTGGGGCTGCTGTTCCTCAATCCGCTGCTGGGCGCCGCCCTGGGCGCCGGGGTCGGGGCCGCCTCGGGCGCGCTCAGCGATCTGGGCATCAGCGACAGCTTCCTGCGGGAGGTGGGCGAAACCCTGCCGAAGGGCAGCGCCGCCCTCTGCCTGCTGGTGCGGGAAGCCACCCCCGACCGGGTGGTGGAGCGCCTGCGCGGCTTCGCCCCCCACGCCAAGCTGCTGCGCACCAGCCTCAGCCACACCGACGAAGACCGGCTGCGCGAGCTGCTCGACAAGACCCGCCAACAGGCTGAAGCGCTGCGGCTCGGCTGATCACCGGCCGGCCTTCAGCCGGCCGATTTGTGGTGGCGGCGGGCCAGTTCCTCGGGATGGTTGCGGGGGCGCGCGCTGGAATTGGCGTGACCCTCACCGGTGCTGCTGCCGCCAGCTCCGGCGCCACCGCCGCTGTGATGGGGGCGGGGCACCTGGAAGTCCCAGCCGTTCACCCGCAGCTGCTGGTTGACGGGCTCCACCAGTTCACCGGGGAGGTCTTCGGCCATCTGCTCGGCGGAGGTGCTGATCGCCGCTGAGCCTTGCTTCATCGCCCAGAGCAATTCAGCCCACTGTTCCACCAAGGTGCGCTGGGCCAGGGGCACCTGGCCGCGCGCTTCCAGGGCGGCGCGGCAGCCGTTTTCGTGCCAGAGGGTGTCCCCATTGCGGTGGCTGGAGCAGGCCACCTGGGCCACGCCGTTGGCCAGGGCTTCGGCGCTGGGGCGTCCGTCGTGATTGCGCAGACCGGCCTCGATCAGCAGGCGGCCGCAGTAGATGGCGGAGATGCCGTAGAGGCGGCCCAGATCGGTAAGGCTGAGCCAGGACGTGGACGGGGCCATCGGGCGAACCGAAGTCGAACGTCAACATGCTGCCCGGGTTGGGGCCTCTGGCAACTTGTCAATGCGTCCGCGGGGCGGCCGCCGGCAATATTGATGAATCTTTACAGTGGCTGCTCGGGCCCAGCCAACGCTCCAGCGCTGGGGAGAAGACCTCCCGGATCACCGTGAGCTGACGCCCGCCGCGGAAGAAGCGGTAGTGGCGGCTCCAGAACGGACCGCTGCAGCCAAAACCCTGTTCCAGCCAAGGTTCCGTCACCCTGGCCAACCCATCCACCTCGCGGAACAGCTCCGCGCGATCTGCCGTCAGGCTTTGCCAGATCGGCAGCTGGCGGTCGCGCAGATTTTCCTCGGCCTGGGTCTGGTTCCACCAGCTTTCGGCCCAGGCCAGCGCCTCTCCGTGACAGCGAAGCCACACCTGACGCCGCAGCAACGGCGAGGCCAGACCGGCCACTTCCGCAGGCATCCGCTCGCCATTCCCCGCATCGGGCGCCATGGCGATCAGTTCCACTTCCACCGGGGCACCGGTGAGCAGCTGCAGATGACGGGTGGGGCTGCCATCGCCCAGCAGCAGCAGCTGCCAGGCACCGCTCAGGCCCGCTGCGGTGCGGCCGGCCTCCACAGCCGTCCGCGGCGCCGACCAGAGGGCGTGCGGCGAGGGGAACGGCGTGCCGTCGGCGCCGGCTGGCGGCTCCTGGCGGGGAAGGACGGAGCGCTCCCCATGGGAGGGGGCGGAGGACGGGCAGAGCGTGCCGCTCATCGGGCTGAGCACCGGTGATTCAAGCTACGCAAGCCAGAGAGGGCAACGGGAGGGGAGAAACCGCCGCAGCAGGAACCCCACTCAGGGGCCATAGGTGCTGATGCTTACCTGACGCTGCTGGCCCTGGCGTTCAATCACCACCGAATCGCTGCTGGCGGATTGCAGCCGCCAGCCACTGGCGCCGATCGGCTCTCCCACCGACACGTTTGTGGTGGTGTCGCCCACCTGGAAGATCGCCGAGCCGGAACGGCCCTGCACCTGCACCACGCCCATCAGCTGGGGGGCCGGGCCGGAGCTTGCGCTTGACGCCGGCGAGGCGACAGCGGGTTTGGGGCTGGCTGAGCCCCCCACGGTGTCACCCACCGCCCAGCCGTTGCCGCCGGCAGCGGCAGCGGGGGCCGCCCGGGTGATGGTGCCGTTGACGGGCACCCGCAGGGGCCGCGCGGTGGAAGCCTGGCCGGCGGTGCCACCAGAGAGGGGCGCCAGTTCCTGCACCCAGGGCTCCTCCAGGGGCGGTGGCGGCAGGCTGGGATCAGGGGTGGCGACCGCCCCGGCCCCTTGTCCAGCGGGCAACGCGACAGGTTCAGCGGCGGCTGGCACCAAATCGCGCAGACGCTCCAGCAGCTTGAGGTTGCGTTCCTGATCAAGCGCCCGGTTGGCCACCTGCCAGTTGCGCCACAGCAGCAGCGAGGAGGTGAGCCCCACCAGGGCAAGGGCAGCGATGACCAACAGCCAGGGGTGCTGCCAGAAGGATGTGGGGGTGGCCGTGCGGGTGGCACGGGATGGTGGCGGCGGGGCCGGTGCCCGCGGCGGAGCCTCGCTCACCACCACATCGATCGGCGTGTGGTCGAGCAGCGCCACGCTGGTGCGGTTGGCTCCATTGGCGAACACCCGGTCCATCACCTGCTCAGCCTTCAGATCCCAGAAGGCTCTGGAGGTGGGGACGGAAGGAGGGCTCGCCATGAAAGCTCAGGCTCAGGCGTCAGTGACGGGGGATATTAGGGCACTGGTGCCCGTTGCGCTGCCTCCCGCCGCCGGTTCAGCTCCAGCCACAGCAGCAGGGCGTTGGCATCGGCAGGGCTGACGCCCGGCATGCGGGAGGCCTGGCCGAGATTCAGCGGCCGCACCACCGCCAGCCGTTCGCGCGCCTCCTTGGAGAGGGTGGCGATGGCGGCGTAATCGATGCCGTCCGGAATCGGCCGGTGATCCTGCTTGCGCACCCGCTCGATCTCCTGCTGCTGGCGGGCCAGATAGCCGCTGTATTTCACGTCGATCTCGGCGCTGTCGCGCACATCGGCCGGCAGCTGCGGATCACAGAGGCCGTGGCGCACCAGATCGGTGGCATGCACCCCGGAGCGGCGCAACAGATCGGCCAGGGTGATCGAGCCGCGGATCGGCGCTCCCGTTTCCACTTCGATCGCGGCGGCGGCTGGGTCGGACGCCTTCAGCCGCACGGTGTCGAGGCGGCGCTGCTCCGCCTCGATCGCCGCCTGCTTGGCCTGGAAGATCTGCCAGCGGCGGCCATCCACCAGGCCGAGCTCATGGCCCAGCGGCGTGAGGCGCCGATCGGCGTTGTCGCCCCGCAGCACCAGCCGGTATTCGCTGCGGCTGGTGAGCACCCGGTAGGGCTCCTTGAGGTCCTTCGTCACCAGATCGTCGATCAAGGTGCCGATGTAGCTGCCCTCGCGCGGGAAGTGCACGGGGCTCTGGCCGCGCAGCAGCCGCGCCGCATTCAGCCCCGCCACCAGCCCCTGGGCTGCCGCCTCCTCATAGCCGGTGGTGCCGTTGAGCTGGCCGGCGCTGAACAGCCCCTCCACCCGCTTGGTCATCAGCGAGGGCAGCAGCTGGGTGGCGGGCAGGATGTCGTAATCGACGGCATAGGCGGGGCGCAGCATGACGCACTGCTCCAGCCCCGGCAGCGTGCGCAGCAGCTCGAGCTGCAGCCGTTCGGGCAGGCCGGTGGAGAAGCCCTGGATGTAGAGCTCGGGCGTGTCGCGCCCCTCCGGTTCCAGGAAGATCTGGTGCGAGTCCTTGCCTTCGAAGCGCACGATCTTGTCTTCGATCGAGGGGCAGTAGCGGGGCCCCTTGCTGTCGATGAAGCCGCCGTAGATCGGGGTGAGGTGGAGGTTGTCGCGGATCAGCTGGTGGGTGGCCGCAGTGGTGCGGGTGATGTGGCACGCCATCTGCTCGCCGCTCACCCAGGCGGCCGGGTCGAAGGAGAAGAAGCGATCGGCGGCGTCGCTGGGTTGTTCCTCCAGCTGATCGAGGCGCACGCTGCGGCGATCGACCCGGGCCGGGGTGCCGGTCTTGAGGCGATCGGTGCGGAAGCCCAGCGCCTGCAGCGCCTCGGTGAGCCCCTCGGCGCGGGCTTCACCGGCGCGGCCGGCGGGCATGGAGCGGTTGCCCACCCAGATCGTGCCGCCCAGAAAGGTGCCGGTGGTGAGCACCACGGCGCCGGCGGCATACACGCTGCCGAAATAGGTGCGCACACCGATCACCCGGTCGTCGGCCACCTCCAGGCCGGTGACCATCGCCTCTCGCAGGTGCAGGTGCGGCGTGTGCTGCAGCAGCTGCAGCATCTGACGGGCGTAGGCGCGCTTGTCGGTCTGGGCGCGCAGGGCCCACACCGCCGGCCCCCGGCTGGCGTTGAGCACCCGCTTCTGCAGGGCGGTGGCATCGGCCAGCCGCCCGATCACGCCGCCGAGGGCATCCACTTCATGCACCAGCTGGCTCTTGGCCGGCCCGCCCACCGCCGGGTTGCAGGGCTGCCAGGCGATGCGGTCGATGTTGAGGCTGAACAGGGCGGTGTCGATGCCGAGCCGCGCCGCCGCCAGCGCCGCCTCGCAGCCCGCATGGCCGCCGCCGACGACGATCAGTTCAAAGCTTTCGCTCGGTGCCGCGCTCAGTGCCATCCGCCCAGGCTATGGGCCTGGCAACGGCGCTGCCTAGCCTCAGACCATCGCCGCGCGTTGCCCTGTGAGTCTCGCCATCGCCCTGCTCACGGTCTCCGACCGGCGCAGCGCCGATCCCAGCGCCGATGATCCCTCCGGCGATGCGCTGCGCGAGCGCCTGGAACGGGATGGCCACGAGCTGGTGGAGCGCCTGTGCGTGCCCGACGACCGCTACGCGATCCGGGCGGTGCTGAGCCGCTGGATCGCCACGCCGGCGGTGCAGGTGGTGATCAGCTGCGGGGGCACCGGGCTCACTGGCCGCGACGGCTCGCCGGAAGCGGTCGCGCCCCTGCTCGACAAGACGATCGAGGGCTTCGGCGAGCTGTTCCGCCTGCTGTCCTTCGAGACGATCGGCACCAGCACCCTGCAGGGCCGCTGCCTGGCGGGGGTGGCCAACGGCACGGTGATCTTCGTGCTGCCCGGCTCGCTTGACGCGGTGAGCACCGCCTGGGACCGGCTGATCAGCGCCCAGCTGAACCCCGCCACCCGCCCCTGCAACCTGGTGCAGCTGCTGCCGCGGCTGCGCGAAGACCCCCACACCCCGGCCTGGAGCCCGCCCCCAGCCACTGGCACGGGTACCGACACCGGCACGAGCGGTACGCCCTGAACGGCGGCCGGAGCCGCTGAACGCTTGGATGAGCCCGTTACGGGCGGGCCCCATGAACAGCAGGCTGGTGGGACGGGTGGAAGCGCTCTGGCGTTACCCGGTGAAATCGATGCTGGGCGAGTGCCTGCCCCAGCTGGAGATAGGCGAAGGGGGAGTCTGCGGCGACCGCGCCTATGCCCTCTGGGACCATGCCACCGGCCGGGTGGCCAGCGCCAAGAATCCGCGCCTGTGGCGCTCCCTGCTCCAGTACCAGGCCAAGTTCGTGGTGCCGCCCCTGCCCGGCCAGGCGCTGCCCGTCGCCGCGATCAGCGCCGCCGGCAGCTCAGGCGGCGGCAGCGCCGCAGCTGGTGCGGCAGCAGGGCCGGAGGCGGCGCCCCTGCTCACCAGTGATCCACAGGCGGGCGCCCAGCTGTCGGCGTGGCTGGGGCGGCAGGTGAGCCTGCTGGATCAGCCCCAGGAGGGCGCCAGCCTGGATCAGTACTGGCCACCGGTGCAGGAGCGGGAATTTCAGGACGTGGTGAATGAGCTGGTGCTGCCCGCCGGCACCTTCTTCGATTCCTGCCCGATCCATGCGATCAGCACCGCCACGCTCGACCGCCTGCGCCAGCTGGAACCCGACCTCGATTTCGCCGTGGAGCGCTTCCGCCCCAACCTGCTGATGGCGCCGCTGGAAGGCGACGAGGGGTTCGTGGAGGAGGCCTGGCTGGGCCACCGCCTGCGGATCGGTCAGCGGACTGTGCTGCAGGTGGACACCGCCTGCCCCCGCTGCGTGATCACCACCCTGGCCCAGTGCGGCCTGCCGGAAGACATCGAGATCCTGCGGGCCACGGCTCGCCACAACAAGGTGATCGCCGGCATTCGCCTGTCGGTTCTCACCCCCGGGCCGGTGGCGGTGGGCGATCCGATCACCCTGCTGGAAGAAAGGCCGGGCTAGGGAAGCTCTGGGCAACAAGCCCGCAAGCCAAGTTTCAGGCCCTCAAGTGGTTGGGATGGACCACTGCAGTGCAGATCAGGTTTGAATGGGCCTGATTTCACCTCTCTTAGGTGAATTATGCTTTCCATGGAAGACGGTCTTGTCCCCAATCGGCACACCACTCTCCTGATCATGTCCTGCATAGCAGTTCATGACGCACCATAAATAGGTTCGTAAGGGCTGCCAGCACGTTTACCTTGCAGCGGTTCTTGAGCATGCCCCGCAGCCGGGTCTTCTGAAATCCGAACTGCTGCTTGATCACGCGGAACGGGTGCTCACCCTTGGCACGGATATGAGCTTTGGCTGTTTCGATCAGATCATCCATTCGTCCATCCGCTGTATTGGGCAGGGCGCGCCGCTTGCCTGGTCGCATGGCAACCCGGAAGGTGGTGGGCTTGCCCTCCATTTC
>NZ_JAGQCV010000042.1 GCF_024346375.1 Synechococcus sp. ATX 2A4 | reverse complement strand
TAGGCGAGTCTTCTGAAATCCGAACTGCTGCTTGATCACGCGGAATGGGTGCTCACCCTTGGCACGGATATGAGCCTTGGCTGTCTCAACAAGATCATCCAGTCGCCCCTCGGCTGTATCGGGCAAGGCGCGCCTTTTCCCGGGTCGCATGGCAATGCGAAAGGTGGTGCTCTTGCCTTCCATTTCAGGGCGCTTCTCGATGCCTTGGTAACCGGCA
>NZ_JAGQCV010000041.1 GCF_024346375.1 Synechococcus sp. ATX 2A4 | reverse complement strand
AGGACTTGGGCTTCTGCATGCCCCATTGTTTCGCTCAGATCCACTGCTGTCACTAGGATCTGGGCAGATTAATAGGCGTCTGTGGAGAGGCTGGCTGCTGACCTATGCGCGACAGGCTCCTAGGGAAGCTCTGGGCAACAAGGCTGCAAGCGACACCTGGGCCCCCCAAATGTTTGCGGTGGCCTGTCTCGGTGCAGATCCAGTAAGAATCGGCCTGCTTTCTGCTCTTTCGAGCCATTTCCCCT
>NZ_JAGQCV010000040.1 GCF_024346375.1 Synechococcus sp. ATX 2A4 | reverse complement strand
TTTTGCCGCTCGATCACGCAGCCCGCTGAACCATTCGGCATAGGCAGGGGTCTCCCGAATCTCCAGCATGCCACCATTGTATCTCCAGGGATACGGCGCTGCAACTGGTCTTCGGCCTGTCTAACGCCAAGATTAGAAGCGGGACGCAGCCTTGGCATAGACAGCAACCTCAACTCCCGTCTTCTGTATCTTGATGTTATACGGCTTTGACGCCACGCATCAACTCTCCCAGAGGCTTTTCCAAGGCAT
>NZ_JAGQCV010000004.1 GCF_024346375.1 Synechococcus sp. ATX 2A4 | reverse complement strand
CAGCCGCAGGTTCGCTGCCACCATCCGCTCCTTTGCCCGGCGGCCGCTCGCCAGCTTGCGGCGCAGCACCGGCACCGGCAGCTCCAGCGACGCCGCCAGCACCTCCAACGTGGGCTTCACCCCACCGGCGCGCATCTCCAGCTCCAGCTCCGTTTCCTCCAAGCGCATCAGCTCCTGCACCTGGCGGCCCAGCGTGATCTCCTGCTCATGGCTCAACAACGGCACACGGCCGATGTCGCGCAGGTACGAGCGCACCAGATCGCCGCTCGCCATGGAGGAACTGGAAGCATCAACCGTGGCCAAGGGCGGGGAAGACATGGTGGCGTTTCGCAGGGTTAGGAAACGTTTGTGTTTCGTAATTTACCATCCCTGATCGTTCGCGCACCAGCCCAGCCCCTGCTAGCTGCGCACCAGTCCTGCGCCAACCAGCTGCGTGCCCACTTGCCACCGGCGCGGGGGAGAATGCGGCTCTGCCCACCCCCGGCGACACCGGCCGCCGGGACCTCCGTTGCCGGAAGCATGCCGCGGGAGCGACTCCAGAAGCTGCTGGCCGCTGCCGGCGTCTGCTCCCGGCGCCGCGCCGAGGACCTGCTGCTCCAGGGGCGGGTGCGGGTAAATGGCAGCGTGGCCGGTCTTGGCGATCAGGCCGATGCAACCATCGACCTGGTGGAACTCGACGGCAAGCCGCTGCGGGCTGCCGTGCCCCGTCAGACGCTGCTGCTGCACAAACCCCCGGGCGTGGTGAGCAGTTGCAATGACCCACAAGGCAGACCGACAGTGCTGGATCTGCTGCCGGCCGCCCTCACCGAGGGCACCGGCCTGCACCCGGTGGGCCGGCTCGACATTGACAGCCGCGGCGCCCTGTTGCTCACCAACGACGGCGCCCTAACCCTGCGGCTGACCCATCCCCGCCACGGCCACGGCAAGACCTACCGGGTGCTGGTGCAGGGCCACCCGAGCGAGGCGGTGCTGGCGCGATGGCGACGGGGCGTGGCGCTCGACGGCGAGGCCGCCCTGCCGGTGCAGCTGCGCCGCCTCCGCCAGTCGGCGACCAGCATGCTGCTGGAAGTGAAGATGCGGGAAGGCCGAAACCGGCAGATCCGTCGCACCGCCGCCCTGCTGGGCCATCCGGTGCTGGATCTCCTGAGGGTGGCGATCGGGGAGTTGCAGCTCGGCGCCCTTCAGCAGGGCCAGTGGCGTTCCATCGACGCTCGACAATGGTTCGAACCTGCTTCCGGTGCTGGTCACCAGCGCTGACCCTTCGCCGCTCCCGATGCCGCGCCCCCGGATCACCTCCCTGCTTCCCCAGGCCCTGCGGCGGCGGCTGCGGCTGGAGCCATCGGCGGCGGCCCCAGCCCCACCGGCGCCGGAAGATCCGCTGCTGCAGCTCGGCCGGATGCTGCGCCAGAAACGGGAGGAGCACGGCCTGAGCCTGCGCCAGCTCGCCAGCGAAACCCGCATCAGCACCCCGGTGATCGAGGCGCTGGAGCGGGGCTGGCGTGACCGCCTGCCGGAGGCGGCCTACCTGCGCACGATGCTGGCGCTGCTGGAGCGGCATCTCGACCTGGACCATGACGCACTCAGTGCCGCCCTGCCGCTGCAATCCCACCCGCTCGATGGCCACAGCAAACGGCCGTCGCTGCTGAGGCGCTTCACGCCCGGCTCCATCGATGTCTTCACCAGCTGGCAAGGCACGGTGCTGTACGGCCTGCTGACCGGCGGCCTGATCTACGCCGTGAACCTGCAGCAGCAGCAACTGGCGGCGGCCAACCAGCTCACCCTGCGGCCCGTGCCGCCGCTCACGGACGCGGAACGGGTGAAGCCACCAGACAGCAACGCCCTGCTGCTGCAGGTGCACCCCGACCTGCGCCCCCTGCAGCAGGCGGCGCGCGGGGTGGCGCAGAAGCAATGGAGCCGGGAAGCACAGCAGGCAGGCGGTGGGCCCGGCGTGTTGCGTCTTCGGCTGGATCAGCCCACGCGCCTCCAGCTGAGCAGCGACTCGGGAGAAGGCACCCAGCTGCAGGGGGCGCGGGGCTCCCTGGTGCTGCAGCTGCAGCCACCGTTGCAGCTGCAGCTTGAGCCCCCCGCGGCGGCGGGCAGCGGGGCCGTGCGCTGGAACGAGCAGCCGCTGGAGGCCGAAGCCGGCCGGCCAGGGGTTTACCGCGTGCCGCCGGCCGCCACTCTGCCGTAACGGGCCGCCAGAGCGGCCAGGGCGGCAATCGGTTCACCAAGCTGCTCCACTGGTTGCTCCAGCCGCCAGCTCCAGTTGGCCTCCCCCGCCGTGCCTGGGGTGTTGAAGCGGGCCTGATCGCCCAGGCTGAGCAGATCCTGCAGGGGCACCACCGCCAGCTCTGCGCGCGAGGCGAGCGCCAGCTCCAGCAGCTGCCAGCCCGGCGCCTCGATCATCTGGCCGATCCGTTCACCCACCTGACGCCGCTGGTCCTCGGGCAGGGAGTCCCACCAGCCGATGGAGGTGGCGTTGTCGTGGGTGCCGGTGTACACCACCCAATGGTGGCCCACGTAGTTCTCGGGCAGGTAGGCGTTGCTGTCGTTGCCATCGAAGGCGAACTGCAGGATCTTCATGCCCGGCAGGCGGAAGCGGTCGCGCAGGGCCTCCACCGCCGGGGTGATCACGCCCAGATCTTCGGCGATCAGGGGCAGCTGGCCGCCCAGCCGGTGACGCAACGCCCGCAGCAGCGCCACGCCAGGCGACGCGCGCCATTCACCCTGCTGGGCCGTGCGTGCCTCGCCGGGCACCGCCCAATACGACTCCAGCGCGCGGAAGTGATCGAGGCGCAGCAGATCAAGCCGTTCCAGCTGCCCCTGCAGCCGCCGCAGCCACCAGCGGAAGCCGGTGAGGCGATGCAGGGGCCAGCGGTAGACCGGCGTGCCCCACAGCTGGCCGGTGTCGGAGAAGTAATCGGGCGGCACGCCGCTCTGCAGGGTGAGGGAGCCATCCCGGCGCAGCGAAAAGAGGCGGCGGCGGGCCCACACATCGGCACTGTCGTGGGCCACATAAAATGGAAGATCGCCGATCAGCTGCACGCCGCGGCGGCGCGCATGGTCGTGCAGGTGCTGCCATTGGCGCTCCAGGTGCCACTGCACCAAAGCCTCCTGCCGCAGGGCTACCGCCTGCTCCCGCTCAAAGCGGCGCAGGGCCCGCCACTGTCGTTGCGCCAGCGGAGCGGGCCATTGCCACCAGGGCAGGCCGCCCTGCAGCTCCCGCAGCACCATGAAGCGGCAGTGCTCCACCAGCCAGGGAGCCGCCGCCTGGCACCAGCGCTGGAAAGCGACCTGGCGCTCGGCCGACTGCTGGGGCCAGCGCCGCTCAAGCGCCCGGGCCAGGGCCGCCGAGCGCCGTGGGCAGGTCTCCAGGTCAAGTCGGTCGGTGCGACCGGACGGCAGGGCGGAGAGATCAGAGGCTTCAAGGGAACCGTCGGCCACCAGCGCCTCGCCGTCGAGAAACCAGGCATTGAGCGCGAAGCTGCTCGGGGAGCTGTACGGAGAGCCGGTGCCGTCGGCGGGGGCCAGCGGCAGCAACTGCCAGGCGGCGATGCCGTGGTCGGCCAGCAGGTCGATCCAGGCATGGGCCGCCGCGCCGAAGCTGCCGCAGCCGGGCGTGCCAGGCAGGGCCGTGGGGTGCAGCAAGACAGCACAGCGGCCCGCTGTCTCAGGGCCTGGGGGAAGGGCGGCGTCGCTCACGGGCGCGGCAGGCGGTAACGGGCCACGATCTCCTTGGCGAAGGCGGGGATGTGGCGCTCGGCCATTTCAGGATGGTTTCGGCGCAGCCACAGGGCGTTGCGGGTGAAGTGGGAATCGATCGAGAAGCGGCCGTATTCCAGCCCCTGCGGACCAACACGCTGCACAAAGAAGCCCACCACCTCAGCGAGCCAGCGGGGCAGGCGCACCGCCTTGTCGTAAGCGTCGATGCCCTGCTGCACGGCGGCGCGGCGGTCGCCGCGGCTGCTCACCGGCGCCAGATCCAGCTCCGCCTCCACCAGATCCAACAGCTCCTGGCCGCGGGGGTTGCGCACCGTGAGCCACTGGCGGCCGAAGGTGGCGCCCATGTAGCCCACCACCAGGTCAGCGCCGCCGTTCACGTAGTCGAAGCAGCTCAGGCAGCTGGGGGCGAAGACATTCTTGAGCCGGGGCGTATCGAGGCCGAAGAAGGGCACCGTTTCCTCACGGCCGTCGCTATGGCGGAAATGGATGCGGAAATCCTGCATGAACTCGTAGTGCACCACCGTGGCGGGCGAATCGCTGGCGCTTTCCAGAAAAGTCTGCAGGCCCTGGCGGCTGACGTTGTCCACGCACGGCAAACCCAGCACGTAGAAGGCGTCCAGCGGCAGGGTGGGCTGCACGGCCCGCAGCGCCTGCACCTGGCAGCCCACGCCGATCGCCAGCAGGCGGCGGATGCCGCTGCCGGGCAACTGCTCCAGCACCTCCAGGTTGGGGGAGAGGGTGGGCTTGTTCACCCGTGCCGCCAGCACCTGTTCGGGGGTGCGCGCCAGCACCGGCACCGGCGTGAAGCGATCGTCGGGGCTCTGCTGCACGCACAGCACCGCATCCACCAGGCCTGTTTCCAGTGCCCGCACGCCGATCCGCGACACGATGCCGGTCCACTGGGCCCCGTCGATCGGGGCCTGCAGGCGGGCCGTGACCATCCGCTGGCTGACGCCGAAATAGAGCTCGTCGTCGTTGCTGAGGTCGCGGCTGCGGCCGTGGGCGGCTTCCTCCATCGCCTCAAAGCGCTGGTGGAGGAAGGCACAGGCCTGGCGCACGTAGGCCACCCAGCGGCTGTCGCACAGGCCGCAGTCGCTGCAGAGATCCTTGGCCGGTTTGGTGCTGCCCTTGGGCAGGGGCCGGGCCCGTTCGTGAGGGAGGGGAGGGGCGGCTGTCAAAGCGGCGTCCGGCCTGACGGGGCATGGGAGGTTCAACCTATCGGCAGGTCCGACTTGCATGCCGGAGCTGCGGCAAAGTTGAGCCTTCGCAAGCAAGAGTGAAGGTGGCAGGCGGGAGCAAGTCACGCCGGCGGGGTGCGGCGCCAGCAGCAAGCGGGGCGGCGGGGCCGCCAGCGGATCCGGCCCAGGCGCAGGCCGGCGGCCGCCCCCGCGCCCGGTGGGGTTCCCGGCTGTGGAAACTGAGCCTGGCCCTGCTCGCTGCTGTGGGCACGGCGGTCCTGTTCGAGCGCGTGTGGTCGCGGCCCGACCCTGGCCTGGTCAGCAGCGATCAAGCCGGTCTCAACAAGGATCTGGCCGATCCGCCGATCCGGCCCATCACGGTGCTGCTGATCGGCACCGACGCCGACCGCCTCGATGCCAGCACCAACAGTGCTGCCCCCCGCGGCCCCGCCAACGCCGACACCCTGCTGCTGATCCGGGCCGATCCGGACGGGGCGATGCGGGTGCTGAACGTGCCCACGGAACTGGCCGTACAGGTGCCGGGTCAACAGAAATTGCAGACCCTCGGGGCCCTCTATCGACTTGGCGGACCTGCCCTCACGGCTGACGGCGTGGGGGAGCTGGTGGGCCTCGATCCGGGGCAGCCCGAGCGCTATGTGGTGATGCCGCGCCAGGTGCTGCGCACCTTGGTGGACGGCCTGGGCGGGCTGGAGGTCAACCTGGATCAGGCCATTCGCTACCAGGACAAGACCCAGAACTATCGGATTGAACTCCAGGGCGGGCTGCAGGTGCTCAAGGGGCCACAGGTGGAGCAGCTGGTGCGCTTCAAGGGCAGCGACGACGGCCTCAGTGGACGGCGCAGCCGCCAGCAGAAAGTGATCGGCGGCCTGCTGGAGCAACTGGGCCGGCCCGGCGGAACGGCAAAACTGGCGCAGCAGGTGAGGCAGCTGCAGCCGCTGGTGGGCACCAACCTCACGGAAACAGAAATCCTCAGCCTGCTGAACGTGGCGATCCAGCAGGCCCACACCGTGCGCTACGACAAGCTGCCCCTGGCACCCACCACCGAGCCAGGGCAGACCCTGCGGCAAGTGGCGCCAGGAGCAGAGCAGCCGCTCTGGCCGGCGGGATAAGCCCAGCTATGGTTTTCTGGATCGATCTCAGGCATCGATTCAGGGGGGATCGATTCAGAAACTGGTGAAGCGCTGCCAGCGCAGCTTCAGGGCCTCCACCAGCACTTCAGCGCCTGAAGCGCAGCTGCTGCCGGCGGGCTGCAGCCCGCCGAGCCAGGGCAGACCCTCGCAGGAGCGGGCCGGGCCATCCCAGCTCCCGTCCCACTGCACCAGACCCAGCAGGGGCACGGCGGAACGCTCCAGCAGGGCGGCGTAGGCCGCCGCCAGCCCATTGCCGGCATCGTCAGCCGCAATCAGCAGCAGGGTGGGCTGCCGCCAGGCGCCGAGCACCTCCGCCCAGCGAGTCCCCACCGGCAGCCAGCGGCCGGGGTCTTCCTCCAGAGCCACCAGAGCGCCGCCCTGCTGGCTCTGGAGGGCAGCCATCAGCTGATCGGGCTCAGCCGACCGAGCACCCAGGTCGCTGAGTTCAGCTGTGGCGGGCAGGGCCAGGAACGACTGCAGGCGCGGGGCCGCCAGGGGCAGGGCCGCCAGTCCGCGGGGGCCGGCGCCGGCCAGCACCAGCGGAGATGTGAGCAAGGACCGCTGTTTGGGCACGACCGGCAGGCACTGGTTCATCATTCTTCATACCACCAGGTTTCGCCGGCATCCGACCGGAAGGCTTCTACCATCAGCTCCATGCCGACCTCGCTCACGCCCGCCGTGACCCGTTTCCTGACAGCCGATCGGGTCGAGCAGGACCAACCCCCCCACGACACCCGTCGGCTACGGCTGTTCAGTGGCACCTCCAATCCGGCCCTGGCCCGCGAGATCGGAGCCTATCTCGGTGTTCCCGATGGTCCGCGGGCGATCAAGCGCTTCGCCGATGGTGAACTTTATATCCAGATTCAGGAATCAATCCGCGGCTGTGATGTTTTTCTGATCCAACCCACCTGCGCTCCGGTGAACGATCACCTGATGGAGCTGCTGATCATGGTGGATGCCTGCCGGCGTGCCTCGGCTAGGCAGATCACCGCCGTGGTTCCTTACTACGGCTACGCCCGAGCCGATCGCAAGACGGCAGGCCGCGAATCAATCACCGCCAAACTGGTGGCCAATCTGCTGGTGAAGTCTGGAGTTGATCGGGTGCTGGCGATGGACCTGCACTCCTCCCAGATTCAGGGCTACTTCGACATCCCCTGCGACCACATCTATGGCTCGCCGGTGCTGGTGGACTACCTGCGCACCCGCAACCTCGGCGAGGTGGTGGTGGTGTCCCCGGATGTGGGGGGTGTGGCCCGGGCCCGGGCCTTCGCCAAGCAGATGAGCGACGCCCCGCTCGCCATCATTGACAAGCGCCGCTCGGGGCACAACGTGGCCGAAAGCCTCACGGTGATCGGCGATGTGGCCGGCAAGACGGCGGTGCTGATCGACGACATGATCGACACCGGTGGCACCATCTGCGCCGGCGCGCGGCTGCTGCGCCAACGGGGCGCCACCCGGGTGCTGGCCTGCGCCACCCATGCGGTGTTCTCCCCTCCCGCGATCGAGCGGCTCTCCGAGCCCGGCCTGTTTGAAGAGGTGCTGGTCACCAACAGCATCCCGATCAGCGACGACCGCCGCTTCCCGCAACTGCAGGTGCTCTCGGTAGCCAACATGCTGGGTGAGGCCATCTGGCGCATCCACGAAGAAAGCTCGGTGAGCTCGATGTTCCGCTGACATCTGCCGAACGCCACCGCTGTGAGGCTCCCTTCCCCCTGCGGGTGCGCCTGAAAAAGGCCCTGCCGGTGCTGGTCACGGCGCTGCTCACCACAGGTCTGCAGGGCCTCGGCCTGCTGCCGGCTGCCGCCACCAGCCAGCGCGTGGGCGTGTGGCTCACCAACAGTCCCAGCCCCCTCTACTACGACCGCAACCGGATCGAGCAGGCCGTCGGGGAACTGGCAGCCGCAGGCTTCAACACCCTTTACCCGAATGTGTGGAGCCGGGGCACCACCTTCCACCGCAGCCGCTTTGCGCCCACCGAGCCGGCCCTGCTGAAGGCCGCCCCGGGGCTCGACCCGATCTGCCATATCACCCGCTCCGCCCAGCGGCGCGGCATGCAGGTGATCCCCTGGTTCGAATACGGAATGATGGAGCCCGCCGACGCGGAGGTGGTGCGGCGCCATCCGGAATGGGTGCTGCAGCGCAGCGATGGCTCCACCCTCTACGCCATGCACGGCGCCAACCTGAAAACCTCACCGCTCAAGGATCTGAGGGTGTGGCTCAATCCGGCCCATCCCGGCGTGCGCGCCCGCTTCATCGGCCTGATCCAGGAGATCGTGCAGCGCTGTGGTGTCGATGGCATTCAGCTCGACGACCACTTCGCCTGGCCGGTGGAGCTGGGCTATGACCCCTACACCCGGGCCCTGTTCAGCAAGGAGAAGGGCCGGGAACCTCCCGCGGATTTCAACAACCGCGAATGGATGAGCTGGCGGCGCCAGCAGCTCACCGGCTTGCTGCGGGAGCTGCGCCGCGACCTGCGCCGCAGCAACAACGCCGCCGTGATCAGCCTTTCTCCCGGACCCTTCCGCTTCGCCTACAACCACTGGCTGCAGGACTGGGAACTCTGGGCGCTCGGCAAGCTGGTGGATGACCTGGTGGTGCAGAACTACGCCTTTTCGGTGCGCGGTTTCGCCCGCGATCTCGATCAGCCGGCGCTGGTGAAGGCCCGTCAGTGGGGCCTACCGGTGGAGATCGGCATCCTGGCCGGATTCGGCGGCCGCACCCCCGACATGGCCACGCTCAACCAGAAGGTGGAACTGGCGGCCCAGCGGGGCCACGGGGTGATCTATTTCTACTGGGAGGGCCTCTGGGGCAACTACGCCGGGCCCGAGGGAGGTTCCTTCCGGCGCGACGCCTTCACCCGGTTGCACCGCCAGGCTTTCGGCCGCGGGCAGACCGCGGACAAAGGACAGGCCACCAGCGGCGGGGCCGCGCCCCGCTGATCGCCTTCAAGCTGCAGCGCCCTCACGGGCGCCGATTGAGCGGCACTGCTCCACCACTTCGCGGGTGTTAGCGGAGAGTTCGGCCGCAGCCAGCTGCTCCAGGGCCTCGCGCATGCGCGCAGCCCGGGCCGGTCCATAGCTCTGCCAGCGGCTGAACAGCTTGGCCAGCCGCGACGCCGTGATCGGGTTGCGGCGGTCGAGCGCCACGATCTGTTCGGCCATGAACCGGTAGCCCGTGCCGTCAGCCGCATGAAACACCGGCGTATTGGCGGAAAAGCCCCCCAGCACCGCGCGGATCGCGTTGGGAGCGGCTGGATCGAAGCGCGGATGGGCCAGCAGAGCAGCGACCCGCTCCAGCCCATCAGCAAAGGGGGCGCTGGCCTCCAGGGCGAACCAGGCATCAAGAATCACCGGCTTCTCCTGCCAGCGTTGATAGAACGCCTCCACCGCCCGGCGGCGCTGCTCACAGGAATGGACCTGCAGGGCCCGCAGCCCGGCGCGGGCGAGCGTCATCGAGGGTCCGTCCACTGCAGCGGCAGCCGCCTCGCGCACGGCCTCATCGCCGGCTGCCGCCCGCCAGCTCCAGATCGTGGCGGTCAGGCGGCGCTCACCTTGCCCT
Organism: Synechococcus sp. ATX 2A4; assembly: GCF_024346375.1. Classification (GTDB taxonomy): domain Bacteria; phylum Cyanobacteriota; class Cyanobacteriia; order PCC-6307; family Cyanobiaceae; genus MW101C3. Next base: position 229,919 of record NZ_JAGQCV010000004.1, on the reverse strand, counting down.
TGCGGCCAGGGCCGCTCCCACTGGGGGCGGCAAGCGGCGAGCGCATCCTGCAGCGGGGTTTCCAGGGCTTCGCCGAAGGCGCGCTCGAGGGCCAGAAAGGCCGCAAACAGCGCTGGAGGATTCGGCTGAGGGGCCAGATCCTCCAGTTCGGCCATGCCGGGAAGCGCCAGCAAGGCGCTGCGGCTGGCGGCCGGCAAGCTGGTGTCGGCGAGGATCGCGGCGAAGGCAGCAATCAGCCCGCCCTCCAGCTCCTGGTCGCTGCGACCGGCGGCCCGTGCCAGCACCGCCTGCCGCAGCAGAGTCTGGCCCGCATCCCAGCGGGCGAAGGGGTCGCTGTCGCAGGCGAACAGCTGCAGCAGCTCCGCATTCGGCCGGGCAAGCTCAAGCCGCACGGGTGCCGAGAAGCCCCGCAGCACCGATAAAGCCGGCGGGGTCGGGCCCGGGGGCAACCCCTCGAAGCGCAGTTGCCGCTCCGCGGCCTCCAGCACGACGGGCGAACGGCCGGCCTGGGGCAGCACCTGGCCTTCTTCGCCCACAAGGGCGAGGGCAAGGGGAATCACCAGCGGCTGCTTGTGCGGCTGGCCGGGGGTGGCGGGGGTGTGCTGGCGCAGCGTCAGGGCAAGCGCTCCGGTGGCGCCATCCCACTGGCGCTCGATCGACACCACGGGGGTGCCCGCCTGGTGGTACCAACGGCTGAACTGCTTGAAGCTGAAGCGCAACGGCGAGGAATCGTCACGCTGCCCATTGCCGCTCTGCCCGGCGGGGGCGGCAGAGGCTTCCGCTGCGGCGTCCTGCATGGCCTGCAGGAAATCGGCCGTGGTGGCGGCGGTGCCGTCATGGCGCTGCACGTAGAGCGCCATGCCGCGCATGAAGGTGGCAGGGCCCAACAAGGTGTGCAGCATGCGAATCACTTCCGCACCTTTCTCGTAGATGGTGGTGGTGTAGAAGTTGTCAATCGCTTGGTAGTGATCCGGCTGAATCGGGTGGGCAGTGGGGCCAGCATCTTCGCGAAACTGGGTATTGCGCAGCATCGCCACATCTTCGATGCGCTTGAGATCGGCGCCGTGCAGATCGGCAGTGAAGCATTGATCGCGAAACACCGTGAGCCCTTCTTTGAGGGAAAGCTGGAACCAGTCACGGCAGGTGATGCGATTGCCCGTCCAGTTGTGGAAGTATTCGTGGGCGATCACGCTTTCGATGCGTTCGAGCTCACCATCGGTGGCGGTTTCGGCATCTGCGAGCACCAGCTTGGAGTTGAAGATGTTCAGGCTCTTGTTCTCCATGGCGCCCATGTTGAAATGGCGCACAGCCACGATGTTGTATTCATCGAGGTCGTATTCGAGCCCGTACACCTGCTCATCCCAGGCCATCGACCGCTGCAGCGAGGCCATCGCATGGGCGGTGTAGGGGGCATCGCCCGGCTCCACATGCAGGCGCAGCTGCACCGTCCGGCCGCTGGCGGTGGTGAAGCTGCCGCGCACCTCCTCAAGCCGGCCGGCCACCAGCGCAAACAGGTAGGAGGGCTTGGGGAAGGGATCGTCCCAGACCGCAAAGTGGCGGCCATCGGCGAGGGCACCGGCAGCCTGGCAATTGCCGTTGGAGAGCAGCACCGGGTAGCGCTCCTGGTCCGCTTCGATCCGCACCTGGAAGCGGCTGAGCACATCCGGACGGTCGGGGTGGAAGGTGATGCGACGGAAGCCTTCGGCTTCGCACTGGCTTGTCACCATGCCGCCGCTGGCATAGAGCCCTTCCAGGGTGGTGTTCGTATAGGGATCGATCCGCACCCGGCTGGTGAGCACAAACGGCCGCTGGGGCGGCTGGAGCACCACCAGAAGCCCCTCCTCCTGGTGGGTGGCGGTGGGCGGAAGCGGCTCCCCGTCGATGGCGAGGGCTTCGAGCTCCAGCCCCACCCCCCGCAGCTCCAGGGGTGGACCGGCCTGGGCGTCTGTCGCTGCAGGCGCCGCCGCCCCTGGAGAGGATGCCCCCGCCACAGGAAGGAACGAAAGGGTCGCCTCCACCACGCCGTGGTCGGAGAAGAGGCGCACGGTCAGGTCCGTGCGCTCCAGCGCGTAGGGGTAGGGCCGGTAATCGGCCAGGCGCACGTCACGCATCGACCCAGGGGAGAACAACCCTCCGATCCTGAAGGCTGCCGGGCAGCGCCGCGATCACCAAGGCAGCGGACCGCGTCCCTGGCCGGCGTTGCAGCCCACCTGGGAGCCCAGCAGCGCACCGAGCGGGACCGCCCAGGTGCGGCCCTGGTCGCGGGAGGCGGCGTAGCCGATGCCACCACCGATCACGCCGCCCACCAGCCGGCCGATCGAGCAGCGCTGTTGCAGCGCTTGCGCTTCTTCGAAGGTCTGAGGTGGATTGAAGCCGTTCACCTGCCCCTGGTAATCCTGATAAGGAGCGGGATAGTTGCGCACAGGAATCACGCCCGACTGCGGAAATTGCTGGACTACGGGCACCTGGCGGTACACCGGCACCTGCTGAACGACCGGCACCTGGCGGTAGACACGCTCCTGGCGATAAACAGGAACCTGGCGGTAGACGGGCACCTGGCGGTACACCGGCTGCTGCTGATACACCTGCACCTGCTGGTAGCCCTGGCCAGGAAACCCGAACGACTGGGCCTGGGCCGCGAGCGGAGTCAGGGAACCGACGCTGAGCAGGCCGGCGGCCAGCAGGGCAGACGATGAAGGGAAGGTCATGACGACGTTGGCGAAGAACACCCCGGAGGGATGCCTTCAGCAAAGCCAGAAGCCCTGAATGAACTGCGACTGACCGGGGGGTCAGCCGCGTCTGGATGCGACCGCCAGTTGAGCGGTTGGCCCAGCCAGCCAGGGAGGCCCTATCTCGGAGCGGCCGGCGCAGGGGCAGCGGGGCCTGGAGCTGGGCTGGCGCCAGCCCCCTGCTTGATTGCCGCTTCCACCCGCTTGACCACATCCGGCGGCACCTGCTTGGGGCAGAGCTCAACGGCACCGATCACGGCCGAGTTCACGGAACCGCGCCGCAGATCTTCAAGGGTGAGGGTCTGATTGCCCACCTGTTGGATCTTGCCGGTGTGCACCCCCTGGAGCACCTGCGCAATGGTTTCACCGGCGATGGCCACGGCCTTGTCGAACTCCACGCCGGCCGCACGGGCAATGCAGACATTGACCGCACCGATCCGCGTGTAGAGCTGCATTTCCGCTTCCGTGGCCGGCGCAGCTTCAGCGGCGGTGGGCAGAAGTGCGAGGGGAAGCAGCAGGAGAGGGACCGCCACGAGGGACCGGCTCCAGCGAGGCAGATGACGCAAAGCGGAGGACGCATGAACCTCCATCGTGCTTCACCAGCCGAGGAACTTCAATCGTCCAGCACCTTTGCATCGCCCACTCTCCGTGCCGGCACGCGTGCCCCCCCTGCCCCTTGTCTCCACAGGGCCTGAAACAGCCCGCGCCCCGCCAGCATGCCCGCAGACCGCCGATCCGGCGCAGCCCCCTGCCATGAACTGCAGTTGAACCCATAAGGTGGCGTCTACGTATTGGACCTGCCAGACGGTGCCTGCTGCGGGGGGGCCTAACCCCACCACCCATCCCCCTGAGGCCTCACCGCCGCCGCGTCGCCCGCTGAAACTGCTGCTGGTGGCGGCGCCGTACCACCTCGCCACCGCCGACCTGCGCGGCGTCATGCAGCTGCTTCAGAGCAGCGACACCGGCTTCGACGTGAATCTGGAGGTGGCCCATCCAGCCGAGCGACCGGAGTTGCTGGAGCTCCACCGCCTGGTGGCCACGCCGGCCTTGGTGAAACTCGAGCCGAAGCCCCGCCAGGTGTTCGCCGGCAACACCGTGCTGCAGCAGCTCAAGGGCTGGTTGCCGCGCTGGCAGCAGCGCGAGGTGGTGAGCGGCCTGGGCATGAGCCTGCGTCCCGCCGAGATGGACGGCAGCCGCACCCAGCGGGAGCTGCAGCTGGAAGATCAGTTGCTGGTGCTGCGCCAGGAGAACGAAACCCTGATCGAGCGGCTGGGCGTGCAGGAGCGCCTGTTGCGCATGGTCGCCCATGAGCTGCGCACGCCACTCACCGCCGCCAAGCTGGCGCTGCAGAGCCTGCAGCTCGGCCACATCGACCCCACCCGCTGCCGCGACGTGCTGGACCGGCGGCTGGACGACATCGAGCACCTCTCCAAAGACCTGCTGGAGGTGGGAACCACCCGCTGGGAAGCCCTGTTCAATCCCCAGCAGCTGGGGTTGGCCTCGGTGGCGGCGGAAGCGATCCTGGAGCTGGAAAAGCTGTGGGTGGGCCGCGACCTCCAGCTGATCACCGACATCCCCGCCGACCTGCCCGCCGTGTTCGCTGACCAGCGGCGCATGCGCCAGGTGCTGCTCAACCTGATCGAGAACGCCCTGAAATTCACGCCCGACGGGGGTCAGGTGCACCTCACGTTGCTGCACCGCACCAACCAGTGGGTGCAGGTGAGCGTGTGCGACACCGGACCGGGCATCCCCCGCCACGAACAGGAGCGGGTGTTCCTGGAGCGGGTGCGCCTGCCCCAGACCTCCGGCACCACCTCAGGCTTCGGGGTGGGTCTTTCCGTGTGCCGGCGGATTGTGGAAGTGCACGATGGACGGATCTGGGTGGTTTCAGAGCCGGGGGAAGGGGCCTGCTTCCATTTCACTGTGCCGGTGTGGAACGGGCAAAACGCCGCCGCCCCTTCTCCTCCTTGACGAAGGGCCACTCCGACCCGTAGCGTCCAATACGTCGGATGGAGAGGCTGAGAACGCCCTTCACCCGTGGCCTCGCCCCCATCGTCTAGAGGCCTAGGACACCTCCCTTTCACGGAGGCGACAGGGGTTCGAATCCCCTTGGGGGTATCGCAGCAACGGTCATATTTCTCTTTGATCCAGTAGTTTTTTTTGATCCATATAGAGTGGGTCGCGTTGTTGTCTTACTTGGTAACGGCATTAACAACCCTGGGTTGAGATCAAATTCAATCCAGGGCTTCAAAGCACTTCCCCCCCCTAGACATGTCTTCTAGTTATAATTTTATTTGCCACAGACTTGGTCGCGAACAAACATTTTTTCTGGCCACCGCCGCCCGGCCATTGCTTTGTCTGACAATGGCTATTCCTGTCTGAAGCGCGCCACTGCGGCTGACCTTTCCCATGTGACCGCGCAACCCGGTGGCGTCTTCCGGTCAGCGGCCCTCTCTGGTGGGCCGCCATCGCCGACAGACACCGGCTGGTGACTTCAAAGGCGGCCTGAGCGCCGCAGCGCCTCCTGTTGCACAGCCCGGAGGTTGGCGGCCAGGTCTTCGCGCAGGCGCTGCTCGATCAGGGCGATCGGCATGCCGGGGCGCCCCTGCACAGTGAGGTCGTAGAGGAGCCGGGAGCCGATCGGATCGGGGCTCACCTGCCAAGCCCCTTCGAAGCGGCGAAAATCGCCCTGGATCATGGCGAAACGGAGCATGCCGTGCTCCCGCACTTCCTGGAGCTCCAGCTCCACACGGGCGGAGAAGCGCAGCCCGCAGAACTGCTGACAACCCACCTGCTCCAGCCCCACCCGGTCGTCACGGCGCCACAACAGCCGGGAGGTGGAGAGGTTGGGGATGAAGCGGCTGAGGTTCTCGTAATCGGTGAGCACCGACCAGATCAAGTCGTCTGCGAGGTCGACCCGCAGCTGAACCGCCAGGCGACGAGCCCCCTGGGGCAGGCGCTCCATCTCCTGTTGGATGGTGTCGAGGGCGCAGGAGTGGTGTGCCGTGGCCAGGCCTGACGGAGTGATGAGCGAACCGGCGGGAGACACCACGTAGAAACACCCCAGTGCCGGGGAACGTAGGGGAGAGGACAACCTTTTGTCGCGCACCAAACCTAGCCTTGATGCCCGGGTGCTGACGTCAGGATCCACGCACGGGCTGGGGAGGCGGTTCTTGCCCCGGAGCGTTGCCTAAGATCTGTCTGCCTTTTTCCGCAGTGAGTCGCTTCATGCGCACCTCGACCGCCGCGCTTCGCCAGTCCGATGCCCGCATGTTCACCCTGGTGGTGGAAGGGCTGCAGGGTCCTGGAGAGCGAACGGCCGAACGTCGCTTCATGGTGCCTCTGTCCCGGATGCAGGCCACGTTGCGCCTGATCAACCAGCAGGGAGGACGACTGATCTCGGTCACCCAAGCCGACCAGGCCCCCGCCCCTTCTCCTGACCCCGGCCCCGCCGACCCGGTCGCCCCCCCCGCCATTGCTCCTGTGACCACCACCGCCGCCAAAGAACCGGGCAAGCACGAGGCCGTGCCCGTGAACCTCTACAAGCCGAAGGATCCCTATGTGGGCACCGTGCTCGGCAACCACTCCCTGCTCACCGAGGGGGCGATCGGCCGGGTGAACCACATCACCTTCGACCTCTCCGAGGGCAACCTCCACTACGTGGAAGGCCAGAGCATCGGCATCATTCCCGATGGCACCGACGCCAACGGCAAGCCGCACAAGCTGCGTCTGTATTCGATCGCCAGCACCCGCCACGGCGACAACCTCGAAGACAAAACCGTTTCGCTCTGTGTCCGCCAACTCCAATACGAGAAGGACGGCGAAACCATCAACGGCGTCTGCTCCACCTTCCTCTGTGACATTGAGCCCGGCGCCAAGGTGCGGATCACGGGCCCGGTGGGCAAGGAGATGCTGCTTCCGCCCGACGAAGACGCCAACGTGATCATGCTGGCCACCGGCACAGGCATCGCGCCGATGCGTGCCTACCTGCGCCGTATGTTCGATCCCGGCGAGCGTGAGCACAACCCCCACTACCAGTTCAAAGGCAAGGCCTGGCTGATCATGGGAGTGCCCACCACGCCCAACCTGCTCTACGAAGACGATCTCCAGAGCTACCTGCACCACTTCCCCGACAACTTCCGCTACACCAAGGCCATCAGCCGCGAGCAGAAGAATCCATCGGGCGGCCGCATGTACATCCAGGACCGGGTGGCGGAACACGGTGAAGAGATCTTCAACATGATCGAAGATCCCAAGACCCACGTGTACATGTGCGGTCTGCGGGGCATGGAACCCGGCATCGACGAAGCCATGAGCAAAGCCGCCGACGCCAAAGGGTTGAACTGGTCTGAGCTGCGCCCTCAACTCAAGAAGGCCGAGCGCTGGCACGTGGAAACCTACTGAGCCCGCGCCCCATCGCACCGCTCAGCCCGCCTTGCCGGCGGGCTTTTTTTTTGCCGAAACCCCCACAAACCACGCTGAGCACTGCTTGGGTGACCGGTTCCCGGCTTTCGTGGTGGGATCCGGCCTGCCCTTCCCCCATGACCGCCGTCCTCACCAATCCGCTCAGGGTCGGGTTGCGCCAGGAGCGGGTGATCCCACCCCAGTGTCTGGTGATCTTCGGCGCCAGTGGCGACCTCACCCACCGCAAGCTGATCCCGGCCCTGTTCGAGCTGTTTCGCCAGCGGCGCCTGCCCAGCGAATTCGCCGTGCTGGGCTGTGCCCGCCGCCCCTGGAGCGACGAGGAGTTCCGCGCCCGCATGGCGGAGGCCCTCTCAGACGAGGTGGCTGACCACGCCAGCGCCTGGGAGCAGTTCAGCAGCGGCCTCTTCTACGAGCCGGTGGACCTGCAGGTGCCTGAGCATCTGGTGCGCCTGGGCCAGCGGCTTGAGGGCATCGACCGGCTGCGGGCCACCCGCTCCAATCGCACCTTCTACCTGTCGGTGTCGCCCACTTTCTATGGCAGCGGCTGCCGCGCCCTCGCCGACGCCGGCCTGCTGAACGACCCGCTGCGCAGCCGGGTGGTGATTGAGAAGCCCTTCGGCCGTGACTACGGCAGCGCCGAGAAGCTCAACCGGATCGTGCAGACCTGCGCCAAGGAAAACCAGGTGTTCCGGATCGACCACTACCTGGGCAAGGAAACGGTCCAGAACATCCTGGTGCTGCGCTTCGCCAACACCATCTTCGAGCCGATCTGGAACCGCAACTTCATCTCCAGCGTGCAGATCACCGCCGCCGAAACCGTGGGGGTGGAGGAGCGGGCCGGCTACTACGAAAGTTCCGGCGCCCTGCGCGACATGGTGCAGAACCACCTCACCCAGATGCTGGCGCTCACCACGATGGAAGCGCCGGGCCGCTTCGACCCGGAAGCGATCCGCAACGAAAAGGCCAAGGTGCTGCAGGCCGCCCGCCTCGCCGATGAGGCCGAGCCCTGGAACTGCTGTGTGCGCGGCCAGTACGGCCCCGGCGGTTCCCGTAGCCGGCCGATCAAGGGGTACCGGGAGGAGCCAGGGGTCAACCCCAACAGCACCACCGAAACCTATGTGGCGATGAAGCTGTTCATCGACAACTGGCGCTGGCAAGGGGTGCCCTTCTACCTCCGCACCGGCAAGCAGCTGCCGAAACGGCTGAGCGAGGTGGTGCTCACCTTCCGTGAGGCGCCGGTGCACCTATTCGATGCCGCTGGCGGCAGCCCCACCGCCAACCAGCTGATCCTGCGCATCCAGCCCAACGAGGGCGCCGAGTTCCGCTTCGAGGTGAAGGCGCCGGGATCGGGCATGCGCAGCCGGCCGGTCGACATGCAGTTCTCCTACGACGAATCGTTCGGGGAACCCTCTGATGAGGGCTACGTGCGCCTGCTCGCCGACGCCATGCTGGGAGATCCCACTCTGTTCACCCGCGGCGATGAAGTGGAAGCGGCCTGGCGGCTCTACACCCCCCTGCTGGAGCTGATCGAGGACAGCCCCTGGCAACTTCCTGTTCAGCCCTATGAGGCCCGCACCTGGGGCCCCGCCGCCGCCGACAGCCTGCTCGCCAGCGACGACCTGATGTGGCGCCGACCCTGAACCGCCCGGTCCCCAACGCACACGCCCGTCGTCCACCCGCCCTGCCCCTTTCCCCATGACTCCCCAACTGACCCTTCAGGCCCCGGTGGAGCTGCCACCCCCCGAGCTCACCAGCTACCTGGAGAAGCTCTGGCAGCACGATCTGGAGCACAGCAGCGGGGCCAGCACCTTCACCCTGCTGGTGTGGCAACCGGCCTGGGTCGAGCAGCATCTGGTGCGGCTGGGCCGATTGGAGGGCCCGGTAACCGGCGTGGTGCGCCCGGAAGTGCTGGAGGCGGCGCGGGAAGCGGTCGACTTCTGCGGCCTTCCCCCCAGTACCTCACCGCTGGCGCCGGAGCTGGCCATGGCGCTGGGCGAGCACACCGGTGTCGATCACGTTGGCGAAGACCTGCGCGGCCAACACGTGGAATCGGCCATCAGCGCCTATCAGCCGCGCCGGCTGATCACCCTGGCGCCCACCCTCAGCAAGAGCGCCGGCCTGGAAACGCTGGTGGCGGCCTACTGCCCGCTCAGCGAGGAAGGCAACAACGGCGCCACCTGCGGAGATGTGGTGGTGCTGAGGGGCGACTTCGACGCCCTGCGCGAGGGCCTGAGCCTGCTCCAGCCCCTGGTGCCCGACGACCTGCCCTGCTGGGTGTGGTGGAACGGATCTCTGGAGGAAGCACCCGATCTGCTGGCGGCCCTCAGCAGCCCGGGGCGTCGGCTGGTGATCGACAGTGCGCTCGGCCCGCCGCGCCGCTGCCTTGATCTGCTGGAGGAGCGCGTCAACAGCAGCACCGCCGTCAACGACCTCAACTGGCTGCGGCTGCGCGGCTGGCGGGAATCACTGGCGATGGTGTTCGATCCCCCCGGCCGGCGGGAATCGCTCAGCCACGTGGTGCATCTCGACATCGACGTGGAGGGCAGCCATCCGGTGCAGGGGCTGCTGCTGGCCGCCTGGATCGCCGACCGGCTCGGCTGGCACTTTGTGACCAGCTACAACATGGACGGCGATGCGATCGGCGCCGACTTTGAGCGCAGCGACGGCACAGAAGTGCGCCTCAAGCTGATGCCGGTGCCGGTGGGGATCCCCAGCAGCCACCCGGGCACGATCGTGGGGCTGCGGCTGATCTGCGAGCCCGATGACCGCCAGCCGCTCTGCGTGATCCTCTGCTCGGAAACCGGCGGCTGCATGCGCCTGGAGGCCGGCGGCGTGGCACGCATGGAGCTGGCGGAAGATGTGGTGCCCAAAGTGCCCGGATCCGATGAGATGGAAATGGGGCGGCTGCTGGGCGGCGGCCACGACTCCACCACTCCCCTGCTGGCCGCCGCGGCCCCGCTGGCGGCCAAGCTGCTGCCCCACTGACGCGGCCTTGAATGCAGTGGCGGAGGCCCGGCACCGATGGCCTGTCTGATTGCGGCCCCCTGCAGCGGCAGCGGTAAAACGCTGCTCACTCTGGCGCTCACCGCGATGCTGCGTCAGCGCGGCCGCAGTGTCCAGACCTTCAAGGTGGGTCCCGACTACCTCGATCCCCAATTGCTTTCCCGGGTGAGCGGCCGGCCGTGCCGCAACCTCGACCGTCTGCTCTGCGGTTCCGGTTGGGTGGAGCGCAGCTTCCACTGGTGGGGCCGTCAGGCCGACCACTGCCTGGTGGAAGGGGTGATGGGCCTGTTCGATGGCCGCGGGCCCGGCGACGAGGGAAGCTCCGCCGAGCTGGCCGCGGCGCTGCAGCTGCCGGTGGTGCTGGTGGTGGAAGCCAGCCGTCAGGCCGGTTCGGTGGCGGCGCTGGTCAACGGCTTCCGGCATCACCGCTCCGACCTCACCATGGCCGGGGTGGTGCTCAACGGCGTCAGCACGGCGCGGCACCAGGCCCTGCTCAGCGAAGCCCTCGCGGCCATCGGCATGCCGGTGCTTGGCATGCTGCCGCGCCATCCGAGCCTGAGCCTGCCGTCCCGGCACCTGGGCCTGCTGCCGGCCCATGAACTGCACGACCTCGAAGCCACCTGCGCAGAGTGGGCAGCGCTGGCTGAGCGACACCTCGATCTCGAGCGGCTGCTGCCCCTGCTGGCGCCCCCCTCTTCTGCACCCTCCGGCTCACCAGCCAGCTCCTCCGGCGGCGATCCGATCCGCTGGGCGCTCGGGCTTGAAGGCGAAGCTGCAGTGCCCGAGCCCGTGACCCTGGCCATCGCCGCCGATGCCGCCTTCCACTTCCGCTATCCGGAAGCCACCGAACTGCTCGAGGCGATGGGGGTAGAGCTGCGGCCTTGGCAGCCTTTGGCAGACGCACCGCTGCCGCCGGATTGCCAGGGAGTGATCCTGCCGGGCGGGTACCCGGAGCTGCATGCGCCGGAGCTGGCAGCCGCCCGGCGCAGCCTGGCCGACCTGCGGCGTGCCGCAGCCGCCGGCCTGCCGATCTATGCCGAATGCGGCGGCCTGCTGCTGCTGGGGCAGGCGCTGGAGGATCCGCAGGGCCAGGCCTACCCGATGGCCGGGCTGCTGCCGTTCACGGCCCGGCGCGGAGCCCTCCAGCTGGGCTACCGCCAGGCCACCCCCAGCCACGACGGGCTGGTGGCACGCTGCGGCGAACCTGTCTGCGGCCATGAATTCCACCGCTGGGAGCTGCACCCCACCCCCACTGCGCCTACTGCGCTCAATGCAGCCTCCGCGCTCAATCCAGCCATTGCGCCCGGTGCGGCTTCCTGTATGTCGGCCAGCAACGGCGTGATGGACGGAATCCAGCAGCTATGGCAACTTGAGGGATGGGGTTGCCCACCGCGGAGCGAAGGATGGACGACGCGCACGCTTCACGCCACCTGGCTTCACCTCCACTGGGCTGGGTGTTCGGCGATCTGCCGGCGCCTCCACGCCGCAGCCCGGCAGACAGCTCCATTCGCCGTGGCAGCGGCAGCCGCCGTAGCGCCGGCTCCCTGGCGTCACGGGAGCGCTGGCAGCTGATCGTGCGCGGCCACGTGCAGGGCGTGGGCTACCGCCAGGCCTGCTGCCGTGCCGCCACCGCGCTCGGGGTGGCGGGATGGGTACGCAATCGCAGCGATGGGTCGGTGGAGGTGCAGGCGGAAGGCCAGAACCAGCAACTCCTCGACCTGCGCCTCTGGTGCGAGTCAGGGCCGGCCGGGGCGCTGGTGAGTGAGGTGATCCCCAGCCTGATGCCGATCGCCGGCGACGACTGGTTCGAGATCCGCCGCTGAGCGCGGCGCGTGCGTCATCCTGGCCGGGACGCACACCGCGCCCTGGCGCCTCGATGCACAACCCCACGCTCTGGACCGAACTGATCGCCTACGGCAGCGGCATCAGCCTCAGCCCGATCCATGTGGGCCTGCTGCTGCTGTTGCTGCTCGGTGAGCATCCCTTGCGGCGCGGCGGCCTGTTCGTGCTCAGCTGGGTCGTCACCATCGCCGCGATGGTGGCCGTGCTGCTCACCCTCGGGCACGGTCTGCTGCTCACCATGGAGCAGGGCAGCAGCCACCGCACGGGATTGGATCTGATGGGGGCCGGAGCCCTGCTCACCCTGGGGGTGCGGGAGCTGCTGCCCGCCAGCCGCGGCGATGGTCCGGCGGAAGCTCCGGGCTGGACCCGCCAGCTCGACCGCTTCTGCCGCCTCCCCCTGCCGCTGCTGATCGGCGCCGGGGCCGCGCTGGAGGTGGTCAGCCCGGACGACCTGTTTCTGATGGCCAAGGGGGCGTCGGCGCTGCTGGAGGCCCAGCTGGGCCGCGGCCAGGAGCTGCTGATGGCCGCGGCCTTCACCCTGGCGTCCAGCGTGTTGCTGCTGGTGCCGTTCCTGGCGGTGGCCCTGGCCCGTGATCGCGTGTTGCCACTGCTGGAGAGCGCCAAGCGGTTGCTGTTCGCCCGGGGGGATCTGGTGGTGGGCGGCCTCAGCCTGGCGCTGGCGGCCTACCTGGCCTGGCAGGGCATCGAAGGCCTGCGGATGGTCTGAGCCCGCCAGGCGCAGGGCTCAGGCTTCGCCATCTGCCAGCCAGCGGCTCCAGCAGTCGCGATCCGCACTGGAGCCCGCCCCGGCCACCATCCACACGGCTGTGCGTGCCCGGCTGACCGCCACATACACCAGCTGCCGGCGCAGCTGCCGGTCGGAGGGCCAGAACACATCGTCAGCGATGAACACCTCACCGAAGCTGCTGCCCTGGCTGCGGTGCACCGTGAGCACGGCCGCCGGCGCCAGGGAGGCGAAGGCATCCCGCACCAGAAAGTAGCGGCGCCAGAGGGGGCGGGCGTCCTTCTTGCCCAGCGCCCTGGCCTGCAGCCGCAGCTGCGCCAACACCCCTTCCAGCTGCCGCCGGGCCGGTGTGCCGGCCGGCGGCAGCAACCGCAGCGACAGGTCCCCGTCCGGCTGCTGCACGGTCACCAGTTGGGTGTCAATCACCGGCGCGACCAGCCCATCGAACAGCTCCAGCACATCGCGACCCGCCAGGCCGAATTCCGCCAGATCGCAGCGCTCGGGCTTCACATCCCGCACCACCAGCTCTCGGTTCGAAGCCAGCACCATGTCCGGTTCCTCACCCCCCTCCGCCCCCTCCCGGCAGGCGGGGGCCATCACCGCCATGCGCGTGATCAACACCTCACCGGGCAACACCGGCAGCTGGTCGGCCATCTCGCCGTGGATGGCGCGCCGGGCGAGAGGCACCAGCTGCTCAAGGCTGCGGTTCGTGTAGCAGAGGATGCGGGCCTGGTCGGGGTTGTCCCCCTCGGCGGCGCGGCGCAGGGCCTGCTGGGCCGCCGCCAGCCAGGCGGAGCGCTCCAGCAGGGCCACCATGCCGTCGGCACGCCGGATGGCCGGCAACTGGGGCGGCAACCGGCAGGGCAGCCGCTCCTCCCGCAGGCCGGTGGCCAGGCGCAGCACCGGGCCCTGGTGGCGCACCACCTGCTCGAGCCGGGCCAGCTCCGCCCGCTGCAGATCGAACACCGGGCTGAGCGGCTCCCCCACGGGCGGCAGCTGGGCGGGGTCACCCACGAACACCAGCCGGGTGCCGTAGGGATGGGCGCAGCGCAGGGCGATCTGCAGCAGGGTGCTGTCCACCATTGAGGCCTCGTCGATCAGCACCAGGGCCAGCGGCTCCAGCGCCACCGCCGTCTGCTCGGTTTCCTCGCAGATTTCGCGGCCGCCATCGCGGCGCAGCTTCAGCCGCAGCAGCCGGTGCAGGGTGGAGGGAAACCAGGTGGGCCGCAGGCCGCTGAGCTCCAGGTAGTGGCGCAGCACACCCACCGCCTTGTGGGTGGGGGCCACCACGGTCCAGCAGAGATCCCGCCGCTCCACCTCCGCCAGAAAGGCCATCGAGAGGTACGTCTTGCCGGTGCCGGCATAGCCGCTCAGCACGAAAGGCCGACCGTCGGCCGGGGCCTCCAGCCAGGCCACGAACGCCTTGACCGCCTGGCGCTGACCTGGCGTGAAGGCTTGGGGATCAGCGGAAGGAAGGCTCAAGCCAGCGGCAACCAGCCCCAGCTCTGGGCGATCTGCAGCGGCGAACCCGCAACAGCCAGACCAGTGAGGGCGATGGCCGGACCGAGCAGGCTGCCGGCGAGCACCTCCAGGCGCGTGTGGCCGAGATTTTCCTTCAGCGGCTTGGCTGGCGCAGTGTTCTGCCAGGTGGCGGGCGGCAGGGCATTGATCGCACCGGCCTGGAGCCCGGCGGCCCGGCGCACGCCGCTGGCGTCGTACATCACCACAAAGGCGATCGTGGCGGCAAAAGCGAACAACGGATCATCGAAACCCTGCTGCCAGCCGATGCCTGCCGCCGCACCCGTGACCAGGGCGGCGTGGCTCGAGGGCATGCCACCGGTTTCAAACAGCACCGCCGGGCGCCAGCGCCGGTGCTCCACCAGTTCGATCAGCAACTTCGAGAATTGCGCCAGACCGCAGGCGATCAGCGCCCAGGCGAGCACACCATTGCCGAGCAATTGAAACAGGGGAGGAGTTCCGGAGAGGACAGCGATCATCGATCGCGACTGGTGATGTAGTCGGCCAGGGCCACCAGCGGGCCGGCCTGGGCCAACCAGGGCTGAAGCGCCTCCTTGGACTCTCGCACCAGCGCATCGGCGCGGCGACGCGATTCCTCCAGCCCCAGCAGCTTTGGATAGGTGGTCTTGTCGGCGGCCAGATCCTTGCCGGCCGTCTTGCCCAGCACCGCGCTGCTGGCGGTGAGATCCAGGATGTCGTCAATGATCTGGAAGGCCAGGCCGATGCCGCGGGAGTAGGTGCGCAGGGCGGCCAGCAGGTCGTCTTGCGCGCCGGCGATCAGGGCACCGGTGAGCACACTGGCCTGCAGCAGGGCGCCGGTCTTGTGCAGGTGGATGTATTCGAGCGTGTCGAGATCAACCTGGCGGCCCTCGGATTCCAGATCCACCACCTGGCCGCCCACCAGCCCCGGCGCGCCGGCCGCCAGCGACAGTTCACCCAGTACGCGCAGCAGCCGTTCCGGTGCCACGCCCGGGCTGCGCAGCGCCACCATTTCGAAGGCGCGGGTCAGCAGGGCGTCGCCGGCAAGGATGGCGTTGGCCTCGCCGAACACCTTGTGGTTGGTGGGGCGTCCACGGCGCAGGTCGTCGTTGTCCATGGCGGGCAGGTCGTCATGGATCAGCGACATGGTGTGGATCATCTCCAGCGCCACCGCTGTTGGCAGCGCCAGGGCGCTGGTGCCACCCGCCAGTTCGCAGCTCGCCAGGCAGAGGATCGGCCGCAGCCGCTTGCCCCCCGCCAGCAGGGAATAGCGCATCGCCTCCCGCAACGATTCGGGCCGCTCCGGACCGAGGGCGGCATCAAGGGCCAACTCCACCCGCTGGCGGGACGCCTCGAGGTAGGCCGCGAAATCGAACTCCGTGCTCACCGCCACGGCCATGGATACCAGCGCACTGAGGCGGATTCTCTCAGGCCATGGCGCCGGCGGGCCTCTAAGGCAACAGATCGGCGAGCGGATCTGCCGCCGCAGGCTCACCGCCAGCGCCGGCAACCGGTGGAGCGAAGGCCGCCCGCCAGCTGGCCACCGTGTTCACCAACAGCATCGTCACGGTCATGGGGCCCACGCCGCCGGGCACCGGCGTGATCGCCGCCACCAGCGGCTCCACCTCTTCGAAGCGCACATCGCCGCAGAGCCCGCCGCGGCCGCTGGGCCCGTCGGCTGCTGATGGCGGCAACCGGTGGATGCCCACATCCACCACCACCGCTCCGGGTTTCACGTGCTCGGCGCCGATCAGCCGCGGCCGACCGGCCGCCACCACCAGCACGTCCGCCTCGCGGCACAGCGCCGCCAGATCGCGGCTGCGGGAGTGGGCCACGGTAACGGTGGCATTGGCGGCCTGCAGCATCAGCGCCATCGGCTGTCCCACCAGGATGCTGCGCCCCACCACCACGGCGCGGGCCCCCTCCAGCGGCACGCGCGCGCGCGCCAGCAGGGCCATCACGCCCGCGGGGGTGCAGCTGCGCGGTCCAGGTTCCCCCTTCAGCAGGCGGCCAAGATTGCAGGGGTGCAGGCCATCAGCATCCTTGCCCGGGTCGATCGCATTGAGGAGCGGGCCTTCCGCCAGCCCCGCCGGCAGGGGCAACTGCAGCAGGATCCCGTCCACGGCGGGATCGGCATTGAGGCGTTGGATCTCGGCGAGCACCGTGGCGGCGCTGCTGCCGGCCGGCAGGTGGGCGCCGTGGCTGGCGATGCCCACCCGGGCCGAGGCCTTCTCCTTGTTGGCCACGTAGACACCACTGGCCGGGTCATCACCGACGCGCAGCACGGCCAGTCCTGGCGGGCGTCCGGCCCGCTCCAGGCCTGCAGCCACCACCTGCTGGAGCCGGTCTTCCACGTCTTTTGCCAGTAGACGCCCATCAAGGAGCTCCGCCATGGCCACCATTAACGCTTCAAGGCCCAGCATGCCGCCAGACCGCGATTGACGTTCTCGCTAGCTTGACCATTCCGGTGGTGAAGAGTGTGCTGCTGCGTCGGCGCATCCAGAGGCTCTGGCAGCGATGGCTCCGGCAGGAATCGCCCTGCCAGGCGCTCTGCCCGTGGCGCCGCCGCGACTGGCTGGCCGTGGCTCTGGTGTGCGTGCTTGTGGCGGGGCTATCGAGCTGGCCCTGGCTGGTGGAGCCCAGTCTGAGGCCGGGAATCCCGGCCCCGCAGAGCACCCGGGCGCCGGAGGCCGCCACCGTGGTGGACAGCGACGCCCTGGAGCAGCGGCGCTTCCAACTGGGCAGCCGCACCCACGTGCAGGTGGTGGATGCGCAGGCCGACCAGGAGCTTCAGCAACGCCTGGAGCGGAAACTGCGGGAGCTGGAGCTGGTGGCGGCTTCGCCCCAGAACCGGGTCGGGCCGCTCAATTTGAACCCGGTGGAGCAGGCCTGGCTGGTCAACCTCACACCCCAGCAGCTGGCGCAGTGGCAGCAGGCGCTGCGGGTGGCTCAGCGCCGCATGCTCAGCCAGGGCATCGTCAGCAGCATTGCCAAAAGCCAGCTACAGGCCGCCGCCGCCCTGCAGCTCGCGCCGCTGGCGGAACCTGGCCTGGGCCTGGGCAGCCGGCTGCTGGCGGTGAATCTGCAGGGCCGCTCCAACCTGCGCACCGATGCCGGTCTCACCCAGGGATTGATCGAGGAACTGCTGACCCAGCAGGGCATTCCGCGCATCACCGTGGAGAAGGGAGAACTGATCACCCGCCAGGGGGAACCGATCAGCCCCCAGGCCTACGACGTGCTCGATTACTTCGGCATGGTGAACCGGCGGCCCCTGCTGCGGGCCTGGCTGGGCCATGCCGCCGAGGCCTTCGCCGGCAGCGCGCTCATGGTGCTGCTGCTGCGGCGCTGGCGGGCGAGCCTGGAGCCCCGCCATGCCCTGCTGGCCCTGGGAACCCTGCTGGTGGTGCAGGGCTGCAAGCTGTGGCTCGGCAATACCGCCAGCCCACTGGCGCTGCTGGTGCCCCCGACGCTGCTGCTGGCCCAGGGCCTGGGCACGGGGGCGGGCCTGGCCTGGCTGGCAGTGGCCAGCCTGTTGTGGCCCCAACCCCTCGACGGCTTCAACGAGCAGCGGCTGCTGGTGGCTGCCTTGGTGGCTGTGGTGGCAGCTGTGCTGGCAGGCCGCCAGCGCAGCCGCGCCCAGCTGGTGCAGCTGGCGCTGGTGCTGCCGCTCGGGGCGTTGGTCTTGCAGTGGCTGGTGCTGCAGGTGTCTTACAAGCTGCCCGGCGCCATGCGGGTGACACCGAGCGGCAGTGAGCTGGCCGGAGAGGCGCTGCTGATGGGCGGCCTGTTGATGGGCGGCCTGCTGCTGGGGCCACTGGTGGAAAGCTTCTTCGGCCTGCTCACCCGTGCCCGGCTGCTGGAGCTGGCCGACCTGGAACGGCCCCTGTTGCGGCGGCTGTCGATGGAAGCACCGGGCACCTTCGAGCACACCTTGATGATCTGCGGGCTGGCCGAGGAAGGCGCCCGGGCGATCCAGGCGGACGTCGACCTGATCCGCACCGGCGCCATGTATCACGACGTCGGCAAGTTGCATGCACCGCAGTGGTTCATCGAGAACCAATCGGAGGGCACCAACCCCCACGAAATCCTTAACGACCCCTTTGCCAGCGCCGCGATCCTGCAGGCCCATGTGGACGAGGGGCTCAAGCTGGCCCGCAAATACCGGCTGCCGCGGCCGCTGGCCGATTTCATCCCCGAACATCAGGGGACTTTGAAGATGGGCTACTTCTTCTATCAGGCCCGGGAGCGGGATCCCGACGTGCCCGAGCAGCGCTTCCGCTACCAAGGGCCCACACCCCAGAGCCGCGAAACGGGGATTCTCATGCTGGCCGATGGTTGCGAGGCCGCCCTTCGCTCGCTTCCTCCCGGCACGTCCGAGCAGGAAGCCTCCGCCATGGTGCGCCGGATCATCGAAGCGCGCCACAGCGATGGCCAGCTCAAGGACAGTGGCCTGAGCCGGGGTGAGCTGGAGCTGGTGATCAGGGCGTTCGTGCGGGTGTGGAAGCGGATGCGTCACCGACGAATTCCTTACCCGATCCCCGCCCGGAAGGCTTACAGCGCCTGAGGGACTGGAGCTTGCGTTCCAGCACCACCGAAGCCGGCAACAGGGTGATGGCATTGGCGGCGATCAGCGGTCCGTCGCGGGTGATCAGGCCGTAGAGCAACCAACAGCAGATCCCTGCGGTGAACAGCGTGTACATCCGCAGGGAGATGCCACTGGTGTCGCCACTGCGCAGGGTCTTGATCGCCTGGGGGAAAAAACTCAAGGTGGTGAGCGCCGCCGCGCCGTACCCCAGCAAGGTGGTGGAGGTGGTGGTCATCAGAGCGGGCTGGAGCAACTGCCTCAGCATGGCGGCGGCGCCGCAGGGAGGGAGGAGCGATAGGGTCCCAGCAGATCGGTCTTGTGATGGCTTCTCTTCCAGCGCAACTTCTGGCGGGAGCCTCTGCCAACGGCAAGCTCGGTGTGATGGTGTGCGGCCATGGCAGCCGCAACCGTCTGGCCGTTGAAGAATTCGCCCAACTCGCCATCGGGCTGCAGCAGCGCCTGCCCCACCTGCCAGTGGCCTACGGCTACCTGGAGTTCGCCCGGCCGATCCTGCGCGACGGCCTCGACCGACTGCGCCAGCAGGGGGTTGAGCATGTGCTGGCCGTGCCGGGAATGCTGTTTGCCGCCGGTCACGCCAAGAACGACATTCCCTCCGTTCTCAACACCTATGCGGCCGAATCCGGCCTGCGGATTGATTACGGCCGCGAGCTGGGTGTCGATCGCAAGATGATCGAAGCTGCCGGCGCCCGGATCCGCAGCGCGTTGCAGCAGGCCGATGCGGCCGCTGCAGCCGGCGGCGGGCCAGCGGTGCCCTTGCACGACACCCTGCTGGTGGTGGTGGGGCGCGGTTCCTCCGATCCCGACGCCAATTCCAACGTCAGCAAGGTGACCCGCATGCTGGTGGAAGGCTTCGGGTTCGGCTGGGGCGAAACCCTCTACTCCGGCGTCACCTTTCCGCTGGTGGAACCAGGCCTGCGCCATGTGGTGAAGCTGGGCTTTCGCCGCATCGTGGTTTTCCCCTACTTTCTGTTTTCCGGTGTGCTTGTGAGCCGCATCCGGTTGCACAGCGAGCGTGTGGCGGCTGATCATCCCGCGGTGGAATTCGTGCATGCCCCTTATCTCGGTGACCATCCACTGGTGATCGACACCTTCCATGAGCGTGTGGAAGAAGTGGTGCGTGGGGACACCCAGATGAACTGTTCGCTCTGCAAATACCGGGCCCAGGTGCTGGGCTTCGAGACGGAGGTGGGCGATCCGCAACGGAGCCACCATCACCATGTGGAGGGGTTAATCGAATCCTGCACGTTGTGCGAGCGGGAATGCACCGGCGCCTGCCAGCCCGATGGGGTGCCGATCCCCCTGGTGGGCCGCGGGCCCGACCACAGCCACACGCACGGCCCCGCCCATAGCCACAACCACGCGCACACCCACACCCGCTACCCCCACGCCGACCACCCGCTCGGGCCGCGCAGCCTGGCGGTCACACCCCCCGCCAACGCAGACCCAACCGTCTCGCCGACCCCCGCGACTCAAGAGATCCACGGGGCATAAGCCCTGCTGATGTTTCGGGGATTTCCCCAGGTGCCCATGGTTTTCCCCAGAACGGGCAGGGTTTTTCCACAGGCGAGGCTGGGGGAAGGCCTTTCAAGCCCTTGAATCTGGGGATTACGCGGGTTTCCCGGCAGCCTTCTTGACAAACGATCTCAGTGGCTTCACCCGCCAGACCGCTTGCTGATGACCGTCGATGAAGGGGCATCGCAGCTGACTTTCTCAAGGCGAGCCGGCTTGGGTTTCACCCAGGCGCCCCGCTTTGACGGGCCTGCCGTCGCTGTGGCTATGTGGGCTGAACCGAAGAGTCACGGCATTGAGCGACGCGCTGAACAGGACCACAGGCCAGGGACGCAACGGCATGGGCAGCAGCAGCGAGGCCGCCAGCGGCACCGGGCGGAGCGAGGCCCATCTTGGTGAGACCGGGGTGGCTGCAGAGGGCCGCGTGAGCCTGGAGGCGGAGATCCCTGAATTGCTGTTCGACGGCATGCGCGACTTCATCCGCAGCCATCCCCACTGGGACCAGTACCAGCTGGTCAGTTCGGCCCTGGCCAGCTTTCTGTTCCAGAACGGCTGCACAGACGGATGCGTGACCCAGCATTACCTCAACGGCCTGTTCATGCGCAGCCAGCCGCGCGAAGGCCGTCTGATCTGAGGGGAAGCAGGGAAGCAGGCAGCACCGGAGGGCATCAATCAGGCCGCCCGGTCCGAAGAATGTCTCCCAAGCACGCGCTTTTCGTTCACGCGCTTTTCAGCCACGTGATTGTTCTGGCACGTGATTTCAAAGGCGCATGGTTTCAAACGCGCATGGTTGATCTGTGAGCGCGCATCTTCCGGACTCCATTTCTTTGAACGCCGCCATCAACGGCGCAAGCCCTACGCGCCGACAACGAACAAGGCGTCGTTAACTGCTGCCCAGAAGCAGCCTGCTGGTTCGCAAGCCACCAACAAAAAAGCGGAAGCCCGAAGGCCCCCGCTTTGGAATCTCCCTTGCCCGACCCGGTTAAAGGTCGCTCGCAAATTGTGCAGGAGGCCCCTGATTGCTTTTGTGGTCGTTGACACCGCCCGCGTGGTCCGGTCAGGAGGCGCTCACAGCCCCATCGATCGGGCCGGTGCGCAACCTGTGGGCGGCATGGGCGCAGGCTCGCCAGGTGATCGCCATCTCCGTGAGCGTTGGGCTCTGCCAGCCGGCACTGGGCCAGCAGGCCCCATCGGTGACCAGCAGATTGGGGGCCTGCCAGCAACGGTTCCAAGGGTCCACCACCCCGCTGTCCGGACCGGCCGCCATGCGGGCTCCGCCCAGTTCATGGATGAAGTAGCCGGGCGGCGCCGCCTCCGCTGACAACGCCACCCCGAGTCGCAGCAGCGGCTCGGCGAGCGGAAACAGAAACAGGTCCTCCAACGGCCGGATGCGCCCACCGGCGGCCGCCACCACCGCCGCCATGCGCGCCTGCATGTGGGCCACCAGTTGCGTTTCGTTCTCGCCCCAGTGCACATCGATGTGGGGGGCCGGCAGGCCCCAGGCATCGGTGGCGGTGCCCGATAGGGTGAGTCGGTTGTGGGCCTGGGGCAGCACTTCCCCCTGGCCGATCAGAAAGCCGACCGCCTCAGCGGGGCGCCGCTTGAACGGAGCTGGCGGATCAAAGCGCTGCACGCCAGCCCAGATGCCGTAGCCGCGGCGGAAGGGCACAGGCTGGGCCCCATCGCCGAGATTCACGGTGTTGGGAATGAAGGCACTGCCCGCCCCGGACAGTTCACTGGGGCCGGCCAGGGCCGGCTGATCGGGCAGCGCGAAGAAGCGGCAACTGGAGACGTGATCCATCAGATGGCGGCCCAGACTGCCGGAGGGGTCCGCCAGCCCATTGGGCTGATGCGCCTCTGTGGAGTGGAGCAGGATCCGCACCGATTCCAGCGTGGAGGCGCAGAGCACCACCAGCTGGGCCTGCACCCGCTGCCGGGAACCGCTGGCCCGCTCCACGAACACCACCGCCTCGGCGCGGCGGCACGTGCGGTCGAGCTCCACATGGCTCACCACCGCGCCAGGGCGCAGCGTCACCCGGCCGGTGGCCAGGGCCTGGGCCAGTGCTCCCCCCTGGGAGCAGGAGCGGGGCCAGGGGCCGCTGCCGGGGCGGTGCAGCGCGAATCCACGGGAGTGGATCAACGGCAGATCCAGCTCCCGGCCGATGGCCTGCTGGAGGTGGCGCTCCGCCGGCGTGAATGGCAGCGGCGGCTGAAACTCCCCATCCGGCAGTTGGGGCAGGCCGTCGCGGTGGCCATGCACGCCGTGGAAGCGCTCGAGTCGGCTGTAGTAAGGGGCCAGGTCGGCGTGGCAAATCGGCCAGGACGGGCCATGGCCATCCCGCTCGCCCGCCTTGAACTCGTGGTCGGAGAGGCGCAGGGTAATGCCGCCCCAGGTGAGGCTTTTGCCGCCCACCTGACGCCCCCGGCTCCAGAGGAAAGGGCGATCGGGGGGCGTGCTGTAGGGGTTCTGCCGCTCATCGACGTACAGGTCCGGGTTGGCCTTCCAATAGCCCGGATGCTGCACCTGTTGCCACTGGCGGCCGCTGCTGATGTTGGCCACCCGCTTGAGGCTGTTCAGCGGCTCACTGCCAAAGGCCTGGCGGGCACTGAGCGCGGGCCCGGCATCCAGCACCAGCACCTTCAGGCCGGCACTCGCCAGCACCATGGCAGCCACACCGCCGGTGGCGCCGGATCCCACCACCACCGCATCAACCAGGGGTTCGGGCTCGGCGAGCGTCATCGGCAGGCCAGCAACGGGCGTGGCGTGGCGACCTTAAGCGGCGGCGGCCTGCCGCCGAGACGGCGCCTGAGGGGCCGCCATCTGCCCATAAAAAAACCGGCTGCACATCGGCAACCGGCGAATGAAAAATGGTGGCGGGGAGGAGATTTGAACTCCTGACCTTCGGGTTATGAGCCCGACGAGCTACCAGACTGCTCTACCCCGCGTCGCCTTTGACACACTACAAGCCGGGGGTGCCTTCCGGCAATGGGCGGGGTCTTGGGCGCTGCGAGAAATCGTGCTGGTGCTGGTGGCCGCGAATCCACCAGACAGCTCAACAGCCCGCGAGCTTCAGCGGGCCAGCTTCAGCGGGCCATGGCGTCGAAACGCAGCTCGCCGCTGACCTCCAGCCGCAGGCCCGGGCCGGGGGCGAGGAACTGATCCTCGAGCTCTTCGAGGGTGAGCGCCGTCAGCCAGTCGAGCTGCCGCAGCAGGTGCAGCGTCACCGCGTGTTTGGCGCGGCTGGCGCCGTCCTCCACCTTGATCGCCACCCCCAGCCCCTCGCCCATGCGGGCGAGGCACTGGATGCCCTCGGCGCCTCCCTTGCTCACCACCAGGCCATGGCCCCGGCGCATCAGCTCGGTGTCGAAGCGACCTTCGCCTGCCACCAGCTCCGGATGGGCCAGCATCGCCCGGCTCAGCCGCTCCAGATCGGGCTGTTCCGAACCGCCCAGGTGGGCGAACAGCAACGCCATCTGCGCCAGCTGGATCTGCAGGGTGGGGGCACCGCAGTCGTCGCGGGCCGTGACCAGCTCGGCCCCAGGCAGGCCCAGCAGTTCTCCCACCCCCTTGAACACCTGCTGCTGCAGCGGGTGATCGGGCTGGAGGTAGGTATCCAGCGCCCAGTTCATGCGGCGGCAGGTGGCCAGAAAGGCAGCGTGCTTGCCCGAACAGTTGTGCTCCAACGGGCTGGCGTCAGTCCGCGGCGGCGGGCACTGCAGCTGGTCGGTTTCGAGATCCGCGTTCCAGAGGATCTTGAACGCTTCACGGGCATGGGCCGGCGTGCCGGCATGGGAGGCGCAGGCGATCGCCAGGCTCCGGCTGTCGGCACCGGCCAGGTCGGCGGCACCGCTGCTCACATACGCCTGGGCCTGGAACGGCTTCAGCGCCGAGCGCATGAAACTGAGCTGCTGGGGATCTCCGGCGCGCATCAGCACCCGGCCGCGCTTGTCGCAGACGACGGCGTGGACGCGATGCACCGACTCGGTGATGCCGGCACGCAGCAGCCGCACCTCCAGGGGGGGCACGCCGGGCCGCTGGGAGGAGCCGAAACTGGAGGACAGGGACATCGCAGGGAGTTCGGGGCCCCGCGAACGACCGGGGCCAAGGTTCAAAGAGCCTGGCAGAGCCCGGTTCCTCCCAGCAGCACCGCAGCGGCCAGGAGCAGGCCCTGCCGCAGCCGCTCGAGCACGGGCCGCACTTCATGGCGGGCCACCAGCAGATCCTGCTGGCGCCAGGACAGCGGCTTCTCCCACACCTGGCCGTCGTACCAGCCGGATTCCTCGTACTCGACCCGCTCGGAGGTGAGGCGCCGGTTCACGTAGCTCCAGCCCAGCCACTGGCGGGTGAGCAGCAGCAGCGAGGGCAGCACCGCCGCCACCGCCGCCGCCAGCACCAGCCGTAGGGGCGCGTGGCGGAGCGGCCAGCTGCCATAGGCGATCAGCAGACACAGCGGCAGCGCCAGCAGCCAGCTGATCGCCAACGGCTTCAACAGGGATCGGGAGCTTTGCACCGGCCAGGCGAAAAACCAGGAGGCCAGCAACTGGCGGTATTCCTCCAGAGGCTGCTGTTCAACGGGCACCGGACAGGTCGAAAGGGGGGAGACCTGAGCCATGGAAACCGCCGAACGATCAGAGGGAAACAGACTCCTCGGAGCTTAGGAAGGGCACCTGTTCGCCGTGTCCCCAGAACGCTTCGAGGTCGTAATAGCGACGTTCGCTGGGGGTGAACGCATGCACGATCAGCTCGCCGTAATCGAGCAGCACCCAGCGCCCTTCGTTCTGACCTTCCTTGCGCAACGGCAGGCGACCCGCCTCGGTGAGCAGACGGTCTTCGACCGAGCGGGCGATGGCCCGCACCTGCACATCAGAGAGACCTGAGCAGATCACGAACCAGTCGGCCAGGGAGGACACCTCATCGACCCGGATCAGACGAATGTCCACGGCCTTGCGGTCGTCGCAGGCCTCGGCGGCGAGCCTGGTGAGGCGATCACTATCCATAGACGTTCTCGCTGGTGACGGACTGGCGGCTGCCTTGTTGCTGAGCCATTTCGGCGCGCGCAGTGGCCGCACTCTTGCGCAGGGCCTCCAGGCGATCTTCGTAGAAGGCGCGCTTCTTCTTCTTGCGGGTCTGCTCGACCAGCTCCTTCAGGGCACCACCCAGGCTCTTATAGGCATTGGGCAGGGTGTAGCCGAAACGGGTGGCCAGGGCGATGGCCCGCTCATCGGCGGCGATCGCATCCTGCAGACGCTTTTCGGAGTTGTTCTTGAGGTAGAGCCGGTAGCCGGCGAAACCCGACAACCCCAGCGCCATCATCAGCAACAGACCGTCCTGCACCCACAGCTCGCCGATGGCGCCGCCAAGCCCGATGGCCAGGGCTGCCATCTCCCAGCCGTCGCGTGGCACAGCATCGTTCTGGATGCGGCCCACCTCATGCCAGAACAGCAGGTTGCGGTGGTCGAGGGCCAGCTGGTCCCAGGTTTCGAGATCCACCTGGATCTCCACCTCATCGCGGCCGATCTCCTCGATCGTGACCAGGGGCGGATCGGCGGACGCGGCGGCTTCCACGAACACCCAGCTCTGCATCTCCGGAGGAAGCAGCCCCTTGAGGCGCTGGAGTTCGCTCATCGCACCGAACAATGGATAGGAAACCGCCACGTTAGCGAGGACACACGCCCCGGACGCCTGCGGGGCGGGCAGTGGGCGTGAGAGGCTGAGCGCGTTTGGCTTCGACCACCGCCCATGCCCCGCCGCACGGATCTGCGCCGCATCCTGCTGCTGGGCTCCGGGCCGATCGTGATCGGCCAGGCCTGCGAATTCGATTATTCCGGCACCCAGGCCTGCAAGGCCCTGCGGGCCGAGGGCTTCGAGGTGGTGCTGATCAATTCCAATCCGGCGTCGATTATGACCGATCCGGAGATGGCGGATCGCACCTACATCGAGCCGCTCACCCCTGAAGTGGTGGCGCGGGTGATCGCCATCGAACGCCCCGATGCCCTGCTGCCCACCATGGGCGGCCAGACCGCCCTCAACCTGGCGGTGGCGCTGGCGGAAGACGGCACCCTGGAGCGCTACGGCGTTGAGCTGATCGGCGCCAACCTGGCCGCGATCAAGAAAGCGGAAGACCGCCTCCTGTTCAAACAGGCGATGGAACGCATCGGCGTGGCGGTGTGCCCGTCCGGCATCGCCAGCTCGCTCGCCGAGGCCGAACGGGTGGGCGAGGAGGTGGGCGGTTATCCACGCATCATCCGGCCCGCCTTCACCCTCGGCGGCTCCGGTGGCGGCATCGCCTACAACCCCGAGGAGTTCCGCGCCTTCTGCAAGAGCGGCCTGGAGGCCAGCCCGGTCTCCCAGATCCTGATTGAGCGCTCCTTGATCGGCTGGAAGGAGTTCGAGCTGGAGGTGATGCGCGATCTGGCCGACAACGTGGTGATCGTCTGCAGCATCGAGAACCTCGACCCGATGGGGGTGCACACCGGCGACTCGATCACGGTGGCCCCCGCCCAGACCCTCACCGACCGCGAGTACCAGCGGCTGCGCGACCAGTCGATCGCGATCATCCGCGAAATCGGCGTGGAAACCGGCGGCAGCAACATCCAGTTCGCGATCAACCCGGCCAATGGCGATGTGGTGGTGATCGAGATGAACCCGCGGGTGAGCCGTTCCTCCGCGCTGGCCAGCAAGGCCACCGGTTTCCCAATCGCCAAGATCGCCGCCCGCCTGGCGGTGGGTTACACCCTCGACGAAATCCTCAACGACATCACCGGGGCCACACCGGCCTGTTTCGAGCCCACGATCGATTACGTGGTCACCAAGATCCCCCGCTTCGCCTTCGAGAAATTCCGTGGCTCTCCGGCCGTGCTCACCACCTCGATGAAATCGGTGGGGGAGGCGATGGCAATCGGCCGTTGTTTCGAAGAATCGTTCCAGAAGGCCCTGCGCTCGCTGGAAACCGGTCATGCCGGCTGGGGCTGCGACCGCCCTGACGCCGAGGTGGAACCCAGCGACCTGGAACGCCAGCTGCGCACCCCTGCGCCGGAGCGGATCCTCGCGGTGCGCGCCGCCATGGTGGCCGGCCGCAGCGACGCCGACATCCACGCGCTCAGCGCGATCGACCCCTGGTTCCTGGCCAAGTTGCGCGGCATCCTCAGCGCCGAGCAGGCCCTGCTGCAGGGGCACGCGCTCCACGACCTGACCAGCGACGCGCTGCTGACGCTCAAACAGCTGGGCTTCTCCGATCGCCAGATCGCCTGGGCCACCGGCAGCGATGAGCTGGGTGTGCGGCGCCGGCGCCAGGCCCTGGGGGTCAACGCGGTGTTCAAGACCGTGGACACCTGCGCCGCCGAATTCGCCTCCTCCACCCCTTACCACTACGCCACCTACGAACGGCCGCTGGAGCAGCTGGCCGCCGACGGCAGCCTGGTGACGCTGCCGCCGCAGGACGAGGTGCAGCCCGAAAGCCGCCGCAAGGTGATGATCCTGGGCGGCGGGCCGAACCGCATCGGGCAGGGCATCGAGTTCGACTACTGCTGCTGCCATGCCTCCTTCGCCCTGCAGGAGGAAGGCCTGGCCACAGTCATGATCAACAGCAACCCGGAAACGGTCTCCACCGACTACGACACCTCCGACCGCCTCTACTTCGAGCCGCTCACCCTCGAAGACGTGCTGAACGTGATCGAGGCCGAGAAGCCCGAAGGGGTGATCGTGCAGTTCGGCGGCCAGACACCGCTGAAGCTGGCCCTGCCGCTGCTGCGCTGGCTGGCCACGCCGACGGGTCTGGCCACCGGCACCCGCCTCTGGGGCACGTCACCGGAATCGATCGACAGCGCCGAAGACCGCGAGCAGTTCGAGGCGATCCTGCGGCGCCTCGACATCCGCCAACCGCGCAATGGCCTGGCCCGCAGCGAAGCGGAGGCCCGCGCCGTCGCCGCCCGGGTGGGCTATCCCGTGGTGGTCCGGCCCAGCTACGTGCTCGGCGGCCGGGCGATGGAAGTGGTGTTCGATGAAGAGGAGCTCAACCGCTACATGGTGGAGGCGGTGCAGGTGGAGCCCGACCACCCGGTGCTGATCGACCAGTATCTGGAAGACGCGATCGAGGTGGACGTGGACGCCCTGGCCGACCGCGAGGGGCGGGTGGTGATCGGCGGACTGATGGAGCACATCGAGCCGGCCGGCATTCACTCCGGCGATTCGGCCTGCTGCCTGCCGGCGGTGTCGCTGGGGGCCGAGGCCCTGGCCACGATCCGCCGATGGACCCGGGAGCTGGCCCTGGCCCTGGAAGTCACAGGGCTGATCAACCTGCAGTTCGCCGTGCAGCGGGAGCAGGTGTTCATCATTGAGGCCAACCCGCGCGCCTCCCGCACGGTGCCCTTCGTGGCCAAGGCCACCGGCGTGCCGCTGGCCAAGATCGCCAGCCGCCTGATGGCGGGGCGCACCCTGGCGAAGCTGGGGCTCACTGCCGAGCCCCAGCCGCCGCTGCAGAACGTGAAGGAGGCGGTGCTGCCCTTCAAGCGCTTCCCCGGTGCCGACACCCTGCTCGGACCGGAGATGCGCTCCACCGGAGAGGTGATGGGCAGCGGCGCCGATTTCGGCATGGCCTATGCCAAGGCGGAACTGGCTGCCGGCGAAGCGTTGCCCACCACGGGCATGGTGTTCCTCTCCACCCACGACCGCGACAAGGCGGCGCTGGTGCCGGTGGCCCGCAACCTGGCCGCGCTGGGCTTTCGCCTGATCGCCACCACCGGCACAGCCTTGGTGCTGCGCTCCCACGGCCTGGAGGTGGAAGCCATCCTCAAGGTGCATGAAGGGCGCCCGAACGTGGAGGACGCCATCCGCTCGGACCGCATCCAGCTGATCATCAACACCCCGATCGGCCGGCAGGCCGCCCACGACGACAGGTACCTGCGCCGCGCTGCCCTCGACTACGCGGTGCCCACGGTCACCACCCTGGCGGGCGCACGCGCGGCGGTGGAGGCGATCGCCACCCTGCAGAGTCAGGAGCTCACCGTGGCCGCCCTGCAGGACATCCACACCCCGTCCGGCCGCTGATCGCTACGGTGAAGGACCCAGCCCGAAACCGTTGACCACCACCGCTCCCCCCAGCTCTGTCGTGGCTCCCGGCACCGACATCACCCCCCTGTTCCGCGCCGCCTACGAGAACCGCTACACCTGGGAACCCGGTTTCGGCGGTTACAAAGGGCGCTGCGTCTGGGAGCAGGGCAACCGGCGGGAGGAAGGCCGCTTCGTGGTGGGCGCCGACCTCAAGGCCAGCGTCGAGGGGATCGACGACGCCGAGATCACCAAGGCCATGGCCTCCCAGCTCTGGGAGGTGTGCATCCACCGGGTTCGCCGCACCTTTGAGCAGACCCACAGCGCCAACACCTTCTCCGCCGGCGACACCGATGCGGTGGGCCTCGAGGTGATCGTGGGCGGCAAGGGCAGCGGCGACCGCTACCGCATCAAGGACGACGTGGTGACGATGGTGCACCGCCACATCCACGGCACGGTGGTGACGATCTTCACGCTGGAAACCACCGACACCGGCACTGGCTACCTGAGCCGCCGCTACAGCAGTGCCTACAGCGACCCGGCCACCGGCGACGCCCGCGGCGGCACCAGCCACTTCACCGACACCTTCGTGCCGCTGGCCGGCACCGGACCCTGGGTGCTGAGCGAGCGCGTGATTGCCACCGATGCCGGCAATGGCGAGGCTGGCAGCGGTGAAGAAGAGAGTGGCGAGGCCGCCGGTGCGGGCGAGCAACGCTTCCGCTTCGAAGACCTGCAACCGCTCTGATCGCATCGGCGGGTCATCGCGCCCACTGGCCTCGCATCGACCGGGCCTCGACGAAACGGGGCCGAGCCCGCCACTGTCCGGGCTCTAGGCCCAGCGGCCTGGAGTGCGGCAGGCTCAGAACGGTTCCGGCAGGGGCGGGATGGTCTTGAGGCGCTCGTTGAGCTGATGGGCCATCGACTGGCGCCCCACGGCCAGCACCTTCAGGGTGTCTTCGTGCAGGCGGAGCTGGTTGTCTGCCACCTGCATGCCGCGCACCAGTTCCTTGAGGTCATCGGGCAGCGTGTTGAGGTCGTAGCGCTTGCCTTCGAAGGTGAGCACGGGCGGGTTGGAAGCGGCGTCTGTCAAAGCCAGCACGGAGTGGATCGCCCAATTTAGGCCGGCTGGCGCCGCCGCTTGAAAAAAAACATGAGCAGGGGCCCCACCTGCGAGGCTTCCACCATCTCCCACCCTTCCGCGCCCAGCAGGTTGAGGAAGAACTGCAGCTGTCCGGCTGGATGGCGTGGCGGTGGGGGGGCGCCGTAGAACTCCGGAAACTCGCTGGCGATGAATTCTGGGCTCAAGGCACCCCGCAGCCGCTCGCTGGCGGCTTCCGCGCTGGGGGGATCTGGAGGGTTGCCACTCTCCAGGTTGATGTGGATCACCCGGTATTCCCAGAGAGGCAGATCGGTCATGGCCGGTGGTGCGAGGGGGGGCGAGCAGCGGTGGGGCGGGAAGCCAGGCGGGAGCTAGGCCAACGGGAAACGGGAAGGAAGGCCAGCGAAGCGGCTGGCAGGGCCTGAGCCCAACGAGCCGGTAGGCCTGCTCAGGCCGCCACGCGGATGAGCTGTCGCTGGCACAGCTCGCGGTAGCGCCCGCCCCGGGCCATCAGCTGATCATGGCTGCCCGACTCGACGATGCTGCCGGACTCGAGCACCAGGATGTGATCGGCCTCCTGAACCGTGGCCAGGCGGTGGGCGATCACCAGCACGGTGCGGCCGGCCATCGCCTGGCGCAGGCCCTGCTGCACCGCCTCCTCTGCCTCCGCATCCAGGGCACTGGTGGCTTCGTCGAGCAGCAGCACCGCCGGATCTCCCAGCACCGCCCGGGCGATGGCCAGCCGCTGCAGCTGACCGCCGGAGAAATTGCTGCCCCGCTCCTCGATGCGGGCGTCGTAGCCGTTGGGCAGGGCCTCAATGAAGCCGGCCGCATTGGCCAGGGCGGCGGCCTGGCACACCTGGGCCTCAGAGGCGTCGCGGCCGAAACGGATCGCCTCGGCCACTGTCCCTGAGAACACACTGCTCTGCTGGGGCACCAGGGCCACCGCACGGCGCAGGTCACCGGAGCGCAGCCGGGCCAGATCCTGGCCATCGAGCAGCACCCGCCCGCGCTGGGCTGTGTTGAAACGCAGCAACAGGGAAAACAATGTGCTCTTGCCGGCGCCGGAAGGCCCCACCAGCGCCACCAGCTGCCCGGGCGCCGCGCAAAGCTCAAGGCCCTGCAGCACGGGCCGCTTCGGGTCGTAGCCGAACCAGACACCCTCCAGACGCACCTCGCCGCGCACCGGGCCCAGGGGCAGGGCGCCGGCATCGTCGGGGGGTTCGATCGGCTCCTGCTCGATCGCCCGCAACCGCTTGAGCGAGGCCTGGCCCTGCTGCAATTCGTTGTAGTTGGTGGTGAGGTGGGAGATCGGATCGATCAGCATCAGCAGGGCCGCCACATAGCTGCTGAAGCCCTGGCTGGTGAGGCCGCCCGCCTGAATCCGCGAGGCGCCGATCAGCAGCACCGAGAGGATGCCAGCCGCTTCGATGAAGCCCACCACCGGATGCTGCAGCGCCAGCAGGCGCATGGTGCGGTAGCGGGCACGGCGGTGCAGATCGATCTCCTGCTCAAAGCGCTGCTGCAACCAGGCCTCGGCAGCAAAGGCGCGCACCAGGGGCAAGCCGCCGATCGCTTCTCCCAGCAGGCCGGCCAGTTCGCTCACCTGCTTCTGACTGCGTTCGGCCGCCCCCATCACCCGCGCCCCGAAGGCGCTCACCAGCACAGCCACCAGGGGCGCCAGCAGCATGGTGGCCAGCGACAGCTTCCAATCGAGGAAGACCATGTAGCCGAACACCACGATCAGCTGGAGCAGGCTGGGGGTGGTGTCCTGAATCGTTTTGTAGATCACCTCGGCCACCCGGTCGGCGTCTTCGGTGAGGCGGTAGGTGAGATCACCGGCGGAGAGTTTCTCCAGGGAGGCGAACTCCAGACGCTGCAGGCGGGCGAACAGCTGGCTGCGCAGCGCCTGGCCCACCTGCAGGGCCGGGGAGGCCAGCAGGGTGTCCTGGCCGAACTGGGCCAGCTTCTGCACCAGAAACACCAACAGGGCCAGGCCGATCGCCCGGAGCACCGCTGGAAAATCACCGGCGCCGATGGCGGGGATCAGCTGGCCGGCCAACCAGGCGAGCAGGGGCCAGCAGGCCACAAAGATCACCATGCAGACCCCGCCGGCGATCAGATTGCGGCGATGGGGCCCGAGCAGCGGCAGCAGCCCGCGAAAACCGGCTGGTGGGGGTGCGAGCATCGGCGAACCTTATCAGCGCCCTTTCGGCGCCTCCCTGGGTGCGGCTTGACCAATTCCTCAAATGGCAGGGCGTGATGGCCACCGGCGGTGAAGCGAAGTTGAGGGTGCAGAACGGCGAGGTGCGGGTGAACGGCACCGTCGAGCTGCGCCGCGGCCGGCAGCTGCAGGCGGGCGACCGGGTCGAATGGCAGGGCATCGAGATGGAGGTACCGCCTTCGGCCTAGGTTGTTGGGCACCTCAGCGAGAGAAGGCGGTGCGCAAGGCGGTGATTGCAGGCAACTGGAAAATGCACATGACCTGCGCAGAGGCGCGGGCCTACGCCGAGAGTTTCGTGCCACAGATGGCCGATCTTCCCGACGATCGCGTGGTGGTGCTGGCGCCGCCCTTCACTGCCATCGCCGCGCTGAGCGAAGCCCTGGCAGGGAGCGACATCAAGCTCTCCAGCCAGAACGTCCATTGGGACAACGGCGGCGCCTACACAGGCTCTATCTCTGCGGACATGCTCAAGGAGCATGGTGTGTCCTACGCGATCGTGGGCCACAGCGAGCCCCGCAAATACCACTCCGAGAGCGATGAGCAGATCAATCGTCGGGCCCTCAGTGCCCAGGCGGCCGACCTGATCCCGATCGTGTGTGTGGGCGAAACCGACATCCAGCGCAGTTCACGCGAAACCGAGCGGGTGATCCGCCGCCAGGTGGAGCAGAGCCTGGAGGACCTCGATCCGAGCCGCATGGTGGTGGCCTACGAACCGATCTGGGCGATCGGCACCGGCAAGACCTGCGACGCCGCTGAGGCCAACCGCATCTGCGGCCTGATCCGCAGCTGGGTGGGCTACCAGGATGTGGTGATCCAGTACGGCGGCTCGGTGAAGGCCGACAACATCGACCAGCTGATGGCCCAGAGCGACATCGACGGCGTGCTGGTGGGGGGCGCCTCGCTCGACCCGATCAGCTTCGCCCGCATTGCCCAGTACCGCGTACCGGTGACGATCTGAGGGCCGGTCTCACCCACTGAACAGGTGTGGTCCAGCCCCCCTAGGCCAATCGGGGGGATCCGATCATTTGGCACTTGGTTCTGCAGACCATTCTGAAAACCTCAGAGCTCCAGCAGTTCAACAGACAAAAGCAGCGGTGCTGCTGGCGCCCTCTTCAAGTACTTGGAGCGGCTGAGCCGGTGGTGCTCAGCGGACCTGCATTCGGGAGATCGCCATACTCCCGCTTCAGCAGCACGTAGAGATAATCGGGCGATTTATAACGGGAGGGATAGCAATGAAAGATGGTTTCGAGCCGATCCCAGCAGACGGTTCTTTGAATCTTGACGAGAGATTTACCCTCTCTCACTAGAATGCGGAGCGCCTTGCAGTAGAGATGATAATTCGCCTCGAGTTCGCCAACGGTGAGATTGGCCGCGCGTGCTTCGGTCATGTTGTGAACTCCTGGGGATTCACGCCAGCTGGCGTGGATGAGAAAAAAGACCTACCGCCTGCCATCCAGCGTGTTGTAGCTGGATAGCCTCTCTCTAACCGCTCGCCACCACGTGGCCATGCCCCTTGAAAATCTCCGGTGGGAAAGATTCCTTCCGGAGGCCATGCCGCAAGGACAAGCTCCCAAGCGCCATTTCCCTCCACGGGCCACTGCAGCCATTCAACCCTGCCATGGGAGCAGAGCATGTTTGTGACGGACATGGTGAGAGAGGAACGCCAACATCTGGGAAATGGCTAAGACGAACAGTTCTGCTCCCAGCACGACCCTACGGCGATGCAGGGACTGTTGCGACCGCCAAGGGGAGCCGACATCAAGCTTCATGATGCACGTCACGACATGTGAAGCACGCAGGCAGAAATACTCACGTCACACAGCAAGCCACGGCGATGGGGCTCACAACCTCAGCTGCATCCACGCAAGTTCGCTACACAGAATTCCTCAGCAGACCGCTGCCCCTCCCCCAACCAGAAGCATGATGTTCGAAACCATGCACACCCTCCCTTTTCCCCTCCGTGCTGATGAATGGCAACGGATCCGTGATGCTCTCCGCTACCAGGGCCGCGACCTGCACCATCGCTCCTACGCGGTGGATGCCGTGCGCCGGGAGTTGTTGTGGGAAGAGATGGATCGCTGCCTGCAGCTCGCCAATCGGATCGATTCCCTACTGGAGCAATCCGAGCCATGAACACACCTGAGCCGCTGCAGGGCGCCAGCGCCTGGGACCATCGCTACCGCGAGGGAACCGATGCGTGGGAGCTGGGCGAGCCGGCACCCCCCCTGCGGTCGTTTCTGCAACACCACCCACTGGCTCCTGAGCCCCCAGGGCGGGTGCTGGTGCCTGGCTGCGGGCGCGGCCATGAAGCGGCCCTGCTCGCCGCCGGCGGCTTTGCCGCGCTCGGCCTTGACTTCAGCGCAGAGGCGCTGGCGGAGGCCCAGCGGTTGCACGGCAGCGGCCCAGAGCTTCAATGGCTGCACGCCGACCTGTTCGATCCTGTGGCACTCGGCGCCACAGGGCTCACGGCAGGCAGCGTTCAAGGGGTGCTGGAGCACACCTGCTTCTGCGCCATTGATCCTGCCCAGCGGAGCGCTTACCTCACCACGGTGCGGGAGCTGCTGGCGCCCGGGGGCTGGTTGCTGGGTCTGTTTTGGTGCCATCCACGCCCGGGCGGGCCGCCCTACGGCGCTGAGGCCAGCACCCTGGCCCGGCAGTTCGAGCAGGCGGGCTTCACCATGGCCTGCTGGGAAGCGGCAGTGGGTTCCGCCAGCGGTCGCAACGGTGAGCCGCGAAACGATGAATGGCTGGGCTTCTGGCGGCGATGAGCACAGCCATGACAACCTCCTCGGCGCCATCCCTGGCCTGGGGAGCGCGCACGTACGTGATGGGGGTGCTCAACCTCACCCCCGATTCCTTCAGCGACGGCGGGCGTTATCCAACGCCCGAAGCGGCGCTGCGCCGGGCCAGGCGCATGGCGGCGGCGGGCGCCGATCTGCTCGACCTCGGCGGCCAGAGCACGCGCCCCGGAGCTGTCGAGATCAGCGCCATCGAAGAGATCGCGCGGGTGCTGCCGGTGCTGGCGCTGATCCATGCCGCCTTCCCTGCTGGCCATGGGCCGCTGCTGTCGATCGACACCTTTAGGGCGGCGGTGGCTGAGGCGGCCCTGGCCGCCGGTGCCCACTGGGTCAACGATGTGAGCGGGGGGCGTCGAGAGCCGGAGCTGCTGAAGGTGGTGGCGGCGGCCGGCTGCCCCTACGTGTTGATGCACAGCCGCGGCAACAGCCGCACCATGGACCGGCTCGCCTCTTACGGCGCTGTGACGGCCGAGGTACGCGAGGAGCTGCTGCAGGCCACGGATCGTGCGTTGGCCGCCGGGGTGAACACATCACAGGTGATCTGGGATCCGGGCCTGGGCTTCGCGAAGACCACCGAGCACAACCTCACCTTGCTGCGCGAACTGGCCCAGTTGCGCAGCGAAGGCTTCCCCCTGCTGGTGGGGCCTTCACGCAAACGCTTCATCGGCGCCGTGCTGGATGAACCGCGGCCGCAGGGGCGGCTCTGGGGAACCGCCGCGGTGAGTGCACTGGCGATCAGCCAGGGAGCTGATCTGCTGCGCGTGCATGATGTGGGCCCGATCGCCCAGACCGCGCGCATGGCAGACGCGGTGTTGAGACCGCACCCGCTCAGTCAGGCGGGGTGAGAAACCGGCCGGATAAGCGCACGGCCAACACCACTGCCGCAATGCCATACGAGCCGAACGTGATGGCCTGAGCCACCGTGCCGGCGTCGTAGGCACCGCGCTCGAGCAGCACGAAATCGGCCAGAGAAGATGCCGTGCCCCAGAGCAGCACCCACACGCTCACGTAAGCCACGCCTTTGAGGGTTGGAGTCATCGGAGGGCCCACGATGGGGTGACCCTAGGCGGTGGTGACCCCTTCAATGCGGTCTTCGATCTCCTGGTAGATCTCCTGCAGCTGGGCGATGTTTTCATCGCTGGTTTCCCAGTAGCCGCGGCCGTTCACTTCGAGCAATGTGCCCACGATGCGGCGGAAGCTGTGGGGGTTGAGCTCCATCAGCCGCTTGCGCATCTCCTCATCGTTGATGAAGGTGTCGTTGGCTTCCTCGTACACGAAGTTGTCAACCGCGCCGCTGGTGGCACTCCAGCCCAGGGTGAAGTTGAGCCGCTTGGCCACCTCACGCACACCCTCGTAGCCGGAGTTGAGCATGCCCTCATACCACTTGGGATTGAGCAGCTTGGTACGTGAGTCGAGGCGGATCGTTTCGCTCAAGGAGCGCACTTGGGCGTTGGCGGTGGTGGTGTCGGCGATGTAGCTGGTGGGGGCCTTGCCGTCGTCGCGCAGGCCTGCGATCAGTTTGGTGGGATCCGAATCAAAATAGTGGCTCACATCGGTGAGTGAGATCTCAGCGGAATCCAGATTCTGGAAGGTCACGTCGGCGGTTTTCATCGCCGATTCGAACACTTCCCGGTTCTGGTTCATCTCGCCGGGATTATCGGCATTGAAGGCGAAGGTTTTGCGGGAGAGGTACATTTCCTGCAGCTCGCCCTCCTCCTCCCAGGTGCTGTTCTCCACCGCCAGGTTCACGTTGGAGGAGTAGCTGCCGCTGGCATTGGAGAACACCCTGGTGGCCGCCTCGCGCAGGCTGATGCCCTGGGCTGCGGCCTGTTCCTGGCTGTGCTTGCGCACAAAGTTCAGCTCCAGGGGCTCTTCGGCCTCAGCGGCCATCTTCACGCCTTGATCGATCAACCCCATCTGATTGATGAACAGATCGCGGAACACGCCAGAGCAGTTCACCACCACATCAATGCGGGGCCGCCCCAGCTCTTCGAGCGAGATCAGCTCCAGCTTGTTCACGCGGCCGAGCGAATCGGCCACGGGGCGGACACCGATGAACCAGAGGATCTGCGCCAGCGACTCGCCGTAGGTCTTGATGTTGTCGGTGCCCCAGAGCACGCAGGCAATCGTTTCAGGCCAGGTGCCCTGTTCGGCCTTCTGACGTTCGATCAGCCGGTCGACCACCACCTTGGCTGCCGCAATCGCGGCACGGGTGGGAATCGCCTGGGGATCAAGGGCGTGGATGTTCTTGCCGCTGGGCAGCACGCCGGGGTTGCGGATCGGATCGCCTCCAGGGCCGGGGATCACGTATTCGCCATCGAGAGCCCGCAGCAGGCTTTCCATTTCCATGTCGGCGCAGATCTGCTCCAGGCAGAAACGCAGGTAGCCGAACAGGTTGTCGAGCGCGGCGGCATCCACGGCGGGGAAGCCCGCCGCCCGGCAGGCGCTCAACCAGGGGCTGGGCAGCCGCACCCCAAAGCGCTCCAGCAGGTCGAAGAACCAGCCGAAGTTGCCACGCAGGTTGACGCGGCCGTCGCTGCCGGTGACGGAGCGCACCATCGAGGCCACCGCCTTGCGGCACGCCTCGGTGATCGTCTGGTTGAGCTCCACATCCGCCAGCACACCGGCGTCATTGCTCTTGTAGATCTCGGTGATCGTGCGGCCGAGGCTTTCGGCGAGCAGGGCCGGCAGGCTGCGATAGCCCTCTTCCTCCCGCTCAAGGGCGGCAATGCTCACCAGGGTGGCGATCGCCTCTTCGGCGGTGGGGGGCTTGCCGATCGTGTGCAGGCCGCAAGGCAGCAACCGGCTCTCGATTTCCATCAGCTGGCGGTACACCGCCCCCACCACGGCGTCGCGGCCATTGAGGTCGAGGGCGCTGGCTTCGCCCTCCGGCAGGGTCACGTCCTTGTCGAGGTTGCACTGGCGCGCCGTTTCCACGATCGCGTTGACGATCTGCACACCCCTGGAACTCTCTCGCAGCTGCTGGTAGGACCCCACCAGTTCGCCCAGTTCCTTGAGGCCCCTGTAGAGGCCGGCATTCTCGGCTGGAGGTGTGAGGTAGCTGATCGTGGCGGCGTAACCGCGCCGCTTGGCGATCGTGGCCTCCGAAGGGTTGTTGGCGGCGTAGTAGTAGAGGTTCGGCAGGGCGCCGATCAGTGAATCGGGGTAGCAGGTTTCGCTCATGCCCATCTGCTTGCCGGGCATGAACTCCAGCGAGCCGTGGGTGCCGAAGTGCAGCACCGCGTCAGCGCCCCACACCTTCTCGAGGTAGGTGTAGTAGGCGGCGAAACCGTGGTGGGGGCTGGCGCTGCGGGAATAGAGCAACCGCATCGGATCGCCCTCGTAGCCGAAGGTGGGCTGCACCCCCACGAACACGTTGCCGAAGTGGCGGCCGTAGATGAGGAGGTTGGTGCCATCGGAGTTGAGGTTGCCCGGCGGCTTGCCCCAGTTCTCCTCGAGCCGCTCGGAATAGGGCGTGAGGCGCTCATACTCCTCCACGCTCATGCGGTGGGCAATCGCCAGCTCAGGGGCTCCCTGCAGGGCCTCGGGGTCGTTGATCACCGCTTCCATCAGCGCCTTGGCGTCGCGCGGCAGGTTCTGCACGTCGTAGCCCTTGCGTTTCATCTCCTCCAGCACCCGGTGGATCGAACCGAACACATCGAGGTAGGCAGCTGTGCCCACGTTGCCCTTGTCGGGCGGGAAGCTGAACACAGTGATGGCCAGCTTCTTGGCGATGCGCGGCTTGGTGCGCAGCGAAGCCCAGCGGATCACCCGTTCGGCGATCGCTTCCACCCGGTCCTGCAGGGTGTGGGCCTTGCCTGTGGCGTCGTCACGGCCGCTCAGCACGATCGGCTCGATGGCACCATCGAGTTCGGGGATGGCGATCTGCAGGGCCACCTGCACCGGGTGCAGACCCAGGTCGCTTTCTTCCCACTCCTGGGTGGTCTGGAACACCAGGGGCAGGGCCACCATGTAAGGCCGGTTGAGCTTGGAGAGCGCCTCGATGGCGCGGGGATGGTCCTGACGGGCGGGGCCGCCGATCAAAGCGAAGCCGGTGAGGCTCACCACCCCATCCACGATCGGCTGCTCGGGGTTGAGCGGGTCGTAGAAGAAGGCCTTCACCGGCTTGGAGAAGTCGAGGCCGCCGCAGAACACGGGGATCACGGTGGCACCGCGGTATTCGAGCTCCTGAATCACCGCCACGTAGTGAGCGTCATCCCCGGTGACGATGTGGCTGCGCTGCAGCACCAGACCGATCACCGGCCCGCTGCGGGCCTTCTCGCTGAGATCCGGCCGGCTGGCCTGCCAGTTCAGATATTCCTTGAGATCTTCGAACATCGCCGGCGCCATCGGGTGCCAGATGCCGAGATCGGGGAACACCACCGGTTCAGCCACCTCCAGCAGGGGGCGGTCAGTGTCACCGCGGGGGAACGCATATTTGTCGGCCAGCATCAACAGGAAGTTGCGCAGGTTGTCTGGAGTGCCGCCCAGCCAGTATTGAAAACTCAGCATGAAAGAACGGGCATCCTGCGCCTTCTCCACCGGCAGGTACTTGAGCACCGTCGGCAGGGTGTTGAGCAGCTTCAACATCGCGTCCTGGAAGCCAGCCCCATTGGCCTCCTTCCGCTTCTTCATGAAGCTGGCGATGGCGCTCTTGCTCTGGCCCAGCTGGGCCATCGAGAAGGTGCCCAGCTTGTTGAGCCGCATCACCTCGGGCATCGAGGGGAACACCACCACCGCCTTGAGCCGGTCGCGGTGGGGGGCCACCGCCTCCACCACCTTCTGGGCCAGATCTTCAATGAAGATGAGCGAGGCGATGAACACATCGGCGGCCGCCACATCGGCGCAGAAGGCGGCGTAGTTCTCCGGATCCCGCAGCTCCTCAATCAGATAGCCAGACAGCTCCACCGCAAGGGCCGGGTTGTGTTCGTTGAGGCTGGTGGCGGCCGTGGTGAGGGCGTTCTGGTACTGGGGCTCCAGCACCACATACACCGCCTTCATCACCGGGCGGCCCTCCGAGCCGGCAGGGGCGGCGCACCCGGCCGGGCTGACCCGACGGCTGGCGGAGCGGACCTGCGTGAACATGGGCGTCCAGATTGAGCAATGTGAAGCAGCCTACGGAAACTGCCGACGGCAGGTGGAGATTCCGGCCAAGGCGTAACAGGCCCACGCCCAGCCGCCGCGCCCCGCGACGGCCATAGGCTCGCCCCAGCGAAGAGCCTGCCTGCGCCCATGACTGCCACGCCCCCACCGGCGCCTTCTGTGCCGGCCGCCATCCCGGCGGAGCCGATTCCCGTGGTGGTGGCCGGTGCCCTCGGCCGCATGGGCGCGGAAGTGATCAGGGCTGTGCTGGCTGCCTCCGATTGCGCGCTGGTGGGGGCCATCGACACCACCCCCGGCACAGAGGGCGACGACGTGGGCGAGCGGCTGGGCCTCGGGCCGCTGGAGGTGGCGGTCACGGCCGACCTGGAAGGCTGCCTCTGTCAGGCCAGCCAGGCGGCCCGCACCCAGAGCGCCGGCGCGGTGCTGGTGGATTTCACCCATCCCAAAGTGGTGTACGAGCACACCCGCGCCGCCATCGCCTATGGGGTGCATCCGGTGATCGGCACCACCGGCCTCTCCCCCACGCAACTGGAGGATCTCGCCAGTTTTGCGGCGAAAGCGGGCATCGGCGGCGCCGTGATCCCCAATTTCTCCGTCGGCATGGTGCTGCTACAGCAGGCCGCCGCGGCCGCCGCCCGTTTCTACGACTTCGCCGAACTCACCGAACTGCACCACAACCGCAAGGCCGATGCCCCCAGCGGCACTTGCATCAAGACGGCCGAGCTGATCGAGGAACTGGGAAAAACCTTCAACGCCGCCCAGGTGGAGGAGAGCGAAACCCTCTCGGGCTGCCGCGGCGGCCTGCGGGAGAGCGGCCTGCGGCTCCACTCGGTGCGCCTGCCGGGGCTGGTGGCCCACCAGGAGGTGATGTTCGGCGCGGCGGGCGAAACCTATACCCTCCGCCACGACACGATCGAACGCTCCGCTTACATGCCAGGCGTGCTGCTCACGGTGCGCCGGGTGCGGCAGCTGCAGGGCCTCGTCTACGGCCTCGAACGCCTGCTCTGACCCCATGCTGGTTCCCGTCAAGCCCGCCGAGCTGCAGAAACTGATCCCGGCAGTGGCCAGCGGCCCCCAGTTCAACGCCTGCAGCGGCAATCCCCGCAAGATCCTGCAGCGGGTGCTGATCGCCGTGATCGGTGGGGTGCTTTCCCTGCTGATCGCCCAGAGCCAGTTCTCCTACCGCTTCGGGCCGGTGTGGCTGGTGGCGGGCTTTGTGTTTCTGCTTTATGTGCTTTGGGGCCCGATCCTGGAGGCGGGGCGCAAGAACAGCGTGTTGCGCCGCTACCCGGCAGGGGCAATTTTCGAAGGGGTGGTGGCTGATCTGTTCACCCGTGAGCTGGTGGAGGAGCGCAACGAGCAGGCCGATGCCCGCGGGAGGCTGGAGCTGGTGGAGAACCGTCGCACCTGGTTGTGCCTGGAACTGGAAGACGACGACGGCTACCTGGGCCAGATCCGCTTTCCGATGAACAAGAAACACAAGCTGATCCGCCGGGGCATGGTGATCCGCTGCCTGGCCCTGAGCGAGCGGCCCGATTTCGTGCGCATCGGCGCCCTCACCGACGCCTGGTTGCCGCAGCTGAAGCTCTGGGTCGGTGAGTACCCCTATCTGCTGCGCCCAGCCTTCGAGGAGCTCTGCCTTCGGCGGCTGCGCTGAAGCGGGCCAGAACCCGTGCACACCGGCCGCCGGCCCAATGCCATCAGCCGCCCGAACCGTCCCACACGCCTGAGCTTTCGCGACATCCGTTTACGTTGCGAAATAATCTGTTACATTGGCTGCATCACCACCAAGGAGCCCCATGGTCCAAGCCACTACCGCTGCCCCCGTCTCCGCCACTGAGCGCGCCACCATCCGCGGGGCCACCGTCACCACCGAAGACGGCGGCCGCCTCAACGCCTTCGCCACCGAGCCCCGCATGGAAGTGGTGAGCGCCGAGAGCGGCTGGGGCTTCCATGAGCGCGCCGAAAAGCTCAACGGCCGCATGGCCATGCTCGGCTTCATCGCCCTGCTCGCCACTGAATTCGCCCTCGGCGGTGAAGCCTTCACCCGCGGACTGCTCGGCATCGGCTGATCGCCGGCCCGCCCTGGTCGGTGAGGATCACCGGCCACACCCCCCCAACGAGCCGCAGCAGACTTCTGCTGCGGCTTTTTCATGGGCGACTCCCTGGACCAGCATTCCGAGCATCTGAGCTGCGAGCTACACGCCCGGGTCCGCGGCGCTGGGCCCACCGGCGCCCTGGCGGCCCTGGCCCTGGCGGAGGCCGGCTGGCAGGTGGAGCTGGAGGATCCGCTCACCGCCAGCCAGCTGATGGCCCGCAGCCGCGCCTACGCGCTCACCCACTCCAGCCGTCGCCTGCTGCAGCGCCTGCAGCTGTGGGAAGCGCTGATTCCCGCACTGGCGCCCTTCCGCGCGCTTGACCTCCACGACCTTGAACTGGGCCTGCAGGTGCCTTTCACCGTCCGCGATCTTGGCCGTCGGGCGGCTTCACCGTCCAGCGCTTCGGAGTCCACCCGTTCGCAGTCCACCGACAGCGCCGTGGGCTGGGTGGTACGCCACACGCCTCTGATGGAGCTGCTGCTGACGCGGCTGGAGCGCACGCCGCAGGTGCAACTGGCCCTCGGCAGTCCCGGCAGCCAGGCACCGGTGGATCTGCTGGTCGCGGCTGAGGGCGCCGCCTCCTCCACCCGTCAGGCCCTGGGGCTGGCCCACTGGCGCCTTCCCTACAGCCAGTCGTGCCTGAGCGTGCAGGTGCGCCTGCGCGGCTCCGCCAGTGATCAGGCCTGGGAGCTGTTCCGCGCCGAGGGTCCCTTCGCCGTCCTGCCCCTGGGCGGCGATCGCTTCCAGCTGGTGTGGAGCGGCCCGGCCCAGCGCATGCGGCGCCTGGAGAGCCTCGACCCCGTGGCCTTTCTCGACCGGCTGGCCGGCGCTCTGCCCGATGGTCTGCAGGCCGACGCCCTTTTGGACGCGCCCCGGGCGTTCCCCGCCGCCCTGGAGTTGAGCGGAGGCTTTCACCGGGGCAAGACCGTGCTGGTGGGCGAAACCATGCACCGCTGCCACCCAGTGGGGGGGCAGGGCCTCAACCTCTGCTGGCGCGATGTGGCCGTGCTGCACAAGCTGGCTGCCCGTACGGCCCGGGGCCGGCTGCGGCTCAGCCGGCTGCCGGCGGCCTACGGCCGTCGCCGCTGGCCCGATGTACTGCTCACGCTGCTGGCCACCGACGCGCTGGTGCGGCTGTTCTCGACCCGGCAATGGCCGCAGCGCACCATGCGCCAGCTTGCCCTGCACCTCCTGGGCCGGCTACCGCTGCTGCGGCGCCTCAGCCTCCGGACCATGACCCTCGGTCCTTGCCAGCTGCTGGCGCGCTGGTCAGAGTGATGGCGAACTCCAGCGGCTGCTTCCCTTCCGGGCCATGGTGAACAGCACCTCCCCCCAGCCGGTGCCGCCATCGGCCTTGGTGCGTTACCTGCGCCGAGAGCTGGGTCTGAGCGAAAACGCCCTGGCCCTGGGCGTCAAGCAGGCCCAGCTGGAGCAGGCTCCACTGCCGGTGATCCTCTGGCGCTTCGGGCTGATCAGCCTGGAGCAACTCGATCAGGTGCTCGGCTGGCAG
Source organism: Synechococcus sp. ATX 2A4 (assembly GCF_024346375.1). Taxonomy (GTDB): domain Bacteria; phylum Cyanobacteriota; class Cyanobacteriia; order PCC-6307; family Cyanobiaceae; genus MW101C3. The sequence goes on along the minus strand of NZ_JAGQCV010000004.1, from coordinate 185,684 downwards.
GACAGCCAGGACTGACGGCGGTTCAAACCCCACTGGCGTGAAGTGTTGCGTGGATGCTGACTCCGGCTTGCCGCCGCGGGTCTGCCGGCGCTCCGCAGACCCGCCGCCGTTCTTCAGCTGTAGATGATCAGGGACTCCACCGGTTGCCCGTCGGGCAGCCGCCGCCGTCCCTCCAGGCCAGCAAGCTCCGCCACGAACCCGAAGCCACAGAGCGCTCCGCCAGCCTCCTCCACCAGCTGGGCGCAGGCGGCGGCGGTGCCACCGGTGGCGAGCAGGTCGTCGACGATCAACACCCGGGCGCCATCGGCGAGGGCATCGTGCTGGATCTCCAGGCGATCGGAGCCGTACTCCAGCGCGTAATCCACGCCACGCACCTGCCCGGGCAGCTTGCCGGGTTTGCGCACCGGCACAAAGCCCAGCTCCACCACGGTGGCAAGGGCGGTGCCCACGATGAAGCCGCGGGATTCGATCCCCACGATCAGATCGGGCTGCAACCGCTCGCACACCTGGGCCAGCCGGCGCATCACCTCCTGCCAGCCGAGCGGATCGCGCATCAACGGGGTCAGATCACGAAACAGGATTCCGGGCTTGGGGAAGTCAGGAATGTCACGCACCAGCTGGCGCAGATCGGGCGGCTGCGCCCTTTCGAGCGAAGGAAATTGGGCGGCCATGGCGGGGGCGGATGACGGATCGGCTCAGGCGCTGGCATCATCGCAGCCATGGCCGATGCACCCCTGACCGAATCCCGATCCCCCAGCCGGCTCAACCGCCGCGGCCTGGAACGGCTGGATCTGATGCTGCTGAGCGTGGAAGCCCTCGATCTCAACGGGGGCGAAGCGATGGTGTTCATGGCCCAGCAACTCGGCTTCGGCGACCTCTTCCCCAACCGCGTGGAGCTGTGGAAGCGCCGTTGTTACAACCCGCTGCGCCTGGCCTGCCGCCGGGGCGAACTGAGCGAGACCGAAACCGACGCGCTGATCTCGGTGCTGTGCGCCCTCGCCGAGCGCATCTATCCGATGCTGCGCCAGCTGCTGTCGTCGTCGGAGCCGGATGGAGTGAGCATCCAGCGTTGGGAGTTGTTCCGCCAGCGCCTCGATGAGCTGGTGCGGGAACGGCTGAACCCCCGCCGTGGCGGGGTGCAGAAGCTGCTCGACCCGGAGGAAGGCTCCCGCCACCGCCTTCAGCTCGTGCAGGGCCTCGCGCTCGGGGCTGGCGCGGGAGGATTCGACCGTCTCAAGGCCAGCCTCATGGATGCCGCTGCGTGAAACAGAGTTATCGCTACGAGCAGACCAGCTGCCGGTTGCGCATCGACGGCCTTCCTGATCTCTCTGCCTCCCAGGCCAACGACGCGATCGGCATCTTGATGGGCTGGGAGCTCGACCTGATCGGACGCCCGTCGCTGGAGGGGAAACGCAACCACCTTGAGGCTCTGCTGACCGTGGTGCTGCCCTATGCCCGCCACCTGGTGAGTGGGGTGCCGCGCCCCTTCGGTGCCGATGGCTCCCCGGTCCAGATCGAGCCCCTCGGCAGCGGGGAACAGAGCCGGCACCGGCTGCGGCTGTTCAGCAGCCAGCCGGACACGCCTCCTCTGGAACTCGACTTCGACGATGCCGAACTGGCGGATCTGGTGCGCTGCCTCGACCATCTGCGGCTCGATCCGCGGGTGCAGCTCGGCTTCGTGATTCCCGCCGAAGTGCCGCTGCAGCGCCGCGAAATCCTCGAGCGGGTGCCGCTGCGGCGACGGCTGTTCTCGCCGGCGGCCGGCTTTGCGGCGTTGGTGATCACCTCATCGCTCAGCTTGATGCTGCCGCTGCCCAAGCCGGCCGCTCCCCAGGGAGAGGCACAACCGGCCGCCACCAGCGCACCAACGACACCGCAGGCCCCAGCGGCCCCCTGAGCCGCGGCTAGCGTCGCGATCCCAACACCTGGGCCACGAAACACCCACTACTGTTTGCAAGGTTTCTGGGCAGGGCATGGGGAGAATCGAAGCACCCATGACAGAAAATGGCGTCGTCAGCCGATGGGCCCCCAACTGTTGAAGCCGGAGAACGAAGCATTGAGCACGGCCCGATGACGAAGAGCTGGTCAGAATTGCGGCGGCGGGTGATTCGCCTGGGTGCCTCTCTTGACGTGGTGGTGCGCAGTGATCCGGAAGTGTGCGGGCTCAGCGGCAAGGATTTTCACCTGTCCTTGCATCACGGCGGCCAGGGCGACTGCACTGTTGAAGGGCTCAGCCTCGTGGATTGTCCCAACGAACTGGTGTTGATTGAGTTTGAGCGCTGGATGCGAGGCGCCGGCTACACCTTCGACACCTGAGCCCGTGGCGATGAACCGCAAACCCGAATCCGGGTTCACCCCCACGTCGGTTCGCAAGGTGTTTCGCAAGCGACGCACCCGTTCACCCTGGCGCGAATGCTTGCTCGCCCTGCTGAATGCGGCGATCGGGCTGGGGTTGCTGGTGGCACTGCTGCAGTTGCCGTCCCGGCTCGACTCCCTGCTGCTGGTCAGCAAGGTGATCAGTGCCGTGCTCGCCGGCCTTGGCCAGATCGGGCTGGGGCTGTTGCAGTTGCTCGCCGGCCTCGCCCAGTTGCTGGGCTTGCTGGTGGTCGTGGCCGTGGCGGTGGGGGCGCTGCTGCTGGTGGGCAACGGGTTGTTCCGCCTGGTGCGCCTGCTGGTTCCGGGGGTGGGCAACAGCCTGCGGCTGCCGTCTGCCATGGGCCGGGCCATGGCCAAGCTCACCACGATCCGCCCGCCCACGCGACCGCCCCATTGAATCCAAGCACCACCAGCTCCATTGCTGGCCATTCAGTTCCCAGGAGCGAGCGAGCGACGCAACAACCACAACTCCTCCAGGGTCACGCTGCCGTCTCGGTTGCGATCCGCCTCGGTGAAATGCCGCCACAGCCAGGGGAACGCTGCCGCTTCAGCCGGGCTGATCCGTCCATCGCGGTTGGTGTCGGCACGGTGGAACATCTCCTGCACGCGGCTGCCGAGAAAGTGACGCTGCTTCGGCGCCAGATCGGAGGGCACCAGATACCCCCGTCGGCCTGAATCAAGCCGATCGAAATTGATTTCCAGGAACGGATGCCCCCTCACTTCGGCCGGGGTCAGGCGGCCATCGCCATCCCGATCCAGCCGTTGAAACCAGGCTTCCAGTTTCTGCTGATACCTCAGCAGTTGCATCGTCTCCTTGCACTGCACCGCAGCGGGGCTGACCACCAGGCACCCCACGGCGAGCAGAAAAAGCAGGTGCAACGTCGGCCACTGCGCCGCAGGGTCGCATCGCGCCCGAAGCACGGCGCGACGGGGTCGGGATCTAGGGCCTAGCCGTTGCATGCGAGCACCTTATGGAGAAGGTGCTCGCATGGGGCGACCGCGCGCCAGCCGATATTCAGCGAGCCATGACCGGATCCGACCAGTACCGGCTTGGGTCACCTTTGAACATGTCCCTCGCCCGCCCCCTCAGCCTTGCCCAGGTCATTCCTCCATACAGTCGGTGCAGAACGGGACCTTTCCCAGCCATGAGCCGAGCCCACACCATCTGGGTGGTGGATGACGACCCTGAACTTCGCCAGCTGCTCAGCAGCTACCTCACCGATCAGGGCTACGAGGTGCGCTGCCTCAACGACGGCCTCCAGTTGATCGCGCGGCTCGAATTCCAGCGCCCCGATCTGGTGGTGCTCGATCTGATGCTGCCCGGTGAGGATGGCCTCACGCTGCTGCGCCGTCTGCGCGACAACCAGGACGACCTGCCGGTGGTGATGCTCACGGCCAAGGGCGAGGCCGTGGACCGGATCATCGGCCTTGAGCAGGGCGCCGACGACTACCTGGCCAAGCCGTTTCTGCCGCGGGAGCTCACCGCCCGGATCGAAGCGGTGCTGCGGCGCCGCGGCAACCTGCCGGCCGGCACCCCTGTGGCTGGCGGTGAGCTGGTGGAATTCGGCGACAACGTGCTCGATCTCTCAGCGCGAACGCTCGAACGGGAGGGCAAGAGCGTCACGATCACCAGCGGGGAATTCAGCCTGCTGGCCGCCTTCGTGCAACATCCCCACCGCCCCCTGTCCCGCGAGCGCCTGATTGAACTGGCCCGCGGTCCTGACAGTGACACCGACAGCCGCAGCATGGACGTGCAGGTTTCGCGGGTGCGCCGGCTGATTGAACCCGATGCCAGCCGCCCCCGCTACCTGCAGACGGTGTGGGGTTACGGCTATGTGTTCGTGCCGGATGGAGCCCCGCGGGGCCGCTGAGTCATGGCGGCCTCCCTGCGTTCAGCGGCGCTGCTCTGGCGCCTGGGGGGCTTCTTCCTGGGCGGCTGGGGTCTGAGCCTGCTGCTGCTGCAGATGCTGCTCGGCTCCACCCTGGGCCGCTCTCAGATCGATCAGATGGGTCCGCAGGTGGCCTTGAATCTGCGGCTTTCGGAGCTGGCGCTGGAGCGCTTTCCGCCCTCCACGGTGTCCCAGCTCAGCGGACTGCAGCTCGGCGTAGGCCAGCCGCCCCGGCCCCGACGCCGGCCCTGGTGGCAGGGGCAGGCGAGTGATGCCCTGCTCGACCGGCAGGCCAGCCAGCTTCAGCTCGAACTTTGCCGCCGCCTGCCGCGCTGCCCGGTGGTGGTGCCCACCGAGGGCGAGAACCGCGGGGTGTGGATCGAGCTGGCCTCACCGCTTGAGCCGGTGTGGCTCTATGCCGCGATCCGCCCCCAGCTCGGCTGGCCGCCTGATCCGCAGCTGGTCACCCTCTCACTGGTGAGCGGCAGCATCATGGCGGGCGCCCTGTTTCTGCTGCTGGAGGTGCAGAGACCACTGCGGCAGCTGGAGCGGGCGCTGGGCCGCGTCGGTCTGGAGACCCAGCCCGATCGCCTCTCCCAGCGGGGAGCGCCTGAAGTGCGCCGCCTGGCAGGGCACTTCAACGCCATGCTCGAACGGCTGGACAACAGCGAACGGGACCGGGCCACGATGTTGGCAGGCATCGCCCACGATCTCAAGAGCCCACTCACCCGCTTGAGGTTGCGCCTTTCGCTCGGCAAGGGTCCAGTTCTGGACGGCAGCGAGCGGGCCAAAGCGGAAGCCGATCTCGACGACCTCGAACGGATCACGGGCCAGTTCCTGCTGTTCGCCGGCGGCGGCGGCAGCGAGCAGGCCGTGGAGGTACCGCTCGAAGAGCTGCTGGCGGAACTGGCGGCGCGCTACGACGGCCGGCCGCTCGAACTCGATCTGAGCCCCGTGCAGGCCTGGGTGCAACCGATTGCCCTGGGCCGGGCCGTTGCCAACCTGATCGACAACGCCCTCAGCTACGGGGAGCCACCGGTGCGGCTCCGTCTGCGCGCCCTGTCTCGCCAGGGTTTCAAACTGGAGGTCTGGGACCAGGGCCAGGGAATCGCCGAAGAGCAACGCTCCCAGGCCCTGCTGCCCTTCCAGCGCCTCGATCAGGCCCGCGGCGGCCACGGGCATTGCGGTCTGGGCCTATCCATCGCCCAGCGGGTCGCCCGCGCCCATGGCGGTGATGTGTCGCTGGTCGCGGGCGAACCCAGCGGCTTCTGCGTGCGCTTCACGGGGCATTCGCTGAGCCCACGCCAGGCGAGTTGATCCCAACCCTTGGCGGGACGGTGATGATGGACAAGCCTTCGCCTGCCTGCCACCGCCTCGCTGTCCACCTGTCGCGACCCCCATGCCCCCACCACCCGGTCCGTCCGATCTCCCCGCTGGCGATGCGCCGGAAGGCGAGCGGGACGATCGCACTCCGCCCATTCCAGCCACCGCACCGCTGCTGGGGCCCGATGGAACGTTGCTCTACACCGGCAGCGATGGCATGCAGTACATCGTCTGTGGCGAGCCGGATGCGGAGGAGCGCGCACGCCTGCTGGGGGCCTTCGAAGCCCTGCGCTCCGGGGCTGGGCCGCTGGAGGAACTGATCAAAACCAGCCGCGCCTGGCGAGATGCCGCCTGTACCCGTGGGCTCAGCCCCAAGCAGGCCACAGAGGTGCTGCTGGGCCGGTTGCGGCAGGCGCTGAGCGATTCACCTGATCCATCCGACGGGTTCGGCTGAGCGCCCGGCTTGGCCGGTTCCGGAGCGGCGTCAGTTGAGCCGGGCCAGCCAGAGCCCGGCCAGCTGCCACGACGACCAGAGGAACGCCAGCAGGAAGAGCCAGTTCAGCCAGGCCGGCCGGCGCCTGTCTTCCGGAACCATCTCCGCCGCCGCCACTGGATCGATCATTGCAGGCACCGGGAAGGCCAGGGACCACGCAGCGGCGGACGGGCTCATTGATCGGGGCAGGGCACCAGCCGGTTAGGCGCGCTGCTGCTGGCGCACAGGCCCCAGGACCGCTCGGAATCCGCCTGGAGCCAACGCACCACCCGAGCGCCATTCGTGGTGGCTGGCTGCTGCGGCTCGATCAGCTCGAGCATCGCCTGCTCCGGAAGCGTGATCACACTGAGGTTCACGGCACCGCGGCGGTAGTCGTAACGGCAGAAGCCCAGGCCCGTGCCAGAGCAGTCGCTCAGGCTGGACAAGCGGGTACCGGCGCGCAGGCGATCGAGCGCATCCGGCTGGCGCACGGGAGCGGGACTCCAACCGGTCCGGCGCAAGTGGCTGTCGGCGGCTTCGATCGACCAACCCACCTCCAGCAGGCCCTTCAGAGGCGGCTGCGAAGGACCTGCTGGAGCTGAGCCGGTGAGCAGCAGTGTTGTACCCAGCAGGCCCGCCAGCGCCCCAAGCAGGAGATAGGCAGAGCGCCTGAGGCGCCCTCCATCCAGGATCTGCTGAGACGGAGAGGGCACTGACGAGGTGAATCTTCTGTGCCTTGCCGTCATGGCCACCCGAGCCGTGTTCTCCTTTCTCGGCTTCCCCGGCTGGGGAGCCCTCCACCTGCACCTGCCCCATGCCGGCTATCCGGCCGGCGCCGCGCTGAGGCTGGAGACAGCGAGCCTCGATGGCGGCGCTTTGCTTGCTGGAGGGGGCGGGCTACTGACAGGGTTTTTGCGCCGGTATGGAGAAGGGGAGCCGGTGCCATCCCCCGATCACTGTCTTGACTGCCTGTACCGGTATCGCATTGTGTTCAGGGCTTCTGGCCGTTGGCCTCTGCGGATCTCCATGTGGTCACGCTCCCAGGAGGCTCCGGCCTGGAGGCCCCGCTGCGGACCGATGCCCCTGGAAGATTTCGTCAATCGGTTTCATCCAGGCCGGCCGCAACGGGGATCGGACCCGGACGCTGGGCCCGCCTGAGGTCGTGGAGACCTTCGAGCTGGTTGTAGATCGCCAGCAGCTGCTGGCGGATGTGGTCGGTGTTCTCCAGCCTGGCCAGGTTGGCCAGGGCCAGTTCGATCTGGGCCTTGCTGTCGATCAGCAACCGGCACTCGCTCGTACCCGGTTCGTAGCTCATGGTGTCGTTCTCTGATCGGGGCTCATGGGGATGACCATCGGCAGGGTCCCTGCGGTGGCGCCATGAGAGTTCCCTCTATTCAAGTGTCTGGGCACTCCCTTGCTGTCGGAACGGTTGCCATTTCAACAGCTGTTCACGCGCTGGTCACCGGCTGTCACGGGTCAAGATCCGCAGATCTGCTGACACCTTGATCGGCAGCGCCGCTGGAAGCCTGGTCTTGCTCATCCCGGTCGGCAGTGGCCTGCAACCGGAGATCCGCAGCCGTAGCCCCGGGCACCAACACAAGGAACAGCCACCACCACGCCAGAACGGCGGCTACAACCGGAGTGGTGATCCACCAACGCTGCAGCAGCACCCAGCTGGCAACGCTTACGGCGGAGCCCGTGGCAACGATCGACCAAGGCTGACACCACCAGGGCTTCTGGCTCCAGAACGGGGCGGATGGGGTCATCGGAAAGGCCAACAGGCGGGTCTGTCCATCCTGACGGAGGCCACCGAAGCTGATCTCACCACAGAGGCTGATCTCAAAGGAGGGTCGCGCCCTCGGTCACCGTTCATGGGTTGGACACTGGGGGCGGATGCGGAGGGCGGACGACGCATGAACCTGGATGGGGAGGCTTGACGCTCCTACCAATTCAGCTGGCAGCAGAGACCCAGTAACAGTCCATACGAAATTCAGAAGCCTTCTCAATCCGCAACCATGTATATTCAAGTTGGAGCCATTTCCTGCCGGAAAACACTTTTTGTCGGCCCGACAACCACACCCCACGGTACCGGTCTTCGCCCTGCTCCTCTGGGGGGCCATCTTTGGCACCCTAATTAACCTCCCGGTCACGATTGGCGTCAATATAGTTTTCGGTTCAATTTTTGCAATTCTTGCACTCCTGCTCTGGCAGCAATGGTGGGGATTGATCATCGGCGTGATCGCAGCGCTTGTCACTTGGGTGGCTTGGGGGCATCCGTGGGGAACAATCATCTACGTTCTGGAAATCACCTGGCTATCGGTTGCGACAAACAGAGAATCCAAGGCTCAAGAGCGAGTGATTAACGACCGCATCATCCTTCACGACCTCACGTTCTGGCTGCTCATTGGCATTCCTCTTACATTCGTTTTTTATCACGTCTTCCTCGATGTAGACCTTACCCCTACAACCCTGATTGCTCTGAAGCAAGCTGTTAATGGAGTCCTTAATACATTGATGGCCGTATTAATGGTGCTGGTTTACCGGCTTTGGATCCGGCCACGGCCGGATCAGAGCGTCTCCATCCGGACGGCAATTTTCGCGTTTGGCCTGCTCGCCCTGCTGACACCATCATTGATCACGTGGGCGCTCTCTGCCAATCAGCTCGTCAAAGTTTCGCAGCGTGACGAACTCAACAATCTCATCACCATCGCCCATGCCTCCCGCTCCCTACCTGATTCATTTTTGAATGACAAAGGCTCAAATTTCTGGATCGGAAGGGAACGTATTGCGATTGAAAGAGAACGCAAGGGCAGTGCTGAGTCAAGTCAAGCGAAAATCCTCAAAGCCAACTCCAACCCAGCCCTCTTTCGCCTTCTCGACCGACAGTACGTGGATGATAGCGCTAAATACGTGACCCAGAAAGGGCTAACCCTGCTGATTCCGCAAGAAGGAAATATACCACTTATGAAGCTATTGAATAGCTACTGGGAGACGGAGGTTCAAACGCTCAATCAAGACACTCAACGGCAAACTGGCCAAGGCACAACCCTTGCCAATGCCGATGATGTGATCACACGCGTTGTTTCCCCTGCGGCGCCACTCATCAAGAAACTCCAGACCGAATCGCTGCACACATTTGGTTTGCTTGGCTTGTTGCTGCTGGTGGGAGTTCTGATTACGGAGCAGCTTGCAAGACTACTCGAAAACGAAATCCAGAAGTTGTTGAAGCCATTGTTAGCAGAACCCCGGACAGAACTATCAGAAGAATCCAGCATGTTGATGCCCACATTGGCGGTAACAGCCATCAGTGAATTCGCCACGATGATCAGCCTCATCAACATGCGGATTCGACGCATCAATCAACTCACCCTTGAGCTCGCCCGATCAAGGGATCAAATGGCCGAGCTGAGCATGACGGATGCACTCACAGGCTGTAGAAATCGGCGTGATTTTCACTTGCGCTTGGGTGAGGAAGTGGCCCGATCTAGGCGAAGCCATCACCCCTTGATGGGAATCCTCATTGATATCGACCACTTCAAGGAGGTCAATGATCGCTATGGTCATCCCTTTGGCGATAAGGCGCTCCAAGCCGTTGCCCATGCGATCAGCACTGGCATTCGCGCCATTGATTATTGTTTTCGCTATGGCGGCGAGGAGTTTGTCATCCTGTTGATCGACTGCCCACAGGACCGAGCGCTGTTGATTGCAGAATCCCTGAGGCTGAAAGTTAAGGAGCTGAGGATTTCCAGTGGTGACCTTGCCACCTCAGTGAGCGTTAGCCTAGGTGTGGCTTCACTTAACGTTGACAACGACGACGCTGATACGTTCTTGGCCCGCATGGACAAGGCGCTTTACATGGCAAAGCGCAGGGGGCGCAACAGTGTGGTGGTGGTCTCCGCCGATGAGGATGACCAGTGAACTTGCCTGCACCCGCTGGGTTGTTTTCCTGACTTGAGCCAGGCCAGCCCTCAGGAGTGGAACAGCAGCACCAGCCCCTTGCGGAGTTGATGAAACTCCCGTTCTTCCCTGCTGAGATCCAGGCCCACCAGCAGCCCTTCCCGCAGCGCCAGCTCATAGGGAGGTACCGATGGCGGCTGGCCGGCGCGCCAGAGCGCGGCGATGCCCACAGCCGTGGCATGCCACTGGAAACAGTCGGTCTCGCCGATCGAGGGCTCCTCGAGGGCGTCTTCAAGCAGATCGCGGATCGGCATGGCGACCATGGACTGGGTTCAGCATCCAGACCAATGGCAGGGATGGCAATCCACTGAGAGCTTTCGTGATCTCGGCGGTCTTTGGAGCGCCTACGGTGCCACCATGCCCAGGGTGCCCGACCAGATCGCCCTCGTTCACGAGTGGTTCACCCCCAGGTCCGTGGGCGGCTCCGAGTTGGTGGTCCAGGAAATGGACACCCTCCTGCGTCCCCACCTCTTCGCCCTCGTGGACGGGGAAAGCCGTCGGCCCCAGAGCTGGCTGAGCGGACGGACGATCCGCACCTCCTTCATCCAGCAGCTGCCCTGGGGTGTCAGCCATGTGCAGCACTATCTGCCCCTGCTGCCCCTTGCAATCGAACAGCTCGACCTGCGGGGCTATCCGCTGGTGCTGAGCAGCTCCCACCTGGTGGCCAAGGGCGTGCTCACCGACCCGGAACAGCTGCATGTGAGTTATGTGCACACGCCGGTGCGTTACGCCTGGGACCAGATGCACGCCTATCTGTCGCGCTCGGCCATCGCCCGCGGTCCGCTCGGGCCGCTGTTGCGCTGGCAACTGCACCAGCTGCGCCAGTGGGACGTGATCAGTGCCGGCCGCGTCGATCGGATCCTGGCCAACTCTCGCTTCACCGCCCGCCGGATCCGGCGTTGCTGGGGGCGCAGCAGTGTGGTGCTGCATCCACCGGTGGCGGTCGATCGCTTCAATTGCAACTTGCCCCGCGACGACTTCTATCTCTCCGTCTGTCGTTTGGTGCCCTACAAACGGGTGGACCTGATGGTGGAAGCCTTCAACCGCACCGGCCTGCCCCTGTTGCTGGTCGGCGACGGGCCGGAACGGCAGCGGTTGGAGCAGTTGGCGGGCCCCAGCGTGCGCTTCCTCGGGCACTGTTCGGAGGAACAGGTGAACGGGCTGATGGGCCGCTGCCGCGCCTTCCTGCATGCCGGCCTGGAGGATTTCGGTATCGCGCCAGTGGAGGCGATGGCGGCGGGAGCGCCGGTGATCGGTCTGGGGCAGGGGGGGCTGCTCGACACGGTCCGCTGCCTGAACACCGGTACCGAGCACCCCACGGGCCTGTTGTTCGACGCCCCCACCAGCTCCAGTCTCGTGGCGGCCCTGGAGCACTTCGAGCAGCAACGGCTCTGGTCCAGGTTCCCCCCCCAGCGGCAGCGGGCCTGGGCCGAAACCTTCGCCCCGGAGCGCTTCCGGGAGCGGCTGATGGCCCTGCTGGAGCGCTACTGGCAGCAGCACGCTGTTCGACTGCAGCAGGGGCGCCAGCCCCTGAAGTGGCCCCAGGGTTGAGCAGCTTGCTTGCCGCCTGAACGTCCCGGAACAGGGCGGCTGCCCAGAGCGCGGGATCTTGAGCAGTACGCGGCGTGTTGCAGCATTGGGCGCCTGCCCGGTGGACTTCGAGCCTGCAGTGAAGCCCTTGCTGTGCCTCTGGTTTGAGTGACCTTGGCGGCTTGTGGGAGTGCGAAAGGATTTTTAGAGTTTCAACACCAAAGGGATGGGATGGTGAGCGCCTGCAGCAATCCCTACGAGCCCGCCACACTGCCACCGTTTCTGGCCACAACACCGAACCCCTCCACCCTTCCCCACTCCGTCGCCCTGTCTGTCACTTCCCCCACCATCGCTTCGTTGCCAGGCAGCGGACCGAGGCTATCTGCCGTGCCGAGCCCCAGCGATCGCCCCACCGCAGCCCAATTGATCGAAGCGCAGAGCACCTCCTCCAGGGTGATCAAGCGCACCGGTGACATCCTCTTCTCGCTTGCGGTGCTGGGGCTTGGCAGCCCGCTCTTTCTGCTGCTGGCGGCCCTGGTGAAGGTGAGTTCGCCCGGCCCGGTGTTCTATGTGCAACGGCGCATCGGCCGGGGCTATCGCGATTTCGGCTGCATCAAATTCCGCACCATGAGCAAGGATGCCGACCGCATGCTCCAGGTGTTGCTTGAGCAATCCCCGGAACTCAAGCGGGAATTCGGCAAGGATTTCAAACTCAAGGCCGATCCGCGGATCACACCGATCGGCCGCTTTCTGCGCCGTTCCAGTCTCGATGAGCTGCCCCAGTTCCTCAACGTGCTGCGTGGAGAAATGAGCGTGGTGGGCCCCCGGCCAATCGTCAGGGAGGAGCTCAAGCGCTACGGGCGCCGCATGGATGAGGTTCTGGCGGTCAGGCCCGGGCTCACCGGGCTCTGGCAGGTGTCCGGGCGCAACAACCTGCGCTATGCCGAACGGGTGCGGATGGATGTGACCTATGCCCGCCACCGCGGCTTCCGCGCCGATCTAGCGATCATCCTTCGCACCGTGGGGGTGATCCTCTTCCCGATCGACCGGGGCGCCTACTGAGCCGCGCCTTTATCGGCAAAGCTTTTAGGGGAATGGCCCTTCAGAGCGAGGTGCTGGCTGCTCATCCAGTCGTGTCGGCCAGGATTGGACGTCAACCGTGGCGGTCAGCCGGCAGGCCAGGCAGCCAGGGTTGAGTTGCACGGGTTGAGCTGCAGGTGGCAAGCAGCGGAAGGCAGCCAGGCGTTAACGCGTTCTCAGGCCAGCGATGAGCAGCAGCAGCGGCAAGGCCACGAGCAGCCAGAGCAGCTCCAGCTGCCGGGACAGTCGCAACAGGCGCTCCACACCTGCCTGGTCTGCTGCCGGCCAGCCCGCGCCAAGCACCGGCTTGTCGATCCGCACACCGCCGTAGTGGTTGGCGCCGCCGAGGCACAGATGGGCTGCGGCAGCGAAGGCCGCCTGCGACACACCCGCATTCGGTGAAGGGTCAGGCCGGCCCTCCCGCAAGGCGAGCCGCAGCTGGGCCACAGCCTGCCAACGGCCGGCCTGCAGCAGCGGCAGGGTGAGTGCCACCAGGCGGCAGGGCAACCAGGTGAGCAGGTCGTCGAGCCCGGCGCCGGCGGTGCCCAGCCAACGCAGCCGCCCGCGGCGATACCCCAGCATCGAATCCAACGTGCTGCTGGCCTTGAAGGCCCAGCCGAGCGCCAGCGGCCCGGGCACGGGGGACAAACCGTGTGCCAGAGCCTGCACGGGCCCGGTCAGGCCGTCTGCGGAGAACGGCAGGCCTGCTGCGGGGGGCATCAACCCCGCCGCCACCCAGAGGCCAGCGCCCACCAGGAGCCAGAAGAGCGGGGCAAACAGCCCGTCCACGCTGTTCTCGGCGGCGGTTTCTGCGGCGGCCCGCAGGATGCCGGCCTCATCCAGCTGGTCGACGTCCCGGCCCACGATCCACGCCAGACGGGCCCTGGCCTCCGCCAGTGCCTCGGCAGTAGGAAGGGCCCCGGCAGAGGGAAGGGCCTCGGCTGGATCCCGCCGCAGCGGCGCCACCGCCGCCCGCACCGCCTGCTCCAGGCTCGCTCCTGCCAGGCAGCTGGTCAGGCCCAGCCAGAGCAGCGGCAGTCCCAGCGCCGGCTGACGCCAGGCCAGAGCCTCGAGCAGCCAACCGGCTCCAGCACTGCCACCCACCAGCAACGCGGTGAGGCCTGCACCGGCCAGCCGCAGCCGCCAGGGCCGATCGCCGGCCCAGGCTTCGGCGCAGCGGCGTAATCCGGTGATCCACCACCCCATCACCTGCACCGGATGCAGCCAGCCGGCCGGATCGCCGATCCAGCGGTCAAGGCCGCAGGCCGCCGCCACGGTCAGCCAGGCCAGCAGAGCAGCAGCTGCATCGCTGCTGCTCAAGCCAGGCCTCGGCGGCGGCCCGCCAGTGACAGGGGCACGGCGGCGGCGGCAAACGCAAGCACCTGCAGCGGCAGCGCCAGAGGCAGACCGAGCAACGGGGCGGTGCCGCCCATCAACAGGCCGCGGCGCATGGCTGGCTGCTCAGGATCAGGCCACTTTGAGCCAACTGAACATGGCGCGCAGCCCCTTGCCGACCTTTTCGATCGGATGGTGGGAATCGCGTTCGCGGGCGGCGGTCATGGCGGGCTTGCCGGCCTCGCATTCGGCCACGAAATTGCGGGCGAAGGTGCCGTCCTGGATATCGGCGAGGATGCGCTTCATCTCCGCTTTGGTGTCGTCGGTGATCAGGCGCGGACCACTCACGTAATCGCCGTATTCGGCGGTGTTGGAGATCGAATCGCGCATGGCGGTGAGGCCGCCCTTCACCATCAGATCCACGATCAGCTTCACTTCGTGCAGGCACTCGAAGTAGGCCAGCTCGGGCTGGTAGCCGGCCTCCACAAGGGTTTCGAAGCCCGCCTTCACCAGTTCGCTGAGGCCACCGCAGAGCACGACCTGTTCGCCGAACAGGTCGGTTTCGGTTTCTTCCTTGAAGTTGGTTTCAAGGATGCCGGCGCGGGTGCCGCCGATCGCTTTGGCGTAGGCCATGGCCAGGGGCCGGGCCTGTCCGCTGGCGTCCTGCTCGATGGCAAACAGGGCGGGCACGCCCTGGCCGTTCTGGTATTCCCAGCGCACGGTGTGGCCAGGACCCTTGGGGGCGATCATCACCACATCGACGTCCTTAGGAGGCACCACCAGGCCGAAGCGGATGTTGAAGCCGTGGGCGAAGCTGAGGATCTTGCCGGCGCTCAGATGGGGCGCGATCTCGGCGTCGTAGACCTTTTTCTGGGTTTCGTCGGGCAGGAGCACCATGATCCAGTCGGCCCGCTCGGCCGCCTCGGCCACGCTCAGCACTTCGAGGCCATCGGCCCTGGCCTTCTCGGCCGAACGGCTGCCTTCGTAAAGGCCAACAACCACATTGACCCCACTGTCCTTGAGGTTCAGGGCATGGGCGTGGCCTTGGGAGCCGTAGCCGATGATGGCCACCGTCTTGCCATCAAGCAGGCTCAGATCGGCGTCGGAGTCGTAAAAAAGCTGGGCCATCCGGCGAATCGGTCAGGGCAGACAGGGACTTTACGTTCGCGCCCCACCCGCCCTCAGGCTCAGACCTCGCTGGGGTGGTCGATCACCCGATCGATCAGCCCGTAGGCCTTGGCCTCGGCGGCGCTGAGGAAGTAGTCGCGGTCGGTGTCCTTGGCGATCTTCTCGAGGCTCTGGCCGGACATGTCCGCCAGGCTCTGGTTGAGCATGTCCTTGATGCGCAGGATCTCGCGGGCCTCGATCTCGATGTCGCTGGCCTGGCGCTGGCTGGTGCCGCCCAGGGGTTGGTGGATCATGATCCGCGCATGGGGCAGGGCGAGCCGCTTGCCCTTGGTGCCGGCCGCCAGCAGGAAGGCGCCCATGCTGGCCGCCAGGCCCACGCAGATGGTGATCACCTCCGACTTCACATATTGGATGGTGTCGAAGATGGCCAGACCCGCCGTAACAGAACCACCCGGCGAGTTGATGTAGAGGTAGATCGGTTTGCTGTTGTCGTCGGAATCGAGATAAAGCATCTGAGCCACCAGGCTGTTGGCAATGCTGTCGTTCACCTCCGAACCCAGAAAGAGAATCCGCTCCACGCCGAGCCGCGTGTAGATGTCCACCCAGCGCTCGTACTGGCTGCCGGGGAGACGGTAAGGAACGCTGGGGGTGCCGATGGGCATGGCGATTGGGTGGTGGGGGTGCGGGAAACGATGCGGAGCAGAAAGGGAGGCAAGGGCGGGCGCAGGCCAGCCCGCGGCATCAGACGGCGCCAGCCAGCGGCGCCGGCACCTTCTGGCTGGTGAGGATGCGGTCGATCAGGCCGTATTCCAGGGCCTCACTGGGGGTGAGGTAGGTCATGCGATCGGAGTCTTTGCTGAGTTGCTCCGCGCTGCGACCCGTGGTTTCGGAAAGCATCTCCAACATTGTGCGCTTGTTGGTGAGCACTTCCTGGGCCCGGATCTGGATGTCGCTGGCCTGGCCGCGGGCACCGGAGCGGGGCTGGTGCAGCACGATCGACGCATGGGGCAGGGCCGCCCTGTGCCCTTTGGCCCCGGCCGAAAGGATCATCGCGGCAGTGCCCATCGCCTGGCCGATGCAGATCGTGTGCACCGGCGGCTTCACATAGCGGATCGTGTCACAGATGGCGAAGGCTTCGGTTTCGAAGCCGATCGCATCGCCGGAATACCAGCTGGTGCCGGTGGAATTGATGTAAAAGAAAATCGGCTTCTCGGGGTTATCAAACTCCAGATAAAGCATCTGGGCGATGATCAACTCGGTCACATCCACGCCCATCTGGCGCTTGGCGTCGTCATCGGAGAAGAGCGGCAGGCCCAGGTAGACGATGCGCTCCTTGAGCAGCAACGACGGCAGGTCGGGCGGCGGTGTGCGCATCACGGCAGAATCGCCGTAGTAGGGAGCCGACACCGACATCAGGGAACGCCCGGAAAACCTCTTGGGAGCCTAGCGGGGGCCTGTGGGCTGACGGACCTCGGCGGCAGGTCGGGGATCCTCATGGTCGCAGCGGGCGAACACCATGCGGCCGGTGGGTGTCTGCAGGGCGCCGGTGACGGTGACCGGCAGACGCTGGCCGATGCGCTTGCGGGCAGCTTCCACCACCACCATGGTGCCGTCTTCCAGGTAGCCCACGCCCTGGTCGGCCTCCTTGCCCTCGCGCACGATCTTGAGCTGCAGGGCATCGCCCGGCTGCACTTCCGGCCGCAGGGACACCACCAGGGCGCTGAGGTTCATCACCTTGAGAGCCTGCACCTGGGCCACCTTGGCCAGGTTGTAGTCAGCGGTGAGGAGGGTGCCGCCGGTGTCGGCGGTGAGCTTGAGCAGTTTGTCGTCAGCGCCGCTGCCTTCGTAGCGGGTGCTGTTCACGACCAGGCGGCGGCCATAGGTTTCACGCAGCGCCGCCAGCAGATTCAGCCCGCGCCGGCCCTTGCCCCGCTTTTCCGCGTTACCGGAATCGGCCAGTTGCTGGAGCTCATCAATCACCGCCTGGGCCACAATCACCTGGCCCTCCAGCAACCCCGACTCCAGCAGCCCCTTGATGCGGCCGTCGATGATCACGCTGGTGTCGAGGATCTTGGCGGAGGCCGGCTGCAGCACTCCTTCGGCCACCAGCAACGCTTCGGCGCTGGAGGGGTTGAACAGGCGCAGCAGGGTGCGGCCGTGCACCTCGGCCAGGTTGTAGCCCAGCACGCCGAAGAACACGTTGCTCAGGATCGCCGCCAGCGGCTTGACGAACACCACCTCCCAGGGAAGGGGCAGCAGCAGGATCGGCGCCAGCAGCAGGTTGGCCACCAACAGCCCCAGGATCAAGCCCACCGCCCGGCTCACCAGCAGGTCGGTGGGCATGGTGCGCACCTGCCGCATCAACCGGCGGCGCAGCAGCTGGAAGAAGAAGCCCGCCAACAGACCGAAGAAGGCACCGAAACCGCCCAGCACCCAGCGCAGCCCCTCCACATTGGTGACCTGGATCAGCAGGTTTTCCGGCAGCAGATCCACCCCCAGCCAGCCGGTGGCGGCGCCAGAGATGAGAAACAGGAGCAGGATGAGCGGATCCACCATGGGTTCGGTTGTGGGGTCCCCTCGGCTCAGGACCTGCAGCATGCCCGATTCCGGTCGCTTTGACCGGGCGTCGTAACCGACCATTTGGCGATGGACATCCCCACCATTGGTGAATCCCGGGGGCCGCGCAGCGCCTATGTGCACATCCCCTTTTGCCACCGGCGCTGCTTCTACTGCGACTTCGCCGTGGTGCCGCTCGGCGATCGGGCCGATGGCGCCAGCTCCGGTTCAATCCAGGCCTACCTGAAGCTGCTGTTGGGCGAAATCGCCGCCAGCCCAGCCGGCCCGCCGCTCTCCACGGTGTATCTGGGCGGTGGCACGCCTTCGCTGCTCACCCCTGACCAGATCCGCGCCGTGCTGGGGGCGCTGAAGCAGCGCTACGGCATCGCCGCCGGAGCCGAGATCACCCTGGAGATGGATCCGGCCAGCTTCGATCGCCCCCGCCTCGATGGCGTGCTGGCGGTGGGGGTGAACCGCGTCAGCCTGGGGGGCCAGAGCTTCGATGACGGGGTGCTGGAGCGGCTCGGGCGCCGCCACCGGCGCCGGGATCTGCTGGAGGCGGCCAGCTGGCTGCAGCAGGCGCGTCAGCACGATGGCCTGCGCAGCTGGAGCCTGGACCTGATTCAAGGACTGCCGCAGCAGAACCTGACCCACTGGCGGGGGCAACTGGAGCAAGCCCTCGCCCTGAGCCCGCCCCACCTCTCGATCTACGACCTGATCGTGGAACCCGGCACCGTGTTCGCCCGGCGGCAGCAGCAGGGCCTACTGGAGCTGCCGGAGCCAGATCTGGGCGCCGACCTGATGGATCTCACCTGGGAACGCCTGCGCGCGGCCGGCTACGGCCACTACGAGATCTCCAACTACGCCAGGCCTGGTCACGCCTCCCGCCACAACCGCGTGTACTGGAGCGGCGCGGGTTGGTGGGGCTTCGGCATGGGCGCCACCTCGGCTCCTTACGGTCTCCGGCTGGCCCGGCCCCGCACCCGCGCGGCCTATGCCGGCTGGTTGACGGAGCCGATGGAACAGCACACCGCCACAGCGACAAAACAGCCGGCAGCAGAGCCCGCCGGCAGCGGCATGGCGCTTGATGAGCTGCTGATCGTGGGGCTGCGGCGGCGCGAAGGGGTGGCCATGGCCGAGCTAGCCCGCCGCCACGGCCTGCGCAACACCGACCTGGAGGATCTCCTGGCCCAGCTCTCAGACGCCGGCTGCCGAGGGCTGCTGAGCATCGAGGGCGGGCGCTGGCGGCTCAGCGATCCCGCCGGCCTCGCTCTCAGCAATGCGGTGCTGCGGGTGATGGTCGGATGGTGGGAGCAGCGGGCCCCGCGTGCTCCGTCCATTGGCGCAGCGCCTGCACCGCCAGCTGGCGCCCATCGATCAGCGGTGGACTGAACGGCGGTTGCCGGCTGGTGAGCCCGAGCAGGTCGGCGGTGACCCGCACCTGGCCGTCGCAATCGTCCCCGGCGCCGATGCCGATCACTGGGATCGTGAGCTGGCGCCGCAGGCTGGAGGCGAGGGGCCCGGGCACATGCTCAAGCACCAAGGCGAAGCAGCCGGCCGCCTCCAGATCCCTGGCCTGGCGCCGCAGCCGCTCCTGGCTGATCGGATCGTTCGCTTGGCGCCGGTAGCCCAGCTGATGCACCGACTGGGGGGTGAGACCGAGGTGGCCCATCACCGGCACGCCGGTGCGCACCAGCCGGTCGACCACCTGCAGGGTTTCCGCCTCGCCGCCTTCGAGCTTCACCGCCGCGGCCTCGGTTTCCTTGAGCACCCGGCCGGCGGCGGCCATGGCCAGATCGCCGCCGCATTGATAACTGAGAAAGGGCAGATCGCAGATCACCATGGGCCGCTCTGACGCAGTTCCCCCCAGGCCCCGGCCCACCGCCTTGGTGTGGTGGATCATTTCCTCCAGTGTGACCGGCAAGGTGGTGGCATGGCCCAGCACCACCATCGCCAGGGAATCGCCCACCAACACCGCTTCGACGCCCGCGGCCTGCACCAGCGCAGCTGAGAGGGCATCCCAGGCGGTGAGCATCCGGATCGGCAGACCGGCCTGCTTGCGGTGGATCAGATCTGCAGGGCGCAGGGGCACGCGAGCGAAGGCGCAGGCAGCTCCTTGCTAGCATCGCCTCGACTCGGACCCACGCGGCCCGGACGCCCAAATCTGGTCAGGCCTGGAAGGGAGCAGCCACACGGGATGCTCCAGGCAGGCGTGGTCTCCGGGTCACCCTTTTCAATGCAGGCCTTTTGGCGCAGCCGTTTTGCCGCTTCACGCACTGCTGGCCAGGCTGAAACGCCGTCAGTCGTGCGTAAACCGGGTTCAGCAATGCTGAAAATATCGCCGTAAGCGAGCGCAGGCTCGGCATCCACAAGGACGCCGGCCCTGTTGGCTCAGCGTTACTCCTCGCGGAGGTGCGACTGGCGGTTGAGCAGGAAGGGAGGGATCTTGGCGCCACGGTGGTCGGCGGGGGATTCCGCCGCCGGTGGCGTGGCGAAGGAGGGGGTGGCCCGCTCGGAGCGGTAGGGAGCGCCGCTCTCGAAGCCGGTGGCGATCACCGTCACATGGATTTCGCCCTCAAGACGGTCGTCGACAACGGCGCCGATAATGATGTTGGCGTCAGGGTCGACCATGTCGTAGATGACCTCCGCTGCGGTGGTCATGTCCTCGAGGGTCATGTCCTTGCCGCCGCTCACGTTGATGACGCAGCCCTTGGCACCGTCGATGCGTGCCGACTCCAGCAGTGGGCTGCTCATCGCCGCCTGAGCGGCCTCGATCGCGCGGGAGCGCCCGGAGCCCACGCCGATGCCCAGCAGGGCGGTGCCCGCCAGGGTCATCACCGAGCGCACATCGGCGAAGTCGACGTTGACCAGGCCCGGCTTGGTGATGATGTCGCTGATGCCCTTGACGCCCTGGCGCAGGACGTCATCGGCGTGGCGGAAGGCTTCCTGGAGGGGAGCGCCAGCGATCGCATCGCGCAGGCGGTCGTTGGGGATGACGATCAGGGTGTCGACATGCTCCGCCAGGCGGGCGATCCCCTCTTCGGCCTGGCGCAGCCGCTTGCGGCCCTCGAAACTGAACGGCTTGGTGACAATCCCCACGGTGAGGGCGCCGCACTCCTTGGCCACCTCGGCAAGGATCGGTGCCGCACCGGTACCGGTGCCGCCCCCCATGCCGGCGGCGATGAACACCAGATCGGCGCCCTGCATCGCCTCCTGGAGCTCATTACGGGATTCTTCAGCCGCCTTCTGGCCGATGGCGGGGTTGCCGCCGGCACCGAGGCCGCGGGTGAGTTTCTGACCGAGCTGCAGGCGGTTCTGGGCCTGGGAAAGCAACAGGGCCTGAGCGTCGGTGTTGAGTACGCGGAAGCCCACCCCCTGCAGATCGGAGGCGATCATCCGGTTCACGGCATTGCTGCCGCCACCGCCGACCCCGATCACTTCGATGCATGCCGTCTGGCTGGGAACGATGCCGTTGCTGCTGGGGTGAGAAGAAGTCACGGCGTGTCCGTTGGAGCCAACGTGGTCGACAAGGGGGAGGCCTTCCGGTGCAGTCTCCATCAAGCGCGCTGAACCCTCATCTCGGACAGCATTATGTCCTTCAGGTGCGGGAAAGGGATTGTCCGATCCCACACATTCGCTCGAATCTTCCATTCTCGCAATGCGACCATCAGGCGCTGAGAAAAGCCTGAGCAAGCGGGCCGGCGCCCCCGAGGGCGTCAGTTGGTGGCGGGGATCGGCCGCCGGGGGGCGGCAACCGTGGGCGGACGCACGGTGAGGCCCAGTTCCGGCCGGTCGGGATCGCTCAGATCAATTGTGTTCACCGGCTTGCCCTTCACCCGGGCGGGAAGCTCCGCCTCCAGATGCTCCAGCACTTCGAGGCGGCGGGTGAGCTGGCCGTCGGGAGGCCCCAGGCGCACCTCGCCAAGATTGCGGGTGAGCAGCACGATGGTGCCGGTGGGCTCGAAGCGGATCTGGCTGAGGTTCTCGCCCAGCCGCTCGCGCTGGGCCAGCACCTGGGCGAGGGGTGCGCGGTAAGCCGGCTGCCAGCCGCGCACCAGCAGCCGGCTCGGCGACAGACCGCCGGATTGGCCGGTCAGCTGGGGGCCGCAGTTCATCCAGTTGCCGAGCCGATCCACACAGCCCCGGTTGAGGCCGGTCGGGGTGCGGCGCTCGGCCATGGCCACCGCCTGGCGATCGACCAGATCGATGCGCAGGCGGGGCGGCAGCATCAGGCGCTGCACGCCCACCTGCTCCACCGGCAGAGCCGCCGCCAGCCGCTCTTTGAGCTCCCGTGGCTGCAGGCTCAGCAAGGTGAGCGGAAAGCGCAGCTGGGCAGCGCGGATCACCTCCCCACGGCTCACATGCTTGCTGCCGATCACCAGCACCTGATCCGGCCCCTGCAACGACCACCCCTGGCGCAACAGCACGTAGCCCAGGCCGGCCGCACCGGCGGAGAGCAGCAGCAGACGCCAGAGATTGCGCAGGCGTTCGTTGCGGCGCTGAAGGCGCAACTGGCGGCGCCGCTCCACCCCAGGAGGCAGAGGCGCCTGGCTCACAGCTCGCAACGGGAGCGGGCCATCAGGTCGTGCATCCAGCGGCGCGCCCGTTCGGCATCAGCGAAGGGCACATCCTTCTGCTCGCCGTTGCCCACCAGCCTGAGCCGACAGCTGCCCTGACTTTCTTCGGTGAGAGGCGCATCGCCGGAACCGAGCGCCATCAGTTCGAGCAGTTCCAGCTTGCTGATCTGGAAGTCACCCTGGGGTTTCAGTTGTCCCGCCTCAAAGGTGCTCCAGATCAGCTGGCCGTCGCGCAGCAGCGCTGCCCCACAGCCATCAAGCTTGGCCAACTCGGCCCCCACGGCCCAGTCGCGGAAAAGACGCTGCCGCCGCCGCTCCAGCCAGCCGAGGGCCGTGAGCAGCACAAACACCAGCAGTAACGGGAGCCAGAGCAATCCGTGCGTCATGCCGCCTGAACTCCTACCTGCACATCACCGCGTGATTCTCTCGCCAACTGAACCAGCTCGTGCACCAGGCCCTCCAGCGGCAGTTCGGTGGCCTCCCAGAGCATCGGGTACATGCTCTGCGAAGTGAAGCCCGGCAGGGTGTTGATCTCGTTGAGCCAGAGGTCACCGCTGGACTCGTCGTAGAAGAAATCCACCCGGGCGAGCCCCTCGGCCGCCACCGCGCGGCAGGCCTCGATGGCCATGGCCCGCGCCCGCTGGCTCACCGGTTCCGCCACCGGGGCCGGGATCAGGGTGTGGCTGAGCCCTTCGCTGTACTTGGTGGTGTAGTCGTACCAGTCGGCATCGAAGCGGATCTCGCCCACCACCGAGGCACGCAACTGGCGCTTGCCGAGCACGGCGCACTCCAGCTCCCGCGCCTTCACTCCCTGTTCCACCACCAGGCGGTGGTCATGGCGGGCCGCCTCCCGCAGCCCGGCCAGCAGGCTGGGGCGATCGATCGCCTTGCTGATGCCCACGGAAGATCCGAGGTTGGCGGGCTTGATGAAGCAGGGATAGCCGAGCTGGTGCTCCAGCCGTTCAAGCAACTTCAAGGGGACGCCCGGGCCCTCCAGCTCCGCGGCATCCACGCCCTGATAGGGCACCTGGGGCAGACCGGCGGCGGCGAAGGCGGCTTTCATCGCCAGCTTGTCCATGCCAACGGCGGAGCCGAGCACGCCGGACCCCACGAACGGCACCTGCATCAGGCTGAACAACCCCTGGATGGTGCCGTCCTCGCCATTGGGGCCATGCAGCACCGGAAACCACACCTCCACATCGGCGGAGCCGGCGGGCAGGCCCTGAAAGCCGGCGCGCACCGGGGTGGCAGGCAACTGTTCGGCCGCCGGCGGCACCCCCTGGGCCAGCACCGCATCGGCCACCGCCGGCGGCCACCAGTGGCCCAGCAGATCGATGTAGAAGCAGGAGAGGCGGTAGCGGCCAGCGTTATCGCCGTGGCGCAGGGCTCCGGCCACCGTGATCGCCGAGCGAATCGAGACGGCGTGCTCCCCGGAGACCCCTCCGAACACCAATCCGATCGTGCACGGGGCTGAGGGCATGGCGTCGGACTGGCCGCAGGGCCGGAAGCGAGAGGCCAAACGTATCAGTGTCAGGAAGGCGCGGCCCGCCGGCTTAGCGGCTCAGCGCCGGCACGCGCGGCAGGCCGGAGAGCGAAAACGCCCGCACCGACTCGATCCTGACCGGTACCAGCGAGCCCGGCTGGATGGCCCCATCACCCGGTTCTGCTCCCTGTTGTGCCGCCGCTGCCGCAGGACCGGAGACAGCGGCGGCAGGGAAGGTGGCAGCAGGGAAGAAGGTGAGCCGGTTGGTGCGGGTGCGGCCCATCCACTGATCGGGATGTCTGGGGTTGCGCGCCTCCACCAGCACCTCCTCGGTGCGGCCCAGATACCGCATGCTGCGCGCCCGGGCCGTGGTTTCCACCAGGGCATTGATCTCCTGGAGCCGGTCCACCTTTACGGTTTCGCTCAGCTGGCCGGGCCAGTCGGCGGCGGGGGTGCCGGGGCGGGGCGAGTACGCGGCGGTGTTGACCTGGTCGAAGCCGATCTCCTCGATCAAGGCCAGGGTGCGGCGGAACTGGGCATCGGTTTCGCCGGGAAAGGCCACGATCACGTCGGCGCTGATCGCCGCATCGGGCATCCGCTCACGGATGCGTTCGAGGATGCGGCGGTAGCGCTCCACCGTGTAACCCCTTGCCATCGCCTTGAGCACGTCGTCGTCGCCGCTCTGGAAGGGGATGTGGAAGTGCTCACACAGCTTGGGCAGCGCGGCACAGGCATCGATCAACCGTTCGGTGAAGTAGCGGGGGTGGCTGGTGGCGAATCGGATCCGCTCGATCCCCCCCACGTCGTGCACCGCGTGCAGCAGGTCAGTGAGGGTGTGCTGGCGCCGCCCTTCGGGGGTGATGCCGGGCAGATCGCGGCCATAGGCATCGATGTTCTGGCCCAGCAGGGTGATCTCCTTGAAGCCCTGTGCCGCCAGTCCCTCGATCTCCTGCCGGATCGCCTGCGGGGTGCGGCTCTGCTCCTGGCCCCGCACCGCCGGCACCACGCAATAGGTGCAGCGCTCGTTGCAGCCGTAGATCACGTTCACCCAGCCGCAGACGGCGCTGTCGCGGCGAGCGGTGGTGATGTCTTCGAGGATGTGATGGTCGTCGGTGGCGACCACCTGCTGGCCGCTGGCCACCTGCTCCAGCAGGGTGCCGAGGCGGTTGGCGTGCTGGGGGCCCATCACCAGATCCAGCTCGGGCACCCGCCGCAACAGCGCCGCACCCTCCTGCTGGGCCACGCAGCCCGCCACCACCAGGGTGAGGTGGGGATTGATGCGTTTGCGCTGGGCCTGACGGCCCAGGTAGCTGTACACCTTCTGCTCGGCGTTGTCGCGGATCGTGCAGGTGTTGTAAAGCACCAGATCAGCCGAATGCTCATCGCTGCCTGCGGCATAGCCCATGGCTTCGAGGATTCCGGCCATGCGCTCGGAATCGGCCTTGTTCATCTGGCAGCCGAAGGTGGTGATCCAGTAGCTGCCTTTGGTGGGTGTGGTCGCGCTCATCGCACCAGTTTCGGCCATGGCATGGATCCTTGGGCAGGGCAGGGCAGGGCAGGGCAGGGCGCGGCTGCGGGTCACACCGCAGGGGCCCGGGGATGGCGCAAACCACCGGCCATGGCGGAGACTGCCAGCGGGCGGAACCGATGCGCCCCTTACCGGGCATGCGCGCTCGTCTTCGCCGCTTTTCTCTCACCAAGGCCGTGCCGCTCACGATCAGCCGCGGCACCTCGCGCGGCGTCGAGCGTGTGCTCGTGGAGATCGAACACGATGGCACCACCGGCCAGGGCGAATCCGGCGGCTTCGACACTGGCCATCGACGCTTCAGCACCGACGAGGTGGCGGCGGAACTGGACGCCCTGCTGCCGCGGCTTGAGCGCCCCGATGGCCTTGGCCGCCCCCATGATCCGAGCGAGCGCCAGGCGCTCCAGCCCCTGCTGGCCGGGCTCTCGCCGCCGGCCCGCTGCGCCATTGATCTGGCCCTGCACGACTGGTGGGGCCGGCGCCTGGGCCAGCCGCTCTGGCGCCTCTGGGGACTCAATCGCCAGGCCTGCGCCCCCACCAGCGTCACCCTGGGGCTGGGCACGGTGGAGCAGGTGCGCGCGCGGCTGGTGAGCTGGCAGGAGCAGCTCGATGCGCGGCCGCGGCGGGTGAAGCTCAAGCTCGGCAGCCCCGATGGTGCCGACCACGACCGGGCGCTGGTGCAGGCGGTGGCGGCCGCACTGGCGGGCTTCCCTGGCGCCGAGCTGCAGGTGGATGCCAACGGCGGCTGGGACCTGCCCACGGCGCAGAGCCTGATCCCATGGTTGGCGCAGCAGGGGGTGGTGCTTGTGGAACAACCGTTGCCTGCCCTGAAGGATCCAGAGGCCGATGCCGCCGCCTTCGCCGCGCTCGACCTGCACTGCCCGATCCCACTGGTGGCCGACGAGAGCTGCTGGGATCTGCAGGATCTGCTGCGATTGGCGCCCCATGTCGATGGGGTGAACATCAAGCTGTTGAAGACGGGCGGGTTGTCGGAGGCCTGGCTGATGGCGCAGACGGCAAGGCGCCTCGGCCTCGATCTGATGCTGGGCTGCTACTCCGACAGCTCCCTGCTCAACGGAGCCGCTGCCCAGCTGCTGCCGCTGGTGCGCTGGCCCGATCTGGACAGCCACCTCAACCTGGTGGACGATCCCTTCAGTGGGCCGGAACGGGATGGCGATCTCCTGACCCCCAGCACCCGGCCGGGCCTCGGCCAGCCCGCCGTCGAAACAGCCGCCGCCGATGGGGCCCCCGACGGTCCTTACCCTCCGGGGCCGCCACCGTGCTGAACCCCTCGGCCCGGGTGGTGCTGCTGCAACACGACGGCCTCGACAATCTGTCCGGCAAGACGGGCCTGGCGCTGCTGCGCTACCGCAGCGGACCGATCGTGGCGGTGATCGATCCGGCGCAGGCAGGTCTGCCGCTGGAGCAGGTCACCGGTATCCCCCGCGCCATTCCTGTGGTGGCAAGCCTGGCGGAGGCTCTCCACTACAGCCCGGAGGTGGCCGTGGTGGGGCTGGCCCCCTCCGGCGGTCTGCTGCCCGAGGCGCTGCGCCGCGACGTGGCCGCCGCCCTGCAGGCTGGCCTGCACGTGGCCAGTGGCCTGCACACCCGCCTGGCAGACGACAGCGCACTGGCCGCCCTGTGCGGACCGCAGCAATGGATCTGGGACCTGCGCCAGGAGCCGCCGGGACTGGAGGTGGCCGCAGCCCGCTGCGCCGCCTTGCCTGGCCAGCGCCTGCTCGCGGTGGGCACCGACATGGCCGTAGGCAAGATGAGCGCCTGCCTGGAGCTGGTGGCCGCCGCTCGCCGCCAAGGTCTCGATGCCCGCTTCGTGGGCACCGGCCAGGCAGGCATCCTGATCAGCGGCGGCGGGGTGCCGCTCGATGCCGTGCGGGTGGATTACGCCGCCGGGGCGGTGGAAGCGGCGGTACTGGAAGCCTGCCGGACCGGTGGCGGCGGCGACCCGGCCGCGGCGGCCTGCAGCGATGCCACGCTGGTACTGGTGGAAGGCCAGGGCTCGCTTTGCCATCCAGGCTCCACCGCCACCCTGCCGCTGCTGCGCGGCAGCCAGCCCACCGATCTGCTGCTGGTGCATCGCGCCGGCCAGCGCACGATCTCGCGGCATCCGACGATTCCCATCCCCCCCCTGCCTCAGCTGATCGAAGCGGTAGAGCAGCTGGCGGCGCTGGGCCGCCCGGAGGGCCGGCCGCCGGTGCGGGTGCGGGCCGTGGCGCTCAACACAGCCCTGCTGGGGGAGACGGATGCGGCGGCCGTCTGCGTGGACGCGCAGAAAAAAACCGGACTCCCCTGCGGGGATCCGGTGAGGAGCCGCGCAGCAGCCGATCGGCTGCTGGCGGCTTTGAGGGCGAGCGAGGGGACTTGAACCCCCGAATGGCGGCGCCACAAGCCGCTGCCTTAACCACTTGGCTACGCCCGCCGTGGTCTTTGCCAATGTATCAAGGAGCCTCGCCTGCCGCCCCTTGCCCGCCGCGCCCCCATCCGCCTCGCGCCTCTGGCCGCTGCTGGCCGGAGCGGCTGGCCTCGGCGGCGCCGCCCTGGGCCTCTCGCTCACGAACCCGCCGCCGAACGACTTCGAAAACTTCGCCGGCGATCAGCTGGTGGAACTGGCAGTGGAAGAGGTCTGCGGCGAGGACGGACTGCCGATGCCCTTACGGCTGGTGGTACAGAACTGCCCGGAACTGATTCGCAGCCAGTCGCAGGTGCTCGGCGCCCTGGCCCGGCAGGGCACAACGCGGCACAACTTCGGGATCTTCAGCCTGTACAAGACAGCGCTCGGCGGTCAGGAGGTGCTGCCGTTCCTGCGCATTCCCCGTTACCAGGTCACCACCTTTGCCGGCGCCGGGCAGTTCGTGATCCTCTCCACCTCGAAGGACGGGAGAGAGGGGGACGCCGGTGGCGCCACCAGCGACGCCCGACCGTGAGCACCACCCTCCTGCCGCCCATGCGGCTGCCGCGCTGCCTTCTGGATCCAGGCGCCGTCCACCTGCCGGCCGCCGATGCCGACGGCCTGGTGGCCGTCGAACTGGAGCACGCCGAAGGGCGCTTCACCACGATCAAGCCCTATCCCGCCACAGCCGAGGCGCAGCTGCCGCTCGCCCTGACCCCCCTGCTGGAGCCCCACGCCCACCTCGACAAGGCCTTCAGCTGGGAGCGCCATCCCAACTTGACCGGAACCATGGCGGGGGCCCTGGCCGCCAACCAGCGCGAACACCTCGAACGCAGCGTGGAACAGGTGCGCGCGCGCGGTGAACGGGCCCTTGCGCAGGGCTGGCGCCACGGCCTGCGGGCCGTGCGCAGCCACGTGGACAGCCTGGGTCCCGGCGCCGAGGTGAGTTGGGAGGCCCTGCTGGATCTGCAGCAGGCGTGGGCAGAGCGGATGCCCCTGCAACTGGTGGCGCTGGTGCCCGTACGCCACTGGGCCACCGCCGCTGGTGAGCAGTTGGCGCGTGAGCTGCTGGGCCGCCGGGGTGAGGGCGCTGCCGCGGCCGGTGGGGTGCTGCTGGGCGGCGTGCTGGGCGCCCCCTTCCCCCCCGACGGCGCCGATGGCGAAGGCCTGCGGGCCCTGCTGCGCCTGGCCGATGGCCTGGGTTGCGGCGTGGATCTTCACATCGACGAAAGCGCCGATGGCGGCGGCGCCGGGGTGGCCCTGGCCGCCCGCCTCATGATCGAGCACCGTATTGGTGTGCCGGTGTGCTGCAGCCACAGCTGCAGCATGTCCCAGTTGCCGCTTCGCCGCCTGCTGCCCCTGGCTGATGCCATGGCTGAAGCGGGGCTTGCGGTGGTGGCGCTGCCGACCACCAACCTCTGGCTGCTGGGACACCACAACGGAAACACCCCCGCCCAACGCCCGCTGGCGCCGATCCGCCAGCTGCAGCGCGCCGGGGTGACGGTGGCGGTGGGGGGAGACAACGTGCAGGATCCCTGGTACCCGGGCGGAGACTTCGATCCCCTGGAGCTGCTGCGCTTCTCCATGCCGGCCGCCCACCTGGCCCCATGGCAGCGCCAGGGCCTGATGCCCTTCACCACCGCTGCCAGCCGCCTGATGGGGTTGGCCTGGGACGGGGTGGTGCGACCAGGGGCGCCCGCTGATCTGCTCCTGCTGGGCGCCGCCGGCTGGAGCGACCTGCTGGCCCGGCCTGTGCCGCGGCGGGTGCTGCGGGCGGGGCGCTGGTTGCCGGCCCCGGCCCCGCCCCCACTGCAGCAACTGCTCGAAGCCCTGCCAGCCTGAAAACCTGCCAGCCTGAACGTCTGCGAGTGTGAAACCACCGCCCCGTTGCCCTTGACCCCCTCCCCTGCCAGCGCACCGGTCGAGCTGCTCCCTGTGGCACTTCCCGCCGGCCTGCCCGCTCCCGTGAGCGCTGAGCGCATTGAGGGGGTGGCCCGGCAGCTCCGCGCCGGCGCTGGCCAGGGCAGCGGCGGCGCAGCGGAGCTGGTGGGGCCGGGCAGCGAGCTTGAGAAGCTCTCCCACGACTTCTTCACCTATTCGCCAGTGCTGACGCCGCTGCTGAGCGGTCACCGTGCCCAGCTGGTGGTGAAGGCCACGGCGCTGGGGCATGTGCAGCAGGTGGCGGCGGCCTGCGCCCAGCAGCAGGTGCCGCTCACGGTGCGGGGCGCCGGCACCGGCAATTACGGCCAGTGCGTGCCGCTGGCCGGTGGCGTGGTGCTCGATCTCAGCGGCCTGCGGCAGCTGCGGCGCTTCGATCCGGCCAGCGGCGTGCTCACCGCCGAGGCGGGCTGCCTGCTGGGCGACCTCGACCGTCAGCTGGCGGCCCACGGCCGCGCCCTGCGGCTCACCCCCAGCACCTCCCGCAGCGCCACGCTGGGGGGCTTCATCGCCGGAGGATCCGGCGGCATCGGTTCGCTGCGTTGGGGGTTCCTGCGGGATCCCGGCAACCTGCTGGGTCTGGAAATCGTGACGGTGGAGCCAGAACCGCGGCTGCTGCAGCTCGATGCCTCCGGCAGCCGGCCGCTCAACCATGCCTACGGCACCAACGGCATCCTCACGGCGGTCAGCGTGCCCACCGCCGCCGCTGAGGCCTGGCAGCAGCTGGTGGTCGATTTCTCTAGCTGGGATGCGGCCCTCGCAGCCGCCAGGCTGCTGCCCTGCACCGCCCTGGTGTTGCAGGAGCTCTGTCTGCTGGAGGCCCCCGCCGCCCGCCAGCTCCCCGTGCCCGGCGGCTGCCCGGCGGCGTGCGGCCACCGGCTGCTGCTGCTGGCCGCCCCCCAGGCGCTGCCGGCCCTGATGCCGCTGCTGGATCAACTCGGCGGAGCGCTGGTGTGGCAGGCGGCGGAAGGGGACAGCCGCGGACTGCCCCTGCGCGAACTCACCTGGAACCACACCACCCTGCATCTGCGAGCCCAGGACAAGGGCTGGACCTACCTGCAGATGCTGCTGCCCCAGCCGGAAGCACCGGCGCTGGCCGCCTTGAAGCAGCGCTGGGGTGACGACCTGCTCTGGCACCTGGAGGGCGTGCGTCAGCAGGGCCAGCAGCGCCTGGCGGCGATTCCCCTGGTGCGCTGGCGGGATCGGGCGGCACTGCAGGCGTTGATGGAGCAGGCCAGAGATCTGGGCGCCCTGCTCTTCAACCCCCACATCCTCACGGTGGAAGACGGGGGGCTGGGGGTGATCGATGCCGACCAGGTGGCGGCCAAGATCGCCTATGACCCGGCGGGGCTGCTCAACCCGGGCAAGCTGCGCGGCTGGACGTGCCGCGGCTGATCGCCACCCCGACATTCAGGCGGCCAGCCGGCTGTTGGCGGCAACGCTCAGCTGCACTCCAGGCTGGCCCGGGTGCTGATGCCGGTGAGCGGGTGGGTGCCGCTGGCCCGCTGACAGAGGGCGCGCTGATCGGCGCGGTCCAGCAGGGCATCGGTGAAGTCGGCGTTGTCGATCTGTGCACCGCTGAAGCTGCTGCCGGCGGCGATCACCCCGCGCAGCAGGGCGTCGCGCAGATCGGTTTCACTGAAATCGGCACGGTCCATCAGGGCGTCGGAGAGATCGGCGCCATGGAAATCGGAGCGCGAAAACACGCCCTGGGTGAGGATCGAGCCGCGCAGATCGGCGCCTGAGAAATCAGCATCCCGCCCAACCGCGCCGGCAAAAGAGGTGTTGGCGAGTTGCTGGCCACTGAAATCCACGCCGCTCTGGTTGGTAAGCGTGTAATCGACCCGGTCTTGAAACAGGGCGCGCTCCTGCAGGCCCACCCCAGCGGAGGTGTCGAGCGCCAGGGCCGGCAGCGGCCCCAGGGCCACCCCCAGCAGCTGGGTCAGCAGTACCCCCAGCAGCAGCACGGCCGGAGCCACCACTCGTGCCGTTGCCGCCAACCCCGCCAGCCAGCCGCGCGAGCGCCGTCCAGGCAGCGCGGCCACTTCCACTGCCTCTGCTTGCACCATTGCATCTGTATGGACCACTGCATCTGTATGAACCACTGCATCTGTATGAACCACTGCATCTGTATGCGCCGCTGTCATCGCTTCAGCCCGGAGGTGCCGTCCTCACTCTCCCCTGCCCCGGGGGCCAGGTCCAGCGTGCCGGCCGCCAGCAGGCTGCCCAACAGGTAGAGCGAGCCCGCCACCACCACCGGCGGCGCCCCAGGCACGGCCTCCCAGGCGGTGGCCGCCGCCGCCAGCCCCTCCTCCAGGCTGGCGGCGGCCAGCAGGGCAGCGGCCCGCTCGGGGCAGGCGCTGCGCAGTTCAGCGGCACCCCAGCAGGCGTGGCCGGGAACGGGCACCAGCCAGCAACGATCCGCGGGGGCCAGCAGGGCGCGCACCATCTCCGCACCCTGCTTGTTGGCCAGCATGCCCATCACCCAGAGCTGGGGCGGTGCCGGCTCACCGCCGCCACCACGGTCGAGTTCGGCCCGCAGCGCCTGGGCCGCTGGCAGGTTGTGGGCCCCATCCAGCAGCAGGGGCAGCCGCCGCCAGCGGGCCCGCTGGCGGCGGCCTGGCCAGCGGGCGGCGGCAAAGCCCTCGCTGATTGCCGCATCGGGGAGGCGCCAGCCCTGGCGGCGCAGCACCTGGAGCATTTCCAGCGCCACCGCCGCATTGGTGCGCTGCACGTCACCGGGCAGGCCATGGCGCCAGCGCAGCGGGCCCGCCACCAGCTCCTCCCCCTGCTGCTCCAGCGGGCTCACCCAGCGGAGCGCGCAACCCGACTGCTGCGCCCGTTGCTCCAGCACGGCCGTCACATCGGGCCGCTGGGGCCCAGATACGGCCGCGGCGGCCCCGTGCAACACACCGGCCTTTTCAGCGGCGATCGCCGCCTCGCTGTTGCCGAGGAATTCGGCATGGTCGAGGCCGATGCTGGCGAATCCCAGCACGCGGCGATCGGGATGGACCGTGGTGGCATCCAGCCGGCCCCCCAGCCCCACCTCCAGCACCACGATCTCCATGCCGGCTTCCGCGAAGGCCACGAAGGCTGCCGCCGTGACCAGCTCGAACGGGGTGAGATCGTGGCGCCGCGCCAGCGGCTGCAGGGCACTCAGCAGGTGCCGCAGCTGGTCGGGAGCGATGGGCCCGGCCCCCAGCTGGATGCGCTCGCACCAGCTCACCAGATGGGGCGAGGTGTAGAGCCCGCAGCGGTGGCCGGCGGCCTGAAGCGCGGCGTGGAGCAGCACGCAGATTGAGCCCTTGCCATTGGTGCCAGCCACCTGCACGGCGGCGAAGCGGCGCTCGGGATGGCCCAGCTCTGCCAGCGCCGCCTGCAGCCGCACGAGCCCCAGGTCCACCCCACGGCGGCTGAACGGTGCTATCAGATCGGCGAAGTCGTCGATGGGCGG
The DNA here is from genome assembly GCF_024346375.1 of Synechococcus sp. ATX 2A4. GTDB lineage: Bacteria > Cyanobacteriota > Cyanobacteriia > PCC-6307 > Cyanobiaceae > MW101C3. Next base: position 152,654 of record NZ_JAGQCV010000004.1, on the reverse strand, counting down.
AAGCCGGTGGGAGACGGAGGAGCTCGGCAGCTTCAGGCGCCAGCCAAGGCGTCGATGGTGTGCTCGAGGCGGCTGACCGCCAGGCGCAGGTGCTTGGGCCGGATCACCAGCGGCGGCACGAAACGCACCACGCGCGGGCCAGCGGGCACCACCAGCAGGCCGGATTCAATCGCCCGCAGGGCAATCGCCGGCGCCAGCAGCTCACCATCGGCTTTGAGCACCAGACCCTGCAGCAGGCCCCAGCCCCTCACACCCTCGAGCTGGTGGGGGCGCCGGGCCACCAGCTCCCCGAGCAGCGACTGCAGCAACGCGCCCATGGCCTGCACGTGCGGCACCAGGGCGCGCCGCTCCAGCTCCTTCACCACCGTGAGGGCAGCACGACAGGCGAAGGGATTGCCACCGAAGGTGCTGGCGTGGTCGCCCGGTCGGAAGTGATCCACTGCGCGCTTCACAGCCAGGGCTCCGATCGGGATGCCACCGCCAAGACCCTTGGCGAGGGTGATCGCGTCGGGCTCCACGCCGAGCTGCTGGTAGCCCCAGAGGGCGCCGCTGCGGCCCACGCCGATCTGCACCTCATCGAAGATCAGCAGGATTCCGTACTGGTCGCAGAGCTCCCGCAGGCGGCGGAAGAAGGCGGGATCCCCGGGGTTCACGCCCCCTTCGCCCTGCAGCGGCTCGATCAGCACGGCGGCAACGCGGGGGCCGCCGGCCTCGCAGGCCGCCAGCAGCGCTTCGAACGCGGCGATGTCGTTGTAAGGAAAGAAGCGGAAGCCTTCCACCATGGGCTCGAAGCCGTGGTGGTACTTCGGTTGGCCGGTGGCGCTCACCGCCGCCAGGGTGCGGCCATGGAAGCTGGCCTGGGCCGTGAGGATGATGGGACGCTCGATCCCCCGCACGGTGTGGCCGTGCTTGCGGGCCAGCTTGATGGCCGCCTCGTTGGCCTCGGCGCCGGAATTGCAGAAGAACACCCGATCGGTGCAGCTGCGGCTGGTGATCCAGGCGGCCAGCTCCTCCTGCTCGGGAATCCGGTAGAGGTTGGACACATGCTGCAGGCGGCCCAGTTGCCGGGACAGCGCCTTGCGCATCACGCGGTCGCTGTGGCCGAGGGTGCAGGTGGCGATGCCGGCGACGCAGTCGAGGTAGCGGCGCCCGGCGCTGTCCGTCACCCACACCCCCTTTCCCTTTGCCAGCTCCAGCGGGAAGCGGGCGTAGGTGTCCATCACCGGATCGGGCACCAGCGCCAGCGTGGGAGCGGGCCGGGGCGGAGCGGCGATCTCTACGGGCATGGGGCTGAAGCTGGAGGGATGGGAGCGGTGGGACTCGAACCCACATGCCCGAAGGCGCTCGATTTTGAGTCGAGTCCGTCTACCAATTCCGGCACGCTCCCGCAGAGCGACTCTACGGGGACGAGGGAGTCAGCCCTTCGCCCCGACAGCGGCCAACCGCCCAGCTCTTCGCTCAGCCATGCACCCGGCGGATCACCGCGCCAACGCTGTTGAGCTTCCCTTCCAGGTCGGCGTAGCCGCGGTCGAGGAACTCCAGACCCTGCACGCTGGTGGTGCCATCGGCGGCCAGGCCCGCCAGCACCATGGCCGCGGAGGCGCGCAGATCGGTGCCCTGCACGGGAGCGCCGCTGAGCCGGGCCACCCCCTCCACGAAGGCCGTGTTGCCCTGCATGCGGATCGAGGCCCCCATGCGCTGCAGTTCAGCCACGTGCTGAAGGCGGTTTTCAAAGATCGTCTCGACGACCATGCTCGTGCCCGAGGCCGTGGCCAGCAGGCTCATGAACGGGGCCTGCAGATCGGTGGGGAAGCCAGGGAATGGCTGGGTGCGCAGGTCGAGAGCCTCAATCCGGTCGGCACGGATGGTCATGCCGATGCCGTCGGCTTCAAGCGAACAGCCGGCTTCCTCCAGCTTGCTGAGCACGGCACCGAGATGGTCGGGAATCAGCGGGGCGACCCGCAGCTCAGAGCGCGTGATCGCCGCGGCCAGCAGGAAGGTACCGGCCTCGATGCGATCGGGAATCACGGCGTAGTCAGCGCCATGCAGCCGCTCAACCCCGACGATCGTGATCGTCGGGGTGCCAGCGCCTCGCACCTTGCCCCCCATGGCGATCAGCAGACTAGCCAGATCCACCACCTCAGGTTCGAGGGCGGCGTTGTGGATCACCGTTTCGCCATCGGCCAGAGCCGCGGCCATCATCAGTGTTTCGGTGGCGCCGACGCTGGGGCACTCCAGGTGGATATGGCCGCCATGGAGCCGGTGGCCGCGGCCGGGCACCACGGCCGACACCACACCGTGATCAATGGTGACCTGGGCGCCGAGCGCCTTGAGGCCCCGCACGTGCTCGATCACCGGGCGAGAACCGATCTGGCAGCCACCGGGGAGGGGAATCTTCGCCACACCGAGGCGGGCCAGCAGGGGGCCGATGCAGAAGAAGCTGGCCCGCAGGCTGTTGACCAGTTCGTAGGGGGCGGTGGAGTGGGTGAGATGGGCGCCATCGAGCTCGATCCAGTCGGCACCGCGTTCCACCTTCACGCCGAACGCGCCCAGGATTTCGCCCATCGCCGCGATGTCGGTGAGGGGAGGGATGTTGCGCAGGCGCAGGGGTTGGGTGCTGAGCAGGCAGGCGGCCATCAGCACCAAGGCGGAATTCTTGGCACCGCTCACGCGCAGCTCACCGGAAAGACGGTGCCCGCCGAGGATCTCCAGGCGTGGATTGACCATCAACTGGGGCGCCACGGCGGCTGTCACGGTCATGGTTATTTGCAGAACCGATAGTCCCGGCATCTTGACAATTCAGAGGCGCACCGTCTAGCCGTCCGCCCCCAGAACTGTCTTCCGCAGCACCCCGTGGGGTGCCGCGCGACCCGCTGCCCAGTGGCGCAGACGATGATCTAGGGTTGCTCAGTCGCTGCGGCGGCGCGCCAGCGGATGTGGCGGAATTGGTAGACGCGCTAGTTTCAGGTACTAGTGGCAGCAATGTCGTGGGAGTTCAAGTCTCCCCATCCGCATCTTTTTTATCCAGCTCCGCTTGTTCTGTAGGAACCTCCAACCAGGGTTCTCCACCTTCTCGCTCCCGTTTCCATGATCGTCCTCAAGATCAGCAACTCTTCCGAGGTCGTGGCAGGGAAGATCGGGCGCTTTCTTGAACGCCTTACCCCCGACAGCTTCGACGAGACCACTGTCGAAGACATTGTGCTGCAGAAGCTTGTCGAGAACCTGCGCGAGGAAGGCATCCGCGGCGAGGTGGCGGCGGTCAAAGGGATGGATCTTCATGCCACCGAACTGGTGATGAAGGATTCCATGCATGTCAGAAAACATCAGGTCTTCTGAACGTCCCCAGTCCGGCCAGCCCCTTCAGCCAGGCGGACCACCGCCAGCCAATGAACGCAGCCCAATGGGCGAGCCAAGCCGATCAGGTGAGCCAAGCCGACCTGCCGACGACTGCCAGCCCCTTGAGCCGCGCGAGCCAGCGGCGTTCCTCCGGCCGCTGATCACCAGCCGGCGCAACCCGGTGGTGGGCCGCTTTCGCGCCCTGCATGAAGCCCGTGGACGGCGCGATCAGGGGCGCGTGCTGCTGGAGGGCACCCACCTGATCGAGGAAGCCGCCAGCCTCGGCCTGGCGGCGGATGAGCTGCTCGCCACACCCGCCTGGATCGAAGCGCATCAAACCCTGCTGCGGCAGCATCCAGCCATGGCGGCGGTGCTGCAGCCGGTGGATGAGGCGGTGCTGGCGGCCGCGGCCACCACCCAGCATCCCGATGGGGTGGTGTTGAGCCTGCCCCTGCCACGCCCCGCCGCTCCGGCAGCCCTGGGCTTCGTGCTGGCCCTGGAGCAACTGCAGGATCCGGGCAACCTGGGCACCTTGATGCGCACGGCGCTGGCGGCCGGCGTGGAGGCGCTCTGGCTGGCCGGTGGCGCCGACCCCTGGCAGCCGAAGGTGGTGCGTGCCTCCGCCGGCGCGGCCCTCACCCTGCCGCTTGAGCGGCTGGAGGGGCTGGCACCACGCCTGCAGCAGGCCCGCGCGCAAGGGGCCCAGGTGGTGGCCACCACCGTGAGGGCCCGCAGCGGCCCCGCCACCACAGCCAGCACCGCTGTGATCCCCTACTGGCAGCTCAACTGGACGCTGCCGACGGTGCTGCTGCTGGGCAATGAGGGGGCGGGGCTGAGCTCCGACCTGCTCGCCTGCTGCAGCCACCGGGTCACGATTCCCCACAGCGCCGCCGTGGAATCCCTCAATGTGGCCGTGGCGGCGGGGCCCCTGTTGCTGGAGCGCTGGCGCCAGCAACAGGAGAGAATGCCGATCACTCCCTGAGACACGCCCCGGTGAGCGACAGCAGCGCCTCTTCCTTCGACTACGACGTGATCGTGATCGGCGCCGGCTATGGCGGCTTCGATGCGGCCAAGCATGCGGCTGACCATGGCCTGCGCACGGCGATCATCGAATCGCGCGACATGGGCGGCACCTGCGTTAACCGGGGCTGCGTGCCCTCGAAGGCGCTGCTGGCCGCCAGTGGCCGGGTACGGGAGCTGGCGGATGCCAAGCACCTGCAAGGCTTTGGCATCCATGCCGCGCCGGTGCGCTTCGAGCGCCAGAAGATCGCCGATCACGCCAATCAGCTGGTGGCCACGATCCGCGCCAATCTCACCAAGACCCTGGAGCGGTCAGGGGCCGTGATCCTGCGCGGCAAGGGACGCCTTGATGGGCATCAACGGGTGGCGGTGCGCCAGAGCAGCGGGGTGGAACAGGTGTTCACCGCCGGCGATGTGATCGTGGCCACCGGCTCGGATCCCTTTGTGCCGCCCGGGATCGAAACCGATGGACGCACGGTGTTCACCAGCGACGAGGCGATCAGCCTGGAGTGGCTGCCCCGCTGGATCGCGATCGTTGGCAGCGGCTACATCGGCCTGGAATTCGCTGATGTCTACACAGCGCTGGGGTGCGAAGTCACGATGATTGAGGCGCTCGATCGGGTGATGCCCACCTTCGACCCCGACATCGCCAAGATCGCCGCCCGCCACCTGATCGACAGCCGTGACATCGACACCCGCGCCGGCCTGCTGGCCCGCAAGGTGACCCCGGGGTCGCCGGTGCGGATCGAGCTGGCGGCCATGGCCACCAAGGAGCTGGTGGAGGTGCTGGAGGTGGATGCGGTGCTGGTGGCCACCGGGCGGGTGCCGGTGAGCAAGGATCTACACCTGGCCAGCGTGGGCGTGGAGACCAACCGGGGCTTCATCCCCGTGAACGATCAACTCCAGGTGCTGGCGGGCGAGACGCCCGTTCCCCATCTCTGGGCTGTGGGCGACGTGACCGGAAAGATGATGCTCGCCCACACCGCCGCCGCCCAGGGCACCGTGGCAGTGGACAACATCCTTGGCCACACCCGTGCGATCGACTACCGCTCGATCCCGGCTGCCACCTTCACCCATCCCGAGATCAGCTCGGTGGGCCTGAGCGAAGCCGACGCCAAGGCGCTGGCGGCGGCCGAGGGATTTGAACTGGGCAGCGTGCGCAGCTACTTCAAGGCCAACTCCAAGGCCCTGGCGGAACTCGAAAGCGATGGGCTGATGAAGCTGCTGTTCCGCAAGGACACCGGCGAGGTGCTGGGCGCGCACATCTACGGATTGCACGCCGCCGACCTGATTCAGGAGGTGGCCAATGCCGTGGCCCGCCGCCAGCGGGTGGGGGAGCTCGCCACCGAAGTGCACACCCACCCCACCCTCAGCGAGGTGGTGGAAGTGGCGTACAAGCAGGCCGCCGCCGCTGTGGCCTGAGGTGCTGCCCGAGCTGCAAAGGGTGTCAGCGGCGGCCCCTACGATCAGTTCCTGTTGCCGTGGGGCTTTGGAGATTCGCCGCCGTCCACCCAATCCGCCGGTGAAGGTGGCCCATCTTCAGTTCGGCATTCCCCACCCCGAGCAGGAGCCCCAGCACATCCTCGAGCAGATTGTCTGGGAGAAAGACCGCGAGGTGGCCGCCGCCAGGGAGCGGGTGCCGCTGGAAACCCTGCAGTGCCAGCTCCGCGACCTTCCCCCCACCCGTGATTTCGTGGCCGCGTTGCGGGCCAGCTGCCGCAAGCCCGCGGTGATCGCCGAGATCAAGAAAGCCAGCCCCAGCAAAGGTGTGATCCGCGCTGATTTCGATCCCGTGGCCATTGCCAGGGGGTATGCCGCTGGTGGTGCGAGCTGCCTGTCGGTGCTCACCGACAAGAGCTTTTTCCAGGGCGGCTTCGAGGTGTTGGTGGAGGTGCGCCAGGTGGTGGATCTGCCCCTGCTCTGCAAGGAATTCATCCTTTCCCCCTACCAGCTGCACCAGGCACGCGCCGCCGGCGCCGATGCGGCACTGCTGATCGCGGCGATCCTCACCGACCAGGACGTGGTGTACCTGATCAAGGTGGCCCGGGCCCTGGGGCTGGCCGTGCTGGTGGAGGTGCACGACACCGAAGAGCTGGAGCGGATGCTGCGCCTTCCCCTCTGGTCGGAGCCGAGCACGGCGGCCCACATCCTGATCGGCATCAACAACCGCGACCTCACCAGCTTCCACACCGACCTCGCCACCACCGAGCAGCTGATGGCCCGTTGCGGCGATCAGCTGCGGCAACGGGGGGCGCTGCTGGTGAGCGAGTCGGGGCTGTTCAGCCGCGACGACCTGGACCGGGTGCAGAGCGCTGGCGCCGATGCGGTGCTGGTGGGGGAAGCGCTGATGCGTCAGCCGGATGTAACCGCCGCGCTGGAACAGCTGATCAGCGGTTGATGGCGGCTGGCCGCGCCGGCTGAAAGGCTTGTTGCTGCGTTCAGAGTGGTGGGCCATCACTGACCCCGATGCCGAGCATCATCAACAAGATCGCCCTGGAAGAGCACTTCAGCGGTCCAGACCTCCAGCCATCGATCAACGACGTGGCGTTCTTCGATCCCCAGGTGCTTGGCAGCATCGAAGCGGCCTTGCCGGAATTCGCCGAACAGCGCCTCCTGGCCATGGACCGCGCCGGGATCTCCATCGCCGTGCTCTCTCAGACCGCACCTGGCGTGCAAGCCATGGAGGATGCAGCCCTTGCGGTGGAACTTGCCCAGCGCGTGAATGATTTCCTGCACACACGCCTGGAACTGGCCCCTGCCCGTTTTCGGGGCTTCGCTTGCCTGGCTTTACAGAATGTGGAGGCCGCCTGCAATGAGCTCAAGCGTTGTGTTCTGGAGCTTGGCTTTGTTGGGGTTCTGATCAATGGCGCCACCAACGGCGCCTACCTGGACGAGCCCCAATTCGCCCCCTTCTGGCACACACTTGAGCAGCTTGATGTGCCGCTTTATTTGCACCCAGGCCTGGTCAGCGAGCACAGCCAGGCCTTCCGCGGCCATCCTGAACTGGAGGGTGCCGTCTGGAGCTGGACCTGTGACACCGCCACTCACATGCTCCGCCTGGTCTTCGCCCGGGTGCTTGAGCGCCATCCTCGGGCGCGGCTGATTCTTGGCCACATGGGAGAAACCCTGCCGTACATGCTCTGGCGGCTAGACAGCCGTGCAGCTGTGACAACCCTCGGTCGCTCCTTGAGCCAGCCCCCCTCGGAAACGTTGAAGCGTCATCTCACGGTGACAACCTCTGGGGTGTGCGCAGATGCACCCCTGCGCTGTGCCCTTGAAGCCATGGGCGATCACGCGGTGATGTTTTCCACCGATTACCCCTACGAGGACATTCAGCTGGCTTCTGATTGGATCGAGAACGCCGCCATCTCTGAAGCTCAGCGGATCAAGGTGTGCCGCAGCAATGCACAGCGCGTGCTGCGCCTGGGATGAACAGCTGAGGCTTGACCAGGCCAGGGGGCAGGGTGTGTGCTTCTGGTGCTCCCCAAACACCTGGCTGACTGGGTCATAAAAAACCCCGCCAAAGGCGGGGTGCAGTGAACCAAAGCTTGATGGAGTGGATCCCGGGGATCACACCTTGCGGGAGTAGAACTCCACCACCAGCAGTTCGTTGATCTCCAGCGCCACCCATTCACGCTCAATGCGGCCGTTGACCTTGGCCGAGAGCTTGGATTTGTCGAGCTCGAGGTTAGGGGGGATGTTGGAGAGGCCTGGGAATTCCAGATTGCCTTCAGCCAGTTGCTTGCTGGCCTTGCGTTGGCGCACGATAATCACATCACCGGCACGGCACTGATAGCTGGGGATGTCAACGACACGGCCGTTCACTGTGATGTGGCCGTGGTTCACCAGCTGGCGGGCGCCGGGCACGGTGGGGCCGAAACCGAGACGAAAACAGACGTTGTCGAGACGGTTCTCGAGCAGCTTCAGCAGGTTGGTTCCGGTGGAACCCTCCTGGGCGCGCGCTTTCTTCACGTAGCGCACGAGCTGACGCTCGGAGATGCCGTAGTTGAAGCGAAGCTTCTGCTTTTCTTCCAGGCGGATGGCGTATTCGGAGCGCTTGCGACGGGCTTGGCCGTGCTGACCGGGGGGATAAGCCCGCTTGGCGGACTTACGGGTGAGACCGGGAAGGTCTCCCAAGCGCCGCGTGATCCTCAGGCGAGGGCCGCGGTATCGGGACATCGGGGAAAGACGTTCAAAGGGATGGGTCGGCGCCGCCGCTGACCTGGGAGCATGCTGGAGGTGTCCCTCGGCAGCTCCCGGCAGTGGAACGCCAGCCCATCACTCTATCTTCCGGAGCCAACGCCCTTTCCTCCCTGGTGGCCCGGCTGCTGGTGGGCCTGATCCAGGCCTACCGGCAGTGGCTATCTCCCCTGCTCGGGCCCCGCTGCCGCTTCATCCCCAGCTGCAGCGCCTACGGCCTGGAGGCGATCCAGCGGCATGGCCCCTGGCGGGGCAGCTGGCTCACGGCCCGCCGCCTGCTGCGCTGCCACCCCTTCACCCCCTGCGGCTGCGATCCGGTTCCCGATTGAAGCCGTGTCATCCCCACCCTCGCTCCTCCATGACCGTCACGGCCGGCCTGCCCCCACTCACGCTCTACCGGCGCGACGGCTGCTGCCTCTGCGACGGGCTTGAGCAACGGCTGCGCGAGCTTGAGCCCCGCCCGGAGCTGGTGCTGGTGGATGTGGCGAGCGACCCCGCGCTGGAGGCCCGCTACGGGCTGGAGATCCCGGTGCTGGCCGTGGTACTGGCCCATCAGTTGCAGGAATTGCCGCGGGTCTCGCCACGGCTCAGCGGCGCAGCCCTCGACCGCTGGCTGAGGAAGTGTCTGGCAGCGCTTTCAGGCGCCCCCGAATCCGCCTAAAACCCTGCTAACCCGCCTCCACGGCCGCTGCTGCCTTCACCCCCATGTCCCAGCCGCTCCATTCCCTCCTGCTCAAGAGCGGTCTGGAGGTGCCCCCCACCCTGGGCGACAACGCCGTGACCGGCGTGAGCTGCGATTCCCGCCGCGTGGGCCCCGGCACTCTGTTTGTGGGGGTACCCGGCGGGCAGGTGGATGGCGGCCTGTTCTGGCCCAAGGCACTGAGCAGCGGCGCCGTGGCCGCAGTGATCGGCGCGGCGGCGGCCGCCCAATGCCCGCCCTCCGCCACCGACGCGGTGCTGGTGGTGCAGGAGCCGCTGGCGGAGGTTGCAGGGCGGCTGGCCGCTGCCTTCTGGGGGGAGCCCAGCCAGCAGTTGGCCCTGATCGGTGTCACCGGCACCAATGGCAAGACCACCACCACCCATCTGATCGAGCATTTGGCGGCTGCCTGCGGCCAGCCCGTCGCCCTGTTCGGCACGCTCAGCAACCGCTGGCCCGGCCACAGCGCCATCGCCTCCCACACCACCGCCTTCGCCGATGAGCTGCAACGGCAACTGGCCGAGGCGGTGGCAGCCGGCGCCCGGGTCGGGGCGATGGAGGTGAGCTCCCATGCCCTTGATCAAGCGCGAGTAGCGGGCTGCCACTTCGCCGGCGCCGTGTTCACCAACCTCACCCAGGACCACCTCGACTACCACCCGTCGATGCAGGCCTACTTCGAGGCCAAGGCCCTGCTGTTCGCCTCCGAGCGTCTGGCTGGTGGCGCGGTGGTGAACATCGACGACCCGTGGGGCGCGCAGCTGGCGGAGCGCCTGGCGGGCATCCTTGGTGCGCGCCTCTGGCGCTGCTCCCTGGCGGCGCCGGCCGAAGCATCTGCAGAGCCAGAGGTGGCGGAGTTGGGCGTGCGCGATCTGCTGTTCGGCGCCGATGGCGTCAGCGGCACCTTGGTGAGCCCGCTGGGATCCGGGCCGTTCCGCTCCCCGCTGGTGGGGCGCTTCAATCTGATGAATCTGTTGCAGGCGGTAGGTGCCCTGCTGCAGCAGGGGCTGGAGTTGGCCCCGCTGCTGGCGGCGATCGGCAGCTTCCGGGGGGTGCCCGGCCGCATGGAGCGGGTGGTGCTCGCCGGTGGTGACGGCACTGGCCTGCCGGCAGTGCTGGTGGACTACGCCCACACCCCCGATGGGCTGGAGAACGCCCTGGCCGCCTGCCGCCCCTTCTGCGCAGGCCGGCTGATCTGCGTGTTCGGCTGCGGCGGCGACCGCGACCGCGGCAAACGGCCCCAGATGGCGGCCATCGCCGCCCGGCTGGCGGATCGGGTGGTGGTCACCTCCGACAATCCGCGCACGGAAGATCCCCAGCGCATCCTTGACGACGTGGTGGCCGGCATTCCCACCGGCACCGACTTGGTGGTGGAAGGGGATCGAGCCGCTGCCATCGCCGCCGGCATCGCTGCGGCGGCAACCGATGATCTGGTGCTGATCGCCGGCAAGGGCCATGAGGATTATCAAATCCTCGGCACCAACAAAATCCACTTCGACGACCGGGAAGAGGCGGTGAAGGCGCTGCGGCTCAGGGCCGCCTGACGGGCATCCGCCCGTGCGGGGACCAAGCTCCTCAGGTGGGCCGCGCTGCAAAATAGTGCGATTGATCACAAAAGGAGCGAAAGCGAGCCCCGGGCGGTGAGAAGATAAACCGCGACAACGCTGCTTTCCCCCCATGGCCTCCAGTGTTCCACTGGCGAAGAAGTTCTTCGCTGAACTGATCGGCACCTTCTGGTTGGTGCTCGGAGGCTGCGGCAGCGCCGTGCTGGCAGCTGTCTTCCCGTACGACAACCCCGCCGCCAACCCCCTCGGCCTGGGCTTCCTCGGCGTCTCGCTCGCCTTCGGTCTGACCCTGCTGACCATGGTCTACACCTTTGGCCATATCTCCGGCTGCCACATCAACCCGGCCGTCAGCTTCGGGCTGTGGGCCGGCGGCAAGTTTCCCGGCTCCCAGCTGCTCCCCTACGTGATCGCCCAGGTGCTCGGCGGGGTGATCGCCGGCGGCGTGATCCTGCTCGTGGCCAGTGGCCGCGAGGGCTTCGCGCTCACCGGCGGCAATCCACTGGCCACCAACGGCTGGGGGGCTCACTCCCCCGGCGGCTATGGCTTCCTGGCGGCACTGGTGATCGAAGTGATTCTCACCTTCGTGTTCCTGCTGGTGATCATGGGCGCCACCGATCGTCTGGCTCCCGGTGGCTTTGCCGGGGTGCCGATCGGCCTCAGCCTCACCCTGATCCACCTGATCAGCATCCCCGTCACCAACACCTCCGTGAACCCTGCGCGCAGCACCGCTGTGGCGGTCTGGGTCGGCGGCGATGCGATGGCACAACTGTGGCTGTTCTGGGTGGCGCCGATCGCCGGCGCCCTGTTGGCGGGCTGGGTGCACCGCACCCTGATGGCCTCCGACACGGTCAGCTGAGCGATCACACCAGCTGACGCAAGGCGTCCAGCAGCCGTTCCACTTCTGCTGCGCTGGTGGTCACATGGGTGCAGGCACGCACACAGGCAGGATCGTCCAGGCTGCGAAGCCAGAGGCCCTGCTGACCGAGGGCCTGCACCACCGCTTCTGGAGCCTGACCTTCCACGGTGAAGCTCACCAGACCAGCGGGCGGCGCAGCGCTGAGCAACGGCGTGATTCCATTCACCTCCTGCAAACCCCGCCAGAGCTGGCCACTGCGCTCCTGGATCAGCGCGAGCCGCTGCTCACACGATCCCAGCGACTCCAGCAATTCCAGCGAGGTGTGCAGGCCGGCCAGCAGCGGCGTGCAGGAGGTGGCCACCTCAAACCGGCGGCTGTCGGCGTGCCAGGCACTGCCTTGGCGTGATTCGTTCGCCAGGCTGCGCCAGCCGCCCAGCGTGGGCTGCGACTCCACCAGCAGGCGCGCCGACAGCGCCACCCCACCGAGTCCTTCAGGGCCACAGCACCACTTGTGGCCTGTGAAGGCGTAGATGTCGGCCAGGCTGGCGGCTTCGGCCACCGGCAGGCTCCCCACCGACTGGGCCGCATCCACCAGCAACCACGGGTGGCGGACGTGCTCCTGCAGCCGCGCCGCCACTGCCGCGATCGGCATCACCAGGCCGGTATTCCAGAGCAGGTGGGAGAGCACCACCAAGCGGGTGCGTGGGGTCAGCGCAGCCTCAAGGGCCGTCAGCACGGCGCCGTCCACCGCCGCTGCGGAATCACCGCGAATGTCCTTCACCGCCAGGGTATCGAGGCTGAGGCCTTCGCGGCGCGCCAGCTCGCGGCAGGCCGCCACGATGCCGGGGTGCTCGCAATCACCGATCAGCAGCGCGTCGCCGGGCTGCCAGGGAAGCCCCCAGAGCGGCAGCACGCAGCCGCTGGACACGTTTTCGGTGAGCGCCAACCGCGCGGGAGGAACACCGCAGCCTTCCGCCAGAACTCCGCGCAGGCCGCTCACCTGGGCCGACAGCCAGGGCCAGACCTCAGCGGTGAACGGACCCAGCTCCTGCAACCGTTGCCAGCTGGCGGTGATCGCCGCCAGTGAGGGCGTTGGCAGGGGGCCCTGGCCGCCGTAGTTGAAATAGCTCTTGTTGGCCAGCGCGGGCATGAGCTGCCGCAGCTGGGCAGGGGTGTGTGGGTGCATGGGAGGGCTGTGACGCCTTCAGCTGAGCACGGAACCCTTCACGAACGGCTGGCCCGCGGCAAGGGCGCGGAGATTGGCGCCGGTGACGTGGGCGATGTCACCGAGGGCCTCATGGGTGAGGAAGGCCTGATGGGCGGTGATCAGCACGTTCGGGAAGGTGAGCAACCTGGCCAGCAGGTCGTCCTGGAGCACATGGCTGGAGAGATCCTCAAAGAACACCCCCTCCTCCTCTTCGTAGACATCAAGCGCCACACCACCAAGGCGGCCCGATTTGAGTGCCTCGATCAACGCTGAAGTGTCGATCAGGCCACCGCGGCTGACATTGACGAGAATCACACCGGGCTTCATGCGCTCGATGGTTTCGCGCCGGATGATGTGATGGGTTTCTGGGGTGAGCGGAACGTGCAGGGAGATCACATCGCTCATTGAGGCCAATGTGATCGGGTCGAGATAGGTGATGCCTTCGCGCGCCGCCCAGGCGGCATCCGGATAGGGGTCGTAGGCCACCACCACCATGCCGAAGCCGTGAAGGATGTGCGCCACGATCTTGCCGATCTTGCCCGTGCCCACGATTCCCACCGTCTTGCGATGCAGATCGCTGCCCACCAGACCCTGAAGTGAGAAATTCATTTCCCGCACCCGGTTATAGGCGCGATGAATCTTGCGGTTCAAGCTCAACAACAATGCCACGGCATGTTCAGCCACCGCATATGGGGAATAGGCGGGAACATGGGTCACCGTGAGCCCCAATTCCCGGGCCGAATCCAGATCAATGTTGTTGAAGCCGGTGCAGCGCAATGCCACGAGTGTGATTCCCCTGGCCACCAATTGCTGAATGCAGGCCCGATCCACTACATCGTTCACGAACACACAGACCGCCCGAGCGCCCTCAGCAGCAGCAGCGGTGTCAGCCGTGAGGCGAAACCCTAGAAAGCGCAGCTGCACATCGGCCCCAGTGCAGGCCGGCAGATGCAGGCGGTCATAAGGCTTGGCATCAAACACCGCCACCGTGAAATCTGTGGCAGGGGGCTCAAGCACTGGGGCAGGGGCCGGGCCGCTCAGCGAAGGCTTCGCAGGATCCATGACCAAAGCAGGCGAAAAGGATGGATCTTCAAGCCGACCCTAACCAGGCGGCAATGTCCCCATCCTCGCGCCGAGGCCGGTCAGAGAACCTGACCCACCATCACAGCGGCAAGTGCAGAAAACAGGGTGATGCCGAGCGCGGTGAGGGGGTTCTGACCCTGGGCCACGGCGAAGGTGGTCACCACACCGGCACCTAGACAAGCCACGGCGATCTGGGTAGCAACGGCAGGACGATCCACGGTGTTCTGTACAACTGCACGGCACCGTAGGGATGGAAATTGCTGGGAATTAGGCATTCCCCGGGTTTCGTTACCCGGCGTCGGGGTTCGTTACCCGGCGTCTGTTTTCGTTACGCCGCGCAATCTGGAGGCTGGGCGGGCACGGCCACTCTCGGCCCAGTGCTTGAGCGCTTCCAGTTGTTCCCGCGCCGTGCGCGACAGCGGCACCAGATCACTGGCGGCGGCGATCAGATCGGGTTCGCCGAACTCCCGGTGGTCGCCGAAAGCCAGGTGCATGGCCTCCACCACCACCTGCTCCAGTTCCGCTCCGGAGAAACCATCGGTGCGGTCCACCAGCACCTCAAGGGGAATGTGGTGCTGGGGGCGCCGCCGGCGCAGCTGCAGATCGAGAATCGCCAGCCGCTCGGCCGCATCCGGCAGATCGAGCAGGAAGATCTCGTCGAAGCGCCCCTTGCGCATCAGCTCGGGGGGCAGGCTGTCCACCCCGTTGGCGGTGGCCACCACGAACACGGCAGAGGTTTTCTCTGACATCCAGGTGAGCAGGCTGGCCAGCACCCGCTGGCTGGTGCCACCATCGCTGCGGCTGTCGCCACCGAAGCCCTTGTCGATCTCGTCGATCCAGAGCACGCAGGGGGCCATCGCCTCGGCGCGGCGGATCATGTCGCGGGTACGGGCCTCGCTGGCCCCCACCAATCCGGCGAACAGGCGCCCCACATCGAGGCGCAGCAGCGGCATCGCCCAGCTATGGGCGATCGCCTTGGCGGTGAGCGATTTGCCCGTGCCCTGCGGACCGACCAGCAGCACGCCGCGGGGGAGCGGCAGGCCGTAGCGCTCGGCCTCGTCACTGAAGGCCAGCTTGCGCTGCTTCAACCAGTGCTTGAGGGCCTCGAGGCCGCCGATGTCGGAGGGGCTGGCTTCGGTGGGGCAGTACTCCAGCAGTTCGCTGCGGGCGATCGCCTGCCGCTTCTCCTCCAGCACCTCGGTGAGGTCGGCTTCACCGAGCTGCCCCCGGCGGGCCAGTGCCCGGGCGGCCACCTGGCGGATGCGCTGCTCGGTGAGGCCACTGCAGCAGTGCGCCAGCTGCTCCAACAGGGCCGGCTCCGGCGGCCGGCCGCTGGCCCGGCCGATGTTGGTGAGCAGCTGACTGATCTCCACGGGGCTGGGCAGGGGCAGCTCCAGCACGGTGACGCACTCCTCCAATTCGCGCGGCAGCTGCCAGTCGGGGGCGGTGATCACCAATGTGCGGGGCTGGCGGCGCAGGCTGGTGGCCAGGTTGCGCAGGCGGCGGGATATGCCCGGGTCGTCGCAGTAGCGGTTGAAATCCAGCAGCAGCAGAATCGCCGGCTGATCTGCCGGCAGGGATTCGATGCTGTCGAGCGCCGCCATCGGATTGCGGGCCGCTTCTCCCTGGCGGTTGGGCAGGCCCTGCAGTCCTTGAACGAAGTCCCAGCGCAGCAGCAACCGCTGACCCAGCCGCTCCGCCGCCGTGGTGAGCAGTGCCTGGATGCGCTCCTCCTCAGAGCTGCGGATCCAGAGGATCGGCGTGCGCGAACGGATCAGCAGATCCAGCTGGTCGATCCAGGGCTCCGTCATCGGCCTGCTTCAGAGCTGCTGAACGGGAGGGCGGCGGAGGGCATGGGAACGGATCAGCGGAGCTCGCGCAACCGCGCCCAGCGCGGGTCGGTCACGGCACCATCCTGGGCAGAGGCGTCCGGGACCGCGGGCGTGTCGTCGGTGCTCCAGGTGGCGGGACCGGGGCACTCAGGACCGCAATGGTTGCGCACGGGCCATTGCAGGCTGAGCTGCTCGAACAGCCAATGGGCGGGATCAAAACTGCCCTGGGGATCGAGGCGCTCGCAGGGGCCATGGAGCGGATCGTCGGCTGCTTCGCTCGGCTCGTCCACGCCGATCCAGAGGGGTTCGCGCGCTGTAAACCGAATCGGCTGGTTGTAGTGGCGCAGGCAGCGGTCACAGCAGAGGGTGATGATCGTGTGCGCCTCACCGCTCACCTCAAGCACGCTGCCGCCATGCAGGGCAGTGATCGCGCCCCGCACCGGGGTGAGGCTGGTGAGGGAAGGCAGATGCTGGTCAACCTGCCAGTGGCAGCCCAGGGGCATCAGCCGCAGCTGCTGAAGGCTGATCGGCTGAAGCGGCGACGGCTGCGGAGGGTGGGAAGAGCCGCGCGCGGTCACTTCTTGCTCTTAGGCTCAAATGGCAGACGATCGAGGGTGCCGGCACCGCCGCTGGCCGCCACAGCCACGGTCTGCTGGGCCAGCTGCTGGTCAAGAATCTCCTGGAGATTGTCAGGAAGGGCTTCACGGGTGAGCAGGAAGGTCTGCAAGCCCTGGAAAATGTTCGCCACCACCATGTAAAGCAATACGCCGGCGGGCAACGGGAAGAACAGGAACATGCCGGTGATCATCACGGGCGTGATCTTGTTGGCGGTGGACTGCTGCGGATTCGGAGGCATCCCCATGCCCGAGAGAATCTGGGACGCGAACAGGCTGGCACCAAAGGCTCCCACCAGGATGGCGATGTCCCAGTTGATCGCCCCATCGGTGTAGAAGCCCACCTGACCAAGGGCCTTGATAAACAGGAAGCCGCTGCGGGCCGCCAGGCCGGGCACCTTGGCCTCCACCGTGGCGTCACCGGTGCCGATGGCCATGATCTTGCCGTCGTCGCTCACCGCCACCACGTCTTCGCCTTTGGTCACCGACCAGGTGGGCAGGAAGGCCGAGCCGTTCTCCACATCGGCGAGCACGGCGCTGAACGGCTTGCCCTCACGGGTGTGCAGCTCAATCTGCGCGGTGTCGCCGACACCGAGTTTGGTGCCCTGTTCAAGGCTGGCCACCACCGGCACGTGGCTGGTTTCGGTGATGAAGATCGAATGGCTGGCGCTGTTGAACGGCTTCGATTCCACTGCAGCGATCTGGTCGGCGGGAAGCACCTTCAGGTTCAGCGTGTAGGGCACATCAGCGAAGGGGGATCCCCTGAGGGTGGCGAACAGGGCGAACAGGATCGGCATCTGCACCACCAGCGGCAGGCAGCCGGCCAGGGGGCTGCCGAACTCCTTCATCAGCTTGCCCAGCTCCTCCTGCTGCTTCTGGGGGTTGCTGGCGTAGCGCGACTTGATTTCCGCCTGCCGCTTCTGCATCACCGGCTGGGCGATGCGCATGCGGCGGGCGCTGCGGATGGAGCCGGCGCTCAGTGGGAAGAGCGCCAGCCGGATCACCACGGTGAGCGCGATGATGGCCAGCCCGTAGCTCGGCACCAATCCGTAGAAAAAATCGAGGATGGGGAGCAGCAGGTTGTCGGAGATGTAGCCGATCACAGCGGGGTGGCGACGGGGGGAAGGATCTGATCGGCCCAGTGTGCCCGACCAATGGGGCAGAGCGAGCGCACCGGGGGAGGTGGAGGGCGTCAGGCCGTGGCCAGCTGGGCATCGCCGAATCCCTTCGTGCCTGGGGCGGCGCTGCTCTTGGCGGCCATGCGCTCAAGGATGTAGGACTCTGTTTCGCGGAAGCGGGGCACCGAGCGCATCTCGAGCTTGGCGCCATCGTTGAGCACCAGCACCATGTCGCCCCAGGCGCCGAAGCCGCGGGGCACCGAGCGCAGCTCGCGGATCTGGCTGTACACCACCTGGGTGCGGTCGCGGCCCAGCCAGCCGCCGCTCACGGAAATCCGACGGCTGGTGATGCGGAAGCGCAGCCACAGCGCCCGCACGATGGCGCCGACGGCGAAGGGAATGCCGATCAAGGTGAGACCGAAAAGCAGGTTGAAGATCAGATCGCCCTTCGCCGGGCCGCCCTCATAGAAGACGGGTTCGGGAATGGTGGGGATCACGGGAAGACCATCGGCCGAGCTACCGCTCATGGGTTCAGACCTGCCTTGCGAAACAGCTCCTCACATTCTCCCAGCAAGACCTCGGGGTCTGCGTCCGCACTGCCTGGTTTAAGGCTGAGCAGCAGCCAGAGCGCACGGCCGGAAGGCATAGGGCCCGCGCAACGCTGGTGCAACCAGGTGTGCAGCCGTCGCCGCAACTGGTTGCGCCGCACCGCCAGCTTGCTGACCTTGCTGCTCACCACCACAGCGCAACGGCAGGCGCTGGCAGGGTGATGACTGCTGGCGCTCAGCAGGGAGGGGTCAGCCTCAAGCACCCGCAGCACCATGTGCGACCCATGCAGCCTGCGGCCGCTGCGGTAGAGCCGGTCGAAAGCTCGACGGCTCCGGAGCCTCAGCCCGGCGGGCAACGCCATTGAATGGGGCGCACGGGGCCCAGCAAGGGGGATCGGGTCAGACGGCCAGGCGGGCGCGGCCGCGGCGGCGACGGGTGCGGATCACACGGCGGCCGGTGTGGGAGCGCATGCGCACCCGGAATCCGGAGACGCGTTTGCGTTTGCGGCTGGTTCCTTCAAGAGTGCGCTTCGTCATGCTGCCGCTCGGGGTCTTGCTCGTGGTCGATTGGCCAACTTATCAGGCAGGCGCCCGTTGGCCTTGGCTCAGTTGGTGGGGTCGATCTGGATCAGCCAACTGCCCAGATAGCCGGCAAAGGGCACATCACCTGGAGCCTGCGCCAGGGCGTTGAACTGGTACATGCCGGGGTTGAAGGGGTTGAACAGATTCATGTACACCCCGATGGTGATGTCGTCGGGAATGGGGCGATCAGGGAAGATCTCGATCGCCCTGCCGTCGGCGTTTACCTCAATGGTGGCAGGAATCTGTTCCTTGCAACGGGTGCGCGACATCATGCCGCCTTCCTGCATGACGCAGAGCTTGATGTCCTTGGGCTCGATCCTGGTCTCAAAGGAGGCGGGCACTGCCACCGTGAGCTTGAGGATGGCCGTGTTGCGGTCTTTGGGCCTCAAGATCAGGTAATACTCCGACCGCCTCAGGCGTGCCGTTTCGGTCATGAAGAAGTAGAGCCTGCGGTAATCCCGGTTGTTGTCCCAGCGGAACTCCAGCAGGCCCGGTGTGCCCTGTGAGCGGGCTGCCGGCACATCACCGATGGCTGCCACAAGCGCCGTACCGGCCAAGGCCAGAGCCACCGCTGCGCCGGCCCGAGGCAAACGCCGCCGCAACGAACACGCCGGACGCACCAGGCGGGAGCGGAGCGAGCCGAGAAACGGAAGGGTCATGGGACGGGGGGGCGGGCCGAAAGGCTGTGGCCCCATTCTCCCTCTCCCGTTCCAATGGTTCAGCCCGAGCGGGTGCAGCGGCCGATCTGTCAGTTATGACCGGATCTGTCCGGGCGCAGCCGGGCGGCCTCGCGGAGGTAGGGATGCACAGGAGCGCGGGTGGCATCCATCCAGGCATGGGCCAGCAGCCGGATGCAGCGGGGAAGGTCTCCGGAGACGGCCATCTGCTGGCAATCCAGCAACGCCACCCCGTCCCAGCCTGGATAGCGGCGGGCGATCGCGGCGGGGAAACAGGCGTTCAGGTCGGGGGTGGCCGAGAAGGTGACCGAGAGCACCTGCGGCCCCTCCAGGCCATTGCGGGCGATCAGGGCATCCAGCAGTTCCGCCACCGCCTCGGCGATGGCGGCGCTGGTGTTGGCCTCGGCGGTGATCGCGGCCCGCAGCGCCCGCAGCGCAAGTCCCTCGGTCATGGCCGCCAGAGCCAGAGCGGCTGGCCGCTCCAGGCCAGTTCCAGGCTGAGGGCCTCCTGCAGGCTGGCGAAAAGGTTGCGGCCCGGCAGGAACGACAGCAACCGCTTGGCGGGCTTGCCGAAGGTGGTGGGGCGCAGCTCGTGTTCATCGAGCCCCGCCAGCCGTGCCGCGAGCCGACGAGCAGTGTCCTCGTCGCCCAGTTCATCCACCATCCCCAGCGCAAGGGCCTGAGCGCCCGTGAACACCCGCCCATCGGCGAACCCACGCACCACGTCCTCGCTGAGGCCACGGCCGTTGGCAACGGCCGCCACGAACTGGTCGTAGCTGGAATCGATCAGCCCCTGCAGCAGGGTGCGCTCATCGGCGGTGAGGGCACGGTCGGGGGACAGGATGTCTTTGTAGAGGCCGCTTTTGACCGTTTCGAAGCTGATCCCCACCCGCTCCAGCAGGCGGGAAAGATTGTTGCCACGCAGGATCACGCCGATGGAGCCGGTGATCGTGCCCGGATTGGAGACGATGCGTTCCGCCGCCACCCCCACGTAAACCCCGCCGGACGCGGAAATATTGCCGAAGCTGGCCACCACACGGCAACCCTTGTCCCGCAGCCGGAGCAAGGCGGCATGGATCTCCTGGCTGTCGCCGACGGTGCCGCCGGGGGTGTCGATGCGCAGCAGCAGGGCCGGGCATTCCCGTTCCTCCACCTGACGCAGCGCCTTGAGCACCCGCTCGCGCGTGCCCCCGGCGATCGGTCCTTCAATCACGACACGGGCCAGCGTTTTGCGGGACTTTCGGCGCCAGGGCCAGGGCATGCGCTGCGGCACGTAGTGGCTGGATCTTAAAAAGGTTGTTGGCGGCCGCTCTGATGAACCCCGTTTTCCGTTGGCTGCCGATGCTGCTTCCCTTCGCGTTGTGGGGAACGGCGATGGCGGCAATGAAGCCGCTGCTGGCCCAAAGCGGGCCGCTCACACTGGCCTGGATGCGCCTGGTGCCTGCCGGTCTTGCCGTGCTGCTGGCGGCCGGGGTGCTGCGGCGGCCGCTCGGGGTGGATCCCGCCGACCGGCTCTGGCTGCTGGCCTTCGCGCTGGTGGACGGCACCGTGTTTCAGGGGCTGCTGGCCCGCGGGCTGGAGGGAACCGGCGCCGGGCTGGGCTCGGTGCTGATCGATTCCCAGCCGCTGCTGGTGGCTCTGCTGGCCCGCACCCTCTTCGGTGAGGCGATCAATCCGGTGGGCTGGCTCGGCCTGTTGCTGGGGCTGGCCGGCATCCTCTGCCTGGGCCTGCCGGCGCCGGTGCTGCGGCACTGGTGGCTGGAGGGTCCGGCCAGCTTTGGGGTGCGGGCCTGGAGCCACGGCGAGCTCTGGATGCTGGGCGCCGCCGCGGCGATGGCGGTGGGCACGGTGCTCTGCCGCTATGCGATGCGGCGCAGCGATCCGGTGGCGGTCACCGGCTGGCACATGCTGATCGGCGGGCTCCCGCTGCTGATCGGGGCGGCGCTGGGGCCCGCGCTCGATCCGGCGCTGCCGCCCTTCTGGCCGGCCTGGACCCTGCAGCAATGGGGCTGGATGGCCTACGCCAGCCTGCTGGGCAGCGCCCTGGCCTACGGCTTGTTCTTCTGGTTTGCCAGCAGCGGCGATCTCACCGGCTTTTCGGCCCTGACGTTCCTCACCCCGGTGTTCGCCCTGCTCTGCGGTCTGCTGCTGCTCGATGAACGCCTGCGCCCGCTGCAATGGCTGGGGGCTGCCCTGGCACTGGTGTCGGTCTTGCTGATCAACCGGCGCCGCCAGCTGTGGGTGCCCAGCACCGCCGCGCCGGAGCCAGCGCCATGAGCCCTGCGTTGCGGCTGCTGCTGGTGAGCACGCCGGTGGGCACGCTGGGCAGTGGCAGGGGAGGGGGCGTGGAGCTCACCCTGGCGGCCTTGGTGGCAGGGCTCGGTGGCCGCGGCCACCAGCTCACGGTGCTGGCCGGAGCGGGGTCCAGGCTGCCCCCAGGCTGCGAGGCGGCGCAGCTGTGGACCTGCCCCGGCCACGACCAGCCCAGCTGGCAGCACCAGAGCCATGACAGCGCCGTGCAGATCCCCGCCGGCGGCCTGCTGCCTGCCCTATGGGACCGGGTGCTGCAGGAGCAGAGCGGCTTCGATGCGGTGCTCAACCTCGCCTACGACTGGCTGCCCCTCTGGCTCACGCCCCACTGCGCCACACCGCTGTTCCACCTGGTGAGCATGGGCTCGGTGGCGCGGGTGATGGATGCGGTGATCGCCGATGTGGCGCGTCGCTGCCCCGGGCGGCTGGCCTTCCATACCCGCACCCAGGCAGCTGATTTCGACCTGCCCGGCCCGCCGCTGGTGTTGGGCAACGGCTTCGATCTGGCCAATTACCACTTCCGCGCCCAGCCCGATCCGGAAGCCCCCCTGGGCTGGGCCGGACGCATCGCTCCGGAGAAGGGGCTGATCGACGCAGCACGGGTGGCCGCCGCCCTGGGCCGGCGCTTGCTGGTGTGGGGCGTGGTCGAAGACGGGGCTTACCGGGACGCGGTGGCGGCGGCGGTGCCGGCCGGCACGGTGAACTGGCGCGGCTTTCTGCCCACCCGGGAGCTGCAGGCGGAACTCGGCGGCTGCCGCGTGTTCCTGAACACGCCGAAGTGGAACGAAGCCTTCGGCAACGTGGTGGTGGAGGCGATGGCCTGCGGCGTGCCTGTGGTGGCCTACCGCCGCGGCGGCCCAGGCGAACTGGTGCAAAGCGGCCTTAACGGCCTGCTCGTTCCCCCCGACGATCTGGATGCCCTGCAGGCGGCCGTGCTTGCCGCCGAACGCCTTGACCGGCAGGCCTGCCGGCGCTGGGTGGAGCGCCACGCGTCGCGGGAGGCGTTCGCCGGGCGCGTGGAGGCCTGGCTGCTGGCCGGTCTGGCATCAGCCTCACCCGCCACCAATTCACTACAGGGTCAAACCGCCGGCCTGTCGCTGGACGCCGGGGCGTAGGTTTTCCACGATCGTTCCACTGCTCGTGCCCCCTGCCAACCCGCCTGCAGCGGCACGTCGAGGGTGGGGCCCGTGGCTGGCGCTTCTTGTCACGGCGGCCCTCGGGGTGGCGATCTTCGTGCTGCACCTCGGCCAGGCGGGGCTGGTGGACGAGACGCCACCCCTGTTCGCCGGCGCCGCCCGGGCGATGGCGGACACCGGCGACTGGCTGACCCCGCGGGTGAACGGGCTGCCCCGCTACGACAAGCCGCCACTTGTCTACTGGCTGATGGGGCTGGTGTATGCCCTGCCGAACCACGCCCGCTTCGACCCTCTGGGCAGCTGGGCCGCCGGTCTGCCCTCTGCCCTTTCCAGCATCGGCGTGATGCTGGCCCTCTGCGCCACCTTGCTGCGCTGGCCGCAGCCCAGCGCGGGCCCCGGTGGGGTCTTGCTGCCCCAGCGACCTGCGCGCAGCGCTGTGGTGGCGGCCCTGGCCTTTGCGCTCTCCCCCCTGATGCTGCTCTGGGGCCGCATCGGTGTCAGCGATGCCCTGTTCAGCGCCTGCCTTGCTGTGAGCCTGCTGCTGTTCTGGCAGGCCTGGGCCGATCCTCGCCGCCCCTGGTGGCTGGGCTGGCTGGTGCTGGGCCTGGCGGTGCTGGCAAAAGGGCCGGTGGCCGTGGTGCTGTCCGGCCTGACGCTCGCCGGGTTCGGCTGGCATCAGGGCATCCTGCTGCCCCTCTGGGCGCGGCTGAAGGCCGGGCGCGGACTGGTGGTCACCGCCCTGGTGGCCTTGCCCTGGTATGCCGCGATGCTGGCGGTGGAGGGGCAGCCCTTCTGGGACAGCTTCTTCGGCTATCACAACCTGCAGCGCTTCAGCTCGGTGGTGAACGATCACCTCCAGCCCTGGTGGTACTTCATCCCGGTGCTGATCATCGCCAGCCTCCCGTTCACGCCGCTGCTGCTGCTCGGCCTGAAGCGCGGCCTGGCCCGCCCCCCCCAACCGCCACAGCACTCCCTGCGCAGCTTTGCCGCCTGGTGGTTGCTGGCGGTGCTGGTGTTCTTCACCATGGCCGCCACAAAGCTGCCGAGCTACTGGCTGCCGGCCACCCCGGCAGCGGGCCTGTTGATCGCTCTGGCGGCCCAGGACGGCGAGGGGGGCAGGGAGAACGGCGAGCGGCGCGGCGGGGGGGTGGGCCGGTGGTTCGTGCTCGCTCAGGGCGCCACCGTGCTACTGACGGCCGCGGTATCCCTGGCGCTCTGGGGATCCAGCCACTGGATTCCTTTGATCCAGGATCCGGAAATGCCCACCCTGCCGGCGGATCTCACCGCCAGTGGGTTTGTCGGCCGCGCGGCCCTGTTCTGGACACTGGCGACCCTGGTGGGCCTGCTCTGCCTGCGGCGGGTGACGCCCGGCTGGCTCCTGGGGCTCCAGCTTCCTCTGGTGGCCTTCCATCTCTTCGCGCTGCTGCCCATGTGGCAGCTGGGCGACGGCGTGCGCCAGCGTCCGGTGCGCGAGATGGCTGCCGGCGTGCAGCGTGAGATCCGACCCAATGAAGGGCTGGCGATGGTGGGCGTGCTCAAACCGTCGCTGCACTACTACACCGGTCGGGTGGTGATCTACGAGGGGGTGTCCGCCACCGGCATGGTGAATCTCAGTGATCGCCTCCGCCATGAGCGGCGCCGTGGGCAGCAACCCAGCACCAGCAAGGAGGCCCCCACCACGCTGGTGGTGATCGATCAGAGCACCGGCCAATTGCCCTACTGGCAGGCCGTTCAGGCGGAAGAACTGGATCGCTCCGGCATCTACCGGCTCTGGCGCGTCGACCGTGCGCGGCTGGAGAGCACCGCAGCCGCACTCCTGGAAGCACGTAAGGGCCGGCTGAACTGGCGAGATCCAAGGCCGGAGCGCTACTGACTGACGCCCTGGCGCACGCAGAAGCTGCAGTGCCCCCAGCGCTGCAGCTCACCGGCCGGAGCTGGAGCGCCGCAGCGCGGGCAATCGGCAAGGCCGTGCACATCGATGCGGCTGGGATGGGCCGCCCACACCTCCGCCTCGCTCTCGCTGCCGGTGCTGACGGCCGCAGCCGGGTGGTGATGCTGAAAGCGCAGATCGCGGATCTGGAACCCCGCCCCCCGCAGCGCGCCGAGCAGCTGATGACGGTTGAAGCGCAGGGCCTGAAGCCACTGGGGATGGTTTGCACCCACCCACAACACCCCGGCCTGCAGGGAAAGCGGGCGGCAGTGGGGGGCCAGCTGGGCGCCCGCCACCTTGGGCCAGGCCTGCCACAGCGCCGCCAGGCTGCCGCCGCGGCGCCACTGGGCAGCGAGGGCCGTGAGACAGGTGCCCACGGCGGTGGCCGGCAGCCGCGGCGGCGCCACCAGCACCTGCAGGGAGCCGATGCGACGGGTCTGGTCGCGGGGGGCGATGGCCATGGAGCCAGGTTAGGGGCGGGCAACCGGCGGGGCCATGGCCGCCCACCACCGCTACCCTCGGAGGCGCCCCCTCCATGATCCATGGGCTTCTTCGATCGGCTCAGCCGCCTGCTGCGGGCCAACCTCAACGATCTGGTCAGCAAGGCGGAGGATCCGGGCAAGATCCTGGATCAGTCGGTCGCAGACATGCAGTCCGACCTGGTGAAGCTGCGCACGGCCGTGGCCACCGCGATCGCCAGCCAGAAGCGCATCGAGAACCAGGCCCAACAGGCGGAAGCTCAGAGCAAAACCTGGTACGAGCGGGCCGAGCTGGCCCTCAAGAAAGGCGAGGAGGATCTGGCGCGCGAAGCGCTCAGTCGCCGCAAGACCTACCAGGACACCGCCACCGCCCTCAACAACCAGCTCTCCAGCCAGGCGGGCCAGGTCGACGCGCTCAAGAAAAGCCTGCTGGCCCTGGAAGGCAAGATCGCCCAGGCCAAAACCAAGAAGGACATGCTCAAGGCCCGCTCCCAGGCGGCCCAGGCCCAGGAGCAGTTGCAAAGCGCCGTGAGCGGGTTGGGCACCAACTCCGCCATGGCCGCCTTCGAGCAGATGGAGGAGAAGGTGCTGCAGCAGGAAGCCCGCAGCCAGGCCGCAGCCGAACTGGCCGGCGCCGACCTGGAAAGCCAGTTCGCTTCCCTGGAGGGCAGTGAGGTGGACGACGAACTGGCGGCCCTCAAGAACCGGCTGGAGGGTGGCCCTGCCGCCACCCCGCTGCTGACGGCCGAGAGCCCCACCCCCCAACTGGAACCCGTGAAGGCCGCGGAAGTGGATGCCGAGCTCGAGGAGCTCAAGCGCTCGATCGATAAGCTCTGAGCTCCGCCGGTGCGGCAGGATCCCCGCCAGGGGATTCCTAGACTCGGACTCTCCCGATCCCTGCTCTTTCCCCGCCGTGGCCGTTGCCCAGTTCACCGACGCGAACTTCGCCTCCGACGTGCTCCAGCAGCCCGGTGCCGTCCTGGTGGACGTCTGGGCCAGCTGGTGCGGCCCCTGCCGACTGATGGCGCCATTGATGGAGACAGCCGCCAGCGATTACGCCGGGCGCCTGGAGGTGGGCAAGCTGGAGGCCGATGGCAATCCCAGCATGCGCGATGCCCTCAAAATCCAGGGGCTGCCCACCTTGATTCTGTTCAAGGGCGGCGAAGAGGTGGCTCGCCATGAAGGGGCGATGGCCCGTCCGCAGCTCAAAGCCTTTCTTGATGCCCATCTCTGAGCGGGTCGCCCGCCTGGGCAGTGGGGTCTTCGCCCGCAACGATCAGCGCAAATCCGATTACCGGCTGCAGTGCATCGGCCTGAGCGCTGCCGGCCACGGCAACAGCCCGGCGCCCCTGCTGGACCTCTCGCTCGGCTCCACCGATCTGCCGCCGCCGCCGCAAGCGCTGGCGGCCATGGCGGCGGCGCTCACGCGCCCCGACAGCGCCTCCTATTGCCTGCACGCCTCCACGCGTCCGTTCCGGGAAGCGGCCGCCGCCTGGGCCCGGCGCCGCTTTGATGTGGCCGTCGATCCCGACACCGAGGTGCTGCTGCTGGTGGGGTCCCAGGAGGGCACCGCCCACCTGCCCCTCGCCGTGCTCGACCCGGGCGACCGCGCCCTGCTGCTGGATCCCTACTACCCCTCCCATCGCGGCGGGCTGGAGCTGGCAGGTGCGCGCCCCCTGCTGCTGCCTTTGGAGGCCGATCAGGGCTGGCGGCCACCGTTTGAGCAGGTGCCGTCCTCGCAATGGGAGCAGCTCAAGCTGATGGTGCTCGGCTACCCGCACAACCCCACCGCCACCACCGGCGAGCAGGGCTGGCTGGAGGAAGCCGCCGCTCGGGCGGTGCAGCACGGCATCGTGTTCGCCCACGACAACCCCTACGTGGACCTGGCCCTGGAGGGTGAAGCACCTGCCTTGTTGCGCAGTCCGCAGTGGCGCCAGTGCGGGATCGAATTCTTCTCGCTCTCCAAGAGCTGGTGCCTGGGCGGCTTCCGGCTGGCCTTCGCCATCGGGGCCGCCCCCCTGATCGCCGCCCTGCGCCAGGTCAAGGGGGTGGTCGATTTCAACCAGTCGCTGGCGCTGCAGGCCGGGGCCATCGCCGCCCTGGAGTTGGCCCCGCACTGGCCGCAGCAGCTGCGGGCCACCTACCGGGAGCGCCGCGACCGCATGACGGCGGCGCTCGAGGCGCAGGGCTGGCGGGTGCGGCGGCCGTCGATGGCCCTCTACCTCTGGCTGGAGCTGCCGCCCGTGGCCCGCGCCATGGGCTCGGAAGCGTTCTGCGCGGCTCTGCTGAAGGGCAGCGGTGTGGCGCTCACCCCGGGCAACGGCTTCGGCGACGGCGGCGAGGGGTGGGTGCGGCTGGCGCTGGTCCATCCGGCGGCGGAGCTGGACGCCGGTGCGGTGCGGATCGGGAACTGGCTGCGTTCCCTCTCCGGGTGACGCGGCCCCTGCCCGGCTGCCCCGGCCGATGAACGGCCGCATCGCCGCCGCCCGACGCGAGCTGCTGCTGCGGGAGGGGCCCCTGGCTCCGCCCCTGCCCTGGAGGCTGGCCGTGGTGCCGGTGTGCGGAAGCACCGAACGGTTGCTCGATCAGCGGCAGACAGGGGCGCCCATCGGGCCGGTGGCGCTGCTGGCGGAGCGGCAGCGCTTCGGCCATGGCCAGCAAGGCCGGCCGTGGACCTCGCCCCGCGGCGGAGTGTGGATGAGTGCGGCACTGCCGTGGCCGCCGCAGGGGGCTTCCCTCACCCTGGCGGCGGCCGTGGGGCTGGCGCTCCAGCTGGAGGCGCTCGGCCTGGCGCCCACGCTCAAATGGCCCAACGATCTGCTCCTCCACGACCGCAAGGTGGCGGGGGTGCTGCCGCGGCTGCGCCTGCGGGGCGGCGCCATTCAGGCTGCCAGGCTGGGGATCGGGCTCAACGGGGAGAACCCGGCACCAGCCGGGGCAATCAATGTCCGCCAGGCGCTGGCGCTCAGCGGCCATCGCCGCCGGCAAGGCGCTGACACCATCCACCTGGCAGCCCGCGTGCTGCTGGCGCTCGATTGGGCCGCGGCGGCAGCCGATGAGCCGGAGCGGGTGTGGCAGGAAGCCAACGCGCGTCTGCACGGCCGTGGCCGAGCCTTGCTGTGGCAAGGAGAAACCTGGATGGTGGCCGGGCTGGCCCGTGACGGGGGGCTGGAGCTGAGGCGCGGCGCCAAGCACACTGTGGTGCGGCGCCGTTTCGAAGACCTGACGTCCCAGGATGCCTAAGCTGATCACGCATTTTTGCCGCCTGGTGTGAAGAGCGTTCGTCATCTGCCGGTGCTCGCGATCGGACTGGCCTCTGTGATCGGAGCGCCGCTCGCCCTCGCTGAGCTGCGCGATGCCGCAGCCGAGAACGCACCCGCGGCGATGCCAGCGCCCTCATCGCCAGTAGCGCCCCTGCCCGCAACCGCCCCGGCGGCGATGCCCCAGGCGCTCAGCCCACCAGTGCCCCCTCTGGTTCCCCCGGCAGGCACCAGCGAGCCGGCCACCCCGCCGCTGCGCCCCAACCTGCAACGCTCCCAGACCCCGGCGCTGTCGTTCGATCAGGTGCTGGATCGCTTCGAACGTGAGGGAGTGGTGACACCGGCGGAACGGCAACGGGCACGCCTCGGCGCCGTGGTGCGGCCTGAAAACCTGCCCGCCCATCGCCAGGCCTGCCGCGAGGGCGCCCTATCCCCCAGCGAATGCCGCGGCGTAGTGGTGCGCTGGCCCGGCAATGACGCGCTCACCGGCGCCGGCGGGCTTTTTTCCAATGGCATGGGCACCACTGTTGGGCCCGGAGGGATGCCGCTGGCACCGATCACCGTGCCCGTGTCGGCACTGCTGGCCGGCCAGGGGGGCAACTTCAGCCTCGCCAGCGTGTTTCGCATCACCCCCAGGCCCGCGCCGCTGCTGGGCAACGGCAACCGCAGCCTGCTGTTTCCGCTGATCGGTTCGGCCATCACCACCAGCGAATTTGGCTGGCGGCTGCACCCGGTGATCGGCAGCTGGCTGATGCATGCGGGCCGGGATCTGGCGGCGCCGGAGGGCACCCCGGTGGTGGCGGCCCTGGCCGGACGGGTGGTGAGCAGTGGCCTCGCCGGCGGCTACGGCCTGGCGGTGGAGGTGGAGCATGAGCGTCCCCTGCGACGCACCCTCTACGGCCACCTCTCCGAGCTCTTCGTCAAGGAAGGGGAGTGGGTGGCCCAGGGCGAAGTGATCGGCCGGGTGGGCAGCACGGGGCTGAGCACAGGCCCTCACCTTCACTTCGAGCTGCGCCAGCCGGCCAACGGCGGCTGGGTGGCGGTGGAGCCGGGCGAGTTTGACCCCGGTCGTCAGCTCCTGGGCGGCAGCGATGCGATCGCCCTGTTGATGGGCCAGTTGCTGGACACCCTCGAGCGGCCGAGCGCAGCGACGGCCGGCGGCAGAACAGGGCCCGGCTAAGCGAAGGCGGCGTCGAGGCGGCCGTCGCGGAAGTGCACGATGCGATCGGCGCGCGCGGCCACCTCATCTTCATGGGTGACCATGACCACGGTCATGCCCTCCTGGTGGAGCTGATCGAAGATCTCCAGTACCTCCTGGGTGGTCTGGGAATCCAGTGCGCCGGTGGGTTCGTCGGCCAGCAGCAGGGCCGGCCGGTTGATGATCGCCCGCGCGATCGCCACGCGCTGCTGCTGGCCGCCGGAGAGCTGGTTCGGCTTGTTCTGCAGGCGATGGCCGAGACCGACGCGTTCGAGGGCCTCGATGCCGAGCTGCCGGCGCCGCTCTGCAGAGATGCCGGCATAGATCATCGGCAACATCACGTTGTCGATCGCACTCATGTGCGCCAGCAGATGAAACTGCTGAAACACAAAGCCCAGCTTGCGGTTGCGTAGATCGGCCAGCTCGTCATCGTCGAGATCTTCAACCGCCGATCCACCGAGGCGGTAGTGGCCGGAAGTGGGGCGATCAAGGCAGCCGATGATGTTCATCGCCGTGCTCTTGCCCGAACCGGAAGCCCCCATCACGGCCAGATAATCTCCTTCGATCACGGTGAGGCTGAGCTCATCGAGGGCGCGTACTTCGGTGTCACCGGAGCCGTAGATCTTGCTGACCCGATCGAGCATCGCCACCGGCTCATGGATCCGGGGAGTTGAGATCTCCGCCTGGACAGACATCGTCATCCCAGGATGGCGGGAGTGGGGGGAACGGGCGCCGCGGCGATGGCGGTGGCTTCACGGGCGGCGGAAGAGGCGATCGACTGCTGAAGCATCGGCGTGCCGGTGACGGCGCCGTTGGCCCAGGTGAACAGCGGATTGGAGAGCACCCCACCCACGGCCGTGACCAGCACACAGGCCACCAGGGCAGTGCGCAGCGTGCCCATGCCGGCCAGGTTCCAGGTGATTGGCGGATAGGCCTTCACCACATCGGAGGCCTCTTGCGGTTCCTTCACCACCATCATCTTGATCACCGAGATGTAGTAGTAGATCGACACCACCGAAGTGATCAGACCCACCACCACGAGGAGGTACTGGTGGTCGGCCCAGCCAGCGAAGAAGAGGTAGATCTTGCCGAAGAAACCAAGCATGGGCGGGATCCCACCCAACGACAGCAGGCAGAGGCTGAGGCCGAGTGTGATCAGTGGATCTTTCTGATAAAGCCCGGCGTAATCAGAGATGCGGTCGCTGCCGGTGCGCAGCGAGAACAGAATGATGCAGGCGAACGCGCCCAGGTTCATGAACAGGTAAGCCGCCATGTAAAGCACCATGGCCGCGTAGCCGTCCTCGGTGCCGCACACCAGGCCGATCATCACAAAGCCGGCCTGGCCGATCGAGCTGTAGGCCAGCATCCGCTTCATTGTTGTCTGGGCCAGGGCCACCACGTTGCCGAGGGTCATGCTCAGCACCGCCAACACGGTGAACAGCAGTTTCCACTGGGTGTCGAAGCTGTCGAAGCAGCCGACAAGCAGGCGCAGGGCCAGGGCGAATCCGGCGGCCTTCGAACCCACCGACAGGAAGGCCACGACCGGGGTGGGTGAACCCTCGTAGACGTCAGGGGTCCACTGGTGGAAGGGCACCGCAGCGATCTTGAAGGCCACGGTGGCGAGCACGAACACCAGGGCCAGGGCCGTGACCGGCGTGGCGCTGGTCTGCAGAGCCACACCGACCGCATCAAGGCCGGTGGAACCGCCTGTGAGACCGTAGAGGAGGGAAGCGCCGTAGAGGAACACCGCAGCAGCGGCGGAACCCACCAGAAGATATTTGAGGGCCGCCTCACCCGAGCGGGCATCCCGCTTCATGTAGCCCGAGAGCAGGTAGCTGGACACCGAAAGGGTTTCCAGCGACACGAAGATGCTGACCAGGTCGGTGGAGCCGCACAGGAACATGGCACCAAGCGTGGCCGCCAGCAGGATCGCTGCGTATTCACCCACCGGGCTGCCGCTGCGCTCCACGTAGCGCCAGCTGATCATCAGCGACAGCAAGGTGGAGGCCGCCACCACGGCGCGGAAGGCCACTGCCAGATCGTCGGCCAGGAAGGAGCCAAGGAACGAAGGCTCAAGCGGCGCATTCCATTGACGCGCCAGCAGCACCAGAGCAGTGCCCAGGCCGGCGTAGCAGATCGGCGGCACCCAACGCACAGCCGCTTCCTCCCCGGCCAGATCCACCAGCAGGCAGACCAGCAGGGCGATCAGGATGGCGGCCTCGGGCGCGATCGCGCCGGAATTGAGCTGGGCGGCCGTGATGCCCAGGCCGATCGCGGGGGCCGTGGCCAGGGGAACGGAGGCCAGAGAAGCGGCAGCCAGGTGGGGCAGTTCCGTCAGGGCGGGAAGGACGCCAAACAGATCCATGTCGGCTTCAAACGATCGCCTGGTCGAGCGGACTGTAGCGGCGGCGGCGCGCGTTCTCAGGCGGGACGGGCCGCCGATGCGATAAAGAGGGAACCGGTTCATCGCCTGCCTGTGGCGCACACCCTGGTCATCGTCGAGAGCCCCACCAAGGCCCGCACCATCCGCGCCTTCCTGCCGAAGGAGTTCCGGGTGGAGGCGTCGATGGGGCACGTCCGTGACCTGCCCAACAACGCCAGCGAGATTCCCGCCGCCTACAAGGGCGAGAAATGGGCCAACCTGGGCGTCAACACCAGCGAAGATTTCGCACCGCTCTACGTGGTGCCGAAAGACAAGAAAAAGGTGGTGAAGGAGCTCAAGGACGCGCTCAAGGGCGCCGACCAGCTGCTCCTGGCCACGGACGAAGACCGGGAAGGGGAGAGCATCAGCTGGCACCTGCTGCAGCTGCTCAGCCCCAAGGTGCCGGTCAAGCGGATGGTGTTCCACGAGATCACCAAGGACGCCATCCAGCGCGCCCTCGATCAGACGCGCGAACTCGACATGGAGTTGGTGCACGCCCAGGAGACGCGGCGCATCCTCGACCGCTTGGTGGGCTACACCCTCTCGCCGTTGCTGTGGAAAAAGGTGGCCTGGGGGCTGTCCGCCGGCCGGGTGCAATCGGTGGCGGTGCGGTTGCTGGTGCAGCGGGAGCGGGCCCGGCGGGCCTTCCGCAGCGGCAGCTACTGGGACCTCAAGGCCGAGCTACAGCAGCCAGGTGGCCGTTTAGAAGCAAAGCTCACCCACCTGGCCGGCGAGCGCATCGCCCAGGGCAGCGATTTTCACGAAAGCACCGGTGGGCTCAAGCCCGGCAGCAAGGTCAAGCTGCTGGCGGAGAGCGAAGCGCGGGCCCTGCGCGAGAGCGTGCTCGCCCTGCCCTGGCGGGTGGAGCAGGTGGAGGAGAAGCCCACGGTGCGCAAGCCCGTGCCGCCCTTCACCACCAGCACCCTGCAGCAGGAGGCGAACCGCAAGCTGCGGCTCTCGGCCCGCGAAACCATGCGCACGGCCCAGGGCCTCTACGAGCGTGGCTTCATCACCTACATGCGCACCGACTCGGTGCACCTCTCCGAGCAGGCGATCAGCGCTGCCCGCGCCTGTGTGGCTGAGAAATACGGCGACACTTTCCTGAGCCCCGCTCCGCGGCAGTTCAGCACCAAGAGCCGCAACGCCCAGGAGGCCCACGAAGCGATCCGCCCCTCCGGTGAACGCTTCCGCACCCCCAACGACACCGGGCTAGACGGCAAGGATCTCGCCCTTTACGAGCTGATCTGGAAACGCACCGTGGCCAGCCAGATGGCCGATGCACGGCTCACGATGCTGGCGGTGGAGATCGCCGCGGGCGAAGCCCGCTTCCGGGCCAGTGGCAAGCGCATCGATTTCGCCGGCTTCTTCCGCGCCTACGTGGAAGGCAGCGACGATCCCGATGCGGCCCTGGAGGGACAGGAAGTGCTGCTGCCCGCCCTTGCGGTGGGCGATGCGCCGGTCTGCAAGGGGGTGGAGGCGCTCGGCCACCAGACCCAGCCTCCGGCCCGCTACAGCGAAGCGGCACTGGTGAAGATGCTGGAGAAGGAAGGGATCGGCAGGCCGTCCACCTACGCCAGCATCATCGGCACGATCACCGACCGTGGCTACGCCACCCTGGCCGGCAACGCGCTCACCCCCAGCTTCACCGCCTTCGCGGTGACCGCCCTGCTGGAGGAGCACTTCCCCGACCTGGTGGACACCAGCTTCACCGCGCGGATGGAGAACACGCTCGACGAGATCTCCCACGGCAAGGTCCAGTGGCTCCCCTACCTGAACAGCTTCTTCAAGGGAGAAAAGGGGCTGGAAACCCAGGTTCAGCAGCGCGAGGGCGACATCGACCCCACGGCGTCGCGCACGATCGTGATGGAGGGCCTTCCATGCGTCGTGCGGATCGGCCGGTTCGGCGCCTACCTGGAGTCGAAGCGGGTCGCCGACGATGGCAGCGAGGAGCTGGTGAAGGCCACCCTGCCCCAGGAGATCACCCCGGCTGAGCTTGATGCCGAGCACGCCGAACAGATCCTGCGCCAGAAAACCGAGGGGCCCGAATCGCTGGGGGAAGACCCAGAGACCGGCGATGCGATCTACCTGCTGTTCGGCCAGTACGGCCCTTACCTGCAACGGGGGCAGGTGAGCGAGGAGAACCCCAAACCGAAGCGGGCCTCCCTGCCCAAGGGCGTCAAGCCGGAGGATCTCAGTCTCGACGATGCCCTGGGCCTGCTGCGTCTGCCGCGGCTGCTGGGCGAACACCCCGATGGCGGCCGGATCCAGGCCGGCCTGGGCCGCTTCGGGCCCTATGTGGTGCATGACAAGGCCAAAGGCGAAAAGGACTACCGCTCGCTCAAGGCCGAAGACGACGTGCTGCTGGTGGGGCTGCCGCGCGCCATCGAGCTGCTGGCCACCCCCAAGCGGGGCCGGGGCGGCCGCACGGCCCTCAAGGATCTCGGCATTCCTGATGGGGGTGAGGAAACCATCCAGGTGTTCGATGGTCCCTACGGCCTCTACGTGAAGCAGGGCAAGGTGAACGCCTCGCTGCCGGAAGGCGCCACGGCGGACACGATCACGATCGAGCAGGCCGTGGAGCTGCTGGCCGCCAAGGCCGCCAGCGGCAAGACCAAGGCCCGCAAGCCCGCCGCCCGCTCCACTACCAAGCCGGCCGCCAAGAGCACCACAGCCAAAACCACCTCCGCCAAGCCAGCCGCCACCAAGACCACCAGCACCAAAACCACCGGTCGATCGGCGGCAATTGCCAAGGGCGGGGCGGCGGAGGCCAAGGCCGCCAGCGGAACCACCAAAGCCAAGCCGCCCGCCACCACCAAGACCGGGCGCCCCCGCGCCAGCGCCGTGCGGATCATCAAGGCCGCCTCCGGCTGATGACCCCCTCTTCCCGCCACGCCCTTCCCCTGCTGGCGACGCTGTTGCTGGCGCTGGCGGGCTGTGACGGCACGCCCTTCGGCCAGCAGCTGGCGGCAGGGTTCGATTCCCCTGCGCCACCGGCAGCCGCGACGCCCCCCGCCTCTGGCACCAACCGTCCTGTGGCCGCCACCGGCAGCGCCGTCTCCCCTGCAGGCTCGAATCCCGCCACACCTGCAGCTGGAGCAAATGCCACCATCCCGGCCACGGCTGCGCCGGCCAGTGGTTCGCCGCCCACGGCTGCGCCGGCCACAACCCCAGGCACACAGACGCCATCTCCCACGCCGGCGGCCCCGGCCCGCCCCGCCAGCGGATCCAGCGCGGTCAACCGCCCAGCCGGGAGCCAGGCGCCGGCCGCCGCCGTGCCTTACCGGATCACTCTGAAACTGCCCGGCGCCGATCCCTCCGCCCCTGCCGAAGCGGTCACCAAAGCGCTACGGGCCGCTGGCCTGCGCTTTGAGGTGGAGACAATCGAGCGGATTCCCACCCCCGAAGCCGCTGCGGCGGCGCCGAAGTCCACGCCGGCGCCGCCGCCACGCTGAGCCGCTGCCATGCCCCCCTCTCTTCATCGCCTCAGCCGGCGCCAGGCCCTTCAGCTGATGGAAACCGCCTACATGGCCGCCGCCACTGCCCTGCTCTGGGCAGGCCTCTACTACCTGCCGGTAGGGGGCGCCCTGTTCCGGCTCGCCCTGCCCCTGCCGATCGCCCTGCTGCTGCTCCGCCAGGGCTGGCGCTGCGGCTGGGAAGGGGTGGTGGTGGCCTCCCTGCTGCTGGTGGCGCTGATGGGCCCGATCCGCGGACCGCTGGTGCTCTTTCCCTACGGAGCGCTGGCGCTCTGGCTGGGCTGGGGCTGGCGCAGCAACTGGAGCTGGTGGCTCACCTGGGGCGTGGGGCTGGTGATCGGCGCGGGAGGCTTCCTGGTGCGGGTCACGGTGCTGTCGGTGCTGGTGGGCGAAAACCTGTGGGTGCTGATCACAGCCGCTGCCTCCGGGCTGCTGGAGCGCATCAGCGGCCTGCTGAACCTGGGCGGTGGCCCCGACCTGCTGCAGGTGCAGGCCCTGGCCCTGGGGTTGGTGGTGGTTCAGAACCTCATCTACGTGCTGGCGTTGCACGCGGTGGCCTATTGGATATTTCCCCGCTTGCAGGCGCCGATCCCCGAACCGCCCGATGCATTGCGGGCCCTGGTGGCCCTTGACCCGCTCTGAGCTGGTGCACAACCTGTGCGCCTGCCAGGAGGGCCGGGCCAAGAAAGAGGTGTGCAGGCCTGTGCTGGGGCGATGGCCTGGGGGCCCGTCGTGTTGAGGCGTTTATCTGGAGGCCAGTGGTGCTGCAGCTGACGGGCGACGCTGAGCAGACTGAACGGTGGGCCAATCGGATGGCTGCCGGTTGGCAGGACGCCCTGGTGGTGCTGCTGCTGGCCGGCACCGACACCGCCGCTGTGCCGGGCATCTCCGCCGCCGGCGCCACCCCGGACTCCCGCCGTCGCACAGCTGCCGCCGATGCCGAGCTGCTGCTGCTGGGCCCAGACACCCCACGGCCCCATGCCCTGCCGCCCCTGCCGGCGGGCGTCAGTCCGGCGCTGATCTCCCACGTGGTGGTGCAGGAGCTGCAGCTCACGCCCCTGGTGGTGGACCTGGGCTGCCCGGTGGCACCTGCGGTGCCCCACATCCGCCTGGGGCAGCAGCCGGCGCTCTGCCTCAGCACCGGCCGGGCGATGGGCGAGGGGCGGGTGCTGGCGCTGCTGGCGCTGGGGCAGCGTTGGGGGCGGGCCTGGCAGCAACGCTGGCAGGAGGCTTCACAAGTTCCGCCACTGGTGCTGGCCGAATGCGTGCCGGGCGGCACCAGTACCGCGCAGGCGGTGCTCACCGGTCTTGGCGTGGCGGCCGGCGGCCTGGTGAGCGGCAGCCTGCTCACCCCCGCCCACGGCCTGAAAGCGGCCCTGGTGGATCAGGGTCTACGGGCGGCGGGTCTGGCCATGGCCGGTGAGGCGGATGTGAATCCCGTGCGGGTGGCAGCGGCGGTAGGCGATCCGATGCAGCCGCTGGCAGCGGGCATGCTGCTGGCGGCGGCCGAAGGGCGCTGGCCGGTGCTGCTGGCCGGTGGCAGCCAGATGGCAGCGGTGCTGGCGCTGGCGCTGGCGCTGGCCGATGCACCGCTGCGGCCCCGGCTGGTGGCGGCTGCGGCCCTGGGCACCACCGGCTGGGTGGCGCGGGAACCCAGCAGCGACCTGGCGCTGCTGCTGCAGCGCGTGGCGGACCGCTGGCGGGTGGCGCCACCGGCATGCTTCGCCACGGAGCTGTGCTTCAGCAGCTGCCGCAGCCCGGCCCTGCAGGACTACGAGCGCGGTTACGTCAAGGAGGGGGTGGGTGCCGGTGGCCTGGCCCTGCTGTGGGAGTGGAGCGGCCGCCGCCCCGCCGGCCTGGCCGCCGCCTGCGACCGGGCCCAGGAGCGCCTGATCGCCTCCCTTTAGGGTCCAACCATGCAGGAACGCTCTCCCCTTCCCGCCCGCTTCAGCCGCCGCCGCCTGCTGCAGGCCGGCGCCCTGGCCGGCAGCGGATGGCTGGTGGGCTGCGCCCGTGGTGCGTCCTCCTCCCCCACCCTCCTGTACAGCCGCGGCCAGTTGCCTGCCGCCTGGGGCAAGCAGCTGCCTTCCCCCTGGCGGGGCAAGGCGCTGGAGGGTCCCGAAGCGGTGCTTGCCCAGCAGAACGATGCCGATCTGCTGCAGCTCTCCGATGGCTGGCTCGGCGCCCTGGAAGCCGACGCCCTGCAACCGTTCAGCTCGAGCAGCGCCGCCAGCGCGCTGTTCGAGCAGCTGGCGCCGTTCACTGAGGCCGTACGCGCGGGGTTCCGAAATCCGCCGGCGGCGCCGATCGCCTACCCGTGGGCCTTCGGCACCTGGGTGTTGGTGCTGCGCAACCGCAGCGATCTGAGCCGCCGCAGCGCAGAGGGCTGGAACCTGCTGCTGGATCCGAGCCTGCGCCGGCAGCTCGTGCTCCCCTCCAGCCCCCGCGTCGTGATCGAGCTGGCACTGCGCACCCTCAGCCCCGGCGCCGCTGCTGCCGGCAGTGCTCCTGCCGCTACCGCCGGCGTTGACCGCCTGGCCGCAGAGGCGCTGCCCGGCCAGCTGAAGCGCCTGCGGCAGCAGGCCCTCGCCTTTGACGACAAGCACGGCTTGAACCTGCTGCTCAGCGGCGACGCCGAGGCGGCCGTATTGCCCAGCCAGCGGGTGCTGCCCTTGCTGCGCAGCGATGCCAGGCTCACCGCCCTGTTGCCGGCCAGCGGTTCGCCGCTCTGGTGGAACCTGCTACTGCGGCCGCGCCAGAGCCGCGAACCGGCACCTCTGGCCTGGATCGCCCGCAGCATGGAGCGGCCCACCCTCGATCGCCTGCTGGCGGCGGGCTGGGTGCCGCCGCTGAAGCGCCAGTTGCTGCGGGCCGCCTTGGAGCCATGGCCCGAGCAGGTGGCGCGCCTGCTCTACCCCGACGACGCCGTGCTGGCGCGCTGCACCAGCCTGCCGCCGTTGAACAGCGCCGATCGGCAGCGTTACCAGAGCCTCTGGGACGCCGCCGCCTGAGCCAGCAGCACACCGGCACCTGAGCTTCCTTCAGCCCCATAAGCGTCGGCGCGGTGGCGCGGCCAGCAGGCGATGGGTGGCGGCCAGCAGATCCGGGATCGGCAGGCCGTGGGGGCAGCGGGGCAGGCAGTCACCGCAGCGGTGGCAGGCGGACGCATCGAGCGCCTCCCACCAATGGTCCGCCCTGCCGATCAGGTTGTAGCGCTCGCTGGCGAAAGGGGTCATGCCATGGCCGAGGGCCAGATTGCGCAGGCGCAGCAATGCCGGAATCGGCACCTCGCTCGGGCAGGGAAGGCAGGCG
The DNA here is from genome assembly GCF_024346375.1 of Synechococcus sp. ATX 2A4. Classification (GTDB taxonomy): domain Bacteria; phylum Cyanobacteriota; class Cyanobacteriia; order PCC-6307; family Cyanobiaceae; genus MW101C3. Next base: position 113,802 of record NZ_JAGQCV010000004.1, on the reverse strand, counting down.
CGGCATTGGCCGCAGGCCTCGGCTCCCAGCCGGCGCTGGCCCGCCTCTGCCAGCCGCGCCAGGGCCTCCTGCTCCGCCGCGGTGAGCGGCCCGTCGGCGCCGGCCAGGGCCACGGCCCAGCCGAGATCCGCCGGCTGGGCGGCGCCGAGGGTGAGTGTGGACACCCCTGCGGCCAGCAGAAAGCGGTAAGCGAGCGGCAAGGGCGCAAAGGGTGAGCAGTCTTCCACCAGCTCGGGGGGCGGGTCGTAAAGGCGGCCCCCCTTGTCGGCGGGGGAGATCGCCATCACGCCGATGCCGGCGGCCAGGGCCTGGCGGGCCAGGGGCAGGCGCTCCTGATCGAACAGATGGAGATGCAGGCTGCAGAAGCCGAAGCGGTCGCTGGCCAGGGCCCGCTCGATCAGCGCGACGCTGCCGTGGCTGCTGAATCCCACCTGCCCCACCAACCCCTCGGCCTGGGCCCAACCCAGCAGGGCGGCCCCATCCCCCTGCAGGGCCCAGTCGAGGTGCTCCGGCCGGTTGAGGCCATGCACCGCCAGGTTGTCGAGGCGGGCCACCCCCAGCCGCTGCAGCGAGGCCCGCAGCTGGGCCTGGCCGCTGGCCAGATCCACCCCCGGCAGGAGCTTGCTGGTGAGCAGCAGGTGCTGCGGCGGGATGGCGAGCTCCCGCAGGGCGGCGCCCAGGTGCACCTCCGCCGGGCCGTAGGCGGGGGCGGTTTCCAGATGGTTGATGCCCGCCGCCAGGGCCGCTTCCACCACGGCGCGCATCTGCCCGGCCGACTCGACCGCCCGCATGGTGCCGAGGGTGAACAGCGAAACGGCAGGCCCCTGACCAAAGGGACGGCGGCAACCTTCAGCCGGGAGCACCGTCGGGTCCACTGCTATTGGGTCCCTTGCTGATGGGGCCGCCCTGGCCAGGCCCGGGAACGGACGGGGGCGGCTCGGTGCCACCCCCGCTTTCGCCTTCACCGCTTTCGCCTTCGCCGGTGTCGCCACTGCTCTCTCCGCGGCCCTCTTGCTGGGCGCGGCGCACGTTGCGGATGAGCTCCGCCGGGCTCACCTGATCCAGGAAGCGGCGGAAATCCTCCTGATCCTCAGCGTCGGCTTCGGCATCCACGGGGATCGAGGCTTCAGCCACCACCTCCTCCAGCATCCAGATACCACTGCCGGTGCGCAACGCCAGGGCGATGGCATCACTGGGCCGGCAATCCAGCTCAGTGGGCTCGCCTTCGTTGTCGGTGAGCTTCAGCACGGCCCGGAAGGTGTTGTCTTCGATCGTGTGGATGATCACCCGCTCCAACTGCACGCCGCCCACCGCCATCAGGTTGGCCATCAGGTCGTGGCTGAGCGGGCGGGGCGGTTGCTGGTCGCCCATGCCGGCCAGGATGTTCTGGGCCTGGGATTGGTCGATCCAGATCGGCACCTGACGCCGCCCGTTCGGATCCCTGAGCAACACGATCGGGCTGCGGCTGGCCGCATCCAGGGCGATCCCGGCCACACACATTTCCACCATGGTTGTGCCACGCACGCCCGGTATCCGATTATGGCCAGGCCTGCGAAGCCGCGAATGTTCACCGGTCTGGTCCGGGCCGTGGGGCAGCTCAGGCGCCACCCCCGGGGCGTGCTGGTGGAAGGCGTGGAGCCGCTGCACCCCCTGGCCCTTGGCGACAGCATCGCCGTCGATGGGGTGTGCCTGACGATCTCCGGGCTGCACCCCGATGGCCGCAGCTTCCGCGCCGACGTCAGCGACGAGACCCTGAGCCGCAGCACCCTGGCGGCGAAGGCGGCAGTGGGCGCAGCCGTGAATCTGGAGCCGGCCCTGCGGTTGAGCGACCGGCTCGGCGGTCACCTGGTGAGCGGCCATGTGGACGGCCTGGGAGAGGTGGTGGGCGTGGCCCGGCAGGGGGAGTCCTGGCGGCTGGAGCTGCGCTGGCTCGACCCCAGCTACGGGCGCTATGTCTGCGACAAGGCGAGTGTGGGCATCGATGGCATCAGCCTCACCGTCGCGGGCTGCAGCCCCCAGGGGGACCGCTTCTGGATGGCGGTGATTCCCCATACCTGGGAGGTCACCACCTTGAAACTGCGCCGGGTGGGGGATCAGGTCAACCTTGAGGCCGATCTGCTTGCCAAGTACACCGAGCGGCTGCTGGCGGCCGGTGGAACGCCGCCTGCCGCTGCGCCCGGCCGGGCGCAGCGGCTGGAGCGCGACTGGCTGGCGCAGCACGGCTGGGGCTGACCCCAGCACGAGCCGTCCGGGTGAGCCGGCCACGGCCTGAGCGGGTCAGCCGGCCTAGGGTTCAAGAGATCGCGCCGAGGGCGGCGGCGTGGTTCTCCCCCGCACGCCCTTCCATGCCATGGCGCCCCAAGACACGCAACCCGCCGAAGCGCCTGTGGGCCTGACGCCCCGGCTCGATCCTCGCCGCATCGCCGCACTGCGCAGCTTCACGCTGGCGGAAGGCGTGCTGATGATCGTGCTGGGGGCGCTGGCGCTGATCTTTCCGGTGGTGGCCTCGTTGTGGGTCACCGCGATCGTGGCGGTGGCCTTCCTGGTGGGGGGAATCGTGAGCTTGATCGATAATCTGGCCCGGGCGCCACACCTGAGCCGCTGGCACACCTTCTGGCGGCTGGTGGTGTCCACGCTGTTCATGGTGACGGGCGCCTGGATGATCCAGCAGTTCCGTGCCGGTTTTCCCAGTGCCGCCGCCCAGGTGGCGGCCTTTGCGCTGGCGATCGGGGTGGTGTTCGTGGTTGAGGGCGTGGTGGCGATCCTGGTGGCGTTGGCCCACCGGGCCGCCCGCGGCTGGGGCTGGGGCCTCGCCAATGGGGTGGTGACGCTGCTCCTCGGTGTGCTGATCCTGACCATGAAGTTCTGGAATCAGCTCTCGGTGATCGGCCTGCTGGTGGGGGTGAGCTTCCTGTTCAGCGGCATCGATCTGATCGGCTTCAGCGCCAGCTTTCATGCCCACCCCGAAGACGGGGCGGAATCCTGAAGTGCCGCGCGCGCCTCAGGCGGGCTCCTCCTCCTGGAGGGGCAGCAGCCAGATCGAGCGCGTTTCCTGATGGATCTGAATCCTGAATTCCTGCCCGGGGGTGAGCCCCATTCGGCGTGTGTAGGCGTTGCCGATCAGCAGGTTGCCGTTGCCGTGTACGCGGGTGCGGAACTCGGCCTGACGGCCTCTGCTAGCCGCTTGGGCAGCGGAATCACCGGAGATCCTGTAGCCCTTCGCATCCACCAGCGCCTTGTAGAAGCTCTTCTTCAGCAACCGGCCGGCAGGGGAGACATAGCCGCAGCCACGGGCGATCTCGTCTTCGGAGCGGCTGCTGAGCGAACGGGCCTTTTCGAGCAGGGCATCGCCAACAAGCATGGGGGGTCTGCCGTTGGAGGTGAGGCTCGGCGTGACTTGATAGTTCAAGATGAACGGGCCTGACAGACAACAATTCTGCCGATCAGATTGGTGATCCGGCAAGGGCTGATCACAGCAGATAGAGAATTCCGAAGAGAATCAACCAGATCACGTCGACAAAGTGCCAGTAGAGCTCGGCGGCCGCCAGGCCGAAGTGCTCGCTTGGGGTGAAGCGGCCGGGCTGACGCGCCTGCCACCACACGATCATGATCATCAGGGCCCCCAGGCACACGTGCAGGCCATGGAAACCGGTGAGCGCATAGAAGGTGCTGGCGTAGAGGTTGTCGGTGAGCCCGAAGGGCAGAGAGAAATACTCCACCATCTGCCCGCCGAGGAAAGCGAAGCCGAGGCTCGCCGTGACCAGCAGCCACCAGCGGCAACGGCCCATACGCTCCTGCTTGAGCTCGGAAGCGGCACGGTGGAACGTGAAACTGCTCAGCACAAGCAGGGCCGTGTTGATGGTGGGGAGGATCAGCTCCAACTCGTAGATCGCACCGGCCGGCAGCGGGTTAACGGCGCGGAAGGTGAGGTAGGCGGCGAAGAAGCCGGCGAAGGTCATGCCATCGGCCAGCAGGAAGGTGGCCAACCCGAACATGCGGTAATCGCCGTGACCCTCTTCAAGAACCGGTGCGGCATCGCCAGCAACGGCCGGCAGCGAATCGGTGCTGGGGGAGAGGGTGGTCATCGGGGGAAAGGCGTGGGGGCGGCGGCTGGAACGGGTGGCAAGGGGAGAACCGGGAATCAGTGGGCGGGGAATCAGTGACTGGGGATTCAGTTGCTGGGCATCATTGGCTGGACATCAGCTGCCGGAGGTCCAGAGCTCCTTGCCGGAAGCTCCCTTCAGATCGATCTGCCCTTCAGGAACTCCATAGCCGTAGGGGTGGGTGACCAGGGGGGCAGGGCCCTTCCAGTTCTCCACCGGCGGCGGCGAGCTGGTGAGCCACTCCGGGGTGAGCGCATTCCAGGGATTGTCCCCGGCCATGGGTCCACGAAAAGCACTCCAGATCACGTTGATCAACAGGGGCAAGGTACTGATCGCCATCAGCAATGCCCCCACACTGCTGATCTGATTCACAAGGGTGAACTGGGGGTCGTACTCCGCAACGCGGCGGGGCATGCCATTGAGGCCCAGCCAGTGCTGCGGCGCGAAGCAGAGGTTGAAGCCGATGAAGGTCAGCGTGAAGTGCAGGCGGCCCATGTCTTCATTGAGCATGCGCCCGGTGAACTTCGGATACCAGTGATAGAGAGAGGCGAACACCACAAACACGGTGCCGCCATAGACGATGTAGTGGAAGTGGGCCACCACGAAATAAGTGTCGTGGACGTGGATATCGAAGGGAACTTGGGCCAATGCCACGCCGGTGATGCCACCGAACACGAAGTGAACGATGAAGGCACAGGAGAAAAGCATCGCGCTGTTGAGAGCGATCTTGCCTCCCCACAGCGTGGCCAGCCAGTTGAAAAATTTGATACCGGTTGGAACGGCGATGAAGGCCGTGGCGATCGTGAAGAACAGCCGCATCCACGGCGGTGTTGCACTGGTGAACATGTGGTGGGCCCACACGATCAGGCCCAGAAACACGATGCCGAGAATCGAATACACCATGGTGGTGTAGCCGAACAGGGGCTTGCGGGCATGGACAGGCAGGATCTCACTGACCAGGCCGAAGGCCGGCAGCACCATGATGTAAACGGCTGGATGGGAATAGAACCAGAACAAGTGCTGGTACACCACAGCATTGCCGCCCAGCGCTGGGTTGAAGAAGCCGGTATGGGCCAGGATGTCGAAGCTGAGCAGCACCAAGGTTCCGGCCAGCACCGGCGTGGCCAGCACCACCAGGAAGCTGGTGCCCAGCATGGCCCAGCAGTACATCGGCAGCTGCATCATTTTCAGGCCAGGCCGGCGCATCTTCAGCACGGTGGCAATGAAGTTGATGCCACCGAAGATCGAACTGCCCCCCAGCAACAGCACGCTCAGGATCCACACCACCTGGCCAGCCGCAGGGGTTGTCAGGCTCAAGGGTGGGTAGGCGGTCCAGCCTGATTGGGAAGCGCCGGCAATGAAGTAACTGGCAATCAGCAGGATGCCGGCGGGGGGAATCAACCAGAAGGCCACGGCGTTCAGCCGAGGAAAGGCCATGTCTCTGGCGCCCACGTAAAAGGGGATCAGGTAATTGCCGAACGCCCCATTCACCACTGGCACGATCCAGAGGAAGATCATCACCGTGCCGTGGAGGGTGAGCACCTCGTTGTAGGTGTCCCGCTGGAGAAAGTCCGACATCGGACTGACCAGCTCAATGCGGATCATGCCGGCCAGGGCACCACCAATGAAATAAAAGATGAATCCGGTCACCAGGTACTGGAGCCCGATCACCTTGTGATCCAGGCTGAAACTCAGGTACCGCAACCAACCCTCAGGCTGGAGGCTCGGCGGCGCTGAGCTGGCGGTGGGCGGCAGGGCCAGAGTCATCGGACGGGGAAGCGTGTGGAGGGGGAAAGTGAGACGGGGAAGCCGGCGGTGGAAATCAGCCGGTCGCCGATAGCCCCGACGCGGCACTGGCCACGGTGGCGGGCCGGTTCTGATCCAGCCAGGCGTCAAAGGCGTCGGGCTCATGCACCACCACGGTGGAGCGCATGCCGCCGTGATACGGACCACACAGCTCGGCGCACACGATCGGGTAGCTGCCGGCGCGGGTGGGCGTGAAGGTGAGGATGGTGGGCTGGCCGGGGATCACGTCCTGCTTGAGGCGAAACTCAGGCACCCAGAAGGCATGGATCACATCGCGGGCCTCCATGCGCAGCTCCACCTGCTGGCCGGCTTTCACATGCAGCTCACCGCTGATGAAGTCGCCCTCGGGGTAGTGGAACAGAAAGGCGAACTGAAGCGCCGTGACATCCACCGGCAAGGCACCGCTGCTGCTGCCGGGAGAACCGCCGATGCCGCCCCAGGTGCGGACCTCGGCACCCTCAACCGCCGAAGGCACATTGGCCGCCATCACCATGCCCGGTGGCATGGAATCGCTGGGGCCCGTTGCTGCTGATTCCATCGCCATGCCGCCGTGCATGGCGTGGGGGTCGCTGAGCGGAATCATGCCGCCCATGCGGTCGTAGATGTCGTAGCTGTAGATGCCCACAAACAGCACCACAACAGCTGGAACCGCCGTCCAGAAGATCTCCAGCTGGAGATTGCCTTCGACGGCAACGCCGTCGCCGAGATCGCCTTCCTTGCGGCGAAAACGAATCAAGCTATACAGAAGAAGCCCGAGAATACCGAGGAAAAGTATGGTTCCGATCACGAACAGCACGGTGAAGAGCTGGTCGTAGAGGGGGGCGTTCGAGCTGGCGGCAACCGGCAGCATGTTGACGTTCTGACCGACCCAGAGGCCAACAAGGACAAGCAGCATCCCCACCACCAAGGTGACGATGGTTGAAGGAATCGGCACGGAGGAAGCCAGGCTTTCACCACCCTATGGGGAGCCACCACGCTGGCGCTTGGCGAAGGTGGGAACAGCGAAACAAACGGAATGAGGGGTTAGGAATTCAACACAGAGCCACTGTTGCGACTCCACCACACCCGGTCTCGAAGCTCCAGAAGTGATCGCTAACTTGATCGCCATGAGGCGCGGATTGCTTTTTCTCACGTCCCACCTGGTGGTGGCACTGGTGGCCCTGGTGGCGATCGGGGGCGCCACACGGGTGATGGAAGCCGGTCTGGCCTGCCCCGACTGGCCGCTTTGTTACGGCAGCTTTCTGCCGGGCGGACGCATGAACCTTCAGGTCTTCCTGGAGTGGTTTCATCGGCTCGATGCCTTTCTGGTGGGAATCGCCCTGCTGGTGCTTTCCGGCTGGAGCGTGCTTCGGCGCCAGGTGCTGCCCTCTTGGCTCCCCTGGGCCAGCGGCGCCGCCCTGCTGCTGGTGGCCGTGCAGGGCCTGCTGGGTGCTCTCACCGTCACGCAATTGCTTCGTTTTGATGTGGTGACGGCCCATCTCGGCACCGCCCTTGTGCTGGTGGCCGTGCTCAGTGGCGTCCATCAGGGCCTCACCGCCCAGATCTCTTCCCCTGGCGCCACTTCTGCCGCTGGTGGGCCCGCTTCCCCCCACCCTTCACTCCTTTGGGTGCGTGCTGCTGCCCTGGCCACGGCAATGGCTGCCCTGGCTGTGTTTGCTCAGGCGATTTCCGGTGCGCTGATGGCCACCCAGTGGGCGTCAGGGCGTTGCCTGAGCAACGGCGAAGCCTGTGGCCTGCTGGCCACACACCGCCAACTGGCGGTGCCGGTGGCGCTGGTGGTGGTGCTTGCCTGTGGCTTCACCCTGCTCACGCCGGCCACCCGCCAGCGCTCCTGGCCCTTTGCTCTCGCTGGGGTGCTGCTGGTGGGGCTGCAGGTGGTGCTTGGGGTGCTCACCCTGCGCCTCTCGCTGGCCGTTCCCCTTGTCACCGTGGGGCACCAGATCACCGCCGCCCTGCTGGTGGGCCTGCTCACCGGCCTGGCGGTGCGCAGCTGGAACCTGGCACCAGCCCGGTTTTCAGCGGTCCACTCCCCCCGTACTTCCACCTTGGAGAGTTGTCATGGTTAGCGCCACCGCGGGGAGCGGCGCCTCCCCCACGCTCCCCCGCAGCGAGGCTGTTCCCTCCCGCGCCAAGGTCAAACTGCCGGCCTGGCTGGAGATCGCCAAACCGCGCCTGATTCCGCTGCTGCTGGCCACCACCCTCGGCGGCATGGCCCTGTCGGAAGGTTGGCCGCTGCCAGCCCCGCGCCTGGCCTGCACCCTGGGCGGCGGTGCCCTGGCCGCTGCCGCTGCCGGCGTGCTCAATTGCCTCTGGGAACAGGAGCTCGACGGTCGCATGGTCCGCACCAGCGGCCGGGCGCTGCCCTCCGGTCGGCTGTCACCCGCCACCGCCTTCTCGGTGGCTGTTTCGCTCACCTGCGTGGCGGCCGCCCTGCTGGTGAGCGGCGTGAACTGCCTGGCCGCGGGGCTCTCCCTGCTGGGCCTGTGCAGCTACGTGCTCCTTTACACCGCCCTGCTCAAGCCCCGCACCTCCCAGAACATCGTGATCGGCGGGGTGGCCGGTGCCATTCCCCCCTTGGTGGGCGCTGCAGCTGCCACCGGCCATCTGGGCCTGAGCAGCTGGTGGTTGTTCAGCCTGGTGATGCTGTGGACTCCTGCGCATTTCTGGGCGCTGGCCCTGTTGCTTCGCGAGGACTACCGCTCGGTGGGCATCCCGATGCTGCCGGTGGTCAAGGGCTCCCAGGTGACCGCCGAAGCGATCGTGCATTACGCCCGGGCCACGGTGCTGGTGAGCGGTTTCGGCATCCTGGCCCTGCCCAGTGGTGGGCTCCTCTACGGGCTCCTGCTGCTGCCGTTCAACGGCCGCCTGCTGCAGATGGGCCGATCGCTGGCGGCGTCGCCCGATGATCCGGTGCGGGCCAAGGGCTTGTTCCGCTGGTCGATCCTTTACCTGTTCGGGATCTGCCTGCTGCTGCTGGTCTGCCGCCTGCCCGCCGCCACCGCCTTCTCCCACCAGACCAGCGACCTGATCGGCTGGGCCACCGGTCTTGAGGGACTGCCGCTGTTCAACGGCCTGAACGGGTTTCCGTCGCTGGGATTCCCGCAGCTGAGCGGTTTCCCGCTGCTGAATGTTGTGGGCAGCCGCTGATCCTCGCCGGAGCCGCTTGATGGGGCTCCTTTCTAGATTGGTTCTCCTTTCCAACGGGCGTGAGCCTGACCAGCGGTGCCAGACGCGGTGATCGAGCTGCAGCAACTCACCAAACGCTATGGCCCGGTGGAGGCGCTCCAGTCGCTCGACCTGAGCGTGCCCCGGGGTTGCCTCTATGGCTTGCTCGGTCCGAACGGAGCCGGCAAGACCACCGCCTTGCGCATCATCACCACCCTGCTGGCCCCCGACAGCGGCCGGGTGATCGTGGCGGGCCACGATGCGCTGAAGCAACCGCGGCAGGTGCGGGAACTGCTGGGCTATGTGGCCCAGGAGGTGGCGATCGACAAGATCCTCACCGGCCGTGAGCTGCTCCAGCTGCAGGGCGCGCTTTACCACCAGCCCGCGCGCCTGCTGACCCCACGCATCGAGGAGCTGGTGGAGCGCATGGGCATGGGCGACTGGATCGACCGACGCTGCGGCTCCTATTCCGGCGGGATGCGCCGCCGCCTCGATCTGGCCTGCGGCCTACTGCACAGCCCTGAGCTGCTCGTGCTCGACGAACCCACGGTGGGCCTCGACATCGAAAGCCGCGCCGCCATCTGGCAGGTGCTGCGCGAGCTGCGCCAGGCCGGTACCACGGTGCTTCTCAGCAGCCACTACCTGGAGGAAGTGGATGCGCTCGCCGACCGTCTCGCCATCATTGACGGGGGCCGGGTGATCGCCGAAGGCAGCCCCAGCGCCCTCAAGGAGGCGCTCGGCGGCGACCGGGTCACGCTGCGGGTGCGTGAATTCAGCGATGAGCGGGAGGCCAGCCGCGTCAGCGAGGTGCTCCAGGCCTGCCCCGGCGTGCGGCAGGTGGTGGTGAACCGCGCCCAGGGCCATTCGCTCAACCTGGTGGTGGAACACGAGGGGGTGATCGAGCAGTTGCGTTGCCAGCTCGATGCCGCTGAACTGCCGGTCTTCTCGCTGGCCCAGAGCCAGGCCAGTCTTGATGATGTGTATCTGCAAGCCACCGGCCGCACCCTGATGGACGCGGAGCTGGCGGTCGCCGGCAGCAGGGATGCCAAAGCCGAGCGCAAACAGGCCATGCGTTGACCCGCCACCCCCTCTTTCCACCCTCCGCCTTCCTCCGGCCATGACCAGCGCACCCACCCTCACCGCCCAGCCGCCGCTGCCGGCCCTGCCGGCGGCCAACCGTTCCGCCCTGGCGGACGTGACCCAGGAAACCCTGGCGCTCACTCGCAGGTTGTTCCTCCAGCTGGCGCGCCGGCCCACCACCTTGGTGGCCGGCGTGCTGCAGCCGCTGATCTGGCTGGTGCTGTTCGGCGCCCTGTTCGCCAAGGCACCGGAAGGTCTGCTGCCCGATGGCATGAGCTACGGGCGCTTTCTCGGTGCGGGGGTGATCGTGTTCACGGCGTTCAGCGCCGCCCTCAATGCCGGCCTGCCGGTGATGTTCGACCGGGAATTCGGCTTTCTCAATCGGTTGCTGGTGGCACCGCTGCGCTCACGCAGCTCGATCGTGCTGGCTTCCGTGCTCTACATCACCAGCTTGAGCCTGGTCCAGAGCCTGGCGATCATGGGCACCGCCGCCTGGCTGGGCTATGGCTGGCCCGGCACCGCAGGGCTGGCGCTGGTGCTGGTCACCCTGCTGCTGCTGGTGTTCGCCGTCACGGCCATGAGCCTGGGGCTGGCCTTCGCGTTGCCCGGTCACATTGAGCTGATCGCGGTGATCTTCGTGGCCAACCTGCCCCTGCTGTTCGCCAGCACGGCCCTGGCCCCGATTTCCTTCATGCCCACCTGGCTGGGCTGGCTTGCGGCCCTGAATCCCCTTACCTTCGCGATTGAACCCATTCGTGCGGCCTACGCAGGCCACCTCTCCCTCGGCGACGTGGTGCTGATCGCTCCTTACGGGGAGATCACCGGCGCCACCTGCCTCGGCGTGTTGGCCCTGCTGGCCATCGGATTGTTCCTTCTGATCCGGCCGCTGCTGGATCGCAAACTCAGCTGAGCCCCGCTGTGCCCCCGTCCCCGTCCCTGCCTGCGCCAGTTCTGCCCAGGCCTCAGCAGAAGCGGCCCTCCGAGCGCCTGGTCTTGAAGGGTGCCCTGGACCGCAGGGATCAAGGAGCAGTGGCCTGGCTGTCGCTGCGCTGGGTGCACCGCCATGGCGTCGAAGCCCTTCCGCCGTTGATGCAGGAGCTCACCGCCGGCGATGCCTCCCTGAAGGGCTGGTGGCACGACCACCTGCACGCCACAGCGGCCCCAGGCACCGCTCCTGATACAACACCTGCGGCTGCCGGTGAAGCGGCTGTGGCGGCTGCCGAGCAGACGGCTGCTGCACCGGAGCTGGTGGCGCAGGGGTTTTCCTTTGCGGCAATCACCCTGGACGGGGTGCAGCTGGAGATTGAGGGATCTTCACCAGAGCTCACGCACAGCTTTGATCAGGCCACTGGCCCTGAGCACGAAATCTCCCCGGAAGAGAGCGCCGGCGCCGATGCTGCTGTCACCCTGGCAGCCACCGAAGACACCGGGCCGCCCATCGGCGTTGACGCTGCCGCCCCTGCAGATCCTGCTGCCGGGCCCAGCACGATTGGGGAGGCGCCCGTGGAGTTTTTGGGTGAACCGTTCGCGTTCGACCCCTGGCTGGAGGCTCCCGCTGCTGCAACCCTCACCGCTGAGGGGATTGCTGTGGATCTTCTCGCCGCGGACCCAGTGGGCGAGGAGGCTGCCTTGGAGGGCGTTGCTCCCAAAACCGGAAGGCCAGAGAGCGTTTCACCTGCAGTGGTGGCAGCCGAAGACCTGCCCGCAGAAGCGGCTTCTAGCGCCCCGCCAGAGCCAGGAGATGGGGCCCTTGATGGCTTCGTGCAGGCACCACTGCCCTTCTTGGAGCTCTCGCTCGATCCTGTACCGGCCGTTCCTCCCTTGATCCCGGCACGGCCCAGCGCGGGGAGGATGTTCAACTTCGGGGCCGAGCCTGCTGAACCGAGCCCGCAACCAGCGAAGCCCAGATCGGACGAGCCATCCGCTACTTCTCCATCCGGTGACCCTCAGGCGGCGGATGGAGAAGTTGAACTTGCTGCCACAGACCCGCAAGCGGACCTCACGGCCGCTTCCCCCGCAGAGCCCAACCCACACCCTGCAGAAGCCGCCGAGGTGGCACAGGCTCCGATCTGGCGGGGCCCCCTGGCCCGAGTGAAAAGCCTCGTGCGCGTTTGCCTGGAAGAGGTGGTGAGCACCTTCCACAACAGCGACGACGGCAGCGACGACGATGACAGTGGCACGGCTTCAACCAGTGACAGCGCTTCAGCCAGCGGCCCTGGTCAAGCCAGCAGCAGCTTCCGCCCCGGCGGCACCGCCCAAGCCCGTGGCACCGTTGGAGGCAGCGATTCTGCGTCAGGCAGCGACCCTGCAGCGGAGCAACTCTCTGCGCTGGAACCGGAACTCCCGGCCCGCCCACCGCGCCTCAGCGCCACGGAGATCGCCCCAGCACTCACCCCCCAGGGCCGCACGTTGCCCCTGCGCGAGCGGGCCGCGGGTGCCGTCGCCGGCGGCCGGCCGGCTCCCGCACCTGCCCATCCAGGCCTGGCCTCGCTGCGCTCTTGGCTGCCGGATGACACGTCCCCAGCGGACACCCACAGCAGCTGACACAGCGTTGCCGCTTGGCTTTGCCGCTTTCACCCGCCCCTTGCCCCCTTTTCGAGCGCCCGCCATGCCCCCTTTGTCTCCGCCCCTCGGGGGCCGTCCTGCCATCCCTGGCGGTACTCCTGCGGAGCGGCTGGAGCCGGCGGCTGTGCGGGGCGGGCTGATCGTGTCGGTGCAGGCGCCCGAAGGCTCGCCGCTGCGGGATCCACAGGTGATTGCCGCCATGGCGGAGGCAAGCCTGGCCAACGGGGCCATCGGCGTGCGCCTCGAAAGCCCCGAGCACATCGCTGCCGTGCGGCGGCGCTGCCCGCAGGCGCTGATCGTGGGCTTGTGGAAGCGCAGCTTCCCAGACAGCCCGGTGTACATCACGCCCGGCTGGGAAGAAATGCTGGCGGTGTGGGGAGCAGGGGCCGATGTGGTGGCGATCGATGCCACCGAACGGCAGCGCCCCGACGGATACGCACTGGCCGAGCTGATCAAGCGGGCCACCGAGGAGCTTGGCGCCCCGCTGATGGCCGATGTGGACAGCGTGGCGAACGGGGTACAAGCTGCGACCCTCGGCTGCCGCTGGGTGGGAACCACCCTCTACGGCTACACGGAGGGCACGGCAGCTCAGCGGCCGCCGGCCTGGGACCTGCTGGAGCCGCTGCGGGCCGCCCTGCCGGCAGACACCACGCTGATCTGCGAAGGCGGCATCGCCAGCCCGGATCAGGCGCAGCGTGCCCTGCAGCAGGGGGCGGACGCCGTGGTGGTGGGGACCGCCATCACCGGCGTGGATCTTCAGGTGGCCACTTATGTGCAGCAGCTCCGCCCCTGATCGGCTGAGCTGCTGCTGGGCTCCACTCCCAGATGGTTGGAATCACATCATGCCGGGCATGCCCATTCCACCCATTCCTCCCATGCCGCCCATTCCTCCCATGCCCTCCATACCGCCACCACCGGCGGGCGCGGCAGGTTCGGGCTTGTCGGCGATCACCACTTCAGTGGTGATCAGCAGCGCGGCGATCGACACCGCATCCTGAAGGGCGAGGCGCACCACCTTGGCGGCATCAAGAATGCCAGCGGTCATCAGATCTTCGTAGGCACCGTTTAGGGCGTTGTAGCCCTTGCCGAGGCGCAGCACATCAGCCACCACCACATCGCCATTGGCGCCGGCATTCTCGGCGATCTGGCGCAGAGGGGCAGAGAGGGCGCGGCGCAGGATTTCCGCCCCGGTGCGCTCGTCGCCGTCAAGCCCGGCAATGCAGCCGTCGAGTTCAGCGGCCAGCTCCATCAAGGTGCTGCCACCGCCGGGAACAATCCCCTCCTCCACCGCTGCCCGGGTGGCATTGAGGGCATCTTCGATGCGCAGCTTGCGGTGACGCAGCTCGGTTTCGGTGGGGGCCCCCACCTTGATCACCGCCACCCCGCCAGCCAGCTTGGCGATGCGCTCACTCAGCTTCTCGCGGTCATAGTCGGAGTCGGTCGCGGAGAGTTCGCGGCGGATCGAGGCCACCCTCTCGGCCACGGCGTCGCGGTGATCTTCGGTGCCCACGATCGTGGTGGTGTCCTTACTGATCGTGATCCGGCGCACCCGGCCCAGATCAGCGAGGGTCGCCTTCTCAAGCGACATGGAGCGGTCTTCGCTGATCAGCGTGGCGCCGGTGAGCACGGCGATGTCCTGCAGGGCCGCCTTGCGGCGATCGCCGAAGGAGGGAGCCCGCACCGCCGCCACCTGCAACACGCCGCGGGTCTTGTTGACCACGAGGGTGGCCAAGGCTTCGCCTTCCACCTCTTCCGAAAGGATCACCAGCGGGGCGCCGGCGCGGGAGACGGCCTCCAGCACCGGCACCAGGTCGGCGATCGCACTGATCTTGCGATCGGTGACCAGCAGCAGAGCGTTTTCGTATTCGCACACCTGGCGCTCGCCATCGGTGACGAAATAGGGGGAGGAGTAGCCGCGATCGAAGGCCATCCCTTCGGTGACCTCCAGCTCAGTGGCCAGCGAGCGCGATTCCTCCACCGTGATCACCCCATCGGTGGTGACCAACTCCATGGCTTCGGCCACCATGCGGCCCACTTCCTCATCACCACCGGAGCTGACCGTGGCCACCTGACGGATCGCTTCGCCAGCCACGGGGATGGCGCGGGCCTGGATGCCCATTACCACCTGGGCCAGGGCTTTCTCCATGCCGCGGCGCAGGCCCACCGGATTGGCGCCAGCCGCCACGTTCATCAGGCCGTCATGGACGAGCGCCTGGGCGAGAACGGTGGCAGTGGTGGTGCCGTCTCCGGCCTCGTCCTTGGTTTTGCTGGCCACCTGCTGGATCAGCTTGGCGCCGATGTTCTCGAAGGGATCCTCAAGCTCGATTTCCTTGGCGATCGTGACCCCGTCATTGACGATGTCGGGGGCGCCGAACTTCTTCTCGAGCACCACATTGCGCCCCCGGGGGCCAATGGTGACCTTCACCGCATTGGCCAGTGCGTTCACACCCCGTTCCAGGGAGGCGCGGGAGGCATCCGAAAAGCTGATCAGTTTGGCCATGGGCGTGGGAAGAGGCGCGCCGGCGGCAGGCCCTGAAAGTGCGTTCAGATTCCCATAGCGGCCTGTGGCCAGCGAGGTTGCTGTGGTGGGGAAAGCCGAATGCGGATGCACCTTTCGATGGCACAGGCAACGGCGGCTGACCCCCGATAGGGTCGGGGCATGGAGGAATCCCTCAGCACCAGCCTCGCCGGCGCGCTCAGCGACGCGGCCTCGGATCCCACCATGGCGGCCACCAGCGCCATGGCCTTCCTGCTGATCGCCGGGCTGGGGCTGCTGATGGCCCTGGTGTACGTGCCGATCCGCCTGTTTCTGACCATCACCGCCCGCAGCCGCCGCCTGCGCCTGCTGCAGCGCATCCGGCGGCTGCGCGATGAGCTCGTGCAACCGATCGAGACCTAGGGCCGCCCGGCCGGCTCAGGCCATCACCATGCCGCCGTCCACCTGCAGCACCTGGCCAGTGATATAAGCGGCGGCAGGATCGGCGGCCAGGAAGCGCACGGCCCCGGCCACCTCCTCAGGCTGGCCCATGCGTCCGAGCGGAATGGCGGCGAGGATCGGCTCCTCGTGGAGCTCGCGGGTCATGTCGGTGGCGATGAAGCCAGGGGCGACGGCATTGACGGTGATGCCCCGGCTGGCGAACTCCGCTGCGGTGCTGCGGGTGAAGCCGATCACGCCGGCCTTGGCGGCGCTGTAGTTGGCCTGGCCGGGGTTGCCCACCAAGCCCACCACCGAGGTGATGTTGATGATGCGGCCGCGGCGGGCCTTGAGCATGGAGCGGCTCACCGCCCGGGTGCAGAGAAATACGCCGGTGAGATTGAGATCGATCACGCTCTGCCAGTCGCTGGTCTTCATGCGCAGCAACAGGCCATCGCGGGTGATGCCGGCGTTGTTGACCAGCACATCCAGCCGGCCGCTGCGCTCCAGCACCGTTTTCACCAGTGCGTCCACCTGCTCTTCCACAGCCACATCAGCCGCCAGGGCATAGGCCCGGCCACCGGCGGCGGTGATCGCCTCCACCACCGCGTCGGCGGCAGCGGCTGAAGCGGCGTAGTTCACCACCACCTCGGCCCCGGCCGCAGCCAGCTCCAGGGCGATGGCCCGCCCGATGCCCCGGCTGGCACCGGTGACCAGGGCGACCTGATCGGCCAGGGGAGCGGCGGTGGTCACGGACATCGGAAGCTGGCGATGGCGGCGATCGTATGCGGCCGCCTTGCCAGACCTACCGCTCCATGGCGTCCATGCTCACCAGTGCCGGCCCCAGCAGCGCCCCGAAGCGGGCCAGCTGCTCCTTGCTGCCCAGCACCACCAGCAGCTGCCCTGGTGCCAGGCGCAGATCACTGCCCGGGTTGGCGATCAGCCGGGGCTGATCCTGCCGATACGCCACGCCGCGGTAGTAGCTGATCACTGGCTTGGCAGGGGCTGGCAGGCGAATCGCCAGCACCAGCACGCCGGTCTGACGGCCCAGCTGCAGTTCCGCGAGGCTGCGGCCGTTGATGGAGGTCATCCGCTGGGGATCCTCAGTGAGCTGGAACTCCTCCACTTCGCAGTCGGAGCCGGCCAGCAGCTCCATGAACCCCACCGCCAGCGGCCGCAGGGCGGTGGCGGCCATCGTGCGCCCGCCCGCCACATAGGGGCTCACCACCTGATCGGCACCGGCCAGCCTGAGCTTGCGGGCCGCTTCGTCGCTGTCGGAGCGGGCGATCAGGCGGCATCGGGGGGCGATGCCGCGGGCACTGAGCACCACATAGAGGTTCGCGGCATTGTTGGGCAGGGCGGCCACCAGGCTGCGGCAGTGATGGATGCCAGCCTCAACCAGGGTTTCATCGAGGGTGGCATCGGCCTGAAGCACCGTCAGCCCCCGCTCCTCGGCGGCCTCCTTCTGGCCGGCGTCCATTTCCACCACCACCAGGGGCACGCCTTCGGCGACGATCTGATCGGCAATCTCGCGGCCGATCCGGCCGTAGCCGCAGAGAATCACATGATTTTCCATCGTGCTCAGCCAGTTCTTGAAACGACGTTCGCGCAGGCGGCGGAAGTAGCCCGACTCACTCAGCCCCAGCAGGCTCTGGATGGTCACCTGCACCACCACCAGGCCGCCCACGATCGCCAGGGTGGTGACAATGCGGCCTGCCGATGAAAGCGGCTGGGTGGTCCCGTCGCTCCAGCCCATGGTGCTGAGCGTGACCACCACCATCCAGTAGCAATCGCCCCAGTCCCAACCTTCGGTAAGCCTGTAGCCGACGGCCGTGAGGTTGATCAGCAGCGACAGCGCCAGCACTGGCGTACGCCAGGGCCGCCGGGAGGCCGTGGAAGGGGCCGACCGGCGGCGGCGGCGGCGAAGGGTAGGGATCATGGTGCACCACAGCTAGCCAGCCGGCCGAGGGCCGCAGAATCAGGCCATCCCCAACGCCAACAACACCTCGGCAATGCTCAGCTGATCCAGGGATCCAGGGGTACCGATCCCTTTTACCCCCTGTCGCGGCGGGAGGCTGTCGCTGCTGCGACCCAGCGCCACCAGCGGCGTGGCGGTGAGCAGGGCCAGTTCGGTGATGATCGGATCGCTGCTGAGCACCACGTCCACGGCAGCCACCTGCGCTGCCAGCTCCTGCGGCGTGGCCCCAGCCGGTGCCGTCACCACGCGCAGGTTGGGGAGGCGGGCACGGATCGTCTCCGGCAGCGCCTGCCAGTGGGCGGCGGCCCAGTCGGTGGCCGCGGCGGCCTCCGGCCTGGGCGCCAGCAGCAGCAGCGGGCCATCTCCCGCCGGCAGGGCGGCAGCAGCGGCTTCCAGCGCCTTGGGCTTGAGCCGCAGACGGAAGGCCTCGGCATCGAGCGGGATCTCGAGCGGGCGCAGCCAGCTCTCGAACTGCTGGTTGGGCCAGCCGCTGGTGGACGGCGAGCTGCCGTTGACGGCCCCAGCCACAACCGTGCCGTTGGCAGGCACCCGCACGGTGGCGGAGAAGCCACCGGTGGCGATGCGGGTGGGGATGTGGGTGAGGGAAAGCAAAAGATCGATCGGCCAGCCCGAGGCGAGGTTGAGGCAGAGCTGGAAATCGGGCTCGCGCACGGAGCCGAGCAGGTTGGCCCAGTCCGCCAGGCTGGCGCCGGTGTCAAAGCTGTAGGGGATCACCTTCTCCACGGCCGGCAGCAGCTTCCAGATGGAAACCTGGGCCTGGGGACAGGCCACCTGCACGCTGGCCCCCAGCTGGCCGGCAGTGGCGGCAACCGCTGGCATGGCCTGAAGTTGGGTGGCGCCGCTGCCCGGGATCAAAAACAGAACTCGCATCAGGCGGCAGCGATCGGGTTTCGGGCGGGCTGATTGTATGAATCTGATCTGATTTCGATGTGTTCGGGAGCCGCTTGTGCATTTGCTGATCGCCGCAGCCGGCAGCGGCCGTCGCATGGGGTCGCAGCGCAACAAGCTGCTGCTGCCTGTGGCTGGCCGGGCGGTGCTGGCCTGGACCTTGGAGGCGGTGCTGGCCTGCGAGGCCATCCACTGGATCGGCGTGGTGGGCCAACCGGTGGATGAGGCGGATGTGGAGGCGATCATCGAGGCGGAGCAGCCCGACCGCCCCGTGCGCTGGATCGAAGGGGGCGCCACGCGTCAGGAATCGGTGAGCCGCGGACTGGCGGCCCTGCCTGCCGCTGCAGGCGCCGTGCTGATCCATGACGGTGCCCGCTGCCTGGTGGAACCGGAATTGATCCGCCGCTGCGCCGCCCGCGTGCACGCCGGCGAGGCCGTGATCGCCGCCACCCCTGTCACCGACACGATCAAGCGGGTGGACGGGCAGCAGCTGATCCTCTCCACCCCCGATCGGAGCGAGCTATGGGCCGCTCAGACCCCCCAGGGCTTTCCGCTTGAGCGGCTGCGGCAGGCCCATGCCCAGGCAGAGCAGGCGGGCTGGAGCGTCACCGACGACGCGGCCCTGTTTGAGCGGCTGGGCTGGCCGGTGGGGGTGATCGAAGCCCCCCCTTCGAACATCAAGCTCACCACCCCCTTCGATCTCACCATTGCCGCGGCAGTACTCGCCGCTAGGGCAGCAGGCTGAGCGCGCCGCCACCGAGCCGCGCGCGCACGCCCAGCGGCAGGGCCCCATTGCCGGGCGCATGCCCCAGCGGCAGTCCCGCCAGCACGGGAATGCCGAGGTCGGCCGTGCGTTCCCGCAGCACCTGCTCGAGGCTGAAGCGCTGGGACGCGGCCTGGGGCCTCTGAAGATCACTGCCCTCTGTCGGCGGTTTGTTCACAGGCAGTGTCTGGCCTTGTGGTGCCAGGGCTGGCGATTCCTGGGCTTGTTGATCCGTGTCTTGTGGTGCCTGGGCCTGCGCCACCCCCGCCGCCGGCGCCCCGCTTTCGGGGTCGTCACACGCTTCGAAACTGCCGAAACCGATGCCCGCCAGACGCTGCAAGGCGCCGCACAGGCGCCAGTGGGTGAGCATGCGCTCGATCCGGTAAGGCGCTTCGCCCACGTCCTCGAGCACGAGGATGGCGCCGTCGAGGGCCGGCAGGTGGGGCGTGCCGAGCAGGTGGGTGGCCACCGTGAGGTTGCCCACCAGCAACGGACCCTCCGCCACCCCCGCACACCAGGTGTCCCCGGTCAGGGGGGGGACGGGCGCGCCGAACAGCAGCCTCCGCAGGCGCTCGCGGCTCCAGTCGGGTTCAGCCGCCAGGGTGGTGACCAGCGGGCCATGCACCCCGCCCGCCTGGCCACGGGCCTGGCGGGCCCAGAGCAGGGAGGTCACATCGGAGAAACCCAGCAGCCAGCCGTCGGCCTCCGGCAGGGGCTGCTCCAGCAGGCGGGCGGCGCCCCAGCCGCCCCGCACGCAGGCCAGCAGCGGCGCCGGCTGCAGATCGGCGCGGCGCTGCAGGTCGTGGCCGGCCAGATACCCCCAGCGACGGGCGGGATCGAAGGGCATCTCCACCGTGAGGCCCCAGCTCTGCAGCACCGCCACTCCCTGCTGGAGGCGGCCCACGTCCGCCAGGGCGGAGCTGGCCGCCACCAGCCGCACGCGATCACCGCGCCGCAGGGCTGGCGGCAGGCCGGCCACGCTCACGCCAGCCTCCCCACCGCCAGGGCCAGCCAGAACACCCCGCCCAGCAGCACCTGGCGGCTGAAATGCTGCGCGAAGCGGGAGCGCGGCGGCGTGCCCCGCAGGCGCCAGGCCTCGCTCTGCATGCCCACGGCGGCGGCGGCCCATAGCAACCAGAAGGGCCAACTCACTGACTGGAGCAGGGCGGCGGCGGCCAGCAGCAGTGCCGTGAGCACGTAGCAGAGGGCGACGGCGCCGGGGGCGGCAGCACCGAGGGTGAGCGCACTGCTGCGGATGCCGAGCGCCGCGTCATCGCTGCGGTCCGACATGGCGTAGACGGTGTCGAAGCCGAACGTCCACAGCAGGGTGGCCAGCCAGACCAGCAGCAGCGGCCAGCCGCCGGCCAGGTTGCCGCTGGCGGCGGCCCAGGGGATCAGCACCGCGAAGCCCCAGCACAGGGCGAGCACCAGCTGGGGCAAGGGGAACCAACGCTTGGCGGAGGGATAGAGGAGCACCGGCGGCAGGGCCAGCAGGGCCAGCTGCAGCGACAGCTGCCGCCCGGGCAGTGGCAGCAGCAGCACCACCGCCAGGGCCACCAGCAGGCACAGCACCAGCAGCAGCACGGCACTGGCCACCCGCACCCGGCCGCTGGCAAGGGGCCGCTGCCGGGTGCGCTCCACCAGCGGATCGATGCGGCGGTCCCAGAGGTCGTTGGCGACACAGCCCGCCCCGCTCACCGCCAGGCCTCCGACCACGATCAATGCCAGCAGCGAGGGGGGAGGCGGGCCCTGCGGCAGCAGCCAGAGGGCCCAGCCGGCCGGAATGAGCAGGATCAGTCGGCCGCTGGGCTTGTGCCAGCGCAGCAACTCGATCCACCCCCGCAGGACTCCGTGGATGTGCATGAGAGGAGCGTAGAACCGTGGTTCAACGGCCCTGCAATGGCAAAGTGACGCCGACTGCGCCGGTTCCGACGGCTGATGGCCCGTTCCGATCCTTCCCCCGCAGCGGCGACGCTGAGCGCCTCAACGCCTGCCACCGCTGAGGCTTTGGCTCCAGCTCAGCCGGCCGGCCCTGGGCCCCTTGCAGAGGCAGCCACGCTGCGCCAGGAGGCGTCTGGCCTGCGCCACGTGGCGGCCATCGACATCGGCACCAATTCCATCCACCTGCTGATCGCCGCCGTCGATCCGGTGCTGCGCACCTTCCGCGTGGTGCAGGCGGAGAAATCCACCACACGCCTGGGCGAGCGTGATCCGGAATCGGGCGACCTCAGCACGGCGGCGATCGAGCGGGCGTTCCTGGCCCTGCGCCACTGCCGCGAGCTCGCCACCAGCCACGGGGTGGAGCAGATCCTCACCGCCGCCACCAGCGCCGTGCGGGAGGCCCCCAACGGGCGACAGTTCGTGCAGGCGGTGCAGGAGCAGCTCGGTCTTGATGTCGAGCTGGTGAGCGGCCCGGAGGAAGCCCGGCTGATCTACCTGGGCGTGCTCTCGGGCATGGCCTTCGGCGATGAACCCCACCTCATCCTCGACATCGGCGGGGGATCGACGGAGCTGATCCTGGCCGACGGCCGCGATGCCAGGGAGCTCACCAGCACGCGGCTGGGTGCGGTGCGGCTGCAACGGGATTTCGTCACCCAGGATCCGGTGTCACCGGAGCGGCTCAGCTTTCTGCGGGCCTTCATCCAGGGGTCGCTGGAGCCGGCGGTGGAGCGGGTGAAGCGGCGGCTGCGGCGGGGGGAGCAGCCGGTGATGGTGGCCACGAGCGGCACGGCCCTGGCGTTGGCGGCACTCTGTGCCGCCAACGAGGAACGGCCGCCGACGCGGCTGCAGGGCTACCGGGTGAGCCGCGAGCGCATCGACGCCCAGGTGAACCAGCTGGCAACCCTGACGCTGGAGCAACGCAAGGCGCTGCCGCCGATCAATGAACGCCGGGCAGAGATCATCGTGCCGGGGGCCCTGGTGCTGCAGCAGGCGATGGCGATGCTGCAGGTGCGGGAGCTGGTGATCAGCGAGCGGGCCCTGCGCGAAGGCCTGATCGTCGATTGGATGCTGCGCCACGACCTGATCGTGGATCGCTTCGCCTATCAGAGCGGCATCCGGCAGCGCACCGTGCTCGACCTGGCCCGGCGCTACCGGGTCGACCAGCGTCGCGCCGAGCATGTGGCCAAACAGGCCCTGCTGCTCTATGACAAAACACGCGGCGTCCTGCACAACGATGGTGGCGAAGGCCGGGCCCTGCTCTGGGCCGCCGCCCTGCTGCACAGCTGCGGCCAGCACATCAACATCAGCGCGTATCACAAGCACAGCTGGTACCTGATCCGCCACTGCGACCTGCTGGGCTATTCCGAAAGCGAGCAGCTGATGGTGGCGGCGATCGCTCGCTATCACCGCAAGAGCTTGCCGAAGAAGCGCCACGAGGCCTGGCTGCAGATTCCCGGCCGCGAGCAGAGGCGCACGGTCAACGCGATGGCGCTGCTGCTGCGGCTGGCCACATCGCTCGATCGGCGGCCGGTGCCGGCCGTGGAAGACCTGCGCATCCGCTGCCGCGGCGGCGAACTGCGCATCGGCTTGATCTCCGCCGATCCGGCGCAGGATCTCAGCCTGGAGCGCTGGAGCCTGGCGGCCTGCCGGGAGCCGCTGGCGGAAGCCGCCGGTCTGCGGCTTGTGGTGGAATCCTGAGCTTGGTCGCCCTTGGTAGCGAAGCTCACACCAAAGGCCCGCGCCGGACGCCATGACAGAGGCAGTCTTGCCTGAGTAGCGGCAATGGCGTTGGCTTCGGTCAACGCGATCGCTCCGCTGAAGGCAAAGGCACAGATCCCTGCAAGACCCCTGCCAAGGACGCAATGAACGCGATGGACACGATGGATTCACCCACCGCCTTTGTGGCCGTGGCGCTGGCGGCTGTGTCCTGGGATGGGGTGCTCACCAAGGCCGGCTCGCGCGCCCTGCGCCATGCCCTCGACTACCGCGAACCTTTCCGCCACATGTCGGACGGGGAGATGATCGAGCTGTTCGACCGCCTGCTCGCCCAGCTGCGCCAGGAAGGCTCTCGCCAGCTGATGGAGCACGCCTCGGCCGTGCTTGATCCGCAGCAACGGCTTACCGCCTTCACCGCGGCCGCCGAGATCATGCGCTCCGACGGGGAGCTGGTGGCTGAGGAGCAACGCATCCTGGCGGATCTGGCCAGCCAGCTCAGCATCTCCCCCGATCAGCACGACCAGATCCTTGCGGTGATGGACCTGCTGCACGCCAGCCTGGTGGGCAAACCGGTGCTGGCCTGAGGCCTCAGAGGCGCCGCAGAGCCGTGGCTTTGTCCTTGAAGTCTCCGAGCAGCAGCTGGAGGTAAGTCACTTTGCGCAACTTGATGTTGGTGGTTAACGACATGCCGACCTGCAGCGGCAGGCTTTGGCCGCTCTTGAGTTGCAGTTGCTGAGAGTTGAGGCTGATATCCACTGGGATTCGATAGAACTGCTTGAGCTGATCCGGTGGCAGGGCGTCGGAGCCGATGCGCCGAACTCGCCCTTGCAGCACGCCGAAGTCGGTGGCTGGAAAGGAGTCGATGCTGATGTCGGCGAGCTTGCCCACCGTCACAAAACCGATGTCGGTGCTGGGCACTTCCACCCGGGCTTCCAGTTTGTCAAAGGGAACAATCTTCATTACCGGTTCACTCGTTTGAGCCACGAACCCACGCGCTCGTGCCTTGAGCTCGAACACAATGCCGGCTTCAGGGGCACGGATCTCCTGGTAGCGGATGTTGACGTTCAACTCCGTGCTCTGACTGCGTAAATCGGCAAGTTCGCTCTGCAACTGGCGCACGCCCTGCTGCAAAATGGCCTTCTGGCGAAAACGATCCATGGATGTTTCTTCAAGCCTGCCTTCCACTTCCTGAACCTTGTTGCGCTGCTGAAGATATTGCAGCTCAGCGGTAGCGCCCTGTTCATTGAGAACAGACAGTCGCTTGAGCACCTCCTTCTCCAATGCAAGGCTCTGGCGCAACACCCGCTGGTTGGTGTCATTCACATCGAGGTAGCGATCCAGCTCGTCTTGCTTGAGTGCGAGCTGCTGCTGCTTGTAGACGATGGTTTTCTGCAGGCTCTGGCGCCGATCCAGGGTGGCTTCCGTGTCGAGGCGCAGCAACACCTGGCCTTTCTCCACCTGCTCACCATTTTTCACCAGCACCTCATCCACCACACCGCCCACGGGCATCTGGATGTCCTTCACCTCTCCCAGGGGCTCCAACTTGCCGGGAGCGGTCACGATTTCCTCCGTCTGCGCCAGGGCCAGCCAGCCGAAGGCAAACGCTGTGACACCGATCAAGGTCCAGGTGATGGCACGCGCCCAGACACGCGACTGCTGCAGCACCACGTCCTCACTGTCGGAGTGGAATGACTGATCGATGCGGTTCTGGGCCTGACGGAACAGATCGGAGGGAGAGGGAATCCTTGGCGGTGTGGGGGGTGCCATTCAATTGGCCTCCTGCTGGCGGTAGAGGGCGTAATAGCGGCCCTTCAATTGCATGAGCTCGTCGTGGGTGCCCGTTTCAACGATGGCCCCGTCGTGCATCATCACGATCATGTCGGCGCGGCGGATGGTGGTGAGGCGGTGGGTGATGAAGAACACGGTGCATTCCTGCATCGTCTCGCGCAAGTTGTCGCACACACGGCGCTCGGTGTCGTAATCGAGGGCACTGGTGGCTTCATCCATCACCAGCAGTTTTGGGTTGCTCAGCAAGGTGCGGGCGATGGCGATGCGCTGCCGCTGACCGCCGGAGAGGGAGGCGCCCCGTTCCCCCACCGCCGTGCTGTAGCCGGAAGGAAGCTCCATGATGAAATCGTGGGCCACGGCGATACGCGCGGCAGAGACAATCGAATCACTGGAAGCATCGGGATTGGTGAGGCTGATGTTTTCGCTGATCGTGCCGGAGAAGAGCAGTGGATCTTGAGGCACGATGCCAATCTGGCGGCGCAGGGAATACAACTCCACCTTGTCGATGTCATACCTGTCGACCAGAATTCGGCCCTGGCTGGGGGCGTAGAGCCGGGGCAGGAGCTTCATCAACGTGCTCTTGCCACTGCCGCTCTGGCCCACCACCCCAACAAAGGTGCCCGGTGGCACATGCAGATCGATATGGCTGAGCACCTCAGGGGTGCCGGGATTGAACTGGAAGGACACGTTCTCGAACACCACATCCCCTTCGATCGGAGGCAGGGGGATGTTGGCGCGATCGGCGCTGCTGGATTCCTCCGGGGTGTCCACCACATCGGCCAGCCGCTCGAACGACACCCGCAGCTCCTGGATGTTCTGCCAGATGCTGGAGAGCCGCAGCAGCGGCTGGGTGACGTAACCGCTGATGATGCGAAAGGCGATCAACTGGCCGAGCGTGAGCTCGCCCTGCAGCACCAGCGAGGCACCCACCCAGAGCACCAGCAACTGAGAGAGCTTCTGCAGCACCTGGCTGCTTTCATTGAGCGCCGTGCCGGTGATTGTTTTCTCGAAGGTACGCGAGATGTACCTGGCGTAGAGGTCCTGCCATTTCCAACGGCTCACCATCTCCACGTTCTGGGCCTTCACCGTCTGAATGCCAGTGAGCACCTCCACAAGGTGGCTCTGGGTGCGGGCATTCTCTTCGGCCGATTGGCGGTATTGGCGGCGGAACAGCGGTGCGCCCAGCAGGGTGATGGCGATCTGAATCGGCAGCACCGCCAGGGCGATGATCGTGAGCAGCCAGCTATAAAATGCCATCACGATGATGTAAATCACCGAGAAGGCTGCATCGAGGAGGGTGATCAACGCCTGGCCGGTGAGGAAGTTGCGGATCTTCTCCAGCTCGGCAATCCGGGTGCCGAGTTCCCCCACCGGCCGCTTGTCGAAATAGCCCAGCGGCAGGCGCAACAGGTGGTCGATCACCTCAGCGCCAAGCCGGAGATCGATGCGATTGGTGGTATCGGTGAACAGAAAGGTGCGCAGGCTGCCGATCACCCCTTCCATCAGGGTGACCACCACCAGGGCCATGCCCAGGATCTGCAGCGTGTCGAGGCTGCGCTGGGCAATCACCTTGTCGATGATCACCTGGATCAGCAGGGGATTGGCCAGGCTGAACAGCTGGACCACAAACGAGGCCAGCAGCACCTGCATCAACATGCCGCGGTAGCGGCGCAGGGCCGGCCAGAACCAGCCCGGCCCGAACGTCTGATCCGGCGTGCTGGTGCTGCGCTCCAGCAACAGCAGCTCCAGCCCTTCGGGATAGATCTCCGTGAGCTCGGCGGGGGTGAGGCTCACCCAGCCCTCGGCGGGAGACGCCAGCTGCAGGCCGCTGGCGTTGCTGGAGGTCACGATCGCAAAGCTGTCCTTCCATGCCACGAGGCACGGGGTGATCAGCCGGGTGGCAGAGGCCGTCTGGACCCGGGCGCCGGTGACGAGCAGGCCAAGCATCGAGGCGATCTGGCCGACCAGCTGCAGGTCGGGGGCCTGGCCACGCCGCAAGCGATCCCGCAGCACCTTCTCGATCGCATCCCGCCGGTAGGGCAGTTCCAGCAGCTTGGCCAGCATCTGGAAGCAGGCCAGGGTTTCCTCCATCTGGCCGCGGGCCCGTACCAGCGCCATGCCGCGCGACGGCATGACCTGGCCGAGGTCGAGGCTGGTGGGCAGGGGGGATTGGCCCGCTGCCGTTGCCACCTCGCTGCCGCTGGCCTCGCCGGTGCCGGACGCTTCCGCAGCCGCATGCCCATCGGCCGCGTGATCCAGGGCGATCAGCCGCAGCGGCAGGGGCGGCCGGGGCTGGGGCAGCGGTCCATCGCGCAGGGGATCGCCCAGTTCAAAGCCAGCCACATTGGCGCTGCCCACGACCAGCCGTTCGCCCGACTCCAGCCGGGCCCTGGGATCGCCGACGCCAGGGGACATGCCGCGGGACAGGGACCGCAACCGTTCGAGCCGCTGCCGCCAGAGCGCGGGATCGAAGGCACCGGCGGAAGGATCGCTCGCATCGCTGTGCTGCAGCAGGGCGTGCAGTTCAGCCGTCCAGAGGTGCTCTGCGCACCAGCGGCGAAAGGGCTCTTCCTGCAGCACCAGCTCAAGCATGACGGCATCAGGAATCGCCGCCACCACCATTGGGGTGGCCGCACTGACCTGCTCACAGCCCTGGGCGCGGAGCAGGGACGCCAGCCCGATCAGCTGGCCGCTGCCCAACCGCTCCAGCGTGAACGGTCGGCCATCATGCTCGCCGAGCAGGCGGGCTTCGCCTTCGACCACCAGCAACACCCATTGGCCAATCGCATCGGCGCTGCTGAGGGTCTGGCCGAGTTCGAAGCGCTGCAGGCTGGCCGCCTCCAGCAGGCGCGCCCGTGCCGCCGGCGACAGGAGCTGGAAGGGAGCCGCCTTTAGCAGCACCGCCAGCGATGTGGGGATGGCCTGGGTCATGGGGTGGCGCGGCCGGAGAGCTGTTGAGCGACGTCTTCTTCAACCCAGGCATCGAAGAGCTCCCGGGCCATGCGCTGACGCATGGCGTCGTCGAAGCTGGCGGGGTGCAGCTGCTCCAGACGCACCACCAGCCACCACTGCTCGATGTTCAGTGGTGGCAGCAACTGCCCCGGGCGGGAGGTGCGCAGGGCCTGGGCCAGGCGTGGGTGGGCCTGCAGCAGCGGCAGGGGGCCCACCACACCCCGGGTGGAGCGCTCCGGGCCCAAGGCAAAAATGGCCGCCAAAGCGGCGAAATCGGTTTCACCCTCCGCGATGCGCAGATAGAGCTCCCGGGCCAGGGCGGGATCCTCCACCCGCAACAGGCTGTAAACCACCTGATCCAGCTCCCCTTTGCGAGCCAGAAAACGCTGCTCCGCCCGATGGCTGAAGTGGATCTCGCAGTGCTTCTCGATGCGGAGGGGCAATTCGGCCTGCCAGGCGGCATCAGCTTCACTGAGGGCATGGATCGCCAGGTGGGCCTGCAGCGCTTCTGCGGAGCGCAGCCCATGACGCCCACACCACTCGCGGAGAGCTTGTTGCTGCTCTTCACTGCTGAGCTCAATGCTCTCCACCGCTGCAGCGATCACGGTCTGGCGCAGCAGCGGCAGCAGCAGACCATGGCGCGCCAGGCTTGAACGGAGGGAGGGCGTCAACGGCTCCAGAATCGACCCTGTGGTGATCACAGGTAAGCCATTAGAAGCTCCGGAGAAGCCCGTGGTCACTCCGGACAACTCAGGTGAGGGACTTCGGGCTGCAGCGAGATCACTGGCACTGGAGAGCATGAAAGGTGATCTTGCCTTGGGCTCCTGCGCAGAAGGTAGCAGAGGGTGGATTTTTTGAAGTAAACCGAGTCACCAGGACACCGCGTTTAACTGTTCTTAAGCATTGGAGCTGAGATTCAGCGGCCTGTGCTGCTGACGACAACTCAAACCAGGCCGCCCCCGCTGAGGACAACATCTTTCTGTCGATCAAAAAGGAACGGCACAATAAATGCACCCGCCATGACTAATATCTGCGCCAAATTGATAACACTGACGGGAGCACAAAGCAAACTTTTACTGGCCCATTGGACAGGCAGATCAAGCAGGCAGATCGAGACCAACGGCGCGAGTTTTACTCGCTTTGACATCAAACCTTGGCACGCAAGGTGAGGCCAAGGAGCAAAAAGTTGATGGGCGATACTGGACTCGAACCAGTGACCCCTTCCGTGTGAAGGAAGTGCGCTACCGCTGTGCTAATCGCCCGCACCCCTGGATCTTAAAACACGGGCGGCACCACCCAACCCACCCGGCCACCTCCTTCCACCACCAAGCTCCCTTTGCTGCTCCCCTGGCCCGCCCTGGCCCTGCTCACGGCCTGCTGCGAAAGCGGCCGCGACCTGGCCATCCGCCGCCTGCTGCAACGCAGCGGCTGGACAGCGGCGCGGGTGATGGGCCTCAGCTGCCTGGTCAGTGCCGCACTGACCCTGCCGTGGCTGCTGCTGGCCGGCGCCGGCGCACCCAGCGATGGCAGCCGCCTCCTGCTGGCCCTGGCCGCCGGGGGACTGGTGAACGCCCTGGCCTTCTGGGCCTACGGGCGCGCCCTCGCCCGCGGCGACCTCAGCCTGGTGCTGCCGCTGATCAACCTCTCACCGCTGGTGCTGCTGTTCAGTGGCTGGTGGCTGCTGGGGGAGCGGCCAGCGCCGGCGGCGTTTACGGGCGTGGCGCTGCTGGTGCTGGGGGCGCTGCTGCTGGGCCGCGGCACCGGCGGCGGCCTTCCCCTGCTGAGCAGTCCGGGGGCACGCTCGATGCTCGTGGTGGCGGTGCTGTGGGGCCTTGGCGCCGCCTTCGACAAAGTGGGGGTGAGCGCCGGCGGCTCGCTCACCTGGGTGGTGCTGTTCAACCTGGTGGTGGCCATGCCGCTGCTAGCCCCAGAACTCACCAGTCAAGGCGGAAGCACCGCCCTACCGGCCCCGGGGGCGACGCCTCAGGGGGTACTGCTGCTGGTGCTGCTCTGCGGCCTGGCCGGCGCCGTGGGCATGGTCTGCCAGATGGAGGCGCTGCGCCAGACCGCCGTGGTGCATGTGATCGCCATCAAGCGCCTGAGCACATTGATGAGTGCCACGGCAGGCGTCACGCTGCTGGGTGAACCGCGGGGCGCGCTGCGGCTGCCCGCCGCCGCGGTGATGCTCGCCGGTGCCATCGTCGTGCTCTTTGCGGCCCGATGAAGCGGTCTGCCAGCGGCCTCACTGACCGGCACCGGATCAGCGAACATGGCCTGTGCACCCTCTGTTTCGCCGCTGCCGCGTGACCCCTGACTCCCCCCTGCGCGCGTCGCCACCTGCCTCGGCTTCACAGGAGGTGGATGTGCTGGTGGTGGGGGGCGGTGTCTGCGGCACTGCGCTGCTGTTTGAGCTCGCCCGCTACACCGACCTGCCGCGGCTGGCGCTGATTGAGCGCTACGGACAGCTGGCCCAGGTGAACTCAAAGGCCACCAGCAACAGCCAGACGATCCACTGCGGCGACATCGAGACCAACTACACCCTGGAGAAGGCGCTGCGGGTGAAGCGCACCGCCGAGATGGTCGTGCGCTTCGGCGACCTGCTGGAGGACGAGGATCGGGATCGCTGCCTGTTCCGCACCCCGAAGATGGTGTTGGGAGTGGGCGAACGGGAGTGCGCCAGCCTGCGCAAGCGCTTCGAGATTTTCTCGCCTCACTTTCCAGCGATGCAGCTGCTGGAGAAAGAGGACATCGCCGCCTGGGAGCCAGCCGTGGCTCTGGTGAATGGCCTGCCACGCAGTGAGGAACTGGTGGCGATCGGCATCCGCGAGGCCACCACCGCCGTCGACTACGAAGCCCTCTCCGCCGCGTTTGTGCGCCAGGCCCAGGCTGCTGTGGCGGGAAGCAAGCGCAGCATTGATCTGGCCCTCGGCACCCGCGTGGAAACGATCACCCCGGCGGGCGACACGTTTCTGGTGGAGACGCAGAGCAATGCCGCAGGTCGCCAGCTCTGGCGGGCGCGACATGTGGTGGTGAACGCAGGCGCCCACAGCCTGCTGATGGCCCAGCGCATGGGCCATGGGCTGCGCTATTCCTGTCTGCCGGTGGCCGGCAGCTTCTACTTCACGCCTGAGCGATTGAACGGCAAGGTGTACACGGTGCAGAACGACAAGCTGCCCTTCGCGGCGCTGCATGGCGATCCCGATGTGGGGGCTCCAGGCCAGACGCGCTTTGGCCCCACCGCCCTGCTGCTGCCCATGCTTGAGCGCTACCGGCTCAGCTCATTCTTTGAATTCCTCGAAGTGCTCAGGCTCGATCTGGCCGTGCTGGCGGTGCTGTGGCAGCTGCTCGGCAACAGCGATATCCGCGCCTACATCGTGCGCAACCTGCTGTTTGAGGTGCCCTGGCTGCGGCGGCAGCTGTTTCTGCGCGATGTCCGCAAGATCGTTCCCGGCATGAGCCTCAACGATCTGAGCTTCGCCGAAGGCTATGGAGGGGTGCGCCCCCAGCTGATCGATAAGCAGGCCCGCAAACTGATGCTCGGGGAGGTGAGGATCGAAGCCGGGCCTGGGCTCGTGTTCAACGTGACGCCCTCACCGGGAGGCACGTGCTGCCTGGGGGTGGCAGCGTTGGACCTCGAGGCGATCGTGGCGCGCAGTGGCTGCCGTTTCGAGCGTGACCGTTTCGAGGCCGAGCTTTACGGCAAGGACACGGGGGAGGCTTCAGCCAGCTGCCCGCAGTCGCTGGCGGCCTGATCGACAGGCAGCCCCTTCGCAGCGGCGAGTGTCCCCGTCCCACCGGGGCGGAACAGGTGGCTGTGGGCGGAGGAATACAGGTGGGAGCGGGCCTGCTGGGGGGCGTTGAGGGCAGGGCTGATCACATAAAGGGTGGTGCGGATCAGCTGGCGCTGGCGGCTCGTTTCCGCCATCTGGCTCAGGGGCACCACGGTGATCCATTGGTCGGGCCAGCTGACCCGGTAGCCGATCGCCACCGGGGTATCGGCGGGGTAATGCTGCAGCAGCACCTGTTGCACCTCCTCCACATGGCGGGCGCTGAGATACAGACAGAGGGAAGCCCCCAGGGCCGCCAGGCGCTCCAGGGATTCCTTCTCCGGCACGCCGGTGCGTCCGGAGGCCCGGCTGAGCACAATTGTCTGCACCAGGCCAGGGATGGTGAGCTCAGCCTGCAGCGCTGCCGCGGTGGCCTGATAGGCGCTGAGGCCTGGCACCACCTCCACCTCCAAGCCCGCTTCGGAGAGCCGGCTCACCTGCTCCGCCAGCGCCCCGTAGAGGCAGGGGTCACCATCGTGCAGGCGCACCACCCGTTTGCCGGCGCGGGCCCGCTCGATCAGCACCTCCAGCACCTGCTCAAGGGTGAGGGTGCTGGTGCGGATCCGCTCGGCAGTTGCCGGAGCCAGGGCCGCGATCTGGGGCGACACCAGGGAATCGGTCCAAACGAGCACTTCGGCCGCTTCGATGGCGCGGGCCGCCCGCAGGGTGAGCAGATCGGGAGCACCGGGCCCCGCCCCCACGATCGTGACCACCGCCGGCTCAGGCGGAGGCGGTGGGGTGGTTTCAGGCTGATTGGAGGAGGCGATCAAGGGTTGGTTCCCGGGGAAGAATCGCGGGGCATGGGCTCGCTCTGAAGGCGGCGGGCAGCGCGATAAAAACAGATCAGACCGATCGATCCGGCCACGATCAGCAGCAGGCTCATCAGCTGGGCCATGCGCAGGCCGCCCTCGCAGAACGGGGGGACCGAGAACAGGCAGAGCGGATCGAGACGCAATCCTTCGATCCAGAAGCGGCCGAGGCTATAGCTGATCAGGTAGATGCAGCTGAGCGCCCCGGCAGGCAGCAGGATGCGGCCGCGCGAGCCCAGCTGGAACACAGTGAGGAGCAGCGCCACCACCGCGAGGTTCCAAAGCGATTCGTAGAGAAAGGTGGGGTGAAAGAACTGCTCATCGATGAAGCTGGCCGGCCGGTTCACCGCCGGAATGAACAGCCGCCAGGGGAGATCAGTGGGCAAGCCGAAGGCTTCGGAGTTAAAAAAGTTGCCCCAACGGCCAATCGCCTGGCCCAGAGCCACCGAGGGCACAAGCACATCAAGCAGATTCCAGAAGGAAATCTTGCGCCAGCGGCAATACACCACCACCGCCAACGAGCCAGCGATCAAGGCACCGTGAATGGCGATGCCCCCCTGCCAGATGGCCAGGGCATCCAACCAGTTGAGCTGATATTGGCGCCACTCCAGGGCCACGTAATAGAGGCGGGCGCCGAGCACGGCGGCCAGCACCAGGATCGGCAGCAGGTCGGCAATCATGGCCGGCTCAATGCCGCGCCGCCGGCCCAGCCGGGTGGAGAGCATCAGGCCGAGGAGCACCGCAATGGCGATCAGGAGGCCATACCACCGCAGGGAGAAAGGCCCCAGCTGAAACAGCAGGGGCCCCGGTGAGGTGAACATCGCCGCCGGCAGGGCTGGGGGAAAAAGCGCCAAAAGAAACGGCTCAGTAGTTGGGGCAGAGCCTCAGAGAGATGGGGGCAGAGCCTCAGACGCCTTCGACAGCCTGGACTTTCTCCACCTGCTTCTTCTTCAGCACCAGCATGATCTGGGCGAGAGCGACGGCGGCGAAGAAGGCAAGCATCCCGTAGATGCGCACGGGGTTCTGCAGCACGATCTCAGCATCCAACTGACCGAAACCGCCCACATTCGGATCAACCGAGAGGGGGCCGTTGAGCACCACGGCATCGCCGACAGCCACAGCCAGGGCAGGTCCAGCGGGAATGGTTTCACTCACGGTGCTGCCATCGGCGGCCAGGATCTCCACCACGCTGGCACCGTTCTCACCGGCGGTGATGGCACTCACGGTGCCAGCCGCAGGGGCAGTGAAGACACCATTGTTGCTCTTCTCACCGGTGGGGTAAACCTGGCCGCGTCCGCGGTTGCCGCCCACGTGCACCGAATACTTGCCGAAGTGGATGGCGCTGTCGGTGGCGGGATCGGGCGAGAGGATCGGGAAGACGATCTCCTGGTGCTGATCACCCGGCAGGGGACCCACCAACAGGATGTTGGGGTTGGCGTCGCTGTACTGGGTGACGTAGACCCCGGCGGTTTCCTCTTTCAGCTCGTCGCTGAGGCGATCGGCCGGAGCAAGGGTGAAGCCAT
The DNA here is from genome assembly GCF_024346375.1 of Synechococcus sp. ATX 2A4. Taxonomy (GTDB): domain Bacteria; phylum Cyanobacteriota; class Cyanobacteriia; order PCC-6307; family Cyanobiaceae; genus MW101C3. Next base: position 79,963 of record NZ_JAGQCV010000004.1, on the reverse strand, counting down.
TGGGGAGCATCAGCACCGCACCCACGTTGAGGCCCGTGCGGCTGCCATCGGCGGCCACCTGCTGAACGCTGGTGTCGTAGGGGATTTTCACCACCGCCTTGAACACGGTGTCAGGCATCACGGCCTGGGGCACTTCCACCTGGGTGGGCAGCTTGGCGAGGTGGCAGTTGGCGCAGACGAGCTTGCCGGTGGCTTCGCGGGGGCTCTCGTAGTTCTGCTGGGCCCAGAAGGGGTAAGCCCAGGAGGCAGCCGGCGCCATGAAGAGGGCGGCCGTGGCCAGGACGGTGGAGAGCAGCAGGGAAAGGGTGCGGCGCATGGGGTGGGCGGACGGGCGACAGGAGGAGATGGACGGTCGGACGATCAGGCCCACCAGGGCTTTTCACCGGTGCGGAAATCGGTGTCGGTCCATGTGCTCAGGAAAACGGTGTCGTTCTCAATGGAGACGTTGGCCAGGGCCAGCGACAACGGGGCAGGACCACGCACCACCTTGCCGGTGGGGTCGTACTGGCTGCCGTGGCAAGGGCAGACGAATTTGTTGGCACCACTGTTCCATGGCACCACGCAACCCAGGTGGGTGCAGATGGCGTTGATGCCGTAGCTGCCGATGGCGTCGGATCCTTCCACCAGCAGATAGGTGGGATCCCCTTTCAGACCTTGCACGAGGCTGCGATCACCCTCCTTGTGCGTGCTGAGCCAGCCCGTGGCGGTGACGGTGTTGCCCAGTTCATCCTTGGCGGTGGTGCCGCCGCCACCGCCTGCGGGCCGTGGGGGAATGAAATAGCGGGCAACGGGGTAGAGAGCACCCAGGGCGACACCAGTGACGGAGCCGAAAGTCAGCAGATTCATGAACTGACGACGGCCCATTCCGGGCACATCGCTCACTGGGATCTGGGTCATACGGAACGTTCCTGGGTGCCGAAGCAACGAGGCGCCCATTATGGACGTTGCCCTGGCCGTCACGTTTTGCCAGGCGCCGGCTTGCGCCTGCGGCGCAACATGCTGTTGTGGAGTTTCTCTCTTTCGCCGCCGTGTCCCTGCCTGATCCGGCTGCCGAGCCCGGCTTCAGCGGCCGCTGCGCCCCCCTTCAGCTCGATGAAGTGCTGCAGGTGCTGCGTCAGCGCTGGCATGCCTCCTACGACCTCCAGCTGGTGCAGCGGCGCGGCCGCCTCTATCTGCAGGTGATGTGGGCCTACCTGGAGCAGCAGTCGTTTCCACTCGATGCCGAGGGCTATGAGGCCAAGCTGCAGGAGCTGATCGAGCTGCTGAACGGCCTCGGGGTGGCCGATCAGGTGCGTCAGTGGCTCGCCACCACCCGCGACAAGCCCCGTCTCGGCCGGGCGATGAGCCTCACCCTGGAGCCGGCTGAAGGCGGGCGCAGCAGTGAATTCCTGCTCTGAGCCTGGCCTCAGGCGCCGCTGGCGGCAGGCCGGAACCGTTCGGTGAGGGCCACCAGGGCCACGCCCACCAGGAACAGGGCCGTGATCGAGCCGGTGAGCAGCAGCATCGTGACGGGGTCGGTGGAGGGGGTGAGCACAGCGCCGGCCAGGGCCGCCACCAGCACCACCCAGCGCCACGCCTTCAGCATGGCGGCGGAGCGGATCAGGCCGAAGGCACCCAGCAGCAGCTGCAGCACCGGCAGCTGAAAGGCCAGTCCGGTGGCCACCATCAGCAGCAGCACGAAATCGAGGTAGCGCTCGATCGACCAGATCGGCTCCACCACATCGGCGCCATAGCTCACCAGGAACCGCAGCGCCGCCGGCACCAGTGCCCACCAGGCGAAGGTGAGCCCAGCGGCGAACAACACGGCGGAGCCCGCCACGGCAGGAGCCACCAGACGCCGCTCCCGGCGCGTGAGCCCCGGCAACACAAAGCCCAGCCCCTCGTAGAGCACGTAGGGCAGAGCCAGCGTGAGGCCGGCGTAGCCGGCCACCTTGATGGACACGAACAGGAATTCGCCTGGGGCAAGCTGCAGGAAGCGCATGCCCACAGCAGGCATCTCCAGCAGGCGGACGAGCGGCTTGACCAGCAGCAGACACCCACCAGCCGCCACCACCACCGCCAGCAGACTGCGCAGCACCCGCCGCCGCAGCTCCTCGAGATGGTCCACGAGGCTCATCTCCACCTCAGCGGGGAACTCGTCCGCCTGTGGCACTCGGATGGGTGGGGGAGGTGCGGGGAGGGGAGGTTCGCTCATGGCCCGGGCGCTGGAGCTGAGCCTAAGGAGTGACCGCACAGGGTGGCGCCGCGGCCGGGGTCGCCCCACAGCACCTCGCCGCCCCGGTGGCGCACGGTGCCCGGTCCGGCCCCGGCAATGCGCTGCAAATGGTCGCTGGGCACCATCACCACCGGCACGCGGGCATTGCCGCGGGCGCGACTGAAGCGGGCGGCCAGATCGGCCGCCGCCTGCAGGTCCGCGTCAGTGGCGGGAGCCTCCGAGCTCTTGAGCATCACGTGGCTGCCTGGGCATTCCTGGGCATGGAACCAGAGATCGCCGCGGCGCGCCTGACGCAGGCTGATCCATTCGTTCTGGCGGTGGTTGCGGCCCACCTGCACACGCAGCCCTGTGGCAGTGAGGAACTCCAGTGGCTGGCAAGGCACGGCCTGCCGCCGCACGCGGGCCTTGCGCCGGCCCCCGTCCCGCTCACGGCCGCTGAGGGTGAGCAGTTCCTCCACATCATCTTCGAGGGCAGCGAGATCCTCCAGCGCCCCGCGCAGGGCGTTGGGGGTGGGCCGCTCGGGCCGGTGCAGCTCAAGGAAGGCCAGGCTGGCTTCGATGCGCTCCAGCTGCTGGTCGTGGCGCTCCAGCAGCGTGGTGATCACGGCGGAGGAACGCTGCAACCGGCGCGCCTTCTTGTAGAGCGCCTGCGCCTCAGCCACCTGGTCGCGGCTGGGATCGGCCAGGCAGAGCAGGGCATCCGCCTGTCTCCGCAACTGGTCGCAGCCGGCCGCCTGCTCCAACAACGCCTGCTGCTCGTCCCGCTGAGCGCTCTGGCGATCACGGGCGGCGATCAGGCGCCGCCGAAGTTGATCATGCCGCAGCTGGAACGACTGGGCCGTGAGCTGCTCGTCATAGAGCTGCGCCAGGGGGCGCCCCACCGCGCCGGCCAGCTCGGTGCCCCAGCAGCGGTAGGCGGTGGCTCCACCGGTGGCGAAGCCAAAACGGTCCTCCGCCAGGTCGCCGAGCCACTGCTGCCAGGCCGCCCAGAGGGCGCTCCATTGCGCGTCGCTCAGCTCTTCAACCGGCAGTTTCAGCAGCGCTGCGGATCTGTCGGGGTGATCGCCGGCCAACTGCAGGGCCAGGGCTGGGCTGATGCCCTGGTAGCTCCGCAGCAACGCCTTGCCGAGCGGCAGGGGCAGGAGCTGCAGGCGGCGGCGCCAGTGCGCCGGCGTTTCGCCGGCATCGGGGGGATCGGCCTGCAGGGGCGGCGGCGGGCTGTAGGTGTCACCGCTGGCAATCGGCCGCAGCCTGGATTCGTGCGGCTTCACCTGCCGGCCGAGGGCCACCACGCGCCGCTGGCCATCGAGCAGGAAGAGGTTGCTGTGGCGGCCCATCAGCTCCACCACCAGCGAGCGGCAGATCGCTTCACCGGGGCGGGGGGCAAAGCCCAGCTCCACCACCCGCTCCCAACCGTGCTGATCAATCGCTACCAGCGCCAGGCCGCCCAAACCGTGCTGCAGCTGCTGGGCCAGGGTGCTGCCCTCACCGCGCCTGGCCGGAGGGTCGATCGGCAGCAGGCGTGGCGCATCCGCCCACCAGCTCAGCTCCAGCCAATGGCGACCATCGAGGGCGCGAAACCCGAGCTGGAGGCTGTGGGCGCTGGGCTGCTGGGCCTTCTCGAAGCGGCTCGGCAGCAGCTGGGGCCGCAACTCGGCAAGCACCGCCCGCAAGGTGGTGACGTCCATGGGTTGGAGCGTCCGGGAGGTCAAGGGAGCGGCGCCGACAGACAAGCCCCTTACTCTGCTGGCTCACGTGCGATCGCCCGATGGCGGAGGTAACGGCAGTGGCAAGGGCAGCAGCAGCAGCAGCAGAACAGACGGCAGGAATGGCAGCGGCGGCCGGCCCGGGGCGGCTCACAGTGATCACCGGGCCCAGCGGAGTAGGCAAAGGCACGCTCGTGGCTGCGCTGCGCCAGCGCCATCCGCAGATCTGGCTGTCGGTGTCCGCCACCACGCGCGCGCCCCGCAGCGGGGAACAGGAAGGGGAGCACTACTTCTTTATGAGCCGGGAGCAGTTCGAGCAGCAGGTGGCCGCCGCCGGGCTGCTGGAGTGGGCCGAATTCGCCGGCAATCTCTACGGCACGCCACGGGCGCCCGTCAGCGAACATCTGGCCTTGGGACAGCCGGTGCTGCTGGAAATCGAACTGGAGGGTGCCCGCCAGGTGCGGCGCAGCTTCCCGCAGGGGTTCCAGGTGTTCATCGAACCCCCATCGCTGGAGGAGCTGGAACGGCGCATCCGCAGCCGCGGCACCGACGACGACAGCGCGATCGAACGGCGGCTGCGGCGGGCCCGGGAAGAACTGGCCGCCGCCGCTGAATTCGACGCCGTGGTGGTGAACGCCGACCTGGAGACCGCCATCGGCGAACTGGAAGCCCTGCTGCGGCTGGACGGCAGTTGAATCAGCCGCTGAAGCCAAAAAAAGCGGCCTGGTGGCCGCTTGAGACGTTCAGAGGCTCCGGATGGAAGCCTGCTGATCAAAGGGGATGGAACAGAAGATCAGGAAAGAAGCGGTTGAATTCGATCATGATTCCGGCAGTGACGGTGAACCAGATCGCGGCGAAAACAGGGGCGGTGGTAAGGAATTTTTTCATGAACGCACTCCAAGTGGAGAACAGGGGAATGGGGGCAGCTGAACGAAGGTCAGCGCGGTGAAACGGTGACCTTGGAATCGGATTCCAGCAGCTTGCCGCTGGTGAATTCGCTGAAGGCCGCCAGAGGCCAGGTGGCCGCGGCGATGGTGCTCTTCAGAGCCAGGGGCACATCGATCTGGATCTCGCGCATGGTGGCGTCCTTGCTGCCACGGATGGCCTGCAGGTAGACGCGACCAGCCCAGCCGATGCAACCGGCGATGTAGAGGAAAGCGATGCCCGGAATCATGAAGTCACCGGCATGGCTCCAGCGACCATCAACGATCAGGTGGGGCAGACCATCGGTGCCGCACACGGCCTGGCTGTACATCTCGAAGCGGGCTTTCGCCTGCGGAGTGGCAGCGGCGGCGGCGCGCTGCTGAAAGCGGGGGCTTTCGGAGCAGGGGGTGAGCCCGGCCACATCGGCATGGGCCACAGGGGCGAAGCCGAAGATCAGCAGGGCGGAAATCAGAACGGCGAAAAGGCGGCGCATCGTATCCGGATCCGGGGAAAGGCCTGCCAGCGGGCAGGATGTCACTTGCGGAGAGTAAGGGAGGCCATGGAGGCACTTGAACACCGTTCTGGCCGTCGAAACAAGTTGTGACGAGTCAGCGGCGGCCGTGGTGCGCGGCGAGCAGGTACTCGCCAGTGCCGTGGCTTCGCAGATCGCCGAACACGCCCGCTGGGGAGGTGTGGTGCCCGAAATCGCCTCGCGGCGCCACGTGGAGGCTCTGCCCCAGCTGATCGCCAGCGTGATGGCCGAATCCGGCCTTGGCTTCGCAGACCTCGACGGCATCGCCGCCACCGTGGCGCCGGGCCTGGTGGGAGCCCTGCTGGTGGGTTCGGTCACCGCCCGAACGCTGGCAAGGCTGCACGATCGCCCCTTCGTGGCGGTGCACCACCTCGAAGGCCATCTCTGTTCGGTGCACCTGGGAGAGCCCCTACCGGCGGGTCCGTTCCTGGTGCTGCTGGTGAGCGGCGGCCACACCGAGCTGGTCCGGGTCGATGGCGCCGGCCACTACCGGCGGCTGGGCCGCAGCCACGACGACGCGGCCGGCGAGGCCTTCGACAAGGTGGCGCGACTGCTGGGGCTGGGGTATCCCGGCGGCCCAGCGATCCAGGCGGCCGGAGCGCTGGGGAATCCCCTGCGCTTCCCGCTGCCGAAGGGCCGCGTGTCGAGGCCGGAAGGGGGCTATCACCCCTACGACTTCAGCTTCAGCGGCCTGAAGACGGCCGTGCTGCGCCTGGTGCAATCGCTGCGCGCCGGCACCGGTGCCGCGGGGCCGGCGGATCCAGCTTCCACCGCTGAATTGGCGGCGCAGGATCTGGCCGATGTGGCCGCCAGCTTCGAGCAGGCTGTGGTCGATGTGCTGGTGGAGCGCAGTTGCCGCTGCGCCCGCGACGAGGGGCTCGGCACGCTGGTGCTGGTGGGTGGAGTGGCAGCCAATCAACGACTGCGGCAGCGGCTGGAGGAGCGTTGCGGCGCGCTGGGGCTGCACTGGCGCCGCGCGCCGCTTGCCTACTGCACTGACAACGCCGCCATGATCGGCGTGGCTGCGGCCCAGCGGCTTGCCGCGGGATCAAGCAGCAGCACGGCCCTGGGGGTGGCGGCACGCCTGCCGCTGCAGCAGAGCGAAACGCTCTACGAGCAGCAGCCCTCCTTTTGATGCCTTTATGGTGGCCAGACCCGTCGTGAAGGGGGTGGATGGCTTCAGCTGACACCACAGAGAATGCAGTGCTGCAGAACGACGCCCTGGCGCCCGCACCTTCCGATGCGGAGGGCCTGGCTGCCGGCCAGCCCGTAGAAGTGGCGCCGGAAGAGCTGAACGCCTGGCGCCGCGGCTTCACCCCTCAAGCCGAGATCTGGAACGGCCGCCTTGCCATGCTGGGGCTCTCCCTGGGCATCGCCACCCTGTTGCTGCTCCGTCTGGCCAGGGCCCACTGATGTTTCGCCGGCGGCTCCGGCCTATTCGCGGCCTCGCAGCGCCTGGGAAAGCTCACCACGCTTGAGGCTCACGGCCATCGCATCTTCTGGGCTCACCTTGCCTGCAACCACCAGTTCGACCAGTGACTGGTTGAGGGTTTTCATGCCTTCAAACGAACTGCGTTTCATGATTTCCTCCACTTCGTCGAATTCACCCCGCAAGAGATAGTCACGGCAGGCATCGGTGTTGATGAAGATGTCGTGGTAGGCGATGCGGCCACCATCGGTGGATTTGAGCAGCCCCTGCGAGATCACAGCCAGCAAGGATTCGGCCACGTTGGTGCGGATGGACTTCTGCTCTTCGGACGGAAACATCCCCAGCATCCGCTCCACTGTTTTGACTGCGGAGTTGGTGTGCAACGTGCCGAAGACCAAGTGGCCGGTCTGGGCAGCCTCCAAGGCCGTGGAGAGGGTTTCCTGGTCGCGGATTTCACCGATCAGCAGCACATCAGGATCCTCTCGCAACGCTGCCCGCAGAGCCGTGGAGAACATCTTGGTGTGATGGCCGATCTCCCGCTGGCGCACAAGACAGGATTTACTGGTGTGCACGAACTCAACCGGATCCTCGATGGCGAGGATATGCTTCGACTGGGTTGAATTCATCCAGTTGATCATTGCGGCCAAGGTGGTGGATTTGCCGCAGCCTGTGGGCCCTGTCATCAAGATCAGGCCCTTGGTGTACTTGAGAAGTTTCTTGAACACCTCAGGGAAGTCGAGGGATTCCAGCGTTGGGACCTCATAGGGGATGAGCCGCAGCACCATCGCTGGCCCCAGCAGCGATTCGAACAGGTTGATGCGCACCCTTACAAAGCTGAAGGCATGGGAGCCGTCGTATTCCTTATCTTTCGCAAACCTCTGGCGATCCTCCGGGGATAGGATTTCATCGAGCCAGCCTGAGAACTGTTGGTTCGTGATGATCGGCCAACCGGTCATCTGCATGTCGCCCCGAAAGCGCAGCCGCGGCTCCTCGCCCACACCGAGGTGCACGTCCGAACACTTGGCCTCAAAGGCCACACGTACCACCTCCGCCAGCGAGCGGGGCGTGGCCCCTGATGGCTGCGGGGGCGCCGGGGCCGGATCGACCCCACCTAAGGCAGCGGGCAGGGGATTGGGTGCAGGTGCCGGGCTGGGGGGAAACAGGGAGCTGGTCATGGGGCTGGTCAACATTGCCGCCATTTTGGCGGGAAAGCGCTCTATTGATTCTCCCTCCGCGATCTGCTCGCGATGCAAACGGGTCCGAAGGGACTGCGTCGCGGGCCCTCCTTAGGATCGCCATCCCCGCATGGGCTCCTTGATCACCACTGCTCCGCTCGTCAGCATCGTGCTGGGCACCAGGCCTGAAGCGATCAAGCTGGCGCCGGTGATCCATGCCTTCCAACAGGCCGAAGGCTTCCGCACCCGGGTGGTGCTCACCGGCCAGCACCGGGAAATGGTGGCGCAGGTGATGGAGCTGTTCAGCCTCACCGCTGACCGTGACCTGGCCCTGATGACGCCCCGCCAGACCCTCACCCACGTGACCTGCGCCGCCCTGACGGGCCTGGAGCAGGACTTCACCGAACACCGGCCGGATCTGGTGCTCGTCCAGGGCGACACCACCACCGCCTTCGCTTCCGCCCTGGCGGCCTTCTACCAGCAGATCCCAGTGGGCCACGTGGAAGCCGGTCTGCGCACCGACAACCTGCTCGATCCCTTCCCTGAGGAAGCCAACCGCCGGCTGATCTCCCAGATCGGCCAGTTGCATTTCGCCCCCACCTCGGTGTCAGAGGCGAATCTGCGCGGCGCCGGCGTGGTGGGCCAGGTGCTGGTCACGGGCAACACCGTGATCGACGCGCTGCTGTTGATGGCAGAGCGGGCGCCCCTGCTGCAACGGCCTGGCCTCGACTGGAACCAGCAGCGGGTGATCCTGGCCACCGTGCACCGGCGGGAGAACTGGGGAGAGCGCCTGCGCGCGATCGGCGACGGCTTTCTGCGGCTGCTGGAGCAGTATCCCGACACTGCTTTGCTGCTGCCACTGCACCGCAACCCCACCGTGCGGGAACCGCTGCAGCAGATGCTGGGCGATCACCCGCGGGCCTTTCTCACCGAACCGCTCGACTACAACGAGCTGGTGGGGGCGATCCGCGGCTGCACGCTCCTGCTCACCGACTCCGGCGGCCTGCAGGAAGAGGCCCCGGCCCTGGGCAAGCCGGTCCTGGTGCTGCGGCGCACCACGGAACGGCCTGAAGCGGTGTCTGCCGGCACGGCCCGCCTGATCGGCACCGATGCCGCAGCAATCGCCGCAGAAGCCGGTCGCCTGCTCAACGACCCCGCGGCCTATGCCGCCATGGCCCTGGCCCACAACCCCTTCGGGGACGGGCAGGCGAGCGGCAGGATCGTGGCGGCGTGCCGTGCCTTCCTGGCAGAACGACGCTGAGCTGACAGCTGAGCTGATCTGACCTGATCTGATCTGATCTGATCTGATCTGATCTGATCTGACAGCTGGTCTGATCTGACCTGAGCTGACCTGAGTGATCGGACAGGTGTTCAGCTGCCCGGCCGCTGCTTCGCCCAGGGGGGGAGATCGATAAACACCCGGGTACCCGGCTCAAGGCCGGAGAGGATCTGGGTGTTACGGCCGCTGCTGGAGCCAAGCGTCACCGGCTGAAAGGTGGGCTGGTTGTCCTTGCCCACCAGCAGCACCCCGGGCCGTCCTTCCTCGGTGACCACCGCCACGGTGGGCACCAGGGTCTGGGCCGGCAGGGTGCCGGCCTGGAAGTCGATGTCGGCGGTCATGCCGATGCGCAGGTCGCTGATGGGATCGGTGAACAGCAACTTCACGTCGAAGGACGTGACGTTGTTGGTCTTCACCGCCCGGGGAGCGATCTGGCGCACGCGGGCAGTGAAGCGGCGGTCCGGGAAGGCATCCACCCGCACGCTGGCGGCCTGGCCGAGGCGAATGCGGCCAATGTCGCTTTCCGGCACCTTCGCCACCGCCTCCAGGCCGTTGGCAAGCTCCACCACCGACGAGCTGGAGGCACCCGCACTGGCGGAGGCTGACGTGGTGGGGGTGACAAAAGCGCCGGGGTCGGCGAATCGCTGGGTGATCACGCCATCGAAGGGAGCGCGGATCGTGAGCTCGGCGCGTTCCACATCCCGCTGGGCGTTGCGTTGGCGCGCTGCATCAAGCGCCGCCTTGCTGGTGAGCATGCGGGTACGGAAGGTGACGATGTCGTCCTGGCTGATCGCCCCCTGCTGAAACAACTTCTGGCGGCGCTCAAACTCTGAGCGGCTGCGGGCGTACTCGGCAGCCGCCTGACGTTCCTGGGCCAGCAGTTCATTTTCCCGGTCGCGCAGGTCGCCGCTGTCCATCAGGGCGATCGGTTCACCGGCCCGCACGAGATCGCCCTCATCCACAAACAGATCGGCGAGCACCCCCCCCCGCTTCGGGCTCACGTTCACGCTGCGGGCCGCCTCCAGCTCGCCGCTGGCGGTGACGATGCCCGGTAGGCTGCCGCGCTCAGCCTTCACCACGAAAGTGGCCAGCGATTGCTGCCGCTGGGTGGAGGCGCGCTGACGCTGCCAGAAGGCCACACCACCGATCACGATCACCGCCACCGCCACCCCTGCCCAGAGGGGCCAGCGCCGCTTTTTGGGGCTGGGCCGGCGAGGGGTGGCTGGAACGGACTGTTCCTGGGGCGGTGTCAGCACCGGCGCGGGGCGAAGGGCGGAGCGGGGAATGACGGTCAGCAGTCGCTGTCACCAGTCTTGATGGTCGCGGCGGAAAACGTGGCCATGGGAGGCCCGGGGGGCGCCGTTTAGATTTCGCCCCATGCTCAAAGCCGGAATCGTGGGGCTGCCCAACGTGGGCAAATCCACCCTCTTCAACGCCCTGGTGGCCAACGCCCAGGCCCAGGCCGCCAATTTTCCGTTCTGCACGATTGAGCCGAACGTGGGCTCCGTGGCGGTGCCCGACGGACGGCTGAACATGCTCTCAGATGTGTCCAGCTCCCGCGAGATCGTGCCCACGCGTGTCGAGTTCGTCGACATCGCCGGCCTGGTGAAGGGCGCCAGCCAGGGTGAGGGGCTCGGCAACAAGTTCCTCGCCAACATCCGCGAAGTGGACGCGATCGTGCATGTGGTGCGCTGCTTCGAGGACGACGACGTGATCCACGTGGCTGGGCAGGTGGACCCCGCCCAGGACGCCGAGATCATCAACCTGGAGCTGGCTCTCGCTGATCTGGCCCAGGTGGAGAAGCGGCGCGAGCGCCTCAAGAAACAGGCCCGCACCAGCAAGGACGCCCAGGCAGAAGACGAGGTGCTGGGCCGGATCGCGGTGGCGCTGGAAGCCGGTGCGCCCGCCCGCGGGGTTGCCCTCAGCGACGACGAACGCGAGACCCTCCGCCCCCTCGGCCTGCTCACCCTCAAGCCGATCATCTACGCCACCAATGTGTCGGAAGACGACCTGGCCGCAGGCAATGGCCACAGCGAGGCCGTGGCGGCCCTCGCCCAGCGCGAAGGCGCGGAGGTTGTGCGGATTTCCGCGCAGGTGGAGGCGGAACTGGTGGAGCTCGGCGAGGCCGAACGGGCCGATTACCTCGATGGGCTCGGGGTCAGTGAGGGCGGGCTGCAGAGCCTGATCCGGGCCACGTATCAGCTGCTGGGCCTGCGCACTTACTTCACCACTGGCGAGAAGGAAACGCGGGCCTGGACGATCACCGCCGGCATGACCGCGCCCCAGGCCGCCGGTGTGATCCACACCGACTTCGAACGGGGTTTCATCCGTGCCCAGACCGTGGCCTACGAGCAGCTGATCGAAGCGGGCTCCCTCTCGGAAGCGCGCAACCGCGGCTGGCTGCGCAGCGAGGGCAAGGACTACGTGGTGGCCGAAGGCGACGTGATGGAATTCCTGTTCAACGTCTGAGGCGGCTGCAGGCGCTGAAGCGCTCGTAGAGCGTTGATCCTCTCCTTTCTGTTTGGTGCTGCGGTGCCAGAAGCGCCGCCGACCTTCGGCGAGAATGGGCCCCTACGAGGCAAACCCTGATGAACCCCTCCCAGGAGTCCTCTGCTGGCAGCGCGGCGGCGGCCAGCAACCAGCCTGCTGCCCAGCCGCCGGTGGCCAACGCCGCCAGTGGCACCACACCGGCCCCTGAGGGCAGTGATGGATCTGCCGCTGGCCCCCACAACTTCGAGATCCAGAAGGAACTGCACCAGCGCATCCGCAACGACCCCGACTACGACGATTGGGAGTACGGCACCGAGCCCCTGCCCCATGAGCAGCAGGGCTGGATTTCCAGGCCCGCCCCGGCCGAAGCGTCAGAGGCCGCCGGAAGCACTGGCGTGGGGGTGGACGCGGGCTAAGGGCCGCACCAGGGTGAGGCCCAGCAGGCAGAGCGCCGCCATCGCCAGCCACAGGCCTGCTCCGTGCCGCTGCTGGTCGAGGAACAGACCCGCCACCTGCGGTGCCACGAAGGCACTCACCGCAAAACATTGCGAGAACAGCGCCATGGCCATGCCCTGATGGGCGAGGGGCGTGATCTCCACCACGGCCTCAGTGGCGGTGGGCAGAAAGGCGGCCACGGCCGCGGCCAGCGGCAGCTGGGCCAGCAGCAGCACCGTGAGGCTGTGCCAGCCCAGGCTGGAGAAGGCCAGCAGGAAGCTGCCGAGCGCGAAGGCCAGCAGACTCAGGCCGAGCCCGAAGGCCACCGATCGCTCCGACAACCAGCGCCCCAGCGGCCACTGCAGGGCCAGCAGCAGCCCCAGCTGCAGCGCCAGCAGCAGGGCGCCGGTGCTCTCCGGCATAGGGGGGCGCGCCAGGCCGCCACGCACCAGATCCAGCGGCAGGGCGCTTTGCAGCAGCGCCACCATGCCGGTGCACAGCACCGTCATCGCCATCAGCGGCAGCAGGGGCCGTACCCACCCCTGCCAGGAATCGAGTCGCACGCCGGCACTGCGGGCCGGAGCCGGCGGCAGCGGCCGGCGCAGCAGCAGGCTCAGCAACACGACCATGCAGGCGATGTCGAGCAGAAAGATGCCCCGCAACTGGCCCCAGGCCGCCAGCCCAGAGCCCAGCAGCACGCCGGTGGCGATGCCGAGGGCGTCGGCGGTGCGCACGAGCGCGAAGGCGCGGCTGGAGGGCAGAGGCGCGCAGCTTTGGGTCACGGCCACTTCGATCGCAGGCCAGTAGAGCCCGAGGGCCAACCCGATCAGCATCTGGCCGCTCACGTAGGCCGGAAAGCTGGTGGCAGTGAACAGGCGCGCGTCGGCCAGCACCGAGATCAAGGCGGCCAGCACGATCGGCCCGTTGCAGGAGCGGCCTCGGTCGAGCCACCAGCCGCAGAGCCACCGGCCGGCGGTGCCGGCCAGGGCAGCTGCCGCCAGGCCCTGACCGACCGCAGTGGCGGAGAAACCGGCGTTGTGGAACACCACGGCTGTGAGATAAATCACACCGCCGCCGCCGAGACTGCTCAGCAGCCGCATCCAACACAATTGCCGCAAGGGCGCGGGAAACTGGAGGAACCAGCCGAGGCCGCTTGCCCCTGCGCGACGTCGTATCAAACCGGTTCCGATCGCTGTTCGTGCTTCTCACCAGTGTGCTGGTCGGGGCGGGCAGCCCGGCCAAGGCAGCTGATCAGCTGATCGTTCGACTCGATGGGTTCTCGCTGCCCATCGACATCGGCCAGCTGGAGGCCTGGAGCCGCGATCCTGGCTCGCGGAGCAACGACCTGGGCGTGTGGTTCGAGTTGCTCGACCCTCGCAGCCGCGACGATCTGCGGCGCTTGCTGCGCACGCCGATGCTGGAGGAGCGCGACCTGGCGCTGCAGTTGATCCAGAGCTGGGCGGGCCGCCAGGTGCTGGAGGAGATGGGGGCGTTGCTCAGCACCGATCAGAGCGGCAGCGGCGTCCTGCTGGTCAACACCCTGCGCGGCCTGCTGCAACGCCCGGAGCCGGTCACCCCCTTGAGCCTGCTGCGGGCCGTGCCCGCCCCCCGGCTCACCCTGGAGGTGGATGAGGTGCTGGAGCTGGCGCAGCAGTGGCGCCGGCAGGTGGAGCGTCAGGGCCAGGCCCTGCGGCAATTGCGCCAGCTGCCGCTGCCCCTGACCTTCCCCCCCGATGCGTGGCCGACACCGGCACACCTGCCCAGCGGCGCGGTTCCCAGGCTCCGCGCACTGGCACTGGCGGTGCCCCACCGCCCCGACCCCCTGCAGATCGAGCTGTGGGAGGCAGTGGCCCCCCGTCGGGACGCTTACGTGCTGGTGATGCCGGGGCTGGGCAGCAGCGGCGCCCAGCTGAGCTGGCTGGCCCGGGGGCTGGCGGAGCGCGGCTACCCGGTGCTGGTGATCAATGATCCCAGCAGTGACGATCGCGTCGTGCGGCAATTGCTCGATGGGCAGCGCCCGCCCCCCGGCGCCGAAACCCTCCCCGCCCGCCTGGCGGATGTGGAGGCGGTGCTGAAGGCCGAACAGGACGGCCAGCTGCCGCCGTTGGGCTCCTCTGCCGTGCTGCTTGGCCATTCGCTCGGGGGCCTGTCGGCGTTGATGGCCGGGGGCGCTCGGCCCGTGGCGGGCCTGGAGCAGCGCTGCAAGCGGGCAATGAAAGGCATCCCGCTCAACAACCTCTCGTGGTTGCTGCAGTGCCAGTTGCCGGAGGTGCCCTTGCCGGAGGTGGGCAGCGGCGATGGGCGCGATCCGGTGGCGGCGGTGGTGAGCTTCAACGGTTTCGGCAGCCTGCTCTGGCCAGGCCGCGGCCTGAATCGCCTCAACGGCACACCGCTGCTGATGGTGGGCGGCGGCCTTGACTTGGTGACACCACCTGTGGGCGAGCAGCTGGACCTGTTCCTGCAACACCACAACCCCCGCAGCCGGCTGGTGATGGTGGAGGGAGGCAGCCACTTCTCGGTGGTGCGCCTCGGCGATGACAACCCCGCCCTGCTGCAGTTGGGCCAGGAGCTGGTCGGGGTGGAGCCGCGCCAGGTACAGGAGCTGCTGCTCAACCTCACCGCCGATTTCCTCGCATCCCTCGATGGATCCGCCGCCCTGCCCAGCCAGCAGCGCCTGCAGGGCACCGTGAGGGCGTATGTGCTCGATCGGGCAGCCGCTCGCCGCTGGCACCGGCGTGTGGGCGGCTGAACCGCCGCCGCAGCGGCAGGGTTCCGAACCGGCTTCAGCAGCAGGGATCAGAACCGAATCCGGGGATCCAGCAGGGCCACCAGCAGGTCCACCACCACACTCACCACCACTACCAGCGCCGCCACCACCACCACGATCCCCTGCACCAGGGGGTAATCCCGCTGGGCGATCGCTTCCTGCAGCCGGAAGGCGATGCCCGGCCACGAATAGGTGACCTCAATCAGCAGGGCGCCGCCAATCAGCGACGCCACGGTGATCCCGGAAATCGTGAGCACCGGCAACAGGGCATTCGGCAGGGCATGGCGCAGCACCACCCGGGTTTCGCTCAGGCCGCGGCTGCGGGCCGCTTCCACGTAGTCGGAACGGAGCGCCCGGCGCAGGTTGAGCCGCAGCGCATTGTCGAAGATGCCGCTGAGCAGCACGCCAAGCGTGCTGGCGGGCAGCACCAGGTGCCGCACCGTGCCGCTGAACTGCTCCCAGTTGCCGGCCCGCAGGCTGTCAAACAGGTAGAAGCCCGAGCCGGTGGGCGGCAGCAGCGTGACGGGGAAACGCCCCCCCACAGGCAACCAGCCAAGCCAGACGGCGAACACCAGTTGCACCACCATCGCCGCCCAGAAGGGGGGCAGGGCGTAGGTGCCAATGCCGTAGAGGCGGCCGGCCAGATCGAGCTTGCCGTCGGGGCGGGCGATGCCGGAGAAGCCCACCGCCAGACCCAGCACGGCCGCGAGCAGCAGGGCGCACACGCCCAGCTCCAGGCTGGCCGGCAGGCTCTGGCTGATCACCTGGGCCACCGGTGTCTGGTTGGTGAGCGAGGCGCCCAGATCCCCGCGCAGCAAGCCCACAAGGAACTGGCCGTACTGGGTGAGCAGCGGCAGATCAAGCCCGAGTTGCTGGCGCAGGGCGGCGCGGGCCTCCTCAGGAGCGCGGATGCCGAGCAGGGCATCGATCGGATCACCCGGCGCCAGCCGCAGCAGCAGGAACACCAGCGTGGCGATCAGCCAGAGCATCACCGGGCCAAGCAGCAGGCGGCTGGCGCCGTAGCGCAGCAACTGGGAACGGCGGCTCATGGGTGGTGCTCCTTCTGCAGCCGGCTGAACACCACCCGGCCGGCCCCATCGAAGCGGGGCGTCTGCAGGTTGGGGCGGGCCCAGGCGCGTGGGGCCACCAGCCACACCGGGATATAAGGGGACGCCTGGGCCACCTGTTGCTGCAGGCGACGCAGCAGGGCGACGCGCTCCTCCCCTTCCAGACTTTCACTGCGCTTGAGATCCTGCTCAAGACCTGGCTGGGTCCAGAAGCTGCCGCTGGCGGCGCTGGCCCCCTTGAGGCAGCGGTTGCCCTCCGCCTGCTCACACCCCAACAGGGGAATCAGGTAGTTGTCGGCATCAGGGAAATCCCCCATCCACTCCAGCAGGATCGCCGTGAAGGCCCCCTTGCCGAGCTGCCGGTAGGCCGTGGTCGATTCCATGCCGCTGATCTCCAGTTGCACGCAGTCACCGAAGTCACGGGCCAGTTGCTCCTTCCAGGTGAGCGCAAAGAGACGGTCGGAGGGGATGTTGGAGCGGAAGGTGAGGGGCACGCTCAACCGCCGGCCATTGCAGTAGCCGGCCTGGCGGAACAGCTCGCGGGCCTGGGCCGGATCGAAGGCGGGCCAGGCCTGCGGATCGGAGCCGGGGATCGTGGGGGGGACCAGCTCCCGCAGGGAAGGGCGCAGCCCGTGGCTGACCCGCTGGCTGATCAGCTCCCGATCGAGACCGAACGCCAGAGCGCGGCGCAGGCGTGGATCCTTCAGGGGCGGCTGGTCGCTGAGCAGCGTGAGATAGCCGATCTCCAGAGCTGGCCCCCTCCCTTCGCGCAGGGAGCCGGCCGCGGCCAGGCGGTGCAGCGACAGCTGCTGATCGCCCTCCAGGCTGGTGGAGAGCAGCACATCCACCTCGCCGCTGCGCAGGGCGCCGTAAAGGGCGGTGGAGTTGCTCAGGTTCACCATGTCGATGCCGCTGTTGGCGGGCTTCGGGCCCCAGTAGTCGGCGAAGGGCTCCAGCCGCTGCTGCTGGTCGTTGAAGAAGGTGAGCCGGTAGGGCCCGGTGCCCACGAAGCGCTCGTTCAGAAAGCGGCGGCCGTGGGCGCGGTAGGCCGTGGGGGACAGCGGCGTGAGATTCACCGCCGTGAGCAGCTGGGGCAGGGCCGTGAACGGACGCCTCAGGCGCAGCTCCAGTTCGTAGGGCCCACTGGCCCGCACAGAGGCGATCCGATCGCCGAGCAGGTAGCTCAGCTTGCCGATCGCCAGGAAGCGCTCCAGCGTGAACACCATGGCGGCGGCATCGAAGCGGCTGCCGTCGTGGAAGCGCACGCCCTGACGCAGCGGCACCCAGGCGGTGAGGCGATCGGCGCTGAGCCGGGGCGGCGCCACGGCCAGGCGCGGCTGCAGTTCCCCGTCGGGGCTGATCGCGTAGAGGGGATCTCCCAGGGCGCTCAGCAGCTGCATCGCGCCGATGCTGAAGGTGGCGGCCGGATCCACCGAATCAATGCGGCTGCGGCCCGCCACCACCAGGCGGTCCACCGGGCGGACGGGCTGGCAGGCCGCCAGCAGGACCAGGCTCAGCGCTCCCACCAGGGGACGCGTGAGCCAGCGCTTCAGATCAGAAAAGGGGGCGATGGGGAGCGGTAACGCGCGCTGCGGCCATTCAAAGGCTCGGCTGGCCATGGAGGGCCAGGGAGGGCGGCGTGTTGTGAACCTGCTGCAGGGACACCTCGAACACCGGGGAGCCCTCCCGTGCCAGGGGCCAGCGGCGCACCCAGCAACGGTCGTGGGGGGGATCCACGGCGATCACCTGGTAGAGGTTCGAATCCGAGGCGAGGTGAATGCAATCACCCTGGTGGAGGCTCATCGGGCTGGTGCGAATGGAGGGGGTGTCCGTAGGAAGAGGGGTGGCGAGGGGGGATGGGGCCTGACGGCGCTGCGGGTCGCCCGTGGTGGGGGCGTGTGTCGACAGCATTTCGGGGCTGGAGAGGGGAAGGCGTTCGCCATGAACCTTAAGAAATCCCGGTGAGGGGATCGCGACGGAACGATTGGTGCTGCTGATCACACCCATCAGATGGGGCCGTTGATCACTTCCATCCGAAGGTTCGTGGATCCTTCCCATCAGAGGGTTCGCAGGCAGGCGGCCACCGCCTTCACATCCGGAAGGGCGGCAATCTCTGCCAGCGCCGCACGGAAACGGGCCTCCTGCACCCCGTGGGTGATCACCACGATCTCGGCCTCACCGCCGGAGGCCTGGAATTGCACGATCGACTGGATCGACACCTCCTCGTGGCCGAAGCAACTGCCGATCCGCCCGATCACCCCCGCCTGGTCGGTGGTCTGCAGACGCAGGTAGTTGCGGTGGCGGGTGACAGCGGGATCCACCAGGCGGCAACGGCGCCAGCTGCCAGCCGCCAGCAACGGATCGAGCCCGGCCGACGGGCCGCCCACCTGGCGGATGCCGGCAATGTTGAGGATGTCGGCCACCACGGCCGAAGCGGTGGGTCCGGCGCCGGCGCCAGGCCCGTAGAACATCACCCGCCCCACCGGATCCCCCTCCACGAGGATGGCGTTGTTGACGCCGTTCACCCCCGCCAGCGGGTGATCCTTCGGCACCAGGGTGGGATGCACCCGCACATCAAGCTGCTCGGTGCCATCGGGGTCGGTGCCCTCGCTCTGGGCCACCGCCAGCAGCTTGACGCGGAAGCCCAGCTGGTCGGCGTAGCTCACATCCCTGGCCTGCAGGCCGCTGATGCCCTCGGTGGGGATGGCGGAGCGTTCAACACCACCGCCGTAGGCCAACCCCGCCAGGATGGCGATCTTGTCGGCGGCATCGCCGCCTTCCACATCGGCGGCCGGGTCGGCTTCGGCGTAGCCGAGGGCCTGGGCATCGGCCAGCACCGTGCCGTAGAGGGCCCCCTCATCCGCCATGCGGGTGAGGATGTAGTTGGTGGTGCCGTTGATGATGCCGCTCACCCGCTGGATGCGGTTGGCACCCAGCGACTGCTTCAGTGGCTCGATGATCGGAATGCCGCCACCGACGGCGGCTTCAATCAGCACGTACACGCCACGCGCCGCCGCTGCCGCGGCAATTTCCTGGCCGTGGCGGGCGATCACCGCCTTGTTGGCCGTCACCACCGACTTCCCTGCGGCGATGGCACTGAGGATCAGGCTGCGGGCGGGCTCGAGGCCCCCCATCACCTCCACCACGATGTCGACGGACGGGTCCTGCACCACCGCTTCGGGGTCGGTGGTGAGCAGGGCCGGATCCAGCTCCAGCGGGCGCGGGCGGCTGAGATCTCTGACGGCCACCCGTTGCAGCCGCAGCTGGTCCACCAGCGGATGGCGACCCGCCGGGGCGGACAGGATGGCGGCGACGCCCGCTCCCACCGTGCCCAGACCCAGCAAGCCGATGCCGATGGTCATGCCTGTCTTGCCTGGAAAGGTCTGAGCCTAGAAACCTGCCTGCGGTGCGGCTGCTCATGCGGGCTGCCGCCAATGGCGCTGGCCATCAGGCCGGGGCGCCGGACGCTGCACCGGCGGTGGACTCGCCGCTGGCGAGACTGCGGGCCTGGGCCTGCATCATCTTGAAGATGTTGAGGAAGCCGTTGGCCCGCGATGGGGTGAGGCTGGCCTGCAGGCCCGTGTCCGCCAGGAAGGCAGGATCCACGGCAGCAGCCTGCTCGGGCGTCAGGCCTTCGAGCGCTTCGATCAGCAGGGCCAGCAGCCCCTTGGTGATCTGGGCATCGGAATCCCCACGCCAGTGCAGCCGCCCCTGCTGAAGCTCACCCACCACGTACACCTGCGACACGCAGCCCTTCACCTTGAAGAGATCGACGCGGAACTCATCCGGCAGCGGCTCCAGCTTCTGGGCCAGCCAGAGCACGTAGGCGTAGCGGCGCTTGGGGTCGGTGGTGCCGCGCAGGCGGCCAACGATCCGGTCCAGTGCTTCAGTGCCGCCGCTCATCGAAGGCGACGGCGGGCAGCGGACCAGCCACTCACGCCGGCGATCACCCCGCCGATGCTGCCGAGCCCACCCAGCACCACGGTGCCGATCAGCCAGGGGGAGGCCCAGGCCGCCGTTGGTTCGGAGGGACGGCTGCTGAGGGTGTCGAGCTGAGGGCGGCCACTTCTCACGTTCAGGTCGAGGAAGTCGCGGTGGCCGGGGCCGTCGTCGACCTGGAGCTCCCAGGTGCCATCGGCACCGCTCGGCAGCACGAAGGACAGCTTGCCATCGGCATCGAGCTGGCCCACCGTCACCGCGGTTCCACCACCTGGTGGCACTACGCGCACCTGGGCTCCGGCCGCCGGTTCGCCGGAGGAGAAGCGGCTCTCCAACAGCAGGGCGTCGTTGAGGGAACGGAGCTGATCGAGGCTGCTCTCGATGGCATGGGCCCGGGCCGCCACAGGCAGCAGGGCAAAGGTCGCCGCTCCCAGGCATGGCACAACCAGGCGGTGGAAGGAGGTCACGGGCGATTCAGCAAACAGAAGAGAGCCGGTTCCACTTCAGGGGTGGCATCCCGCTCCAGCGTAAGAGGGCTTCAGGAGGCCGACCAGCGGTTGCCGGCGGCATGGGCCTTGCCCGCCTGCACCATCCGCACCATCGAGCTCACCATCATCGACAGGGCCTCGCTGGGCTCGGAGCGGTGGCCGAGCTCGGCGGCCATCACGCGATCAGCCACGGTGCGACCTGCTGCTGCAGCGGTTCCGGCGCGCAGCGCCGGGGAAAGGCGCCGGCCGTTGCTGCCATCGGCATCCACCCTGGCGATCACCGGCTGCATCAGGCCCATCGGCGGTTGAGCGGACGAATCCGGGGAGATCACCACAGGAGCGGTTCAGCTGCGGGGATCCTGGCAAATGCAGCCCCACAAGGCGGGCCGTGGTGGTCATCACTCAACAGGTTGCAACCATTCCAGGCCCCGTTCGCTCAGCCAACCGTCGAAAGGGATGTCCCAGGGGTCAGCAGGCAGGGCCTCCACCAGGCAGCCATAGGGCGCCACGATCACGGCCGGCACGGCGCGCCAGGCCTGGTGCTGCCGCAAGCGGTCGTACCAACCACCGCCGGAACCCAGCCGGTAGCCGCAGCGGTCGAAGGCCAGCGCCGGCACCAGCAGCAGGCCCAGCGCGCTGGGCCTGAGGCTCGGGCCCTGCGGGGCCGGGATGCCGCAGTGATCGGGGAGCAGCGGCGCGCCCGGGTTCCAGGCGACGTAATGGAGCTCGGCATCGCCTCCGCCTGCCGTGCCTGCTTCTGAACGCACCGTCGGACCAGCCTCTGGCCCGGCCTCCGGCCATACCGCCGGCAGGGCGAGCGAGGCCGGCCCCAGCGCCTGGAGCGGCCTCAGATCGGCTTCGCCGCGCAGGGGCCAGTAGAGCCCCAGCCGCTGCGGGCGATCCAGCCAAGGGGCCAGGGCTGCCGCGGCCTGCTGTTGCAAGGGAGCATGCGCTTCCAGCAGCAAGGCCGCGCGCCGTTGCCGCCAGTGGCGGCGCAGGGCTGCCTTGGCGGGGCCGTTTCCACCGGCAGCAGCAGCACCAGCAGCAGCGGGCCGTTTCACCGCTGAAACCAGCCGGTGAGCGCCACAGCCAGGGCATCGGCGGCGTCGTCGGGGCGTGGGGGGTGATCCAGCGACAGTTCGCGCATCACGGCGTCGAGCACCTCCTCCTTGCCGGCATGGCCCGAGCCGGTGAGCGCCAGCTTCACCTGCATCGGCGGAAACTCCACCACCGGCACCCGCAGCCGCGCCAGGGTCATGATCACCACCCCCCGGGCCTGCACCACCGAGATCGTGGTGCTGGAGCGGTAGAAGAAGAACTTCTCCACCGAGGCCAGATCAGGGCGCCAGCGCCGCACGAGCCAGCGCAGATCGCGGGCGATCTCCACCATCCGCGCCCCATCGGAGCGGCCGGGAAGGGTCTGGATCATGCCGCAATCGAGCATCTGCTGAGGCGGGCCGGTCTCGATCACGCCGTAGCCGACACGGGCGAGGCCGGGATCAATGCCGAGGATGCGCATGGGGCGAATGATCCGTGCCCTGCGAAATTTGCAGAGCCGGCAGGCTCAGGCTGCCAGGGCCAGCTCGAAAGCGCTGCGGTCGCTTGGCTCGGGCCGCTCGAACACTTTGCAGAACATCTTGATCACCCGGTCACCGGTGTCGATCTGCTCCAGCGGATCCTTGCGCAGGCGGTGGCGCAGGCAGCAGGCCACCACACGGGCCACGTCGTCGTCGGTGACTTCGTTGCGGTGCTCAAAAGCGGCCAGGGCCCGCGCCGCCCGGTTGGTGACGATGTCGCCGCGCAGACCGTCCACATCCAGTTCGCCGCACACCGCCGAGATGCGCACCCGCAGGTCGTCGTCGATCAGCACTGAGGGCAAGCGGTTCTGGGCCTCCACCACCCGCGCCTGCAGGGCCTCCTGGACCTCCTGCACCTGCACGCTGAAGGCCTCGGGGTCGGCGTCGAAGCCGGTGCGCTGGTCGACCACCTGCACGCGCAACTCGGGATCACGCACGGTGCGCACCTCCACGCTCATGCCGAAGCGGTCGAGCAGCTGGGGCCGCAGTTCGCCTTCCTCCGGGTTGCCGGAGCCGATCAGCACGAAACGGGCCGGATGGCGCACACTCACCCCCTCCCGCTCCACTGTGTTCCAGCCCGAGGCGGCCGAATCCAGCAGCACGTCCACCAAGTGGTCGTCGAGCAGGTTCACCTCATCGACGTAGAGCAGACCGCGGTTGGCCTTGGCCAGCAAGCCCGGCTCAAACGCCCGGATGCCCTCGCTGAGGGCTTTCTCGATGTCGATCGTGCCGCACAGACGGTCTTCGGTGGCGCCCAGCGGCAGGTCCACCATCGGCACCTGGCGGGGTTCCACTGGCAGGGTCTCGCCGGCTTCGGCCCGCGCGCGCACCTCGCTGCTCTGCAGATCGGGGTCGGTGGGGGAGCTGTTGTAGGGGTCGCCAGCCACCACCGGGATTTCCGGCAGCAAGTCAGCCAGGGCGCGGATGGTGGTCGACTTGCCCGTGCCCCGGTCGCCCATGATCATCACGCCGCCGATGCGGGGGTCGATCACGTTCAGCAGCAGGGCGAGCTTCATCTCCTCCTGGCCGACGATGGCGGTGAAGGGGAACACCCTGCGCTTGCGGGTCTGACTCACGGACGACAGCTCGGCACGGGTTCGGATTGTTTCACAGCTGATGTTGCCGCCGGGGCGGCGGGCACCGGCAGCAGGGTGAGCACCTGGGGTGGGGTGGCATCGGCGGGATAGATCAATCGGACGCGCAACTCCCGTTGCTCTCCTGGCTGGAGCCGCACGCGGCCCAGCTCTGGCCCCTGCTGCCCCTGGCGCTGCACCAGATGGAACCAGCGGCGGCCCATCCGCCGCCCCTGGGGATCGTCGAGGCCACTCACCTCCACGGTGCCGCGGAACATCACTGGCCGGGCCTCGGTGGCGTTGAAGCTGAGCCCCCCCAACGGTGTGTCGGACTTGCGGGGCGACTCCAGCGCCAGGGCCAGGACGCTCGTTTCGGTGCCGTCATTGCGCAGTGGCAGGCGCAGGTCGTACTCAACGCCGTAGTTGCCGTGGGCGGCCCAGGCGGTGCCGGGATAGAAGCCATCCAGCTCGGCGGTCTGCACCTGGCCGGTGCCCAGGGTGCCCAGCTCCAGCCCCGCGATCGGCCACGACACCGGGGCGCTGCGCACCGACAGCACCGGACTGCCGGGATCGGTGAGCGTGCCGGTCCAGCGGCTGCCCAGCTGCACGCCGCTGACCCGCGAATAGATCATCCGCCCCTTGGTGCCGCGGGGGGTGGGCTGGTGCTCCTTGGGACTGAGCCCGCCCCGCAACAGTTCCAGCCATGTGGCGTCCGACGGGGCCTGGTCACCGCCAAAGGCGGCCAGGGTGGCGACCTGCACCGGCCCGTCGCTCACCAGCCGCAGCTGCAGGTTGCGGCCATTGAGCAGGGGGTCGAGACCACGCACTGGGATCGGCACCGCCAGCAGGGTGGTGAGCTCTCCGGCAGGCAGCTGCCATTGGGCGGGAATCTCAGGGCTGCGGCGCTGCTGCAGCAATTCAGCGGCCACCCGGCTGCCCGGCCCGGAAAACGCAGAGGTGCCGTCGTGGGGCACCAGCGCCGGCAGGGGCAGGAAGGGGGCGTCCGCCTGCTTTGGGTCGGTGGCCTGCGACAGCGCCGTGGAGCCGCTGATCAACTGCAGGCGCACCGGCCGCGGGCCGCTGGGCGCCGCCACCACAGCCAGCCAGAGGGTGGAATCCACGGTTTCGGGCCGTCCCGCGTACACGTGATGGCTGAACAGGTCGAAGCGTCCCTTCAGCGGGCGGTTGAGATGGGCTGCCGGGACACCGAGGGGTTGCCCGCCCACCGTGGCGGCCCCATCAAAGGTGGAGAGCAGGATGCCGGGCGCCGTGATCAGCTCGGGGTTGTTGTCGTTGATCACCGGCACCTGATCAAGCTTCCCTGGGAGCGGCCTCACCTGCTGGCGCCGCAGCACGGTGGTGGGAGCGGAAGCGGGGGCCTGAGCCGTCGCGGGGGCTGCAGCAGCAGGGTTGGCCACGGGATTTGCCACCGGATTGGTCCCTGGATCGGCTGCGGCTCTGCCGCCGGCGCTTAGCACCAGGGCGACACCGGCAAGAGCTGGCAGCAAAGGGCTCAGCCGCCGAAGGCGGCGGTTGCGGGGAGCTTGCAGAGTCATCTCGGGGTGGGGGCAGGGGAACGGCCGATCAGGGTTTCACTCAGGGCTGCGGCCATCGCCCGGATCAGATCGGTGGAACGGGGATCGTTGAAGGGGCCCTTGACCATGAACGCCGCCACGGCCCGCTGGCCATTGGGCAGCTCGATCAGTCCGGCATCGGCGTAGGCAATGCCGATGTCACCGGTCTTGTTGAGCACGGTGATGCCGCGGGCCAGCAGCTCGCTGTCGGGATCGCTGGAGTCGCCGCCGATGCCCCTGAGCACCCCCGCAGGGAGGAGGGTGTTGGTGCGCGAGGTGCCCATGATCGTGCGGAAGTGATCCCGTGCCCGTGGACTCAGCTTGGCGCCGGTGTCCACCAGGGCGATGGAGCGGGCGAGGTCGTGGGGGCTGGTGGTGTTGGTGCCCTCCAGATCGGGCAGCCAGTTGTTCAACACGGTGGCAGGCAAGCCCAGCGCCTGGAAGCGGGCATTGATGGCCAGCTTGCCGCCCACCCGCTTGATCACCAGGTTGGTGGCGCTGTTATCGCTGACGCGGATCATTTCGGTGGCCGCTTCGTAGAAGGGGAAGCGGGTGCCGACCGGACGGCTGGCCATCCAGCCGGCGCCACCGCCCACCACCTCTTTGGTGAGCGGCAGGGGTTCGCCCCAGCGCAACTTGCCACGATCGAGATCCTCAAGCGCCACCAGCAGGATCGGCGTCTTGATCGAGCTGGCGGCAGGCAGCGGCGTGTCGGAATTCAGCTGGGCGAAGCGGCCGTCATCGAGCACCAGCAGGAAGCCGCCCACCTTGAGGTCTTTCTGGGCCGCCGCCAGGGCCTTCCAGCGGGCGCTGAGGGCCGTGAGCTCTTCGCGGGGCTCGAAGCTGCCCAGCGGGATGCCCTGCTGAAGCGGCGCCACCGGGGTCGTGCCAGCTCCGATGCGCGGCGTGTCCATGGCGCCCTGGGCCATCCGGGGGGCGAGCTGTTTCAGCACCGTGCCGGTGATCACACCCAGACCAACGCCCAACACCAGCAATCGCAGCACCAGGGCCAGGGGCTGGAACCAGCCGGTGGATCCGGATCGGGGGGGACGGCCCGAGCGCACAGACATGCAAGAAGGATTGGCAGGACGTTAAGGGGTCCGGCGATCGGTGGCCCAGCGCAGTTGCCGGACCATGCCACGCACCAGGGCCACTTCATCGGCATCGATCTGGGCCCGTTGCAGCAGGCCGCGCACCTTGACCATGCGGGCATGGGCTGTGTGCGGCAACAGAAAACCCACCTCCAGCAGCAAGGCCTGGGCATCGGCCAGCGCCGCTTCCAGGTCGGCGCGTCGCACCGGTGTGGGCAGCGCCGTGGTGGGACCAGGGCCTGGACCAGGCGAGCGGGCGTGGAACCGGTGCCATTCATGCAACACGATGGCCAACGCGTGGGAAAGGTTTAGCGAGGTGTAGGCGGGATCGGCGGCGATGCGCAGCACCCGTCCAGCCTGCAGCAGTTCGTCGTTGCTCAGCCCCCGGTCTTCCCGGCCGAACACGAGGGCGGCCGCACCCGGCACCGCCACGCCCGGCACCGCCACGGCCGGCGCAGCCGCTGGGCCAGGGCTGTGATCGGGACCATCACCAAGGGCGCGGCCCATCCCAGCGGCCCCCTCCCCATCTCCACCTCCAGCCGCCAGCCAGGCAAAGGCCTCGGGCGGATCCACCACGGCCACCGGTGCTGCCTCCGGCCGGCCACTGGCGGCCACGACGCGGCGGCAATCGGCGATAGCGTCGGCCAGGCCGGGGAACACCAAGGCCCGCTCCAGCAGCGGCTGGGCGTGTACGGCCATACGGCGGGCTTCATCGCCGAGGTGATCGCAGCGGGGCGCCACCAGGCGCAGCTCGCTGATGCCGAAATTGGCGCAGAGCCGGGCAGCACTGCCCACATTGAGCGGGCCGGCAGGTTCTACCAGCACCACCACCAGTGGCAAGAAAACGGGCGCCGGCGCCGTCACGCCAGAGCGTGGAGATGGGCGATCAGATCAGCCATGGCCTGGGGATCAGGCTGGAAACGGGGCATGGGCGGGGTGCGGCCGCTCACAACCTGCTGCACGAGCTGGCGATCGTTCTTGCGCTGGGTGACGCCATGCAGGCTCGGGCCCACGAGCCCCTGCCCGGCGATGCCGTGGCAGCCGGCGCAGTTGATCAGGAACAGTCTGCTGCCGCGATCGGCCGAACCAGACAGATCGAGGGTCTGGCGGGTGTAGGGGTCGCCACCGATGGAGGGCAGCAGCCCCAAGGCCAGCAGCGCACAGGCGGCAGCAGCCATCAGCACCATCGCTGTGATCAGACCCTGACGGCGGAAGGGGGCCTCCGCTCCCCCCCCAGGAGCCGTTGCCGGGATCAGATCACCTGTCAAGGAACGCCACGCTGCTCACTCCAGACTGCCGCAGACGTGAAACAATTGCGTCACTTCTGTGTGGCTGGCTCTCCATGATCGAACCCCTGCTGTGTGGCATCGTGCTGGGTCTGATTCCCGTCACCCTGTTGGGGTTGTTCGTGGCGGCCTGGAACCAATACCGCCGTGGCAGCGCCCTCGGCGGCTGATCCGGCGCTCCTCGCCTTCAGCCTTCACTTCACGCAGCGGCTATGGCGGTTCTTCTGGCGTCTGTAGGGGCGTCAGCAGCACCACTTCCGAGCTGCCGTAGCGGCGCTGCTGACTCAGTTCCCAACCGGCAGGCGGTTCGGGTACCCGGCGGCTGCCGCATTCCCAGACCAACAGCCCACCAGCGGCCACCCAGCCGTGCTGCAACGCCGCTGCGGCGATCGGCTGGTGCAATCCAGCGTCGTAAGGCGGATCCACATAGATGAGATCGAACGGCCCACCAGCGGTGCGGCAGGCGCCGCCACCCTCAAGCCAGCGTGGCAGGGGCCGGCAGAGCACCTCCACGGTCACCGGCCGCCTGAGCCCGGAGCGCACCGTTTCGAGATTGGTCCGCGCCGTGACTGCCATCGCCCGGTCCTGATCCACCGCCACCACGGCCGCCACGCCGCGCTGCAGCGCCTCGCAGCCCATCACCCCACTGCCGCAGCAGAGATCGAGCCAACGCGCTCCCTCCAGATGTGCGCTGAGCAGATTCATCACCGCCAGCCGCACCCGCGAGGTGGTGGGCCTGGCCGCCGAACCCGCTGGGCTGACCAGGCGGCGGCCACCACTGATCCGCAGTGTCATATCAGATACGTCATGCGGCGGCGCTCTCTACCCAGCGCAGCCAGCGGCGCAACATCTGTTGACCCACCGGGCCTGATTTCTCCGGATGGAACTGGCAGGCCGCCACGTTCTGCTGCCAGACCGCAGCCGTGACCCGGGCATCGCCGTAGACCACCTGGGCGGTGACGCAGGCGGAATCGATGGGATCGGCGGCGAAGGAATGCACGAAGTAGACCCAGGCGGGTGGGTGATCCGGCGGCAGCAGCGGCGATGGCGTGCCCGGCAGCAGCGGCGCCCAACCCATGTGAGGGATCGGATGATCAGGCGTGCGCGGCAGGGCCCGCACCCGGCCCGCCAACAGGCTCAGGCCCTCGCGCTGGCCTTCCTCACTGCCCTGGAACAGCAACTGCAGCCCCAGGCAGATCCCCAGCAGACGCCCACCCGAGCCGCACCAGTCGCGCAGGGGTTCAATCAGCTCCGCCTGCTCCAGTCGCTGCATGGCGGGGTCGAAGGCGCCCACGCCAGGGAGGATCAACGCCTTGCAGGCCTGCATTGCAGCGGCTTCCTGCACGGGCACCACCTCTGCTCCGAGGCGCTCAATCGCGCGGCGCACGGAATGGAGATTGCCCATGCCGTAATCGATCAGTCCGATCCGGGTCATGGCAGGCCGTGCTCCGATGAGGGCGGAAAGGCGCAGCGGCGTTGCTCTGGGTGGTGCGGTTCCGGTGCACCTTGAAGATCGAGCCCGTTGAGATGCTCAATCAACTGATAAAGCCGGCCCACCTTGCGGTCGTTGAAATCGAAGCGCAGCGATGGCCGGAGCTGGTCAGAAAGATCGCAGACTTCATCGAGCTCAATCTGGCCGCTGTCCAGTAGGTCGGCGAAGTGCTGGTTCAGCACCTTGAGCTGTGTGGGCGTGAGGGGGGCGTGCAGCAGCAGCTCAAGGCGGTCATTCACCAGCCTGGCGGTATGAAACACGCGGTAGAAGCGGCAGATCTGCGCCATGGCTTCGGCGGCGCTGCTGGCTTTGCAGAAGAGGGCCGCATCCGCCTCACTCACGAGCCCACGATCGATCAAGTCGTGGCGGAGCGTGTGCTGCCAGTTGGTCCAGAAGGGATCACCGGGGGGGGCCAACAGCACCACGGGAATCGGGGCAATGCGGCCGGTCTGGATGAGCGTAAGCGACTCAAACAATTCATCGAGCGTGCCGAAGCCCCCCGGCAGTACCACCAGCGCATCGCATTCGCGCAGGAAGAAAAGTTTGCGGGTGAAGAAATAACGGAAGTCGACCAGGCGGTCGCTGCGACCGGCGATGTAGGGGTTGGGCTGTTGCTCGAACGGCAGCTGCACATTGAGGCCGAAGCCGTGATCGCTACCGGCACCCCGATTCGCCGCCTCCATCACGCCAGCACCCGCGCCGGTGATCACATCAAAGCCTGCCGCGATGGCACAACTGGCCAGCTCTTCGCTGAGCGTGTAGCAGGGGCTGTCCGGGGTGGTGCGGGCCGAGCCGAACACCGTGACCTTGCGGGTGCGGCGGTGCTGCTCGAACATCTGCAGCGCCTGTTGGATGTCTTGAAGGGTGCCGCTGATCAGCCCCCAATCCTCGCCGTCGGCACCGCTTCCGGCGATGCGCATCAAGGTGGCGATCGATCGATCGATCAACAATCGCTGGGGGTGGTTGCTGAGTTCAGGGGCAGGGTGCCCGTTGGCCCCGCCTTCCAAGGACAAAAGTCCCTGAGGCGAATCCGCCTTTGAGGGTGAGGAGGGGCCAGTGCCCGCTTCCGCCCGAGCAGAGAGCGAAGCGAATGGATCCGGCGGGGTGGCGGAGGCTGGCTGCGACAACACGCCGGAAGGGGCGAGAGGAGAACTCAGAGGTATTTGGTGATAGTGCCGGACAGGGTGTTCTTGGGCACGGCGCCAACGACGGTGTCGACTTTTACGCCACCTTTGAACACCATCAGAGTGGGAATGCTGCGAATGCCGTACTGGCTGGCAACGTTGGGGTTTTCGTCGGTGTTGAGCTTGAAGACCTTGATGCGGCCCTCAAATTCCTTGGCGATTTCATCGACGATCGGAGCGACCATGCGGCAGGGACCACACCAGGGAGCCCAGAAATCCACCAGCACGGGCACATCACTCTTGAGCACATCCAGCTCAAAGGAGGCGTCGGTGACGGCAGTGGCGCTGGACATTCGAGGGAGTGACAAGGTTTTGCCAATGTAGCAACGGCATTGGCAACATTCCCGGGACCGCCACCGAACGTTGGAAGAGAAAATGCCCGGACGCGCCGGGCGGGGTGGTGTGAGGAGTGTGCGAGCCGTAGCCCCCACAGCACGAGACTAGCCCCCGTCTCGGCCTGTCCAGTGGCGTCTCATTGCTGGAAAGCCGCCTGAAATGGCGCGCCGATTCAGGGGTTGACCAGGAGCCTCACTTGCCCATGCCCAGTTGCTGAGCCTTCTGGTACACCTTGCCTTCCGTGAGCAGGGAGGGGGCCACCACCACCTCCACCTGCTGCATGTCGCGAAGGGTGCGGGCACCCAAGGTGCCCATCGATGTCTTAAGGGCTCCCAGCAGGTTCTGGGTGCCGTCATCGAGGCTGGCGGGGCCGCGCAGAATCTTCTCGAGGCTGCCGGTGGTGCCGACGCTGATGCGGGTGCCCCGCGGTAGCACCGGGCTTGGCGTGGCCATGCCCCAATGGAAGCCGCGGCCGGGTGCTTCGGCCGCCCGCGCGATCGGCGAGCCGATCATCACGGCATCGGCCCCGCAGGCGATGCATTTGCAGATGTCGCCGCCTGTGACGATGCCGCCATCGGCGATCACCGGCACGCGGCGCCCGGTTTCCCGCTCATGGTCGTCGCGGGCAGCGGCGCAGTCGGCGACTGCGGTGGCCTGGGGGATGCCCACCCCGAGCACCCCGCGGGAGGTGCAGGCGGCGCCAGGGCCGATGCCCACCAGCACCCCGGCGGCACCGGCGCGCATCAGCTCCAGGGCCACGTTGTAGGTGACGCAGTTGCCGATCACCACCGGCACGCCCATCTCGCGGCAGAGGGTGGCCAGATCGAGCCGCTCGCGGCCCTCCGGTCCGATGTGCTCGGTGGACACCACCGTGGCCTGCACGAAGAAGAGATCAGCTCCGGCTTCCGCTACCGCCTTGCCAAAGCGCAACGCGGCGGCGGGGGTGGCACTGACGGCGGCGATGCCGCCCTGCTCACGGATTTCAGCAATGCGCCTGCGGATCAGCACTTCCTGCACAGGCTGGCTGTACAGCTCCTGCATCAAGGGGACGAAATCGTGCTTGCCCACCGCGGCGATGCGGTCGAGTGCCGGGTTGGGGTCCTCGTAGCGGGTCTGGACACCCTCAAGATTGAGAACCCCGAGCGCGCCGAGGCGGCAGAGCTCGACGGCCATCGACACATCCACCACCCCATCCATCGCGCTGGCGATGATTGGAATTTCGCGGTCGATGCCTCCGATGCTCCAGCGGGTGTCGGTGACATCCGGATCGACCGTGCGGCCTCCAGGAACCAGAGCGATTTCATCAATTCCGTAGGCACGACGGACGGTGCGCTTTCCTCCTAACTGAATGGTCACCGGTGGATGGACGTCGCAGTCGGGCCAAGCTATCAACAGGCCTGTCTGCCTTCCGGTCGATCACCGCCCAGCCCAACGGGCGGCCTCAGTCGTTGCCGCGAAACGCCCGCCAACGCTGCTCCAGCGAAGCGATCAACTGCTGGCGATCACTGCTGCGCACCAGGCGAGAAGCAGCAAAGCGGCTGAGCCAGATCACCCCGGCCAGCTCCAGCAGCCCCGGCAGCAGGGGCAAGCTGTCAATGGCGCCGATCACGGCGCCGTAAAGGCGCAGCACCAGCACCAGAGCAAGCAACAGGGCGACCGCGCGCAGTGGTGCCTGGTACTGCACAAGCATGTCCTGCAGGCGGCCGCTGCCGATCCACTCGCGCAGTTTGGTCACGAGCAAATCCCATTCGCCACCGCCCTCGGCGGTGGCCGGGGCGGCCGGCACGTGGACGGTGGCCGCCACAGCAGGTTCAGCGGTGGGCTGAGCGGTGGGCTTGGGAGCGGCGGGAGGCTCTTCAGCTGGGGCTTCGCTGCCTGAAGCAGCGGCAGCGACAGGGGCAGCGGCCGATGCCGCGACCGTGGCGGCAACCGGCGTGGAGAGCGGCGCCTCACCTGGAGCAGCCTGGGACCCAGCCTCCGAATTCGCGGGCGCGCTCATGAGCGGAAGGGGGAAGCGCTCCGAGTCCCCAATCGACTCAGGCTGCACCACCGGCTCCAGCTGCACCGTCGGTTCCGGCACCGACTGCCAGGTCGGTGCCGGACCAGCGTCGGCAGCAAGCGCGGCGGGGGCTTCAGCAGGCGGTTCATCAGCGGTCGGCTGATCGGCCGCGGCCGCAGCAGAGAAGACGTCAGCAGCGCCCTGCTCCCCGCCGGAGATTTCGGGAGCAGCGACCTCTCCGGCGGGCTCAGGCGCCGGCGGTTGCTCCCCGGGAAGGAACGGCGAGTTGGAGGAAGCGGAAGGCTCGGTCATCGACTGCCACAAAAACCGCAACGGGAGCCTACGGCGCATCCGGCAACCGGGAGCCTCCCTTCGGCAGACCGTTGCAGCAGGCCAGCACAGCTGCCTCTGACAGGGCCGATCAACCCTCCAGGGGGATCAGGCCCTGGCGCGCTGACAGGGGCTCCAGCGGCCCACGCAGCGGGAAGCGGCCCTTTTGCAGCTGCTCGATCAGGCAGGCGCCGATCTCCCGGGCCAGGCGGGGGCTGTGGGCCGGCGCGCAGGGGATGCGGCGGCCGTCCACCTGGATCACTCCGGCCAGCAGCTGGCTGTAGGGCACGAAACCGAACCCAGGGCGGATCCGGCGCGGGATCGAGAAATCGAGCACGGGCGCTTCCAACTGGTCGTCGCCGATCGAGGCCTGACGGGCCACTGCGAGATCGAGCAGGGGCACGGGAACGGCGATCGGCACCATCAGGGCACTGCCATGTCCTTCGAAGAAACAGGCGCGTATCCAGTCGGGCCGCAGCCCGTGCAGATCGACGCTCACGGCCACGACCGCCCCGGGGGTGCGCGCGTGGCCGCTGGGCAGCCGCCGCGTGCGGGGCTGGTGCCCATGGCCTGCCCCGATCACCCAGCCCAACGCCCCCGCCACCAGCACGGGCGATCCCGGACCGAGCCAGGCCAGCGAGGGCATGGTGAGACCGATGCTGCTGCTGCCGGCTCCGCTGTAAAGGGCGTTGCCGTAGGGACCGAGCAGGGGGCCGTAAGGGCTGCGCACCACTCCCTCTGCGCTGCTCACCGCCACCACCCCGTTTTCAGCGATGGCGCGGTGCAGCAGCAGGCGAGCACCACCCAGGCGCTCCAGCGACAGCCGGCCCCGGTACTCCCGGCGCGGGTGGGAGGCGGTGGCCTCGCCCGTGAGCGTGAGTTCCACCTCCTGGCTGGCCAGCAGGGTTTCCAGCACCTGGGCGCCCCCCCGGCGCAGCGGTTCGCCCAGCCCACCACCGATCGAGAGACACAGGCCCGCGGTGCCGCCCGCCCCCTGGGCCAGAACCCCGTCGAGCCGAGCCCCACGGATGCGCAGGGGCGGGTCCACCGGCCCGAGACTGAGCTGCAGCGTGGCCTGGTCGGTGAACTCCGCATTGGCGGCCACCACCACGTCGGTGGCGGCGTAGGCCGCTTCCAGCCCGCCGGCCGCCACCAACGCCCGAAAATCAGCGGCAGCGAGCACGCGCAGAGTGCCGCTGCGCTGGCGCTGCTGGAGTTCGGCTTCGCTGCGGGGGGCCAGGGACATCGGCGGCCGGATCAAGGCTGAGGAGGGCGTCGGGGACCTGGACCGAACGGGGCGGCTGAGCCTCGATTAAAGTGGCTCACGGATAAAGTGGTGAGAGATGGCGGACCCAACAGGACCCGGCGAGTCCGACGGGCGGATCATCCAAACCGACCTGCGAAACGAAATGTCGCGCTCCTACCTGGAGTATGCGATGAGCGTGATCGTGGGCCGGGCGTTGCCCGACGCCCGCGATGGCCTCAAGCCGGTGCATCGGCGCATCCTCTATGCGATGTACGAGCTCGGCCTCACCAGCGACAGGCCTTACCGGAAATGCGCCCGTGTGGTGGGCGAAGTGCTCGGCAAATACCACCCCCACGGCGACACCGCCGTGTACGACGCCCTGGTCCGCATGGCCCAGGACTTCTCCATGCGCATGCCCCTGATTGATGGGCACGGCAATTTCGGTTCGGTCGACAACGACCCGCCGGCGGCCATGCGGTACACGGAATCGCGGCTGCAGGCCCTCACCACCGACAGCCTGCTGGAAGACATCGAGGCAGAAACGGTCGATTTCATCGACAACTTCGATGGATCGCAGCAGGAACCCACCGTGATGCCGGCGCGGGTGCCACACCTGCTCCTGAATGGGTCTTCAGGGATCGCGGTGGGCATGGCCACCAACATTCCGCCCCACAACCTCACCGAATTGATCGACGGTCTACTGACCCTGATCGACAATCCTGAGGTGGATGATCGAGCGCTGATGGCGATCATTCCCGGCCCGGATTTCCCCACCGGCGGCCAGATTCTCGGCCGCAGCGGCATCCGTGAAACCTATCTCACGGGCAGAGGATCGATCACCATGCGTGGTGTGGCATCGATCGAAACGCTCGAAGTGACCGGTCGGCCAGATCGGGATGCGGTGATCATCACCGAGCTTCCTTATCAAACCAACAAGGCGGCGATGATCGAGCGCATCGCCGAGATGGTGAACGACAAAAAGCTGGAGGGAATTTCCGACATCCGCGACGAAAGCGACCGCGATGGCATGCGCATCGTGATTGAACTTCGGCGCGATGCCTACCCGCAGGTGGTGCTGAACAACCTGTTCAAGCTCACGCCATTGCAGTGCAATTTCTCTGCCCACATGCTGGCGTTGGTGAATGGGGAGCCGATCCTGCTCACCCTGCGCCGGATGTTGCAGGTGTTCCTCGATTTCCGCATCGTAACGATCGAGCGGCGCACCCGTTATCTGCTGCGCAAGGCTGAAGAGCGCGACCACATCCTGCTGGGCCTGCTGCTGGCGCTTGAGCAGCTCGATCCCATCATCGCCTTGATCCGCGCCGCCGCCGACACCGCCACGGCCCGGCACCAGCTGCAGGAGCGCCACGGCCTCAGCGAGATCCAGGCCGACGCCATCCTGCAGATGCAGCTGCGCCGCCTCACCGCCCTGGAGGCCGACAAGATCCGGCTCGAGCATGAGGATCTGGTGGCCAAGATCGCCGACTACAAAGACATCCTCGGCCGGCGTGAGCGGGTGCTGGGCCTGATCCGCGAGGAAATTGCCAAAATCCGCGCCCGCTACGACTCCCCCCGCCGCACCGAGATCCTTGATCTGGAAGGCGGCCTTGAAGACATCGACCTGATCGCCAATGAGCGCTCGGTGGTGTTGCTCACTGAAAACGGCTATCTCAAGCGCATGCCGGTGAGCGAATTCGAGGCCACCAGCCGCGGCACCCGCGGCAAGGCCGGCACCCGCAGCCAGGGGGAAGAAGCGGTGCGGCTGTTCATCAGCTGCAACGACCACGACACCCTGCTGCTGTTCAGCGACCGGGGCGTGGTGTATGCCGTGCCCGCCTATCGCATCCCGGTGGGCAGCCGCACCGCCAAGGGAACCCCGGTGGTGCAGTTGCTGCCGATTCCGCGGGAGGAGCAGATCACCACGTTGCTGGCTGTCAGCGCGTTCGAAGACAACGTGCAGCTGCTGATGCTCACCAGTGGTGGCTACATCAAGCGCACCCGTCTCTCGGCCTTCGCCAACATCCGCTCGAACGGCCTGATCGCGATCGGGCTGGAGGAAGGCGATGCCCTGCGCTGGGTCCGGTTGGCCCTGCCGGGCGACAGCGTGCTGATCGGTTCGCTCAAGGGCATGACCATCCACTTCCGCCTCACCGATGGGGAGTTGCGCCCCCTGGGCCGCACCGCCCGCGGCGTGCGGGCGATGGCACTGCGCGCCGGCGACCAACTGGTGAGCATGGACGTGCTTCCTGCCGAACTGGCCGATCGCATCGCCAGCAGCACCGAGGAGGACGGCGACGAACCCGATGGGGATGCCGACATCGAGGTGGCGGTGAGTGAGGGCCCCTGGGTGCTGGTGGCTTCCGCCAGTGGCCTGGGCAAACGGGTGCCGGTGAACCAGTTCCGCCTGCAGCGCCGCGCCGGTCTGGGCCTGCGCGCGATCAAGTTCCGCCGCGCTGGGGACGTGCTGGTGGGCCTCAAGGTGCTCGGCTCCGGCGAGGAGCTGATGCTGGTCAGCGAGAAAGGGGTGATCGTGCGGATGCCTTCCGACGCCATTCCCCAGCAATCGCGGGCGGCCACGGGGGTGAAGCTGCAGCGGCTCGATACCGGCGACCGGCTCACCGAAGTGGTGCTGATTCCGCCGGCCGCCGCCGAAGATGAGGACGGCACTGAAACGCCGGAGCTCGACAGCGAAACCATGGCGCTCCCGGCCGCAACAGCGGAACCTGCCAGCGAAGCGGCTGACCTCACCAGCGAGGAAGACAGCTGAGCGCCGATGTCCTGCTGATCGGCGCCGGACCGGCCGCTCTGGCCATCGGTTCTGAACTGTGCCGCCAGGGTCTGCAGGTGGAGGCCTTGGCCGCCACCGATCCCCTCAGCCCCTGGCAGAACACCTTCGGCATCTGGGGCGGTGAACTCGACGCGCTCGGCCTCGGCGATCTGCTCGGCCATCGCTGGTCGGATTGTGTGGCCGATTTCGGCGCTGGCCCGCTGGCCCTGAACCACGACTACGGCCTGTTCGATCGCCAGCGGCTGCAGCAGCACTGGCTCGATGGCTGCGCCGGGGAGCTCCGCTGGCATCGCGGCCAGGCGACGGCCATCCGCCACAACTCCCACGACTCGGTGGTCACCACCGGCGAAGGCACCAGCCTGACGGCGCGACTGGTGGTGGATGCCAGTGGCCATGCCCCGGTGTTCATCCGCCGCCCCGAGCACGGCCCGATCGCCCAGCAGGCCGCCTTCGGCCTCGTGGGCCGCTTCTCCGCCGCGCCCGTGGCGGAAGGTCAGTTTGTGCTGATGGACTACAGCAACGACCACCTCAGCGCCGACGAACGGTTGGAGCCCCCCACCTTCCTCTACGCGATGGATCTGGGGCAGGGGGAATTCTTCGTGGAGGAAACCTCCCTCGCCCTCGCCCCGCCGCTCTCGTTCGGCCTGCTGGAGAGGCGTCTGCACCAACGGCTGGCCCACCGGGGCATCCGCGTCGAGCAGGTGCGGGAAACGGAGCATTGCCTGTTCCCGATGACCCTGCCGCTGCCGGATCTGACCCAGCAGGTGGTGGGCTTCGGTGGCGCCGCCAGCATGGTGCACCCCGCCTCGGGCTACATGGTGGGCGGGTTGCTGCGCCGCGCCCCGGGCCTGGCGGCGGCGATTGCCGCCGGCCTGGCCAGCGCGAACACCACTTCACCGGAAGTGGCACAGCAGGCCTGGCAGACGCTCTGGTCTGCCGAGCTGGTTCGCAAGCAGGCGATCTACCGCTTCGGCCTGGAAAAACTGATGCGCTTCTCGCACGCGGAGCTCTGCCACTTCTTCGACAGCTTCTTCCATCTGCCCCCGCCGCAGTGGACCGGCTTTCTGGCCAACACTCTCACCGTGCCGCAGCTGGTGCAGGCGATGCTGGGCCTGTTCGGCCAGGCCCCCAGCGATGTGCGGCTCGGCCTGATGCTGCCGCAGGGCAAGGAGCTGGCCCTGGCCTGGCGAGCCCTGGCGGGCTGACCCTGCCGGGATCAGCGGAACACCAGCACCGGTTGCTTGGACTGGGCGAGCACGCGCTGCGTCTGGCTGCCGAGCAGCAGGCCGGTGAGGCCACGTCGCCCGTGGGAGGCCATGAAGATCAGGTCGCAGCCATGGCGGTCCGCCGCCGCCAGGATGGCCTCCGACGGCGAATCGTTGACCACGCTCTCGCTCGCCGCCTCCACACCGGCCTCTGCGGCGAGGCTCACCACCTCCGCCAAGGCCCGCAGGGAAACGTCCTTGCCCACCTCTTCGATTTCCTGGAGGGTGCTGGGCTGGATCCACTCACCTGAGCCGTAATAGAGCCCCAGCGGTGCATGGGCCCGCACATTGAGAACAGTGATCCTGGCGCCGGCCTCACGGGCAAAGCGGCAGGCGGCGGCAGCGGCGGCCAGCGAAAGCTGGGAGCCGTCGGTAGGAACGAGCAGGTGCTGAAACATGGCCAAACTCCACGCAGATCGAGACGGCTCCCTTCTGATTCGAGCACGGGAGTGCGGCCCGGCTAAGCCGGCGGCCGCGTGGCCCAGTCAGCGGCATTGATGAGCGGAAACAGCGGATCTTCCCGTTCCACCGCCGCCAGCCAGCCGCCAGGGGGGTCGTTGCCGCTGTCGATCGCCGCCAGCAGGCGCCAGAAGCGATCGAGGTGCGTGCGGATCCGTTCCTTGGCCAGTTCGGTGGTGGTGCCGGCCCTGAGGATGAAGCTCCAGTCAGAGGATTGCGCCAGCAGTAGTTCCCGGCCCGCCTGGTTGAGGCGCTGGAGCTGGGAGGCACTGCCCACCCCCCGGTTCACCCGCTCCACCATGGCGGCCGAGGCCCGGTTCCACTCCGGCACCACCCAGGCATTGCTCTCGTTGAGCCAGTAGTGGTGGTAGCCCCCCTGTCCCCAGCTGGAGGGAGAGGGCCGGCAGATCTGCAGCGTTTCGCCGCGGCGCAGCACATCGCGCAGGGTGGTGAACCCGACGCCAACGGCAGGCGCCTGCTGGAACAGCTGGGCCAGGAAGTGGGGGCCCTCGTACCACCAATGGCCGAACAGCTCCGCATCGAATGGGGCTACCAGCAGCGGCGGCCGGTCCATGGCCTGACCCAGACCTTCCAGCTCAACGGCGCGTCCGCGCAGGTAGGTGGAGGCGTGCTCAGCGGCCCGCTGCTCGGCCGGCCCCGGCAGGTAGGGCAGCTTCCGCTCCAATGGCGTGCCCCGGGCTGACACCCGGTGCAGCTTGAGGCCGAGCGGCCGGGGACTCTCGATCCCCACCGCCGTGAGGGCTTCGCTGGAGAGATCCCAGCCCAGATCCCGATGGAATTCCCGGTAGGCGCCATCGCCCGGGTAGCCCTCTGAGGCCGACCACACCGGCAGGGTGGAGGCCCCATCACGGGCGAAGAAGGCCACGCCGGCGGGCGAGCAGATCGGCGCATAGACGCCGTAGCGCGGACGGGGCAGGGCGTGCAGCAGCCCGTGGGCATCCAACACCGCGTAGCGCAGGCCGCAGGCCACCAGCTGCTGGTCGAGGCCTTCGAAATAGGCGCATTCCGGTAGCCAGATCCCCTGCGGACGCGCGCCCAGCAGGCGCTCATGTTCCCGGATCGCGGTGAGCAGCTGGGCCCGCACCGCCTCGGGGGTGGCCCGCAGCAGCGGCAGGTAGCCGTGGGTGGCGGCGCAGGTGAGCAGGTCGACCACGCCGAGCTGCCACAGCCGCTGGAAACGGGCCAGCAGATCGCCGCCGCAGCCATGCCACTGCTGGCGGATGTGGGTGAGCCGGGCCTCCAGTGCCTCAGCCGCCTCAAGGTGTGGCGGCGGCGCCAGGGGCAGCAACTCAAGGCGCTGATTGAGCCAGGCCGGGAAGCGGGCCTGCAGATCAGGCGCGCTCAGCAGCGACAGCAGGGTGGGGGAAAGGCCGAGGGTGAGGCGCGGGGCCTGGGCGGGATCGGCTGCAGCGGCTTCGAGCAACTCGAGCAGCGGCAGGTAGCTCTCCAGCAGCGCCTGGAAGAACCAGTCCTCCTCCAGCGAGCCGGGCTGGCTGCTGCGGACGTAGGGGAGATGGGCATGGAGGACCAGGGCCAGTTCGCCTGTGGCCATTGCCATTCCAGCCGTTCACGGGAGTGTACGGGGACGGTTCCACCGCCACGCTCTCCGCCGTGAGCTTCGCCATGAAATCGATCAGCAGCCCAGGAGGGCCGCGGGCTGCAGACGGCCGATCTGACGGGCTCCGCAGGCAAGGCTTAGGGGGACAACGGAAGCAGAGTGTGGTCTCTACAGTTTTTGTTTAACGAAACGAGAGATGCGTCGCTGTCTGGCGGTTGACGGGCACGGCATGTTCTACGCCCAGCAGAAGCTCGGCTGGTTCTTCGATCCACGCCGCCTGCTGGAGCTGGCGTCGGAAGGGGTGAGTGATCTGGGCAGTGCCTTCTGGTACACAGGGCTGAAGGATCCCACCGATCAGCGCCCGTTCCGGGACGCGCTCACCAGCCTGGGCTTCACTGTGCGCACCAAACCGCTGCGGGAGTTCGGCACCGACCCCGACCAGCGGCAGTTCGCCCGCGCCAATCTTGATGTGGAGCTCTGCCTCGACCTGATGGCCGTGGCCCACCGCACCGATGAACTGTGGCTGATGAGCGGCAGCCGCGACCTTGAACGGCTGGTGGAGATGCTCCGGGCTCAGGGCCTGAAGATCACCTTGATCAACGCCGACGGCATGGTGCCGCGCGAGCTGCGCAATGCAGTGGATCGCTTCATCGACCTGGGCAAGCTCAAGGCCCAGCTCGAGAAGATGGAAGCCGTCCAGGCGCCGGTGTTCCAGCGCAGCGCGCCGGAGGCTCTGCCGCGGCCAGAACCAGTGCGGCACCAGGTGATCCGCCCGGAAGCGGCCTCCTTCGAGCACTCACCCCGAGAAGTGGTGATCGGACCCTCGGTCTAGGATCGCCCTAACACGTACTCACTTCGACCTGCAGCGGCCATGGCCAAGGATCCCGGCCGGGTTCTGATTTTTGACACCACCCTGCGGGATGGTGAGCAGTCGCCAGGGGCCAGCCTCAACCTCGAGGAAAAGGTGGCGATCGCCCAGCAGCTGGCGCGCCTGCGGGTCGACATCATTGAGGCGGGCTTTCCCTTCGCCAGCACCGGCGATTTCAACGCCGTGCACCGCATCGCCGAAACCGTGGGCACCGTCGATGGCCCGGTGATCTGCGGGCTGGCCCGGGCCACCCGAGGCGACATCAAGGCCTGCGCCGATGCCGTGGCCCCGGCGGCGCGGCGGCGGATTCACACCTTCATCGCCACCAGCGACATCCATCTGGAGCACAAGCTGCGCAAAAGCCGGCCCGAGGTGGTGCAGATCGCCGCCGAGATGGTGGCCTATGCCCGCTCCCTGGTGGAGGACGTGGAATTTTCCTGCGAAGACGCCGGCCGCAGCGACCCGGAGTTTCTCTACGAAGTGATCGAGGCCGCCATCGCCGCCGGGGCCACCACGATCAACATCCCCGACACCGTGGGCTATGCCACCCCGGCTGAATTCGGCGCCCTGATCGCCGGCATCGATCGCCATGTGCCCAACATCGATCAGGCGGTGATCTCCGTACACGGCCACAACGATCTGGGCCTGGCCGTGGCCAACTTTCTCGAAGCGGTCAAGAGCGGCGCCCGCCAGCTCGAATGCACGATCAATGGCATCGGTGAGCGGGCCGGCAACGCCTCACTGGAGGAACTGGTGATGGCGCTGCATGTGCGCCGCGCCTACTTCAACCCCTTCCTCGGCCGCGACGCCGCCAGCACCGAGCCCCTCAGCGGCGTGCGCACCGAGGAGATCGCCAAGACCTCCCGGCTGGTGTCGAACCTCACCGGCAT
The DNA here is from genome assembly GCF_024346375.1 of Synechococcus sp. ATX 2A4. Classification (GTDB taxonomy): domain Bacteria; phylum Cyanobacteriota; class Cyanobacteriia; order PCC-6307; family Cyanobiaceae; genus MW101C3. Next base: position 38,480 of record NZ_JAGQCV010000004.1, on the reverse strand, counting down.
GGCGGTGCAACCCAACAAGGCGATCGTGGGCGCCAATGCCTTCGCGCACGAATCCGGCATCCACCAGGACGGCGTGCTCAAGAACCGCCTCACCTACGAAATCATCGACGCCCGCACGATCGGCCTGACCACCACCCGGTTGTCGCTGGGAAAGCTGAGCGGCCGCAGCGCCTTTCGCGCCCGGCTCGAGGAGCTCGGCTATGGCCTCGAACGCGAAGATCTCGACGACGCCTTCGCCCGCTTCAAGGAGCTGGCGGATCGCAAGCGTGAAATCACCGACCGGGATCTTGAGGCGATTGTCAGCGAGCAGGCCCAGCAACCCGACGCCCAGTACACCTTGAAGCTGGTGCAGGTGAGCACCGGCACCCACCTGCAGCCCACCGCCACCGTCACCCTGGTGACGGCCGATGGCGCCGAACTCACCGGCGCCGCCATCGGCACCGGCCCGGTCGATGCGGTCTGCCAGGCGCTCAATGCACTGGCCCGCGTCCCCAACGAGCTGGTGGAGTTCAGCGTCAAGTCGGTCACCGAGGGCATCGATGCGATGGGGGAGGTCACGATCCGGTTGCGTCACCAAGGGGTGCTCTACTCCGGCCACGCCGCCGACACCGACATCGTGGTGGCCGCCGCCCAGGCCTTCATCCATGCGCTCAACCGGCTGGTGCAGGGCACCGAACGGCTGCCCCTGCACCCCCAGCGCGCGCCGCTGCCGGTGGCGGAACGCCCCCGCCTGTGAGCCGCTCCCCCCGCAGGCAAGAGTTCCAGCAAAGCGCGGGGCTGCCGTGGCTGCCCGCCCTGCAGCTGGGACTGCTGCTACTGGTGGCCCTGATGGTGCTGGTGCCCCTGCTTTGGCTGGTCAGCACGTCCTTGAAGGGCCCGGCCGAAGACATCTTCGCCTCGCCGCCGTCGTTGGTTCCAGCGCAGCCCAGCCTGGCGGCCTATGGGCGCCTGTTCGCCGATCATCCGCTCGGCCTTTATCTGTTCAACAGCACGGTGGTGAGCCTGCTGGCCGTGGTGGGCAACCTGCTGTTCTGTTCCCTGGCGGCTTACCCGCTGGCGCGAATGCGCTTCGCCGGCCGTGGCCTGGTGCTGGCGCTGGTGGTGGCCACGATCCTGATTCCGTTCCAGGTGGTGATGATTCCGCTCTACCTGTTGATGGTGCAGCTGGGCCTGCGCAACACCCTGCTGGCGCTGATCATTCCCCAGGCGGCCACCGCCTTCGGCATCTTTCTGCTGCGGCAGAGCTTCATCGGGGTGCCCGTGGAGCTGGAGGAAGCCGCCCGCATCGACGGCTGCACGCCGCTGGGCGAATGGTGGAACGTGATGATTCCCGCGGCGCGGGCCGATCTGATCACCCTGGCGATGTTCGTGTTCATCGGCACCTGGAGTGATTTTCTCTGGCCCCTGATCATTCTGGACGATCCAGATCTCTATACTCTTCCGCTCGGATTGCAACAGCTCGCCAGCAGCTTCTCCCTTGACTGGCGGCTGGTGGCGGCCGGTTCGGTCGTGTCAATCCTGCCGGTCCTGGTGCTGTTCATCGCCCTTCAGCGTTACATCCTGCCCAGCTCCAGCGGCGATGGCGTGAAAGGCTGAAATCCCGCGCTCGCTGTTTTGATGCTCACCATCGAAGTCGCAACCATCCCGGCGTCCAGGTCCAGCCCTGTAGCCTACCGGTGCGCCATTGATCAATCACGGGAGCCTCAATGCAGACCGGTCTGATTCTGCAGAATCTGCTCTCTCCGCCGGTTCTTTTCTTCGCTCTCGGTGTGATTGCGGTGCTGGTGCGATCGGATCTGGAGATCCCCGCTCCGCTGCCCAAGCTTTTTTCGCTGTATCTGCTGTTAGCGATCGGTTTCAAAGGCGGCGTGGAGTTGCAACACAGCGGCCTGGGCGTGCAGGTGATCGCCACGATCGCCGCCGCTGTGGTGATGTCGGCCCTGGTGCCCCTCTATAGCTTCCTTGTGCTCAGGCGGCAGTTCGACAACTCCAATGCCGCCGCCGTGGCCGCCACCTACGGCTCGATCAGCGCCGTCACCTTCATCACCGCCGAAACCTTTCTGGTGGTATCAGACATCCCCCACGACGGCTTCATGGTGGCGGCCTTGGCCCTGATGGAATCACCGGCCATCATCGTGGGGTTGCTGTTGGTGAAACTCACCAGCCACCAACGCCACGCCGGCGGCATTGGCGGTGGCGTGGCCTGGGGCAGCCTGTTGCATGAGGCCTTCTTGAACAGTTCGGTGCTGCTGCTGATCGGCAGCCTGGTGATCGGCCTGCTGGTGGCGACCTTCAGCCCCTTGGGGGTGGAAACGATGGAGCCCTTCACCGGCAAGCTGTTTTACGGCGCCCTCAGCTTCTTTCTGCTTGACATGGGCATCGTGGCGGCGCAGCGCCTCGGCGATCTGCGGAGCGCCGGCAGCTATCTGATCGGCTTCGCCGTGCTGATGCCGCTGTTTAATGCCGCGGTGGGCCTGCTGCTCTCCCGTTGGCTGGGCCTGCCGCAGGGAAATGCGCTGCTGTTCATGGTGCTGTGCGCCAGCGCATCTTACATCGCCGTTCCCGCCGCCATGCGGATGACAGTGCCGGAAGCGAACCCGAGCCTCTACATCTCCAGCGCCCTGGGCGTCACCTTCCCCTTCAACATCGTCGTGGGGATTCCCCTGTACATGGCGATGGTGCAGCGCTTCATCCCGCTGGCGGTGCTGCCGTGAAGCGGCTCAGGCGGCCGCACTGCCGTGAATCGGCTCAGACGCACGCATAGTGAAGGCAGCGCTCGCAGGGCCCTTCCGGCAGCACGGCGCAGCGCAGCAGCGGCGAGCGGGCATTGAAGCGGCAGCTCGGGTCACCGATCACCCAATGGTTGTTCCACCAGGTGGCATCTGCCGGTTGCCGTTGCGGCTTGACCTGCAGGGCCACCTCCGTGAGCTCGTAGCGGCCGTTGCGCAGCTGGTAGCGGTGAAGGCATTGCAGCACCAGGAACGAACGCTCCCCGCGCTCGATCCAACGGCCCGGCTGGGGCACCTCGCCCAGGTGGGCCACCTCAAAGCGTTCAAGCAACCGCTCGGTGCCGGCCTGGCGCAAATCCACGTGCAGGGGCGTCAGGGGCTGACCTCCCCGGTCTGGGGCTGGCTGCGCTGGGAGAAGCCCCAGACGAACAGGCAAGCCACCACAAGCAACAGCGCCCATTCGGGCGGAACGATCTGGGGCAGGGCCAGGCGCAGCAGCAGACGCACGCCCACCAGCCCCACGGCCAGATAGCCGGCCCGCTCCAGATGCCGGTATTCCTCCAACCAACGGATGAACAGCCCGGCCGTGAGGCGCAGGGCGACCACACCGATCACCCCACCGGTCATCACCAGCCAGAGCCGATCACTGACCGCCACCGCCGCCGCGACGCTGTCGAGCGAGAAGGCCAGATCGGTGACCGCCAGCGTGGCCACCACGGAGCCCAGGGTCTGGCCGGGAAGCCGCTGGGCCACTGGGGCGGCGGCGTTGCTGGCAGCAGTGGTCGCCGCTTCAACGCCGGCTTCGCTGGATCCGGCCAGGTTGGTGACGCACAGCCACAGCAGATAGCCCGCCGCCAGCAGCTGCAGGGGCCAGAAGTCGAGCACCCAGCGGGCGGCCACGATCAGGACCATCCGGAACACCAGGGCCAGCAGCAGGCCGAGGTTGAGGGCGCGGCGCTGGCGGGCTGGATCGTCGAGGTGGCGCGCGATGGCCGCCAGGGCGATGGCGTTGTCCGCGGAGAGCACCGCCTCCATCGCCACCAGCAGGGGAAGCAGCAACAGGATCTCGCCCCACTGGTCTGCCGATTGCAGCAGCGGTGTGAGTGACTCGATCGACTCCGCTTCCATAGGTAGAGGTGGGGAGCGAATCAGCCACTCTAGGAAAGCCCAACCAAGCCCGAGCCGGGATGCAGCTGCAGGCAGAACTGGTGCATGCCGAACCCGGACAGCGGGTGGTGAAGGTGAGCGCCTGGGAGCAGGGCGCCCTGCTCGGCAGCGCTCTGGGTGAGGCCGCCACGGCGGAGCTGGCGGAAGACCGTGCCATCGAGCGCCTGCGGCAACGATGGGGCACCACCGGCGCGGCGGCGGCCGCCAGGCCGGTGCCGGTGGCTGCCGCCGCCGCGCCACCGAAGAAGCGACCAACAGACGCTGTTGAGGCAGCGCAACCGCTGTTGGCGGTGAACAACGAGGGCCTGCCGGCTCAGGCTCCCGGGGTTCCGCAGGCTCCTGAGCCCCCGCCGGCTCTCCCCGCCCAACCATCTGAACCGCCGCCACCAGCCGCCGGCGCCGATCCCGAAGACTGGAGCGATGAGCTGGCCCAGGTGGAGCTGGAACTGAAGCGGCTGGACTGGGGCCGGGAGGAGGAAGCGGCCTACCTGGGGCGGGCCTTCAACCATCCAAGCCGGAGCCGCCTGGTGCGCTACGTGGATCTGGTGGGCTACCTCAATGCGCTGCAGCAGCTGGCCCCCGGCAGCCGGCCGGAGCAGGCCGCCACGCCCCTGCGCCGCCGTGACCTGCTGGATCAATCCGACCAGCTGCTCGGCCAGCTCCGCTGGGGAGCTGCGGAGGGACGCGCGTTCCTGGAGCAGCACTTTCAGCTCAGCAGCCGCCAGCAGCTCAATGATCAGCAGCTGCTGCAGTTCAACATGCTGCTGGAGGACCAGCTGGCGCCACGGGCGTGATCAGGGGCGCGCAGCCGTTCGCCCCCCCAGCAGCCCGGCCGGCGGGCGGCACTCCTGGCTGATCAGCGCGGCCCCCTTCTCCAGCTGATCCTGGTGGGCGTAGGCCTCCTGCTCCAGCTGACGCTCCAGGGGCGAGAGGTTGGCGTAGATCGGGTCGTTGAGCTGCCCCTGGGCCTGGGGCGTGGCGGAAATGGAGAGCCCAAGCTGCTTGGGCGGGGCCGACACCCCCCCGCGCCGGCAGCTCTGCGCCACATGGATGGCCTCATGGTTCAGCACCAGGGCAAAGGTGGCGCTGCCCTGGTCCACCACCTCAGGCTTGATGCGGATCGTGCGGGCGGCAGGGTCCCATTCGCCGGCGGCACCGGCCTTGCGGGGCGGCCCCAGCACCACCTGCACCCCCACCCGCTGCAGCTGATCGAGCAGGTGGCTGATCGCCTGCCGTTCCTGCTCAAAGCGCGGCGGATCAACCAGGAGCGCGCGGATCTGCTCGATCGAGAGCTTGGGGTCTCCCTCACGGCGGCGGTAGCGGTAACGCACACCGCCATCGGGCAGGACCTCGGCCTGGGGCTGCCAGTCGACGTCAGCCAGCTCCAGCCGCGCCATCAGATCGCCGGCGCTGATGGCATCGAGCGCCACATCGCCTGGCCTCAGGGGGGCTGGGGGGCGGGTGAACAGGGTGTCGGACACCTGGAACGGCAGCGCTTCCAGCGCGCCGAGGGTTTCTCCCCTGCGCTCAGGCGGTGCCAGCGCCAGACCCGCCAGCAACAGGCCACCGGAAAGAAACGCCAGCGGCAGCACGGAAGAGCCCGATCCCCGCGGCGGATGGTGCCGGCCCACTCCGAGACATCAGCGCCTCTTCATCATGGTCGATCTGCGCCGGCGAAGCAGCGGCAGGAGTGCAACTGCCAGGATCGGGGGCCCTGAGCATCACGAGCCCATGCCCCTCACCGCCCTGGTGCGCCAGCTCGAGCAGGTGCCCCTCACCGGTGAGGTGCTGCAACGGATCGAGCGCCCGGAGCGGCTGAGCCTGCGGGGCGCCTCCCGGGCCGGCCGCGCCCTGATCGCCAGTGCCCTGGCCCGGCAGCGGCAGGCGCCCCTGCTGGTGATCGTGCCCACGCTGGAGGAGGCGGGCCGCTGGGCGGCGCTGCTGGAACTGATGGGCTGGCCCACGGCCCAGCTCTATCCCACCAGTGAGGGCTCCCCCTACGAACCCTTCGATCCCACCACCGAAATCACCTGGGGCCAGCTGCAGGTGCTCGCCGAGCTGGTGGATGCGGGCAGCGCCGAGGGCAACGGCCGGCCCTGGCAGGGCGCCGTGGTGGCCACCGAACGGGCCCTGCAACCGCACCTGCCGCCGCCTCCGGCCCTGGCCGCCCGCTGCCTGTGCCTGCGCAAGGGCGACACGGTGGACCTGGACGTGCTGGCCGACACCCTCAGCCGCCTCGGCTATGAGCGGGTGCCCACGATCGAGCAGGAGGGCAGCTGGAGCCGCCGCGGCGACATCGTGGATGTGTTTCCGGTGAGCGCCGAGCTGCCGGTGCGGCTGGAGTTCTTCGGCGAGGAGCTGGAGAAGCTCAAGGAATTCGACCCCGCCACCCAGCGTTCGCTCGATGCCACCGAGGCGGTGCGGCTCACCCCCAGTGGCTACGGGCCGCTGGTGGCCGATGCCCTGCGGGACACGATGCCGGCCGGGCTTGAGGGGCTGTTGCAGCCGGAAGCGCTCGATCAGCTGCTGGAGGGCGGCACGCCCGAGGGGATGCGGCGGCTGATGGGCCTGGCTTGGGCGCGGCCCGCCTCCCTGCTCGATTACCTGCCCGCCAGCACCTTGATTGCCGTGGATGAGCGGCGCCATTGCCGCGCCCACGGCCAGCAGTGGTTTGATCACGCCGACAGCCACCACGGCGAGGTGCAGGCGGAGCTGGCGGCAGCCAGCGGCCAGCCGGTGGTGTTGCCTGCCCTGCTGCACCGGCCGCCCGAGCAGGCCCTTGAGGATGCCGAAGCGTTCGCCGGCTTCGATCTGGCCGAACTGGCCGAAACCGACCGCCACCCCAACGCCTTTGATCTGTCCAGCCGTCCGGTGCCGGCCCATCCGAACGCCTTCGGCCGCCTGGCGGCGCTGGTGAAGGGGTACCAGCAGGAGAAGGCGAAGGTGTGGCTGCTGTCGGCCCAGCCGTCGCGGGCGGTGGCGCTGCTGGAGGAGCACGACTGCATCGCCCGCTTCGTGCCCAACCCGCACGACTTCCCGGCGATCGAGCGGCTGGTGGAGCAGAACACGCCGGTCGCGCTCAAGCTCAAGGGCACCGCCGAGCTGGAGGGGCTGCAGTTGCCGGCCTGGAAGCTGGTGCTGCTGACGGACCGGGAGTTCTTCGGCCAGCACAGCCTGGCCGCTACGGGCTACGTGCGCCGGCGCCGCAAGGCGGCCAGCCGCACGGTGGATCCGGGCAAGATGCAACCCGGCGATTTCGTGGTGCACCGCAACCACGGCATCGGCCGCTTCCTGAAGCTGGAGAAGCTGGCGATCAGCGGCGAAAGCCGCGATTACCTGGTGGTGCAATACGCCGACGGCACCTTGAGGGTGGCCGCCGACCAGCTGGGCAGCCTGGGCCGCTACCGCGCCAGCACCGACACGCCGCCGGAGCTCAACCGCATGGGCGGGGTGGCCTGGGCGCGGGCCAAGGAACGGGCGCTCAAGGCGGTGCGCAAGGTGGCGCTTGATCTGGTGAAGCTCTACGCGGAGCGCCATCAGGCCCCCGGCATCGTGTTTCCGCCCGATGGCCCCTGGCAAAGCGAGCTGGAGGATTCCTTCCCCTATGAGCCCACGCCCGATCAGGTGAAGGCGATCGCGGAAGTGAAACGCGACATGGAGACCGCCAAGCCGATGGACCGGCTGGTGTGCGGCGATGTGGGCTTCGGCAAGACCGAGGTGGCGATCCGGGCGTTGTTCAAGGCGGTGACGGCCGGACGCCAGGCGGCCCTGCTGGCCCCCACCACGGTGCTGGCCCAACAGCACTGGCGCACATTGAGCGAACGCTTCGCGCCCTACCCGCTCAAGGTGGCGCTGCTCAACCGCTTCCGCACGGCACAGGAACGCAAGGCGATTCAGGAAGGGCTGGCCGCCGGCACGATCGACATCGTGGTGGGCACCCACCAGCTGCTGGGCAAGGGCACCAGCTTCAAGCAACTGGGGCTGCTGGTGGTGGATGAGGAGCAGCGCTTCGGAGTGAACCAGAAAGAGAAGATCAAGGCGCTGCGCAAAGACGTCGACGTGCTGACGCTTTCGGCCACGCCGATTCCGCGCACGCTCTACATGAGCCTGTCGGGGGTGCGGGAAATGAGCCTGATCACCACGCCGCCACCGCTGCGCCGCCCGATCAAGACCCACCTGGCCGCCCGCGACGATGAGGCGGTGCGCAGCGCCATCCGCCAGGAACTGGATCGCGGCGGCCAGGTGTTCTATGTGGTGCCGAGGGTGGAGGGGATCGAGGAGGTGGCGGGCCAGCTGCGCGAAATGCTGCCGGGCCTGAAGTTGCTCGTGGCCCATGGCCAGATGGCCGAAGGGGAACTGGAGATCGCGATGGTGGCCTTCAATGCCGGCGAAGCCGACGTGATGCTCTGCACCACGATCATCGAAAGCGGCCTCGATATCCCGCGGGTGAACACGATTCTGGTGGAAGACGCCCACCGCTTCGGCCTCGCCCAGCTGTATCAACTGCGCGGCCGGGTGGGCCGCAGCGGCATCCAGGCCCATGCCTGGTTGTTCTATCCGGGCGATGGCGCCTTGAGTGAGGCAGCGCGGCAGCGGCTGCGGGCGATCCAGGAGTTTGCGCAACTGGGCAGCGGCTACCAGCTGGCCATGCGCGACATGGAGATCCGCGGCGTGGGCAACCTGCTGGGGGTGGAGCAGAGCGGCCAGCTCGAAGCGATCGGCTTCGACCTCTACATGGAGATGCTGCAGGAAAGCCTGGCGGAGATCCAGGGCCAGGACATTCCGGTGGTGGAAGAAACCCAGATCGATCTGCCGATCACCGCCTTCATCCCCGCCGACTGGATCACCGAAGCGGACGAAAAGATGGCCGCCTACCGGGCCGCCGCCGCCTGCACCGCCAAGGGCGAACTGCTTCAGCTGGCTGCCGACTGGGTGGACCGCTACGGCGCCCTGCCGGCGCCGGTGCAGAGCCTGCTGCAGTTGATGGAACTCAAACTGCTGGCCAAACGCTGCGGCTTCTCACGCCTCAAACCCGAAAAGCCCAACATCGTGCTGGAAACCCCCATGGAAGAGCCCGCCTTCCGGCTGCTGCGCCAGGGCCTGCCCCAGCACCTGCATGGCCGGTTGGTGTATCAGGGCGGCGCCGGCAGCACCGCCAAGGTGCTGGCCCGCGGCCTCAGCGTGCTCCCCGCCGACAAACAACTCGACACCCTGATGGGGTGGCTCACCGCCATGGCCGGCCAGATCCCCGCCGCCGATGGCCTCACCGACGCGCAACGCCAGGAGCAGACCACCGTCAGAAATGCGGCGGTGTTGGTGGTGTGAGGGGCTTGGTCACCCGACAACCCCTCAGCAAGCTTCCGATTCTCTTCCCCTTCATCCCCGCAAAACTTCGTTACACTTCCCCAAACGGCAGGCTGAGATGGGCGAATTCGTTGCTTCCGGTGGGGTTTCAGCAGGGCTGCAGAGTGGCGTGGGTGTTGTTTCGGCCTTGATCAGCGTGATCGCGCTCGGCCTGTTCGCCCTGTTCCAGGACGAAAACCAGAACAACGACGACGACGACTCCAACCCCGGCGGCGGCCTCATGCAGCCGGTGGCCTGACGCTGAAAGAGCCTTGCACTGCTAGCGAGGTCATACAAAAAGCCCTGTTGCGAGATTCCGCAGCAGGGCTTTTTCTGGTGTGCAGCTGTTGGCGCGCACCACGTGGACGCGCTCAAGTTAGCGCGTCTACGGGCTGGCTCTCCGCTCAGTTGGTGCTTCCCAGGGCAGCCGGCAGGTTGGCGCTTGAGGGGTTGTAGGGCTTGGCAGGTGTCTTGCCGATCGTGCGCAGTTGCTTCACCAGGGTGTTTTCGGCCACCCGGTACTGCGGATCGTTGCGGGTGCCAATTTCTTCAAGCTTGAGCGACTTGGCTTCCTGTTCGCTCAGTTTCACCACCACGTCGGGTTTGATGCCGTGCTTGTGGATGTCGCGGCCACTGGGAGTGAGGTATTTGGCGATGGTTACGGTCATGCCGGAGCCATCGGAGAGCCCCCGCACCGACTGCACCAATCCCTTGCCGAAGGTCTTCTGACCCACCAGCACCCCTCGCTTGTTGTCCTGCAGGGCACCGGAGAGGATCTCGCTGGCACTGGCAGAACCTTCATTCACCAGGATCACCACGGGAGCCTTGGTGAGTGCTCGGCCGTTGGCGCGGCGCACGTCCCGGATGCCGTCTCGCGTTTTGGTGGAAACAATGATGCCTTCATCGAGCCACTGGCGGGCGATCTCGATGCTGGCCACCAGCAGGCCGCCGGGGTTGCTGCGCAGATCGAGCACATAGCCCTGCACCCCCTTGCTCTCCAGGTCGCGCAGGGCGGCGCGCATGTCCTTGGAGGCATTGGCGTTGAACTGCTTGAGGCGGATGTAGCCCACCTTCATGCCTTCAGGGGTGGTGTTCACCTGATGTTCCACCGCGTGCAACTCGATGCGGTCGCGGGTGAGTGGCATGTCGAGCACCTGATTCTTGCGCCGCACCTGCAGGGTCACCTTGGTGCCGGCCTGACCGCGGATCAGCTTCACCGCGTCTTCGGTGGTCATCCCCTTGGTGCTTTTGCCGTCGATCGTGATGATCACGTCTTTCGGCAGTACGCCGGCCCGGGAGGCAGGTGAGCCGTCGATCGGGGACACCACCACCAGTTCCTTGGTGTCCTTGTCGAGGCTCAGTTGGATGCCGACACCGGAGAGTTCCCCCGAGGTGTCGATCTGCATCTCCTTGAACTCCCGCGGATCCATGAAGCGGGTGTATGGATCATTGAGGGTGCCGAGCATGCCCCGGATCGCCTCATAGCTCTCCTTGGTGTTGCCGTAGGTTTTGGCGAGCAGATCGCGGCGCAGTTTGCGCCATTGCTCGGGGGTGTAATTGCCGGTGGTGTCGAGGTAGTCACGGAAGACGATCTGCCAGGCCTGATCCATCACCTCCTTGGGGCTGTCGGTGATCAGGGAGGCGGCACTGGGGGCCATCAACCATTCACCGCCCACCACGGCTGCAGCCGCGCAGGCACCGAGCCCGGCCAGGACGAGAATGCTGGTGCTACCCCTGGACATGCTCTCGGCCTCGTGAGCGTTTTTACTTGTCAACAAACTAGCCCGTGTCAGGCGGCGCAGGACAGGGTGGGTCAGGGATGCAGGCGCTTCCGGATGTGACTGGAGGTGGGCCCCCAGGCGGCAACGGCCTCAGGGATCGACCCAGCGGCCGTCTTCCTTGATCAAGGCGATCAACGCCTCCACTCCTTCGGCCTCCGGCACCCGGCGGATTTCCTCGCGGCCGCGGTAAAGGGAGATGGTGCCAGGGGTTTTACCCACGTAGCCGTAGTCGGCATCGGCCATTTCGCCCGGGCCATTGACGATGCAACCCATCACGGCGATGTCGAGGCCGGTGAGGTGGGCGGTGGCATTGCGCACCACGTGCAGCACCTCCTCCAGGTTGAACAGGGTGCGGCCGCAGCTGGGGCAGGCCACGTACTCCACCATCGTTTTGCGCAGGCCCAGCGCCTGCAGAATCGAGTAGCAGACCGGGATCTCTTTCTCCGGTGCCTCGGTGAGCGACACCCGGATCGTGTCACCCAGGCCCTCGGCCAGCAGGGTGGCGATGCCGGCGGTGCTCTTGATGCGGCCGTAATCGCCGTCACCTGCCTCGGTGACGCCCAGGTGCAGCGGGTAGTGGAAGCCTTCGGCGTCCATTCTGTCGGCCATCATCCGGTAGGCGGCCAGCATCACCGGCGCCCGCGAGGCCTTCATCGACACCACGATGTTGTGGAAATCGAGGCGATCGCAGATGTGGATGAACTCCATGGCGCTCTCCACCATCCCCAGTGGCGTGTCGCCGTAGGTGAACAGCATCCGCTCGGCCAACGAGCCGTGGTTCACGCCGATGCGCAGGCCCTTGTCCTGCTCCTTCAGCAGGGTCACCAGCGGTTCGAGCGTGGCCTGGATGCGCTCACCGATCGCCGCCACTTCCTCGGGCGTGAATTCGCTGCGGTTGGGGTCGGGTTTGTCGAACACATACAGCCCCGGGTTGATGCGCACCTTGTCGACGTGCTGGGCCACCTCCAGGGCGATCTTCATGCCGTTGTGGTGCACGTCGGCCACCAGCGGCACCGGTTGATAGCTGTCTTCGAGGCGCTTGCGGATCTCCCCCACCGCCCGGGCATGGCCCAGGCTCGGCACCGTGAGCCGCACGATCTCGCAGCCGGCTTCGTGGAGCCGGCGGATGCCGGCGGTGGCACCCGCGATGTCAAGGGTGTCCTCGTTGATCATCGACTGCACCACCACCGGGTGGTCGCTGCCCACCCAGACATCGCCCACCCGCACGCTGCGGGTCTTGCGGCGGGTGATCACCGTGTCGTAGCGCGGATTGCTGGCCCAGTCGGCGGGCAGACCTGCCGGGGCGGTCTGGGGACGGGCCACGGTGCCGGTCATCGGAGCTGGAGGCCGGGGAACTGGCCCCAACACTGCCACAGACAGGCCTGCAACCGGCGTGCTCAGTCGGCGGAAGCATCCATAGCCCGACCGGCCGCTGGGGTGGTCGCTGGGGCCGCTCCAGCTGATGCCCCGCCTGCGTCCAGCTGGGCTGAGCCTGCCTCCAGCTGATGAAGGCGGCGGCGCACGTCCTGGAGGTCCTGCCAGGTGAGCCATTTGGGGGTGCCGCGCTCCCGCGATGGATTGCGCAGCAGATAAGAAGGGTGAAAGATCGGCAGGCACCACAGCCCCCGCCATTGCCGCCACTGGCCGCGCAGCTTGGTGATCCCCCCCTTCAGGCCCAACACCCCCTCCATCGCCGTGGCGCCGGCCAGCACCAGCACCTTGGGCTGCACCAGCTCGATCTGTTGCAGCAGCCAGGGCAGGCAAGCCGCCATTTCCTCCGGCGTGGGCTTGCGGTTGTCCGGCGGACGGCACTTCACCACATTGCAGACGTAGGCGTCCTGCCGGGTGTCGATCGCCACGCTGGCGAACATCTGATCAAGCAACTGGCCGGCGCGGCCCACAAACGGCGAGCCACTGGCATCTTCCTGGGCGCCTGGGCCCTCGCCGATCACCATCAGCGAGGCGGCCGGATTGCCGCGGCTCACCACCACCTGCTGCCGCCCCAGCGCGAGCCCGCAGCGGCGGCAGGCCCCACAGGCGCCGTGCAGGGCCGCCAGGGCCGCCGTTGGATCGCGGGTGGCAGCGCTTGCGCTCCCGTCTGCGATCGCGTCCGACGCCGCGCCACCGAAGAGGCTGGGTTGCACCATGGCGCCGGCCAGGGGTTCGGTCGGGTCCATCTCCGCATCGCCCCGGCGTGATCGGGATCCTATGGAAAGGATCCAGGGGCCGCTGATGACAACCTGCCCAGGCACAGGGCAAAGCGGCCGCAGCGTCAGGCAGGATGTTTGATCCCCTTATCAAAGGCATTCCAACACTGGAGTGCCCCGGCGCCCATGTCGCGGCCGATTGCACCTCCTCCGCTGATGACCAGCCCGTTGGCACTTTCGGCCCGGGCCCGGGCCCTCCAGCCGTCCCTCACCCTGGCGATCACGGCCCGGGCGCGCCAGTTGCGAGCCGACGGCCAGGACATCTGCGGCCTCAGCGCGGGGGAGCCGGATTTCGAAACGCCCGCCTTCATCCGCCTGGCCGCCAGCCGGGCCCTTGAGGAGGGCGCCACGCGCTATGGGCCCGCTGCCGGCGAACCGCTGCTGCGGCAAGCCCTGGCCCAGAAGCTGAGCGAGGAAAACGGGGTGCCCACCACGGCCGATCAGGTGCTGGTCACCAATGGCGGCAAACAGGCGCTCTACAACCTCTTCCAGGTGCTGCTCGACCCCGGCGACGAGGTGCTGCTGCCGGCCCCCTACTGGCTCAGCTATCCGGAGATGGCGCACCTGGCAGGCGCCACGGTGCGCGTGCTGCCCACCGCACCCGATCAGGGCTTCCGGCTCCAACCCGACCAACTTGAGGCCGCCATCACGGCCAACAGCAAGCTGCTGGTGATCAACAGCCCCTCCAACCCCTCGGGCCTGGTGCTCGGCCGGCAGGAGCTGGAGCAGCTGGCCGCCGTGCTGCGCCGCCATCCCCAGGTGGCAGTGGTGAGCGATGAGATCTACGAATTCCTGCTGGCGCCCGGCCTGGAGCACCACAGCCTGGCGGCCCTGGCTCCCGACCTCGCCGACCGCATTTTCATCGTCAACGGCTTTGCCAAGGGCTGGGCCATGACCGGCTGGCGGGTGGGTTATCTCGCCGGCCGCAAGGATGTGATCGCCGCCGCCAGCGCCCTGCAAAGCCAGAGCACCAGCAACGTCTGCACCTTCGCCCAGTACGGCGCCCTGGCGGCGATCACCGCCCCGCGTGATTGCGTCCATGCCATGGCCCAGGAGTTCAACCAGCGCCGGGCGCTGTTGAGCGCCGGGCTGATGGCGCTGCCCGGCCTCACCCTGCAGCAACCGGAAGGGGCCTTCTACGCCTTCCCGGACATCAGCGGCCATGGCCTGGATTCCATGACCTTCTCCAACCGGCTGCTGGAGGAGCAGGGGCTGGCGGTGGTTCCCGGGGTGGCCTTTGGCGACGACCGCTGCATCCGCCTCTCCTGTGCGGCCTCTCCCGCCACCATCGACGACGGCCTCCAGCGCCTCGGCCGTTTCCTGAACGGGCTCTGACTCTCCCGACGCCTGGCACGGCGGCCCCACCCCCGCCCCGCAAGCTGATCGTGCTGGGCGACAGCGGCGTGTACGGCTGGGGAGACCCCGATGGGGGCGGTTGGTGCGAGCAACTGCGGCGCCACTGGATGGAGATCCCGGATGGGCCCGTGCTCTACAACCTCGGCGTGCGCGGCGATGGCCTCGAGCGGCTGGCGGCGCGGCTGGAGGCGGAAGTGCGCTGCCGCGGTGAGCTGCGGCGCCAAAGCCCCCAGGGGATCCTGCTGGGCATCGGGCTGAACGACACGGCCCGGGTGGGACGGCCGGACGGGCGCCACCAACTGGCCCCGGAGGCGTTCCTGTTCGGCCTGCAGCAACTGCTGCACCAGGCCCGGCGGCTGGCGCCGGTGATGGTGATCGGTCTCACCCCGGTGGATGAGGCGGTGATGCCTTTCGCCGGCTGCCTCTGGTACAACCTGGCCACCGTGCGCCACTACGAGGGCCTGCTGGAGGAGGCCTGCCTCGAAGCGGATGTGCCGTTCCTGCCGTTGCTCGATGGCCTGCTGGAGGATCCCCACTGGCTGCGGCTGCTCGGCAGCGACGGGCTGCACCTCAACGGCGCCGGCCACCGTCATCTCTATGAGCGGCTGAAGCAGTGGCCGGCCCTGTTGCGCTGGGCTTCGCTGGAGCCGCAACACAGCCGCACCCCGGCCTGACCTGCTGGTTCATTCCCTGCCTGAGCGCGCGGGAACCTCCGTGATCTCACCCATAAGGGGGAGGCGAAATCACCGGGAATGGGGATGGTGGGGCAGGGGCCACCGGCGAGAAGGTGATTCCACGGACATCCCGTTGTCACCACCGGTTTCCCACCATGACGCTCACCGTCTTTCAACGTCGCAATCCCGAGCTGCTGGCGCAGTACCAGCGCAGCGGCCATCTGCGCGACCGCAACAAGATCGTGGAATTCAACCTGCCCCTGGTGCGCCAGGTGGCCAACCGCCTCCGGCCCCGCACCGCCGTGCCGTTCGACGATCTGGTGCAACAGGGCTCGATCGGTCTGATCCGCGCGGTGGAAGCCTTCGATCCGGCCCAGGGCGCCTCGCTCAGCAGCTTCGCCGTGCCCTTCATCCGCGGCGCCATGCAGCATCACCTGCGCGACAACGAACAGCCCCTGAAGGGCTCACGCCTGCTGCGCGATCTGCACCAACGCGGCCAGACCCTGCAACAGCAACGCCTTCACCAACAACAGCCCGCGCTCCGTGAAGCGGAGCTGGCGATCGCCCTGGGCTGCTCCGTGGCCCAGTGGCAGGAAGCCTGCGGCCTGCACCGGGCCCTGCAGTGCTCCAGCCTCGATGCGGCGGTGGGCACAGCTGAGGCCTGCGCCACCACCCTGGTGGAGAAGCTCACCGCCCGGGAAGCTCCCCATCCCTGCCGGCCTGATCACCTGAGCGAGTCCGCCTGCTCCGAACCGGAACCGCAGAACTGGATCCACCAACGCCTGCAAGGCCTGGAGGTCAACGAGCGGCGACTGCTGGAAGGGCGGGTGCTGGAGGGGGCCTCCTGGCGAGAGCTGGGCGAGGAGCTGGGCATCCGGGCGCGGGTGGCCCAACGCCGCTTCGAGCGGCTGGCGGCGCTGCTGCGCCAGGAACTCAGCGGCGAATGGAGCGATCTGTTTGCTCAAGCGTGAATCGGCCGGCCCTGAATCAGGCCGTCAGGCCCAGCGCCACGGCGCCCCAGGCCAGCCCCATGGCGATCAACGCCGCCAGCAGTGTCTGGATCCCGTTCACGAGTTCGTTGGTCAGCCAGGCCACCCGCCCCTGCAGGGTGGCGCCGATCCAGCTCTCCAGCAGGGTGGCCAACACCCCCACCCACAGGGCCAGCAGCAGCGCGGGGACCGTTCCCAGCAGCCCCAGCAGCTTGAGCACCAGCACCATCACGGCGCTGCCCACCAGGCTGGCAACGCTCCCCTCCAGGCTGATCGCCCCTTCCGTGCCGGCGGGCACCGGCCGCAGGGAGGTGATCAACACGGTGTGACGCCCCCAGCGCTTGCCGATCTCACTGCCGCAGGTGTCGGCGAGCTTGGCGGCGAAACTGGCCCCAAAGCCCAGCAGCAGCAGTGGCACCGGCGCTCCCGGCACGGTGGTGAGCAGGGCCAGCACGGCTCCGGTGGCCGCGGAGCCCCACACGTTCTCCGGCCCCCGGCGGCCACCCCGCGCTTCGGCCAGCCCCTGCCGCTGCTTCTGGCGCAAGCCCAGCCGGGTCACCAGGGAGCCCAGCGCCAGATAGGCCACCACCGCAAGCCAGCCGCGCCAGCCGAGCGCACCCCACAGCAGCGTGCCGAGCACGCCCGCATGCACCCAGCCGGCGCGGGTCAGCAAGGGAAACCGCTGGGCGGCGCTGATCAGCAGGCCATGCAGCACCAGCGCCAGGATCCAGTGCTGGAGGGTCTGGGTGGGCAGCGGCGGTGGCGCCCCCAGCAACCCCTCGAGGCCCGTGAACGGGAACACCGGCACCGGCACGGCCGACAGCAGCAAAAACCTCAAGAGGGCAGACCGCACAGGCCCCAGTCTCTCCAGCGGCGGCGTGGCGTGCCGCTCTCTGTTGCACTCCCCTAAGCGGCGCCTGCCCGCTGCAGGCGCCGGCGGATAATCACTGGCAACGTCCCGTGTCCGGATCACCATGCTGTTCAAGCGCAAGGGCTCGTTCTTCATCGACTTCGACAAGAACGCCACCGCTGAGCCAGCGGCCGTGGCCCCCGTGACCATCGCTCCGGTGACCGCGGCCCCAGTGACCGTGGCCCCGGTGGCTCCACCGGCCAGCGCTGGCAGCGCCGCGGCGGCGGCGCCAGCAGCAGAAACTCCTGCCGGTGCTGCTGGCAGCGCGCTCACCACTGCGGAAGCCATGGCGGCCGAGCTGCGGCGCGAACAGGAGAACCTGCCGCCCCCATCGCTGGTCACCTTCTCGCCCGAGTGCCTCACCCCCGCAGGTGCCCTCTCCCGCCGCCGCCGCCTGGCCGGAGCCAACATCGGGCCGTTCAAGGCGATGGCCGCCAGCCTGATGAAGAGCTGAACTCGGCAACCAGCCGCCCCAGGATGAAGGGGCCCCAGGATTCAGCGGCCGAAGCATTCAGCGGTCGATTTCGCCGCCGCATGACCCCGCTCGCCAGGCGCTCAGCAGGCTGAGGCCTGCCACAGCCGCCGTTGAGGTGCGCAGGATCGTGGGCCCCAGGCTCACCGGTTGCCAGCCCGCCTCCGCCGCCACCTGCTCCTCCGCCGGCGTCCAGCCCCCCTCGGGCCCGATCGCCAACCGGGCGAGGGCTCCCCAGCGCGCAGCAACGGGAGCGGCAGCTTGGCAGCCGCGCAGTTCTGCCCCGGCGCCCGGCGCTCCTGCCCCCAGCAGTTCGCCCAGCAGCGGCAGGCCGGCTGCCCGGGTGGTGGCCAGCCAGCGGCTCTGGCCGTGCTCCGAGTTCGCTGCATCACTGGCCAGCGCGGTCGGGTTCTGAAGCCAGGCGGCGGCAGCCATGGGTTCGAGCAGCTGCGGCAGCCACAGACGCTCGCACTGCTCGCAGGCCTCCCGCACGATCGCCTGCCAACGTTCCCGCCGTCCCTGTGCGCCTGTTTCCACTCCCTGCACGGTGCGCTCGGCCAGCAGCGGCTGCAGACGATCAACCCCCAGTTCGCAGCCCATGCGCAGCACAGTGTCGAAATCGCGGCGCGGCACCGCCACCGCCAGCTCCAGAACAGGCGAGGGCAGGGGCGCGATCAAAAGGGGTGCCGAAAGGGGCTGCTCCAGCCGGGCGCTGCTGCGGTCAAGCAGCTCCGCGCTCCACAGCTGGCCGCCCCCATCGACCACCGCAAACCGGTCGCCGGGGCCGTAGCGGAGCACCCGGCTGAGGTAGCGGCTTTCGCCATCTTCCAGCTGCAGAACGGGCAGAGCACCCTCGCCGACGGGAGGTGCAGCTTGCCCTCCTGCGGCGGCTTTCGCAGCCAGCGAATCGGGCGGCTCAGCCGCTGCCTGGGCGAGGCGCCCTGGCGCGATCAGCAGACGACGCAGCTCCCGGGTCACGCCGCGCTCAATTGACCCCGGGAGCGAACATCGCCTCGGGCTGGTCTTCCACCGGCCAGTCGTCGTTGAGACCGCCGATCACCAGTTCCTCAATCTCCACCACGTCGTTGTTGAGCTGTCGCAACGCATTGATCAGCACATCAAGGGCGACGCCATCGCTGGTGCCGAGATCGACCCAGCAGCGGGCCCATTCCTCCTGGTATTCCAGCTCGCCCATGTTGTGCATCAACGCCGGCAGGGCCCGTTCGGCGTCGTCACCCTCGTAGGTCATCCAGCTGAGATCCACGCCCTCCTCATGCACCTGAAGGTTCTCGGCGTTGAAACCACCCAGCTTGCCGAGAAAAAACCAGCTCTCGAAGGCTGTATCGATGTAGCCACGCTCCCCCTGCCCGGGCGGAGCGGCAAAACGCACCCAGATCCAGCAGTTGAAGGGATCCACATCCCGAAATCGAACGTCCATGGGAGCAGACAGCGTGGTTGCCCCCATCAAACACGCATCCAGCAAGCTGGGGGGAGCGAAACCCGCCATGCTCGAGCTTCGATCCCTGCGCTATCACCCGTCCACCACCCCTGCCGCCCTGCTCGATGGGGTGGAGCTGCGCCTGGAGCCGGGCCGGCCCGCCCTGGTGGCCGGACAGAGCGGCTCGGGCAAGACCACCCTGCTGGAGCTGATCTGCGGCCTGGCTGATCCCGATGGCGGCTCAATCCTGTGGGAGGGGCAGGCGCTCAACGCCAGGCAACGGCGCGGGCTCTGCGGCCTGGTGTTTCAGTTTCCCGAACGTCATTTTCTCGGCCTCACGGTGGGGCAGGAGCTGAAGCTGGGACAGCGGCGGCTGCCGGCGGAACGGGTCGAGCAGGTGCTCACCCGGGTGGGGCTGCAGGGGCTGTCGCTGCAGCAGCAGCCGGAGCGGCTCAGCGGTGGCCAGCAGCGGCGGCTGGCACTGGCTGTGCAGTTGCTGCGCGATCCGCCCGTGCTGCTGCTCGATGAACCCACCGCCGGCCTCGACTGGTCGGTGCGGGAGGAGGTGCTGCAACTGCTGCAACAGCTGGCGCGGGACCGGGTGCTGCTGGTGGTGACCCACGAACCGGAGTTGTTCAAGGGCTGGGTGGAAGAGGGCTGGCGGCTGCAGGGCGGGGCGCTTCAGCCCCTGCCGAGGCTCCGTACGATGCCCTGAGTTGGGGCGGGGCGATGCCCGATCGATTGGTACGGGCCACGGCCGCTGGTGGCGGCATCCGCATGGTGGCGGCCCTCACCACTGTGACCACCCGTTATGCCCGTCGTCGCCACGGCCTCTCGTACCTCACCACCGCTGTGCTGGGCCGGGCGATGACCGCCGGCCTGCTGCTGGCCAGTTCGATGAAGGTGGCCCACGGGCGGGTGAACCTGCGCATCCAGTCGGACGGACCGCTGCGCGGCCTGATGGTGGACGCGGGCCGGGACGGCACCGTGCGCGGCTACGTGGGGGCGCCCGGCCTCGAGCTCGATCTGGTGGAAACGCCCGAGGGCCTGCACCGCTTCGATTTCCGCAAAGCCACGGGCACCGGCTACCTGCACGTGGTGCGCGACCAGGGCAAGGGGGAGCCGTTCAGCAGCACGGTGGAGCTGGTGAGCGGCGGCATCGGCGATGACGTGGCCTCTTACCTGCTCCATTCCGAGCAGACCCCGTCGGCGCTGTTCGTCGGTGAGCAGATCGACAGCAGCGGTGTGCGCTGCGCCGGTGGGGTGCTGGTGCAGGTGCTCCCCAAGGCCGCCCGGGAACCGGCGCTGGTGGCCCTGCTGGAAGAACGCTGCCGCGAGATCCAGGGGTTCAGCCAGCGCCTCGCTGACTGCAGCAGCGATCTGCAACGCCTGCTGGAAGACATCTTCCCGGATCTTGATCCCCAGCTTCTGGAGGATGCGGAGGCGAGCCAGAACGTCACCTTCCACTGCCCCTGCACCCGCAGCCGCAGCGTCAATGCCTTACGGCTGCTGGGGCGCGACGAGCTCGATGCAATCCTGCGCGAAGACGGCCGTGCCGAGCTCACCTGCCACTTCTGCAACGAGGTGTACGGCGTGGAGGCGCCCGAGCTGCGGGAACTGATCGAGGAACTGGCGGCGGTGTGACCCGCGCCAAGGCCAGCCAGCAAGCTGGGCTGATGGCCAGCCTTCAGGCAAGCAGCAGGGCGCCCAGCAGCAGCAGGATCAGAGCCGGCAGGCTCTGGAGCTGTTCGCCAGCCAACGGCAGCCCGAGTGGCAGGGCGGGATCGACGAGTTGGGCGAGCACGCCGCCCAGCAGCAGGCCGAGGCCCAGCAGGCCGAAGCTCCAGCCCACCGCCGCCAGGAAACGGCCATTGCGCCGCTGCAGGTTCACCACCGTGAGCAGGGTGGAGAGGGCCAGCAGCACCGTGTCGGAGGAGGGGGGGGCAACCAGCAGCAGCAGCAGGACCACCCCCTGACCGGCCAGGGGCACCCAGCGCTCGCGGCCCTCAGCCAGCACCAGGCGGGGCATCGAGAAGCGCGGCCGCGTGAGCTTGCCGCCGGAGAGCTGGGGCAGTGATGGCATGGCCGGGAGGGCGGGCCTGGAAGGGGCACGGGCGATGACCGCCGGTTTCACCTCTTCGCGCTTTGAGGCGCTCAGGGCGGCGCTGCTGACACGCCCCTGTTGCCGTTCCCGCAGCCGTTCCATCAACACGGCGTCGTAGGCGGCTTCGACGCGAGCCCGGGCCTGGGGATCGTCGCCCACGGCCTCGAGGCAGTGCTGGCGAGCTCCCTGCACCTCATCGAAGCTGGCGTCGGAGGCGATGCCAAGCCGCTCATAGGGGCTGAAGCCATCGCTGGAGCCGCCGGTCGCGCCGGGGGGTAGGGCAGAACCGTTGGTCATGGCCTCCGGTGCGGTGAGCAGGGTCGTGGTACGAGCGTATCGAGGCGCGCCCCAACCGGAGGCCTCCGCTGCAACCGAACCAGTGGTTCAGAACAAAGGTTCGCTGGAACGGAATCCCCCTTCCTGCTGCAGATGCCGGCGGCAATCCTCAGCTTCTTTGAGCGGCAACCACTGGCGCCGCTTCAGGAGCGGCATCTGGGGCGGCAGATGGCTGCCTTCGCGCACCTCCACGGCTTCCTGGCTGGGAAGGAAGCGCACGTAATCGGAGCCTCCGTCATGGCGGGGGCGAACCAGCCAGAAGGGCTCGGCCATGGCTGTGATCTTTCGTTGCAAAGATTCTGGCGGGCCGGGAGCAGCGCTGTGGGCACCGGCATCAGAAATGCTCAGAGGGCGATTGGCTCCACGCCGCTCACCACCGGCGCCACAGCGCTGAGCACAAAGTCGGGGTGGTCTTCCCGCAGCTGGTTGAGGTTCCACTCGTTCTTGAACAGCAACACGGGCCGGTCCCAGGCGTCGCGCACGGTCTTGCAGTTGAAGATCCGCCCCACCGCCTCCAACGCCGCCCAGCCACCCACCACCCAGCGCGCCACGCTGAAGCCGAGGGGCTCAAGGCGTGTCTCCACGCCGTATTCGTGCTGAAGCCGGTATTGCACCACCTCCATCTGCAGCTGGCCCACGGCCGCCAGGATCGGGTCGCGCTTGCTGGCATCGGTGTCATAGAGGATCTGCACGGCTCCCTCCTCCCGCAGCTCGTTCACCCCCTTGCGGAAGCTTTTGAACGCCGAGGGGTTGGGGTTCCGCAGCCAGGCGAACAGTTCGGGGCTGAAGCAGGGGATGCCTTCGTACTCCACCTTGCTGCCGGCGTAGAGGGTGTCGCCGATGGCGAACATGCCGGGATTGTTCAGGCCGATCACATCGCCGGGGTAGGCGTCCTCCACCACCTCACGGTCCTGGCCGAACAGCTTCTGGGGGCGTGAGAGGCGGATCGTGCGGCCGCTGCGGGCGTGCCGCACGCTCATGTCCTTCTCGAAGTGGCCGCTGCAGACCCGCACAAAGGCGATGCGGTCGCGGTGGCGCGGGTCCATGTTGGCCTGCAGTTTGAACACGAAGCCGCTGAACTCCGGCCGCAGCGGATCCACCGGGCCATCGCTGCTCAGCCGCGCCACCGGCCGCTGGGCCAGCTCCAGAAAGGCATCCAGGAAAGGACGCACGCCGAAGTTGGTCATCGCCGAACCGAAGAACACCGGGCTCAGTTCGCCGGCATGCACCAGCTCCAGATCGAGCTCGGCGCCGGCGCCATCGAGCAGCTCCAGCTCATCGAGCGCCGCTGCCAGAAGCTCAGGTTCCACCAGGTGGGCCAGCTCGGCGCTGCCGGCCGGTAGCCGCTTCTCCGCCGCCTGCCGGCCCCGTTCCGCCCGCTCGAACAGGATCACATCTTTGCTGCGGCGGTCGATCACACCACGGAAGCGGTCACCGCTGCCGATCGGCCAGTTGACCGGCCAGCAGGTCAGGCCCAGCTCGCTTTCGATCTCATCGATCAACTCCAGCGGCTCCCGCCCCGGCCGGTCCATCTTGTTGATGAAGGTGAAGATCGGCACCTTGCGCAGGCGGCAGACCTCAAACAGCTTGCGCGTCTGGGGTTCGAGGCCCTTGGCGGCGTCTTCCAGCATCACCGCGTTGTCGGCGGCAGCCAAGGTGCGGTAGGTGTCTTCCGAAAAATCCTGGTGGCCCGGGGTGTCGAGCAGGTTCACCGTGCTGCCGGCGTAGTCGAACTGCAGCACGGTGGAAGTGATCGAGATGCCGCGCTGTTTTTCGATCTCCATCCAGTCGGAGGTGACCTTGCGCTGCTCCCCCTTGGCCTTCACCGCACCGGCCTGCTGGATCGCCCCCCCGTACAGCAACAGCTTCTCGGTGAGGGTGGTCTTGCCCGCGTCCGGGTGGGAAATGATCGCGAAGTTGCGCCGCTTCGCCACAGCTTCAGCAAGGGCCAAGCCGGCAGCGTCATCGCTGGAGCTGGAGCCAGAGGCAGAGCCAGCGGAAGCCGGGCCGGAGGACTCGTGATGGGGGGAAACGCTGGTCATGGTCTCAGCCTGCCAGGCCGGGGCGGTTGTCCGGCCGGCAGAGGGTGCGCAGCAGCTGGGCGCCGAGGGCCAGGTCCTGCTGATGGCTGAAGGCCTCCTGCTCCAGCTGGCGCACCCGCGGTGGGATGCGGGCGTAAAGGGGCTGGGCGAGCAGCTCCCGCGCTTCCGCGGATAAACGCACCGGCAGGCCCAGGGGGATGGGCGGCCGCCGCAGACCGCCGGCCCGGCAGCTCTGGGCCACATGGATCGCCTCGTGGTTGAGCACGGCGGCGAAATCAAGCGTGCCGCGGTCGGGCACGTCAGGCCGGATCCGGATCACCGCTTCTCGGGGCACCCATTCGCCGGCTGCTGCCGCCACCCGCGGGGTGGTCAGTTCCACCCGCACCCCCAGGCCCCAGAGCTGAGCCAGCAGGGCGGTGATGGCGGCCCGTTCAGCTGTGAAGCGGGGCGGATGGCGCAAGAGGTCGTGGATCTGGGCCATGGTGAGGTCCCGCTCGCCGCGACGCTGCCGGTAGACATAACGGATACGGCCATCGGGCAACCGCTGCGGGCGGGGCAACCAGGCCTGATCGCCCGCGTCGAGCCGGGCGAACAGCAGCGCCTCCCAGGTGGGCCGGATTGGCCCGACGCTGGCCGGAGGCTCCTGCAACCAGGCGGGAGGGCGCAGGGCCTGGGCCGCCGCCGGCGCACTCGCCAGTGGGCCGAACCCCGTGGCCGCTGCCACAACGGCAATGGCAAGAGCGGCTGCAGCAGCAGCGGTGGCAGCAGCGGTGGCAGCAGCGGTGGGTAGGGCCAGCGCAAGGGCAAGTCCCCGGGGCCAGCGCCAGCGGCGGGCGTGGGGCGGCACGGAAGGAGGTGCAGCAGCAATGAAGCCCCTTTGGTTTAGCGGCAGCGAGCAGGTGAGCGCCGTTCAGCCCAACCGTCCCCAGATTTCCAGGTAGCGGTCGTCGAGCTCCCGCACCGCCAACCCCTCGATCCCCGCCCGCTGGAGCTGGGCCTCCACCTCCGTGCGGCGAAAGGCCGCCCGCAGCGACAGGGCGTAGTCGCGCCGCAGCACGGGCGGAGCAGCGGCGGCATGGCGCTGCACCAGCGTGTCGAGGGCCGCCGCATCCTCCGGACGGCGCAGGTCTTTGATGCAGATGGCCGCTCCGGGGGCCGCCAGCCGGCGCACCGCCTGCCACAGCACCAGCGGATCATGCAGATGGTGCAGCAGGCTGTTGCTGACCACCGCCGTCCAGCGGCCTTCGTCGGGCAGGGCACCCCCCGGCGTCAGCAGCAGGTGCTGAAAGCTCAATCCAGGCCAGCGGGCCGGCGTGGCCGGCAGGCGTGCGGCGGCGATCGCCAGCATGGCGGGGGCGCCATCGAGGCCCAGCACCCGGGCCGTGGGGTAACGCTCCGCCAGCAGAAAGCTGATGTTGCCGGGTCCGCAACCCAGATCGATGATCCGCGGCCCCAGCTGGGGCCCGAACAACGCTTCAAGGCGGTCCAGCAGGGCGCGGTCACCGGCGGCGAAGTCGGCGTCGGCATAGGCGCGCGCCTGCTCGGCGTCGTCCATCAGCTCGGGCTCGCAGATCCGCTCCATGGCCATCGCCGCAGCACCGCCAGCCTGGCGCAGACACTGCCACTGGTGCACGATGAACCTTGCGCACCCCACAGGTGGGGTTATGGTTTTTCCACGCGCCCCGTGCCCCTGTTTCCGTGACCCTCTCCGCCACGCCTGCCACTGCGGCCGAGCTCTCCCGGCTGGCCGGCCTGCCAGACGCCGACGCTGCAGATTTCCCCGTCACGGCCCCGGCGGCGAACCCGGTCTTCTACCGCACGTACAGCCGCAAAACCCCGAACGGGCGCGAGAGCTGGCAGGAGGTGAGCGAACGCAACCTCGAGGGCCTGCGCAAGCTCGGCAACCTCAACGCCGAGGAAGTGGCCCTGCTGCGCCGGATGCAGAAGGGGCAGAAGGCGCTGCCCTCTGGGCGGTGGCTGTGGATCGGCGGCACCGACTGGATCGAGCAGCCCCAGAACTTCTCCGGCGCCTACAACTGCACGTCCACCAACCTGATCGACTGGGAAGCCTTCGGTCTGATGATGGACCTGGCGATGATGGGCTGCGGCACGGGCGCCATCATCGAGCCGCGGCTGATCGAGCGCTTGCCTGCGGTGCGCAACCGCCTGCGGATCGCCTCCGTCACCGACATCGGCGCCACTCCCGCCGGCCAGCGCCAGGAGCACACCAGCCACACGATCACGGGCCACGAGGTGGCGATCAAGGTGGGCGACACCCGTCGGGGCTGGGTCGACAGCTACCAGCTCCTCCTCGAGCTCAGCAGCGATGCCCGCTTCGACGGCGAGGTGACGGTCAGCGTTGACCTCTCCGATGTGCGGCCGGTGGGCGAAACACTCAAGGGGTTCGGCGGCATGGCCAACCCCGTAAAGCTCAAAGACCTCTACGGACGCGTCGCCGAGATTCTCAACAAGGCCAATGGCCGCCAGCTCAGCTCGGTGGAATGCTGCCTGTTGATCGATGAGGCGGCCGTCACGATTGTGGCCGGCAACATCCGCCGCAGTGCCGGCATGCGGCAGTTCTGCGCCGACGACTCCTCCGCCGCTGGCGCCAAGGAGAACCTCTGGCAGCAGGACGCCGAAGGCAACTGGCGCATCGACCCCGAGCGCGATGCCCTGCGCATGGCCAACCACACCCGCGTGTTCCACACGCGCCCCAGCCGCGAGGTGGTGCGGGAAGCGGTGCTCAAGCAGTTCCAGAGCGGCGAAGGAGCGATCCAGTTCGCCCCCGAAGCGATCGCCCGCTCGAACGCCGACCTGCTCACCACGCCTGAGTTGCGCAGCGAATTCATCACCATCTACTGCGATCAGGGCCGTGAGGAGGCGGGCCGCTGGCTGCAGCTCAACCATCCGCAGATCACCGGCGCAGAACTGGAGCACCGCCTCAGCCGCTATGGCCTCAACCCCTGCGGCGAAATCCTCGGCGCTGATTTCCACTGCAACCTGGCGGAGATTCACCTCAACCAGATCGATCCCGCCGACCACGAGGGCCAGGCCGATGCCTTCCGCGCCGCCGGCCTGGCGGTGGCCTGCCTGCTGAACCACCGCTTCGAGGTGGAGCGTTACCGCCAGAGCCGTGCCTGGGATCCGATCGTGGGCGTCAGCTTCACCGGCCTGTTCGATTTCTTCGTGCATGCCTTCGGCACCCCCTGGCTCACCTGGTGGGAGGCGGGCCGTCCCGACACCGAGGCCGGGCTGGCGTTCAAGCAACAGGAAGCCGCCTACCTGAGCCGCTGGAAGACGGCCGTGAACGAAGCCGTGTGGGACTACTGCGACCGCCACGGCCTGCGCCGCCCCAACCGCTGCACCACGGTGCAGCCCGCCGGTACCAAGAGCCTGCTCACCGGCGCCAGCCCCGGCTGGCATCCGCCCAAGGCCCAACGCTTCATCCGCCGCATCACCTTCCGCAAAAACGATCCGGTGGCGCTGGCCTGCATGGATTACGGCTACACGATCGTGCCGAGCCAATCGGACAAGGACGAGCAGGGCCGCCTGCTGGATGATCCGTTCGATTCCCGCTGCACCGAGTGGTTGGTGGAAATCCCCACCGAAGTGAGCTGGGCCAACCTGCCGGGCGCCGATGCGGTGGAGATCAACAACTTCTCGGCCCTGGCCCAGTTCGATTTCTACATGCAGGTGCAGCAGCACTACACCGCCCACAACACCTCCGCCACGGTCGAGTTCCGCGAAAACGAGATCGAACCCCTCGCGGAAGCCATTCACGCGGCGATCGATCAAGGCAAGGGTTACATCTCGGCGGCGCTGCTGGCGCGCTTTGATGCCAACGCCACCTTCCCGCGACTGCCATTCGAGCCGATCGACCAGGCCACCTATCAGCGCCTGCAAGAGGAGGTGGCGTCGCGCCGCCGCGAGCTGGATTTCTTCGTCTCGCTGCAGCGCTACGACAACGGCGAACTGGTGGAGGCGGGCCCCGCGGGCTGCGACTCTGACAAGTGCCTGCTGCCGCTGGCCAAGCCCTGACCCCATGAACGAGCTGTTTTCGCCAGTGGCACCCTCGCCGGCCACAACGCCGCACCGGGGCTCCCTGCCGTGCGACGGCTTTGCTGGGAGCCGGCAGCCACCCTGCAGGCCTATGCCCACGCGGAAACCCTCTGTTTTGCTATCCGCCCATCCTTTCGGTGGGTGAGGAACCCAAAGGGCTAGTCAGGGCCACCGATCTGGCCGTCAATGAGCATTTGATCAAGGGGCTGCAAAACGCCTTTCCCGCCGCCAGCAGGGCCATCCTCAGCGAGGAAACCACGGGCCAGTGGCCGGCCAATCAGGCCATCGCCAACCATTGGCTCTGGATCCTCGCCCCCCTCGATGGCACCAAGGACGTCCTAGAAGTCAACGGCGAATACGCCGTGCATCTCGCCCTGGTGCACCAGCAGTTGCCTTCCCTCGGCGTGGTGTTGCTGCCGGAGCTTGATGAACTCTGGTTCGGTTGGATCGACCCCAGCGGCATCGAGCTCCCCGTGGCTGTAAGGAAACACCGGATGGGGAATGGCAACTTCCTTCCCTGAGCGGGCGCACGGCACTGTCGAGCCTGATTCCCGTCAGCAGCCACAGCCACCGCGACGATCGGTTGGAACAACTGATGGCCTCCCTGCCGATCGCCAGCGGCATCGCGCGCGGGAGTGTGGGGGGCAAGGTGGCGTCGATCCTGCGGGGCGAAACCGACCTCTACATCTCCCTCTCCGGCAAAACAGCGCCGAAAGACTGGGACATGGCGGCCCCCGAAGCGGTGCTGCTGGCAGCAGGGGGCGCCTTCACCCATGCCGATGGGCAGCCCCTGCTGTACAACACTGGGAACTTCCGCCAGGCCGGTTGCCTGATTGCCAGCCACGGACCCGCCCATAAAGTTCTATGCGATGCCGCGGCAGCAGCCATGGCCCGCATCGATCCAGAGGCGGTGCTCTGAGCCAGGCGGTGTTCCCCACTCCTGTACCCAGCCGATCCTTCCATGCCAGTGAATGCAAGCGGTGAAGCCAACGACGTGATCAAATCCAGCAACATCGTGTGGCATCAGGCCTCGGTGGATCGCACCCGGCAAGCGGAGAGGCAGGGCCACAACAGCGCCATCCTCTGGTTCACCGGCCTTTCGGGCAGCGGCAAGAGCACCCTGGCCAATGCGGTGAATGCGGAACTGTTCGCCCGCGGGCTCAGCAGCTATGTGCTCGACGGCGACAATATCCGCCACGGCCTCTGCAAGGACCTGGGCTTCTCAGATCACGACCGGGAGGAGAACATCCGCCGGATCGGAGAAGTCGCCAAGCTGTTCCTCGATGCGGGCGTAATCGTGCTAACGGCGTTCGTCTCCCCCTTCCGCGCCGACCGCGACAAGGCGCGTGCCCTAGTGAACGCGGGGGATTTCATTGAGATTCACTGCGCAGCTGATCTTGAAGCTTGCGAAAGTAGAGATCCGAAGGGACTTTATGCCAAGGCGCGAGCTGGCCAGATCAAGGAGTTCACAGGAATTTCAAGCCCCTATGAAGCTCCCATGGCTCCTGAATTGCGCGTGGAATCAGGAAAGCGAAACCTACAGGATTGCGTGGAACAAGTGATCTGCGAGCTTGAAGGGAGAGGAATCCTCAGAGCCAAAGCCGCTGGCTGATCGGCGGAAACTGTGACGCAACCAAGCCGAAGCGGGTAGCGGACAGGGACAAGGAACTAGTTCCACCAAACCATACCCCTACTTTTGCAGGCAAGCAGGAGGGACACAAGCGATTGTCCACCCCGAACAAGCCGGATTGAGCCGTACATGGTCTAATGGTAAGGTAGATACAAGCGAAGCTCAGCCAAGCTCCGTCAACGATGTCGGAAGATCATCAAATGACCAAAGACCTCAGCCGAAAGGGAATCATCCTTGCCGGCGGAAGCGGCACCCGCCTGGCACCCCTTACCACAGCCGTCAGCAAACAACTGATGCCTGTCTACGATAAGCCAATGATCTACTACCCCCTCAGCACCCTGATGCTGGGAGGGATTTCAGAGGTTCTTATCATCACAACCCCCAATGACCTTTCCTCTTTTCAAAGGTTGCTCGGCAGCGGCCAGCAGTGGGGTATGAGCATTGAATACGCCATCCAACCCAGCCCAGACGGACTGGCTCAGGCCTTTTTGATCGGTGAATCATTCCTGAGTAATTGTCCGGGCGCCCTGGTTCTTGGCGACAATCTGTTCCATGGACATGACTTGGTGCCGCAGCTAGTATCGGCCGGCGAATCCAGCAAAGGGGCAAGTGTCTTCGCCTATCCCGTCAGCGACCCAGAGCGCTATGGAGTCGTTGAATTCGAAGCCGATGGCCGGGTACGTAGCATCGAGGAAAAACCAGCAAAGCCCAAATCCCGCTACGCACTCACAGGCCTGTACTATTATGACAACACTGTAAGTGAACGCGCCAAGTCACTGAAACCTTCTCTACGAGGTGAGCTTGAGATAACAGACTTGAATCAACTGTATCTTGACGACGGACAGCTTCGGGTAGAACTCATGGGCAGAGGAATGGCATGGCTGGATACGGGAACTCCTGATTCACTCCACGAAGCAGCCAGCTACATCCGAACACTTGAGCACAGACAAGGATTGAAAGTCGGATGCCCAGAAGAGGTGGCTTGGAGACAGGGCTGGATCAGTGATGAGCAACTGGAAAAACTCGCACAACCGCTAAAAAAGAGTGGCTATGGAAATTACTTGATGACAATGTTAGCCGAACGAATGCAAACGCCACCAGCCACGGGAGCCGCCGAGAGAGTCCGGCCATGAAGGTAGAAACATTTACAATTGAAGGTCCAGTCTTGATTACGCCAAAGCTCATCAAAGACGACCGGGGATATTTCTACGAAAGCTGGAATTCTAACAGCTTTGCCGATGCCTTAGGGCTGGCTCCCGAAGATGCTCCAGTTTTCAAGCAGGACAACCACTCCCAGTCACAGAAAGGAGTCCTGAGAGGACTGCATTACCAACTCCCTCCGGTCACGCAGGGTAAACTGGTGCGGTGCACATATGGAGCCATCTTTGATGTGGCGGTGGATCTGCGCATTGGATCAAGCACCTTCGGACAATGGGTTGCAGCCGAGTTGAGTGCTGACAATCATCAGCAGCTTTGGGTTCCGGCAGGGTTTGCTCACGGCTTTTTGGTGTTAAGTGAAATGGCGGATGTATTGTACAAAGCAAGCGGGTTCTGGAACAAAGCATGCGAGCGGTCGCTGCTCTGGAACGATTCCCAATTGGCGATCGCTTGGCCACTAGAAACCATGAAACCCATACTGGCGGAGAAGGACGCCGGGGCCCCAGACCTGGACGAGGCAGTGGCGGCTGGAGACGTGTTCTCATGAACATCCAGGGTCTGCACACGCCAATAAGGGTCGCAGACTGCAACAGGAGGCGGTCAGAGGCTTTGGAGCTGTTGGCAGGTCATTTCTCTGGAATCGTGTGGCATCACAAACGCAAGCGAACTCAACAACTAACCACAAGGACAAGACAGACACCAACCAACCAGTCCCGCCAGGCGCACCCAACTACAGATTACGATCAGTTTCTTTATTTACTACGCCAGCTTTCCTTCTCAAAACTTGAAAGACACACCCTCGCAGGTGATCTCTTTGGGGCCTACCTGAGCAAGGTTGACTGGGGACATTGCCAAAACTATCTCGGGGAGAGCAATCGCCAGATCACTACAATTGCTGGTTTTGACGAAGAAATAACAAGCGTGCCATCGAATCTTTCCGAGGAAACACATCATCATGATGCTATCGTGCAGCATGGCGCCAAACAAGTCACCAAACATTACCGTATCGAGGAGGAAATCAATGAAGTCAAGACTTCACCAATAACCTGCAATGAAGGGGAGTCATGAAAATCCTACTCACTGGAACGACAGGCCAACTTGGGCAAGCGCTGAACACATTCAAGCCTGAGGGTGTTGAACTGATCGCCACGTGCCGCATGGGTGGCGATGGTCTGCACACCTTGGACTTGTCAGATGGGGAAGCCTGCCGCGCCATGGTGCTGAAGCACCAGCCGGATTGGGTGCTCAATGCTGGCGCCTACACAGCTGTTGACAAAGCAGAAAGCGAGCCTGAACTGGCGTTGGCTGTAAACGGGAACGCGCCCCGGGCCTTCGCCAAGGCACTACGAGAGACCGGTGGCAGGTTGTTGCAGGTGAGCACGGATTTTGTGTTCAACGGCCGTCAAGGCAGCCCCTATCTGCCTGAGCAGGCTAGGGATCCACTGGGTGTCTACGGATCGACGAAGGCGGCAGGGGAGGAAGCGGTTGAACAGGTGTTGGGTGGCAGTGATCGCTATGTGATCCTCCGTACAAGCTGGGTAATGGGCCCAGTGGGCGCAAATTTTGCAAGAACAATGCTCCGCCTGCACCGTGAACGGGGAGCCCACGGACAATCACTGGGAGTAGTCGCGGATCAGGTGGGCTGCCCAACCAGTACCCAGACCTTAGCGGCGGCCTGCTGGCGGATAGTGGAAACATCTGCAAGCCCGAGGAAGGAAAGTCTGCCCCCTGTTCTCCATTGGAGTGATGCGGGAGCCGCCAGCTGGTACGACGTTGCTGTGGCTATTGGCGAACTCGCGGCAGAGCTTGGGCTTTTGGTGCAACCAGCCCTCGTTAATCCAATCACCACAGCGGAATACCCAGTGCCTGCGAAGCGGCCAAGCTATTCTCTGATGAATTGCACAGAAGCACGGCGTATTCTTGATCTGCAACCCACCCATTGGAGGCAGGCTCTACGGCAATTGATGGAGGCGATGGAATGAGCAAGCTGTTTCCTTCATCACGGCATCTGGCGGCTGAAGCCAGGTATCTCCCAACAGTTGAAGGGCAACAGAAACCGCGTGAGTTGATGGCTCTTGTTCGCGGAAAAGTCGGACCCAAAGCCAGGTTGACCAACAGCAAGCCACTCTCAGCATCAGCTGAAACGACTCAAACGACTGATTCATTAGGCTGCTCAGGATCGTTGTTCTATTGTTCAGAGTTCGTCCTTCTCCTTTGCTCCAAGCTTGCTCCAAGTCCATTGATTACGTCCATTATGCCCCAGCAAAAGATTGGTGCACTCATTTATGGATGGGAAACAAGTATCAGCCAAGAAGGCGAATCTTTCTTCTTTGAGGATGACCCGTATACCTGGAGTGTTGACCAGAGGGCCGAATCAAAGGAAGGCAGTGATTCCACTTAGAGAGGCATCAAATGAAATCCATTGAACATCAACGCACCGCCAAGGAAAAGGGCCTGAAACGGCGAACGAGATCTCCGGTGTTCATTGCTCAGATACTTAATCCACCGTAGGGTATTTTCAGATCCCAAACCGCATTCATTTCGACACTGCTGCTTCCCCCCAAATAATGTCCAATTCCACCACCGCGTCGATGCCTTCAGTTTCTGCGCTGCTTGGTCAGCGTCGCCGTATCCTCGTGACAGGGGGCGCTGGCTTCATCGGTGGGGCGGTGGTACGACGCCTTTTGCGCGACAGTGAAGCTTTGGTGTTCAACCTGGACAAGTGTGGTTATGCCAGCGACCTCACAAGCATTGAGCAGGTGCTCAAAGAACTGAAAACCAGTGGGGAAAGCCGCCACCAATTGCTCCGGGTGGATCTGACCAACGCTGAGGCCACAGCAGAAGCTATTCAACAGGCCGACCCCGATCTGGTGATGCACCTGGCTGCAGAGAGCCACGTAGACCGCTCGATCGAGGGGCCGGGTGCCTTTATCGAGAGCAATGTGACAGGAACATTTAACCTGCTTCAGGCGGTGCGTGCCCACTGGGACAGGCTGAGCGAAGATCGTCGTGCCAGCTTCCGATTCCATCACATCAGCACTGACGAGGTGTTCGGGTCACTTGGCGCGGAAGGACGTTTCTGTGAAACGACCCCGTACGACCCACGTAGCCCGTACTCAGCGAGCAAAGCCGCCAGCGACCACTTTGTGAATGCCTGGCACCACACCTACGGACTGCCGGTGGTGCTCACCAACTGCAGTAACAACTACGGCCCTTGGCAATTCCCTGAGAAGCTGATCCCGGTAGTGATACTCAAAGCTGCTGCTGGTGCATCAATCCCCCTCTACGGAGATGGTCAGAACATTCGCGACTGGCTTTACGTAGAAGACCACGTGGATGCCCTGCTCTTAGCCGCCACGCAGGGAAGAGTTGGCGAGAGCTACTGTGTTGGGGGGCACGGTGAACGCACAAACAAGCAAGTGGTTGAAGCCATCTGCTTTGAGCTTGACCGGTTACTCCCTGCAGACTCAACACACAGCAAGTTGATCACCCCTGTTGCTGATCGACCCGGCCATGACCGGCGCTACGCCATTGACCCAAGCCGCATCAGCAATGAACTGGGTTGGTACCCCAGGCACAGCTTTGAAGATGGCTTAGCATCTACAGTACGCTGGTACCTCCAAGAGCGTGGCTGGTGTGATCGCGTTTCCCAACAGGGAGGGCTCAGCGGAAGAAGGCTAGGGGTACTCAACCCCGATAGTCAGTCCAGCCAACAGGATGCCGTGTAGAATACGCATCAAACCAATAGTCGCCTTCAGCACTGCAAAACAGAAACCACAGGGCTCAAGCGCTAGCAGAAAGAACTAGCCCAATTGCTCAAGATGACCAACAGTTTCGCCAACATGCAGAGCCCATCAAAATCACTATCCAATAGACACAAACCAATCATAGGTGTCCTTGGCTGCTCTGGTTTTATTGGCTATGCGATGCTGAAGACTGCCAAAGAGCTGAGTATACCCGCTCGAGGGCTAACCAGGCAGTCACGAAGTATGTGGAGGAATGATCAACTCACTTCGCTTATGGAGGAAGGAGACGCAAACAACCATGGGATTCTAGATGACCTCTTTTCATCTGTAGATACGGTAATCGACTGCGCATCGTCACTAAAGCCTTCTAGCACGGATGACAGCGATTATCTCATAGAAGCAATCCGACTTGACCAAAGGATACGAATAGCAGCACGCAAAGGCATTTTCAAGTATATTTACATTTCATCAGGGGGAGCGCTATACACAGACGCAATGTCAACCTCTTCCGAAAAAACCGAGCCAAGGCCAACATCTAAGTATGGACTAGGTAAGCAGATGTGCGAAGATGTGATTGCGTTTCACTCCCGAAAGGGAGATCTTGAAGTTATCAGCGCGAGAACAAGCAATCCATATGGAGAGTACCATACGTCACCACGTCACGGCTTCATTAACGTTTTCATCAGAAATATGCTCCACCACCGACATACAACGATCTACGGAGATCCTGACATTATCCAAAAAGACTACATATACATAAGAGACACAACTCGAGCAATCATCGACCTGACAGTTTACGACACTGTTGGGCATTGCGCCGTAAACGTCGGATCTGGCTCAACACATTCACTAACAGAAATTATTGAGTCATCCAGCACTCAGCTTGGCTCCGAAGCACTGATTCAGATCGTTCCTTCCAAGAGTCACGATAACTTGAAATTCGCACTGGATATATCACTGCTTCAAAGCTTGACCGGCTTCCTCCCAAAGTATACATTAACAGAAGGGATTTGTGCAACAATCAAGTGGGAACGCGCGAAAGCAGGAGCAATTTAATGCAGAATCCTAACTCGTTGCACAAAGAAGAATTTGAGTTTGCTCTGCTAAATCCTCAGTTTCGAGAGCTGCCAACGCACGAAATTAAACGTAAGCTTTCAGCAATCGTTAACTCCAGTGAGGCATCAAAATACGCTCTTTCGATTTGGTCGGCAGTTGTTGACCACGGTGGAATCGACTACATATCATCAGTTGCCGATCAGCTGCTGAATACAACGATCAAGAATATCATTATCTCGCATGAAGGCAGCAAGTCAGGAGCTCCTGTCGTTTGCAAGAATCTAGCGCAGAGTCTTGCGCAAAACGATACTGTTATTTTAATCAGTTTTGGGACTAACTATATCTTCAGCAACCTAGAAGGTGTCATCGTCATTAACTTCAGCAGCCCACTCTCACGTTCAGGCTACTGGGGATTTCTTCTTGGCAAATGGTTAACAGAACTGGGTTGCATCGACAATGCTACCGGCATAATTGGAAGCACGTTGGAAACATCGGAATTTATCATTGGCCTATGCGATGCTCTCGAGAAAGGTTCATGCACTCTATTACATGAACATCCATACTACTATGGGTACGAAAAGCTAGATCGACTACTAGCAGCGTCTCAATCAGTCATTTACTCCAGCGAGTATGTGAAGAATGGGTGGCTACTTGCACTTCAGGCAGATGCTGACAAATACTTGTCATACCAAAAGCTGAAAAGACTACCACAACCACTACAGTCCACCCTAACAAAGGAATACACTTTACCTACAGACTATCCTGTATTTGGAGTGGATTTTTTTCAACTTAACATTACAGGGGCAGGACATATTCAACCCCGCAAGGGTGTCCATTTGTTCATCGAAATAATCGCTGAGCTGGCCCGACTAGTGAAGGCGAACCAGTCGTTACCCAACTTAATGATAAGTGCTACTTGGATTGGCCTGCCTGAACACGAGACTGAATATTCTCTCTATATCAAAAGCAAAGCGAAATGGCTGCAAAGAGAATTAGACAATCTGCAGATCGAGATCTTACCTCTCTGCGATAACTATTTGGACTACATTGTAGACTCTCATATCTTTCTATCCACTTCGACTGTTGATCCCCTTCCGAATGTTGTGCTGGATTCATTATGCAGTCACACACCTGCTTTTGTTCTTTCAGGGCACAACGGACACGAAGAGTATTTTCTTCAGAATGGTCTAGATTGTCTAGTTCTCGATCCAAAGAGTATCCACACTAGCGCAGTCAGACTCATGGATTTCATATCAAAACCGAAGCCAGAGATGCAGAGAGTCCATCAAAGTATTGCGAGTCTGATCAATACTTTTCTTACAAAAGAACAGTATGCTTCCGCCATACGAAACGAAGCAGAGTACGCAAACTCTATCTATGATTCCGTTAGCAGCAAGGCACGCTTGCTGAATAGGCAAGGATGGAATGATGTGCTTCAAGAGTATGGATCACATTTTGTATCTTATCAATTTCGAGAACGGCAATCACAATATGGGGCTATCGTTGCTGGGCTTCATGCATACTGGGGCTATTTCACTAAAGTTCAAACACCACTAGTTGCGAAGTACACTTACCGAGCATTTCTCCGTGATGCATTCTCTCCAGCAATATCGAACTTCTTGAGCAGTAGTCACCCCCATATTGTTTCTATACTCGACCCTAATCAAGTACGCCAAGCATCAGAGGTTACGTATGACGTTCATATCCATGCCTTTTATCCTGATGTCGCTTTACGCTTAATTAAGCGCCTCGAATCCCTAGGGAATCCACCTTCAAATATTTTTATCACTTTCCCCGGTGAGTTGGATCCTTCTCTGCGCCTTGCTGAATTTAACTCAAGCCTCAATCTTGTGTTTATTGAAGTTCCAAATGTCGGACGCAATATTCTACCCATCAGCCATGTGATAAATCACTTGAAGTCACAATATTTTATTCATCTCCACACCAAGAAGAGTACTCACACTGACTCCCTGATCATTGAGAAATGGAACGAATACTTACTCCGAACAATATTCGGAAAAGAAGAGAATGATCACCACATAATGAAGACACTATCGATGATGAATGAGCAAGATATTGCATTTGCCTATCCGCTAGAGCCATCCTTTCAACAACTTGGAAGAAACACTGCTGGAATAATTGAATTGCTCAATCGCTTGAGCAACGCATCAATCGTTCACCTTCCTATTGGCGCCATCGAAAAGGAGATGGTGTTTTCTTACCCTTGTGGCTGCATATTCATATCTGAAACTCAGTTTGCAAAGAAATACATCGCAAGGTTGATTGGACTGGTACATCCTTCTGAAGTGAAAGAACCACTCCCGTATGACGGGACACTGCTTCATGCAATGGAAAGATGTTTTCCATTGCTTGCTTCACTCACTGGTCAGAACATAGGACTAATTCTTCCACCACCGGGAACCGTCAGATAGCCATTCAGCCTTTCTTGGTCTGAGTTCTGCAGGGAAACCCGATCAAAGGATCAAGAGAAATTTGCAAAGTCGACAGGAGCAGCTTCGGTAACTGACAAGAATGATGCATGCCATGCTGCTGTTCAGGCGGCCATGCTCAACGTACCTGATTTGACCTCAATTTCTGGCTGTGGCGAGTTGTTCCGTTCCACCCCCTCTGACGCCAGCAGTAAGTGCCCCGGCTCCAGCAGCGGGAGTGTCGCTGGCGGAAATGCTCGGAAACACGGGCAAGGTGACGGCAAGTCGCAACAACCTGACCGCTTGGCACTGATCATGCGTCACAACCCGTATGGCGCTGTGGTAGTGCCGAAGGTTGGACCAGTCAAAATGCGAAGGCCCAACAGCACGCCTCGTCCTGGCTGCGCAAGGGACGCTAGGAATTTGTTGCCCATAGAGCTCCAGCTCCCTGAGCCATGGCGATGTTGATCTGATTCAACCCTGGCCGATGCTGCCAGGGTTGATGCCTTCATCCCGCCACTGCCGCCAGCGCCTGCTGCGATCGCGTGAGCCGGAACAACTTCAGTAGGTTATGCGTGGCGGCGATCAGGTGCCACTCGCCAGTCACCTTCTCCAGGCCCCGCAGCAGGAAACGCCGCAGGCCCCGTGCTTCCTTGACCTGAGGTGGGTGCCTTTTACTGGACAGATTCGGCCCCTGACATCGTTAACCCAGGACGGGAGGAACAGTGTTTGGTCTCAGTGTAGACCTCTTGGGGAGTTTTGCCTCCCAGTGCGCTGTGTGGTCTTACATGGCCATACCTCCAGAAGAAGCGGGCCAGGCTGATCTCTGCTTCCCAGCCATCGCTATAGGCACG
>NZ_JAGQCV010000039.1 GCF_024346375.1 Synechococcus sp. ATX 2A4 | reverse complement strand
GCTGATCAGATCGAGATCGGTTGCGGCAGAGACGCTCTCGAGCACAGGGAGGAAGCGATTCCGCCGACCTCAGCCCATGCTGACAGCCCCGGCAAGAGACCCTGGGACAGACTTTGAATCAGCCCTGCCTCGATCCACGCTGTATTACCGGCCGGTGCCGGTGCGTGACTCCACGCTACGGATCATGGCCAGGATCGATGCCTTCTACCTGGAGGATCCCACCGCGGGCAGTCGGCGGATGGTGCAGTAT
>NZ_JAGQCV010000038.1 GCF_024346375.1 Synechococcus sp. ATX 2A4 | reverse complement strand
CGCTTCCATCAACATCTGCTGCTGTGATCGCCGGAACCTGAACAGCTTGAGCAGATTGTGTGTGGCGGCGATCAGGGCCCATTCGCCATTCACTTTCTCCAGACCCCGCAGCAGGAAGCGACGGATGAGGTGGTCTGGTTTTTCTGGACAGGGTCCATCGTTAACCTGTGAGGCGGGGCACCGCCCCTGAAAGGGGGCTCCCACCCATGAGCAAACGCCGCACCCATAGCCCCGAGTTCAAGGCCAAGGTCG
>NZ_JAGQCV010000037.1 GCF_024346375.1 Synechococcus sp. ATX 2A4 | reverse complement strand
GCACAGGATCAGCTGGGATCCATACAACGAATCAGAAGACCTGATTTCACAAGCCAAGAAATACAAGCAAGAACATGGCTGCTACCCCGAGCGAATCTGCGCTGATCGTATCTATATCAATACTAAGGAAGCTCTGGGCAACAAGCCCGCAACCCAAGTTTCAGGCCCTCAAGTGGTTGGGATGGACCACTGCAGTGCAGATCAGGTTTGAATGGGCCTGATTTCACCTCTCTTAGGTGAATTATGCTTTCCA
>NZ_JAGQCV010000036.1 GCF_024346375.1 Synechococcus sp. ATX 2A4 | reverse complement strand
TCTCTGCGAGCAGAGTTCAGAACTACGCAAATATCGACCCCGATATGACCGCGGCAAGGCACGTGCCAATATCCTGAGAGTTGCCAAACAGAAAAAGCCGCGTCGTCGCAATATAAAAGCCACGATACGACGCCAGCTCGACTACCTGCAGAGGAATCTTGATGCCATCGATGCCCTGATCGCCTCTGGTGCAGCGCTTTCTGCCTTGAAGACCCATTGGTGGCGGAAGCTCCTTGTGGTCAGTGAGCTGCACCG
>NZ_JAGQCV010000035.1 GCF_024346375.1 Synechococcus sp. ATX 2A4 | reverse complement strand
CTTGCTTGTATTTCTTGGCTTGTGAAATCAGGTCTTCTGATTCGTTGTATGGATCCCAGCTGATCCTGTGCAAGAAGGCAAAGCCATTCTGAACAGAAACACTGATTTTGGCGCCAAATTCAACAGCTGCCCTTGCCTTGCCACGCATCATGGGCCGAATGTGTGACTGAACCAGGTTCACGAAGCGGTTGGGCATGCTGCGGGTCTGGGAATACAACAAGATGCTTTGCTGGCGGTGCAGCTCACTGACCACAA
>NZ_JAGQCV010000034.1 GCF_024346375.1 Synechococcus sp. ATX 2A4 | reverse complement strand
ACGCACCATAAATAGGTTCGTAAGGGCTGCCAGCACGTTTACCTTGCAGCGGTTCTTGAGCATGCCCCGCAGCCGGGTCTTCTGAAATCCGAACTGCTGCTTGATCACGCGGAACGGGTGCTCACCCATGGCACGGATATGAGCTTTGGCTGTTTCGATCAGATCATCCATTCGTCCATCCGCTGTATTGGGCAGGGCGCGCCGCTTGCCTGGTCGCATGGCAACCCGGAAGGTGGTGGGCTTGCCCTCCATTTC
>NZ_JAGQCV010000033.1 GCF_024346375.1 Synechococcus sp. ATX 2A4 | reverse complement strand
AAAGTCCACATTGGCGTCGACAAGGACTCCGGCCTCATCCACTCTGTGGAGACCACCGCCGCCAATGTGCACGACCTCACGGCAGCAGCCGAGCTGCTCCATGGTGATGAGGAGGTGGTCTACGCCGATGCCGGTTACCAAGGCATCGAGAAGCGCCCTGAAATGGAAGGCAAGAGCACCACCTTTCGCATTGCCATGCGACCCGGGAAAAGGCGCGCCTTGCCCGATACAGCCGAGGGGCGACTGGATGATCTT
>NZ_JAGQCV010000032.1 GCF_024346375.1 Synechococcus sp. ATX 2A4 | reverse complement strand
CGGTTGTGCCCTGGAAGGCGCTCATCGATCTGATCGAGCCCTACTACCCGAAAACCAGCTCCAAGGGCGGCCGTCCGGCCTATCCGCTTGCCACCATGCTGCGTATCCACCTGATGCAGCAGTGGTATTCACTCAGTGATCCAGCGATGGAGGATGCCCTGATCGAGGTGCCAACGATGCGGCGCTTTGCTGGCATCGACATGGTCAGCGAACGCATCCCGGATGAGACCACGATCCTTGCATTTCGGCACCTGC
>NZ_JAGQCV010000031.1 GCF_024346375.1 Synechococcus sp. ATX 2A4 | reverse complement strand
CTTACGCTAACGCTTCACCCCACATGGAACGCTCCCCTACCATTTAACAAGTTAAATCCGCAGCTTCGGTACAATGCTTAGCCCCGTTCATTTTCGGCGCAGGATCGCTCGACCAGTGAGCTATTACGCACTCCTTTGAGGATGGCTGCTTCTGGGCAAACCTCCTGGTTGTCTGGGCAATCCCACCTCCTTTATCACTCAGCATTGATTTGGGGACCTTAGCTGGCGGTCTGGGCTGTTTCCCTTTCGACCATGGAGCTTATCCCCCACAGTCTGACTGCCTAGTTTCACACAGGGTATTCAGAGTTCGTCTCGATTTGGTACCGCTCTCGCAGCCCGCACCGAAACGGTGGCTTTACCCCCCTGCTATAGCACTAGACGCTACGCCTCAACGTATTTCGGGGAGAACCAGCTAGCTCCGGGTTCGATTGGCATTTCACCCCTAACCACAGCTCATCCGCTGATTTTTCAACATCAGTCGGTTCGGACCTCCACTTGGTATCACCCAAGCTTCATCCTGGCCATGGTTAGATCACCCGGGTTCGGGTCTATAAACACTGACGATCGCCCTATTCAGACTCGCTTTCGCTATGGCTCCACCATTCCCGGTTTAACCTGCCAGTGCCTATAAGTCGCCGGCTCATTCTTCAACAGGCACGCGGTCACCCGATCAGTCGGGCTCCCACTGCTTGTAAGCTCACGGTTTCATGTTCTATTTCACTCCCCTCCCGGGGTTCTTTTCACCTTTCCCTCGCGGTACTGTTGCGCTATCGGTCACACAGGAGTACTTAGCCTTACGAGGTGGTCCTCGCAGATTCACACGGAATTCCACGTGCTCCGTGCTACTCGGGATACAGCTAGGCCAGTTTCGTTTTCGTGTACGGGGCTTTCACCCTCTATGGCGCGCCATTCAAACGCTTTCACTAACGTCCCTGGTCCACGTTGCTGTCCCACAACCCCGATGGTCGAAACCATCGGTTTAGGCTCTTCCCCGTTCGCTCGCCGCTACTTAGGGAGTCGTTTTTACTTTCCTTTCCTCCAGCTACTAAGATGTTTCAGTTCGCTGGGTTGGCTCGAGCCGCCCTATGTATTCAGACGGCCGTTCTAGGGGTTGCCCCATTCGGAAATTCCCGGATCAAAGCGTGTTTCCAGCTCCCCGAGACTTATCGCAGGTAACCACGTCCTTCATCGCCTCTGTGTGCCAAGGTATCCACCGTGAGCCCTTTGTAGCTTGACCAATGTATCCCAACATTGCATTGCTGCCTTGAATTGCAGATTCTTCTGGATTCACCTCTTCATAACAAAA
>NZ_JAGQCV010000030.1 GCF_024346375.1 Synechococcus sp. ATX 2A4 | reverse complement strand
AACGGGAGTCGGCGCTGTCTGCTGTGCAGATGGAAGGACAGGCGAAGTCTGATCAACTGCACCAGGTGCATGCAGC
Organism: Synechococcus sp. ATX 2A4; assembly: GCF_024346375.1. Lineage (GTDB taxonomy): Bacteria > Cyanobacteriota > Cyanobacteriia > PCC-6307 > Cyanobiaceae > MW101C3. The sequence continues at coordinate 1,520 of NZ_JAGQCV010000030.1, read as the reverse complement.
GTTGGAGCAGTCGCGGCAGGAGGTGGCAGCCGGAGCGGAGCAACTGGCGGAACGCCAGCAGCAGCTGGAAGAGCATCAGGCCCGTCTGTTGTCACTGGAGGAGCTGGTGAAGCAACGGGAGTCTGAGCTGTCTGCCGCTGAGTCGGAAGGTCAGAGAAAGTCAGAGCAGCTGCAACAGGTGCAGGAGGAACTGGAGCAGTTCTTCGTGTCCCATCAGGAGGCAGTGGAGCGTAGTGGGGCGCTGGAAGTGCAGGTGCGTGAAGGGGAGCAGCGACTTGCAGTTGTGCGTGAGGAACAGGCTGAAGCGCGCGCGGAAAGCGAGCAGATGAGATTGGAGCTGGAAGAGCATCAAGCGCGTCTGTTGTCACTGGAGGAGCTGGTGAAGCAACGGGAGTCTGAGCTGTCTGCCGCTGAGTCGGAAGGTCAGAGAAAGTCAGAGCAGCTGCAACAGGTGCAGGAGGAACTGGAGCAGTTCTTCGTGTCCCATCAGGAGGCAGTGGAGCGTAGTGGGGCGCTGGAAGTGCAGGTGCGTGAAGGGGAGCAGCGACTTGCAGTTGTGCGTGAGGAACAGGCTGAAGCGCGCGCGGAAAGCGAGCAGATGAGATTGGAGCTGGAAGAGCATCAAGCGCGTCTGTTGTCACTGGAGGAGCTGGTGAAGCAACGGGAGTCTGAGCTGTCTGCCGCTGAGTCGGAAGGTCAGAGAAAGTCAGAGCAGCTGCAACAGGTGCAGGAGGAACTGGAGCAGTATTTCCATAACAGCCTGGGGCAGGCTGAGTTGATTGAACAACTCGTGATGCAACAACAGAGAGTAGTCCAGATATTAAGGATGGTATGGATATTCTGGACTGGTTCAGTTATTGACCTATGAAGCCAGACTTGGAGTCTGTGAGATGTGCCACATGTATGCTTGCTTTGAAGAATTCATTGAATGTCAAGCCCATTCCATAATCAAGACAAGGCAATCTTGATTTTGGCCACTGGATCCACCAGAGCAACAATTGCTAAATTCCGTAAAGACGCTGTCTTGGTTCTGCTCGTGAGTGGAAGAAGAATTGGACGCTTGTTCAGAGGGGCCCCCTCCCCCATTTAGCATGTATTGCCATGCCAGGCACCACTATGTCCGAAATCAGACGATCTAAATGGGGCCCGCTGAAAAAGGCAGATCCACTGCGGCGCACCTTGTTTCAGCGACAGAGACCCGATAAACTGGCCATGATCAGGGCAATCGACGATTGCTACAACTGCTGAGCGCTGCAGATGTACCAGAAACACCATAACGGGCAGCTTTCAATCGAGGATTTCCATGTGCCTTTCGGTGGCACGTTGGACTCGGACAACCGCTGGGTAATCTTCTCGTCCTTGATGCCTTGGGAAGTGCTGGAAGCAACCTATTCGCCTCAGTTCAGTCCCACCACTGGCGCCCCTGCAAAGCCTGTGAGGCTGGCGTTTGGCGCGCTGTTCATCAAGCAGCGGCTTGGCTTGACCGATGAAGAGACCGTGGAGCAGATCCGAGAGAATGC
>NZ_JAGQCV010000003.1 GCF_024346375.1 Synechococcus sp. ATX 2A4 | reverse complement strand
GCCGGTGTTCATTGAACCTGCTTCAAGGCACTCCGGTTGACAGCGATCGATCCATCCAAAGCCTCCGCACATTGCGGGGGCTTTTTTATGCAGCACAGCCACGGCAAACGGGATCGCAGGCGGGGGCGGTCGGCACGGCAGGTTGCTCACCCCCAGATCTGCAGCGGCAGGCCGGTGCTGTCTTTGGTGGTGGCGCTACCAAAGGCCACGGCTGCTCCTTCAGCGAGGCGGCTGGCGGTGTACAGGGTGGCCAGCGCATCAAGAATGTCGTCGTCGGCAACCTCCCGCTTGAGAAACCGGGCCCGCACGCGGCTGGCAACGCCAGGGAAGCGGCCCTCCACCAAGGCGAGCCGCTCCGTGCGGCCAGCGGCCGTCTTCTTGGCATGGAGCATCGGCGTGTCTCCGTTCCAGCGGGCGAAACACACTTCGGGGTGCGCCTCCATCACAGCAGCGGCTAGTAGCGGATCAGCCCGCAGGAGCCCATCGAGCTCGCGGATTTTCGGCAGCAGAAAATAGCTCTGCTTGCTGAGCTTGCGCCCCTGCGCGGCCAATGAGAGCTCGCAGGCCTGCACGTAGGTGGTGGCCGCCAGCACCGCCCGCACCGGTGCGGGAAACACACTGCTTCCCCGCTGGCCTAGAAAGCGCCGGGCCGCCTGGTCGCAGGGGCGCGGGCCGTTCTCGCCCAGTCCGATCGGCATGTCGATGGCGGTGACCGCCGGTTCGACCCCCTCGAACAACTCGGTGGCGCTGCGGCAGAGCCTCACCCGTACCTGCTCCTCTCCCTGTCGCGCCTCCACGCACAACCAGCCGGCCCGGCAGCCGTCAACGCCGCGCAGCAGCGTCATCGGGCTGCGGGGGCGACCGTCGCACCGGTCTGCGACAGGTCCTGCCGCGGGGCGGACGGCGCCACACTGGCCGTTCCCCTGGCTGCGCAGCTGCCTTGCCGGTGTCCCCCCCCGCCTCTTCGCTTCGCCTCGGCATTCCATCGCGGGGCATGGCGGCCATCCCCACGCTGGCGCCGCTGCTGGCTCCCGCCCGGCTGCTCTGCGGCAGGCACGCCTGTGGGCGGGAACCCCTCGATGCGCTGCTCGCTTGGGGCCTCAAGCCCTCTTCGGGGCTCGCCACCCGCCTTGCCGCCCAGCGGCAATTGCCCCTCTGGCGTTGCGAAGACGGCTTCATCCGCTCGCTCGGGCTTGGGCCGGATGCGCCGCCACTGTCGTTGGTGGTCGACGACCTGGGCATCTACTACGACGCCACCCGCCCCAGTGCCCTTGAGCGGTGGATCGCCACGCCGCTCAGTGCCGCTGAGGGCGCCCGCGCCCGGGCGCTGCGCCGCCTGTGGTGCGAACAACGGGTCAGCAAATACAACGGCGCCCCGGAATCGCCGGCGCCGCAGGGGCGCTTCGTGCTGGTGGTGGATCAGACGGCTGGCGATCTTTCGATCCGCTGCGGTCTGGCGGATGCGGCCGCCTTTGGGCGCATGTTGAGGGAAGCGCTGCAGCAGCATCCCGGAGTCACCGTTGTGGTGAAGGTCCATCCTGATGTGGCCGCCGGGCGCAAGCGGGGGCATTTCCGCGCCGCCGAGCTGCAGGATCCCCGCCTCTGCATCTGCGCCGATGGTGGCCATCCCACAGCGTTGCTGGAGCGCGCGGAAGCGGTGTTTGTGGTCACTTCGCAGCTGGGTTTCGAGGCGCTGCTGTGGGGCAAGCCCGTGCATTGCTACGGCATGCCTTTCTATGCCGGTTGGGGGCTCACCCACGACGCTCTGCCGCCACCGGAACGGCGCGCTGTCCACCGGCCGGGCCTCGACCAACTGGTTCATGCCGCGTTGGTGGCCTATGGGCGCTGCATCGACCCCCATCATCAGCTCCCCTGCACGCCGGAAATGCTGATCGCTGCTCTCGGCCTGCAGGTCAGCCAGCGGCGGCGATGGCCCCGTGCCATCGAGGCCTTCGGCTTCAAACCTTGGAAGCAGCCGATCCTGCGTCGCTTCCTGGCCGGCGCGGAGCTCCGGTTTCGGCGGCGCCACGCCCAACCCGGCAGCGGCTCCTCTGCCATGGCGATCTGGGGCTGTGAACCGGGCCGACGGCTGGCCAGCTTCCTGGAGCAGTGCCCGGCCACAGAGGTGCTGCATCTGGAAGATGGCTTTTTGCGCTCGGTGGGTCTGGGCGCCAATCTGATCGATCCGATCTCCTGGGTGGTGGATCAATCGGGCATGTACTACGACGCCAGGCGCGCGAGCGACCTGGAAACCTTCCTTTCCCATCACCGTTTTTCAGCGGCCGACCGTGCACGTGGTGCAGCGGTGCGGCGATCAATCGTGGACGCTGCTATCACCAAGTACAACCTCCCCGCTCTGCCCTGGCGCCGTCCTCCTGATCAGGGGCGGGTGGTGCTGGTGCCCGGCCAGGTGGAGGGGGACGCCTCCATCCGCTTCGGTGCCGTTGACGTGCACACCAATGTGGATTTGCTCCAGGCGGTGCGGCGCGCCGAACCGCAGGCCTGGCTGCTCTATAAGCCCCATCCCGATGTGGTGGCCGGCCTGCGCCGGGCGGGCGCCGATGAGGAGCAGGCCACGCGCTGGTGCGATGAAGTGGTCGTGGGCGGATCGCTGGAGGCTCTCTATGGGCAGGTCGATGCCTTGCACGTACTCACCTCCTTGTCAGGGTTTGAAGCTTTGCTGCGCGGCGTTGAAGTCCACACCTGGGGGCTGCCGTTCTTCGCTGGCTGGGGCCTCACCCACGACCGCCACGCCTGTCCGCGGCGCGGGCGCAAGCTGGAGCTCGATGAGCTGGCCTTCGGCGCGCTGGTGGCCTATCCCAGTTATGTCAGCCGTTTCAGCGGGCTGTTCATCACTGCGGAGCAGGCGATCGAGGAGCTGCTGGCCTGGCGCCGTGAGCCGCCGCGGCCGCTGAGTCTGCGGCGTCGGATTTTTCGGCATTGGGGACGGCTGCGGGAATGGTTTGCCTTGGACCTCTAGCGGAAAAATCTGGGATAATCTTTTTCGTCTGTTGGGAAGGGGGAGAGAGAAGTGGTTTCTATGCATATCGAAGGCCCCGTTTTGTTGCTGATGGGGCCGATCGGCTCGTTCTTTGGTCGCTTTGCTCGATACCTTGAAGATCATGGGGTGCCCGTTTTCAAGGTGAGCTTCCCGCTGCATGAATTTGGCTTTGATCGGTATCAGCGCCTGCCGTTCGACGGCGAGATGAGTGAGTTCAAGGCGTTTCTTTCCGAGGTCATCAAGGAAAAGAAGATCCGCCACCTGTTCATGTATGGGGATTTCATCGATCCTCACCGCTTAGCCATCGAATTGGCGCTAGAGCTGCGGCCGCAGCAAAAAGTAGATGCCTGGGTATTTGAGCTTGGTTACATCCGGCCGAATTATGTGAGCCTTGAGTTGGAGCGTGCCAATGCGCGCTCCAACCTCAACAAGTCGGTGGATTTCTACCACGCTCTTGCGCCTGTGGATGTGATTCCTCAGGCTCGGCGCGAATCCGGCATCCGCTGGCGAAAGCTGTGGAAGGCGCCCACCTTCATCCAGCATGCCTTCACTCCCTATCCCATCATTCAGTCGGCCCATAAACTGCAGCCGAAGCCAGATTATCTGCTTGCCCAGATCAGTGGATTTCTGCGGAAGAACCTATACCTGATCACCGAGCGCCGTCTACGACGTGAGCTCCGATCTGTCACGCCTTTTTTCCTGGTTCCTCTCCAGGTTGCAAGCGATTCCCAGATCACTCTGGGTTCTTCTTACAGCGGCATGGAGCCTTTCATTGAGGAGGTGATCGCGTCTTTTGCCCGGCATGCTCCTGTTTCTAACCGGCTGGTGATCAAGCACCACCCCCGCGACCGCGGCTACATTCACTACGGAAAACTAATTGCTCAGGTAGCTGAAGCCCATGGCGTCAGCAGAAGAGTGATCTACATCCACGACTGCCCGCTCGGCCCGGCCATCAAACGGGCGACGGGAGTGGTAACGATCAACAGCACAGTGGGTTTGCAGGCCCTCTATCACGCCACTCCCACAAAGGTGATGGGACGCACCTTCTACGACCTCCCGGGTCTCACCTGCCAGAAGCCGCTGGATGCGTTCTGGCAGAAGCCCACTGCCTCAGATCGCCAGTTGTTTCGAAAGTTCTACATGCATCTGCTGTCCACCACACAGATCAACGGAAACTTTGATGGCTGGTTTCCTTTCCGCCAGGTCATCACCATTGACCCTGAGCTGGAGATGGCGGCCTCAGGACCGAAACCTGCAGGCAGGGAAATCCTGCTGCGCATCGCCCTTGTCTTTGTTGCATTCTCTGGCTATTACGTTCAGCTTTGTCTGCTTGCCTGTGGCTTTCGCGACAAAGCACGGCGGGTGCTTGAGTGGACAGCCCGCCAGGCGTTATCGGCAGGTGGCGTGAAGGTGTTGGTGGACCGCCGGGCGGAGCCCATTCCCCGCGCCCAGATCCACATTGCCAACCATGGACACGCCTTGGATTTCCTTTTGGTTCAGGGCTACTTTTGCGAATGCGGGATCACCACGGCTGGCCGGCACATTTGGTGGCTGCTGCCGTTCTTCGGTGCTTCTGCAAGGAACTATGGACACACAACGCTCAACCATCTCAGCCCAGCGTCGCGCCTTGATGGCTTAAGGGATTTACTCGGCGTGCTCAAGACCAAAGGCCGCATTTTCATGCATCCCAGTGGATCGCTGGTCACCCCTATCACCACCCGGGTTTCCGGCAGCCTGCATCTGCTCGGCAAGCGCAGCAATGCAGTGATCGTCCCCTGGTTCTGCACCTATCGCGGCTTTTCGCGCAAGGAGGCTAACTTGCACTACAAGCCCCTAGCCATGATTCTGAGCCGCGTGTTCGGCCCCAGAGCCACGATCATCTGCACCGAAGGCTCCCCGATTGAACCTGCCGCTTTCCGCGATCCTCAGTCGCTCAGTCGCCATATTCAACGCCTCTACCGCGAGCGTCGCGCCAGCTTGCTCCCAATCGATTGACTTGCCTCGGGCAAGGCTGATCAACCGTCGGCTGGGTTCCCTTCAAACACAAGGGCAACATTGTGCCCACCGAAGCCGAACGAATTGTTGATGCCTATCGGATGCTCAGCGGCAAGGCTTGCTGGCTTTGATACCACCAAAGGCAGTTGCAACCTGCCATCCGGGTGTGGGCAATTGAGGGTAGGCGGGACGCGGCGCTGCTGTAGGCAGAGAACGGTGAGCACAGATTCCACGGCTCCTGCGGCTCCGATCAGGTGACCGATTGCCCCTTTGGGCGCCGTCACCAGCGGGGGATGGGAGCCGCCTTCGAACAGGCGGCTGAGGGCCAGGGCTTCGGCCGGATCCCCCAGGGGGGTTCCCGTGGCATGGGCATTGATCAGGTCCACCGCCTGAGCGGCGATGTTGGCATCAATCAGGGCCCGTCTGATCGCCATTTCCGCCTGGCGCCCTTCGGGTTCGGGCGCGGCGATGTGGTGGGCGTCGGCGGACAGGCCCGCACCAAGCAGGAATCCCAGGGGACGCACCCCACGGGCGATGGCCTGGCTTTCCCGCTCCAACACCATGGCTCCCGCGCCTTCACCCAGCACGAAACCGTCACGGTCACGGTCGTAAGGACGGGAGGCAGCGGTGGGATCGTCGTTGCGCACTGAGAGGGCTCGCATGGCAGCGAATGCCGCCACGCCCAGCCGGTTGAGGATTGCCTCGGTGCCGCCCACTACCACCACATCGGCCCGACCCAGCCGCAGCAGATCAAGCCCCCAGGCAATGGCTTCGGCACCCGCAGCACAGGCGGCCACCGGCGCATGGACGGCGGCGGTGGCACCGATGGCCAGGCCTACCTGGGCGGCAGCGGCGTTCGGCATGATCATCGGAACAGTGAGTGGGTTGACCCGCTCGGCCCCCCGCAGGCGCAGCACCTCGAGCTGCTCCACCACCGTGACCAACCCGCCGATTCCTGTTCCCATCACCACGGCGCGGCGATCCTGCGCCAGCGCCGGCTCACCGGCCTGGTGCCAGGCCTGCAGGGCCGCCAGTACGGCCATCTGACTGCTGGGATCGAGGCGCCGGGCCTGGAAGGCCGGCATGGCGATGGTGGGGTCGAAGCGGCAGGGGGCACCGATGCTGGTGGGCAGATCGGCACTCCAGGTGGGATCGAGCGCTGTGATGCCAGAGCGGCCCGCCAGCCAGGCCTCCCAGGTGCTGAGCACGTCGGGTCCGAGGGGAGTGACGAGCCCCAGACCGGTGATGGCGATGCGATCCATCAAGGCTGTCAGCTTTGCTTGGGTGGCGATTGAAGGTGGGTGATTAGGGCCCCTACCGTGGTGAGGTTGGCCAGGTCGGCGTCATCGATCTTGATGCCGAAGCGGTCTTCGGCATCCATCATCAGCTCCAGCATGGCGAGTGAATCAAGGCCGAGATCTTCCACGAATCTGGCGTCAGCTGTGACCCGCTCTGGCGGTACACCCGCCAGCTTCTCGAGCCACTCCGAGAGACAGGCATGAATCTCGTCTGGGGTGGCCTTGGAATTGATAGGAGATGGTGAATTCACGGCTTGGGAGAGGGGGTGTAGGGGGAGGGAAGCTGGTTCAACCAACCCCGATGCCGATCGTGATCAAGAAGCTTTCTGCGCTGGAGCGGAGATAACTCATGGAGATCACAATACATCAAAATTTCGGTAATCTGGTTGAAATCTTTGGCGACAGATAGGCCAATAGGCTTGGCGCCAGCCATCCGCGCATACCGCTTCATAATAATCGGAATCCGAAACTCATCTTGAACACATGAACGCAGTTTCAGCTCAAGTTCGGCATAAGTTGTCGAGCTCAGTGAAGCCAGCCTTTCGATGGATGTGGTTTCGAGCGTTGCGTTCTCAGCTTCGGCTTCGGGTGGAAACCTTGTTTTCTCATTACTTGCTGCTGCTGGGATTGTATCCCAAGCGGCAAGCAATGCTCGTTCTTCGGCTGTTGTATTGAAAGGACAACAGTGCCTGGGTGGCGGGACCACCAGGTTACCCTTGAATGCTGGGGATAAAAGCTCGCTTATGAAAAGAGCATTTGCGCTGGGAGAGAATTGAAAATGATTATACGAAACCATGCCGATAATGAATCGATGGCTGGTGTCTGTGGCTGCCATGACAGTGGCTCGCATGATGTGCAGCAATGTATTGCTTGTTCGCTGATAATTGGGAGAAACGAATGTTCTCCCTAGCTCTACGTACCCATTCCCCTGTGAGTTGAGGGCGCGATCAATTCCAGGGTAGCAATGCTCAAGGTATGAATTGGTGCCATCCCAGGAGGCCCCATGAAATGCAGAAAAAGAAATCCTGGCCCCACCGGCAACTTGAGCAGTAGCTTCGTCAATGACTAGTAGTTGCCAGTAATTCGAATCTCTACCGTCAAGATCGACGTCGTCCAAGGTCGCGGGGGAAAGTACTTTATAAGAGATTGCTCTCAGTCTACCAATTTCACTGGCGAAGCGATCAAAGCCGGACGGCGGGATGAACAGAACCGCGAATGGTGCTTGGCGGTAAAGTAAGGAAGACGACAGGTATAGTTCATCCGAGATGAGATCACGAATTTCCTCCCCCATTGCTCTGGTCAACCCTATATCCAGTATAGTATATACCTTCGCTGATTCACGCCCCATCGGTGAGCTCAGTTGCAAGCAGTCATCCCTGAGAGCCAAGAGGAAACCAAGGCGTTGAACTCCTCAAGCCTTTTCCCCACCACCGGCGATGCCGGCCCGCACTCGGGGCGAAGGCTGGCGATTCTCCACCAAAACGCTGGCCCCACGCTGGCTTATTTTGTACGGGCTCCAGCTGAGCAAGCGAAATTTGTCGTTACTGAGCTGGATTCCAGCATTGCGCCGTGCGCTTCTACGGTCGCTCTTTTGGAAAAGTCGGACAATATCCTCGTCGTGCGTTATCTACCCAAGCCATGGCTGCGGGTCATTCAAAGGTTGGCGAGCTCAGGTGCCACTCTTGCTTTTTTGATGGACGATGACCTGCTTGATCCCGAAGCCCTCAAGGGCCTTCCGGTCGCTTATCAGCGCAGATTGAGGGAGCGAATCACAAATCAGTCGCGTTTCGTTGCAAAATTATTTTCTCGAGTGTGGGTGACCAGTGCTTATCTACAGCATAAATATAGCCATCTTCAGCCCCATCTTCTGCAGATGTGTCCGGAAGCAAAGTTATTCCCTTCTAGATCCACCCGTCGTCTGGCCTATCTCGGCACAGCATCTCATCCGCTTGAATTTGCGTGGTTGGTGGGACTGTTGGAAAAGCTTCAGAGCTCTCGCAGCGACTGTTCGATTGAGCTGTATGGAGATCTTCAGGTCAATCGCCAGTTCCGTCATATTCCAGGGGTGCGGATTCTTCACCCCATGTCGTGGTCCTCGTTTCTGCTTGATTCTTCAACACGGCAGCTCGATGTGATGCTCTGCCCCTTGCTTGATCATCCATTTAACCGTTGCAGAGCGCCGATTAAGTTCTTCGATGCTGCTCGAATGGGGGCTGTAGGAATCTATTCTGATCGGCCACCCTATCAAGGCTTTATTCATCACGGCGAGGATGGCATCCTGCTCGTTGATGGTCATGACTTATGGCTGAACGCCATCAACATGTTGCTAGATGATCAGACACATCTGGAAACACTTGCTGCCAATGCCAAGCGCAGGGCAAGTGCTTTTTGCGCTGTAACATCTGTGCTACCTTTCACTTGAGGATGCATGAAATGCAGACGTGCTCGTGCAAAAGAATTCAACATTTAAGCAGCAAGGCGTCTTCCTTGCAACCTGCGATGTGCCAGTTCACACCCAGAATTGCATGCCGCTGCTGATGGCCCAGCCCACGCCAACGCCTTCGAATTTGGTTCTCGCACCTTTCCAGGCAGGCCTTCACTTTTTTTTGACCCGCTTCCGGCTTGCTCACTCCCGCCCGCCCATGAGGTTGATGCGCTACCACTGGCTCAAGTCAGGATTGCTTCCTCTCTGCCTGGTCTTCGGGGCTGTGGCCGCACCTGAGGTTGCCGCGCAGCCTTCTGCTGGTGCTTCGTCAGGGTTTCACCTGACAGCGGCAGGAGCGCCACCGCCAGGTGGTCGTGCTGCTTTCCGCTACAAGCTCGGACCGGGAGATCGGCTTCGGATGCAGGTCTTCAAGGTAGAGGGCTACGCCGCAGATGTGGAAGTCCTGAGTGACGGCACTATCAACCTGCCGAGGATTGGCAGCTTGTCTGTGTGGGGCCTCACCCTTAACCAGGCCAAGGACGCTATCACCAAGTCCTATTCAACGTTTCTGCGTCAGCCGATCGTGTTTCTCGATCTTTTGGCTCCACGCCCGGTGCGGGTGGCGGTCACCGGTCAGGTGCAACGACCGGGTCTCTATGCGATCAGTCGTAGCGGCACCAACCAGTTGTCTGCGGCAGGTACTGAAGCGCCTGTCACAGCGATAACCACAAGCGGCTGGCCAACCCTTGTGGATGCCATTCAGCGCGCTGGCGGAATCACCGCCACAGGCAACCTTGGCAGCGTCACGATCACCCGTCCGGGCACAGGCATTGGCGCCCCGCCCGTCACACAGACCTACGACTTCCTCTCCGTTCTCCGCCATGGAACCAACGTGGAGAATCCCCTGATTTATGACGGTGACACTGTCACAGTGGGGCGTGCCACGGACATCAGCAACGAAGATCTGCTTACCACCGCTTCCTCCACTTTCGCTCCAGACACGATCACAGTGAATGTGATCGGCGAGGTGACCAAGCCGGGTCCTCAACAGGTGAAGGCCAACAGTCCTCTGGCCCAGGCGATTGTGGCGGCGGGTGGCACCACGCGGCGGGCCAGCCAGAGCACCATTCAGCTGCTCAGGCTTGAGCCAGATGGCACGGTGACTGCAACGCGCCTGGCGTACAGCCCCACTGAGGTGATGGGCTCCAGCAACAACCCTCCCCTGCGCAGCGGCGATGTGGTTGTTGTTGACCGGAACGGCTGGACCAAGTTCAACGATGGCCTTGGAACATTTGTTCAGCCCGTGGGCCCGGTGCTCAACGCTGCCTCAATTCTGCGGCTTCTCGGTGCCTTCTGAGTGTCTGAGTCGTCATGAATGGCGATCAGTGCACCAAGTTAGACGGCAAGCATGGGAAAAGTTCGTGTTGGTGTTATTACACTTGAGTTGAAGCCTTTGAGTAAGTGTCAATGGGGCGGTGTCACTGATTTGGTGTCAGTGAGGCGGTGCCATTGTGCCGACTCATTATTATTGCCAGATCTCGGTTTAACTAAGGACGCCGCATCAGTCATCCAGTCCCAGGCGCGCCCAGATCACCCCAAGTTGAGCACGGTGCAGATCCGTGGAGAAGCAGGTGTCCAGTTCAGCAGCGCTCAGCACACTGGTCACCTCCGGGTCGGCCAGCAGGTTGGCCTGAAAGTTGCCACCCTCTGTGTTCCAGGCGCTGTGGGCGTGGCGCTGCACCAGTTGATAGGCCAGTTCACGGCTCAGCCCACGCTCCACTAGGGCCAGCAGCACCCGCTGGCTGAAAACGACACCTCCATAGATGTGCAAGTTGCGGGCCATGTTATCGGGATAGACACCCAGCCCCTTCACCACTTCCGTCATTTCACGCAGCATGAAATGCAAGGTGCAGGAACAATCTGGCAGCATCATTCGCTCTACGGAGCTATGGCTGATGTCGCGTTCATGCCAGAGCGCCACGTTTTCGAGTGCTGCCACCGTGTAGCTCCGCAGCACCCGGGCCAGCCCGCTGATGCGTTCGCTGCGGATCGGGTTGCGCTTGTGGGGCATCGCGGAACTGCCTTTCTGTCCCTTGGCGAAGTTCTCTTCCACCTCAAGCACGTCGGTGCGCTGCAGATTCCTGATCTCGGTGCTGAAGCGCTCCAGCGAAGCCCCCACCAGTGCCAGGGTCTGCACATAGTCCGCGTGGCGATCCCGGCTGATCACCTGTGTGCTGGCCGTGTCTGGTTCCAGACCCAGGCTGACGCAAGCCAGGGCTTCCACCTGGGGATCGGTGTTGGCGTAGGTGCCCATCGCACCGCTCACCTGGCCTACCGACACCGTGGCCTCCAGTTGCTGCAGCCGCTGATGGTTGCGCAGGGTTTCGGCCAGCCAGCCGGCCACCTTGAAGCCGAAGGTGATCGGTTCGCCGTGGATGGCATGGGACCGCCCGATCATCACGGTGTCCTTGTGGGCGCGCGCCAGCTGTCTCAGCGCTTCCACCAAGGCCTCCACCTCTTGCAGCAGCACGCGCACTGAGCGCTTCATCTGCAGGGCAAGGCCGGTGTCGAGCACGTCAGAGCTGGTCATGCCCACGTGGATGTAGCGCCCGGCGGGCCCCACGTGCTCATTCACGTTGGTCAGAAAGGCGATCACGTCGTGACGCACCTCAGCTTCGATCTCCAGGATGCGTGCCACTTCGAAGCGCGCCTTGGCGCGGATTTCGGCCATGGCCTCGGCGGGCACCCGACCCAGGGCGCAGTTGGCTTCGCAGGCGGCCAGCTCCACATCCAGCCAGCCCTGGAACTTGGCCTCTTCGCTCCACAGAGCGCCCATTTCAGGCAGGGTGTAACGCTCGATCAAGGCTTCACGCCGCAGGCACACCAGGCCAATCTATGGGGCGATCCCCCTGGACCTTTCTGCGCCATGCGCTGGCCCTGGCGTGGTTGGATGGCCTCAGATCCGCCAGTGATTCCAGCCGGATGCCCCCAGGATCAAGGCGCCATGGGCCGAAAACAACGCCTTGACCTGCTGCTGGTCGAGCTGGGTCTGGTGGCCAGCCGCCATCAGGCCCAACAACTGATCCGGGCCGGCCGGGTGCGGCTCCAGGGCCGTGTGCTCGACAAGCCAGGCTTGGAGCTCGACAAGGAACTGGTTCCAGAGCTGGAGGCACTGCCCCGTTTTGTGTCCCGCGGCGGCGAGAAGCTGGCGGCGGCGCTCCTGGCCTTTCCGCTGGCCCTACCTGGCCGTATTTGCCTCGATGCAGGCATTTCCACTGGCGGTTTCACCGATTGCCTGCTGCAGAGCGGTGCCGCCAGGGTGTACGGCATCGATGTGGGCTACGGCCAGACCGCCTGGTCGTTGCGCAGCGATGAGCGGGTGGTGCTACGGGAGCGCACCAATCTGAGGCATCTCGATCCCGCCGATCTCTACGGGCCTGAAGACCCATGGCCCGACTTCGGTGTGGCGGACCTCTCTTTCATTGCGTTGGCGCGGGTGCTGCCAGCCTTGCGCGGCCTGCTGCGCAGCGATGGAGCCGAAGCAGTCGTGCTGGTCAAACCCCAGTTTGAAGTGGGGCGTGAGCGGGTTGGTAAAGGCGGGGTGGTGCGCGACCCGCGCGCCCATGTGGATGCGATTTTGGCAGTCATGGCTGCGGCCATTCCGTGCGGCTGGCAGGCGGCTGGCTTGGTGGCGTCGCCGCTCACAGGACCAGCCGGCAACCATGAATACCTGCTCTGGCTTCAACCCCCAAACTCAGACTGGAGCAGAAAATCAGCAGCTGAACCGGCAAGGGTCGCAGAGCTGTTGCCTAGTGGTGGGTCTTCGCCGAGTGCAGAGCATGCACCCGATGCAGAGCCTTCAAGCAATGCTGATCATGCACCAAATGTTGACGGCTCACCGCCAGTGAATTGCCAAGAGCGGGCGGTTGCAATGGTTGGTGGCCCGCTCGAACGGGCCGGTATTGAACGGGTGGTGAAATCTGCGCTGGCCTGAACGTCCGCTCAGGTCAGCTGGATCTGTGCGCCGAAGGGATGGGATGCCTCAGATCGCCGTGCTGTCGCGGTCGCCGGTGCGGATCCGGATCACGGTTCCGATGTTGCTGATGAAGATCTTGCCGTCGCCGATCTCGCCGGTGCGGGCAGCCTCTTGGATGGCGGTCACCACCGTGTCAACATTTTCATCTTCAACCACCACTTCAAGCTTCAGCTTCTGGAGGAATTCCACCGTGAACTCAGAGCCGCGATAACGCTCAACCTGACCTTTCTGACGGCCAAAACCCCTGACCTCACTAACGGTCATACCGACGATGCCCGCATTCACCAACGCAACCTTGACATCTTCGAGCTTGAAGGGACGGATGATGGCCTCAACTTTTTTCATGGATTCTCCTGAGATTTCAGAACGCAAAGGTTAGTTTGAAGATTGGATCGAGGCAGGCAGGACGGGGATGCGGCAGACAAGCAACCCGGCAGCAGTGGCATCCTCGCAGAGCAGATCCGCAGAGGATCCATCTACTTGGATTTTACCGGCGGCCAACAGCGACCAATGCTCGATTTCGAAGTGGGTTTGCAACCACAACATACCGACAGCCGATTGAGGCCCCAGCCTGAATCCTCCATCGCTGGTGGACGTGAGAGCGAGATCCATGAAAAGACCCTGCAACTCAGGCCATTAGGCCTGAGCCTGCAGGGCTCCGGTGTAGCAGTTGCTACGGGGTGATCCCCGTGTCAGCGTTCAGCCGGCGTTCACCTGGCGGGCGGCTTGCTCGCGCCTGTGGTGGTAGGTATGGCCGCGGTAGTGAAGCTCAACGGCTTCGTCCGCTTGAGCCGCTTCGTGGCGCAGGGCCTCGCGATAGTGAACGCCTCGGTAGACGTGTTCTACGGGGTTCGCCGGAAGTTCTGCGTGCTTGGTGCCGTCGTAAGCGACACCGCGGTAAACGAGTTGGTTTTTGCTCATGATGGATGGCCTCGAAGAGGGTGGGGATCACCAGCCCTGTGGCTGGTGCCGCTTCGTGGGAAGGAGCGTTGCTTCGCCTCGCGGTGGGGCTACTTCCGACAGGGGTGGTGAGCTGATGGCTCCTCACCTGGTCAACGGTTTGTCCTTCGATATCTTTCTAGCAAGCCTGCACTGTTCGTGGTGAACATTTCAGGTGTTTCTTCATTATTTGTTGCGAATTGGGCGTCTTTGTAGCATTGCCCCACAAGCCGCTTCCCCGCGTCTGCTGGTCCTGTCCCCCATGCCCACGGGGCAGCCGGCAAGCCTTCAGCAAGTTCTGGACAGGCCCATTCCCTGCTCTTCTGTCGTGACTCTGCCCAACCCATCCACCACCACCCCGCACTACGGCGACCGGCTGATCGCTGACTCCCAGCTGATCGCTTTTGACAATCCCCGGCCCGGTCGCGCTTACGAAGTGGCGATCGAATTGCCCGAGTTCACCTGCAAGTGCCCCTTTTCCGGCTACCCCGACTTCGCTGTGCTGCGTCTGCTCTATCAGCCGGGTGCCCGGGTGCTGGAACTCAAGGCGCTCAAGCTCTACGTCAACAGCTGGCGTGACCGCAGCATTTCCCATGAGGAAGTGGCCAATCGGATCCTCGACGATTTCGTAGCGGCCAGCGATCCGCTCTGGATGCAGCTGGAAGCCGATTTCAACCCCCGTGGCAATGTCCACACCGTGGTCCGGGTGAGCCATGGCGTTCGGCAGCCCTGCTGAGCCAATTGCCGGAAGCGTGGCGTTCGCCGGAGGCGCTTTTGTCAGCTGGTTGCCGGTCAGGCCGTCTGTGGTTGTTCCGACTTCTTTGCATTCCCCGAGGAGGGAGAGCGCAACTGACGAATCTCCGCGAGCAAGGCCGGAAGCTCCCTCGCCAGGGCGGTGAGGTTGCGGTTGCAGAGCCCACCGACGTGAAGTTGATGGCGGTCCGGGTCGGCGATGCTCCAGAGCTGGCGTGTGGCGACCAGGCTCAATGCGCCGCCGGCGAGCGCAATCGCAAACCCTCCGTACACCAACGGCACACCTGGATCTTTCTTCAACAGCAGCCCACTGGCGGGCATCACGTCCACCACCCGCAGGGATAACCCGTTGATGTCGATCGGATCACCACCGGGGGTCAAGCGGCCGATGGCCTGAGCGTTGGCCCCATAGATCTCAACAGGACCCTGCTCACTGCTCAGTGTGAGCAGGATCGGTTCAGTGCCATCCGGGCGGGTGGGCACAGCCAGGCCCCACACCTGCTCGCCCAGTTCCGGCAGCGCACGCAGGGGAAATTGCAGCAAGGGGCTGCGGCCCAGTTGAACTGTGATCGCCGCCAGCGACCAGTCGGCCTGGTAGACAGTCATGCCCCGAAAGCGCAGCGGGTGGTTGACGCTGATCTCGATTTCTTTCCGCAGCACACCGGTGGAATCGAGCAGTTTGAGTTGGGAGCGGAACTGCTCCGGGCGGCCTACAGAATCCCGATCGATCGCAAAGCGCTCGAGTGCCACGCTCAGTTGGTTGTCTCCTCGGGAGTTGAGCAGCTCAAGGTCGCGGCCCGGTGCCAGGTAGCGCTCCAGCCGCTGGCCCGCCAGCGCTCCCCAGGCGGAACCCACCATCAACACCACCAGGCCGGCGTGCACCAGCAGTGGCCCCACCCGGCCCAGCACCCCCTTGCGTGCGGCCAGCCGTCCGTCGGCGGGATGCAACTGCCACCCCTTCGCGAGCAATAGCTGTTGCAGGTTCTTCAGGTCGGTGCCTGGATCTGCACTGGCGATGGTTTCGGCCAGGCTGAGTTTGCTCAGCTGCCGCGGGGAGGGATAGTCGACCCAGCGCAGTGCCGCCCGCAGGGCGGGCCATTGCCGTCGCCAGCTGCACAGCACAAGCGACAGGCCCAGCAAGGCCAACAACGCGAGAAACCAGCTGCTGGCGTAGACGTGGTCCAGCTCCAGCTTCAAGATCCAGTCGCCCGTCACCACGCCCAGCCAGGGTTTGCGGTCGTAGAGCTGGTGATAGGCCTCACTGGCCTCACGCTGAGGAATGAGCGTGCCGATGGCACTGGTGGCGGCGATCACCAGCAGCAGCCCGATGGCGAGCCGAAGATCGGACAGCCAGGCCAGCAGGCGCCGCCAGATGGGGATGGGGGATTGGGCGGGAGAAGAAGGAGTCACGAGAGCCGCGCCAACAACGCCAGTCCGCCGCTGGTGATCAGCACCACCCCGCTGATGGGAGGAACCCAGCGGCTGAGCGCCCGCAGTGCCAGCAAGCGCTGCATGGAAGCGGCGGCGCTGCCGGCCAGCAACAACGGCATCACCTGACCGGCGCCGAAACAGGTAAGCAGCACCATCCCTACCAATGGCCGGCCCTGCTGCGCCATCCAGCCGAGCAGCACCGCCAACACAGGGGTTGTGCAGGGGCTTGCCGCCAGGCCAAAGGCAGCCCCGGCGGCCACCGGGCCGAGAGGAGCGGGGACACGCCCACGCCAAAGTTCCGGATCAGGACCAGCCGGCAGGGGAAGCCGCAGCAGGCCGAGCAGGTTGAGACCCATCACCACCGCCAGCACAGCCACCACGGTGGGAATAAAGCCAGGAACCTGTCCGTAGAGGCGCCCCAGCACGGCGCTGGCGAGACCCAGCATCACTAGGGAGAGCACGATCCCCCCGGCAAAAGAGGCGCTCAGCAGCCATGGCCTGGAGGTCTTGCCAGAAAATCCCGCCATGTAGGCGACGGTGATTGGAAGCAGTGAAAGGGAGCAGGGCCCCAGGCTTGTGAGCAGGCCCGCCCCAAAAATCACCAGCAACGTGGACGGGCCTGGAGCGTTCAACGATCCGGTGATCAGATCCTCGGCCCAGCGGGCCAGATCTGCGATTTGGAACCCCACCGCATCCATCCGCTTGCAGGCCAGGCCAGGGGGGTGGCCTGGCGGTGATAAGGATGGTCAGCCTATCGGGGCGTGGTGAGTTAGGGCGCCTGCAGCCTGGTTGGGGGCCTGACGCCGCCGCCGGCCGGAGGGCTGGTTAAGGCCGGCTGATTCAAGGGAGCAGCGGATCAGCAATCCGGCCGTCAGCAGGCTGGCCAGCAATGAATTGCCGCCGTAGCTGATCATCGGCAACGGCAGGCCGGTGGTGGGCATTGAGCCACTGGCCACGGCGATGTTGAGGATGGATTGCCCCACCAGCAAGGTGGTGGCACCAATCGCCACCAGACGCAACTGATTGCTGCGGCAGCCCAGAGCGATGCGAAGACCCACGAAGCCGAACAGCAACAGGAACAGCAGCATCACCACCGACCCCACATAGCCGAATTCCTCCGCGAACACCGCGAAGATGAAATCGGTGGACTGGATCGGAAGGTATTGGAGCTTCTGGGTGGACAGGCCGAAACCTTCGCCAAGAACACCACCCGAGCCAATTGCAAGCAGGCTCTGCACCAGCTGATAGCCATCGCCCTGGGCGTCCTGCCAGGGATCCAGAAACGACACCACCCGCAGCCGTTGATAGTTGTTCATCAGGATGCTCACCACCCCCGTCACCCCGCCAGCGGCGGCGGTGGCCAGTAACCCCAGCAGCGGCAGCCCCGCCGCTAAGGCCATCAGCCACAGCAACAGCCCTGTGAGCGCTGCTGTGCTCAGATTCGGCTGGCGCAGGATCAGCACAAGAATCACGCTGAAGATCCCCAACCAGACCAACTTTTGGTCATTGCCGATGCGGTTCCAGTGGGCAAAAAGTGAGGCTCCCTGCAGCACGATGAACGGTTTGATCAATTCAGATGGCTGAATCTGCACTGGCCCTACCACTAGCCAGCGGCTTGCTCCGTTCACGGTGCTGCCCGCTACCAACGTGGCGGCGATCAGCAGGCCACCGATCAGCACGGCTGGTGCGGCCAACCTTAACCAGCGTCTCAGCTGCGTACGGATTGACAACCACAGCAGGATCCAGCTCGCAAGCATCCAGATGGCCTGCCTCTTGAGGTAGAACGCCGCATCGCCCATCTCACGCTCCGCCACCCACCAGCTGGCAGACGAAAGGATCACCAGGCCGGCCAGACTCCAGATCGCCACCATGCCCAGCAGCAGACGGGCTTCGGCGGGCCATTGCTCCCACGTGAAACCGGTGGCGCCAGACCTGACGCGAGGTGTCAGCGAAGCTGGCACGAGAGGAAAGGGAAAACCATCCCCCATTGAGCCGTGTTCCTGCGGATTTTCCAGTGCTGGATGGACAAAAAAAATCCCGGCTGGGCCGGGAAATGATGAAAATGATCAGTGAAGACCACAAGGCAACGAACAACTGAAAGGATTCAGTTGCCGACGTTGACTTGACGACGGCCGGTGGCCAGTTCGACTTTGAGAATCTTGCCTCCCTGCTTCATGATTCGCTGTTGTTCAGCAAACCAGCTTTCGTACGGCACCCACTTGGTGAAGAAGGTGTTTTGCAACTCCCTCTGATTCCTTACCTTTTCAGGGCAGGGAATGCAGGCCGTGATTTTGAACAGACGCATGAAGAAGCCCTCGCTGAGTTCCTTGGGAGGTGATCAGTTGCCCAAGCCGGAACTGATGTAGTCGAGGTAGGTGCCAAGTTCACGACCGGCATCAGCGCCGACCAGAGAAGCCGCGGTTTCCTTCATTGCCTGAATCGACTGCACCGTGGCGCCGATGGGCACGCCAAGGGAGTTGTAGGTCTCCTTGAGTCCGTTGAGGACACGCTCATCAAGGATTGAGGTGTCACCAGCCAGCATGGCGTAGGTGGCGTAGCGGAGGTAGTAGTCGAGATCGCGAATGCAAGCGGCGTACCTCCGAGTGGTGTACATGTTGCCGCCCGGACGGGTGATGTCCGAATACAGCAGCGTTTTGGCCACAGCTTCTTTGATGATCGCTGAGGCGTTGGCGCTGATGGTGGCAGCAGCCCTCACACGCAGTTCGCCACTGGCGAAATACTGCTCAAGGCGTCCGATGGAGGAGTCGTCCAGGTAGAGGCCCTGAACGTCGGACTGATTGATGACGTTGGTGATCGCGTCTTGCATTTGTCCGGGGAAGAGGCGGTGGGCAGGGGGGTGTGGCGAACGCTCAGGAAAGGGCGCCGATGACGTAGTCGAAGTAGAAGCCAGCTTCTTCGGCATCGGCTCCCGTGAGAATCCCGAGAGAGGCGTTCTTGAGCTCCCGCACGGCTTCGGCCATGGCCTCAAGCGGTGTGCCCAGTGCCTTGTACATCTCGCGAGCACCGATGATGCCGATCTCTTCGATCGGCGTCACGTCTCCCGCAACCATTCCATAGGTCACGAGACGGAGGTAGTAGTCAATGTCCCGAAGACAGGTGGCTGTCATCTCTTCTCCGTAGGCGTTGCCGCCCGGGGAGATGATGTCGGGACGCTTTTGAAAGAGGGCGCCGCCGGCCTGCTTCACAATGCGCTCGCGGCTCTCGCTCAAGACCTGAGCCACCCGTAGACGGCGCTGCCCGCCGGCTACGAAAGACTTGATCTGGTCGAGTTCGCCAGGGCTGAGATAGCGGGCTTCGGCGTCCGCGTTGATGATCGAGTTGGAGACGATGCTCATGCAGTTCTGCCTCGAAACAAGCGGTCGCCGTTAAGGAGACCGATATCCGGTGGGTAAGGGATGCCCCCCTGACCTGCGACGTCCGATGGCCTTGGGGGCCAGAGCGGTTGGTGTTACAAGCGTGGGCTGACGATCGTGCTTGCCGATCGCCAAATCATTCTGCGGCAGGACCCCCCGCCCGCCCGGGCCCGGTAACAGTTCTTCACGGCGAGAGAACCGTGAAATCCCAGACAGGGCAAGGATTCTCGCCGATCCGCCAGGTCTTGTTCCTGGCGGCCATTGTCAGGAAACTCCATGGAATCTTTTGGCCGCTGATGGATGTCGGTCGATCATCTTGTCAAGATCATGCGAAGAGTCTCATCAAGATCGGCCATTGAATAGGCTCGATCTGTGCATTTTGCAGGGGAAATGTGCGTCGATCCAAGCGAAAACCCTTTTGGATTAGATCCAAAAGGGCTGAGGTTCTGGGATTGGAGCAGCCTGTCGGCTGGCTGCTCAGATGGGGTCCCGAGTGGGAGGCGTGAGTCCGGCGTTGCCGGCGTAGAGCGCCGCAGTTCGGTTCACGGTGGCCAACGGGATACCGTCCTCGGTGTTGAGGCCCCAGAGATAGGGAACGGTGTCGCGGCCAAAGCGGGCGGCGTACTCCTCACTTGTGAGCAAGGCACTCAAGGCCATGGCCTGGCCCTGCTTGCCGCGCACGGCAAGAAATTCGCTCACCTCTTTGGGTTGACCGGCCCGTCCCATCAGGGCGAGATAGGCGGCGGAAGCGGCGCGAAGCGGGGCCATCCGGTTGAGCCGCTGCTGGAACAGGTCGCTCGACGCGACGATCCCCACGAACTCTGAAAGGGAGATCCGGCCATCACGCAGTTGGGACTCGGCATCGCCGAGCCGTTCGGCAGCCAACGGCATGCGGTTCAACAGTTGCCGGTAGGTGGCGGCAATCACCGCCTGGAGCGAAGACTCGCCCGCTCCGGGTCGCCAGCTGATCGGCGCACCGAGGCCACGCCGGCGGCTGAAGCCCTGGGGACGACCGCCCTGCAGGGCGTTGGCCATGGCGGCCTGAGGCTCGCGAACCTGGGTGAAGCTGGCGCCGTTGCCGCTCAGCCGCGCAGACCAGCCCCCCACGGGAAGGGATGAAGGCTTGCCGGGGGTCTGGGCGGGAGCGGGTGACCAGGCAGGAGCCCCGTAGCCGAGGCGCCGACGTGCCGCACTCCAACGCCGGGTGGGTTCCGGCGGTTGCTTGATGCTCTGAGGTCCCTCCACCGAGGGACGGGCAGCAGGCTGCTCCCCATCGGCGATCTTGGGGCTCCAGCCGCCCACGACGCGTTGCAGGCGACGGTCTGGCAGGTTGCGTTGGGTAAGGTCGCCGCTACCGCGGAAAGACTCACTACGAGCAGTTTCGGGACGGCGGACAGGAGTGAGCTCCACCACCGCCGCCGCGTTGTACGGCACCTTCAGCTTCGGCACCCGACGGGCGTTGAGATCGGCCGGCGTGACAAACCGCTCGTAGGGAACGGTGTCCTCTCCGAAGGACTGGCTGTATTCGGCGCTTTCAAGGATCGCGTCGATGACGCCGTAGAAGCCCTTGCGAGCTGCGGTGTCGAAGTAGCTGTTGATCTCCCAGCGGCCGAAGGTAGGCCGACCGAGCAGGCGCCGGTGGATCACCTCAATCGCTTTGGTGATGTACAGACCAGACCAATAGCGGCGGCGGAAGGCATTCGAACGCGCCACCAGACGGATGAACTCCCTCAGGGTGATGTCACCGTTCTCCAGCTTGATCTCCTCGACCGTAAGCCGCTCGCCCTGGTAGCCGGCGGTGCCGAGCACCTGGACGTAGACGGCACGAATCACCCCCTGGGTGCTGGATTCGGTGCCACGAATGCTGGGCTCGCCACCTCGACGGGGAACCGACGAGCCACCGGTGGAGATCTGCTGGAGCCGAACCACCTTCGGCCCCACCCGGCGCGGGATGGACGCGCGGAACTGGGGACTGTCCATCTGACCCGGCTGCTTCATGCCGTTGCCCACCAGGATGCGGCGGGTGTCGTAGCCGAAGGGGGCTGGCCGGGTGGCCACCGCGGCCGTCGACGAGGGGAAGATGGCCCCGTAGGTGAGGCCGAGCGGGTCGTTGCCGCCGCCATAGACGTGCTGATCGGGCAGCGGCTGCCGGTAAGCGGCATAGAGGGTGATGTATTGAGGCGCTCCCTCAAATGGGGCGCTGAAACGGAAGAGCTTGCGGTTGGATCCCCAGCCGGCGCTCTCCTGCGCTTCCTCACCGAGATCGCGCAGGTAAGGAACCGTTTCCTCCCCAAACACCTGGGCGTACTCCATGGAATTGATCAGGGAGTCGACCAGACCGGCCAGACCCTGGGCGCTGACAATCGCGAAGTACCGCCGGAACTCCTCGATCGAACTGACCCCTCGCCCGAGGAAGTGACGGAAGGCCAGCTCCACCACCCGGCTGTTGGAGAACCTGCCATAGAACTGGCGGCGGTACTCCTTGCTGCGGCCGAGGGCGCGGATGAAATCGCGCATCACCAGCTGGCCCTGGCGCAGCTGGGTGGCTTCCACCAGGCACACCACCTGGGAGTAGCCCTTGACGATGTCGCGTTCGAACACCTGGCGATAGGCGGCCCGGATCACCTCAGCCTTCTCCCGGCCGGAGAGGCCTGGCTTCATCACGAAGCGCTGGCGAGATTCTGCCGCGAGGGCGTAGGTCGCCGGCAGCTGCAGCCCCTGATTTTCCGGGCTGCCGAGCCGCTGGCGCGGTGATGGCGTGGGAACGTCCAGCTCCTTGAGCAGGACGTTGAAGCAGTCGATCACCAGCTGGCGGGAGTCCGATTCCTGTCGGAAAAGATTGGCTGCTGCCGCACGCATTTCCTGCAGCGCCACGTTGGTGGCGGCCAGGGAACAGGCTTTCTCAAGAACGTCGCGGAGGCCGCGGGTGTTCACCGCCAGGATGCTGGGATCGCCCGCCACCACGGCGTATCCCACATAGCGCAGGAACCAGCCCATGTCCCGGAGCGACTTGCGCATCCGCTCAGTGCCGTAGCGCGCCACGCTGATCGGTGTGAACCCCGTGGGCAGCACCACCCGCACATCGGCGTCAGCCTGGAGGCCTTCGAGCACCCGCCCGAGCAAGCCACCCCCGCCGGTGCCCTGGGCGAAGGTGCGCACCGAACGGCTGAAGGCTGCCTGGTCAGCGGCCAGCACGGCCTCTTCAGGCACGGTGACCGCGAACGGCGTGAGCGGCTCGTCAAGATAGGAGAGAGGCGTACCACCGGCAAAGATGCGGTTGGCCGCTTTGGCGACGATGGCATCGGCATTGGCCGAGAGTCTGCGGGCCGCTTCCATGCGGATGGCACCGCTCTGAAAGAAGGTGAGGAGCGTGTCGAGCTCCCCCTTTTCGGGAAAGCGATCCTGCTGCTCCGCCTGACGGACGCTGGAGAGCGGCAGGGTGTCATAGCGCTGAGGGCTGACCCTGTTGCTGCCGCTGCTGGCGGTCACGGTCATGGAGAGGGGCGTGTACCAGGCCTGGCCAGGGTACGGCTCACCTTCCGGCCCTTTTCCCCGCCATAGACAAATGTTTGCAGCCTTGCCGCTGCGCAGGGCACAGGCAGGGCCCGGCCATGAAAAGCTCGCTCATCCCTACTCCAGCCTCTGCCTGTGTCCGAGCCAGTCGCCGATGCCGCCACACCGGCGGTGCGCTCCTTCTACGACCGTTTCCCCTACCCCGGCGATCCCCTGCAGGACGGCCCTCCGCCTGGATACAACTGGCGCTGGTGCTACCCCTGCGTGGTGAGTGCCTGCACGGGGATGCTCCCGGAGCAAGCAGGGCCCCTGCGCCTCCTTGATGCCGGATGTGGCACCGGCGTGAGCACCGACTACCTCGCCCATCTCAACCCCGGGGCTGAGATCCTGGCGGTGGACATCAGCCCTGGCACGCTGGAAGTGGCCCGCCGGCGGCTTGAGCGCTCGGGCGGTGCCAGGTCGGCCAGCTCCCTGCGGATCGAGCAGCGCAGCCTGCTCGACCTTCAAGGCGAAGGCCCCTTTGACCTGATCAATTCCGTAGGGGTGCTGCACCACCTGCGGCAACCGGAAGCCGGTCTGAAAGCCCTGGCGGCGTTGCTGCGTCCCGGCGGACTCCTGCATCTTTTTCTGTACGCCGATGGGGGGCGCTGGGAGATCCACCGCGTTCAGGCCGCGCTCTCGCTGATGGGTGTGCAGGGTGATGGTGAGGGCCTGCGGCTGGGGCGCCAGCTGTTCGATGCTCTGCCGCCGGCCAACCGTCTGCGCCTCCATCACGAGCAGCGTTGGGCACTCGATACGGCGGCCGACGTCAATTTTGCGGATATGTATCTTCACCCGCAGGAGACCAGCTACGACATCAAGCGTCTGTTCGATTTCGTGGATCAGGCCGACCTGAGCTTTGCTGGCTTCTCCAATCCCCAGGTCTGGGATCCGGCACGGTTGTTGTCAGGGGAGCTGCTTGAACGCGCCTGCGCCCTGCCCGAGCGCGAGCGTTGGGCCTTGGTGGAAGCCCTCGACCCGGACATCAGCCACTTTGAGTTCTTCCTCAGCCGTGGGGAGTTGCCCAGGCAAACTTGGGAGGACGACGCCACGCTGCTGGCAGCCCATGGCTGCCGCAACCCCTGCCTCTGGGGCTGGCCTGGTGCCAGCCTGCTTGACCCCGATCTGCGGCCCCTCGACCTCGCGGCGGATGCCGTGGAACTGCTCATGCGGATCGACCACGCGCCTCCTACCGCGGCACTCGCCAGCTTGCCCCTCGCCTGGGAACCTGCCCGCATCGCCTCTGTCGCCCGCTGGCTCTGGCAGCACCGTTTGCTGTTGCTTGGCGCACCGGCGCCAGCTTGAAACGGCTAGGGAGCTGTGACGGCTCCGTGATAGATTCCGGCCGCCTTTCCAATGGATTTGGGGCGTTTGCAGGCTCTTCCCGACGCGTCCAAGATCACATCCGGCATGACTGCCGGGGGTGTTTCTAATGGCTCCCGTCAGGTTGTAAGCCCCGCGTCCACGGTCGTTTTTCCTCCCCATGACATCAACGACCTGCGGGCCACACTCCTGCGAGATCTCTCTGGACGATCCTCAGAGGTCCCCCTTCTGATCCAACCGGTTGAACCTGTCACAGCCCCCCAGACCGAGGCCACGCTGGCCAATGGTATGGAGGACTACGCCAGGTTGCAGCGCCGCATCCTTCTGGCCACGTTGATTCTCTCAGCGTTTGCTGTTGTTCTTGCCGCCTTCCTGTTCGATCGTTCCACCGCTTTGAGCCTCGCAGTGGGCGCTCTGGCCGGCATGCTTTACATGCGCTTGCTGGCTCGCAGTGTCGCCCGCATCGGCGGCGACAAGCGCTCGGTCGGCAAGTCACAGTTGCTTGTGCCGATTGTGCTCGTGTTGGCAGCTTCAAGGCTGCCATTCCTGGAAATCGTGCCCTCGCTTGTTGGATTCCTTCTCTACAAGCCTGCGCTGATTCTTCAGGCCCTCACCGACCGCTGATCCCCGGTCCGCCTCCCGTCGATCCGGGCCTCCTGTCCTTTCTCGTCGCTTCTGCGGCACCCCAGCACACCGATGGCACCGTTGTCTCTCTTGCTGCCCCTGGCCGAACTGGAGGTGGGAAAACACCTCTACTGGAAGATCGGTGGTCTGGTGATCCATGGCCAGGTTTTCATCAGCTCCTGGGTCGTGATCGGTGCTCTGCTGGCACTGGTCGTCGCGGGCACCCGCAAGCTTGAGCGAGATCCCAGGGGTGTTCAGAACCTGCTGGAATTCCTCTGGGCCTACGTACGTGATCTGGCTCGTGAGCAGATCGGCGAGAAGGCTTACCGCGATTGGCTGCCATTCATCGGCACCCTGTTCCTCTTCATCTTCGTGAGCAACTGGGGAGGTGCCTTGGTTCCCTGGAAATTGATCCATCTGCCGAGCGGTGAGCTTGGCGCTCCCACGGCAGACATCAACACAACCATTGCCCTGGCACTGCTTGTTTCACTTGCCTATTTTTATGCAGGTCTGAGCCGCAAAGGATTCCGGTATTTCGAGTATTACGTGGAACCTACTCCGATCATGCTCCCTTTCAAGATCGTTGAGGATTTCACCAAGCCCCTTTCCCTCTCTTTCCGTTTGTTCGGCAACATCCTCGCCGATGAACTCGTGGTGGCCGTTCTGGCCTTCCTCGTGCCCTTGATCGTGCCACTGCCCGCCATGTTCCTTGGCCTCTTTACCAGCGCGATCCAAGCCCTGATCTTTGCCACCCTCGCTGCTTACTACATCGGCGAGGCTGTTCACGAAGAAGCTCACTGAACCCCTGGCTTCCAGGGCACGTCCCTCCGATCTGCTAAACCTCCTGCGCGTAGGTCCGGCCATTGCCGGGCCCATCCCCGACCCGGGGATGTCCCAAGCGCCAGGTCCAACCCGCGCTTCACCGGCGCCTTCCATCCCCCCCGTTCCACCATGGATTCCATCACTTCCGCCGCCTCCGTCGTGGCTGCCGGTCTTGCCGTCGGCCTCGGCGCCATCGGCCCCGGCATCGGTCAGGGCACCGCTGCCGGCGGTGCTGTCGAGGGCATCGCCCGCCAGCCCGAAGCCGAAGGCAAGATCCGCGGCACCCTGCTGCTGTCGCTGGCCTTCATGGAAGCTCTGACCATCTACGGCCTCGTTGTGGCCCTGGTGCTCCTGTTCGCGAACCCCTTCGCAGGCTGATCGCCGACCGTGCGGATCGGGAGGCCAGCCCATTCACTTGGTGCGGCCCCGATCCGGACCTTTGCGTCGTTTGAACCGTCCAGACCATCTGCCGTGTTTCACCACGGCAGCCGTACCTGATCCTTCCAGCGTCCCTGCCCCATGACCAGCTGGCTTCTGCTCGCCGCAGCCGGTGCTCCAGAGGGAGGTCTCTTCGACCTCGATGCCACCCTGCCGCTCATGGCGGTGCAGGTGGTGCTCCTCACCTACGTTCTCAACCTGCTGTTCTTCCGGCCGATTGGTCGCACGGTTGAAGAGCGCGACAGCTACATCACTCTGAGCCGCGCGGATGCCAAGCAGAAGCTTGCACAAGCCGAGCGACTCGCCGCCGATCTCACCGCCCAGCTGAAGGACGCTCGACAGAAGTCCCAGACGCTGATCGTTGAAGCGGAGAACGAGATGGACAGGCTGTACCGCTCGGCCCTAGCCGCGGCACAGGCTGACGTCAACGCCAGCATGGAAAGCGCTCGCCGCACCATTGAGGCTGAACGTCAGAAGGCCATGGAGCACCTCGAAGGCGAATCCGATCTTCTCAGCGAACTGATCGTCAACCGTCTGCTGGCCGCCAAATGACTCTTCCTCTTTTCCTGATTGCGCCCCTTTCCCCGCTGCTGGCCAGCGAGGGCCATTTCGGGCTCAATCTGAATTTGTTCGAAACCAACGTCATCAACCTGGCGATTGTGATCGCCGCCTTGGTGTGGTTTCTGCCGAAGGTGCTCGGCAGTGCGCTGGTGCGACGTCGCGAGGCGATCCTGAGCGATCTCCAGGATGCGGAAGAGCGGCTCGGCGCAGCCACTTCTGCCCTGGCCATCGCCCAGAAGGATCTCGCCGAAGCTCAGATCAAGGCGGATCAGATCAGAGCCGATGGCAAGGTACGCGCTGAGTCCATTCGCCTTGAAAGTGAGCGCCGCACGGTGGAAGCGATGGCCCTGCTGAAGCAAGGCTCCAGCAACGACCTTCAAGCAGAAGCCGACAGGGTCAGCGAAAGGCTGCGCCGTGAAGCGGCAAGGCTGGCTGTGGAGAAGGCTCTCGCAGCTCTCCCCTCTAAGCTTGATCCCGGTGCCCAGCTTGCACTGATCGACCGTTCCATCGAATCGCTGGGTGAAGCCTGATGCCCTTGCTGAACACCATTGCTTCGCCTTACGCCGAAGCCCTGCTCCAGATCACGGATCAATCCGGGGAGAGCGAACTCGTTGCCGAGCAGGCCAAGCAGTTGCTTGACCTCTGGCAACAATCACCTGAGTTGCGCCAAAGCTTCGTTTCGCCCGTGATTGAACCGGAAACGAAGAAGGCGATTGTGGTGGCTCTCTTTCATGAGCAGGTCACTCCGTCGTTTCTGAATCTGCTCAAGCTGCTCGCCGATCGCCAGAGGATCTCGATCCTCGATGCGATCCTGGAGCGCTTCCTTACGCTCTTCCGTGAGCAGCGACACATCGCTCTTGCCAGCGTGGTTTCCGCCACGCCGTTGAGCGACGATCAGCAACAGGCCCTGCGCACGAAGGTGCAGGCGCTGGCTGGTACCGAAAATGTCGAGTTCAAGCTCGACGTTGATCCCTCGTTGATCGGCGGGCTGATCATCAGGTACGGATCCAAGGTGATCGATGCCAGCCTCTCCGGCCAGGTCCGGCGGCTTGGCTTGGCGCTCGCCAAGAGCGGCTGACACCCCAGGTTCCCGGCTTTCTCCTCCCTCCCCTCCCCTCACTCCTTCCATCGACTCCCCGCGCGGGGAACTGAACCCATGGTTTCCATCCGTCCCGACGAGATCAGCGCCATCCTCAAGCAGCAGATCGAGGACTACGACAAGTCCGTTTCGGTCAGCAACGTCGGCACGGTGCTCCAGGTGGGCGACGGCATCGCCAGGGTCTATGGGCTTGAGCAGGTGATGGCGGGCGAGCTGCTGGAATTCGAAGACGGCACCGAGGGCATCGCCCTCAACCTTGAGGACGACAACGTCGGGGTGGTGCTGATGGGCGAAGGCATCAATATTCAGGAAGGCAGCACCGTCAAAGCCACCGGCCGCATCGCCCAGGTGCCGGTGGGCGACGCCATGCTCGGGCGTGTGGTGGATCCGTTGGCCCGGCCGATTGACGGCAAAGGCGAGATCGCCACAACGGAAACCCGCCTGATTGAGTCGGCTGCTCCTGGAATCATCCAGCGCAAGTCGGTCCACGAGCCGATGCAGACCGGCATCACAGCGATCGACGCCATGATCCCGATCGGCCGCGGCCAGCGGGAGCTGATCATTGGTGACCGCCAGACCGGCAAGACCGCCATTGCGATCGACACCATCTTGAACCAGAAGGGCGAGGGTGTCGTTTGCGTCTATGTGGCAATCGGCCAGAAGCAGGCTTCGGTGGCCAACGTCATCGACGTGCTGCGTGAGAAAGGCGCCCTCGATTACACCATCGTTGTGGCGGCTTGCGCCTCAGAGCCAGCAGCCCTTCAGTACCTCGCCCCTTACGCCGGTGCGGCCATTGCCGAGTACTTCATGTACAAAGGCCAGGCCACCTTGGTGATCTACGACGACCTCACCAAGCAGGCCCAGGCTTACCGCCAGATGTCCCTGCTGCTGCGCCGCCCGCCCGGTCGTGAGGCTTACCCCGGTGACGTCTTCTATTGCCACAGCCGCCTGCTTGAGCGGGCCGCCAAGCTCTCCGATGCCATGGGCAAAGGCAGCATGACCGCTCTGCCCATCATCGAAACCCAGGCAGGAGACGTTTCCGCCTACATCCCCACCAACGTGATCTCGATCACGGATGGCCAGATCTTCCTCACCTCCGACCTGTTCAACTCCGGTCTGCGGCCCGCCATCAATGTGGGCATCTCGGTGAGCCGCGTGGGCGGTGCTGCCCAGACCAAGGCCATCAAGAAGATTGCCGGCACCCTCAAGCTGGAACTGGCTCAGTTCGACGAACTCGCTGCCTTCTCGCAGTTCGCTTCCGACCTGGATGCCGCCACCCAGAAGCAGCTCGGCCGCGGCAAGCGCCTCCGTGAGCTTCTCAAGCAGCCCCAGTACAGCCCGCTGATCCTGGCGGAGCAGGTGGCAGTGGTCTACGCCGGGGTCAAGGGCCTGATCGACGATGTCGCCATCGACCAGGTGACCCAGTTCGTTCGCGAGCTGCGTGAATACCTCAAGACCAATGCTTCCGCCTACATCGATCAGGTGCAAACCGAGAAGCAGTTGAGCGAATCCTCCGAGGCCATCCTCAAGGCGGCCATCAGCGAAGTCACCTCCACCCTTCTGGCTTCGGCCTGATCTCCCCGAAGCGAAGCACCTGAACCATGGCGAACCTCAAGGAAACACGCGACCGCATCAGCTCGGTCAAGAACACCCGCAAGATCACCGAGGCCATGGGGATGGTCGCGGCCGCCAAGGTGCGGCGTGCCCAGGAACAGGTGCTGCGGTCGAGGCCGTTCGCCGACCGCCTGGCTCGGATGCTCGAAAACCTGCAGACCCGTCTGCGTTTCGAGGACGTTGCCAACACCCCTCTGCTGGAGCAAAGCCGTCCTGTGCGCCACATCACCCTTGTGGTGGTGAGCGCCGACCGCGGCCTCTGCGGTGGCTACAACGCCAACATCATCAAGCGCACGGAGCAGCGTTTTGCCGAGCTCAAGGGCCAGGGTTTCACTGTGGAACTGGTGCTGATCGGGCGCAAGGCTGCCGGCTACTTCAAGAACCGCTCCTATCCGATCCTCGCCACGTTCACAGGCCTTGAGCAGGTGCCAACCGCAGACGAAGCGGGCAAGATCGGCGACGAAATTCTGGCGGGTTTCCTCTCGGGCAGCACGGATCGGGTGGAGATGATTTACACCAAGTTCATCAACTTGGTGAGCAGTGGCCCTGTTTCCCAGACCCTTCTCCCACTTGATCCCCAGGGCATTGCTGCCCAAGATGATGAGATCTTCCGGCTCACCACCCGGGAAGGCCGGCTCGCGGTGGAACGGGGTGTGCCCTCCGACAACACCATGCCGCCACTGGAGTCGGAGTTTGTGTTTGAGCAGAGCCCCGACCAGCTGCTCAATGCCCTGCTGCCGCTGTATCTCGATAACCAGCTGCTGCGTTCCCTCCAGGAAGCGGCCGCCAGCGAACTGGCCAGCCGTATGACGGCCATGAACAGCGCCAGCGACAACGCCAAGGAGCTCGCCAAGTCGCTCACCCTGGACTACAACAAGGCCCGCCAGGCTGCGATCACCCAGGAGATCCTGGAAATCGTGGGTGGCTCGGCGATGGGCTGAGGCCATCATCGAGATCCAGCCACTGTTCCCGCTGGCCCTTGCGCGTCAGCAACTGCGGCCCGACCCGCTCGATTCAGCCGTGATGCTGCAGGATGCTCTGCAGCTTCGTGGTGCTGATTCGGGCAATCCGTCTGAAGGCTGCGCCTGGACAGGTGACCTTCATGACGCGTGGCAGGTACACCGCCGCCCTGCCTTTGGCTGGTTGGTCGGCCAGCTGCAGCTTGTTGCTATGGCCTATTTGAGGGTGCTGGGCTTCGACACCGATCAGCTGGAGCTGCATCTGCAGCGGGCCTGGCCCGTGGTGAGCGAGCCGGGGCAAGCGGTCGGGCGTCACCACCACCCCAACGCCCACCTCAGTGCCGTGTACTACATCACGGGTGATGGCAGTGGCCGTTGCGGCTCCCTCCGGCTCTTCCCGCACCGGCAGGTGAACGAACTGGTGCCGGGCCTGGCCGTCGGCCACGGCGGGCCGATTTCTGCCGATCACCCCCTCAACGCCCCTTGGCAGGATGTGGCTCCCCAGGCTGGCCTGCTGGTGCTTTTTCCTGCGGCCACCGACCACGCGGTGCTGCCCAACGAGGACGATGAGCGGCGCTGTTCTGTCAGCTTTGATCTCTTCCTCTCCGCCCGGGCCTCCAACAGCCGCCCCCCCGAGTTTCTGGCTCCCCACCCCGGTGCATGGACACCCCTTGGGCCCACGGCGTGAACCTCGATCCACTCGCCATTCGCCGGCAGCTTCGCCGTCCGCCGCGACTATTTCTCACCCAGCACCATCAGCACCGCCCCGCACTGCTTCACCCCGCACCGCCCCCCGCACTACATCACCCAGCACTGCCCACTGCTCCGCCATCTTCTCGCCTCCACCCACGAATCCGCCTCTCCGGCTCCTCTCCCCATTCACGTTCCAGGCCCTTGCGCGACCCTCGGTGACGCCTGAAAGCCCCGTGCTGCTCCGCCGTCCAGGAAGATGGGACCGCTGCCTTCCGTAGGCGGAGCAGCTCCGCCGCTTGCACTTCCTGCCATGAGTGAAACCTTCACCATCGTCGCTGCGCTCGACGGCGCCACCCATACCTTTTCCTGCACCGCCGATCAGACGGTGCTGTCGGCGGCTGAAGCCGCTGGCGTGCCGCTGCCCAGTTCCTGTCTTTCGGGGGTCTGCACCACCTGTGCGGCCGTGATTACGGAGGGAACGGTGCACCAGCCCGACGCCATGGGCGTGAAGGCCGACCTGCAGACCCAGGGCTACGCGCTGCTCTGCGTGTCCTACCCACGCAGTGATCTCCAGCTGATGGCTGGCCAGGAGGATGCCCTGTATCTGGCCCAGTTCGGGCAGTACCAGAAGTGAGCCGCGGGCCGCTGAGGCCACGGGTGCCGTGCGGCTGATCGCCAGGGAGGTGTGGGTGCCGCTGCCGGCCGTTGCGTCGTCGCCCGCCTCAGCGTCACGCGCCCCGTCGCCTTCGGCTTCTGTATTGACCACTGTGCTGGCAGCTCTCGATCGCGAAGAGGGCGTGCCGCTGCGCTGGGCGATCACGGCCATCGATGGTGATGAGCGCGGTGCCAGGCGCGCGCGGCTGGAAGCGGTGCTGCTGGTGGAGCCATGACCCCTGCCATCGGCTCAGCAACGCCCTTCCCGCTCCTGCTGGTGATCCCGACCGGGATCGGTTGTCAAATCGGTGGCTATGCGGGTGATGGTCTGCCGGCGGCCCGCCTGCTGGCGGCGGCCAGCGGCTGCCTGATCACCCACCCAAACGTGATGAATGGCGCCGCCCTGTATTGGAGCGACCCGAGGATTCATTACGTAGAGGGTTGGGCGTTGAACCGCTTCGCTGCCGGGGATCTGGCACTTGCGCCCGTGCGCCAGCGCCAGGTGGGCCTATTGCTGGATGCTGGCATCGAGCCGGACCTGCGTCAGCGGCACCTGCAGGTGGCGGATGCCTGCCGGGCCACGCTTGGCCTTGCTGTGGGCCCGGTGCTCATCACCGAGCGGCCCCTCGGTGTGGCGTTGAGCCGCAGCAGCAGCGGCGCGAGCGGCGGTGGGCTCCAGCACCCAGACGAGCTGCTGCGCGCCGGGGAACGCCTGCGAGAGGCGGGAGCCACGGCCATCGCGGTGGTGACCCGCTTCCCGGACGACAACGGCCAACAGGAGCTGGCGGCCTATCGCGGTGGCAATGGCGTCGACGGACTGGCCGGGGCCGAAGCGGTGATCAGCCACCTGCTCGGGCGCCATCTGGGCATTCCCTGTGCCCATGCTCCCGCCCTGGCTCCCCTGCCGCTGGAGATCGGTCTTGATCCGCGGGCTGCAGCGGAAGAACTGGGTCACACGTTTTTGCCCTGCGTGCTGGTGGGCCTGAGCCGCGCTCCCGATCTGGTGCCGTTGCAGCCCCCTTCCCCCCTGGCCGCTTCGGCGGTGCTGCCTGCCGGGGCGATCCACCCTGCCGGGATCGGGGCCGTGGTGGCCCCGGCTGGAGCGCTGGGGGGCGAGGCCGTGCTGCGTTGCGCCGAACGGGGCCTGCCGGTGATCGCCGTTCAAGCTAATGCCTGTGTGCTGGAGGTCACAGGGGCCGCCCTGGGGATTCCTGTGCTCCCGGCCGCCACCTATGCCGAGGCGGCGGGTTTTGTGCTGGCCCTGCGTGAGGGAATTGCCCTGCAAGCC
Source organism: Synechococcus sp. ATX 2A4 (assembly GCF_024346375.1). Taxonomy (GTDB): domain Bacteria; phylum Cyanobacteriota; class Cyanobacteriia; order PCC-6307; family Cyanobiaceae; genus MW101C3. The sequence goes on along the minus strand of NZ_JAGQCV010000003.1, from coordinate 210,401 downwards.
CTGGTGCGCCCGCTCGCCTCGCTCGGTGGTGCCGACGCGCCGCTGTGATCCGGCTCAGCGCAGGCAGGCCATCGGGTGGCGGGTGGGCACGCCCAGCGCTTTGGCCACCCCGGGATGGCACACCGCCCCATCCACCGTGTTCAGACCGGAGAGCAGCTCGGGCCGCTCAGTGACCGCCTCCACCAGCCCCCGGCCGGCAATGCCGACGATGTAAGGCAGGGTGACGCTCACCAGCGCTTCGGTGGAGGTGAAGGGAACGGCGCCGGGCATGTTGCCGACGGCGTAATGCTGCACGCCGTGGATCGTGACCACCGGATCGGTGTGGGTGGTTTCGCGGCTGGTGGCGATGCAGCCGCCCTGGTCGATCGCCACATCGACGATCACGGAGCCGGGTTTCATGCGCCGCACCAGGTCTTCGTCCACCAGGGTGGGCGCCCGACCGCCGGGGGTGAGCACCGCTCCGATCAGCAGATCGGCACCAGGCACCATGCGCTCGATCAGGCCACGGCTGCTCACCAGGCTCACCAGCCGGCCGCTCCGGTCGGATTCAAGGCTTCGGAGGCGCTGGGGGGAGTGATCGAGCAGGAACACCTCCGCATCCATCGCCGCCGCCAGCCGGGCCGCATTCCAGCCGACCGTGCCGGCTCCGAGCACCACGACCCGCGCCGGCCTGACGCCGGTGCAACCGCCGATCAGCACCCCGCGGCCGCCATGGGGCTTTTCGAGCAGGTGCGCACCCACCTGGGCGGCGAGCCGGCCGGCGATCTCGCTCATCGGCGCCAGCAACGGCAGGTTGCCATTGTCGAGCTGAACGGTTTCGTAGGCCACCCCGGTGGTGCCTGCGTCCAGCAGGGCCCGGCCAACATCGGGGTAGGCCGCCAAGTGCAGGTAGGTGAACAGCACGAGGTCGCCGCGCAGAAAGCGGAACTCCTCGGCCTGGGGCTCCTTCACCTTGACCACGAGGTGGGCTGCCCAGGCCTCCTCCTGGTTCACCAACTGCGCCCCGGCTTCGGCGTAGCTGGAATCATCGATGCCGGCGCCGTTGCCGGCGCCGCTCTGCACCCGCACCTCCAGGCCATGGGACACCAGCTCCCTGACACCATCGGGGGTGAGGGCCACCCGCTGTTCGTCCCGCTTGATTTCCGTGGGCACGCCGATGCTCGCGATCGGTGCGGTGGAACCGGGGCTGGTCATGCAACTCTCAATCTGCTTACACACTGGCGGCGGCGAGGCCTCACTGCCAGGAATTGGTCCGCATCGGCAGACGATTCAATCGTTGGCAGCGGCAATCGGCATGCGCCAGCCGCTGCCGAAGGCCCGGCCACTCACCTTGAGCAGGGGCGCGGCCTGGCGTCGCTTGAACTCGGCCCGGCGCAGCATCCGGTACACACGCTGGGCCAGCTGTGCATCCGTGCCCGCGGCAACCAGCTCCTCCGGGCTGCGTAGCTCTTCGATGAAGCCCCGTAGCAGGGGGTCCAGCACGTCGTAGTCGGGTAGGGAGTCGGTGTCACGCTGATCGGGCCGCAGCTCGGCGCTCGGCGGCTTCTCGCGGATCGCCGCGCCGATCAGCTCGCCGCTGCCCGGCAGCCCGCAGCTGCGGCGGCAGTCGGCGGCGGCGGGGCTGTCGAGCCAGGCGCAGAGGCGGAACACGGTGGTTTTGTAGAGGTCGCCGATCACGGCCAGGCCCCCGTTCATGTCGCCGTAGAGGGTGCAGTAGCCCACGGCCAGCTCTGATTTGTTGCCGGTGGAGAGCAACAGCCGGCCCTGGGCATTGGCCAGGGCCATCAGCAGGGTGCCGCGGATGCGGGATTGCAGGTTCTCGGCCGTCAGGCCCGTGGGTGCCGCTCCGAGTGGAGCTGCCAAGGCCTGATCGAATCCCCGCATCAGCGGTTCGATCGCCACGCAACCGTGGGCGATGCCGAGGCGATCGGCCAGTTGGATCGCATCGGTGCGTGATCCTGCTGAGCTGTAGGGGGAAGGCATCAGCAGGGCAAGCAGCTGGTCGGCCCCCAGGGCTGCCACGGCCACGGCGGCCACCAGCGCCGAATCGATGCCACCGCTGAGCCCAAGCAGCGCCTGCCGGAAGCCGCATTTGCCGGCGTAGTCGCGCACCCCCAGCACCAGCACCCGGAACAGCTGCTCCATCGGATCGAGGGGTGAGGCAACGGGAGCGGCGGAGTCAGCGCTCGAATTGCTGTCCCAGACAGCCAGGCCCACCGCGGCGCAGGGCATCTGCAGCAGCATGGCACCACCTGCGTCCACCACGAAGCTGCCGCCATCGAACACCAGCTCATCGTTGCCGCCCACCTGATTCACGTACGCCACCGGGCAATGGAGCCGGGCGGCCGCCGCCTGGGCCAGCCGGCGGCGCAGCGCCGCTTTGCCCTGTACGAACGGAGAGGCCGAGAGGTTCAGCAGCAGGTCGGGTTGCAGCGGCATCAGGGCAGCGATCGGGTCCACCCCGCTCAGCCGATGCCCCTGCAGGCGCTCCTCCACCCAGAGGTCTTCGCAGATCGTCAGGCCGATGCGCCACAGCCGCCCTCCCCATTGGCGTTCGATCAGGCAGGCCGCGTCGGCCGGCTGAAAGTAGCGGCGTTCGTCGAAGACGTCGTAGCTGGGCAGCAGGCGCTTGCGGGCCACGATGCTCCACCCGCCTTCCTCCACGAGGGCCACGGCGTTGTGCAGCGCCGGCAGCCCGCTGCCGGCCACCGGCTCGGCGATGCCCGCCAACAGCGCCAGTCCGGCGGGCAGCTCTTGGGCCAGCTCGTTGAGCACCTGCTGCTGTTGGCGCAGCAGCGCAGGCCGCAGCAGCAGATCCCGCGGTGGATATCCCCACAGCGACAGCTCGGGGCTGGCGACCAGATCGGCCCCGGCGGCGGCGGCCTGGCGGCAACACTCCAGCAGCAATGCGCCGTTGCCGGGTAGGTCTCCCACCAGCGGGTCAATCTGGGCGAGGGCGAGCCGCATCAGCGCCGCGGCGGGGTGGCGGGCCGCAGGCTGGCCGCCCCATCGCCAAGGCCATAGAGATTGCGCTTGCGCAGCTCCGGCCACAGTTCCTCTGGGATCAGCTGGGGGTCGGGATGGAGGCGCAACTGGGAACTGGCTGTGGCTGGGATCTGCAGCGGCAGCATCTCCACCCGGGCTCCCCGTTGCACCAGGCCATCGATCTGCAGCGCGTCGAGCGGCCAGCCCAGGCGTGGTACCACGGCCAGCCGGCAGGCGGCGAGCAGGGCATCGGCCGCATACCAACGGGGGATCTGCGGCAGCAGATCGCTGCCTACCACAAAGATCAGATCGGCTTCGGGCCAGTGGACACGGGCCTCCTCCAGGGTGTGGAGGGCACGGCTGTGGCTGAGGCTCTGGTCGACCTGAATGCGGGGATTGCCGATGCCCTCCACCAGCGCCCGCAGCAGCACGGCGCGCACCTCGACGGGGGCTCCATGCTGCTTGAAGGGGTTATCGCTGGCCCAGGTGCGCACCACCGGATAGCGCTCTCCCAGCGCCTGCAGCAGGGCCCGGTGTCCGAGGGTGGGCGGATCGGCGCTCGTGCCGAACAGGGCCACTTGTGCGGGGGCGTTCATGGCTGCAGCCCCTGCACGGCCGGGTCCCAGCCGCGAGGCGGCCACTGCTGCAGCCAGGCCTGGGTCTGGGGATCCTGCCGGGCCAGGCGTCGCAGCAGGGCCCCAGGGCGGGCTGCGCCTTGCTGGGCCGCCTTCAGCAACTCTGCAGCGGCCAGCCTGCCAGTGAGCCGGGTGGTGTGAACGGCAAGCGCCGCCTGGGCCAGGGCCACGGGCGCGGCAGGGGCGAGGGAGAGCCCGGCGGTGAACGGGGCTGCCACCAGCAGCGCCTGACGCAGGGCGCCCAGCAGCAGCTGGATGCCGATCTGGGTGCCGCCCAGCAGGGCGCTGTGGCCCGACAGCCGGGCCAGCAGCCGCCGCGCCTGGGCGCCGTTGATGGTGAGTCCGTAGAGCCGGCAGAGCTGCATCACCAGGGCGGTGTCGCAGGCGATGGATCCAGCCAGATCCAGCAGCACCAGGGGATTGGCGGCAACGCCAGCGGCTTTGAGGGTGGCGAACCTCCCGATCACCCCATGGGCCCGCTGTTGATGCTGGCGTAGGCGCTGAGCCTGCAGGTGCTGGGCGAAGCGATCTCCCGCCCTGAGGCTGTTGAGAGCGAGGAACAAGGCCCCGTGGCTGCTCAGCAGGGCCAGTAGCCGCTTCTGCAGGGGTTCGATGGCGGGAGGCTGGGCTTCGCTGCGCACTCGCCCGTCGGCCAGGAGCTGGGCCTGCCGCGGGGCGGCCGACACGGCCACCAGATCCAGGCCGGCGGCGGCAGCGGGCAACCGGCGGCGAATGCTCTCCAGCAGCGGGGCGCGTTCGCTGGCTGGCCAGCAGTCGATGCGGTTCACCACCAGCAGGAGTGGCTTGCCCCAGCCGAGCACCTGCTCCAGGGCTTCGGCTTCCGCTCTGGTGAGATCACCGTCGAGCACGAACAGCAGCAGATCGGCGCCGAGCGCCACCCGCGCAGCCAGCCGCTGGCGGGCCGGACCATCCACTTCGTCGATGCCGGGGGTATCCACCAGCTCAACGCCGGCGAGACCCACGATCGGTTGCTGCCAGCGTTCCCGGTCCTGCCGGCGGGTGCTGCCATGGGCCAGGTCGGTGGCGAAGCGGGAACGGCCGAGCAAGGCGTTCAGCAGGCTGGATTTGCCCACGCCCACACGGCCGAACACCGCCAGCCGCAGGCGCCCCTGCTCCAGCCGCTCGATCTGGCGATCAAGCGCCGCCAGCTCCGGCCCCAGCACCGAACGCTCGCGCGGGCTCAGGTCGAGCTCCGAACGCCAGTGCCGGAGCAACTGCCGGCAACGGGTGGGGGTGTCGGGGGTGGGCCTCATTCGGGGTGGGCCTCTGCAGGCGACTGCGGCCGCCGCCACCAGCCGGCCAGCACCGCCAGCACGGCGTCGGCACCGATCACACCCACGAAGCCGCCGAATTCATCCACCACGACCCGCACGGAATGGCTGCTGCGCCGGAAGGCGGTGAGCAGACGGTCGGCGCGGATCATCTCGGGCACGAACTCCACAGGGCTGGTGAGGCTCAAGGTCGTGGCTTCGCCGCGCCCTTCCACCAGGGCTTGCAACAGGCTCTCGTGGCTGGCCACCCCCAGCACTTCGTCCACCTCTTCGCCGAGCACCACCCACCAGGGGGCGTGCTGGGCGAGCAGCTGAGGCTTCACGCTCTCGAGGCTGGCCATCCCTTGCAGGGTGGGGGCTGCCACCCGGGGCACCATCAGATCACGCGCGGTCAGGTCGTTGAGCTGGAAGACCTTGCCGATCATGGCGGCCTCGTCGGCTTCGATCTGGCCGGTGCGTGAGCCGAGCCTGGCCAGCAGCCGGATCTCCTCCTCATCGGTGCTGAGCTCGCTTTCGGCGGTGATCGCCGGCATCAGCCGTTCAAGCACCAGCACCAGCGGCAACATCAGCCGCAGCAACACGTTGATCGTGGCGGCACTGGCCAGGGACACCTGCATCGCCATGCTGCTGCCGAGCGATTTGGGCAGGATTTCACCCAGCAGGATCACCAGCACGGTGAGGCCGACCGAAAAGAGGGGCAGAGCCACGCCGGAGACGCCCAGTTGGGCGAACACCCAGCCGGCGTAGCTGCCGATCATCAGGCTGCCGAAGATGTTGAAGCCGTTGTTGAGAATCACCAGCACCGCCAGGGCGCGGCCCAGGCGGTTCCTCAGGCGCTGCAGGGCCAGGGCACCGCGCGGTGGCACTGGACGGCCCGCCAGTTCATGAACCTTGAGGGGGTTGACCGTGAGGATGGCCGCCTCAACGCCTGAGCACAGTGCCGATCCCGCCAGAATCACCACCACCAGTGCTGCCAGGCCGAACAGCTCATTCATGGTGGCGCGCCTTTCCCAGCTCGCTCATGTCGGCGCCTTCACCAAGGCAGGGCATTCCATGCCCTTATTTAATCGTCTAAGTCCCTGTCCCGCCGATACGTGGTTTCCCCATGGTGATTTCTGCCACCGTCTTCCAGCAGCGTCGCGCGCTCTTCCTGGAACGGCTCGGTGCCGTGGCCGCCGTGATTCCCGCCGCTCCGCTGGTCACCCATCACGCCGATGTGGAGCATGGCTTCCGCCAGCACAGTGATTTCTGGTACCTCACCGGCTTCGATGAACCGGGGGCTGTGGCGCTGTTCCTGCCGCATCGCAGCGAACACCCGTTCGTGTTGTTCGTGGAACCGAAGGACCCTTCGGCGGAGGTCTGGCACGGTTTCCGCTGGGGTTGTGAAGGCGCGGTGACCCAGTTCGGCGCCGACCTGGCCCATCCGCGCGCGGAGCTGGCCGAGCGGTTGGCCGAGTACCTCAAGGGGGCCGAAGGCATCGCGTTCCGGGTGGGTCGCCATCCGAGCGTGGAGCCGCTGGTGCTCTCCGCCTGGGCCGCCCAGCTCGACCGGGCTCCGCGCAGCGGTCAGGCGGCGCTTGGCCTGGTGGCGCCCTGCCCGCTGCTGCACCAGTTACGCCTCCGCAAGACCGAGGACGAGCTGGAGCGCCTGCGCGAAGCCGCCCGGATCTCCGCCGAAGCCCATGAACTGGCGCGGCAGGTGGCCCGGCCCGGGCTGAACGAGCGGCAGGTGCAGGCCGCGATCGAGCAGCACTTTCTGGCCCAGGGCGCCCGTGGGCCGGCCTATGGCTCGATCGTCGCCGGTGGCGATAACGCCTGTGTGCTGCACTACACGAGCAACAATGCCCCCCTGCGGGACGGCGATCTGCTGCTGATCGATGCCGGTTGCAGCCTCAGCGACTACTACAACGGCGACATCACCCGCACCTTCCCGGTGGGCGGGCGCTTCAGCGCGGAGCAGCGCGCGCTCTACGACCTGGTGCTGGCCGCCCAGCAGGCGGCGATCGCCTGCGTGCAGCCTGGTGCCGATGCCGAGCAGGTACATGCGGCCGCGGTGCGGGTGCTGGTAGGGGGTCTGGTGGAGTTGGGACTGCTGCAGGGGGAGGTGGATGGGCTGATCGAGCAGGGCGCCTACCGCCACCTCTACATGCACCGCACCGGCCACTGGTTGGGGCTCGATGTCCACGACGTGGGGGCGTACCGCCTCGGTGAGCATCCGGTGCCGCTCGAGCCTGGCATGGTGCTCACCGTGGAGCCGGGCCTCTATGTGAGTGATCGGTTGCCCGTGCCGGATGGCCAGCCCGCCATCGACGCGCGTTGGAAGGGGATCGGCATTCGCATCGAAGACGATGTGGCCGTGACCTCCAGCGGGCACGAGGTGCTCACCGCCGCTGCGCTCAAATCGGCAGAAGCCATGGAGCGGTGAGGCTGGCCGTATCGACCGGGCTGCTGGCACAGCCGAGCAGGTGGTTCAGCTGAGCAGGTGGTTCAGCAACTCAGGAGCCTGCGCCGTGTTGGCCAGAATGTGATCGGCGCCTGCCTGGCGGAGGTGGTCTTCGTAGACCAACCGCTGCGCCCCCGCTCCTGCAGCCTGCAGATGGGGCGGAGCCACCGCCAGGCTCACAAAGGCCTGATCGGGATGGTGGGCCCGGGCGCGCTGAACGGTTTCCACATCCGCCACGGTGTCGCCCACATAGGCCACCAGGGGAGCGTCAAGGCCCAGCTCGGTGGTGGCCAGGCGAGCCGCAAGGGTGAGCAGTCCGCTGGGATCGGGTTTGTCCGGGGCATCACCCATGGCGATCAGAGGGGGCCGCGGCAATCCGAGCCGCTGATGCAGCACAAAGCGCGCGGAAGCCGGTTCGGCTCCGCTCACGAACCCCCAGGCGAAGCCATGCTGGCCCAGCGCCTCGAAGAACGGCGGCTGCACCAACAGTGTTTCTTCGCGGATGAAGCCCTGCCACGCTTCCGGCGGGCCATCCGGGTCACCTCCGAAATAGAGCTGGCTGAACACCTTCACCAAGGCGCCATGGCTGGGCAGTGGCTCAAGGCCGTGGCGGCGCAGCAACTCCAGGGACGCTTCCCAGTCGTTGTTCCACAGGCCTTCGCTTTTGAGTGCATCGACCTGGGCCGGCTCGGGCTTCCAACCGCTGTAGTGGTGAACGGTTTCGGCCAGGGCGCGGCGGTAGCTGCCGCTGACGTCGCGGATGACCCCGTCGATGTCGAACAGCAGAACAGCGCGGGGCTTCAGGGCAGGGAGGCCGGGGCTGGTAGGTTACTTGTTTGAGTGTCTTCCTTGAGCGCCGAACCTATGACGGCCAGCGAAAGCCCTGACGCGGTGGTTTCTGCGATGCCCGCCGCCATGCCTGAGATCCTTCCCGTCGCTGCGGATCCGAGTGGCGCCCGCGAGGGGCGTCCTGTGCTGCGTGGCGCCAGCGCCGCACTGGCCACGGCCACCCTCGACGAAGATGGCGTTCCTTCCGGCCACACGCCGAAAGCGGATGAAGGGCGCTTCCTGCTCAAGATCCTCTGGCTGCCCGACAACGTCGCGCTGGCCGTTGATCAGATCGTGGGCGGTGGCCCCAGCCCCCTGACGTCCTACTTCTTCTGGCCGCGGGAAGATGCATGGGAAACCCTTAAAGGCGAACTGGAAGCCAAATCCTGGATCACCGACAACGAGAGGGTGGAGATCCTCAACAAGGCCACCGAGGTGATCAACTACTGGCAGGAAGAGGGCAAAGGCAAGTCGCTCGATGAAGCCAAGCTCAAGTTCCCCGACGTCACCTTCTGCGGAACCGCCTGATCGGCGTCGAAGCCTGGTCAGTCTGTTCTGGCCAGGTTCAAGCACTGCAGGAGCAAACGGGCACTGTGTGTGGGTGCCACCCCTCAGACTGACAGATACCTGCCCTGACAGACGCCCGCCAGAATGGAAAAGGCCCCGCGAGAAGGGGCCTTTTTTTATGCGATCACAGCTTTGGCTTTGCAGCCACTATGAACGTCACCTGGCTTGACCATCAAACCCGCCGAATGGTTTGAGACCGTTTCGCCCCTCTGACCTCGCCAGGCGGATGGGGACGTTCGGGTGGAGTTGTAGGACTGGAGGCTTGCAGAGTTCTAGGCCCGGCCTGTCGAGCCGGTCCGAGTTCATCCGCGACGCTGTTGATCTGTTGATCGATCAAGCCTTGCGAGTGGCCTGAAGCCTGGCTCGGGCGCGTGCCAGGTTCTGGACGGCTTTCACCTTTTCCGTGCTGGGCGGCTGGCCCTCGAAGCCAGCTGCGCACAGCTGGGCTTCTTCCACCTGTTGCTCAGCGGCGGCGGCATCGATCTTTTCACCGAGCTCGGCGGTGTTCACGAGCACGGTCACTTCGTCGGCTTCGACTTCGGCAAAACCACCCATCAAGGCGATGGAGGTCCAGCCTTTGCCGCTGCGCAAGCGCATCACACCGACATCAAGGGCGGTGAGCAAGGAGACGTGGCCGGGGAGGATCCCCAGCTGCCCAGTGGTGCTGGGCAGGATCACCTCATCCGCGCTGCCGTCGAAAACGCTCTGGTCGGGTGCCAGAACACGGAGATTGAGAGTCATGGCGAGAAGGTGACAGGGAGATCAGAGGCGGTCCGTCGCCAATCAGGACTTGGCGTCAGCGAGGATCTTGGCGGCCTTCGCCCTCACCTGATCGATGTTACCCACGAGATAGAACGCTGCCTCGGGCAGATCGTCAAGCTCACCAGCAAGGATCATGTTGAAGCCATTGATGGTGTCTTCTAGCTTCACGTATTCGCCGGATTGGCCGGTGAAGATCTCGGCCACGAAGAAAGGCTGAGAGAGGAACTTCTCGATCTTGCGGGCACGGTCCACGGTGCGACGGTCGTCTTCGGAGAGTTCGTCGAGGCCGAGGATGGCGATGATGTCTTGCAGCTCTTTGTAGCGCTGCAGGGTGGATTGCACGGCACGGGCGGTGCGGTAGTGATCATCACCCACAACCGCCGGCTGCAGCATGGTGCTGGTGGAGTCGAGCGGGTCGACGGCGGGGTAGATGCCCTTCGAGGCCAGGCCGCGGCTCAGCACCGTGGTGGCATCGAGGTGCGCGAAGGTGGTGGCTGGAGCCGGGTCGGTGAGGTCGTCGGCAGGCACGTACACGGCCTGAATCGAGGTGATCGAACCTTCAAGAGTGGAGGTGATGCGCTCCTGGAGCCCACCGACGTCGGTGCCGAGGGTGGGCTGGTAGCCCACGGCCGAGGGCATGCGGCCGAGCAGGGCGCTGACTTCGGAGCCGGCCTGCACAAAGCGGAAAATGTTGTCGATGAACAGCAGCACATCCTGCTTGTTCACATCACGGAAGTGCTCAGCCATGGTGAGGGCTGACAGACCCACGCGCATGCGGGCGCCAGGGGGCTCGTTCATCTGGCCAAAGCAGAGCGCAACTTTGGATTTGGGGAGGTCTTCAGAGTTGATCACTCCGGATTCCTTGAACTCTTCGTAGAGGTCGTTGCCTTCACGGGTGCGCTCGCCCACGCCGCCGAACACGGAAACGCCGCCGTGCTCCTTGGCAATGTTGTTGATCAGCTCCTGGATCAGCACGGTTTTGCCCACACCGGCGCCGCCGAACAGGCCAACCTTGCCGCCCTGGCGGTAAGGAGCCAGAAGGTCGATCACCTTGATGCCGGTTTCGAACACCTTGGGCTTGGTTTCAAGCTCGATCAGCTTTGGGGCCTCCCGGTGGATCGGCGAGGTGAGCGTGGAGGTGACCGGTCCGCGCTCATCCACCGGCTCCCCGAGCACGTTGAAGATGCGGCCGAGGGTGGCCTCACCCACGGGAACGCTGATCGGGGCGCCGGTGTCGAGGGCGGACATGCCGCGCACGACGCCGTCGGTGCCGCTCATGGCCACCGCACGCACACGGTGATCGCCGAGCAGCTGCTGGACTTCGGCGGTGAGGGCGATGTCCTGACCCGAGGAGTTGCGGCCTTCAACGCGGATGGCATTGAAGATGCGGGGCAGTTTGCCGGCCGGAAATTCAATGTCGAGAACGGGGCCGATCACCTGACGGACAACACCTTTGTAGCCGGTGTTGACGGGAGCAGCAGCAGCCATAGGAAAGGAAGGAAGATCGCGCAGCGGGACGCGCGCCCGCCTGAAGCCGCGCCACCTTACCACCGCCAATGGCCAGGCTTTGAAGGGCGGAGCACCTTGGCGGGCGAGTGGGTTCGGTCAACCGCACACCGCGCCGATTGCGCTGAACCCTTCCACCGCCATAGGTTGGCACTCAGGCAGGGCGAGTGCTAATTCACTCCCCCCTGTGGCGCCAATGGCGCCGCACCACTGCATTCGAAACGATCCATGGCTGCTGTCTCCCTCAGCGTCTCCACTGTCAAACCCCTTGGAGATCGCATTTTCATCAAGGTGTCCGAATCGGAGGAAAAAACCGCGGGCGGCATCCTGCTTCCCGACACTGCAAAGGAGAAGCCCCAGGTGGGCGAGGTGGTCCAAGTGGGCCCCGGCAAGCGCAACGAGGACGGCTCCCGCCAGGCTCCTGAAGTGAGCATCGGCGACAAGGTGCTCTACAGCAAGTACGCCGGTACCGATATCAAGCTCGGCACCGATGAGTTCGTGCTGCTCTCCGAAAAAGACATTCTCGCCATCGTCGACTGATTCGTTGCCGGCGAAGAGGCTCTGTGAGCTTCACCTGTCGTCACTGATCAAGATCACGATCTGAACCGCGAGGCTTCGGCATCCGGTCAACCCACTACTCACTACCGCAAGGACCATCCCTTCCATGGCCAAACGCATCATTTACAACGAGAACGCCCGCCGGGCCCTCGAAAAAGGCATCGACATCCTCGCCGAGGCTGTTGCCGTCACCCTCGGCCCCAAGGGCCGCAACGTGGTGCTGGAGAAGAAATTCGGCGCCCCCCAGATCATCAATGACGGCGTCACGATCGCCAAAGAGATCGAGCTGGAAGACCACATCGAGAACACCGGTGTGGCCCTGATCCGTCAGGCCGCCTCCAAAACCAACGACGCCGCCGGCGACGGCACCACCACCGCCACCGTCCTGGCCCACGCCATGGTCAAGGCTGGTCTGCGCAACGTGGCTGCGGGCGCCAACGCCATCACCCTCAAGAAGGGCATCGACAAGGCTGCCGATTTCCTTGTCAAGAAGATCGAAGAGCACGCCAAGCCGATCGTTGACAGCAACGCCATCGCCCAGGTGGGCACCATCTCCGCCGGCAACGACGAAGAGGTGGGCCGCATGATCGCCGACGCGATGGACAAGGTTGGCAAGGAAGGCGTGATCTCCCTGGAAGAAGGGAAATCGATGACCACCGAACTGGAGGTCACCGAAGGCATGCGCTTCGACAAGGGCTACATCTCCCCTTACTTCGCCACCGACACCGAGCGGATGGAAGCGGTGCTCGACGAGCCCTACATCCTGCTCACCGACAAGAAGATCGGCCTGGTGCAGGACCTGGTGCCTGTGCTCGAGCAGATCGCCCGGACCGGCAAGCCGCTGCTGATCATCGCCGAGGACATCGAGAAGGAAGCCCTCGCCACCTTGGTGGTGAACCGTCTGCGCGGTGTGCTCAACGTGGCCGCCGTCAAAGCCCCTGGTTTCGGCGATCGCCGCAAGGCCATGCTTGAGGACATCGCTGTCCTCACGAATGGTCAGCTGATCACTGAGGACGCTGGCCTCAAGTTGGAGAACACCAAGCTGGAGATGCTGGGCACCGCCCGCCGCATCACCATCAACAAAGACACCACCACGATCGTCGCCGAAGGCAACGAAGTGGCCGTCAAGGCCCGGGTGGAGCAGATCCGCAAGCAGATCGACGAAACCGACTCCTCCTACGACAAGGAGAAGCTGCAGGAGCGTCTGGCCAAGCTGAGCGGCGGTGTCGCCGTGGTGAAGGTGGGTGCAGCCACCGAAACCGAGATGAAGGACAAGAAGCTGCGCCTGGAAGATGCCATCAACGCCACCAAGGCGGCTGTTGAGGAAGGCATCGTTCCTGGTGGCGGCACCACCCTGGCTCACCTGGCTCCGGCCCTCGAGGAGTGGGCGGCTGCCAATCTCTCCGGCGAAGAGCTGATCGGTGCCACCATCGTGGCCTCCGCGCTCACCGCTCCGCTGATGCGGATCGCCCAGAACGCCGGCGTTAACGGCGCTGTCGTGGCTGAGCACGTCAAGGGCATGCCCTTCAACGAGGGCTACAACGCCGCCACCGGCGAGTACGTCGACATGCTGGCTGCCGGCATCGTTGATCCCGCCAAGGTGACCCGCTCCGGCCTGCAGAACGCCGCCTCGATCGCCGGCATGGTGCTCACCACCGAGTGCATCGTGGCTGATCTGCCCGAGAAGAAGGAAGCTGCTCCCGCCGGCGGCGGTGGCGGCATGGGCGGCGATTTCGACTACTGATCGTCAGCCACAGGATCCGCAGGTTCACCCTGCGGATCCTGCCCCGATCAACCGTCACGGCTTCAAGCCAGCAGCTTCAGACCAGCAGATTCGGATCATCAGCTTCGAAAAGGCTGCTGCGAGCGGATCCGTTGCCAACCAGCACCAGATCAGCTGCCATCGACCAGTGCATCACAGGAGCAGGCCAAGAGCCTGCTCTTTTTTTGTGCTTTTGCCCGCCGTGTCGGCGCCACAGTGCGTGCGCAGAGCTACACCGCAAGCAGTGGTGCAGGAGTGGTCCAGGCGCAGCGTCGGGTCAGGAGTGATGTTGCGGCGCCGCAACGAGGCTAGGGCTCAGCGGCCCTGCTGCAGCTGATGCCTACTTGCCGGGCACGAAGGCAAGCGCGACGCCGTTGTTGCAGTAACGCTTGCCGGTGGGCCTGGGTCCATCGTTGAACACATGGCCCTGATGCCCGCCGCAGCGGCGGCAGTGGTATTCCGTGCGGGGCACGATCAATTTGAAATCCAGCTGGGTGACCACCGCATTCGGCAGGGGCTGCCAGAAGCTGGGCCAGCCGGTGCCACTGTCGAATTTCGTGGTGGAGGCGAACAGCGGCAAACGGCAGCCGGCGCACACGTAGGTACCGGCTCGCTTTTCGTTGTTGAGCGGGCTGGAGAACGGCCGTTCCGTGCCTTCACGGCGCAGCACGGCGAAGGCGGCTGGACTCAGCCGCTCCTTCCAGACGGCCTCACTGAGCTGCCAGGCGGGATCGCCTGCCTTGCCAGCAGCTTCAGCTTTGCGGCCTCCCAGCAGGGGGGAGACCAGCAGGGCCAGGGAGGCCAGCAGACCACGGCGTTTGATGGGTGTCACGGCAGGGTCAGCGCAGCCAGCCGGCGCTCAGCACCACAGCGAGACCAAGAAACAGTGCCAGAAGGGTCCAGGTGACGCGGTTGAGCGTGGCTTCGGCGCTGCGGGCGCTGCTGAACATCGACCCGCCGCTGCTGGCCAGGCCTCCCATGCCATCGCCCTTGGGGCTGTGCAGCAACACGCTGGCAATCAGGAGCACGCCGAGGGCGGCCCAGATCCAGGAAAGAACCGTGGTGATCATCTTCAAACCCTACCCAAACACGAGGCCCGAACGCCAGGGTCAGCCTCATTTCAGGGTGCGGGCAGGCTGACGGCCTTGATGGCCCGCCGGCTTCAGACTTGCAGCGCCCGTGGCCGCAAGGGCTCAGGAGTGGGCAGCAGGGGCGATGGCTCGACCAGGGAGGTGCCCGTCATGTTGGCGGGCACAGGCAGCTCAAGGATCTCCAGCAGGGTGGGGGCGATGTCAGCAAGGCCGCCCCCTTCCCTCAGGCGCACATCCGTGCCGTGGCCAGCCAGCTTGCGCCGTTCCCCTTCCACCAGGATCACCGGAACCGGGTTGGTGGTGTGGGCCGTCCAGGGCCGCCCGTCCTCCCCTTTCATTACTTCGGCGTTGCCATGATCGGCGGTGATCAGCAGTGTGCCCCCCTGCCGATTGGTGGCTTCCATCAGCCGGCCCACGCAGTGATCCACAGTGGCGATGGCGGCGGCGGTGGCCTCCATCTGCCCCGTGTGGCCGACCATATCGGGATTGGCGTAGTTGATCACCACCAGGGAGTAGATGCCTTTGTTGATCGAGGCGATGCAGCTGTCAGTGAGGGCGGCAGCGGACATCTCCGGCGCCTGGTCGTAGGTGGCCACGCGCGGGGAGGGCACCAGATGGCGGTCTTCGCCGTTGAAGGGCTGCTCGATGCCGCCGTTGAGGAAATAGGTGACGTGCGGATACTTCTCGGTTTCGGCGGTGCGCAGCTGACGCAGCCCATGGTCGGAGACCACCTGGCCGAGCAGGCCATCGAGTGATTCGGGGGGGAAGGCCACCGCCACGTTGAGGGCTTGCTCGTATTGGGTGAAGGTGACGAGGTGCAGGGGCTCGATGCGGTCGCGGGAGAAACCGCTGAACTGTTCGAGCACCAGGGCGCGCACCAGCTGACGCACCCGGTCGGGGCGGAAGTTGAAACAGATCAGGCCATCGCCGGGGCTCAGATGCCCGGGGCTGAGGCGGTAGGGCTCAAGGAACTCATCGTTGGTGCCGGCGTCGTAGGCCGCCAGGACCACCTGCTGAGCTGAGAGCGGGCCGTCGGCCGGCCTGGCTTCGGTGAGCAATCGGTAGGCCTTCTCCGTGCGGTCCCAGCGGTTGTCACGGTCCATGCTCCAGTAACGGCCGCAGATCGTGCTGATGCGCCCGACGCCGGCGGCGGCGATCTGGGCGTCGATGCGGTCGAGGAAGGCGATTGCGCTCTGGGGTGGGGTGTCGCGCCCGTCGGTGATCACATGGATGCAGACGTCGCTGAGGCCGCGCCCTGCGGCCCACTGCAGCAGACCGCCGAGGTGATCGAGGTGGCTATGCACGCCGCCGTCGGAGCAGAGGCCGATCAGATGGAGCGTGCCGCCGTTGACCAGCAGGGTGTCGGCCAGCGTATTGAGTGCGGGATTGGCGGCAAGGCTGCCGTCTTTCACCGCCTTGCCAATGCGAACCAGCTCCTGACGGATGATCCGCCCGCAGCCGATGGTGAGGTGGCCCACTTCCGAGTTGCCCATCTGGCCGTCGGGCAGGCCCACATCGCCGCCGCTCGCCTGGATGAGGGTGTGGGGGTAGGCCTCCCAGAGCGCATCCATCACCGGGGTGCTGGCGGCGCGGATCGCATTGTTATCGCTGGCTTCGCGGTATCCCCAGCCATCGAGAATGGCCAGCACCACTGGTGACACGTAGCGGTGATCCACGGGTCCTGAGGGGGGAGGAGGGAGTGAGCCGCTCAGGCGAGAGCTGGAGCCCTTGGAAGGAATGTCGGTCACCGATTCTTCCGCAAAGCCCTGATACAGGCTGATCGCCCTCAAAATTACAGTGTGATCTCTGCATCACAGAAAGCGAGCCGGTAAGCGTCAGCTAATGGGCATAAGCGCCAGTCGGTTCCCTTACCATTTCAGCTCCGGGATTCCCCCATGGTGTCGTCAATCGGTGACCATTGCGTGGAGATCCTCTCCGCCCAGGATCTGACCCGCACGGTCCATCGCCTCGCCTCCCAGGTGTTGGAGAGCGCGCCCGACAGCCGCCAGCTGTTACTGCTCGGCATTCCCACCCGTGGCGTGGAACTGGCACGGGTGCTGGCCGCCCAGCTCGAAGCCAGTTGCGGCCATTCGGTGGATCAGGGCAGCCTTGATCCCACCTTCCACCGCGACGACCTGGCCCGGGTCGGCACCCGCATGGTGCAGGCCACCCAGCTGCCGGCGGCGCTTGAAGGCCGCCATGTGGTGCTGGTGGACGACGTGATCTTCACCGGACGGACGGTGCGCGCCTCCCTGGAAGCTCTGCACGCCTGGGGCCGCCCGGCGGTGGTGCGTCTGCTGGTGATGGTGGACCGGGGACACCGGGAACTGCCGATCCAGCCCGATTTCTGCGGTCGGGTGGTGCCCACCAGCCGTCAGGAATCGATTCAGCTCTTGCTGGCTGGCGTGGATGGTCGCGATGGTGTGGTGCTGCTCAAACCCTGAGGCCGGGCCCTTCAGGCCACCGGCTCGAGCTCGTCGGGGCGGAAATGGGCGCGATAGCGGCCGAATGCCACCACCACCGGCAGGGTCGGGCTGATCGGACGGCCTTTCCACTCGTCAAGCACCTGGAACACCTCGCCCTCCAGGCCCTGGAGGTCGAAGGGCTGACCGCGGTGCTCTGGATGGGTGTACACCACGACGCTCTGGCAGACCCTGACCTGTTCTCCCTGCTTCATGAAGGATGCGGTGGCGGACGGCGGCAATCCTGTCACGCCAGGCCCTCAGCGTTGACAGGTGGTCTCCGGACCGCTCTCCACCACCTTCCCCCCGAGTTGCCGGCAGGCCCGCGTGAAGGCCGACCAGTCGTCAACCCCTTGGGCGATCAGGCCCTTGATGGCCGCATCCAGCTCCGCCACTGGCACGGAGTTGGCCGCCGTAGCGCCGTGGCTGTGGTGTTCCTGCTCTTGGGTTTTCAGGCCGGAAATGGCGGTTTCCACCTGCCTGCGCAGGACCGCAGACTGCGACCTCCACCAGGGATGGTCGATCCGATTGAGGGCCTCAAGCGCCTCCCACCAGCGCTTCTGCTCCACCAGCTGGGTGGCCCGTTGCTGTTGATAGCGGTTGCGGCTCCAGAACTCCCTGAAGTTGTCGCCGAGCGCGTCGCCGGCGGGGTGGCGGTCTTCGCCCATCGGTTTGAGGAACACCATCGCTCCCTCCAGATCTCCAGCCTCGAAGCGGGCCATCGCCTTGGTGCGCAGGTCTTCCTGCCAGGAGCGCAGCCGGTCCCGGTCGATGTCGATGCCTGCTTCGGAATTGGCCAGCAGCAATTGCAGCTGAAGCGCCTCCTGCCAGCGCTGCTCCTGCCAGAGCCGCTCGGCATGGGCACGGCGGCAGCGGCCCTGTTCGCGCGGCGCGCGTCCGGTCATCCAGCGCAGCGAAGCCAGCTGGTCGCTGTAGGCGAGGCAAGCCTCGTAGCGCCCCTCGCTGGCCGCCCGCTCCAGGCGGCCGGGAAGTTGCTCTTCCCACCAACGCGCGGCGCCGATCACGATGGCCACCAGGCCAAGAGTGAGAGCCAACCAGAAACGCGGAAGCCTGTGGCGGCGAATGGCCAAGGCAAGGGGCGGGCAGGTCTACCTTTCTATGAACTGCACCTGCTGGTTTCAGCGCTCCGGGGTCAGCCGCTCCGTCGTCCACTGAACTGTGGCGACAATTGCCTTTGGCGATAGTCGATCTTGGCGACAAGCAGCTGGTTCCAAGGCTTGCTCAGAGGCCACCTGCCGTCTCAGCGCACCGGGCCAAGCGGCTGAGCTGGCGAGCGCCGGGAGGTGCTCAGGTCTTCGCTCTCCAGCACCAGCTGGCCCTGCCCGTCGATCTGGAAATGCAGCCGCAGGGAATCGCTGCCGCGCTTTCCAGGGGCATCGAGGCTGATCGGCGCGGGTTGCTGGCCCCAGGGCTGCACCTCCGCCTCCCCAGCGGGACGTCGCCGCAGCTGGGGCAGTCCATCGCGGAACACCACCTCGGAGCGTTCGTCGTCGCGGGGCTCCCCCAGCACCAGCTCGATCTGCTCCTGGCCGTCGTGGCTGCAGGCGAGCAGCAGCTCCAACGGCTGCGTGGTGGGCCAGTTCTGCCCCTCGACGAACAATGGATGCCAGCGGTGGCTGCCGCTGCGCTGGTCCCAGCAGCGCAGGGACACGCCCCGGGCGAGCACGTCCTTGATCCGCACGCCAGGGGTGAGCGCCAGCGCCCCCAGGGCCACCGCCTCGATCGGTCGCTCGTCGCGCAGGGTCACCCCGGGGCAACGCTCCTGCAGCCAGTGGCGCACGAGCGGAATCCGGCTGCTGCCCCCCACCGGCAGGATGGCCTCCACATCCGCCAGCCCCAGTCCCTCCGCCCTGGCGGCGGCGAGCACCCGCTCCAGCAGTTCCTCCAGGAGTAAGAGAAATCCCTGCTCCAGCAGGATGGATTCCAGTTCCTGGCGGGTGAGTTGCAGCAAGCGGCTGGTTCCGCCCGGCAGCACCGCCAGCACCGACGCCTCGGTGTGCTCGCTCAGCTGGCACTTGAGGGTTTCTGCAGCTTCCAGCCAAGAGGAGGGCGGCTGGCCGTGGCCATTCACCTGCGACCACAGCGCTGCGGCGATCCAGCGATCGATGTCCCGGCCGCCGAGGGCTACGCCTGCCTTGCCCACGACCCGGGCGCAGCGCAGCTTCTGGCTGCTGTTTCTGAGATTGCGGCCGGCGAAGCGCAGCAGCTGGGCCACCGGCGCGGCGCGGCCTTCGCCGCCTTCGAGGGCCACCAGCGAAAGATCGATCGTGCCACCGCCGAGATCCACCACCAGTACGCGGCTGCCGGGAGGCAAGCCGGCGCCGATGGCGGCGGCAGTGGGCTCATCCACCAGGGCCACCTCCTCAACGGCCAGGTCCTGGCTGACGCTGTGCAGCCATTCGCGGTAGCCGCGATAGCCGTCGATCGGCGCAGTGAGCACCAGGCGGGTGGGCGCCAGCTGCGCTGGCAGGCGGCGCCAGAGCTGCCGCAGCAGCATCGCGCCGGCTTGCTCCGGCGACAGCACGGCAGTAACGGCGCCATCTGCACCTTTGGCACCAGCGCCGCCAGAGCCACCTGAGCCGCCGGCGCCGCCGATCCCGCGCTTGAAATCGCGACACAGCTCCGGGCCTTCGCTGCCGGCGAGTCCGGCTTCGATCACCTGGCGGCCGATCAGCGGCAGCTCCGCTGTGGCGCTGGCAAGCCAGAGCAGGCTGGGCACCACACAGGGGTCAGAGCAGCTGTAGGGGGCGATCTCCACCAGCTGGGGTGCGCCGCCGTCGGCCGCCTGGAAGGCCACCACGGTGGTGGTGCTGCCGAGGTCGATCGCCAGGGTGCCGGGTGTCGCCATCGTGTGCGGGCGAAGGGCTCCGCGCAGCTTGGCGGATGGCCGCGGGCATCCGCTGGCCCGCTGAAGCTCACGCCCGAGCGCCCCCACGCCCGAGCTGGCCTAAGGTCAGGAAAATCAATGTTTCCTATGTATTCCGGCGCCACGGTGAACCCGAAGGAACTGGCCCAGCGAGCCGAAAGCCTGATTCGGCAGGCGAGTAACCGCTACCTCACCACCGTGAAGATCGCCTTTCGGGCCAAGCAGCGCCGTTTCGATGATTTCGACGGACTGCTGGAGGATTCGATGATCAAGCCCGTGCAGCGGGCCATCGTGGAGCTCTCCGATGAGCAGGATCAACCCGATCTGCTGCCTGGCTGATTGGCTCGCCGCTGGCGCCACCGCTTTTCTGCTGTGGGCGTCGGCTGGCGCCGCCGCAGATGAGCTGCGATCTCCGGCTCGCGCCGCGCTCCCAATCGTGACGACTGCAGCCTGATGCATCCGGCGGGATTTGCGACTGAAGGGGAGGGATGGCGGTTGGCTCTTGAGGCTGGCCGCCATCCCTTTGCTGTGTTGATCGGCGGCGATGGCTGGGCGGCGGAATTGAGCCTGGCGGAAGCGGCCGAACTGCGCAGGGGCGTGCTCGAGCTGATCGAGCAACACGCCGCCATTGCCGGCCAGCTGATGGCAGAAGAAAACCTGGAGCTGGATCTGGAACGCGGTCCCTGGTGGCTCGGCCTTACGGGCGATCGTCGCTCCTGGGCACTGCGCTTCGTGCTGGCGCCCGCCGATGGGCATCGGGGCCTGGAGGGGAGCTGGACGCCCGCGGCCAGCTCCGCCCTGGCAGAGGCCTTGGCGCCCTTGGTGCTGGAGCCGGCCTTGTGTGAGACCAAGGAGGGATTGGGCGGCTGATCAGCACTGCTGATCAGCACCCTGTTTCCTGGCCAGCCCCCGGATTGCGGCTGGTTTTGCCCAGGTTTTCCACAGGTCCTACCGCCCGGACCGGCTGCCCTGGCAGTCGCCTGTGGAGAACCCACCTGCCGCGCGTTCTCCCCTTGACACGCGGCTCCGATCGCTTCAAGTGGGCCCCTTAACGCGCTCATTACCACCCCGGAGCGCAGTTGGGACGGCAATCTCACGCTGGGATGGGCGATGCCGGCCTCCCTCGCTCCCGGTTTGACGCCATCGGATGCTTGTGGGGAACTGGGTGACGACCACCCTCCTGCCACACCTCAATGGATCCTGCCCCCGCTGTTGATCGCTCCTCGCGTTGCCCGGCCGGCGTCCGCCCGCCTGTCTCCGCAGACAACGGCGATGGTGCCGCTGGCGTGGTGAGCATCAGGGCAGAGGTGCCGGAGGCCTTGCTGGGTTCGATGCGCACCTTCATCGATGCCCATCCGAACTGGGACCAGTACCGCCTGTTCCAGGCCGCTCTGGCTGGCTTCCTGGTGCAGAACGGCGTGAACAGCCGTGCCGTGACCCGTTGCTACGTCGGCAACATGTTCAATTGGAGCGCCTCCGCCGACGGCTGCTTCAGCGCTCGCTGAACGCCTGGGCGGTCCCGCCCCGCCCGAAGTCTCGCCCGAACAGGGCGTCGTAGCCCGCCATCAGGCTGGCGATCATCACCGGCCAGGCGATCAGCAGCCCCACCGCCAGCAGCACCGCCAGCGCGGCGAAGGGGGTGGGCACCAGCAGCACCAGCAGCACCTGGAGTCCATGGAGCGCCAGCGTCAGCAGGTAGAGCGGAGCCCAGCCGCGTGTTTTCCGCGACCAGCCGCGCTGAAAGGCGAGCACTGGCCCTAGACGCCCCACCACCACCAGTGGCAACTGAAACACCTGGCTGACATTGAGGATCATCAGGGCGGCGCCACCCAGCACCAGGGCCAGCAGGCCCAGGCCGGGGGTGAGCACGCTCAGCACCCCTGCCACCAGGCCGCAGGTGATCAGCACCAGCCCATTGACCATCAGCAACAGCGCCGCCATGCCCAGCAGCCGCAGCGTGGCGGCACCCTCCCAGCGGGCCAGCTCGGCGAAGCGTGGCTGCCCTTCCGCCAGGGCGATCCGGCTGCCGCGCAGCAGCCCCACGTTCAGCCAGATGTTGCTGGCCACCCCAGCGGCCAAGCCGCCCAGGGCCAGCAGCAGATAGCCCGCTGGCCCGCCCTGCTGAAGCTCATCACTGCCCCGGTTCTGGACCAGCTGGCCGATCACGTTGAGCACACCGCCCAGCAGCGTGAAGGCCATGAATCGCAACGGTGCCTGCCCAAAGGCGCGCCAGCCTTGCCGCAGGCAGGAAGCGGTCGCCAGCGGGACCACGGACCCGCCGGCGGTTGTCATGGAGCCGGCAGCAGCAACGCCATCAGGCGCGCCGCAGTGGCATCGGCGACGGGCAGGATCGAGAGCCGGTTGCCGCGCCGCACCACCATCAGCTCTTCAGGCGTGAACGCTTCCCGCAGGGCATCGAGGCTCAGCAGCTGGTCAAAGGTGCGGCGGTACGCCAGCCGTACGCAATCCCAACGCGGTGCCTCCGGCTTCGAGGCGGGGTCGAAATAGGCGGAGGCGGGATCGAACTGGCTGGGATCGGCGAGCCCGGTGGCGATCACCTCCATCAGGCCAATGATTCCGGGGGGTTTGGCATTGGAGTGATAGAAGAAGGCCTGATCCCCCACCTGCATGCTGCGCATGTAATTGCGCGCCTGGTAATTGCGAATTCCATCCCAGAGGGTGCTGCCCTCGCTGGCGAGATCCTCGATTCCGTAGACATCCGGTTCGCTTTTCATCAGCCAGAAGGCCATCGCAGCGCCGGCTCCTTGCTCTGCTGAACAGGGCCTCACTCTATGGCGGCAGGTGTGGCTTTCAGCGCGGTGACAAGGGCGCGGAAGTGGTCGCCACGGGCTTCAAAACTGCTGTATTGGTCGAAGCTGGCGCAGGCCGGTGACAACAGCACGGTGGGTGAGCCTGAGGCCGTGGCCAGGGCGTTGGCCGCCAGCACCGCGGCCCCCAGATCCTCAACGTTGTGCACCTCGCCGCTGAAGCCGCTGCTGAGCAGCAGGCCGGCGAAGTGGTCACGGGCCGCTCCATAAACCACCACCGCCGCTGCCTGCCGCTGCAGGGCCGCCAGCCAGGCGGAGGCATCGCCCTGTTTCGCCTGCCCGCCCGCCAGCACCACCATCGGCCCGGGCAGAGCCTTGAGCGCCACCTCGGCGGCGTCGTAGTTGGTGGCTTTGCTGTCGTTGTACCAGGTGATCCCGGCGCGCTCGCAGATCCTCTCAAGGCGGTGCGGAACCCCGGGGAAGCTGCGGAAGGCCGCAGCCATCCCTGCGGCATCAAGGCCGAGCTTGAGCCCTACGGCAGCCGCCAGCACCAGGTTCTGTCGGTTGTGCTGCCCTGGCAGGGTCAGGCTGTCGGCGGGAAAGAGCTCACCATCGCGGCTGCAGAGCATGCCGTTTTCGATCCAGATCAGCGGATCAATCCCGGCGGGAAGCCCGGCACGGGGCCCCGCCGACACCCAGTCGGCCCGGTCCCAACTGGGGGCCTGGGCCCTGAGATCGGCGTCGTCGGCGTTGAGCAGCCGGACTGTGGCGCTCTCCACCAGCCTTCGCTTGATCGCGCGGTAGTTGCCGAGCGTGCCGTGGCGTTCCAGGTGATCAGGGGTGAGGGTGGTCCATAGACCAAAAGCGGGGGCCAGCTCGGGGGAAGCCTCGATCTGATAGCTGCTCAACTCCATCACCAACCAGTCAGGGTTGGCCTCACCTCGCAGGCGGCGTTCGAGCAGCAACTCAGCGGCAGAGGTGCCCATGTTGCCGGCCATCGGCGCGTCGAGGCCGGCGGCCTGCAGCAGGTGGCTGACCAGATGGGTGACGGTGGTCTTGCCGTTGGTGCCGGTGATGCCGATCCAGGGAAGGCCGCGGCTGGCGGCCCAGGCCACAGACGGTTCGCCGCAGACGCGCACGCCCCGATTGCGCAGTTCCTGCAGGGTGGGGAGATCCCAGCGGATGCCTGGGCTGACCACCACCGTGGCCGGCAGCTGGTCATGGGCCTCGAAACCCTCGATCGATAAGGGGCAGTTGAGCTGCACCTCGATACCGCCGGCCCGCAGCTCCCTGGCCTGCAGATGTTGCGCCGGCGTGCCGGAGCTTTCGATCACCAGCACGCGGCTGCCCAGGGCCTGCAGCAGGCGGGCCGCTCCCGCGCCGGATCGACCCAGGCCGACCACCACGGTGAAGGCACCGAAAGGCGGTGAAACTTCCCGCAGCGGCAGCGGTTGGGTCAAAGCCGGGGACGTAAAGAAGTGGGCGATACTGGAATCGAACCAGTGACTCCTACCGTGTCAAGGTAGTGCTCTACCTCTGAGCTAATCGCCCGGGTCGGGTGTCTTGAAGACGACACCCGGAGCCGAAACTTAGCAGCCGGCCCTTCCCCTCTTAACCGCTCAGCAGGGCCAGTCAGCTGCGTAGCAGGGCCAGCCGCCAACGGTCGCGTTTGGTGATCTGCACCTCCAGCACCGTGAGCTCCCCCCGGTTCTCCAGCCGCACCCGATCGCCGGTCTTGAGCTCTCTGCTGGGGTTGCGGACGTCTTGCCAGTTGACGCGGACAGACCCGCTGCGGATCTGCTCGGCCATGCGGTTGCGCGGGATGCCGAAGCCGGCGGAGCCCACTGCATCGAGCCGCAGCGAGGCCTCCACGGTGGAAAAGCGACGGGGCTGGGGCCGGGCCGGGGGTAGGAGGCGATCCAGCGGCGTGGTCTCCAGCTGCACCTCCACACTGCGCACCAAGGCCGTGCCCCCGTCGAGGCGCCCGGCCAGCTCCGGGGTCACCACCAGCTGGGCGCCGCGATCGCCCCGCAGCCACAGGTCCCCCAGCTCCGCCTCCTGCGCTCCCGCCTGCAGCAGCCCGGCACGGAAATCACCGGCGCTGGCGGAATCGAACAGGAAGTTGCCGCTCAGCGTCAGCCCGAGCAGCGGCAGGGCGGTGTCCGCCGCCTGGGCTGGGTCCGGTGGCGGGGCATCCAGCTCGGCGCGTACCAGTTGCAGCCGGCAACGCTCGGCGCCGGAAAGGCCCCCTTCGGCGTGGAGGGTGAGCTCGCTGAGGCTGCCGAGGCGCGCCATGGCCTCCTCGCGCAGCAGCGGGGACACAAACGACGTCCATACCGGCCGCCAGGTGCGCAGGGCCTCTTCCGCCTGATCGATCAGCTCCGCCAGCTGTTCAGGGGCGTGGCTGCCTTGCAGCAGGCTGCCGCGCGGGAGGGTGACAGCGCTCAACGTTCCGCCAGGCGTACCACCGCCTTGGGCCGGGTTTCCTGAATCAAGGTCCAGGGAATCTCCTGGCCGGGGGCGCTCTCCACCACCAGCAGCCAGTTGCCCTCCTCGAGGCGGTTGCGCAGGCTGCGGATGCGGTCGTCGGGATCGGAGGTGACGCTGGCGGCGGCAGCGAAGCTGCCCATCCAGCCCGAGCCCATGCCCAGCAGGCCGCCGATCAGTGGCTCCCCGTAGGGACCGGCGAAGGCGAAGGTCTGCAGATCGGTCATGAAGGTGAAGGTGATGCCAGCGAAGAACCCGAACGGCATCAGCCAGCGCACCATTCCCCGCTGCCGGCGTTGGCGGGCCAGCCCCGGGTTGAGCAGTTCGACGCTGTCGATCGAGGTTTCTCCCTCCCCGATGGTCAGCAGGGTGGCCGGCGCCGGACGGACCCCATCGAGTTTGTCCTTCAGGCGTTGCAGGCTCTTGCGATCGGCCAGCACCACCACCACGCACAATCCCAAGCCCAGTGTCCCAAAGCACGATTCTCTTTGCTGAGAGCAGGAGCTGTGGCGGCGGATCACTACACTTCACCCCCTGCGTTGTCTGGCGCGTTCCGGACCGCTCCTTCCCCAACGTCGCGGGTCATGACAAAGGTTCTGGTTTCCGATCCCATCGATCAGACGGGCATCGACATCCTCTCCCAGGTGGCCCAGGTGGATGTGCGCACCGGCCTACCGCCCGACCAGTTACTCAGCATCATCGGCGACTACGACGCCCTGATGATTCGCTCGGGCACCCAGGTGACCGCTGAGCTGATCGCGGCGGCTCCACGCCTCCGCATCATTGGACGCGCCGGGGTGGGCGTCGACAACGTGGATGTGCCCGCCGCCACCCGCCAAGGGGTGCTGGTGGTGAACTCGCCCGAAGGCAACACGATCGCCGCCGCCGAGCACGCCCTGGCGATGATGCTGTCGCTCTCGCGGCACGTGCCCCAGGCCCACGCCAGCACCATGGCCGGCGGCTGGGACCGCAAGAAATACGTCGGCAACGAGCTCTATAAAAAGAAGCTTGGCGTGGTGGGCCTCGGCAAGATCGGCTCCCACGTGGCCCGGGTGGCCAAGGCGCTCGGCATGGAGGTGCTCGCCTACGACCCATTCATCTCCACCGAACGGGCCCAGATGCTCCAGGTGCGCTTGATGGCGGTCGCGCCCCTGTTCGCCGAAGCCGATTACATCAGCCTGCACCTGCCCCGCACCCCGGATACGGAGAATCTGGTCAACGCCGAGCTGCTGGGCTCGATGAAGCCCACCGCCCGGCTGGTGAACTGTGCCCGCGGCGGCATCGTGGATGAGGTGGCCCTGGCTGCTGCACTGGAAGCCGGCACCATCGCCGGGGCGGCGCTGGATGTGTATGCGAACGAGCCGCTCAAGCCCGATTCGCCGCTGCTCGCCGTGCGCGATCGCCTGATCCTCACGCCGCACCTGGGTGCCTCCACCGAAGAGGCCCAGGAGAACGTGGCCGTTGATGTGGCCGAACAGATCCGCGATGTGCTGCTGGGCCTGCCGGCCCGCAGTGCCGTGAACATCCCCGGCATGACCCCGGAGGTGATGGAGCGCCTCAAGCCCCACCTGCAACTCGCCGAAACCCTGGGCCTGCTGCTCAGCCAGATGGCTGGGGGCTCCGTGCAGGAGCTGGAAGTGCGGCTGCAGGGCGAATTCGCCAACCACCCCTCCCAGCCGCTGGTGGTGGCCGCCCTCAAGGGGTTGCTCTCCAGCGCCCTCGGCGACCGCATCAACTACGTGAACGCTTCGCTCGAGGCCAAGGGGCGTGGCCTGCACGTGCTGGAGGTGAAAGACGATTCCAGCCGCGATTTCGCCGGCGGTTCGCTGCAGCTCACCTCACGCGGTTCCCAGGGCAGCCACACCGTCACCGGCGCGGTGTTCGCCGATGGCGACCTGCGCATCACCACGATTGATGAGTTCCCGGTGAACGTGGCCCCCAGCCGCCACATGCTGTTCACCCGCCACCGGGACATGCCCGGGATCATCGGCCACCTCGGCTCCCTGCTCGGCGAGCACAACGTGAACATCGCCTCGATGCAGGTGGGCCGCCGCATCGTGCGCGGCGATGCGGTGATGGTGCTCAGCCTCGACGACCCCATTCCCCCCAGCCTGCTCGCCTCGATCGGCAAGATCAACGGCATCCAGGAGGCACACCCGGTCACGCTGTGACCGGCGACCCAACGGCACCAGCGCTGAGCGACAACCGCTGGTGGCGCCTGGAGATGGCGGCTCCTGCGGAGCTGGAGGAATCGCTGCTGTGGAAGCTGCAGAGCCTGGGGATCTCCCGGTTGGCCGTGCGCCATCACCCCAGCACCCCCGACCAGCATCAGCTGGTGGCCTGGCTGCCAGCGATCGACTGGCCAGAGGGCGAACGCGCCCGGCTGCCTGAGGCACTGGCGCCGCTCGCGGCCACCTTTGAGCTGCCTCTGCCGCCGCTGGCCTGGGCGTTGCAGGACGACGAGGATTGGGGCCTCAGCTGGAAGCAGCACTGGCAGCCCGACCCGGTGGGGGAGCGGCTGCTGATCCTGCCCGCCTGGCTGGAGGTGCCCGACGACCAGGCCCACCGCCTGGTGATCCGCATCGATCCCGGCAGCGCCTTCGGCACCGGCAGCCACCCCACCACCCGGCTCTGCCTGGAGGCTCTCGGTGAGCTGGCCCAGCTGGCTGGCGGCGCGCTGACGGGCCGGCGGGTGGCTGATCTGGGCTGCGGTAGCGGCATCCTCGGTTTCGGCGCCCTGCGCCTGGGCGCGGCCGCCCTGGCCGCCACCGACAACGACCCCCTGGCGGTGAGAGCCACACGGGAGAACGGCATCCTCAACGGCTTCAGCGAAGGGCCTGATGGGCCGCTGCAGGTGGCGCTGGGCTCGGTGGAGGGCCTGGCCGAGCTGCTGGCAGGGCAACCGGCCGACATCCTGCTCTGCAACATCCTCGCGCCGGTGATCGCGGAGCTGGCCGTGGAGTTCAAGGCGGTGTTGGCGCCCGGCGGCGTGGGGTTCCTGAGCGGCCTCCTGGTGGATCAGGCGCCAGCTCTGGAGCGCACCCTCGCCTCCCTGGGCTGGATGGCCGAACTGATCGCCGACGAGGGCGGCTGGGGGCTGATGCGGATCCGGCAACAGCGCCATGTCATATAAATCACGCTTATCCGTGCTCACCCTTTGATTGCGCTTCCGGGGCTCCCACCCCAAGACCGCCGCCAGCGCCCCTGTCCGATGTAGGAAGGGGCTGTCCTACAGGCCCGGATCCTCCAGGAGCCTGTGAGCCCCAAATTTCCCTTCCATGGCTTCCTACAAGGTCACCCTCATCAACGAGAGCGAGGGCCTCAACAAGACCATCGAGGTTCCCGACGATCAGTACATCCTGGATGCTGCTGAAGAGCAGGGCATTGACCTCCCCTATTCCTGCCGTGCTGGCGCCTGCTCCACCTGCGCCGGCAAGCTGACCTCCGGCACCGTTGACCAGTCGGACCAGAGCTTCCTCGACGACGACCAGATCGAAGCTGGCTTCGTGCTCACCTGCGTGGCCTACCCCACCTCCGACGTCACCATCACCACCCACGCCGAAGAAGAGCTCTATTGAGCCGGCGGCCTTCACCCGCCAGCCGCCCGACGATCCCGCGGGCACGCTCAACAGCCAACAAGTGGCACTGAGCCCGTTCAGGTGTCCCGCTTGTTTCCTTTCTCCTTCTCTGCCACCCTTCGGGGTGGCTTTTTGATGGCCTTGCAGGTCGACGTTCTCCAGGACCACGGCAGCGAACATTGCAGCCCCGGGGGCCAGTACAGCTACCGCGTGATCGGGGCGTGCTGCCGCCTGTTCGACCGGGAGGAGTTGCCGTGGCCCTGCTGCCGCCTGGCCTGGCGCAGCAAGGAGCCCAGCTGGCGCCGCATCGGCCGCCGCTTCGTGGCCGACCTGGCCTCGCGGCGGTGCCCCTCCTATGCGGTGGAGGTGCTGCAGCCAGGGTCCCGCCCCACCCGCACCGTGATCACGCTCTTTCCGCAACGCCTGTCGCCGGCGCTCCAGGAGTGGTGGTACAGCAAACAGCCGGCCTCTCTCGACCCCGCCTTCCAGCGGCCTCCAGCCGCCGCGACGCACTAACCGCTCACTGTGCGCGCCTGCCAGCAAAAAGCCCCCCTGGGCAGGGGGGCAGAGGCGTTCGGTGGCGGGGTGATCCGCCCGCGGGGACAAGGTTCAGAAATAGACCTTGCCGCCGCCCCACTGGGTGCCGCTCACCTTGGGGGCCACCAGGATGTAGCCGGCGATCAGGCGAAGGTCGTCGTCGCTGAGATCGCGCATCTTCACGAACACATCGCTGCTGCGCATGCTCGGATGCACGTCGGAGATGCTGTATTCCCCGTCGTAGGAGGTGGGGTCCTTGATGTAGTCAACGAGGGAGTCGACAGAGTTGCGCGGCGGCGTGGCCAGGGCAAGGGTTTCCGGGTCAAGCCCCACGTTGTAGTTGGTCTTGGTGACGCCGCCGGCGTGGCAGGTGCCGCAGCTGCTGTTGAACAACTTGCGACCGCTCTTGATCTCCGATTCGCTGAAGGTGACCAGGCCACCATCCGGCGTGCCGCTGACCGTGAGCGTTTCGGCATCCCATTGGGCGGCCTGCAGAGGAGCCACCCAGACTCCGAAGGTCAGCAGCAATCCCAGCGGCACCACCAGCAGAAGGCGGGCGATCGACCGGAGGGCGGCGGAAAGGGAAAGGGCCATGGAGGGAGCTGGCGAATTGGCGGTGGACACCGCACCTGAGACCTTGTATCACGGGCGAAGGGCCCTCCGGGGCGGGATCAAGAACTGTTGCAGGCACAAGCGGCCCGGCTGACGCGCGGGCTGTGCCTCAGCCCTCCTCGGGGTTGACCTCCAGGGTGAGGAAATCCTTGGCCACCAAGGTGTTCGGGAAGATTGCCCTGGCCTCTTCGAGCAGGTCGTCGGGGGTGACGGTGTTGCCATGCACGTAGCGGGGGCTCAGGTGGGTGAGCGCCAGGCTTTTCACCCCGGCCAGGGCCGCCGTCTGGGCCGCCATGGTGCTGGTGGAGTGCTGCCGCTGGAAGGCCATCTCCGCTTCGCCGTGGGCAAAGGTGGATTCGTGCACGAGCAGATCGGCTCCCCGCGCCAGCTCCACCGCCGCTTCGCAGAACACGGTGTCGGTGCAGTAAACGAAGATGCTCCCGGGCCGCGCCGGCCCGCACAGCCGTTCTCCATGGATGATCCGGCCGTCCTCAAGGGTGACGCTCCGCCCCGCCTTGAGCTCCGCATAGACGGGACCGGGGGGGATGCCCAGCTCGCGGGCCTTCTGCACATCGAAGCGACCGGGGCGGGGCTTCTGCTCCACCCGGTAGCCGTAGGCGGGGATGCGATGGGTGAGCGGCGCGCAGCGCACGATCAGATCGTCATCGTCGAGCAGCACCGTGCCGGCAGTGGCGGCCTCCCGCACCCGGTGGCTGGCCAGGGGATAGCCGATGCGGGTCGATGAGGTGCGCAGCACCCCTTCGAGGTAGTCGCGCAGGGGGTCGGGGCCGTAGAGATCGATGCCCTGGCAGCTGCCTGCCATGCCCAGGCTGGCCAGCAGACCCGGCAACCCGAAGATGTGGTCGCCGTGCATGTGGGTGATGAAGATGCGCCGCAACTGCGACACCCGCAGGTCGCTGCGCAGGAATTGATGCTGGGTGCCTTCGCCACAGTCGAACAGCCACAGCTCGGCGCGTTGAGGCAGCCGCAGGGCCACGGCCGACACGTTGCGGGCCCGGGTGGGAACGCCCGAACTCGTTCCGAGGAAAGTGACCTGCAAGCCAGTTGCGCTTTGCCGCATGCTGCCACGTCAATCACTGGCCGGCGGAGGGCTGGCGCTGCGGCCGGATCGTCGTGACAATGACCGCCTTATGAGCTCCGCTGCTGGTCGCCATGGCTGGGATGTTCGTCCGCTCGGTGTTGCTGACGTCCTTCCGTCGGTGCGCTGCGCCGTTGCTGGCGCCCTGCCTTGGCCTTGCCTCTCTGATGCTGCCGCTGGCGGCCAGCGCCAGTCCTGATCCAAGCCTGCGGGTGCTGCTGCTGGAGGCGGCGGAAGTGCGGGTGGGCGGTGCCCATGGCCTGCGCCTGCTTGATGCCAGCGGCCGCGAACGGTTCCGCCTGCCGGAAGGCGGCGCCTTGGCGCTGCGGACCACCGCCAACGGCGTGCAGGTGGACGTGGTGGCGCCCGCGGTGCAGGGTGCGGCGCCGCTGCCGGCGCCGCTGCGCTTGCCGGAGGTGTGGATCGATGCGGTCCAGCCCACCAGCGGTGACGCGGTGCTGCATCTGCAGAACCGCACCTACCGGGGGCGACTGGTGGTGCGCCCGGCCGCCGTTGCCACTGCGCTGCGGGTGGTCAATGTGGTGGCCCTCGAGACCTATCTGCCCAGCGTGGTGGGCAGCGAGATGCCCGCCAGCTGGCCGCTCGAGGCGTTGCGCGCCCAGGCCGTGGCGGCCCGCACCTACGCCCTCCGCCAGCGACGCCCCGAGCAGCCCTTTGATCTCAAGGCCACCGTCAGCAGCCAGGTCTACAAGGGGTTGGAGGCGGAAACCCCGTCCACCCGGGAGGCGGTGCGCGGCACGCGTGGGTTGGTGCTGACCCACCAAAACGCCCTGATCAATGCGGTGTTCCACAGCAGTGCCGGCGGCACCACCGAAAACAGCGGCGATCTCTGGCAGCGCCAGATGCCCTATCTCGTGAGCGTCGCCGACTTCGACGAGGCCTCGCCGGTGAGCCGCTGGCGCCAGGAACTGCCGCCCCCCCTGCTGGCCCGCGCCTTCGCCGAACTGGGCGGGGTGCAACGCATCGACATCCTCTCCACCACCGCCAGCGGCAGGGTGCGGCAGGCCCGTGTGGTGGGCCCCAGCGGGCAGCTGCTGGTGAGTGGGGCGGAGCTGCGCAGCCGGCTGGGCCTGAGGAGCACGCTGGTGCGCTTCGAGGCGGCTCCGTTCAGCTTCCCCGACCCGGAGGTGCCCCCCTCCACCTGGTTGTCGGCCACAGGCGTGCTGCTCTCACTGCCGGCGCTGCCGCCGCTGCTGCCGCCCCCCAACCCCACGCTGGTGGCGGTGGGCAGGGGCTTTGGCCACGGGGTGGGCATGAGCCAGTGGGGGGCCCTGGCGATGGCCCAGCGCGGCAGCAGCTTTCAGGAGATCCTGCACCACTACTACCGGGGCGCCCAACTGCGTCCGTACGGTGACATCGCCAAGACGCGGACGGCGGCGGATGCGGGCGCTGCGTCAGGCTCCTCGCCATGGAGTCCCCGCAACGCGGCCCTCAGTTCCGCTCGCCCCTGAGCGCACCGGCCCTTTCCTCTGTATCTCTGGAGGCCTCTGGGCCGGTGCCCGGCTGGCACGACCGGCTGGAGATGTTTCCGGATGGGGAACACCTGAGCGCGGCGGTGGCGGACGCCCTGCTTGACCAGCTGCTCCTGCCGCCGGCCCGGCCGCTTGGGCTGGCCACGGGCCGGACCATGGTGGCGGTGTACGGCGCCCTGCGGCAGCGGATCGCGGCGCTGGCGGCCACCGAGCGGGCCCGGCTGCTGGCCGGATGGCGCAGCTTCAATCTCGACGAGTACGTGGGCCTGCCCCGCCACGATCCGCGCAGCTTCGCCGCCGAGATGGAGGCCCGGCTGATCGCACCGCTGGGCCTCGCCGCCGAGCGGCTGGCCTTGCCCGATGGGCTGGCCGCCGACCCCCATGCCGAAGCCGAGCGCTACAGCGCCGCGCTGCGGGCGGCCGGCGGCATCGGCCTGCAGCTGCTGGGGCTGGGCAACAACGGCCATGTGGGTTTCAACGAACCCCCCTGCGAGGCCAGCCAGCGCTGCCATGTGGTGGAGCTCGATGCCGCCACCCGCGCCCAGAACGCCGCGGCGTTCGGCGGTGATCCGGAAGCGGTGCCACGGCGGGCGATCACGCTCGGCCTGGCGGAGATTCTCGCGGCGGAGCAGATCCTGCTGGTGGTGAGCGGCGGCGCGAAAGCGCCGATCCTGAAGCGATTGCTGCAGGAACCACCCAACGCCCAGCTGCCGGCCAGCTGGTTGCAACACCACCCGCGGCTGCGGCTGATGGTGGACCGGGCCGCACTCGCCGGCTGACCGGGCCGCCGCCGGTAGACCAGCCTCAGTCCACCAGCGTCACGCCAGCAGTGCCTCGATCAGGGCCTCGTCGGCCTCCAGGTTGGTGGTCACGCTGCGAACGTCATCGAGGTCGTCGAGGGCATCGAGCATGCGCAGGCAGTGGCGCAGCGCCTCGCACTCCTCCAGGCGGCAGGTGGTGGCGGGGATCCAGCGGTGTTCCCAGCCCTGCACGCTCCAGCCCTGATGGCGCAAGGCGTCTTGAAGTGCCTCCAGGTCGGCAAAGCTGCACACCACTTCGGCGGAAGCGCCTTCTTCTTCAGCAGCAGCACCAACACCACCGCGACCTCCAGCAGCCGCAGCCCCGCCCTTGCCGGCCGCGGCCACCCCTGTCGCCGCTGGCTCGAAGGTGTAGGTGAGCGCGGCGGGACCGCCAGCCAGCTCCACGGCCAGCAGGCTCTCCAGCAGGGCGTTCTCCTTGAGCTGCGGCTGCTCGATCCGCACCACGCCGCGGTGCTCGAACAGGTAACCCACGGAGCCCACCTCGCCCAGGTTGCCCCCGTGCTTGCTGAAGGCGAGGCGCAGGTCTGCCGCCGTGCGGTTGCGGTTGTCGGTGAGCGCTTCCACCAGCACGGCCACCCCGCCGGGGCCATAGCCCTCGTAGCGCACCTCCTGAAACTGATCGCCGTCACCGCTCCCCTGGCCGGAGCCCTTGGCGATCGCCCGCTCGATGTTGTTGTTGGGCAGCCCGGCGGCCCTGGCTTTCTCCAGGGCTGTGCGCAGCTGAAAGTTGCCCGCCGGATCGGCACCGGCGCGGGCGGCCACGCTGATTTCCCGGGCCAGGCGGGTGAACACCACGCCGCGCTTGGCGTCGACCACCGCCTTCTGGCGTTTGATCTGGCTCCATTTGCTGTGGCCGGCCATGGCTGGGTGGTGGGTGCGGGATCGGGAGGGAAGCGCCAAAGCGGCGTCGGATTCAGCCGGCCGCGTCGAACACCAGGCGCGGTTGCAGGCGACCGCCGGGGGCGGTGCGGGCCATGCCGGCCAGGTGGCCCTGTGGATCGAGAATCACCACGGGCTGATCGAGCGCGCTGGGATCGAAAGCGGGCTGACCGAGGCTGGGTTCGGCGCGGGCGCAGAGGCTGCGGCCGCAGCGCCAGCCTGCCAGATCCTCTGCATCCAGCTTCTG
The DNA here is from genome assembly GCF_024346375.1 of Synechococcus sp. ATX 2A4. Lineage (GTDB taxonomy): Bacteria > Cyanobacteriota > Cyanobacteriia > PCC-6307 > Cyanobiaceae > MW101C3. The sequence goes on along the minus strand of NZ_JAGQCV010000003.1, from coordinate 176,102 downwards.
CCAGGGCAGGTGCCTGAGGGGCTGAAGTGGATGTTCGAGGGCCGGCAGGGGTGCACCGCTCTCCAGCGCCTCCAGGCTGACGCTGCCGCTCAGATCGAAGCCGAGCGCTTCGGTGCGGCGCAGGCTGGCCAGGGTGCCACCACAGCCCAGGGCGGTGCCCAGATCCCGCGCCAGGGAGCGGATGTAGGTACCGGCAGAGCACCGCACCGCCAGCTCCAGCTGCTGGCTGGCGGGCTCCCAGTTCAGCAGTTCCAGGGCATCAATCTGCACGGGCCGCGCCGCCAACTCCATCGTTTCACCCCGCCGCGCCCGCGTGTAGGCCCGCTCCCCATCCACGTGCACTGCCGACACCTGGGGCGGTTGCTGCAGGATCGTGCCGCGGAAGCGCTCCAGGCAGGCGTCTAAGTCACCGTGGCTCAGGGCGGGCACCGGGCGGCGCTCCAGCAGTTCACCGCTGAGGTCGTCGCTGCTGGTGCGCCAGCCGAGCTGGATCACGCCGCGGTAGGCCTTCCCGCTCGGCAGGTAGGGCAGCAGGCGCGTGGCAGCGCCCAGCGCCAGGGGCAACACGCCGGTGACAGCCGGATCGAGGGTGCCGCCGTGGCCGACCCGCTTGATCCGATAGCAGCGGCGCACCCTGGCCACGCAAGCATGGGAGGTGAGGCCTGCTGGCTTGTCGAGCACCAGGAAGCCGCAGGGCGAAGGGGAGGCGGTCACTGCGTCATCATCGCCGCCAGGGGGATGGCAGGGGCCAGGTGGGGCTTCAGGCTGGTGGTGCCTGTTCCCCCGGTGCCGCGTCTGTGCCTGTGCAACACCGCCGTGATCTGGCCTTTCTGGTGCTGGCCGGCCTCTTCCTCGGCACCATGGGCATGCTCAACATCCTCGGCCTCACCCGCTTCCTGAGCCTGGGTTCCATCGGTGGCTGGCCGATCGTGGTGGCGGTGGGCGCCCTGCCCTATCCCGTCACCTTCCTCTGCACCGACCTGATCAGCGAGATCTGGGGCGAGCAGAAAGCCGGGCAGCTGGTGTGGGTGGGGTTGCTGCTCAACGGCTGGATTGTGCTCATCCTGTGGCTGGGTGGGGTGCTGCCTGGCCTGGCCGGCACCGATTCCAGCACCTTTTTCGAGATGCGCCGCCTGGCCTTCGGTGCCGTGGGGGCCTCGATGGTGGCGTACCTGGCGGCCCAGTTCACCGATGTGCGGCTGTTCCATTTCTGGAAGCGCTTCAGCGGTGGCAAGGCGCTCTGGCTGCGCAACAACGGCTCCACCCTGGTGAGCCAGCTGGTGGACACCACAGCCGTGGTGTTGATCAGCCACTACGCCGCTCACGTGCTGCCGATCCGGCCCGGTGAGCCGGTGCTGCCCCAGCTGGGGGCCTTCATCCTCAGCGGCTACCTGTTCAAGTTTCTGGCCGCCCTGCTCGACACGCTGCCCCTCTATCTGCTGGTGGGCTGGTTGCGCCGTTGGCTTGAGGTGCCAGGCGCCGGGGTGGAACTGGGCTGCGAAGACGCCCGACCCCTCCCGCTTGCCCGCCCGGGGCCCTGGGCCGGCCGTGCAGGCGGCCGTGAGGGCGGCCCCTTACCGTGACGTTCTGAAACGGGACCAGCCGTGTCCGAGTCAACCCAGACCATGGCCGCCCCATCGGCGCTGCCCACCCTTGATGTGGAGCGGTTTCTGAGGGATGGCTTCGGGCTGTTCGATCAGCTGGCGGCCTATATGCAGCTGAGCCCCAGCCAGCTGGAACAGCGCCTCGCCCATAGCCGCAGCGAGCTGGCGGCCCTGCATCCCGGCGCGACCGGCTTCGACCCGCAGCGGGTGGAGGCCTTCTACGAGGAAACAGTGGGCCACGGCCACCTGCTTGAGCTTTCGGCCTGGCACCTGGGCAGTGGCGATTACATCGCGGACACCCTCCGCCTTCAGCAGCACCTGGCCCGGGGCCAGGTGCTCGACTTCGGCGGCGGCATCGGCACCCATGCCCTGGCCGCTGCGGCGCTGCCGCAGGTGGAGCGGGTGTGGTTTGTGGATCTCAACCCCGACAACCGGGCGTTCGTGCGCCAGCGGGCAGAAGCTCTGGGCCTCGCCCATCGCCTCGGCTTCTGCCGCGATCTGAGCGATTCGGCCCTGCCGGCCACCTTCGACACGATTGTGTGCCTGGATGTGCTGGAGCACCTGAGCGATCCGGCGGATCAGCTGGAGGTGTTCGCCTCACGCATGTCGAAGGGGGCGGTGGCCCTGTTCAACTGGTATTTCTTCAAGGGCTTCGCCGGCGAATATCCGTTCCACTTCGATGAACCCCAACTGGTGGAGCGTTTCTTCCGCAAGCTGCAGAGCCGCTTTCTGGAAGTGTTTCACCCCTTTCTGATCACCACCAGGGCGTATCGCCTTGCGGATTGAAAGGCGTGTGGGCCGCGGTTGAAGCGTGGGCTCATCGCTGATGCCCAAGCCGAACCCGAGGTTGCTGCACCCCAGTGAACGAACGCGAAAAGGGTGACAAGCACCCAAGCGAAAAGACCGGGATGCTGGTGAAACAGCAGTCCCGGTCTTTAACTGCAGGCCTTTGGCACTCAGCCCAGCGCGACGTGGATGCGCTTGCGGACGCGGAGGCCCCGCTTGATGGTCTCGAAGTTCACGACGCCATCGATGAGGGCGAAGAGGGTGTCGTCGGAGCCGCGGCCGACATTGTTGCCGGGCAGCACGGAGGTGCCACGCTGCCGGATCAGGATCGAACCGGCACTTACGGTTTCACCGCCATAGCGCTTGACACCCAGCCGCTTGGAATTGGAATCGCGGCCGTTACGGGTGGAGCCTGTGCCTTTCTTGTGGGCCATGGGGGCGAGAAAACGAGGGGGGGGCGGGAGAAGGAAGCAGAGAAGCCAGAATTCAGGCGAGCACTTGGCCCGCCACGGTGATCGACTCGACCCGCACGCGGGTGAGTTCCTGGCGGTGGCCGTTTTTGCGGCGGGTTTTCTTCTTGGGCCGCATCTTGTAAACGATGATCTTTGGGCCGCGGCGATGCTCGAGCACCTTCAGCTGGACCGTGGCACCGCTCACATAGGGATGGCCAAGGGTGGTGGCACCGTTGGCGTCGTGCACAAGCAGCACATTCTCCAAGGTGACGGCCTCATCGACCTCCGCTCCGATGCGGTCAAGGTCGTAATAGCGGTTGGGCTGGAGCCAGAACTGCTGGCCAGAGGCCTCGGCGATCACGTAGGTGCCTGTGCCCGGCGCAGGGGTGCTGGTGCCCGGCTCAGGGGTGCCGGTGGCGGGGGTGGTGCTCATGGGTGCAAAGGCGTGGACAGGCTGCCCGCTCCTGCCTGGCGATCGCGGAGATCACCGGGCGGCTCGGCATTCAGGCCTGGCGCACATCCTGAAGAATGGACGAATGGCCATCCTGCTCTTCCAGAGCCCCGCCCGTCAACCTTAAGGTCACCCAAACGAGGCTTCCCGCGCCGCATGTCCCAGCCGGCATTCACGATTGCCTCCCTGATCCGCGATCCCGGGCTCGATGCCGCCTGCGGGCAGTGGCTGCAAGAGGGGCGCTACGACGTGGTGCCGCTGGGCCTCGCCCCCGACCCCGTTGCAAGGCTGGCCCAGAGCTGGGAAACGTTCGATGCGGTGCTGCTTGAACAGGGTGCCCTGCCGGAGGCACTCGATGGCCTGAGGGACCAAGGCTTGCTGCTCCCTGCTGTGGTGGTGGGCCCGGTGAGTGGGCAGCTGGATTATCACGATGCCGAGGTGCACCTGCCCGCCGACCAACTGGAACAGCTCAGCTACAGCCTGGATGCGGCGATCTCCCGCTTTCTGCGACGCGGCAACATGGATGGTTCCCAGCCGAACGGGCCCGGAGGCGATGGCTCCTGGAGGCTGTCGAGCCGCCTGCAGGAGCGGCTTGGCTACCTGGGGGTGTTTTATAAGAGGGACCCCTCCCGGTTTCTCCGCAATCTGCCCCCCATGGAGCAGAAGGAACTGTTCCTTTCCTTGGAGCGCACCTACAGAGACCTGTTGGTGAGCTACTTCAAGGATGAGGCTTCGGCGAATCAGGCACTGGAAAGCTTTGTGAACACCGCTTTTTTCAGTGACCTCTCCATCACCAAGACCGTGGCCATCCATGCCAACTTGATCGACGAATTCTGGAAGCTTCTCAAGCTAAAGGGTCAGAAAGATGATTTTCTTCGTGATTACCGCCTGGCACTCCTTGACGTGATGGCCCATCTCTGCGAGATGTACCGCCGATCCCTGCCCGTCACCGAGCTGGCCAATGGGCCGCGTGCGATCGCTGCTGCCTCGCTTCAGGACCTTCAACCCACCCAACCTTCTGAGGTGCACCCTTGAGCATTCGCAAGACCTACATCCTCAAGCTCTATGTGGCTGGGAACACCCCCAACTCCATGCGCGCCCTGAAAACCCTGCGCAACATTCTGGAGCAAGAGTTCAAAGGGGTGTACGCCCTGAAGGTGATTGATGTGCTCAAGAATCCGCAGCTGGCCGAAGACGACAAGATTCTGGCCACCCCCACCCTCGCCAAGATCCTGCCGCCGCCAGTGCGGCGCATCATCGGCGATCTCTCTGATCGTGAGCGGGTGCTGATCGGCCTTGATTTGCTCTACGACGAACTCACAGAAAGTGATCTCTTCAATCCTGAACCCCAGGCTGATGAAGCCGGTGATGCGGGCCAGATTCTGTAGATCCTCCTAGCAATTTCAAGCCTTTGATCAGCTGGGCCTTAGGTTGAAGCAGGCACCCGACCAGCCATGACGGATTCCCTACCCCTTCTCCATTCCCCGATGCAGGTTCAGAAGCTTCCGACCGGGGTGGAAGGCCTTGATGACATCTGTCAAGGCGGGCTGCCGATTGGGCGCTCCACCCTGATCAGCGGCACATCCGGCACAGGGAAAACCGTCTTTTCGCTGCATTTTCTCTACAACGGCATCCATCATTTTGATGAGCCCGGCATCTTTGTCACCTTTGAAGAATCACCGCGCGACATCATCCGCAATGCCTCCAGTTTCGGCTGGAATCTGCAAGAGTTGGTGGACCAGGGCAAGCTGTTCATCCTTGATGCTTCCCCGGATCCCGATGGACAGGATGTGGCGGGGAGTTTTGATCTCTCCGGCCTCATCGAGAGAATCAACTATGCGATCAGAAAATATAAGGCGCGGCGCGTTGCTATCGATTCAATCACGGCAGTTTTTCAGCAATATGATGCTGTATCCGTGGTGCGTCGGGAGATCTTTCGCCTGATTGCCCGGCTCAAGGAAATCGGCGTCACCACGGTGATGACCACCGAGCGGATCGATGAGTATGGCCCGATCGCCAGATATGGGGTCGAAGAGTTTGTCTCCGACAACGTGATCATTCTGCGCAACGTGCTGGATGTGGAGCGCCGTCGCCGCACGGTGGAGATTCTCAAGTTAAGGGGCACCACCCACATGAAAGGGGAGTTCCCGTTTACCATGGGGCCCCAGGGCGTGGCGATCTTCCCGCTGGGCGCCATGCGCCTCACGCAGCGCTCTTCAAATGTGCGGCTCAGCTCAGGAGTGCCGCGCCTTGATGAGATGTGTGGCGGCGGTTTCTTCAAGGATTCGATCATTCTCGCCACCGGTGCCACCGGCACCGGTAAAACGCTGCTGGTGAGCAAGTTCATCGAGAACGCCTACAGAAATAAAGAGCGGGCCATCCTGTTTGCCTATGAGGAATCACGGGCTCAGTTATTGCGCAACGCCACCAGCTGGGGCATTGGCTTTGAGCAGATGGAGCAAGATGGCATGCTCAAGATCATCTGCGCTTACCCGGAATCCACCGGTCTGGAAGATCACCTTCAGATCATCAAAACCGAGATTGCCGAATTCAAGCCGTCCAGAATGGCGATCGATTCGCTGTCGGCGCTCTCCCGTGGGGTCAGCCATAACGCGTTCCGGCAGTTTGTGATCGGTGTAACCGGCTACGCAAAGCAAGAAGAGATCGCGGGCTTCTTCACTAACACGTCCGAAGAGTTCATGGGCAGCCACTCCATCACGGATTCCCATATCTCCACGATCACCGACACCATCCTGCTGCTGCAATATGTGGAGATTCGCGGTGAGATGGCCCGTGCAATCAACGTGTTCAAGATGCGTGGCTCCTGGCACGACAAAGGCATCCGTGAATTCGTGATCACTGGCAACGGCCCAGAAATCCGCGATTCCTTCTCCAACTTCGAGCGCATCATCAGCGGCGTGCCCCATCGCGTCACCTCCGATGAGCGGGTGGAGCTTTCCCGCATTGTGCGTGGCGTGGAGGATGATGACGCCTTCTGAGCAAGGCCCAGGCAGGATCCAGCTAACGGCTCAGGCGCTGACAGCGGTTGGTGGTTGAGGCGTAAATACCGTATTGGTGGATGTCACGTTGCTGCGTTCCCCGGCAATTGCCAGTTCATCGCTGTCGGCTTGCTCCAGGGGGAGATCAAACCAGAAGGTGGTGCCGACGCCCAGTTCGCTCACCATATGGATACGGCTGCTGTGCTTCTCGATGATGCCCCGCACGATCGACAGCCCCAGACCCGTGCCCACTTCGGTGTGCACGGCATTCTCCACCCGGTAGAAGCGATCGAAGATGCGGGCCTGGTCTTCACGGGAGATGCCAGCGCCCGTGTCGGCGATCTCCACCCGCAGCCGTGGCAGTGGCGACGACAGGCCGCAGCTGAGGCCGTCGTTGGTATGGACTGGGATGGAAAGATCAATGTGGCAGGAATCGGGCCACGGATAGGCGCGCAGCCGCAGGCAGCCGCCTGGCTGGGTGAACTTGAGGCCATTGCCCACCAGATTGTCGAAGACCTGCAGCAGCAGATCCCAGTTGCCGCGCACGCGGGGCAACTGGGCATCCACATCCATCGCCAGCGCCACCCCTTTTTCATCGGCATTGAGCCGGTAATTGCGCAGGGTCTGCTCGATCGCCGGACGCAGCTCGATCGGCTCCAGCACCCAGGTGCGATCGGATTCCAGCCGTGAAAGGTCGAGAACGTCGTTGACCAGGCGGGTGAGTCGGTCGGTTTCGGCGTTGGCGATGCCGAGAAACTCCTGGGTTTCCTCCTCGCTCAGCTGGTCGCGCATGTCGTGGAGGGTTTCGACATAGCTCTTGATGTTGAAAAGCGGCGTGCGCAGTTCATGGGACACATTGCTGATGAACCGGCTCTGGGCGGCGTTGAGTTCCACCTCCCGGGTGAGGTCCTGGATCGTCATGGCGATCCCTTTCAGGCTTTCGCCGCTGGCATCACGCACGCTCTGCAGCACGATGCGCAAGGTGCGGGCCGGCTCGCCGAAGGTGCAGCGCACATCGCAACTGTCACGCTCACCGGCCAGCAAGCCATCCAGCGGCGCCTGCAGTTCCATGGCCAGCAGGTCGGGCAGTTCGCTACAGAGATCGCTGCCTTCGAGGTTGCGGCCCTCCCATCGAAACAGGCGGCGGGCGGTGGGATTCACCAGCACGATCTGACCGTCGCCATCGAGCAGGGCGGCCCCATCGGCCATGCTGGCGATCAGGGTCTGCTGCTTCACCTGTGCGGCGGTGAGCTCCTCGATGTTGGCGGCGTCGTACACCTCCAGCTGGGAGGCCATGTCGTTGAAGCCGTTCAGCAGTTCCCCCAGCTCCCCGCCCACCGGCAGGGCGATGCGGGCCTCAAAATCACCACCGGCAATCGCTCGGACGCCACGCAGCAGTTCCTTCACTGGACGGGTGATCGTGAGCGCGTTGAACACCGCCCCAAGGATCACCAGCACCCAGATCGAGATGAACACCGCCACGGTGACCTCCCGCGTAAGTGCCGCACTGGCCAGCACCGCTTCATTGGGATTGATGCCGAGTGCCAGTACACCGAGATAGCGCCCTTCGCTCACCATCGGCACGAACACATCGGTGACCTGGCCGTCAGGGCTGAGGTGCTGGCGGATCAGCGGGTTCTGGGAACGGCGTTGCAGATCGGCGGGCAGTTCGAGCCGGCGGCTGAGCAGCAGTTCACTGCTGCCGTTGCTGCCGCCGATCGGGATGCCGAGGTAGATCACCCCATCGGGATCGGCGAAGAAGATGTAACGCAGGCTGCGGCTTGAGCGCCAGAACCGCTCCGCCACAGCCGCCAGTTCGCGGTCGTTGGCTTCGGCCACCAGCGGGGTGACGTTCGCGGCCAGCAGCAGCCCCAGATCGCGGGCGAAGCGCGTGTCGCTCATGCGCGCATCGCGTTGGATGCCGTTGAGCGCGATGAAGGTGATGCTCGTCATCATCAGGCTCACCACCAGGGTGGCCACCGCCAGCAGCTTCGTCTGCAGGCTGAATTCGGCCCACCAGAGAGCCAGCCGCTGTTGCCAGCGCAATGGCAAGGCGGCGGTGGTGGTGCCGCCGGCGGGAGCTGCAGGAGCTGAGGTGGGGGCTGGGGCTGGAGTGGCAGGCACCGGCCGGTGAGAGGAGGGCGGAAGCTCGGCGGTCACGCGCGGAACCGTCGGATGGGTGCACCCTAGGGGCGGCGAACCTGGTGACCGATGTCGCGCCGGAAGGTGATGCCTTCGAAGTGCACCTGCTCCAGGCCGCCGTAAGCAGCGGCGAAGGCGGCATCGAAATCGCCGGCCTGCGCCACCACCGCCAGCACCCGGCCTCCTGCCGTCACGCAGACACCATCGGCGCCGGCCCGGCTGCCGGCATGAAAGAGCTGCAGATCTGGATCCGGCGCGAGGCTGGTGGTGATCGCGTCACCGCTGCGCACCGGACCGGGGTAGCCAGCGGCGGCAGCCACCACGCAGGCGCTGCAGCGGCCCGAGATCGTGAGCGGCGGGGCGGCATCGAGGCGCCCGCTCGCGCAGGCCATCAGCACCTCGGCCAGTTCGTCGCCCAGCAGGGGCATCAGGGTCTGGCACTCAGGATCGCCGAAGCGGCAGTTGAATTCGATCACCATCGGTCCGTCGGCGGTGAGCATCAGGCCCGCGTAGATCACGCCGCGGTAGTCGATGCCCCGGCCCCGCAGGGTGGCCAGGATGGGCAGCAGCACCTGCTGACGCACCAGCTCCAGCCCGGCCCCATCGAGCAGGGGGGCGGGCGCATAGGCCCCCATGCCGCCGGTGTTCGCACCAGTGTCCCCTTCGCCGATGCGCTTGTGGTCCTGCGCGGGGGGCAGCAGCACCATGCGTTCCCCGTCGGTGAGCGCGAACACCGACACCTCCGGCCCGCTCAGGCGCTCCTCCAGCACCAGCGCGTCACCGGCACTGCCGAAGCGCCCCGCAAAGATCTCCTCGATCGCGGCGCGGGCCTCCTCAAGGCTGTCGGCCACCGTCACCCCCTTGCCGGCCGCCAGCCCATCCGCTTTCACCACCAGCGGCCGCCCATGGGCCTCCAAGGCCTGCAGCGCCTGCTCGCGGCTGGTGGCGGCCCAGTAGCCCGCCGTGGGCACGCCGGCGTCCTGCATCAGCGCCTTCGCCCACTGCTTGCTCGCCTCCAGCTGGGCGCCGTCGGCCCCCGGACCGAACACCGCCAGCCCGGCGGCGCGCAGCTCGTCGGCGAGGCCGGCGGCCAGGGGCGCCTCCGGGCCCACCACCACCAGATCCACCTGCCGCTCCCGGCAGGCGGCGATCAGCGCAGGCCCGTCGCTCTCGGCGATCGGCAGCGGCTCACAGCCCTCCTGCCCGGCGGTGCCGCCGTTGCCCGGAGCCACCCACACCCGCTGCACGCCGCTGCAGCGCCGCAGGGCCCAGCCCAGGGCGTTCTCGCGGCCCCCTGCCCCCACCACCAGCACCCGGCGCGGAGACGGCAGGCCTTGGCTCAGGGGTGCGGGCATGGGGCGGAGCGGATGATGGGGGGCGGTTCCCTTAGGTTGTGGCCCGGTGGCCGCCTGCCGTGACCCTTCCTCTTTACATGCCGGTGGGTCTCCGCCGACGGCTGGCCCTGTTGCTGATGGCCGCTCTGGCCGCCGGCGGCGGTGGCCCCGTTCAGGCCGAGGCCGTATTGGCGCCAGAGGCCCCGGCTCCTGTGGTGCTGCCGGGCATGCCCGATGAAGCCTTCGCTGCCGCGCTGCGCTCCGAAGATCTCGCCGTGCTGGAGCAGGCCTGTCAGGACTCAGCCCGTTTCGATCGCAGCGACCGGCTGCGCCGGCTGCGGGAGCGCCTGGTGGTGATGCGCCCGGCGCCCCAGCCCTTCGCCGTGGTCCTGGTCAATGCCAACGCCCTGATCAGCTGCCTGGCACCGGAGTCGGCGCTCACCGTGCTCGACCGCTACGGCCCCGGGCCGGGCCGCGAGCGCCAGCAATGGCTGGTGCAGCAGTGGCGCGCGGCCAACGCCGGCCTCGATCACCGCCGGGCCGCCGAGGCGCTGCGGCGGCTGGCGGCGGGGCGCATCGCCCAGCTCGAAACGCTGCCATTGCCGCTGCGGTTGCGCGAGGACGGCAGCCTCGACACCCGCTCGGCACTTGATGTGCTCGCCGGCCACCTGGAGGTGCTGGGCCGCTCGCGGGAGGCGGCAGAGGTGCTGCTGGCCGGCCGCCTGCCCGGGGCGGTGGCGGCCGAGCGGCTGGAGCGGGCCGTGACCCTGCTGGTGGCGGTGCCGCTGGCTGAGCGCAATGCCCTGCTGGAGCTGGCCCTCAACCAGGCGGCTGCGGATGGGGCCTGGGGGCTGGCGGCGCAGTTGCTGGATCTGCAGCAGTTCGTGCAGCGCGCGTCCGGCGCTGATCCGAGCGCTGCCGCCGATCGCCGCCTGCGGCTGGCCCGCCGCATCGACGATGCCTATGGCGAATGGTTGCTGGAACGCGCCAATCCCCAGGCGAAGGAGCGCGCCGCTGCCCTTGAGCGTGAGCTGCGCTCCCCGCGGACCGCCGGTGGGCACGCCGCCGGCCCCACCCCCCCACGTCCTGAATCCCCCCTGCCATGACGGCCTTTTCGATCGGTGCGCTCCTTTATGAGGGCAAGGCCAAGCGGGTGTATGCCACTCAGGACCCCGACCTGGTGGCCGTGGAATACAAGGACGACGCCACCGCCTTCAACGCACTGAAGAAGGCGCAGCTGCAAGGAAAAGGAGCCCTCAACTGCCGCATTTCGGCGCTGCTGTTTGAGGCGCTTGAGGCCGCCGGTGTTCCCACCCATTATCTGGGCGTGGAGGGCAGCTGCTGGATGCTGGTGCGGCCGGTGGCGGTGATTCCGCTGGAGGTGGTGATCCGCAACCGGGCGGCCGGTTCGCTCTGCCGGGAGATGCCGATCGCGCCCGGCACCGCTCTGGAGCCGCCGCTGCTGGACCTCTACTACAAAGACGACGCCTATGGCGATCCGTTTCTGAGTGAGGCGCGGCTGGCGCGGCTGGCGCTGGTCACGGCGCAGCAGCGCGCCGACCTCGAGGCGCTCGCCCACCGGGTCAATGGCGTGCTGAGGCCGTTGTTCGCCGCTGTGGGGCTGGAACTGGTGGATTTCAAACTGGAGCTGGGCTTCACGGCGGATCAGCAGCTGGTGGTGGCCGATGAGATCAGCCCTGACACCTGCCGGCTCTGGGACCGTGCCACGGAGGACGCCAGCGACCGGATTCTGGACAAGGACCGTTTCCGCCAGGACCTCGGCGGGGTGGTCGAGGCCTATGGGGAGGTCCTCAAACGGGTCCAAGGGGTTTGCCCTTCCCCCCGGGTCTACGGGTAAGGTCACGCCAATTTGCGGCCCGTCCGCCTTCTTCCGGAGAACCATGGGTGTCCCCCGCAACGCCCTCGCTGGCGATCTCCTCTCCGTTTTGGCGCGCCGGCCCAACTCCGTGGCCCTGGCGCTGAGTCTGCCGCTGCTGGGTGGCGTCGCCCTGCTGGCTCCTGCCAGCGCTGAAACCAAGCCGGCCGCCGCAGTCACAGCCACCGTCACAGCCGCCGCGGCCGCCGCCACCGCCGTGGTTCCCGCTGCCACTGCCTCTGCTGCCGTCACTGCAGCGCCCACGGCCGGCGTGCTGACGTCCCCGTCCAGCGAGCTCCAGGCTCAGGCTCAGGGCACGCCACCGGCCTCCGAGACCCCCGCCAGCCCCGCTCCAGGCGCTCCAGCAAGCCCGGCCCCAGCCGACCCGTTCGCCCCGGCCGAGGCTCCCGCGGCGGCACCGGCTCCAGCAGCAGAAGCCGCCCCACCGGCGGCCTCCAGTGAGCCGCGGGTGTTGATCAGTGAGGTCGTGGTGGAGGGCCTGGAGGGCCATCCGGAACGGGAGCGGCTGGAGCTGGCCGTCTACGACGCCATGACGGTGCGACCCGGCAGCAGTGTCACCCGCTCTGAGCTGCAGACCGATCTGGCGGCCATCTACGCCAGCGGCTGGTTCTCCGATGTGCGCATTCAGCCCCAGGACGGGCCCCTGGGCGTGCAGGTGGTGGTGATCACCACCGCCAATCCCGTGCTCTCCCAGGTGGAGTTCGATAGCCCCGACGCGAAGCTGCCTGCCCAGGTGATTCAGGACACCTTTGCCGCTGATTTCGGCAAGACCCTGAACCTCAACGTGCTCAAGGGGCGCATTGATGAACTTCAGAAGTGGTACACGGATCAGGGGTATTCATTGGCCCGGATCACCGGCCCTCGACGCGTCAGCCCGCAGGGTGTGGTGGAGCTCACGGTGCGAGAAGGCACGGTGAAAGGCGTGGAAGTGCAGTTCCTCAACAAGGAGGGCTCCGCTACCAACGACAAGAACGAGCCGATCCGCGGCAAGACCAAGCCCTGGGTGATCACCCGGGAGATCTCGATTAAGGAAGGCGAGAGCTTCAACCGGCGCAAGCTTGAGGAGGACATCAAACGCCTTTACGGCACCGGCCTGTTCGGTGACATCAAGGTGACGCTGCGGCCCCTGCCGGCCCAGCCCGGCGAAGTGGTGATCGTGCTCGGGATCGTGGAGCAATCCACCGGCTCGCTTTCTGGTGGTGTCGGCTACAGCCAGAGCCAGGGCGTCTTCGGCCAGGTGCAGCTGCAGGACAGCAACCTGTTCGGTCGTGCCTGGGATCTGGCGCTCAACTTCACCTACGGGCAGTTCGGGGCCCTTACCGATCTCTCCTTCACCGATCCCTGGATCAAGGGCGATCGCTACCGCACCGCTTTCCGCGCCCGCGTGTTCGTCAGCCGTGACGTGCCCCAGATTTTTCAGTCGCAGGATGGCGGAAGCATCAACACCGCGTCTGATTTCTACAAGGCTCCAGGCACCAATGTGGCCTTCAATATCAACGATTCAAGGAATCCTGCGGGCCGAAGATTCAACTCGGTGGATGCCGCCGAAAATGCTTTTCCTGACACCAGCTGGTTTGACTTTGACGGCAACTCAGTTGTGTTGCAGCGTATTGGAGGAAACTTCCAGTTCGCCAGGCCTCTGAATGGCGGCGACCCCTTCAAACGGGCCAAGTGGAACGTGGTGGTGGGTGCCAGCATCCAGGAGGTCCGGCCGATCAACTTCGCCGGCGAATCGATGCCGTTCGGCGTCAGCACCAACAACTTCAACGGCCGTAATGCGCCCACCGACGATGTCATCTGCATCGCCTTCAACTGCGCCACCACCAACCAGCTGGTGGGGATTCGCTTCGCCGCCACCCGCAACACCCTCAACGATCCGCGAAACCCCACTGACGGCAACTTTCTCTCCCTGAGCACCGAACAGTTCGTGTCGGTGGGCCCCGACTCCCCCACCTTCAACAGGGTGCGGGGCAGCTACTCCCACTTCATCCCGGTCAACTGGCTGAAGTTCTACAAAGGCTGCCGGCCCCGGCCGGGTGAGCCGCTTGACTGCAAGCAGGCCCTGGCCTTCCAGGTGTCCGCCGGTTCCAATATCGGTTCGCTGCCCCCCTACGAAGCCTTCTGTCTGGGTGGCTCCAACTCGGTGCGAGGCTTTTTCGACTGCGACCTCGGGGTGGGGCGCAGCTTCGGTGAAGCCACCATCGAATACCGCTTCCCGCTGTTCAGCGTGGTGAGCGGTGAGCTGTTCATCGATGGCGGCACCACCTTCGGCTCCCAGGCCAACGTGCCAGGCAACCCTGGCGGGCTGCTGGGCAAACCCGGCAGCGGCTTCTCGGTGGGCACGGGCCTGATCGTGACCACGCCGGTGGGCCCGCTGCGCCTGGAGGTGGCCAGCCGTGATTTCACCGGCGAGTGGCGCTTCAACCTCGGCGTGGGCTGGAAGTTCTGATGAGTTCCTGGCCGGCGGACTACGCCCGTGCCTGGACGCTGGCGGGCCCGGTCGAGATCGCGGGGGTGGGCCTCCACAGCGGCGCCGTGGCGCGGGTGCGCCTTGAGCCCACCGAGCGGCCTGGTTTCGCGGTGGGCTGGCTGGATCAGCCGGCCCAGCCTCCGGTGCCGCTCCATCCTGGCCAGGTGGCCGACACGCGCCTGTGCACGGCGCTGCGCTTCGACCAGGGCCGCCTGGCCACCGTGGAACATCTGCTGGCGGCGCTGGTGGGCACGGGCCTGAGCCACGTGGACATTCTGGTGGAAGGGGAGGAGATCCCCCTGCTGGACGGCTCCGGCCTGCCTTGGGTGGAGGCGATCGCGGCGGTGGGCCTATGCGAGATCGGCCCGCGCGCGCCGCTGCAGACCCTGGCAGCCCCGCTCACCGTCCAGCACGGCGAGAGCTTCGCCGTGGCCCTGCCCAGCGAACAGCCGCGCCTCAGTGCCGCTGTGGCCTACCCCCAGGCGGCCATCGGCCAGCAGTTGTTCACGCTTGAACTCACCCCGGAGCGGTTCGTGGCCGAGATCGCCCCCGCCCGCACCTTCGGCTTCCTCGAGCAGATCGAACAGTTGCGCGCCGCCGGACTGATCCAGGGCGGCGCTCTCGACAACGCCCTGGTCTGTGATGGCGAGGGCTGGGTGAACCCTCCGCTGCGGTTCAGCGATGAACCGGTGCGCCATAAGCTCTTGGACTTGCTGGGGGATCTGGCGCTGGTGGGCTTGCCCATGGCCCAGGTGTTCGCCTTCCGCGGGTCCCACGGCCTGCACACAGCCCTGGCGAGCGCCCTGGCCTCCCTCTCCCGAACTGCCTGACGTTCCCTTGTCCGTCTTCTCTCCCCCCGAGACCTCGCTGTTGACGAGCGACCAGATTCTCAATCTGCTGCCGCATCGCTACCCCTTCGCCCTCGTCGATCGGGTGATCGAGCAGGAGTTGGGTGTGCGGGCCGTGGCGATCAAGAACGTCACCCTCAACGAGCCCCAGTTCCAGGGGCATTTCCCGGGCCGGCCGCTGATGCCCGGGGTGCTGATCGTTGAAGCGATGGCCCAGGTGGGGGGGCTGATCATCAGCCAGATGCCCGAACTTCCGAAGGGGCTGTTCGTGTTCGCCGGCATCGATGGCGTGCGGTTTCGACGCCCGGTGGTGCCCGGTGATCAGTTGCGGATCACCTGCGAGCTGATCGCCCTCAAACGCAAGCGCTTCGGCAAAGTGAAAGGCACCGTCACCGTCGATGGAGAACTGGTGTGTTCAGGGGAGCTCATGTTCTCTTTGGTGGACTGAGGGGATGACCAGCTCCGCCGTGACGACCAAGATCCATCCCAGTGCTCTGGTGGATCCCCGCGCCCGGCTGGCCGAAGGGGTGGCGATCGGCCCGTTCGCTGTGATCGGACCCGATGTCCAGATCGGTGCCGGCAGCTCCATCGGCCCGCACGTGGTGATCGATGGCCGGGTCACGATGGGGGCGCGCAACCGGGTGTTTCCGGGCGCCTGCATCGGCCTCGAGCCCCAGGATCTCAAGTACAACGGCGCTGACACCGAGGTGGTGATCGGGGACGACAACTCTTTTCGTGAGTGCGTCACGATCAACCGCGCCACCGCCGCCGGCGAACAGACCCGCATCGGCAGCGGCAACCTGTTGATGGCCTACAGCCACGTGGGCCACAACTGCGAACTGGGCGACCGGATCGTGGTGGCCAATGGCGTGGCGATCGCCGGCCATGTGGTCATCGGGGATCGGGCCGTGATCGGTGGGGTGCTGGGCATCCACCAGTTCGTGCACATCGGCAAGCTGGCGATGGTGGGCGGCATGAGCCGCATCGACCGCGACGTGCCTCCCTTCGCCATCGTGGAAGGGCACCCGGGCCGGCTGCGGGGGCTTAACCGCATCGGCCTGCGCCGCAGCGGGCTTGCCGACCGCGAAGACGGCGCGGAGCTGCGGCAGCTGCGGGAGGTGTGGGATCGCCTCTATCGCGGCGATGAGGTGCTGGTGGAGGTGCTGCGGCAGCTGCGCCAGCAGCCTCTGCTGCCGGCGGCCGAGGAGCTGTGCAGTTTCCTGGAGGCCTCAATCGCTCCCGGGCGCCGCGGCCCCCTGCCGCCGCAGCGCTGATGGCGCGGTTGCTGATCAGCACCGGCGAGGTGTCGGGTGATCTGCAGGGGGGGCTGTTGATCCAGGCGCTGCACGCGGAGGCACAACGCCGCCAGCTGCCGCTGGAGATCGTGGCCCTGGGCGGCGAACGCATGGAGCGCGCCGGCGCCCGGCTGATTGCCAACACGGCACCGATGGGGGCGATCGGCCTCTGGGAAGCCCTGCCCCTGGTGCTTCCCACCCTGCGGCTGCAGCGCAAGGTGGGCCAGTGGCTACGCCAGTCGCCCCCTGATGGCCTGGTGCTGATCGATTACATGGGCGCCAACGTGAGCTTGGGCCTGCGCATCCGCCGCGACTACCCCTGGGTGCCGATCACTTACTACATCGCGCCGCAGGAGTGGGCCTTCCGCTTCGGCGAAGGCGGCACCATGCGCCTGATCGGCTTCACCGACAGGATCCTGGCGATCTTTCCCCAGGAAGCCAGCTTCTATGCCGCCCACGGTGCCGACGTGACCTGGGTGGGTCATCCGCTGGTGGACACGCTCAGCGAGCAACCCGATCCGGTGGAGGCCCGGCGTGAACTGGGGCTCACCCCGGATCAGCCGCTGCTGCTGCTGATGCCGGCTTCCCGCCCCCAGGAGCTGCGCTACCTGCTGCCGCCGTTGGCCGCCGCCGCCGCGCGCCTGCAGCAGCTGCGCCCCAACCTCAAGGTGATCGTTCCCGCCGGCCTGCCCAGCTTCGAGCAGCCCCTGGCCAGCAGGCTGGCGGCTGCGGGGGTGGAGGCCACCGTGGTGCCGGCTGCCCGCTGTGACGCGCTCAAGCCCACCCTCTGTGCCGCCGCCACTCTGGCCTTCACAAAGTCGGGGACGGTGAACCTGGAGATGGCGCTGCGGGGGGTGCCCCAGGTGGTGGGCTACCGGCTCAGCCGGCCCACCGCCTTCATCGCCAAGCGGCTGCTGGGCTTCAACGTGCCGCACATCTCCCCGGTGAATCTGCTGCTGGGGGAACGGCTGCTGCCGGAGCTGCTGCAGGACGACCTCACCGCCGAGGCGATCGTTGCCGAGGCGTTGCCGCTGCTGGAGCAGGGCCCCGAGCGGCAGCGCATGTTGGAGGGCTACGGCCGTTTGCGCGGCATCCTGGGCGAGCCGGGCGTCACCCGCAGAGCGGCAGTCGCCATCCTGGATCAGATCGGTCTGGCGGCCTCCCACCGCACCGCCGACACCCGCAGCGTTGCTGAACCGGCATGAACCCGCTCCTTCCCCCTTCGCCGTCGCGGCGCCCGCTGCAGCGCCCCTGGCATCGCTGGCTGGCGTCGCTGGCGCTGGCGCTCACGCTGCTGATCGCCACTGCTCCGCCCGCGCTGGCGGCGGTGGAGGAGGCGGTGTTTGCCGGCGGCTGCTTCTGGTGCCTGGAGCACGACCTCGAAAAGCTCCCCGGTGTGCTTGATGCGGTGAGCGGCTACAGCGGGGGAGCCCAGGCCAATCCCACCTACAGAGAGGTGACGGGTGGAGGCACGGGCCATCTTGAGGCCGTGCTGGTGCGCTTCGATCCGGACCGGATCAGCTACCCGGCCCTGCTGCGCTCCTTCTGGCGCAACGTGGATCCACTTGATGGTGGCGGCCAGTTCTGCGATCGCGGCCAGTCGTACCAACCGGCGATCTTCGTGCGTGGTGCTCGCCAGGAGGAGCAGGCCCGCGCCAGCCAGGCCGCTGCCGCCCGCGAACTGAAGCGCAAGCCCGCGGATCTGCGGGTGCCGGTGCGGACGCTGCAGCGCTTCTGGCCCGCCGAGAGCTATCACCAGAATTACGCGGAACGCAACAAGGCGAAATACTCCTATTACCGCTGGTCGTGCGGCCGTGATCGGCGCCTCGACGAGCGTTGGGGCGCTGCGGCACGGCGTGGTTCCCCCTGGGGCTCCCCCTGACACATCCGTGCGGATTTCAGCCCTTCCCAGAAGCGGGCCGCCTGCTTACGTTGACCAGAGGCGACGTGTCGGTGCCTGTATGTATCTGCTGACGATCAAGGACGGCCTGGCCACACGCCATATCGGCCCCTACGAAAGCCCGAAGCAAGCCGTCGACGACCTCGACCGCCTGTTGATGAGCTTCGGCGACCGGGCCCGCTGGCAGATCCACGAGCTGGAATCCCCTGCCGTGCTGCTGGGCGGCGCGGCGCCGGTGGCGGCGGCCTGAGGCCCAATCCATCAAGCAGTGGGCCCCGGCAGAGAAGCGCGACCATGCCCGCGGCCATGGATGCAGTCACGCACACAGCAATGGATGCAGCCTCAGAGCCGAAGCACAGTAAGCAGGGCGCTCGAACTGGTTGCCTGGACTGGATTGTCTGGACTGGCTTGTCTGGACGAGTTGGCTGAACTGATTGTCATGGCCGGATTGCCCGAACCGGCAGCTGACCCCTGGAGCTAGCGGGCCTGGCGGGGGTAGCCGCTCAACAGGCCGCTCTCCACCATCAGGCCCACCCCTGCCGTGACACAGATCAGCCCCAGGGTGCCGTACCAGAACCAGGGGCCGGTGGGCGGCGCTTTCACCAGCACCGCCATCACCTGCAGGGTTCTCCGGCTGATCGCCTCACCCACCAGGCAGAGGCCCAGCGGCAGCAGCAGCACGCCCAGTTGCGCGCGGATGTACCAGCGGATCTTCTTGGCGGCCATGGCGTCGGCGAGCGGCGTCAGTGGTGAACCTTAAGCCGGGCCGCCGTGGCACACCCAGTTCACCAGGGTGCGCACGCCGAAACCGGTGGCACCGGCAGGGTCAAGGCCCCGGCCCTTGTCGCTCCACACGGTGCCGGCGATGTCGAGGTGGGCCCAGGCGAGATCAGGCGTGACGAAATCCTTGAGGAACAGGGCCGCCGTGATCGACCCGCCCGGCCGTGGCCCGGTGTTCTTGAGATCCGCCACCGGGCTTTTCAGGCCCTGTTTGTAAGCGGCATGCAGCGGCATGCGCCAGAACAGCTCGCCGCCCTCCTCGCCGGCATCCACCAGGGCTGTTGCCAGCGTGTCGCTGACCGACCACAGCCCGGCGATCTCCTCGCCCAGGGCGATCACGCAGGCGCCGGTGAGCGTGGCCAGATCCACCACCGCATCGGGTTCCAGGTTGCAGGCGTAGACAAGGGCATCGGCCAGGGTGAGCCGCCCTTCGGCATCGGTGTTGTTGATCTCGATCGTCTTGCCGTTGGAGGCGGTGAGGATGTCGCCGGGGTGAATGGCGTTGCCGCTGATCATGTTTTCGCAGGCGGCCACGATCACATGCACCTCCACATCCGCCGGCTTGAGCTCGGCGATGGCACGCGCCGCCCCCAGCACCGCCGCGCTGCCGCCCATGTCGTACTTCATCATCTCGATCTGGGAGCCGGCGGTTTTGAGGTTGTAGCCGCCTGAATCGAAGGTGACCCCCTTGCCGATCAACACCAGCTTCCGGCTGGAGCCGCCGACGGGGCGGTAGGTGAGGTGGATGAACTTGGGCGGCAGGTCCGAACCCTGGGCCACGCCGAGGTAGGCCCCCATGCCGAGGGCTGCGCAGTCGTCGCGCTCCAGCACCTTCAGTTCCAGGCCGAAGTCGGCGGCGATGGCGGCGGCGGCGGTGGCCAGGGCCTCGGGGGTGACCGCATTGGGCGGGGCGGCCACCAGCTCACGGGCCAGCTCCACGCCGGCGCAGGTGGCGGCCACGGCGGCGAGGCCGGCGCCGGCTGCCTCTGGCAGGCCCAGCAGGGTGACGCTCTCCGGCAGCGGCTGGGGCTCTGCCTCGCTCTTGAAGCGTTGATCCTTGTAGAGGCTCAGCCGCACCGCCTCGGCGATGGCCGTGGCAGCGGCGGCGGGATCAAGTCCCTCGCAGGGAAGGGCCAGCCCCAGCGCCCCACCGGAGGCGGCAGCGGCCTTGGCGCTGGCAGCAGCGGCGCTGCGCAGGGCGGCGCCGTCGAGGCTGCCGGCCTCCCCCAGGCCCACCAGCACCAGCAGGCTTGGGCTGTGGGCGGGCAGGTGCAGGGCCAGGCAGTCGCCGGGTTTGCTCTTGAAGCGGCGCTGCTCCAGCAGCGCGGCCAGGTCGAGGCTGAAGCGGGACGACAGGAGCGGCAGCCACCCGACGGGATCCCCCTGCAGCACCCCCACCGCCAGGGTGTCGCCTTCCCACTGCGTGAAGGCGGCGGGACTGGTGCGGAACTCCATGGAGCTTCAACCTTGGAGGCGCGATCGTAGCCATGCCGCCCCGCCCCGTCCCCCGGCGGCGCTCAGGCCGGGTCGGCGGTGAAGGGGGTGGCCCAGCGCTGCCGCGTTTCCTTGTTGAACGGCGGCTGCCAACGGCGAATCAGCGCCTGCTCCAGGGCCCGGCGCGGTTTGACCGCCCCGGGCACGTCGCTGCAGAAGCGGATGCTCAACCCGCTGGCCAGCCCGCAGCGGCGGAGGGCTTCGTCGTAGGCGGCCAGGTAGGTCTTGCAGTCGTGCTCGCCTTTCCAACGGCGATCGGCGCAGCCCGTTTCGCCCACGTACAGCAGCAGGGGGTGCTCCAGCTGGGCTTGGCGGTCCATCACCACATACAGCGCCGCCCCCTGCTGCGGCGGCTCGGGCCAGCGCCAGAACTGCAGGTTGAGCGGCGCCAGGGCCAGCGGATCGAAGCCGGCGGCCTGCTCAGCGGCGGCATCGGCCCCGCTGGCCCCGAACAGCGAGCGTTGCGCAACGCCGGCTCTGCTGCGGTGCAGGGGACGCTGAAAGTCGGCCAGGCCCTGCTGCCAGCGCAACAATTGGTGCCGCGCCAACGGCAGATCGCTGGGTGCCTGCTCGCTGGCCGGGGAGGGCGACCCGGCGCCGAACAGGTTGAGCTGACCCTGGCGCGGCAGACCCATGCTCAGGGCCGCTGCCGCTGCGGCGCCGCTGCCGGCCGCGGCAGATCCGGCCCCACCGGCCCGCGGCCGAAGCTCACCTTGCCGATCAGGGCCTCCACCAGGTGGGGGGGCAGTTGCAGCCGTTGCTGCAGATCGGCGAGATCCTGAAACGGCCCCCGACCCCGTTCGCGCACCAGCCGCTGGCAGCGGGGGGGGTCCAGCAGCAACCGCGCCCCCAGCTGTTCGGCGCTGCAACGGTTCACATCCAGCGGCGCCGGTCGCAGCGGCGCGGCCTCTCCATACCAGCGGAACTCCAGCAGCGGCAGCCAGCACTGCAGCTGGGCTTCGCTGAGGCCCAGCAACCGTTGCAGGTCGTCCTCGCCACTGAGCTGCACACCGCCGGCCTGCAGCCGCAGCAGCAGGTCCACCTGGTGCGGCTCACAGCCGGGCAGCCGCAGCCAGTCGCCGGGGGTGGCCCGGTTCACATCCAGCCGCCAGCCCAGGGCGGCGGCATGGCGCACCTCCTGGGCATCCCGCAGCCGCAGGGCCGGGTTCTGCTTCAGCTTCAAGGCCAGCAGGTCGCGTTCCACGGCCGCCTCGGCCCTACTGGGCTGACCGGGCTCAGGGCAGAGCGGCGGCGGCGGCGCGATCTGCCCCGTGGCGATCAGCAGCCGGCGTGCCAGCGGATCCAACCAGTGCCCCCTGGCCATGGCGGCCCCCCTTCAGCCACGACGGACTGGGCCGAAGTTAGCGGCAGGGGGCGGTCGATACGCCAATCCGTACTCACCAGCGGACCGGCGGGCGCCGCAGAATCGATCAGATCGCTCAGTGACCGGCTGCTTGATGGGCTTCTTCGAATCCGAGATCGTCCAGGACGAAGCCCGGCGCCTGTTCACCGATTACCAGGAGCTCACCCAGCTGGGCTCCGATTACGGCAAGTTCGATCGGGAGGGCAAGAAGCTCTTCATTGAGCGGATGGAGGAGCTGATGGACCGCTACCGGGTGTTCATGAAGCGCTTCGAGCTCTCGGAGGATTTTCAGGCCAAGCTCACGGTCGAGCAGCTGCGCACCCAGCTGGGCCAGTTCGGCATGACGCCCGAGCAGATGTTCAGCCAGATGCATCTCACGCTCGAGCGCATGAAGAGCGAACTGGGCCCCTCCAGCTGACGCCTGCCTACGATCCGCCGCGACGGGTCGTGACACGGACGGGGCAGGTGGATGGGTCAGGCGCACGTGTGGCCGGACGTGCCGGCATGGCTGAGCCGGGGCCTGGCGGATCTCTTTCCGCACGAGGCTGGACCGCTGGCCGGCAGCGGCACCTCCCTGGCCGCGCGGCTGGCGGAAGCTGAGCGCCAGGGCAGGCCCCTGCGCATCAAGCTCGGCATCGATCCCACCGGCTCCGACATCCATCTGGGGCACAGCCTGCTGTTCCGCAAGCTGCGCGCTTTCCAGGACGCCGGCCACACCGCCGTGCTGATCATCGGCGACTTCACCGCCCGGATCGGTGACCCCACGGGCAAGAGCGCCACCCGCGTGCAGCTGAGCGCCGAGGCGGTGGCGGCCCATGCCACCACCTACCTGGAGCAGCTGGGCCAAGGGCAACCGCGGCAGCGGGCCCTGCTCGACTTCGAAACCCCCGGCCGGCTGGAGGTGCGGCGCAACAGTGAGTGGCTGGCGGCGCTCGATCTGCCGCAGGTGATCGAGCTGCTCGGCATCAGCACCGTGGGCCAGATGCTCGCCAAGGACGACTTCTCCAAGCGCTACGGCGGCGGCACGCCGATCGCCCTGCACGAGTTCCTCTATCCCCTGCTGCAGGGCTACGACTCCGTGGCGGTGCGCTCTGACCTGGAGCTGGGCGGCACCGATCAGAAGTTCAATGTGGCGATGGGCCGCGATCTGCAGCGCCATTTCGGCCAGCCGCCGCAGTTCGGCCTGCTGCTGCCGATCCTGCCGGGACTTGATGGCGTGCAGAAGATGAGCAAGAGCCTGGGCAACACCGTGGGGCTCCAGGACGATCCGCTCTCGATGTATTCGAAGCTGGAGAAGGTGCCCGATGCCGCAGTGAACGATTACCTCACCCTGCTCACGGACCTCGACCTTGAGGCACTGCCGGCCAGCCCGCGGGAGCGCCAGAAGGCGATGGCGCTGGAGGTGACCGCCACTCGCCATGGCCACCAGGCGGCCGTGCAGGCCCAGGCCGATGCGGCCGGCCTGGTGGGGGCAGGGCGAAGCGAGGGGCTTGATGGGGAAGATGGCGGCCTGCCCCGCGGCGAAGCCTGCGACGTGCTGGAGGCGTCACTGGCGACGGTGCGCTTTCCCGCCAAGGCGTTTTTCCTGCTAAGCGCCATCGGGATCTGCGCCAGCAGCAGTGAAGGGCGGCGCCAGATCCAGGGCGGCGGCGTGAAGCTTGATGGCGAGAAGCTGAGCGATCCCAACCTGGAATTCAGCAGCCCGGCGGAGCTGGAGGGCAAGGTGCTGCAGCTCGGCAAGAAGACCTTCCGGCGGCTGGTGGCCTGATGGCCAGCACAGAGCGCAACACAGGGGGCGCCACGGCGTTGGCCGATCCTGCGCAGAGGATCATCGTGGCGCTCGACCGCCCCGATGCCGGCAGCGCCCTGGCACTGGCCGCCTCGATTCCCGAGTTGCGCTGGGTGAAGGTGGGCCTGGAGCTGTTCACCGCCGCTGGGCCGGAGGTGGTGCGCGAACTGCGCCGCCGTGGCCTGCGCGTGTTTCTGGATCTGAAGTTCCACGACATCCCCGCCACCATGGCCGGCGCCTGCCGCAGCGCCGCCGCCCTGGGCGCCGAGCTGATCACCGTCCATGCCAGCGCCGGCCGCCAGGCCCTGGCGGCGGCTTTGGCGGCGGCGGAGCAGGGGGCTGCCGCCCAGGGCACCGCGTCGCCCACCCTGCTGGCGGTCACTGTGCTCACCAGCTGGGAGGCGGAGCGCTTCGCCGCCGAGCGGCAGGTGCCGGTGGCAATGGCCGCCCACGTGAGCCACCTGGCGGCGCTGGCGGCCGCCGCCGGGCTGCGCGGCGCCGTGTGCTCACCGCTGGAGGTGGCCGAGCTGCGGGCGCAGCATCCGCTGCCCTTCGCCCTGGTGACCCCGGGCATCCGCCCCGCTGGCGCCGCCATGGGCGACCAGACCCGCGTGCTCACGCCGGCCCAGGCGATCGCCGGCGGCGCCAGCCAGCTGGTGATCGGCCGGCCGATCACGGCGGCACCCGATCCGGCGGCGGCGTTCGCGGCCTGCTGCGCCGAACTGGCTGCTGCTCTCTGAGCCGCTGGGGCGACTCACGCGTACCCCATCAGCTCTCACCAGGCGCCCGTATCGCCAGCCGCTGGTCCTGCCGGCCTGCGGCCCGCAGACAGGTGGGCCGCAGCGGGGGATGCTGCAGGCACGCTCTGCTGACTGACCATGCCCCGCGCCGGGATTCAGCCGGCCCAGCCGGGCCTGCGCTTCCTCCCCGCCCACTTCAGCCCCTGGGTGCACCGGCTCAGCCGCTGGGCGCTGCCGGTGCTGCTGCGGACGCGGGGGATCGTGGACGTACAGGTGGAGGGGGCGGAGCGGCTGGCGCAGCTGTTCGCCGAGCACCAGCAGGGCCGCGCGCGGCTGTTGATCGCCTTTCGCCACCCCACCACCACCGATCCGCTCACCATGGCCCAGCTGGTCTGGGAGGAGGTGCCCCGCGCAGCCCGGGCGGCGCGGCTGCGCCTGCACAGACCGGTGTACAGCCAGTTCCTCTACGACCGCGGCATCCCCCTGTGGGCAGGAGCAGCGGCCGGTTGGATTTTGGGCGCGCTGGGAGGCATCCCGATCCAGCGGGGCAAGCTCGACCGCGTAGCGCTCAAGGCCGCCCGTGACGTGCTGGCCGAGGGCTCTTCCCCCCTGGCGATCGCCCCGGAGGGAGCCACCAACAACCACGGCGAGATGCTTGGCCCCCTGGAGCCAGGGCTGGCCCAGCTGGCCTTCTGGTGCTGCGACGACCTGGCGGCCGCGGGCCGGCAGCAGCGGGTGCTGATCGTGCCGATCGCCCTCAGGTACGTGACGCAGGGCCTCGATTGGCCAGCGGTCGACGCGTTGCTCGATCGCCTCGAAGCCCAGCTTGGCCGGAGCCCAGGCCCAGAAGGCGCAGGCGGCTCCAGGGGGGGCGGCCGCCCCGCGGAAGAGCGGCGCTACCGCCGTTTGATCCAGCTGGGCGAAGGCGTGATCACTGTGATGGAGGACTTCTACCGCCAGGCCCATGGCTTGGAGCTGCCCCCTCTGCCGGCCCCGGCGCCGGGGACGGCCGCCAACGAGCACGGCTTCATCGCCAGGCTTGAACGGATCCGCAATGCGGCGCTGGCGGTGGCGGAAACCCACTTGCAGCTGCTGCGCCCGAAGGGCAGCCTTGGCGAGCGCTGCCGGCGCGTGGAGCAGGCGGGCTGGAGCCGCCTCTACCGCGACGACCTGGAGACGATGACGCCCCTGGAGCGCAGCCTGGCCGACTGGCAGGCCACCGAGGCCCGCCTGGCCATGGACCACATGCGCCTGGTGGAGCACTTCTCCACGCTCAGCGGTTCCTACGTGGCCGAGAAACCCAGCTTCGATCGCTACACCGAGGTGCTTCAGATCCTGTGGCGCGCGATCGCCTGGATCAACGGCACCAGCCACGACAAACCGCCCGATCTGGGCTCCCGGCTGGCCCGGCTGTCGGTGGGGGAGCCGATCGATGTGACTGAACGGCATGGCCGCTACCTCAGCGGCCGCCGTGAGGCAGTGAATGACCTGATGGCCGAGCTGCGCGCCCGCATGCTGGCGGAGCTGGAGGGGGCCGGACCTGGCGCTCAGGCCGCCAGGGCGGGGCTGGGCACCAGTTCGGCGTAGACGCGCTCCAGCGCCTGGATGTTGCGCGTGAGCGTATAGCGCTGCAGTGCCCGCTCCCTGGCACGGCGCCCCAGTTCGGCGGTGAGCACCGGCTGGTCACGCAGCACCGGCAGCAGGGTGCGCAGCTGGGTGGTGACCCCCTGGGT
This sequence comes from Synechococcus sp. ATX 2A4, assembly GCF_024346375.1. Lineage (GTDB taxonomy): Bacteria > Cyanobacteriota > Cyanobacteriia > PCC-6307 > Cyanobiaceae > MW101C3. The sequence goes on along the minus strand of NZ_JAGQCV010000003.1, from coordinate 150,025 downwards.
GCTGATCACGATGCCGGCCCCCCCCTCCAGCACCTCGCCATCGGCGCCGGCATCGGTGGCCACGCAGGCGGTGCCGCTGGCCATGGCTTCCAGCAACGACAACGACAACCCCTCCACCAGCGACGGCAGCAGGAACACCTCTGAGGCCTGCAGCAGCGCCACCCGACGCTCCAGCTCGGGTTCGTAGCCCCACCAGAGGATGTCCGGGTCTTCGTGGGCGGCCTGCAGCGATCCCCGCAGTGGCCCATCACCCACGATCACCAACACGCAGCCCGCCGGCCGCACCAACCGCCAGGCGCGCAGCAGGGCCTCCACGTTCTTCTCCGTGGCCAGCCGGCCCATGTACAGAAACGAGCGACGGCCGTCGAAGCGGGCCAGGACCTCATGGCGCAACGCGCTACTGCTGCGCTCGGAACCCATCTGCTCGGAGCCCGCAGGCTTCCACACATCGGTATCGACGCCGTTGGGAATCACCACCAGCCGGTCGTCCTTGACCCCCAGCCGGGAGAGCACCTCGGCCTGGAGCTCGGAGAAGACGATCACGCGGTTGAAGCGGGCCAGGGCCGGGGCATAGACCTGGTAAGTGAGCTGCTGGGTGCCGCCGGCCAGGTTGCGCAGGCCGGCGTCGAAGGCCGGATGGAAGGTGGCCACCAGCGGCACCCCGAGCTGCTGGCAGAGATCGGGCAGCAGGAAGTCGAGCGGCGAGAGGGTGAGGCTGGCGTGTACCAGATCCGGTTTGAGCTGCTCCAACGATTCCCGCAACTCCCGCTGGGCACCAGGTGCGGGGACCGTGTACACCTGTGATTTCAGCAGGTAGGGCAGGGCCACTTCGCTCTCATCGCCCGCCAGGGCGGCGCGGCGAGAGGCGCGCAGGGCCTCCTTGGTGAGCGACAGACCATTGCCGTCGACGCTGGGCGGATCCCAGGGCAGCCCAGGGCCCGTGGCGGGTGTGTCGAAGTGGATGAAGCTGATGCGGTGGCCCCGTTGCCGCAACTGCTCCGTGGTGGTGAGCCCGTAGGTGACGTTGCCGCAGAAGGGTGATTTCTTGCCCAGCCAGGCGATATGCGCCAACTGCTGTCGCCCATTTCTGGCAAAACGCTAGCAGCGCTTCCAGGGGCGCTCCAGCAGGGCCGCCAGCAGGGTGATGCCCGCCAGCACCCAGAGCACGGGCTGCAGCCCGTAGCGGCTCACCACGGTGCCCGCCAGCACGAGCGGCAGGCTCAAGGCGATATTGATCAGGTTGTTCTGCAGGCCGAACACCTTGCCGCGCAGTTCTTCCGGGGTGTCCTCCTGGATGGTGGTCTGGGCGGGAATGGCCAGCAGGGCGGCGCCCACACCCAGCACCACGCACAGGCCGAGCGTGAGCGGCAGGCTGCCCCGCACCTGGCCCAGCAGCACCAGCGCGAAGGCGATCATGCCCAGGCCGGTGGCCGAGAGCAGGCGGCGGGTGAAGCCGCGGCCCAGCTGGGCCACGGCCAGCGCCCCGACAGCCATGCCCAGGCCGCTCATGGCCAGCAGGGTGCCGAACTGGGTGGGGCCGAGCCCCTTGATCGCCGAGGCCAGGCTGATGGCCAGCACGTAGAGCGCCGCCAGGATGCTGTACAGGAGCACCAGGTGCACCAGGGCGTTGCGCACCGTGGAGCGCTCGCGCAGCACCTGAATCCCCTCCAGGATCTCGCCCCACACCGAGGTGCCGCGGTCTTGCCAGGGGGCTTCCACCACGCGGATGCGGGCGATCGACAGTGCCGCCAGCCCATAACAGAGGGGCAACAGCACAAACTCACCGCCCTCGATGCCGACGGAGGCCAACCCATTGCGCAGCAGGCGCAGCACGGGATCGCCGAGCGCGAATCCCACGATCGTGGCGCCCATGCTCGTGGCCTGATACAGCGAGATGGCGGCCAGCAGCAAGGGCCGTGGCACGAGCAGGGGAATGGCCGCCTGCTCCGCGGGCGCAAAGAACTGGGTGAGCACCGACTCGAGGAAGGTCATCGCCACCAGGCCCCAGTAGCCCCAGCTGAGGCCGAGGAAGAAGGGACCGGGGATCAGCAGCAACGGGGCCAGCAACACCAGGGCCGCGCGCAGGGCATTGGAGGCCACCATCACCTTGCGTTTCGGCCAGCGGTCGGCCCACACCCCCGCCACGGTGCCGAGGGCCATGGCGGGGACGGTGTTGGCTACGTAAATCCCCGTGGCCAACAGGGTGATCATCTGGGCGCGGGTCTCGAAATCGAAGCGCAGGCTGGCGGCCGCTTCAGCCAGCAGGGCGTTGGTCTGTGGCGTGTCCGTCACCCAGTACTGGGCGATCAGGAACACCATCAACACGATGTAGAACTTGTCGGCCAGCTGGGAGAAGATCTGGCCCACCCACAGGCGCCGGAAGTCGGGCAGCGCCAGCACCGCCTGCAACCCCTGGCCCCGGCCGCTGCCGGCCTGCTCCTCGGTGCTGCCGGCCTCCGGCGGGGGCGGGGGCGTGGCTCGGGACAATCCGCTCAAGGTTCTATCCGTTCCGCCGCAATGATGGCTCAGGGGATGGTGCCTCCAGCGCATGACCCGGCTCGAAGCAGTCGCGCAGCAGCCGCAGGGCGCGGCAACGGCGTCCGCCGTGCTCCTGGGTCCACAGCTCCACCAGCTGCAGAAGGCGCAGCCACACCGCCAGCGGCCCCATCAGTTCCCCGTCCCGGCGGCGGGGTGGGGCCGGGCGCGTCAGCCGTTGCAGCAGCGCCAGTTCGGAAGCGTTGAGCACGAGCATCGCCCCGGGCACCGCACCGATCAGCAGCCCTTCGCTCGGCACCAGGCTGCAGCGCCACTCCCAGTTGCCGATCGGCGGTTCCAGTGGTTGGCCGCTGCGGCCGCAGCTTTGCAGCGGCAGGCCATAGCCCCCCAGGGCCAGCAGGTGCACGCTGCCCTGCACCGCGATCGCCAGGGCCTCGACGTTCTCCTGCCGCTCGCGCACCACGGTGTCGAGGCGCCCCAGCTGCATCAGCAGATCCTCCAGCACCCCGTGGACGCCATCGCCCGCCGGCACCAGCAGCAGAGCAAGTTCCGCCAGCGCCTGGGCGGCGGCGAGGGTTTCCAGCCGCTCCGCCAGCTGGCTGTAGGTGCGCTGCACCTGCAACTGCCGCACCCGCCGCAGGCCGCGGCCACCGCTCACCTGCAGCTGGAGCAGGGCCAGCGGCACCGCCGCCGCCAGGCTGCTGCGCGGCCGGCGCGCCCCCGGCACCGCCAGCCGCACCAGCCCCTCGGCGTCGGTGAGCAGGGTGAGCAGGCGGTCGTTTTCGCCGAGGGGACCGCTCTTGAGCACGAGCCCCTCCAAGCGCGACTCGCCGCTGCTCATGGGCCGGGGGGTGTGGCGGGTCTGCGCAGCGCCTGCATCAGTGCCACACCACGACTGGTGCCGAGCCGCGTGGCGCCGGCTTCCACCAGCTCGAAGGCCTGCTCCAGCCCTGTGATGCCACCGGAGGCCTTCACCGCCACGCGGCCGCGGGCCAGCTCGCGCAGTTGCTGCACCTGAGCCACGCTCACCGGCGGACCGAAGCCGCTGCCGCTCTTGAGAAAGGCGGCGCCGGCATCGATGGCCGCCTCCACCAGCAGGGCCAGGGCGGGATCGCTCAACCGGCCGGCCTCGAGAATCACCTTCACCGGCAGGCCCAGCTCCACGACCGCGCCGATTTCTTCGTAGACGGCACTGCCGTTGCCGTCGGCGAGGGCGCCGAAATCAGGCACAACGTCGAGTTCGTCGGCGCCGGCGGCCGCGGCGGCTTCCGCCTCGGCCCGTTTGATCGCCGCCGGCACGGCGCCGAAGGGGAAGGCCACCACCCCGATCAACCGCACGCGGCTGGCGCTGCCCAGCCGCTCCCGGCCGCAGGCAAGCCAGCGCGAGGCAAGGCAGACACCGGCGAAGCCGAAGTGGAGGGCTTCGTCGCAGCAGCGATGCACGGCCTCGATCCCATGATGGGGATCGAGGAGGGCGTGATCAATGAGCGGTGCGAGATCGGGGCGTTCGTGGCGCAAGGGGTCAGGAGTCCCGCGGTTGAATCACTCCGAAGCCACCATGATTGCGGCGGTAGAGCACCTGAATCCCTCCGGTTTTCTCATCACGAAACACGTAGAAATCGTGATCGATCAGGTCAAGCTGATGCAGCGCCGCTTCCAGGCTCATCTCCGGCATGGCGAAATACTTGCGCCGCACCGCCGGCACCGGCAGTTCCGGTTCGCGGCCGGCCAGCAGATCGGTCGTGAGACCGGTGGTATCGGCGCCGCCATCTGCGAGAACGTCCGCTTCCTGCACCTCGCTCTGGTGGTGATCGGTGAGGCGCTCCTTGTAGCGGCGCAGCTGGCGGCTGAGTTTTCCCGCCACCATGTCGATGCTGGCGTAGAGGTTTTCGCTGCGTTCCTGGGCGCGAATCACCAGGCCATTGGCGAACACGGTGACCTCCGCTGTCTGCTGGGGAACCCGGGGGTTGCGGGCCACCGAGAGATGGACATCCGCCTCCTTGACCAGCCCCTCGAAATGATTGATCGCCCGGGTCAGTTTGTCTTCCGTGTATTCCCGGATGGCTGGTGTGACGTCGAGATTGCGACCGTGAATCAACAGCTTCATCGAACCGCTCCTTTGGCGATCGGATTCCCCTAACCATAGGAAGGCAGGCGCATGGATCCGCTTCTCGATGCAATCCGTTTTGAACCCCCAGCCCCGGTGGAGTTCACCCAGGCGTGGCGCTGGCAGCAGCAGCTGCGCGAGCGCCTGCTGAACAACCCCGCGGCTCCTGAAGCGCTGCTCCTGCTCCAGCACCCGCCCTGTTACACCCTCGGCCGCGGGGCCAGCACAGCGTTTCTGCGCTTCGATCCCCAGGCTCCCCCCGCACCATTGCATCGCATCGATCGCGGCGGCGAGGTGACCCACCACCTGCCCGGCCAGCTGGTGCTCTACCCCGTGCTCGATCTGCAGCGCCACGGCGCAGATCTGCACTGTTATCTGCGGGCCCTGGAGGGGGTGGTGATCACCGTGCTGGCGGAGCTGGGGCTGGATGGAGAGCGGATTGAGGGGCTCACGGGCGTGTGGCTGGAGGGGCGCAAGCTGGCGGCAATCGGGGTGGGGGCGCGCCGCTGGATCAGCCAGCACGGCCTTGCCTTGAACGTGAACTGCGACCTGACGGGGTTTGAAGCGATCGTGCCCTGCGGCCTGAAGGGGCGGGCCGTGGCGCGGCTGAGCGACTGGTGCCCCGGGATCACCCCCGCCCTGGTGCAACCGCTGCTGAGCCGGGCGTGCGCCGAGGCGTTCGGTCTCACGCTCCGACCACCGCAGCCCACCGAACGGCTCTGGAGGTGTTAGGCCTGGGCCACCATCGGCTGCAAGGCAGTGAAAGCACGGGCGGAAATTTCCTGGTCGGGTGACCGGAAGGACTGTCAGGCACTGGCTGCTCAGGGCGACCTCGGCCCGATCACCGGGCTGGAGCAGATCTGGCCGGAGGTGGCCCAGCGCTACGGCGCGGCGGTGGCGCTGGAGGCCCCCCACACCACCCCGCCCGAGCAGCTCAGCTTCAGCGCTCTCAATGCCGCGATCCTGCAGGCCGCCGCTGCCTTCGCCAGCCTGGGCGTGGCCCCCGGCGATGTGGTGGCCCTGTTCGCCGAGAACTCACCGCGCTGGCTGGTCGCCGACCAGGGGCTGATGCGGGCCGGCGCCGCCGATGCGGTGCGGGGCAGCACGGCGCCGGTCGAGGAGCTGCGCTACATCCTTGAAGATTCCGGCGCGGTGGGGCTGGTGGTGGAGTCGGCGGCGCTGCTCGTGCGCCTGGCCCTGCCGCCCGAGCAGCTCGCCCGGCTGCGTTTCGTGGTGCTGCTTGAGGAGCCGGCAGGCGGGGACGCACTGCCACTGCCCGAGGGGCTTGTCTGCCTCAGCTGGCCCGATTTCCGCGCCCGTGGGGCCGAAGCGGCGCCACCGCCGCTGCCACCGCTGGCACCGGAGCGCCTGGCCACACTGCTTTATACGTCGGGCACCACCGGCCGGCCCAAGGGCGTGCCGCTCAGCCACGCCAACCTGCTGCACCAGTTGCGCACCCTCGGGGTGGCGGTGAATCCCCGCCCCGGCGACCGGGCGCTCAGCGTGCTGCCCATCTGGCACGCCTACGAGCGCACCGCTGAGTACTTCCTCCTGGCGGCCGGCTGCCGCCAGACCTACACCACGCTCAAGCACCTGCGCGGTGATCTGCAGGCGGTCAAGCCGCACTACATGATCAGCGTGCCGCGCCTCTGGGAGGCGCTTCTGGCGGGCTTCGAGGATGCGCTGGCGGCCATGCCCGCCAAGCGCCGCGGCCTGATTGAGAAGGCGCTGGCGGTGAGCCGCTTCCATGGGCTGCAGCGCCGCCGCGCCAGGGGCCTCACCCTGCAGGTGGAGCCACCGCTGGCCCGGCTCACGGCGGCCCTGCTCACGGCGGTGAGCTGGCCGGTGGACGCGTTGGCCGGTGCGCTGCTGTGGCCGAAGGTGCGGCAGCAGCTGTCCGGGGGGGTGCTGCGCACGGCGATCAGCGGCGGCGGTGCCCTTTCCCTGCACGTGGACAGCTTCTTCGAGGCGATCGGCATCGAGCTGTTGGTGGGCTACGGCCTCACCGAAACCAGCCCGGTGCTCGCCTGCCGCCGGCCGTGGCGCAACCGCCGCGGCAGCGCCGGCCAACCCCTGCCGGACACCGCCTTGAAGATCGTCGATCAGGAGAGCGGCGCGCCGCTGGGCTGGGGCGAACGGGGCCGGGTGCTGGCGCGCGGTCCCCAGGTGATGGTCGGCTACTTCAACAAGCCGGAAGCCACCGCCGCCGTGCTCGATGCCGATGGCTGGTTCGACACCGGCGACCTCGGCCATCTGCTGCCCGATGGCTCCCTGGTGCTCACCGGCCGCGCCAAGGACACGATTGTGCTCAGCAGTGGCGAGAACATCGAGCCCGGCCCGCTGGAGGAGGCCCTGGTGGCCCATCCGCTGGTGGAGCAGGTGATGCTGGTGGGGCAGGACCGCCGCCAGCTGGGCGCCCTGGTGGTGCCGCGCGCCGAGCCGCTGGCGGCCTTTGCAGCGGCGGCCGGCCTGCCGGCGCCCGCCGGCGCTGGTGCCGGTGCCGCCTTACAGGCCGATGCCCTGCTGCTGCGTGCCCTCAAAGGCGACTTCAACCGGTTGCTGGCAGCCCGCCCCGGTTCACGCCCCGATGAACGGCTGGCCGGGGTGGCGCTGGTGGAGCCATTCACGATCGACAACGGCCTGCTGACCCAGACGCTCAAGCAGCGGCGCGACCGCATCACCCAGCGGGACCAGACGGCGGTGGAGGCCATCTACGCCGGTTGACCCATGCTCCACCGGCTGACAGCCTGGTGGCTGCTACCAACCCCCCATGTCCGACGGCCAAACGCTGACCATCAAGCGCACCATCACGGTGCGGGCGGTGGTGACACCGCGCTGGAAGGAAGATGCCGAGCGAGAGCTCAGCGGCGCTGTCGCCAACACTGACCAGCAGCTCGCCCAGCTGGAGCAGGAGGGCCAGCAGCTGGTGGATGAGATCCGCCGCCAGAGCATCAATCCGCTCGATCCACGGGTGCAGGAGCAGGTGGGCTCGGTGCAGCAACAGGTGGCGGCCAAGCGCAACGAACTGGAGGAGCAGAAGCGGGCCATGCTCGAGCAGCAGCGCCAGGTGCGCGAGCTGGAGTTCGAGCAGATCGTGGATCAGGGCCAGATCGAAGGCGCCTGCAAGATTGAGGTGGGCGACAACCTGGTGCAGAAGCTCCAGGTGGCGGTGCTGGTGCGCGATGGCGTCGTGGAGGCGATCGAGGGGGGCTGAGCTCCAGGGCGGCGGCTGGGGCGGCAGCGGCGGCGGCGCGCGTAAAATCCCGTCGCCGGCTGCATCGGAACCAGGACTTTGGCAACCTACGAAATCTTCATGCCCGCCCTGAGCTCCACGATGACGGAGGGCAAGATCGTGGAGTGGCTGAAGCAGCCCGGCGACCGCGTGGAGCGGGGTGAATCGGTCCTGGTCGTGGAGTCCGACAAGGCCGACATGGACGTGGAGGCCTTCCAGGAGGGCTTCCTGGCCGCCGTGCTGATGCAGGCCGGTGGTACGGCGCCGGTGGGCGAAACAATCGGCCTGATCGTGGAGAGCGAAGCGGAGATCGCCGCTGCCCAGGCCGGTGCCCCCAGCGCGCCTGCTGCGGCACCCGCTCCGGCGGCCGCCCCAGCCCCGCCCTCACCTGTTGCCGCACCGGCGGCGCCAGCGGCGGTTCCCGCCGCCAGCCTGCCTGTGGCAGTGCCGGTGGCGGTGGCTCCGGCAGCGGGCAATGGCCGGGTGGTGGCCACCCCCCGCGCCCGCAAGCTGGCCAGCCAGCTCGGCGTCACGCTGGAAGCCCTCAAGGGCAGCGGCCCCCATGGCCGCATCCAGGCCGAGGACGTGGAGCGGGCCGCTGGCCAGCCAGCCTCGGTGGCCCGGGTGGCGGAAGGCAGTGCCCCCTTCACGGCCGCCGCTTCCGCCTCGGCTCCGGCTGCCGCAGGGGCTCCATCAGGCGCTGCTGCCAACGGCTCGGCCGCTCCCGCCGGCCAGAGCTTCGGCCGCCCGGGAGAAACAGTGGCCTTCACCACCCTGCAGGGGGCGGTGAACCGCAACATGCTCGCCAGCCTCACGGTGCCCTGCTTCCACGTGGGCTACACGATCACCACCGATCGGCTTGATGCCTTCTACAAGCAGGTGAAGAGCAAGGGCGTCACGATGACGGCCCTGCTGGCCAAGGCGGTGGGTGTGGTGCTGGCGCGCCATCCCCAGGTGAATGCGGCAGCGAGCGAGGCCGGCATGGTGTATCCCGCCGCGGTCAACGTGGCGATCGCCGTGGCCATGGACGATGGCGGCCTGGTGACGCCGGTGCTGAAGGAAGCCGACCGCACCGATCTCTACAGCCTGTCGCGCAACTGGGCGGATCTGGTGGCCCGCTCCCGCACCAAGCAACTCAAGCCCGACGAATACAGCACCGGCACCTTCACCCTCTCCAATCTCGGCATGTTCGGGGTGGATCGCTTCGATGCGATCCTGCCGCCCGGCACGGGCGCGATCCTGGCGGTGGCGGCCTCCCGGCCCACGGTGGTGGCCAACGCCGATGGCTCGATCGCCGTCAAGCGGCAGATGCAGGTGAACCTCACCGCCGACCACCGCGTGATCTATGGCGCCCATGGGGCGGCCTTCCTCAAGGATCTGGCCGACCTGATCGAGCACCGGCCCGAAAGCCTGGCGCTCTGAACCGACGGTGTCGAACCCTGCCGCGTCGAACCCTGTCGCCGGCCCGCTGAGCCATCTGGACACGCTGCTCTCCAGCTACAGCTTCGATCTGCCTGAGGAGCGCATTGCCCAGCGCCCGGTGGAACCGCGCCATGCGGCCCGGCTGCTGGCCGTGGAGCCGGCGCCGGCGGCGCCGCGGCATCTAACGGTGTGGGCTTTGGCCGAGGAGCTCGAGCCCGGCGATCTGCTGGTGGTGAACAACACCCGCGTGCTGAAGGCGCGGCTGGCGGCTCGGCGCCGCAGCGGCGGGGCCGTGGAACTGCTGGTGCTGGAACCCCGCGGGGAAGGGCGCTGGTTGTGTCTGGCACGGCCCGCCAAACGCCTCCATCCCGGAGAGGAGCTGGAGCTTGAGCTGCAGGCCGCGGATGGCCCGGCACCGCAGGGCGCTGAGGGCGGACCAGCACGCCGGCCTGGTGTGGAGCCACCGTTGGTGGTGACCGTGCTGGAGGTGGATCAGGCCAGCGGTGGCCGGGTGATCCAGTTCCCGCCCCACTGCGTTGATGCGGCAGCCATCGAGGCGCTGCTCGATCGTTACGGCAGCATGCCCCTGCCGCCCTACATCCACCAGCAGGACAGCAGCGACGACGAGCGCTACCAGACCCGCTACGCCGACAAACCCGGTGCCGTGGCCGCACCGACAGCGGGGCTGCACCTCAGCGACGAGCTGCTGGCGGCTCTGAAGGCCCGCGGGGTGCGCCTCGTGGCGATCACGCTGCATGTGGGGCTGGGCACCTTCCGGCCGGTGGAAACGGAAGATCTCAGCGCGCTTGAACTCCACAGCGAATGGGTGGAGGTGTCCGCGGAGGTGGTGGCGGCGGTGGCGGCCACGCGTGCTGCGGGCGGGCGGGTGATCGCCATGGGCACCACGAGCGTGCGGGCTCTGGAAGGGGCCGCCGCCGCCTCAGCGGATGGGGTGCTGCGGCCCTTTCAAGGGCCGGTGGCCCTGGTGATTCAGCCCGGGTTTCGCTTTCGGGTGGTGGAAGGGTTGATCACCAACTTCCACCTGCCGCAGAGCTCGCTGCTGCTGCTGGTGAGCGCCCTGATCGGGCGCCCGCAGCTGTTGGCGCTCTACGCCACGGCGATCAAGGAGGGCTATCGCTTTTTTTCCTATGGCGATGCCATGTGGATTGCCCCGACAGCCGTGCTGCCGGGGGCGAAGCCCTGAGGGCTGGGGGCTCAGGCGGCAGCCAGATTGGCAGCCACGAACTCCCAGTTCACCAGCTTGTCGAGGAAGGTGGAGATGTAATCGGGGCGGCGATTCTGGTAATCCAGGTAGTAAGCGTGCTCCCACACATCCATGGTGAGCAGGGCCTTCTGGCCGTGGGCCAGCGGCAGATCGGCATTGCCGGTCTTGGTGATCTTGAGGATGCCGCCATCGAGCACCAGCCAGGCCCAGCCGCTGCCGAACTGGGTGGCACCGGCAGCTTTGAACTGCTCGGTGAACACATCGAAGCCACCGAAATCGGCGGTGATCTTGTCGGCCAGGGTGCCGGTGGGGGCTCCGCCACCGCCGGGCTTGAGGCCCTGCCAGTAGAAGGTGTGGTTCCACACCTGGGCGGCGTTGTTGAAGATGCCCGCCTTGCCGGCATCACCGGCCACCGCCAGGATCACATCCTCAAGGGATTTGCCTTCCAGATCGGTGCCTTCCACCATTTTGTTGAGGTTGGCCACGTAGCCCGCGTGATGCTTGCCGTGGTGGAACTCCAGGGTCTGGCGCGAGATGTGCGGCTCGAGCGCGTCGAGGTCGTAGGGAAGCGCAGGCAGCTGATGAGCCATTGGTGGGTTCGAGAGAAAAGGGAAGCGGAGACGGGCTGACGCGTGGAGCGATCCGCGGAGCGAACCCTTCCGCCGGTGTGAACCCACCCGCTGGTGTGATCATTTTAACAATCGCACCCATCACAATGCCGCCGGTGCGGGGGCGGATCAGCCGCCGACGCGCAGCAGCTCCACCTCAAAGGTGAGGGTGGCGTTGGGGGGGATGACGCCGCCGGCACCGCGCTCGCCGTAGGCCAGATCAGGAGGGATCACCAGCTTGCGCTTGCCGCCCACCTTCATGCCGGCCACCCCTTCATCCCAGCCCCTGATCACCCGGCCGGCGCCGAGCGGGAAGCTGAAGGGCTGGTTGCGGGAATAGCTGCTGTCGAATTCCTGGCCGTTCTCAAGGGTGCCGCGATAGTTCACCAGCACGTTCTGGCCGCTGATTGCCTCGGCGCCCTCTCCGATGGAGACATCAACGATGCGCAGCCCGCTGGGGGTGATCCGTTCCTTCGCCGCCACCATCTCGCCGCCGAGAGCGCCGGCGCCGCCTCCCTGGGCCACGGAGGAATCGGTGCTGGAGTCAGGAGCCATGGCGAAGAGGGTGGGGTTGGGGTCGTCGGGGTCGAGTTCGAAGCGGTTCACGGCCGTGGCCGCGGCAGGCAGGGCGCTGCCGGCCGCCGGGGCCACGGCGTTGGCGGTGGTGGCCGGATTCGCGAGCGCGGCGCTGGTGCCTGCCGCCTCCACCGTGCTGGGGGCCACCAGCTGGCTGACAAGAGCCACCAGCAGGAAAGCGACGCAGAGGGTCGAGCTGATCAGGATGTCGCGCATGGCGGACGGGCGGGTCAAGGCACGAACGGTGGCAGACCCGATTCTGCCAGCGGGCATAGCGGTCTCCACCGGAGGTCGCATTCAGTCGTTGCTGTCCTCCGCCTCCCGGCGGGCGCGCAGGGCCTGCTCCAGCCGGTCGATACGACCGCGCAGCTCGTCGACCTCCTTCTGCCGCGCCAGGCCGACGTCCTGCAGAAATGACTCCACGTTGCGTTCCACCGTGCGGCCGGCCTGTTTTTCCAGCTCGGGGTTGTCTCCCCGCAGCGCACGCATCACGTCGTCCACCAGCGCAGTGGCCTGGTTGGGATCAAGGCGGCCGCTGGTCACCCACGACTGGGTGACGTGGCGCAACCGCTCGGCCACCATCGAACTGGTGCCGAGGCCACGCAGCAGCAGCTGTTGCAGCAGATTGTCCCGTTCCATGGCGACAGATTTCGGTGCCCCATCCTGGTCTCCCGCACTGGAGCCAAGCCATGGGCAATGACCGGCCCCTGCCCTGGGACTCGCGCCCGCTCACGGCCCCTGTCACGGCCCTGCTGGCGGGGGCCCTGGCGGGACTGACGTTCGCCCCCTGGGGCTTCCCGCCCCTGCTGTGGCTGGCCTTGGTGCCGCTGTGGGGGCAGACCACGCCGGCCGGGGCGGCCCTGTGGGGGGGGGCGGCGGTGTTGGTGAGCCACCGCTGGCTGCTCTGGCTCCATCCGCTCGATTGGGTGGGGGTGCCACTGCCGCTGAGCCTGCCGCTCTGCGTGGCGCTATGGGGTGCGTTGGCGCTGCTTGGAGCCGCCTTGGTGGCGCTGTGGAGCCTGCTGGTGCGTCGCCTCGACCCGCGCTGCTGGAGCACCGCCTTGCTGGCGGCCGCGCTGTGGGGCCTGGCGGAAGTGGCGCTGGCCACCGGGCCGCTGTTCTGGATCGGGCTGGGGGCCTCGGCCCTGCCCGGTGACCGGCCATTGGCCGGGCTGGCGGCGCTGGGCGGCAGTGGCCTGGTGGCGGCGGTCCAGCTGCTGATTGGCTGGGGCCTGTGGCGGGTGCTGACGGGCGGACCGCTGCTGCGGCGGCGCGGCGCCGCGCTCCTGGCCAGCTCGATCCTGCTGCTGCACCTGATCGGCTGGAGCCAGCTGAGGGCTTTCCGTGGCCAGGCCCGGAGCCAGGCGCGGAGCCAGAGTCAGGGCCAAAGCCAGAGCACGGTCCAGAGCCAGGGCACGGGCCAAGGGCTGAGCCAGGGCTCGGCCAATCACGCTGCGATCAAGCATGCCGTAGCCCAAGAGAATCAGGAGCAGGTGCTGGTGCTGCAGCCGGCGATTCCCACGCGCCGCAAGTTTGATGCCGATCAGCAACTCTTGCTGCGCCGGCGTCTGGGGGCCGCCCAGGCGGAGGCGGTGCAGCGGCAGGTGGATCTGCTGGTGCTGCCGGAAGGGGCCCTGGCGCTGGGGCAGGACCTGCCAGGAATGGCGCCCGTGGAGGTGCTCAGCGGTGGCTTCCGCCAGGTGGGAGAAGAGCTGCGCAGCAGTGTGCTGCGCTTTTCGCCGGGGTCCCTCCAGCCCAGCTCTGCCCTCGACAAGCACCGGCTGGTGCCGCTGGGTGAGTGGGTGCCGTTGGCGCGCTGGTGGCGCTGGGCCGGCTTGTCGGCGGTGGGCGGGGTGCAGCCCGGGGCGCCCTCGCGCCTGTTGCAGCGGCCGGGAGGTGCGCTCGGCGTGGCCATCTGTTACGAGCTCTCCGATGGCCGGGCCTTGGCGGCGGCCAGCCGCGCCGGAGCCGGCTGGCTGCTGGCCACGGCCAACCTCGATCCCTATCCCCTGCTGCTGCAGCACCAGTTCGCCGCACTCAGCCAGTTGCGCGCGATCGAAACGGGCCGCTGGCTGGCCAGTGCCGCCAACACCGGTCCGAGCCTGGTGGTGGACAGCAGCGGGGTGATCCGCCAGCGGCTTCCCGCCGGGTACGCCGCCACGGGCCTGTTTGCGTTGGAGCGCCGCACGCACTGGACCCCCTACGTGCGCTGGGGCGAGCTGCCCCTGTTGCTGCTGGCCTTGGTGGGCGGCGTTTACCGGGCCGCAGCGATGCAGCGGGCGACAGCCATAAAAAAAGCCCCGCACAGAGCGGGGCTTGAAGGTTGATTGGGTTGATTCAGGTGATCAGGAAACGACCAAGGGCCGGTTCAGCGAATCAGTAAAGGCTGCGGCCGCCACCACCACCGCCGTAGCCGCCGCCGCCGCCACCACCGCCGCCGTAGCCACCGCCACCGCCGTAGCCGCCACCACCGCCGCCGCCACGGTTGCCGCCACCACCGCCACCGCCGCCACGCGGTTCAGCTTTGTTGACGCGGATCATGCGATTCATCCATTCGACGTTCTGGAGATCGTCGATGGCTTTCTGTTCTTCTGCATCATTGGCCAGTTCGACAAAAGCGAACCCGCGCTTCCGGCCGGTTTCCCGATCGAGAGGCAGGCTGCACTGGCGAACTTCCCCGTACTGACTGAAGAGGTCACGGAGATCCTCCTGTTCGGCATCGAACGAGAGGTTGCCTACGTAGATTGTCATTGAGCTGAGAAAAAACTTGAACGGATCCGTCGACGTCTTGAACAGACTTTTGGACTGGCCAGGGATCTAGGAATCAACCAAATCGTACAGGAGCTCGCCCCGTACGTCCGTCCAGCCTCCCCGTCGCGGCCGGGTGACGATGCCCCCATTGCCAGCCCTCCCCCCATGCCATTCCGCGAGCAGCTTCTCGACGCCCTTGAGCGGCCCGGATGCCTTTCCGACGACTCCCTGCTGACCCTGATCAAGGGTCTGGAGCAGGAGGCGCCCGCCGATCTCGGCCGCCAGCTGGAGCAGCTGACGGGGGTGTGGGAACTGCGCTGGAGCAGCAGCAAACTGCCCTATCTCAAGGTGGCCGCCTGGCTTGAGAACCTGCAGGTGCTGGTGCCGCAGCGCGCCCAGGCGATGAACCTGCTGCGCCTGGCGGGGCCCCTGGGGCCGCTGGCGGCCATCGGCGTGCAGGCCCGCATCGCCGTCACCGGTGGGCAGCGGGTGAGCGTCACTTTCGAGCGCGGTGGCTGGCGCGGGCCCGAGCTGGCGGGCCGGCGGCTGGAGCTGTTCCGCGCCGTTCAACAGGGTTTCCCCGCCTGGCTGGATGTCACGTTTCTTGATGATCGGCTGCGCATCAGCCGCGGCAACGCCGGCACTGTTTTTGCCCTGGTGCGCCGGCCCGACCTTGACCCAGACATGTTCCTGGGCGCCCCGGCCACCGAGGCGGAAGCAACCAGCGGCCCCAGCCAATGACATCCGGCACCCGGCGAGGCCAGGGGCCTGCGTGCTGGCACCGGCCGCCGGCCCATGGCAGCTTGTGGCCATGAACCGGTTCCCCGACCTGCCTCCCGAGGTGCTGCTGATGGAGCCCCGGCATTTCGAGGAGTCGCTCGATGCCGTTCAGGCGGTGCGGGAACGCAAGACGGTGGTGCTCAACCTCACCTCAATGGCGCCCGAGGAGGCGCAGCGGTCGGCGGATTTCGTGGCCGGTGGCGTGTTCGCCCTCGATGGCCACCAGGAGAGGCTTGGCGAGATGGTGTTCCTGTTCGCCCCGAAAGGGGTGGGGGTGACCCGTGATGGGGGCGGTGGCGGCTGATCGGCTTCAGCCCTCCAGCACCCGTTCGCCCAAGGTGAGCTCCACCGCCAGGCCGCGCGCCTCCGCATGGGGCGCCACCAGTACCCGGTGGCAGCCCGCCTCCAGCACGAAGGCATCGCGGGCTTCATCGAAATAGGCCAGACGCCGCAGGGGGATCAGCAGGGTGATCGGCAGCGCCTGCCCCGCGTCAAGGCTCAGCCGCTGGAAGCCCACCAATTGCCGCGCCGCCCTTGGCAGCCGCAGGCCCGGTGGCTCCACGTACACCTGCAGCACCTCGTCGCCGGGCACCGCTGCGGCGTTGCGCACCACCACCGACACCGCGAGCGCCGGCTCCTCCGGCCGTGCCTGCTGCCGGCCAGCAGGCACCAGCTGGGCCACCAGCCCTTCGTGGGCAAAGGCCGCATAGGAGAGACCCCAGCCGAAGGGGAAGGCGGCGGCGAGTCCCTGGTGGCGCAGGCGGCGGTAGCCGTGCCAGAGGTCGTAGGTGAGGCGCCGGGCCCGGGGATTGAAGGGCGGCAGGTGGGCTTCACTGCTGGGCAGCGCGAACGGCAGCCGGCCCGAGGGGGACACCCGCCCGAAGATCACATCGGCCAGGGCGGCGCCCCCCTGCTCGCCGGGATACCAGAGCAGCAGGATCGCCGGCACCTGCTGCCGCCACTGCTCACAGACGATGGCGCCGCCGCCCATCAGCACCACCACGGTGCGCGGATTGGCCGCGGCCACCGCCCGGATCAGGCGCAGTTGCCCTGCAGGCAGGCCCAGGCAGGTGCGGTCGCCGGCGGCGAAGTGACTGCCGGGCCGGGCTGAGCCCAACCGCGCCAAGGCTGCGATCAGCCGCGTCAGCTGGCGCCAGAGCGGCCTGAGCCGCCGCCAGCCCAGCCAGCGCACCAGCGCGGCGGGGGGCGGCACCTGCTCGAGCACCGGGGCGATGTCGCCCGGGTGGATGTGCTCGCCTTCGTGGCGCCAATCCAGACCCACCACCACCACGGCGGCCTCGCTCGCGGCGGCCAGGGCGGCGGCAGCAGCCAGGTTCCGCCCCTCCTCGTGACGGATCGCCATGGCGGGAGCCGCCGCCCGCAGGCCCGCCAGCGGTGTCACGACGCTGCCGGCTGCGGGCCGGGTGTCGGAGGAGCCCCGGTCGCCCAGGTTGGGCAGCGCCGCCAGCCGGCCGATCACCGCCAGCGAGCCAGTGGCGGGCAGCGGCAGCAGCGGCCCTTCGTTGCGCAGCAGCACGATCGCCTTGGTGGCCGCCTCCTGCGCCAGCGCCAGGTGATCCGCGTGGCGGCGCAGCGTGACCGGTTAGCGGCCGGCGGGCACGGCGAGCTGAACGCGCAGCTGGCGCAGCACCGCATCGTCGATGCGCGCAAGCTGGGCGGCGCTGAGGGGGTGGCCCGCTGCCGGCCCCAGGCTGCCGGCCAGGATCATCGGGAAGGGCATCTCCAGGTCGAGGCCCGCCTGCAGGGCGCGCGGCCCATCGCGCAGGCCGAAGATGAAATCGGTGACCACGAAGCCGCGGAAGCCCCAGCGGTCTTTAAGGAGGCCCTGCAGCAGTTGCGGGTGCTGGCCGCACCATTCGCCGTTCACGCGGTTGTAGGCGCTCATCACCGAGCCGGCGCCGGCGTCGACGCAATCGCGGAAGTGGGGCAGGTAGAGCTCCTGCAGCACCCGCGGGCTGGCCTGCACGTCCACCAGGAAGCGGCAGCCGTCGATGGAGTTGAGCGCGAAATGCTTGACGCAGGCGATGGTGTGGCGCTGCAGGCCGCGGGTGAGGGCGGCGCCCATGGCTCCCACGTGCACGGGATCCTCGCCATAGGTTTCCTGGGCGCGGCCCCAGCCGGGATGGCGCAACAGGTTCACGCACACAGCTCCCACCCAGTTGGCGCCGAAGGAGCGGGCCTCCAGACCGATCGCCACGCCGATCCGTTCCTCCAGCTCCGGATCCCAGCTGGCGCCCCGGGCGATCGGCACCGGGAAGGTGGTGGCGCCGCCTTCAAGCACCACCCCGCGCGGTCCATCAACAAAGTGCAGCCCGCCGATCCCCAGCCGCGGCACCACGCCGGCCGGCCAGGGGTGGCGGTGGGAGGCGTCCTGGGTGGCGATCTCCGCCATCCCCGACCAGAACGGCGTGTCGCCATCAAGGCAGCCGAGCTTCTCGGCCAGGGTCATGCGGGCGAGCAGGGCGCGGGCTGTGCGCTCGATGTCGGCGGCGGGTCCGGCGCGGCCTTCGAACGGCTGGGGGCGAGGCGGCGCCATGGCAGGGGGGTGGACTCACTGTTCATGGTGCAGCCATTCGGAGGGTCAGGCCGCGGACGCCGCCGCCGCCATGCAGCGCCGGCCTGCCAGGCTGCGCAGATGCCGTTGTCCTGCTGGGCGTTGCCGCTGCCGCTCGCCCCGATCACCTCCGTTCTGCTCACCGCCGGCCTGCTGTTGCCGCAGGACGCCGGCGCGCAGAGCGGCCCTGCGCCTGGCCGGGTGAGCAGCGCGCAGGCCGAGCTGCCCGCCACCGTGCTGTCGATCGGCGACGGGGACTCCATCGCCGTGCTTCAGGGAGGGCAACGGCTCAGGATTCGGCTGGCCTGCATCGATGCCCCTGAAACCGCCCAGACACCCCATGGGAAGGAGTCGCGCGCTGAACTGCGCCGCCGGCTGCGGGTGGGAGCGGCGGTGACGCTGCGGGTGCAGACGGTGGACCGCTTCGGCCGCACCGTGGCGGAGGTGATCGCCGGCACCAACATCGGGCTGGCGATGGTGGAGAGCGGCCACGCCTTCGTGTTTCGCCGGTATCTGAAACAGTGCGACGCCAACGCCTACCTGGCGGCGGAGCAGCGCGCCATGCGGCGCCGCGCCGGCATCTGGCAGGTACCTGGGGGCATCACCCGCCCGTGGGACTTTCGCCGCCAAAAGCGCAGCGGCGTGACCTCCCCCTCAGGGGGGCTCCTGGTGGATCGCCAGCACCTGCCGCGCCCGCTCCACCAGTTCCTGGCGCAGCGCCTGAGGGCTTTCGATGCGGATGCCGACGCCGAAACCGAACAGCCAGTTGCGCAGGTCCACGTCCTGCCGCAGGGTCCAGACGGGTAGGTCCAGCTCCACCGGGTAGGGGTGGCTGTCGCTGGCGTCGTTGGGGGGCAGCACGTGCGGCGCCTTCGGGTGGTGCCACCACTGGTCGCCGCTGAGGGGCCGGGAGAAGCGGCTGTGCTCGATCGGGTAGCGCTGCAGCCCCTCGCGGATGAAGGCGAAGCACCAGGGCTGGCAGCTGAAGCGCAACGTCTGCAGCTGGCGGCGCCGGATGGCTGCACTGTCGCTGCAGAGTTCCTTCTGGGCGGTCACATCCTCGCCGAAGTAGATGCCACCGCAGGCGCGCAGCAGGCGCTGCAGCCGCTCAAGGCCACGGGCGTGCACGTCCTCGCTGCGGCGGTTGCGGCTTTCGCTGTGGCGCAGGGCGAGGCGATCGAGCCGCTCGGAGCGGATCAGGCCCTCCGGCCGGCCGATCGCGTCGCATTCGTAGACCAGATACCAGCCGATGTTGTGAAAGAGCAGCTGCAGCGGCCACACCCGCAGCTCCCCGTCCAGGCTGTCGGGGAAACGGGAGGCGTGGCGGTAGCGCTCCAGCACCAGCCGCCGCCGCTCCACGATCGCCGTTTCCAGCTGCTCCGCCTGCTGCCGGTTGGCCAGCGCATCGGGCCGCACCAGCTCGGCACTGATGATCGAGCGGTTGGCGAAGGCCCGCACCGGTGGCTGCCGCTCCACCGCCACGCCCCCCCAGCGCAACCGTTCCTCCAGCTCACGGAGCAGGTCCTGGGCGGTGGGGTCTTCCAGCCGCTCCACCGCATCGCGCACCACCGCATGGATCTCGCGCAGGCGCGGGGCCGAGAGCAGGGCGGTGCCGAGCGCGTAGCCGTGCCGCACGTTGGCGTTGCGGCTGCGGAAGCCGTAGGGGGTGAGCAGTTTCTCGAGGTCTTTGCGCAGCGTGGCGCTCTCGCCCGGCAGGTACGCGCCGGGGATCTCCTGCTGCTGCTGGATCAGGTGGGCGGCGAGCGGCGTGCCGCTCTGGTGATCGAACGGCACCTGCAGCAGATGGCGCAGCAGGGTGAGCGTGCGGGTGAACACCGGCCGCTCCCCCAGCGGCGGCACGCCGCCCCCGGCGCTGCCGTTGCCGGGGGGCGGCCCTGCGGGGGGCTCCACCGGCGCGCTGGAGGTGGTGGTCTGGCAGAAGCCCTGCTGTTGCAGCCACTGCAGATCGGTCCGCAACGCCCGGGCATCGCCGAAGCAGCGGCCATGCAGGCGGCTGAGCAAGGCGGCGGCGCGATCGGCCAGATCCCCCTGCGGCAGCGGCGAGGCGATCGCCTCCAGGGCGGCGCGGCTGGCGGGATCGGCGCTCGACAGATCGGGGTACTGGCTCAGCAGCCGGATCAGGTACAGCAGCCGCTCCAGATCCAGCAGCCGGCTATAGCCATGCAGCTCCACGCCCGCTTCGCGGTTGCTGGCGGCGCGGATGCGGGTGTCGAGGCGGGAGAGCTCGCCTGCGATCACAGCGGCGTTGAGGCCGTCGTGGTGGGTGGGCACCACCGCCACCACCGCGGCGAACCCCTCGGCGCGGCATGGCCCGAAGTGGGGATCGGCCAGGGCGGCGGCCATCTCACGGATCACCGGCTCGGGCACCAGGCGGCTGCGCCGCTGGTTCCACGCGAGGCAGGTGGCCAGCGGGGTGTAAAGCCACCACCCGATCCATTCCACCGGCGCCGGCAGCGCCAGCGCCTGGGTGAGCTCCAGGCGCCAGGGGCGGCGGGCATGGGTGGCATCCACGATCACCGGGCTTCCCGCCGCCACCGCCTGCTGGAGGCGCCGGTGCAGCTCTGCCTCGATCTCCAGCCACGGCCCCTGCACGGCTGCATCACCGAACAGCTCGGCGCGGATCCGGTCGGTGGAGAGCAGCACCGGTGGCGTCCCACCGCTGGCTTGCAGCAACGGCAGCAGGATCCCGGCCAGGGTGGTTTTACCGCTGGCCGGCGGGCCGATCAACAGGTGGCAGCGCAGGGGAGCGGCGGGCATCGGGGCTGGCGTCAGGGGGCAACGGCGTTCAGGGCTGGGCCCAGTGTGTTGAACGGAGGCCGGCGCTGGCGTTCAGCGGGAGCTGCCAGCAGCCTTCCAGGTGGCGGCGCTGCTCCGCCAGCGGCCACACCGTGCGCAGGTCGTCGGCCTGCGGGCGCCAGCTCAAGGCAACGATCAGGGCGATCAGGCCGGCGGCGACCAGCGGCTGGCTGCCGGCCAGGGCGACCCAGCCGGCGACGGCGATCCAGGACAACGGCGAGGCGGGCATGGCTGATGGGAAGCGCTCAGGACCATCAGCGTGGGTGGGTTTGCCTGCGCCAGGCGGGCGCTTGCTGCGAATGACCAGCGGAGGGGGGTGGGGCGCGTGGGTAGCGCGGCTCCAGCGAAAGCGAAATGCTCAAGATGGACCCACTGATTCTCAGCGGAGTTCAGGATTTGCATGGAACAATGACAGCCTCTCGACGGATCGTTGAGGCTTCATGCCACCCTCAACAGCAGATCTGACTGCCGGTTGGTTCGGTGGGTCGTTGGGTGGGTGGCTTGCAGTGCGGTGGCTTTGGGATTAGCGGGGGGATTGGCTTGCTGAAGGCTGCGGTGAGCGGTGGGCTTGGCGCTCAAACCCAGCCAACCGCCGGATCGAGAGTTGGCGGTTGATGGCAGGAGCGGTCCATCCTCAGCTGCCGTTGTTGTGAGCACCAACTTCGTTCATCTGCAGATCTACGACCCCCAGCTGGTGCGGCTGGGGGCTTTGGCGGAGCGCTATTTCCCCGATGGTCCGAACACGGCACTGATCAAATTGCGCCAGCTGGGCGAACGGCTTGCGCACCAACTAGCCTCCCGTTTCGGCATGTTCACGTCGCTGGAAGAAAGCCAGCTGGCGCTGGTGCGGCGGCTGCAGAGCGATGGCCTGATCGATGGCGAGGTGGCTGGCCTGTTTCACCACCTGCGCAAGCGCGGCAACAACGCCACCCACGCCCTTGACGGTGACCATGCCACCGCCCTCGGTGCCCTCAAGGTGGCCTGGCAGCTGGGGGTGTGGTTTCACCGCACGGTCACGGATCCGGGATTCCGCAGCGGGCCGTTCCGCCCACCGCAGGCACCACCGGATGAATCCGAGGCGCTGCGGGCAGAGCTGGCCCGCCTGCAGGACGAGCTTGTGGCGTTCCAGAGCCAGGAGGGCGCCCTTGCCGCCCAGCTCGATGCCGCCGAAGCCCAGCTGCTGCAGGCCACGCAGAACCAGCAGGAATGGGAGCGGCTGGCCGAGGAAGCCGAAGCCGACAAGGCGGCGCTGGCCGCCCAGCTGCGGGCGCTGCAGACGCGTGCGGCCCAGCAGCCGGCGGCGGAAAGAGCCCAGCTGCGGCAGGCGGCACGCACCGCCGCCGGGGCGATCGAACTGGATGAAGCAGCCACCCGCCAGCTGATCGATGCGCAGCTGCGCCGTTGCGGCTGGGAGGCCGACAGCCAGACCCTTCGCTACAGCCAGGGCACACGCCCCCAGAAGAACCGCAACCTCGCTATCGCCGAGTGGCCCACCCGCAGCGGCCCGGCCGACTACCTGCTGTTCGCGGGGCTCACCCCCCTGGCGGCGGTGGAGGCCAAGCGGGTCCATAAGGATGTGGCGGGTGTGCTGCCCCAGGCCCAGCGCTACTGCCGCGACTTCCAGCCCAGCGCCGAAACGGAGCTCAGCAACGAGGGCTGGGGCCCACAAGGGGGGGTTCGCCTGCCGTTTGCGTTCTCCAGCAACGGCCGGCCGTTCCTGCGGCAGTTGCTCACCCGCAGCGGCATCTGGTTCCGGGATCTGCGCCGCGCAAACAATCTCGCCCTTCCCCTCGATGGCTGGTATTCACCGGAAGGGCTCAAGGAGCTGGCGCGCCAGGACGTGGACCGCGCCCATGGGCAACTGCGGCGCGAAGCCTTCAGCTACGGCTTCCCGCTGCGCCCCTACCAGCGCCGGGCCATCGAGGCCACCGAAGCGGCCATTGGCGCCGGCCAGCGGGAGATCCTCTTGGCGATGGCCACGGGCACCGGCAAGACCAAAACCTGCGAGGCCCTGATCTACCGCCTGCTCAAGACGGGCCGCTTCCGGCGGGTGCTGTTCCTGGTGGATCGCTCCGAACTCGGCACCCAGGCCGCCGATGCCTTCAAGGAAACCCGGATGGAGAGCCTGCAGAGCTTCGCCGACATCTACGGGATCAAGGAGCTCGACGAGAGCGAAACGGACAGCGACACCCGCGTGCACATCGCCACCGTGCAGGCGATGGTGCAGCGCCTGCTGCTGGGCAGCAGGGAGGACAGGCCCACGGTGGACACCTACGACCTGATCGTGGTGGACGAATGCCACCGGGGTTATCTGCTCGACCGGGAGCTGAGTGAACGGGAGCTGCGCTTCCGCGATTTCAACGACTACGTGTCGAAGTATCGGCGGGTGATCGAGATGTTTGATGCGGTGAAGATTGGCCTGACGGCCACCCCGGCCCTGCATACGGTGGAGATCTTCGGCAAGCCGCTGTTCGTGTACAGCTATCGCGAGGCGGTGGTGGATGGCTTCCTGGTGGACCACGAGCCGCCGATCTTGATCCACACCGATCTCTCCGCCGACGGCATCTGCTGGGCGGCCGGAGCGGAGGTGAAAACCTACGACCCGCGCACCGCTCAGATCGATCTGTTCACCACCCCTGATCAGCTGCGCTTCGAAGTGGAGGCGTTCAACCGCCAGGTGATCACCGAATCCTTCAACCGGGTGGTG
This sequence comes from Synechococcus sp. ATX 2A4, assembly GCF_024346375.1. Taxonomy (GTDB): domain Bacteria; phylum Cyanobacteriota; class Cyanobacteriia; order PCC-6307; family Cyanobiaceae; genus MW101C3. The sequence goes on along the minus strand of NZ_JAGQCV010000003.1, from coordinate 126,729 downwards.
TGTGACGTGTTGGCGAATGAGCTGGATCCACTCTCGCCACAGAAGACATTGATCTTCTGTGCCACTGATGCCCACGCCGATCTGGTGGTGCAGCTGCTGAAGGAAGCCTTTCGGGAGCGCTACGGCAGTGTGGCCGATGACGCGGTGGCCAAGATCACCGGCGCCAGTGACAAACCCAAGGACCTGATTCGCCGCTACAAGAACGAAGCGTTTCCCAATGTGGCCGTGACGGTGGATCTGCTCAGCACTGGGGTGGATGTGCCGGCGATCTGCAACATCGTGTTCCTGCGGCGCATGAACAGCCGCATCCTCTACGACCAGATGATCGGCCGCGCCACGCGGTTGTGTGAGGCGATCGGCAAGGACAGCTTCCGCATCTTCGATGCGGTGGGCATCTACGACGCTCTGCAGAACTTCACGGAGATGAAGCCGGTGGTGGTGAATCCCAAGGTGAGCTTCAGCCAGCTGATCAGCGAACTGGATGCCACCGAGGGCGAAGACAGTGAACTGGTGCGGCAGCAGTTGATCGCCAAGCTGCGCCGCAGGCAACGGCACCTCAGCGAAGGCGTCGAGGCGGAGTTCCGGCGGCTCACCGGCGAGGAACCTGCCGCGTTCATCAGCCGGCTGCAGCAGCTGCCGCTGGCGGAGGCCCGCCGCTGGCTGGGCTCGACCTCCGGTCTGGGGGAACTGCTGGATCGGACGTGGGAAGGCCCGGCCCAGCCCCTGTTCATCTCCGATGACGACGACAGCCTGCGTTCGATCCAGCGGGGCTACGGCGACGCCAGTCGCCCGGAGGACTACCTCGATGGCTTCACCGCTTTTGTGCGCGATCCGGGCAACGGCCTGCCGGCGCTCACCACCGTGCTGCAACGCCCCTGGGAACTCAGCCGCAAGGATCTGCGGGAGCTGAGGTTGGCGCTGGATCAGCGGGGCTACAACGAAGCCACCCTGGCCACCGCCTGGCGCGAAACCACCAACCAGGACATGGCCGCTTCGATCATGGGCTACATCCGCCAGGCGGCCCTGGGCGATCCGCTGGTGCCCTATGAGCTGCGGGTGGAGAATGCACTGCAGCGGATCCTGGCCTCCCGAGCCTGGACCACGCCCCAACGGCAATAGCTGCAACGGATCGCCAACCAGACCAAGGCGATCACGATCGTTGATCGTGAGGCACTCGACGACGACGCCCTGCTGTTCCGGCGCGAGGGGGGCGGCTGGCCACGGCTGAACAAGCTGTTCGGCGGCGAGTTGGATGGGGTGCTCGTTCAGTTCCAGCGGGAGGTGTGGGCTGCGTGATGCCGCCGGCTGCCTCAACGATCTGCGCCGTGGCTGCACGCCTGATCTAGTCATGGTATCGACCGTCCCGGAAGGCGAGAGCGATGCGCGCCAAGCTGTTCCGCAACGGGCGCAGCCAGGCCGTGCGCCTACCGGCTGAGTTCCGCTTCGAGGGAACGGAGGTGGAGGTGCATCGTGATCCCGAGAGCGGCGCCGTGGTGCTCACACCCGTGCGGCCATCGGCGAGCGCCTTGCTGGAGCAAAGGGATGCGCTGCTGCAGGAGCCTGGCTTCCGGGCCGAACTGGATGCCTTCTTGGAGGGGTTGCACGACACCCGTCCTGCCGAACCGGTGGAGTTCCCCTGATGGTTGCGGCGAAGGCAAGGCTGATGCTCGACACCAACGCCGTGAGCGCCTTTCTGAAAGGACTCTCGCCACAACTGGATGCCTGGGTGCGTGAGCAACGCTGTTGCCTGTCGTCGATCGTGGTGGCAGAGATCCGCTACGGCCTGGAGAAGCTGCCGCCAACGTCGCGGTTGCAGGCGCTGGCGGAGGCCACCATCAAGACCCTGGAGATCCTGCCCTGGTCGGAAGCGTGCGCCACTGTGTATGGCCGGCTGCGCGCCGACCTCGAACGCAACGGCAAGCCGTTGGCGGCCATGGATCTGCTGATCGCCAGCCACGCCCTGAGCGAAGGCTGCGTGCTGGTGACGGCGGATCAGGCCTTCTGGCCAAAGCCTTCCGCGGTGAGCTGGTGCCCCAGGACCCCAACGACGAACCCGCGAGCGTGCTGCTGGAGCGGATCCGGGCGGCCCGTCAGGCGGAGGCCGATGCGGGCAAACCCTCGCGGCGCGGGCGGCGCAAGGCTGCAGCCCACCCGGAACAGGCCCCTCGCCCTGTCGCCCCCGCTCCACCCGATCTCCTTGCCCAGCTGCTGCAGGAATGCGGTGCGCTCAGTGAGCGGGCGCTGCTGGCGGCGTCCGAGCTGGATCCCGCTGGCTTTCGGGCCCAGCTGGCGTTGGAGCAGGGCATGGGGGTGATCCGGGAAACGGCGCAGGCTGGGCAGGTGCTGCTGGAGGCGGCACCTGCGTCGATGGCCACTACGGTTCAGTAAGTTCACCGATGCTTTGGCTTTTTCCCCGGCCTACGGTGGTGAGCAAACTCGGAGCATCTGGCCTTCACCGTGAAGCGTCATCGGCTGGTTCTTGAGGGGGGCGATGCCGGCGCGCTTCGCATCAGCGACGACCAGCTCGCTGAGCTCCTGGCGGCTCTCAAGGAGGGAGCGCGCCTCGCGCTGCGCTTTCAGGCGGAGGGCATCAGCAATCAACCAGGCCCCAGACCCCGCTGGCTGGAGGCTTGCACGAGACACGTGATCACAAGCTTGAGTGCCGGCTCTGCGGTGCTGGAGCTTGAGGCACCCACCCTGGAGCAGGCCGCGCCGGACACCTTCCCGATGGGCGGCCAGATCAGCCTGCTGGAGCAGGAGGAGCCCCCCGTTCCACCAGGCAGCACAGCCCTGGAGCTGTTTGCGGCCGTGCTCCGGCAGATTCAGCAGGGGGATGGCTCCACCCTCAAGGCTGATCGGGGTTTGCTGGAGGGTTGCCTTCGCTTTGCCCGCGTGCCCGTTGGATCCTTCAGCGGCATCAGCCTCGGGCCCATCGACGGCGAGGGCCCGCCCGTGACCCTCAAGGCCTCCGACATTCCCCTCATTGAGGCCTTAGTGGAGCAGATACCCTTTCCCCAGGCCATCCGCTTCACCGCCAAGCTCGACACCATCTCCTCCACCAAGCCGTCGGTCACCCTGCTCAGTGATGACGGCGAGAAGATCCTGGCCCGGCTTCCCGGCAGCGTCTCCACCGAGGAATTGCGAACCCTGTTTGATCAACGCGTGATGGTGGCCGGCATCGGCCACTACCGCCCTTCGGGACGTGTGCAACAGATTGCCATCAGTCAGATCCACCTGGCTGCGGCAGAAGACGAGCTGTTCAGCGAAACCCCAAGGGCCTGGGGTTCGACACCTCTATTTGCGCCGGCCATTCAGGAGCCTGGATCCGGCGTCGCGTCCTTCTTCGGCACCTGGCCGGGGGAAGAGTCTGACGAAGACCTCACGGCTGCCCTCTCCGCCATTCGATGACGGCGGCAGCAAGTGCCGGCAGGCCCTACCTGCTCGACACCAGCGTGATTCTCCATCTCGTGCGGGGGAAGGAACTCGGAAATCACATTCGTGACACCTATGACTTGCTCCACTGTCAGCCACGGCCTTTGGTCTGTGTGGTGAGCCTGGCTGAGATGCGGGTGCTGGCTGAAACCAATGGCTGGGGAGAGCCCAGGCGCAATGCTCTGGACGCAGCCTTCCACTCGCTCACGATTGTGAACATCAACCATCCCAGAGTGATCGATGCCTATGTGAAACTTGATCTTCATGCCCGGGCTCATCCACAGGGGGCTCGCAGGATGGGGAAAAACGACCTATGGATTGCCGCCACTGCTGTTGCTGCTGATGCCTTCCTGCTCACGACGGACAAGGACTTTGACCATCTGATCCCGTCCCATGTTCAAGGGCAGGTGATTCCTACTCCATGAAGACGGGATCAGTCGCCCTTCAGGCTCTGCACCATCCCACAACGACGCCGGCGGCGCTGGTGAGCGGAACCGCACCAGCCCTTGGGCTCCTCCATCCCTTGCATTGCTCCTCCCACTACCCCACTGGCACTCCGCTCACGCCTGCCTCAAGCCCGCTTCGTGCCCTCCCACGCTTCGGCGGGGTTCAAGGCGGGAGGTGCGGCCGCTGACGCACCGGCGGGTTCGCTGGCTGCCTGAGAAGACAACAGCGCGCTCGATACAAGGGCACCCAGAAAAATAGCCTCTCTCGAAGATTCGTCGTACACCTGGCCTTGGCGAGACAATGAGTCTCATTGACTGAGTACCGCTGGAATCCGAATTTATCGAGGTGCCCACAAAGGCGATCAGCGGCTCACGCCGCAGCTTTGACAAGCCCATGAGCTTGTGCTGGCGGCAGAGGGCCTGCAACTCTTCTTTGCTGAGCCTTTCCCACCCCTGACGTAGACGTTGCGCAGATCCGCAAAGTGGATCAGCTTTAGCACCAGCTAGACCGCTTCGGTGGATCCAATTCTGGATTGGTCTCAGCGACTCTGCTCGCATATCCCAGGGACAACACATATGGAATAGGCCCCGCCAGCTCAAACAATCACCCGCCCATACAGTTAGGGCAAGGGTAATCTTCGGCTCAGTTGATCGTGCTCTCGACGGGAAGCTTGCTGCCCTTGATGCGCTTCCTCAGCTTGCGGCTAAACCCGAAGGCGGCACCAACACCGAGGAGCGGCAGGGGGCCGGGAACATGGGTTGCAGTTGCAACTACATTGTCAAAGTACTGAACCGGAAAGAGCTCAGCAATATCAGGATCTACTGTAAAAGGTCGTGTTGACTGGATTCTGATTTCATGGGTTCCTGCTTCAACTCCTGCCAGAAAACCACTCAACGACCCCCTAACAGGCGTGTTGGCTGAAACAAGTGCAGTATCAAAAGAATCCAGGACAGTGCCGTTGAAAATCAAGGAAAATAGGCCGCCCGAGCTATTTCCCTCACTGGATAGAGAAGCAAAGTCATAAGTGAAGGAGTAATCTCCTTCTGGTCCGGTAAATGTCTGGGACAGGCCTCCACCGCTTTGTAGGCCAGGGCTGAAAACTTCTTGGCCTACCTGTAGCCTTGCTGCAGGGCTTGCGCCTAGGCCCGTCACATCAAAGCTGGTGACTGCAGGCATTCCGATCACGCCATTGGCTGTTGTATAGGGTGTCCAGCCAGTTAGGCCCAAGCTGAAGTCTCCGTTGATCAGCAACGCATGGGCGCTAGATGCATACACAAAAGTAACGCCAAGGCCAACGGTTGCGACCGAAAGCATTGAAAAGACTTTCATCGGCCTTTCTGAATACAGCACGTTCTTAGCAGGGTCTCATGCTTTCTTCAGTAGCATGGGGCACCAACCTGGCGCTCCCTCCACGGCAACGCCGTAGCCGCAGGGTTTTCGCAGGGTTCTCACAGGCCTCTCGAAGGCCTCTCGAAGGTTTGTGCGCTGCCACTCTTAAGGTCAGGTTGGAAGATCTGGGCCTGTTGCGTTCGTTTTCCCGGCCATGGGTGTTGGACGAAAATCCCCAATCGAAATCCCTGCTCCGTACGGTCAGGTACCGGCTTGACCGCCGAAACCGGCCTGCTGAGGGCCCTCCCAGGCTTCGGCGATGCGCTGCGGTGAAACGGCCAGATGCTCAAGCAGCAGCAACAGCAGCCGTTCGCTGCGGGAGGCGTCGGTGGGGTTCAAGGCGGGGTGTGCGGCTGGCGCTGGGCCGGTGGGTTCGGTGGCTGCCTGAGAAGGAAAGAGCGCGCTCTCCACAAAAACAATCAGTGGCCCACGCCGTAATTTTGACCAGCCCTTGAGCTTGTGCTGGCGGCAGAGGGCCTGCAGCTCTTCTTTGCTGAGCGCCTCCAGGTTCACGGCTGCTGGAGGCAGCAGCTCGCGGCTTTCCTCCAGCAGCTGGTGTTCGCGCAACGCCAGGCGTTCGTGCTGCCGGCCCAGATGCTCATCGAGGCCGCGCATGTGGCTGCCGAGCAGTGAGCCGAGCGCCTGAAGGTCGGAGGCAAGGCCATCGCTGATCGGCGTGCTCGAACGCCTTGAATCAGCGTTGATCGTCATGGTTGTTCTCTGGTTCGTCTTCGAAGAAATCGACAGCATCAGCCCGCTCCAGCAGGTTTTCCACGGCGCGCTTGAGATCCTGCATCGATTGCTCGGTGGGCACGCCGACATGGCGATCCTGCTGATCCACCGCTTCTTTCACATCGGCCAGATTGGCGAGCGCCTGCTCGATCTGCTGCACCTGAAGCAGGCGGTTCTTGAAGCGCGGCATCAATTCGGCCAGTTGGCTGGCTTCCTGCTCCGCGCGGTCGCGATAGGCCAGCAACTCCAGCCGCTCCTGCTCCACCGCCGCCAGCTCCTGCTGCAGTGCCTCGATCTTCTTGCGGGCCTTGGTGACCAGCCCCTGCTGAGCGCCGGCGCGGCGGTTGGCGGATTTGAGCGCCTCCCGCATGTCTTTGTAGAAGTTACGCAGATCCGCAAAGTGGATCAACTTGTGCACCAGCGGGAAACGTGAAGCGGCGGTCCTGCTGATGTCGGCGGGCTGAGCAATGGCTGCTGCGTTGCGGCTTCGGCCTGCCGTGGCCATGGGTGGCGGGTTCAAAACGCGAGATTAGGGCGGGATGTTGGTTGGTGGACTGCGCCTGCGTGGCTTTGCAGCCTTTGCCCATCCCCATCCAAGCCAGATCATTGCCAGCAAGGTTCACCACCACCTGCGGCGGTCTTTCGCAGGAAGATCCATTCGCGATCGGTCACTTCCCCACACGCTGGTGTCCACCGCCGAACCAGCCCCTGTGGACAGCCCCAACCCCACACCCGCCCGCTATGTGGTGCCGCAGGCGCTGCGGGATGTGGAACTGATCGACATGCTGGAGATCTGCGGCTCAGCCACCCGCGCCGCCGCCGTGCTGCATCTCTCCCAGCCCACCGTGAGCCGCCGTTACCAGAGCATCGCCAGGGATCTGGACCTGTCGCGGCGCTCCAGCAAGGACCCCGGCCTGCGCTTTGGCGATGGCCCTTACCTGCGCCTGTTGCGCCAGGCGCTCAACAAGCACCGCTGGCAGGCCGGGCTGCTGCGGGTGGGTTGCCGGCGCGGCCTGGAGACGGCCCTGGCCGCCCTGCCCCAGCTGCAGGCGGTGGAGTTGAGCCACCACCCGCCCGTCAACTGGTGGGAGCTGGTGAAGCATCAGCTGCTCGATGGCCTCGTGCTCGACGACACGGCCGCTCCTGCGGGCTTCGACGGGCCCGCCGGCGATCCGGCGTGGGGCCCCTGCCCATCGGCGGTGGCGGTGGTTCTCGCCCTGCCGCATCGGCGGCCCCTGCGCTTGCTCTGCCGTCGCCACGCCCCGATCCTGTCGGTGGCGGAGCGGCTGCAGAACACTGGCCCCTGGGTTGGCTCCGGTGTTGGCCGTTTCGCTGGCCGGGCGCTGCGCTGAGCTTGATCTCGGTGGGCAGGCAACGAACCGCGCTCCACCTCCCATCGGCCCGATCGGGCGCAGCGTCCGGACCAGCTGGAGATCTTCAAACCGGCAATCCTCTCGACGCAGCCTTTGTCACCTTCGGATCAGTTCTTGTCTGCTTGGGAGATGGCACCACAACCAACGTTGCGTTGCCATTTGTTGATCGCGAGGTGAAGACTCGATTGTTCAGTTCCAGAAAGTGGTGTCACCACTGAGGACTCTTCTCCAGCAACAACCTCACCACCGGAGCCGAGCTTCCTGTCCCCCTGCCGCGCCACTCCCTGCTGCCGATGGTGCGGCGCCCAATCATGTTGTGGCCTTTGGTTCTGGGGTCCTTCATGCTGCGGCCGACGTTTCTGGTGATCGCGTTGCGGTGGCCTGCAGAGCCCCGCCTTCCCCGCAACGTCGCTCTTCCGTGCCGCTCGTCTGTTCCGCCGCTATTTGCGCATGACGTTCTCCTCCAGCTTCGTGCCCGCAGAGATCAACGGCGTGCTGATGCAGGCCCTTCACTGCTACACCCCTGCCGATGGGGGCCATTGGCGACGGCTGGCGCAGCAGGCTTCCGCGCTGGCTGCCGCCGGCCTGCAGCAGGTGTACGCCGATGCGGTGTTCAACCATCTGATCGGCGCCGATGCCGAGGAAGCCTTCAACGCCACCCCCTACGACCCCCAGAACCGCTTCCAGCCGATCGGTGGGCAGGGGCCGATCCGCAGCTGGACCCACGACAGCTACCCCGTCCGCGCCGGCGCTTCTTCCGCCATGCAGTGGCATTGGTGGCATTTCGATGCCGTCGATGACAACAGCCACGAGCGCGGCTTCAAAGCGGTGTGGCGGATCGAAGCCAAGGCCTTCTTCACCCCAGCTGCATCGGCTGGACCCGACGCGGCACCCCCGCCCATCCCGGCAGCCTGGCGGTGCTGCTGAGCAACGGCAGTGAGGGCTGGAAGTGGATGTCCACCGGCACCCCCATGCCAGTTGTGGGGACATCACCGAGCACCGGCGCGAGCTGATCCGCACCAACGCGCACGGCTGGGCGGGCCGTTGCTGCCTGCCCCGGTGCGGCCAGAACCCGGCGCCCCCAGCCGCAGGGCCCTGGGATTCAGCCCAGCAGGCTGGCTTCCACGGTGAGGCCAGGCCCGAAGGCCAGGGCCACCCAGGGCCGCGGAGCGTTGCTTTGGCGCAGCCGCTCGAGGATGAACAGGATCGTGGCCGACGACATGTTGCCGAACTGACGCAGCACAGCGGCCGAAGGCTCGATCTGGCTGGGCTCCAGCTCCACCGCCGTGGCGACCGCCGTCAGGATGCGCGGCCCGCCGGGGTGCAGGGCCCAGGATCCGATCGCGGGCAGGCTTTCCCCCCGGGCGCCGAGCCAGCGCTCCAGCCAGGGGCGCAGGTGGGCGGCCACGGCTGCCGGCACCTTGGCGGAGAGGGTCATCTCGAAGCCGTGATCGGCGATGGTCCACGACATCAGATCGCTGCTGCCCGGAATCAGCGTGGAGCCGGAGGCCAGCACCTGCAGCGCTGGGGTGTCAGCGGCGGCCCCTGCCGCTCCAGCAGCGCCCGTGGCCACCAGCGCGCCGGCCCCGTCGGCGAAGAGGGCGTTGGCCACCACCTTCTCCGCATCCCAGCCGTAGTGCATGTGCAGGCTGCAGAGCTCCACGGCGCAGAGCAGCACGCAGGCGTTTGGATCGGCTTCCACGAAGGCCCGCGCCACCCGCAGACCATTCAGCGCGCCGTGGCAGCCCATGAAGCCCACATGGGTGCGCTCCACGTCGGGGTGGAGGGGCAGCTGGGCCATCAGGGCCAGGTCGAAGCCCGGCGCCTGGAACCCCGTGCAGCTCACCGTGATCAGGTGGGTGATGCGCTCCGGCGCCAGGCCGGCATCCGCCAGGGCCCGGTGTGCCGCCTCCAGTGCCAGGGGTTCGGCATGGGTTTCGAAAGCCCGGATCCGCGCGCCGGTGGAGGGGCTGTTCTCGCCATAGAAGGGCATGCGGCCATCGATGCCGGCCTCGTGATCGGCCGACTCCAGCAGCACGCTGTGGCGGAGGTTCACTCCGGAGCGCCGCTGGATGCGCGCCAGCAGGGCCGCCCGCTCCGGGGTGGAGGCGGAGATGCGCGCGGCCATCGCCGCCGATTCCACCGGGCTGATCCGGTGGCGGGGAACGGCCGTGCCAATGCCGAGGATCGTCAGGGGCATCGCAGCAGCCGTTGCGGCAGGGAGGGCAGATGGGACGCTGCCCAGAACAGGCCCCGGCTGCTGGTGGGATGGCGCAGCGCCAGGGCCAGGCCGCGGCAGAGCAGCTGCCGGCGGCCGATCCGTTGCCGGTGCAGCTGGCGCCAACGGCGCTCAATCGCCGGCTGCCAGCTGCGGGTGCCCTCCATCACCAGTGGCGTGGCGGCGGCGGCGGCGGCGAGGGCCCAGCCCATGCCTTCGCCGGTGAAGGGTTCCACGTAGCCGGCCGCATCGCCGAGCACCAGGAAGCGATGGCCCGCCAGCGGGGTGGTGCGGCGGCTGAGGGCCGGCGTGCTTTGCCAATCGGCCTCCGCCAGCTCGGGGATGGCCGGAAAACCCGCTTCCGCCAGCACCTGCCCGGCTGCCGCCGCAGCACCCCCACACTCCTGAAGGAGGGCGCGATCGAAGGCCGCCGCCAGGTTGAGGCTGCCGTCTTCCACCTGCACCAGGCCCACGTATCCCTGCCGGCCCACCGCCATGTGAATGGTGCCCTCCTCCCAGTGGCTGTGGGCACCCGCCAGCACGCAGCCGGCCCCCAGCCGGGAGCGGGGGCTGATGCGGGTGTGGGCGGAGGGCTCCTGCTCCAGGCTGCGGTTGGCGAGCCCGGCCGCCACCAGCACCACGGCCGCCTGCACCAGCTCCTGCTGCTGTCCCTGGCGCAGGCAGACACTGCGGGTGCGGGTGCAGGGGTGGGGCGCAGCGGCATCCAGCTGCGCCGTGGTGAGCGGGCGGAACACAGCGCCGGCGCTGACGGCCGCCTCCACCAGCGCCTGATCGAAGCGGCTGCGGGAGAGGGCCCGCCCCGGCGGCAGAGCGCAGGTGGTTTCCCGGCCGCCCAGGCCGAGCCGCAGCCGCCGCAAGGGCCGCCCGCCCAGACTTTCGAGCAGGTGGCCCTGGCCCACGGCGGCGAGGGCCACCTGGGCCTGGGCGTTGAAGCAGGAGCCGCACACTTTCCAGCGCGGAAAGCTGCGCTTCTCCACCAGCAGCACCTTCAGGCCGCGGCGGGCCAGATCCAGGCTGGCCAGGGCACCGGCGGGCCCGGCCCCGATCACCAGCACGTCCCAGGGCTCGCCCGGCTGCGGTTCAACCACGGGACCAGCTCAGCAGGTAACGCTCCGGCCAGCAGCGCTGGATCCTGGCGCCGGCCAGCCCGGCCCGATCGGCCATGGCCGCCACCTCTGCGAGCTGGAAGGCCCCTTGCACCGACAGCGGCCCATCGGTGTGGACGATCCAGGAGCGGCTGAGCAGCCGGGTGCCGGCCCAGGCCAGGGCGTAACCGAGGGGGCTGCGGATCAGGTCGTTGACGAGCACGAGGTGGCGGGCCCGGCGGGCCATCAGGGCCAGCACCACCTCGGCGTCATGGTCGCCCAGGTGGTGCAGGAACAGGGAGGTGACCACCACGTCATAGCCAGCTGGCGCGGCTCCGTCCGGGCCGGAGGGCATGGGATCCCCCAGGGCATCGGCCTGAAAAAAGCGCGCCGTGGCGCCGCGGCGTTCGGCATTGGCGCGGGCGATCGCCACAGCGCTGGCGCTGATGTCACAGCCCTCCACGATCAGCGGAACGTTGCTGCGCCCCGCCAGCAGGGCCAGATCGATCACGGTGTCGCCGCCGCCGCAGGCCAGGTCGAGCACCCGCAACGGCTGGCCTGGCTGACGTGACGCCAGCGCCTGGATCGGCGCGAACAGACCGGCGGAGCAACGGCTCAGGGCATTGATGCGCCGCAGCCCCGCCAGGGCCTGGGCGTGGTCGCCCGGATCGATCCCCGGCTGATCCATCACTTCAGGAATCCGTTCCCTGCGGCGCAGGGAGTTCAGGCTCGGCATCGCCTCGGGTTGTCCTGACAGAGCATCCACGAATGATGGCGGCGCCGGGCGGACAGGGGGGCAGGGCTGGGGTTGGGCCTCACCGCTGCTGCCTTCAGGTGGTGGGCTTCGGATGGTGGGCTTCGTTTGGCTCGCTGCCAGGCGGTTCAGGGCCAAGCCGCTCAGCGATAAGTGGCTCAGCGCCAAGTAGTTTTGCGCCAAGAAAAAACCTCTGCCCGAGCAAATCTCGTGCAGAGGTCCGTGAAGGTTGGAGGCGATGCACGCCACCCTCAGGCTCAGACGCTCAGGGGCGCTTGATTCCGAGCGCTTGGGCGCCGTAATGCTCGCTGAACATCGCTTGGATCTGCCAGGCCTTCAAGAGCGTTTTGGAAACCTTGCGCAGGTCTTCCAGCTCTGTGCAGTTGTCAATCGCGCGTGAGTGGGCTTCTACGAAGAACTCTCTGCTGACCGAAAGGGATTGGCTCATGGGAATACCTGTTGGAGTGTGAGAAGCAAATCGCGGCCGTGGGCTCAACCGATGCCGAGCAGACCGCGGGTGAAGGCCTCGCCGCCCAGGGCGAATTCGGTGGCCAGCAGGGCAACGAAACCGAGCATGGCCATGCGGCCGTTGAGCTTCTCGGCGCGCTCGTGGAAGCCCCAGCCGCTCTCGGCACTCACCACTTCCATGCGGGGCTCGGTGGCAAACGCATTGAGGCGGCCGCCGTCTTCGGTGGTGACGGTGGCGCCGCGGATGGAGGCACGGTCAAGGGCGGTGGTGGAGGTGGGGGCAGTGGCGGTGGCTTGGGCCATGGGGGCTCTCGGGAGTGATGAGAGAACTGTAACAGACTGTTGCGGAATTTGAACAGATGCGGCTTTTGGGCCGCGGCGGGGTGCTCAGGGCTGTACCAGTCAAGCCTGAGCTTCTGGCGCGTCTGGCGGCCCAGCCTTGGCTTGGCCTGCCGCTCCCCGGCGGCTGGCGCGCACCAGCAGGCCCTGCTTTGGGGTGGGGCTGGGGATGACCACGAGCGTGAGGTCTTGATCGGGCTCCAAGGCAAGGCCCAGCTGCTTGAGCAGCCCCACCGCCAGCAGCCGAATTTCCAGCTCCGCCAGCGCCTTGCCCAGGCACACCCGTTCACCGCCGCCAAAGGGCAGCAGGGTCACTGTTTCGTCTCCCTCCAGATGCCGTTGGGGCCGAAAGGCCGCCAGATCCTCAGGGTCAGCGCCGTGGCGCTGGCTGGCGCTGATGCTCACCTGCACCACCCGCTCCGCCGCTACCAGCACACCCGCCAAGGCAATGGGCTCCCGGGTGCGGCGGAAGAAGCCCCCCACCGGCGGGGTCAGCCGCATCACCTCCTTCACCACCGCATCCAGCCGCGGTGCCCGCAGGGCGTCGTAGGCGCTCACGGCTTCTGCAGCTGCAGGTGGCCAAGGCAAGCCGTCGAGTTCTTCCTGCAGCCAGGCCAGCTCCTTTGGATGCTGCAGCAGGGTCAACAGCAGGCAACTGAGCGAGGAGGCGGTGGTTTCGTAGCCGGCGAACAGCAACAGCAGCAACTGCTCCGCCACGTCGTCGTCGGCCAGGGGGAGACCGGCTTCATCGAGGCCTCCAGCCAGCAGATCGAGGCCGCCCGCAGCGGGGGGCGCTCCGGCAGCAGCAGCGGCCTGGGCGTTCTGGAGCACGGCGCCCAGGCGCAGCAACAGGCGCTTACGGGCCTGACGGGCGCGGGCGAACGGGCTGCCGGGCAGGGAAAACGGCAGGGAGAAGAGGCCCTGGCACCAGATCTCGAAATCCACGAACAGGGCCTCGCGATCGACGGCGTCGAGCCCCAGCACCGTGCTGGCGATCACGCTGAAGGCAAAGCGCCGAAGCTTCGGCACCAGGGCCAGCGGCGCCTGGGCGCCCAGCAGCTCCTGGTTGAGCGTCTCCACCAGCGCCACGATCGCCGGGCTGTAGCGCTTCAAGGCGGCGGAGGCGAACAGCTGTCCCACCACCCGGCGGCGGGCCTTGTGATCGGCTCCGTTGCGGTTGGCCAGCGACAACGGCCCCAGCAGCTCCCGCACACTGTCGGGCCACCAGCCCTCGACCGCCTCCCCCTGGGCGAACAGGTCGCTGATCGCCTGGCCGCCCCGGATGAACACGGTGCGCTGCCCCAGCAGGCTGGTTTCATACACATCGCCGTAGCGCTCAAAGCGCGAGCGGGAGAAATCAGGGTCGCGGAAGAAGGCGAGGGTTTCGAGCACGCCGCCCATGGCCGGGGTGCGCGGCATGGGCCGCAGGGCGTTGGAATCGAGGGGCAAGTGACCGGATCCACAGCGGTGTCCAGGCTGGCAGCCAGCGGAAAGCGGCGCGACGCCTGCAGACCTGCCAGCTCCAGAGCAGCCACACCCGCGCGGCCTCAGGGCCTCCAGCTGATTGACGACGGAATTGCCTGATCCTGCTGCCGCCCATCCGCTGCAGGTTGATGTCCAGCGTCTGCGTGGTTTGCGCACCGCAATCACGGCGTCTGGATGGGTCGTTGCGCGAGATCCTGCTGAGACCACCCATAGCAAGCCCCGTTGATCTGAAGCGGCCAGGATGAACCCGACAGCGCTCAGCCAGAAACCCAGCGATCCGCACGGGTCGCACGACAACCACACCAACCACAACAAATCCGTCAAGCCCGGCACTTGCAGCAGCCAGGACCGTCACGACAACCAAGACAACCAAGACACCCACAACCACCACGAACTGCCCTCGATCGGTGGCAAGGCCAGTGAAATGGCCAAAGATCCCATCTGCGAGATGGTTGTTCCGAAGGCCACAGCACTTTCGCTAGAAAGGAATGGACGCAGCTACTACTTCTGCAGCCAGAGCTGCCTGCAGACATTCCGGAATCCCGACCGCGAACTGCGCGTCATGCGCCGCCGCGGCGGCTTTGTGATCGGTGGCGTGTTGGCCCTGGCGATGTTGCGGGCTGGGGCGTTCATCGCCCTGGCGGCGGGCGTCAGTTTGATGTCGTCGGTGCCGCTGCCGGCACTGCCCTGGATGAGCTGGGGGATGTGGCTGTTTGTGCTCGCCACCCCGGTGCAATTCATCGGTGGCTGGTCGTTCTATGCCGGCGCCTGGGCTGCCTTGAAGCGCCGCGCCCTCAACATGGATGTGCGGATTGCCCTCGGCACCTCCGTCGCCTACTTCTACAGCGTGGTGGTGGTCTTCGTGCCCACCTGGCTGCCGGTCGGTGTCAATGAGCGGGACGTGTATTTCGACGTGTCGGCGGTGGTGATTGCCTTTGTGTTGATGGGCAAATTCATGGAGGAGATGATCAAGCAACGCTCCTCAGCCGCCGTGCGCAAGTTGCTGGATCTCCAGCCAGCCACCGCCATCGGACTGTCGCGGGCGACGATGCGCAAGATTCGTCAGAACCTGTTCTGGGCGTTCTTTTACAACATCATCGGCATCCCAATCGCCGCCTTCGGCTGGCTCAATCCGATGATTGCCGGGGCGGCCATGGCCCTGAATTCGTTGTCTGTGATTGTCAGTTCCTCCTTGCTGCGTGGCTTCCGGGCGGCCCCTGCGATATGAAGGAGCGGGTGGCCGTGGCTGGCCTGTGGCTGCCCTGCGCGATTCCGGCGACCTGGCCAGTGCTGAACGCATGGGTGCCGATCCCGCCAAGCAATGACCCGCAGCCGTGGCCAACTTTACTGGGCGTCTCCATGCTGAGCACAGACAGAAGCCAAGGAGCAGAGCTGATGAACAGGCACACAATCGCGTTCTCCCATTCCCCTGTAACGCCGCTTCGATGCATAGCCACAGCAGGACTGGGAGCGATTGTTCTGTTGTTGGGGGTCCCAGCACTTTCGCAGTCCACAACACCATCGATCGCACCGGGGTACGGGCCGGGAGCCGGGATGATGGGTCAGGGGATGATGGGCTCCCGGTCGATGGATCAGCGCTTCATCGTGATGATGATTCCTCACCATGATGGCGCGATCGCCATGGCCGATCTTGCCCTCACCCGCACCACCCGTCCCGAAATCAACGAACTGGCCAAGCGCATCAAAGCCAGTCAGACCAGCGAAAATGCCGAAATGCGCGCCTTCTACCAGCAGTGGTTCGGCACACCCGTTCCCAACCGTGGCCAAGGCACGAGCCTCGGCTGGCATGGGGGCATGGGTGGTGCGATGGGGATGGGCCACATGGGCGGCCCCACGGGGATGGGCCACATGGGCGGCGGAACGGATCTCAACGCCTTGAGAGCGGCCCCGGACTTTGATCGTGCCTTCATCGAGCAGATGATTCCCCACCACCAGATGGGCGTGAGGATGGCCTCGATGGCCCAGGCCAATGGCCAGCACCAGCAGCTGCGCACGCTTCAGCAGGGCATGGTGAAGGCGCAGAGCCAGGAGATCGAGCAGATGAGGCAGTGGTACAGGAGTTGGTACGGCTCGCTCTGACGTCTTCAGGGGCAGGAGCGAACAATGGCTTCATGCGCTGATCCGAGTTGCTGGCAATCACTGAGGAGCACTGCATCTGGCCGCCTTGATGAACCTGGCCACCCCAGCTGGAAAACAGTATCCAGGGGCCAGTTCTGCGAAGCCGTGTGACTTTGGCACGTCCCAATTCGCGGTTGTGGTGCGGCAGGGGCCTCCGGAAAAGCCCCAAGAATTGATAATATTGGCAGAATTGCCAATATATTGCCAGTATTGGTACGCGTCCGGGCGCTGCCGATACCGCTCTGCATGGCACTTCCGAATCTCTGGAGGCTCTACAACCTCCGCTCCTCCCCCTACTTCCAGGCCACCTTGCGCCAGGGCTCGGAGGCCACACCGCTCAGCCTGTTCGTGGGGCGCCAAACCGAACGGCAACGGCTGCTCAGCGCGATCGGTGGCTCCCGCAGTTCACGCCAGGCGGTGGCGGGGCGGCCCGGCATCGGCAAGACCACTCTGGTGCAGGCCGTCAAGGCTGACGCCCTGGCCGCCGGCTATTGGACCTCGGCCGACATCATCCCGATCACGGCCGATCTGACCAGCGAGAACTTGATCGGCCAATTGCTCGCCGGCGCCTTTGAGGCCGTGCTCGCCTCCTGTGCCCATGCGAGCGGACCCGCGGTGGAGGCTGCTCAGCAGTTGGTGCGAACCATCCGTCTGCGTGGTGGTGGCTTCACGGTTTCGGCCGCCGGCTTTGGGGCGGGTGGCACCAACACCCAGGCGGTTTCCTCGCCCCCCGGCGCCCTGCTGCTGGATGGACCCAGAGCGCTGCGCGATCTGCTGGTCTTTGCGCTGGAGCAGGGTGCATCCGGTCTGGTGCTGCACCTCAATAATCTTGAAAACCTCAGTGAGGCCGATGCCGCCCGCGCTGCCGATCTGTTGCGCAGCATCCGTGACCAGGTCCTGCTGCTTGATGGCCTGCACTTGATTGTGGTGGGTACCGCCGATGCCGTTCGCCTCGTGGTGCAGAGCCATACCCAGGTGCGTTCGGTGTTCAGCGATCCGGTGGTGCTCGAACCCCTGGAGCCGAACGAGGTGCACCAGTTGCTGGGGGCGCGCTATCGATCGCTGCGACTGGATCCGAACCTGCCGGTGCATGCGCCGGCGCATGCGGCGGTGATCGATGTGCTGCACGAGTTGTTCCGAGGCGATCTTCGCGGCCTGCTCAAGGCGCTGGAAGACGGCATCACCGCCCTGTTGGGCCTGACCGGCGACGGTGAGAGCCCCGAGCCGATCGGCCTCGCCGATCTCACCCTCGTACTGAGCCTGCGCTACAAGCTGGAGCTGCAGGACCACCTCGGCGCCACCCTCTGGCAACGGTTGGAAGCCTGGGGCGAACGGGACGTGCAGGCGGTGATGACCCAGGCCGACCTTGTGACGCTGTGGGGGATCAAGCAGCCCTCGGTGTCCCAGACGTTGCAGCAACTGGTGAGTGCCGGCGCCGCCGACGTGTTGCCACGCCGGGGAGGAGATCCGCTTCAGTACCTGCTGACAGGCGCGACGCGGCTGGCCCTTGGCTGAATGACTCGCTATTGGTAGACGTGGCAATAGAGGTCCGCTATTGGACGTTGGTGGAAGCCAGTCAATACCCCTGAACAAGCAATTGCTGCGACAGCCTGCAGGGAAGGCACAGCGCCGTAGAGATCTTGATCTGTTGCCGTGGCGGCTGGCAGCTGATCCCGCCTGAAACGATGCCTAGGCTTGGCCGCAGCTCTCCGGCGTGAGCGCCGCATGCCTCCAGGTTTCCGGTTCAACGCGCACGGCTGGGCCGCGTTGCGCTGTCCGCCGGGTTCGCTCTCGGTGTGGCTGGAATCGAACTCCTGATCCTGCTGGCGCTGGTGGGCTGGCCGCTGCTGCACGCGGCCGTGCTGCCCGAATCCCGTGCTCCCTTGGTGGCGCCGCTGCCGCTGCCGCCGCCCGGCCGCTACGCGGTGCTGGTGGCCGACTGGGGGTTGCACTCCGCGATCGTGGTGGAGCAACCGCCGGGCTGGCGCCTTGGTCCACCCGGCGCCGAAACGGCTCCGTTTGTGGAGATCGCCTGGGGCGACCGGCGCTACTACGCCGCTGGCGACCGCCACCCCAAGGCCGTGGCGGCCGCCCTGTTCCTGCCCACCGATTCCGCGCTGTTCCTCGCCGGCCACCCCGCGCCGCCGCTGCTCACGGGTGCCCTGCACGTGCACGAGCGCCAGGTGGATGCCCCCACCCTCCATGCCCTGCTCACCAGCCTGGAGCGTTCGCTGCCCCGCAGCCCCGCCGGCGGCCGTCCGGATCCCCTGCCGCTGCCGGCAGGCCGCGCCGCCCGTTTCCTCCCCGCCCACGGCACCTACCTCTGGACCCGCAATTGCAACTGGTGGACATTGCAACGGCTCAGCGACGCCGGCCTCGCCGCCCCACCGCCGGGCGTGCTGTTCAGCCGCCAGCTGCCGCAGCATCTACGGGGCTTTCGGCGGCGCTAACGGATGCTCCCACGGCTGCCGGTAACGGTGCGCTGGATCTGGGGTCCACGTCAGTGCGTCGAGCGTTGAAACGGACAGTACGTTGAAGATCCAGGCCTGTGGCACCGCAAGGCGCCGCCGTTCTTCACCAAGCGGAACCTGCAATGGTGATGCGAAGGGCGCTTCTGTTGGGGGCGGGTTCTGCCGTCGCGGCTGTGGGCGGAGCGGCCTGGGCGAACAGGGCTGGGATGGGGTCGATGGGCGACTACGGGGACGCCGTTGCCGCGATGCGCCGGCGACCCACCACAGCACCGGAGACCGACGATCACCATATGTTTGTGTCGCTGGGCTGTGCCGCCGAAAACCTGGCCCTTGCGGCGGGCGCCGCGGGCCGGGCCGGTGCCATCGACTTCGATCCAGCCGGCGGAGGCCAGATGCTTCCGCTTCGGGACTGGCAGCGGCGGCGATCGGGCGCTGTTTGAGGCGATCCCTCACCGGCAGTCGACGCGAGCCGATTACGACGGGTCAACGCTCAGCAGGTCGGATCTGCGCCTGCTGAGTTCGGCGACAACAGTTCCGGGGGGCGATCTGGTGCTGGTCACCGAGCGGCCGCAGATGGAGAGGCTCCGCGATCTGATCCTGGCGGGCAACACCGCTCAGATCGGCGATCCGGCCTTCGTGGCTGAGTTGAAGCACTGGCTGCGGTTCAGCCCGAACGTCGCCCTCCGCACGGGCGACGGACTGTTCAGTGCCGCCAGCGGGAATCCGGCGCTGCCGGAGTGGATGGGGCCCTGGCTGTTTGATCGGGTCTTCACGGTGAAGGCCGAAGCGGACAGGTATGCCCGGCAGATCGCCACGTCCGCCGGGATCGCCGTAGTCGTGGGGGCCGAGGCGAACCCAGAGCATTGGGTGAAGGTGGGGCGGGCCTGCCAGCGGTTTGCCCTGCAGGCGACCGCGCTGGGGCTGAAGTGCTCCTTTCTCAACCAGCCGGTCGAGGTGCCGGGGTTGCGCGCCGATCTGGCGAGCTTGGTTGGGCTGCCTGGGCGGCGCCCAGACATCGTCATGCGCTTCGGGCGCCGCGCGGCACTGCCCTTTTCAGCCCGTCGGTCAGTTGCGACGGTGATGGTCTCAGCCGCCAGCGCCGGAATCCTGCCTGCTCGACCCGCCATGTAAGGGCTGTGCCTGATGTCAATCAAGCCGGCGACCACCTACCCAATCATCGCCATGCAAATGCGCCTGGACCTGGTGGCCGACGCCAAGCGTCCCATCACCGGACGATCCATGATCACACCGGGCAATGGCAGGACCTACGGCCATCTCCAATGCAGATAAGCACTCAGGCGACGACATGAGTAACAACAGATACACATAGTTTTTCGGGAGGCATGAACAATGCGAATAACTGAGCAAACCAATGAATTAGACGATAAGAGAAGTTAATCCCACACGGACTATTCTGTTGGTGCTAGTCATACGTACGCCCCACACTCAATCAGCCCTCGATTCCACGCACGACCATCCCTGACATGTCATCTTTTCCTTCAACGCTATCTGGCCAGGCGTCCATGGCCCGGCTCCTCGGAACACAGACCCCCGCCGTTTGTGACTGCAGCGACTGCGCACAGGGGCTCGTCTCCCATGAGTCATTTCTGGCTGATTATCCTGAGGATCCGGCGATCCTGATGGAAGACTTTCATCGTATGGGATTAATCCGGCGTGAGGCTTATCCAATCGCAGATGTGATCAGTCAAGCCGAACTTCGCGAAGTTCTTTTCTATCGGCACGCCTCACAGGGCAACCCAGAAAAGGAACAACTGTTGCGGGCCCTTGCCAGCGAAGCGGGCGGACTTGATCAAGCCTTCGCGGCTGCTTTCGGCCCCCAGGCAGGAAGCTTTTTCTCCCGCGTGAGTGCTAGCAGCCCATTTGGTCGCCGCAACTTCATGAAAGGCCTGGCTGCAGGAGCAGCTTTGGTCACCCTGGCCAACTGTGGTGTACGAGATGACAAGGAAGTCGAAGGAGGAGCACCCATTGATCCTTCCAGCATTGAGAAGAAAGAGCTGAAGGTGGGGTTCATCCCCATCACCTGCGCCACGCCGATCATCATGTCGGAACCTTTGGGCTTCTACACCAAGCAAGGCCTGAGTGTAAAGGTGGTGAAGATGCCGAGCTGGGGTGCCGTGCGCGATTCGGCCATTGCCGGCGAGCTTGACGCTTATCACATGCTCGCCCCCATGCCGATCGCCATGACACTGGGCCTGGGATCCTCACCATTCAGTGTCAAGTTGGCAAGCATCCAGAATATCAACGGTCAGGCCATCACCGTCGCCAAACGCCATGCCGGCAAGGTCAAGGAAGCCAAGGACTTCAAAGGATTCGTCATCGGCGTGCCCTTCCCCTTCTCGATGCACAACCTGCTATTGCGCTACTACCTAGCCAATGGCGGCATCAACCCCGATACCGACGTTCAGATCCGTCCGGTACCGCCGCCGGACAGCATCGCCCAGCTGGTGGCGGGTGATCTTGATGCGATGTTGATGCCCGACCCCTTTAACCAAAGGGCCGTGTACGAAGATGCCGGTTTCATCCATTTGCTCACCAAAGATCTGTGGGATGGACATCCCTGCTGCGCCTTCGCAACAGGTGAATCCTGGATTCAGGATCATCCGCAGACATTCCGTGCACTCAACAAATCAATTATCGAGGCCGCCAATTACGCCAGCAAGGCCGAGAATCGCAAGGAAATCGCAGCGGCGATTTCTGGCCGGGCCTTTCTCAATCAGCCACCTGAAGTTGTTGAGGCCGTATTGACAGGCAAGTTCGAGAATGGATTAGGGCAAACTTTTGATGTGCCCGACCGGATCGATTTCAAACCCTTCCCTTGGCAAAGCTTTTCCAACTGGATTCAAAGCCAGCTTGTGCGATGGGATCTTGGCAAGGCCGCCGCCATGATCAAGGCCGGTGATTTCGATCGTAATAGTGCCTCGATCTTCCTCACCACAGAAGCACAGGAACTTGAGAAAAGCATGGGTCTGAATCCGCCGACGGAAACATCCCGCACTGAAACACTCGCCTTTGACACATTCAATCCCGAAAAACCGTTGGAATACGTTGAAGAACAGAAGAAGCGCGATGGATTCTGATTCCACCCAACCTATTCCGACCACCTGGCGTCCATGAACAAGTCTTCACTGAGCAAACCCATGGGCTTGGTCGTCTCCATCGTGAGCGTCATCATCGCCTTGATCATCTGGCAGATCCTGGCCAAGCAGGGACTGATGGGGAAGAATTTCCCGGGCTCCATCGAGACCCTCAAGGAACTGCAATGGTGGCTTTCTGATCCCTTCTTCAACAACGGTCCCAATGATCTGGGGATCGGCACCAATCTGCTGATCAGTTTGCGCAGGGTGATGATCGGCTACGGCTTGTCCATTCTCGTCGCTGTTCCCTTAGGGCTGCTGATCGGGGTCTCCCGTCTGGCCAGCAGTTCCGCCAATCCCTTCATCCAACTGCTCAAGCCGGTTTCGCCATTGGCCTGGCTACCAATCGGTCTTTTCGTTTTCAGAGACTCTGAACTAACAGGCATTTTTGTGATCTTTATTTCCAGTGTCTGGCCAACATTGATCAGCACGGCCTTTGGCGTGCAAACCATCAATCCAGACTACATTCGGGTCTCTCGCTCACTCGGTGCCAGCCAGCTGCGCACAATCACCAAGGTGGTGCTTCCTGCGGTGATGCCCAACATCCTGGCGGGAATGCGCATCTCAATGGGAATTGCATGGCTGGTGATCGTTGCTGCCGAAATGCTGTTGGGCTCAGGAATTGGCTATTTCATATGGAACGAGTGGAACAATCTCTCTCTTCCTAATATTTTCGTTGCGATCATCGTCATTGGCCTCACCGGCATTGTTTTGGATCAACTGATCGGGGCACTGCAGAAACGCTTTGATTATCAGGTCTGATGTCCAGAGACCTATCTAAACAGCCCTGTTGAACGTCATGACATCCAGCAAAGACTATCGCGAAGCCCAGCTCAGAATCGAGAACGTCAGCAAGGTCTTCACTCCCGAACCCAGCCTACTAAGGTCGATGAGTGGGCGCCGCTCAACTGCTGGCTACATTGCCCTTGAAGATGTCAATCTGCGGATTGAAGACAACACCTTTGTCTCGATCATCGGTCCATCGGGCTGTGGCAAGTCCACCTTGCTCAACCTGATGGCCGGACTGGATGAACCCAGCTCTGGCCAGATCCTGCTTGACGGGATTCGCATCCGCGGCCCTGGTCCCGATCGCGGAGTTGTTTTTCAGAACTACGTGTTGATGCCATGGCTCACGGCCCTGGAAAACGTCATCTATGCCATTCAGTCGGCCCAACCCAGCACCAGCAAGGGCAGCGCCAAGGAACAAGCCCGCGAGTATCTTTCAATGGTGGATCTCGACAAGGCGATGGGTCGCTATCCCAGGGAAATGAGCGGAGGTATGAAGCAACGCGTGGCCATCGCAAGAGCCCTATCGATCAAGCCCAAGATTCTGCTGATGGATGAGCCCTTCGGCGCCCTTGACGCCCTGACGCGTAGCTATCTCCAGGAGGAAGTTCTCCAGTTGTGGGAAAAGCAGCGCGTCACGGTGGTCCTGGTGACCCACAGCATCGACGAAGCGCTGCTCCTCTCCGACCAGATCGTCTTGATGTCGAGGGGACCGAATGCAAAGATCAGCGATTTGATCAATCTGCCCCGGATTCGCCCAAGGAAGAGGAGCATTATCGAAACCCATCCCGACTTCCTGGCCGTGAAGCAGCGGCTGGAAGAGCACTTGCTCAAAGAAACCAGGGCCATCGAAGAAACATAGTCTTCTGGCAACCTTCAGAGGCCACGTTCTGGCTTTCACCTCTCTGTCTCCCCATTCCACCCAGCTCCTTTCCGCCATGAGCCCACTGACCCCTCTCAGCCAAACTCTGCTCAGCGCCAAGCGCCGCAAAGGCGTTAGCTTCGCCGAGCTTGAATCACTTCTCCAACGCGATGAGGTATGGATTGCCAGCCTGCTTTACGGGCAGGCTACGGCCTCTCCAGAGGAGGCACAGATCCTTCTGGCCTGCCTGGATCTGGATCCAAGCCTGGCCAGCGAGCTGACAATTCCTCCCGTGAAGGGTTGCCTTGATCCGGAGGTACCGACTGATCCACTGATCTATCGCTTCTATGAAATCATGCAGGTGTATGGGCTTCCGCTCAAAGATGTGATCCAGGAAAAATTTGGTGATGGCATCATGAGTGCCATCGACTTCACCATGGAGGTGGACAAGGTGGAAGATCCAGGCGGTAACAGGGTCAAAGTTACGATGTGCGGAAAGTTTTTGCCATACAAGAAGTGGTAAACAGAACCCAGGCAATCAAAGGCCGAGTTCTGTAAGACCCGGGTGGTCTTGTGGTCTCGGCCCTTGGGGCCAGAGGAACTTGCGATCCTGATCATCAATCGCAACATCGTTGATGCTGGCCTCACGCCGACACATCAGGCCCTGTTCACTAAATTCCCAGTTTTCATTGCCATAGGCCCGATACCACTTACCGCTTTCATCGTGCCACTCATATTGGAATCGGACAGCAATACGATTGTCGTGCCAGGCCCATACTTCCTTGATCAGGCGATAGCCATTCTCCTTGGCCCACTTGCGCTGCAGGAATGCTTTGATTTCATCGCGACCTAGGATGAATTCTGAGCGATTCCGCCAATAGCTGTCTTCCGTGTATGCCAGTGAGACTTTGTGGGGGTCTCTGGAATTCCAGGCATCCTCCGCCATCCTGGCTTTCTGGATGGCGGTTTCTTTGGTAAACGGGGGCAGCGGTGGCTTTGCACTCTGGGCAGACATCTGAGCCAAAACAAGACATAGTTTAATCGTTTATGATATAACTGGGCTGACGATCTCACTGCGTAGCAAGCACTACCGATAGTGCCGATAGGGGCACTCTTTGCTGATGAGCAGAAGATGCAATGCCGCGTCCCTTGATTCAGAACATCCACGGGCTCTGAAGTGAGTCTGAGCTTCGGAACGCCTTCGGTCTTCTGAAATGATTCAGAACCAGTTGAGCGAGAAAGCACTTGCTCACACGATTGGCCTGAAGTTGGTGCATTCTCTTGGAAAGCCGCAGCGCCATCTCGCTCGATCCCTCCAAAGGAGGAAGTGGAGCAGATCTTGATGCAGGTTTCATGGGGGGTTGTGCGTGTCAGCTTTCACCGCAACCGCGCAGATCCACCAGCTCACCATTGCTTCTGCCCCACATCATTCCCCCATGTCCCACCTGCAGTTCTGCAAGAACTGCAGGCACCGGACCAGCAGCAACTCGTCTTCTTCCGCGGGCGCCGGTAGGCGCGGAGGACGGCCTGAAGGCCATCCCCGCAGGGGGGCAGCCGGCAGTCAGCGCCGCCGCCGGACTTGCTGTTCGGCCGCCAGCTGCCGGAGAATCCGCGGGGCTTTCGGCGGCGGCGTTGAGGCTTGCCAGCTGCCATCTTTCCTTCCGTTCGCCCCTACGTTCACCGCTTTTGTTCATCCCGACGAACCCTGCTGACCGTTCATGAAACGGAGCAAACCCTGCGCACAAAACACCCTTGGAGATGCTGAATTGCAGCTATCCCTGAGGGTGAGAGATGAGATTCACCAGTTGAAGACTGGTTCTTGAAATGGAGCCAAGCGGATTCGAACCGCTGACCCCCTGCATGCCATGCAGGTGCTCTACCAGCTGAGCTATGGCCCCTTTCGAATGACACATTACATGCCGGGGGCCTCAGACCTGGCGCCACACGGCCACCAGCCGGCCCTGCACCGTGACCTCATCGGCGTCCAGCACGATCGGGGCGTAGGCCGAGTTGGCGGCTTCCAGGCGCACCTGGCGCCCCACCCGCTGGAAGTGTTTGAGGGTGGTGCCACTGCCTGGCACCAGCGCCGCCACGATCGTGCCGGGCTTGAGCCGGGCCGGGTCGGCCACCGGCTCCATCAGCACCACATCACCGTGGTCGATGTGGGCGTCCACCATGCTGTCGCCGTTCACGGTGAGGGCGAACAGGCCGCGGGTGTCGAGCACGGGCTGCAGGTCGAGCCGTTCCTGGCTGTCGTCGTAGGGCTCTACCAGCCCGCCCGCCGCCACCGAGCCCAGCACCGGGATCCCTGGACGCTGGCCGCCCAGCAGCTGCAGGGTACGGGCCTGGCCCTCCTGCCAGGTGATCCAGCCCTTCTGCTGCAGATGCCGCAACCGGCTCTGGATCGGCGCCGGGGAGCGCAGCCCCATGGCCTCCATCATCTGGCGGATCGAGGGGCTGTGGCGGTGCTCACCGATGTAGCTGGCGAGCCAGTCGTAGAGCTCCTGCTGGGCGCTGGTGAGCTCGCCCTGGTCGCCATTGTCGCAGCCAGCGCCGAGAGGGCCCAGCGGCAGCGGGGCCAGGGCCAGTGGGGCGCCGAAGGGGGCGCGCGCTGGGGCAGATCGGGACTGGGCTGATCGGAGGGGAGCAGAGCGGGGCACCATGGGCAAGGTCACAGTTGTCGGTCAGTACATTTGTGCCATTGATTGGCGCGCTTGTCCAGCCCCTGGCGTGTTTTCCGGCTGCGCTTCAACGGCCGGGTTCAGCCCGCCACGCCCCCCAGCAGGGCTGCCAGCAGCGCCTGCTGCACGTGCAGGCGGTTCTCGGCTTGGTCGAACACGCGGCTGGCGCTGCCTTCAATCACCCCGGCGCTGATCTCCTCACCCCGGTGGGCCGGCAGGCAGTGGAGCACGATCGCCCGCGGGTCGGCTTCCGCCAGCAGGTTTTCATCGAGGCAGAAGCCGGTGAAGGCTGCTTCGCGCTGGCGCTGCTCCTGCTCCTGCCCCATCGACGCCCATACATCGGTGTAAAGACCATGGGCGCCGCGCACCGCCGCCACCGGATCGTGGCTCACCTCGATGCTGCTGCGGTGGCCGGCCAGCTCCCGGGCCCGGGCCAGCACCTGCGGCGATGGCTCAAAGCCCGGCGGACAGCCGATCCGCACGTTCACCCCCAGCAGGGCGCCACAGAGCAGCAGCGAATGGGCCACGTTGTTGCCATCACCCACGTAGGCCAGGGTGAGACCGGCCAGGCCAGCCGCCGCGCTGCTCCCGCTGAAGGCTTCTTGCAGCGTCAGGAAGTCGGCGAGGGCCTGGCAGGGGTGCTCAAGATCGGTCAGGGCATTGATCACCGGAATCGAGGCCCAGTGCGCGTACTCCTCCAGCTCGCTCTGGGCGAAGGTGCGGATCGCCAGGGCGTCCACGTAGCGGCTCAGCACGCGGGAGGTGTCGGCGATCGGTTCGCCGCGGCCCACCTGGGTGACGGCCGGGTTGAGGTCAAGGGTCTGGCCGCCCAGGCGGGCCATCGCCACCGAAAAACTCACCCGCGTGCGGGTGGAGGCCTTCTGAAAGATCAGCCCCAGCACCTTGCCGCCGAGGTCGATGCGCTGCTCACCGCGCTTGAGTGCCGCCGCCAGCTGCAGCAGCTCCAGCGTCTGGTCCCCGCTCAGGTCGGCCGATGAGAGCAGGTCGCGGCCTTGGAGCGGGTTCAGGGCGGCGAAGGAGAACGCCATCGGCCCACGGCAAAGAACACTTATGCGAGATCAACCCCCCTGCCGTCAAGGGAGGAGATCCCACGGGCTGCCGGCACGCGGGCTGCTTCTGGTGCTCTCAGTGGTGCTGGCTGGAAGTGGTGCTGGCTGGGCTCCTCAGGCGGGAACCGGCACCGGCTCTGTGAAGGCCGCGTCCTCGGGCATCACGCTGGAGGAGAGCAGATGCTTGAGCTCGTCGCCTTCGATCACCTCTTTCTCGAGGATCTTGGCGGCGATGTCCTCCAGCAGGCCGCGGTTTCCTTTGAGGATCGCCAGCGCCCGCTCGTGGGCCCGGTCGACCAGGCTGCGCACCTCGCGATCGATGGCCACCGCGGTGGCATCGCTCACCACCCGGCGCGGGTTGCCGCCGTTGCCGAGGAAACGGCTGCCGCCTTGCTTGTCGTAGGCGAGCGGGCCGAGCGTGTCGCTCATGCCGTAGGTCCCCACCATCTGCTCGGCGATGTCGGTGGCGCGCTGCAGGTCGTTGGCGGCGCCGGTGGTGATCTCACCAAACACCACCTCTTCGGCGGAGCGGCCGCCCAGCAGGGTGGCGATCTGGCCTTCGAGGTCTTCCTTGGAGTTCAAGAAGCGCTCTTCCTGCGGCAGCTGCAGGGTGTATCCGAGCGCCGACATGCCGCGCGGCACGATCGAGATCTTGGCCACCTTGGCGCCACCGGGCATCAGGTGCCCCACGATCGCGTGGCCCACTTCGTGGTAGGCCACCACGCGCTTTTCGTCGTCCTGCAGCACGCGGCTGCGCTTCTCGAGGCCCGCCACCACCCGTTCGATCGCTTCGTTGAGGTCGCCCTGTTCCACCGAGGTGCGCATCACCCGCGCCGCCAGCAGGGCGGCTTCGTTCACCAGGTTGGCCAGGTCAGCGCCGGCGAAGCCGCTGGTGGCCTGGGCGATCTTGTCGAGATCGACGCCAGGCGCCAGCTTCACCTTGTCGGCGTAGATCTCCAGGATCGTCTTGCGGCCGGAGAGGTCGGGGCGGTCGACCAGCACCTGGCGGTCGAAGCGGCCGGGACGCAGCAGCGCCGCATCCAGCGTTTCCGGTTGGTTGGTGGCTCCCACCACGATCACCGGCTTGTCCTTGGAGGTGAAGCCATCCATTTCGGTGAGCAGCTGGTTGAGGGTCTGCTCCCGTTCGTCGTTGCCGCCCACCACGCCCATCGAACCGCCGCGGCTCTTGCCGATGGCATCGAGTTCGTCGATGAAGATGATGCAGGGTGCTTTCTGCTTGGCCTGCTCGAACAGGTCGCGCACGCGGGCAGCACCGGCGCCCACGAACAGCTCCACGAATTCCGAGCCGGAGATGATGAAGAACGGCACGCCGGATTCGCCTGCCACTGCCTTGGCCAGCAGGGTTTTGCCGGTGCCTGGAGGGCCCACCAGCAGCACGCCTTTGGGAATGCGGGCGCCGATCTCCACGTAACGCTCGGGGGTCTTGAGGAAGTCGACGATCTCGGAGAGCTCGGCCTTGGCTTCATCCACACCGGCCACGTCGGCGAAGGTGACGCGGGATTCCTCATCCGGCACGTAGACGCGGGCCTTCGATTTGGTGAAGCTGAGCGCGCCCTGGGCGCCGCCACCGCCCATAGAACGGCGGGCGAAGAACTGCAGCACCACGATGAAGATCAGTGGCGGTACCACCCAGCTCAGCAAGGTGGTGAAGAAGCTGGGGCGCTTCGGCGGCGCGGCGGCGAATTCCACCCCTTTCTGCTCCAGGCGCTGGGGCAGTTCCATGTCGAAGATCGGTGTGGTGGCCAGCACCGACGGCGACCCCTCAGGGGCGTTGCTCAGCTCGTAGCGGATCTGGTCCTGGGTGATGAAAGCGCGCTTGACATTGCCATCGTTGACCTGGTCGATGAACAGCGAATAGGGAACGCGCGGCACCTGGTTGGCCGGGTTCGGCAGGAAGTTGCTGAACAGCAGCAACACGCCGAAGCCGATCAGCACCAGATTGATGATGCTGAAACGGCGGTTCGGCTTGTTCTCGTCCTGACGGAGGGCCATCGCCTGAAGATGTAGTGAAGACAAGCTAAGCGTCCCTCCTGAGGCAACGCCCCCCGACCCGGGGAGTGACAACCGAACGTGACTTGATCCGCCTGAACCTGTAAAGCCATGTGTGGCCGCTACTCCCTCACCAGCGATCTCGACCGCCTGCTGCCGCGGCTCGGCGGCCGTCTGCCGGCGGATCTGGCGGCCTATCACGCCCCCCGGCCCGAGGTGCGCCCGGGCGAGCCGGTGCTGGCGCTGCGCCAGGAGCACGGGGCGATCGGCGCCGCCCTGCTGCTCTGGGGCCTGCTGCCGGAATGGGCCAAGGACCCGCTCGGGGCACCGCGGCCGATCAACGCCCGCGCCGAGACGGTGGCCGAGAAGGCCACGTTCCGCGGCGCCTGGCGCCACCGCCGCTGTCTGTTGCCCGCCGATGCGTTCTACGAATGGAGCGGGCCGAAGGGTCGGCGGCGGCCCTGGCGAATCCACCGCCGTGATCAGCAGCTCTTCTGGTTGGCGGGGGTGTGGGACCGCTGGATCGGCCCTGACGGCAGCGAGGTGGAGAGCTGCTGCGTGCTCACCACCGCCCCCAATGCGCTGATGGCGCCGATCCACGACCGCATGCCGGTGATCCTTCCTGACGGGCTGGAGGAGGCGTGGCTGGCGCCCACCGATGGTGCAGGGCTGCGGGCCCTGGAGCCGTTGCTGCGCGGCTGGGAGCCGCAGGCCTGGCAGGCGGATCCATTGGGCACAGGCGCCACGGTGGCCACAGAGTGCACGGTGGCCACAGAGTGCACGGAGGCCGACAGGGGGGCAGCGCAGCTGGATCTGTTCGACTGAGCGCCGGATGCCGGGGCTGCGGTGCGGCGGGCGAAGCTGCGAGCGCTGCTGCTGCTTTGGCCGCTCCTCTCGACACAATGGCCTGGCCCGCTGCGGTTGCGCCCTTGTTCGCTCCGGCCTCCCGGCATGACCCCAGCGCGCTGCTGCGCCTGGAACGTCGCCTGCGCTTCTACCCCGCCCTGCTGCTGCTCACCGTGCTGGTGATGGCGAGCTTCGCCCTGCCGATGGCATGGCGCCCGTTCGGCGCCCTCGGCTACGGCCTCACCCTGCTGCTGCTCGTGGTGGCCCTGGGCGGACCGATCCGGCTCGCGGGGCGGCCCTGCCTCAGCAATCTCCTTTACCGCCTGCTGGGCCTCTCGGCCCTGGCGGTGCAGGGTCTGTGGTCGTTTGCCCCCGCCGGCGCGCAGCGCAGCGGGCTGCCGCTGCTGGCGATGGTCACCGTGTTCATCACCTGGAGCGTGCTGCGGCTGCTGGCGCTGCTGGCACTGGAGCCCACGGTGGACCGGCGGGTGCTGATGGGTGCCGTGGCCGGCTACCTGCTGCTGGGCCTCACCGCCGGCCTGCTGATGACGATCCTCGAGACGATCGTGTCCGGCAGCTTCACGGCGCTGGATGCCTCGACGGAGCTGTTGGGACCGATCATCTCGGCCGAGGTGAAGCAGCGCATATGGCAGCTCGATTTCGTGCGGCTCAACTATTTCGCCTTCGTCTGCCTCACCACCGTGGGCTTCGGGGACATCGCCCCCCAGACCCCGCAGGCCCAGATGCTCACCATCAGCTTCTGCGTGATCGGCCCCACCTACATGGCCCTGGTGCTGGGCTTGCTGATCAACCGCTCCACGACCGCCGAGGCGCAGGAGGTGGCGGAAGCTCTCAGGCAGCTCAAGGCCGGCCGCCCGCCATCGCCCTGAGGGTTTTTCCTGCAGCGGTCCGCTGCCGTTTCCCCGCCTGCGATCCGCTAGGACAGATCCGATCCGCCCGGAGCCCGTGAGCCTCTCCCAACTCGATGCCTTCCTGGCTCACGCGCGCCACACTCCGGCCCTGCAGGCGCGGTTGGCCGAACCGCTGGAGCTGGAGGCGTTCCTCGCCCTGGCCTCCCAGGAGGGCTATCGGGTGGAGGAGCGCGATGTGCTCGAGGCGCGCGAACGGGATGAGTCGCACTGCAGTGCCGCCGAGCTGCAACAGCGGGCCGGCGCCGACGCCCGTCGCCTGCGCAGTTTCATCCCCGGTTGAGCGGCGGGCCTTCAGACAGCGTTGATGGCAGAGCTGCTGGCCTTGGAGCAGGCCGGACAGCCTTGACACTCAGCTGCAGCCAGAGCCGGTCCCCTGACCAACTGCCGATCGCGGCGCCGGTGCGGGTCGATCGAGCCGTTTCATGAAGGGTCAGCGGATCTGCGTGGCGGGCGGCCACTCCTGGGGGCGATCGGCGCTCACCTGCGCCAACCAGGCACTCACCAACAGCAGGCCGAGCGGCAGCGTCCAGCGCCACGACCGCCACCGGGAGATGCCGCCCAGCCGGGGCCGGCCGCTGCGGGGGGCGCCGCCGCGGCTGGCGTTCGGGCCCAACGGCTGGCTGCAGTTGGCACACACCATGCGTCCTGCCAGGCTGCGATCCCTTCGCACACTCCAGCTGCCGCAGCGGGGGCAGGACATCAGAACACGTGCAACGTCAACGGGGAAAGAGCAAAGCGACGAACATCCCTAGAGCCTCGGCCCTGGTGTGGGCTCGCGGTAGATCGCCCCAGCGGCCAGTATGCCGCCTGCAAATCCGGAGGCATGGCCGATCCAGCTCACTCCTGGGGGCGAGAAGAGCGGCAGCAGGCTGGGCAGCAGGCCGCCGTAGCTCACCAGGCTGAACAGCGACAGGGCCAGCACCAGCGGGCGCTTCTCCAGGAAGCCGATCACCAGCAGATAGCCCAGCAGGCCGTACACCACCCCAGACAGGCCATGGCTGCCATGGGGCCACAGCAGCCATACGGGGATGGCGGTGGCGTAAACGCCCAGCCACACCGCCAGGTAATCGCGCCAGCTCTTGAGCAGCACCAGCCACGACAGGGGCAAGAACCACAGGGTGTTGCCGATCAGGTGGCCGAAGCCACCGTGGCTGAAGGGCGCGGTGAGCACGCCGAGGAACGAGCCGCCAGGCTGCATCGGCAGGTTCCACTGGCCGCCGAAGAACAGCTGGTCGATCAGCTCCTGGCCCCAGGGCACCGCCACCACCAGCAGGGGCAGCCAGAAGGTCTGTTGCAGTTTGACCATCACGCCGGAGCCGTTCGCCATCAGCGGCAGGCGCAAACAAATCGGCCAGCCAAGACGCGCGCCAAGTAGTGGCAGGGCGCCGGGCATGTCCCGGGCAGGAGGGGAAGCGGCATCATTAGCGAACGCTCCTTGGCGCACCTGACGTTATCGGGAACGGGGCACCGAGGGTGGGCGGGCTGCTTGCGAGCCCTGGGTCCGTTCGCTGCCTGGCTGGGCGGCCGTCTCCAGCTTGAGCAACGTTGTAATCCTTACCTTGGCAAGTTTCATTTGATCGCCATGGCCGTGCCTGCTTCCTCCACCGGCCCCTTGATCGAGGATCCACCGCCTCCCCTGTCCCCGTCGCCTCCACCGTCGCCTCCCCCGTCGCCGGTGGACACCCAATCCCCGACGGTGGGATCGATTCGCTTTCCGCTCGCCTGGATGGGCGCGCTGGTGGTGGTGGACGGCAGCTTCCTACTGGCCGCGTCCGCCATTCATCACCCGGGCTGGGCCAGTGCCGTGCTGGTGATCGCGGCGGTGATCAATGTGCCGCTGTTTCTCGGCGCGCTGCTGCTGCTGCGCAGCAAGTTCTGAGCCATCACACTGGCGGCAGCACTGCCAAGGCCATGGAGCGCGTCGCTCTCTATCCCCGCCCGCCGGCGCTCGTGGCCAGCCCCGGCCATGTGGTGGTGGAGGCCCTCGGCCGGCGGCTCGCCGACAGCCAGCGCTCCTTGCTGGTGCTGGAAACCTTCCATCCCCCTACGGTCTACCTGCCGCCCGAGGCGTTGCAGCTGGAGCTGCTGGAGGCGGTGCCGGGCCGCAGCTTCTGCGAATGGAAGGGGGTGGCCACCTATGTGGATGTGGTGCTGGGCGAGCGGCGCCTGCGCCGTGCCGGCTGGACCTACTCCGATCCCACGCCGGCATTCCGTCCCCTGGCCGGCTGGTTCAGCTTCTACCCGGCGCTGATGGACGCCTGCTCCATTGATGGTGAGCGGGTGACGCCCCAACCGGGTGGCTTCTACGGCGGCTGGATCACCTCGCGGGTGTGCGGTCCGTTCAAGGGAGATCCGCTGCACCCGGAGCTGATCTGATCTGGTCTGATCTGATCTGATCTGGTCTGATCCCAACGGCATCAGTTTTGGCCTGGAAAGCCCAGGCTTCCTCGAAAGGGTGTACGTTGAAGCGTCGGCCGAAGCTCCGCGAGGGGCCGATTCAACCAACGGTTCCATCCAACTGTTTCACCGCCTGGCTGCAGCGCTTCAGCGCCAGGCAAGAGCTGAGGGCCTCCCGTAACACCGGGCTCCCGCTTCTCTGGGATTGTCCGGCGTCCGGCTTTCCCCTCTTGATGGTCTCTCTCACGCAGCGCGTGAGGCGGCTTGTTCAGCGTCTGGATCCAACGGCGCCTCGTGGCCGGATCCGGTGTTCAAGCGTCAAGCCAGGGCTTTCTCTGTCCACGTTTTTTGTTCCGCATTTCTGCGACCCGTTTTTCCATGCCCATCGTTTCCATGTCCACCTTGCCCCTGTCCACCTTTGCCATGACGACCACCGCCACCAGCCCGGCGGCACGTTCCAGCCGCCCGGCCCGCCGCCAGGCTCTGCCCGCCATGGCCGCCACCAGCCAGCTGTTCTGCTGCATTGACCGCGCCAGCCACTTCGCTGCCAAGGCCTCCAAGGCCTCGAAAGCTCGCCGCAGCAAGGAACAGGCCCATCAGCCACTCAGCTGGGCTGAGCTGCTCGGCGAGCGCTGAGGCGCAGCTGCGCCCTAAGGCCAGATTCCGTCCTCAGACCCGCGCTTCGTTCCCCTGAGCCTTCGGCCCGGTGCCAGCCACCGCTTCTGCCAGGGCTGCAGCCACCGATTGCAGGCGGTCGCGGTTGCGATCCCAGAGGATGTATTTGAAACAATCAGGGATGTCGCGGATGTAGAGCGCCTGGGCGTTTTCCAGCAGCTCCGCATTGCGCTCGTGGCAGGCCTTCAACCGGTAATTAGGGATCGTTTCACACAGGTGGTGGATGTTGTGAAAGCCGATGTCGGCGGTGAACCAGTTCAGGATCGGTGGCAGTAACAGCAGGCTCGTGCCATCGAGGGCTCCGGTGAGGCCACTCCAACCCTCGGTGCGATGGGCGTAGGAGGTTTCGAAGTTGTGCTGCACGAAGAAGATGCAGATGAACAGCGCCGCCGAGCAGGCCATCACGATCGAATACACGCTCCAGAACCGGCCGGCGCCCAGCCAATGGGAGAGCAGCACCCAGCCGCTGATCACGCAGATGTTGTTGAGCAGCAGATCAACAAACTGCCAGGAGGAATACCAGTGCTTAGAGGTGTGGGTGCTGAGCAGTTTGTTGAGCGGAGTGCGTGGGTTCTGGCGCCAGGTGCGTGCGGCATGCCGCACGGCATCCACACTGCCCAGCAGCAGGGCCACGCGGGGCTTGATCACCAGGTAGAAAAAGCCGCCTGGAAACAGCATCAGCGGGTGCCGCAGAAACTGATAAAAACGCTGCTTGCCGGGAGGAAGGCTGATGAATTCGTCTACCGAAATCAGCGCCGAAGGGCCGCGGTAGAGCTCCCAGTTGCCGTTGTGGCGGTGGTGATAGGCGTGGCCTTCCGACCAGGGATGCTGCGGAATCGCGTTGATCACACCCAGCAGGAAGCCCGCGCCCCGGTTCATCCAGGCGGAGCGAAAAAGCGAGCGGTGGCCGCAATCGTGCATCAACGAAAAGCAGCGCCCGGAGAACAACACCATCACCACCAGCAGTGGCGCGCACAGCCAGGGCTGCCCGGCGGCCAGCAGCCGCATCACCAGGGCCCACAGCAGCAGATAGGGCACCACGGTGTTGACCAACTGCCAGGCGGCGATGCTGTCGTCGCTGCGGCAATAGGGCGTGAGGATGAAATCGGAGCGGCGCACACGGCGCGAAGGCTGGGCCGGGTCCGCCGTTGCCTGGGACGCTTGGTCGAAGCCTGTGGCTGAACCCGTGGCCGGGGAATTGGCGCCAGGTTGAGCGGCGGCGGTGACGGGTGGGGTCATCGTTGGGGAGCGGCTGCCGCCGAAGCCGTGGGTGGACGGAGATGGGGGCTGCAGGGCAGCGGCAGTTGAACGCTCAGGCGCAGGCCTCGGAATCACATTGATGGTCTGATCGTAGGCAGCCCCGCTGCAGAACGAAGCGACCGCTCGTAGCGGGCCTCTGCACCCCACGGGGTGCCACTGCCGCAGCTGGCCGATGTGGCCTGAGCGTTCAGGCCACGCTGACGCCTTTCCAGAAGGCCACCCGTCCGGCGATCTCCTCGGCCGCGGGCTTGGGCGATGGGTAGAACCAGGCGGCGTTGGCGTTCACCTTGTCCCCCACCACCACGTCGTAGTAGTGGGCTTCGCCTTTCCAGCCGCACACACTGCGGTGCGTGGAGGGGCGGAAGCATTCCGGGCGCAGGGCCTGCGGCGGGAAGTAGGCATTGCCTTCGAGCTTGACGATGTCGTCACTGGAGGCGATCACGCAGTCGTTCCAGCTGGCTTCCATGGATTAGGAACAAGGGCTCTCCATTTTCGGTCCTTTCGGGCAGGCTTGTCGGGCCGGGGGCTCGCCCGCTCAGGCGGCCCCCCGCTGCAAGGCCTGCGCCCCCTGCAACAAGCGCGCGGCGGTGGCCTCGTAGAGGCGGCTGGCTTCGGCGGCGTCGTGGCCGATGCAGGTCATGCCGAGCTTGCCGTACTGGGACAGGCAACCCAGCAGGTGGAACAGGCTGCCGCGCAGCTCCGCCGGATCGAAGTGAAGCCCCGCCACAGCCACGATGTCGATCAGGTCGATCGGCAGCAGCCCGCGCAGGCGGGCATCGCAGAGGTTGTCGGTGGCCACGTAGCAGAGCTCCTGGCCGGAGGGCGCCTGGAACACGCCGCTGATTGGATCGATCCGGCCATTGGTGGCGTAGCGCAGGGCCATGAACGGATGGGTGGTGCCCCCTTTGCGCAGGTTCACCTCGATCGCCTGCAGGTCCCACTGCTCCCCAAAGCGGCGGGCGATGAAATCCACCGCGAAGCGCTCCAGCGCCCCCTCCTGGGCCAGGGCTTCCCCCACCGCCCGCCCGTGGCGCAGCAGCGCCTCCCGGTAGGCGACGTCGGCGGGAAAGCGGCAGCCCTGGTAGGTCTGCCCGTTCGGACCGCCCAGGATCTGCTCATGGGTGGAGAGCATCTCCACCTGCCCGCCCGGATGGATCATGCCCTGCACGCTGGGTGAATGGAGCGCCTCTCCCCCCTGCAACCAGGCCTCCACCAGCGCCCCCTGCTCCACCAGCAACTGCTGCCACTGGGGCGGTGGCATCGGCAGCCGCTCAAGCGCCTGGCGCAGCCGCCGGCGCCGTTCGTCACCACTGCGATCTGCCAGCTGCAGGGGCCCCAGTTCCAGCGCCGCGTTGCCTTCGCCGCTGAAGCCTTCGTTCAGCTTCACCACCACCCGCTCCAGCTCCGGATGGGCCTCCCACAGGGCGGCGGTGGCCTCGCTGAGGGCGTCGAGATCATGCACCAGGGCGCTGCCGGCCGGATGGGGCACCCCACAGCGGTGGAACAGTTCGCGGCTGCCCGCCTTGCTGCCCCAGCGCCCCAGGCCGGGATCGGTGCCCAGCAGCGGCACCTGCAGCCGGACCGAGAGTTCCTTCTCCAACGGCGTCACGTTGAAGCAGGTCATGAAGCTGCGGCCCGGCCGCAGCCGCTCGCGGATGCGCTCCAGCAGGGCGGGCCGCTCCAGCAGCTTCTGCGTGAGTGGCCGCGGCGAGGCGTCGTCGGTGTCGAACAGCTGCAGCCGGCGCCGGGCATGGGAGGCGGGCATCCCCGGCAGCAGCTCCAGCACCGCATCCACCACCAGATCGGGCAGCAGCTTGCTGGTGAGATAGACGGCCTGGACACCGGGATGCCGCAGGCTGATCAGCGAGAACAGCTGCCGCTCCTCGTAGTGGTGGGCCCCGGCCACCAGATCGATCTGGTTCTGGTCCAGGCTCAGTGAGGGCACCACCAGCAGATCGCAGCCGTCGGGATCGAGGCCCTCGCTGGCGCCCACATCGAGTGCCCCCCAGGCGGGACGCAGCTGCCCTTGAAGTTGCTCGAAGGTCAGCGGCATGGCGAAAGGAGCTGCCGGTTCATGGCTGCACCAGCAAGCGGGTGGGGAAGGGCATCTCGGCGCCCTGCTCTTCCACCACCCGGCCGATCTGCAGCAACAGACGCTGCTGCAGATCCCAGGCCGTGGCGATGTCGCCATCGCAGCCATGGCACAGCAGACGCAGGTTCAGGCTGGATTCGCCATAGCCCACGAAGTGCACCGCCACCATCTTTTCGTGGTCGATCGCGGGATCATCGCCCAGTTGCTGCTGCAGGGCGGCGATGATCGGCTCGATCAGCTCGCGGTCGTCGTAACGCACGCCGAAATCGATCCAGATCCTGCGGTTATCGATGCGGGCGATGTTGATCACCGGCTGGGTGGTGAACAGGCCATTGGGAATGAACACCGGTTGCCGCTCGGGATCGCGCAGCTGGGTGTAAAACCAGCCGATCTGAACCACCGTGCCGGCCAGGTCTTCGGAGGGGATGCGGATGAAATCCCCCACCACGAAGGGGCGGTTCACGTAAAGGCTGATGCCGCTGAGGGCGTTCTCCACGATCGTCTTGGCGCCGAAGCCCAGGGCCGCGGCGCCGAAGCCGCCGGCGGTGGCCAGCAGCGCCGTGGGCGTGCCGAGCAGGCGCAGCAGCTCCAGGGCGATCAGCACCGCCACCAGCACCGCGATCAGCTTGTCGGCCAGATCGAACAGGAACAGGCGCTCCCGCTGCGGCAGGTTTGGAAACACCTGCTGGGAGTAGGTGTCCACCTGGCGTTGCAGTTCCCGCTTGCAGCGCAGCACCGTCCAGACCAGGCCGATCACGATCAGCCCGTCGCGCACCTCCAGCCCACCGCGTGACAGCGGCAGCAGCGCGGGATCGATCAGGCTGGCCACCCACCAGCCCACGCTGGCCAGCAGGATCGTGAGGCAAAGGCTGAGCCGGCTGCGCATCAGCAGGGCCCGGGCCAGGGAATCCCGCTGCAGGCGTGTGCCGATCAGCTGCAAGGCCACCCACACCGCCACCGCCAGCAGCAGGCCGGCGATCGGCACCGGAAAGCGGGGGGGCAGCACCAGCAGCAGGGGAGTCTCCGGCATGGCGGCCATGGTCGCTGAGCGACACCCTACGGATCAGGCTCCAGTCGGGCTCCGGCGCTCTGGAAATCAGGCTCCGGCGCCACCAGCTCCCACAGCAGATCGGGACCGCAGCGGCTCAGCTGCTGGCTGGCCCACAGCCGGGCCTCGGCCAGATCCGCCAGCTCCAGATCACCCAGCGGCGTGCGGGCGGCCACACCACCGAGCAGCCGCGGTGCGACCACGGCGGCCAGCCGCTGCACGCAGCCCTGCCGCAGCGCCGCCGCCGCCAGGCTGGGCCCGCATTCCCACAGCACCTGGTTGCAGCCGCGGCGGGCCAGGGCCTCCAGCAGCGGCCGGGGCTCGCAGGCGCCCAGCTCCAGCGTTTCCACGCCGAGTGCCGCCAAGGCCTCACGGCGCTGTGGCGGCGCCTCCGGGCCATGGGCCACCAGGGTGCGGGCCTGCTGCTGATCCCAGAGCTGCGCGGGCTGCAGGTGGCCTGGCCCCCCCGTGGCACCAACCGGTGCGAGCAGGCCGGGCAGCTCCAGCTGGCGGCTGAGCACCACCCGCAGCGGTTCGGGCTGGCGCCGGCCACGGCTGGTGAGCAGGGGATCATCGGCCCGCACGGTGCCGCCACCCACGATCACGGCATCGCAGCCGGCCCGCAGGCGGTGCACCCAGTGGCGCGAGGCGGGGCCGGTGATCCACTGGCTCTGCCCGCTGGGCAGGGCGGTGCGCCCATCGAGGCTCATGCCCCACTTCAGCAGGCCCAGCGGCCGGCCGCTGAGCACCCTGTGCACGAAGGCGCGATTGAGCTCCAGCGCCTGCGTCTGACGCACCCCGCCGATCACCTCCACCCCCGCCTGCCGCAGCTGCGTGAGGCCACCGCCGGCCACGCGCGGATCGGGATCCTCCATCGCCACCACCACCCGGCGGATGCCGGCGGCGATCACGGCCTCGCTGCAGGGCGGCGTGCGGCCGTGGTGGCAGCACGGCTCCAGGGTCACCAGCAAGGTGCCCCCGCGGGCGCGCGCACCGGCCTGGGCCAGCGCCCCCACTTCCGCGTGCGGCTGCCCGGCGGCGGCATGGAAGCCCTCCCCCACCAACGTGCCGTCGGCGCTGAGCGCCACCGCGCCCACCAGCGGATTCGGGCTGGTGCGGCCCCGGCCGAGGGCGGCCAGCTGAAGCGCCCGGTCCATCCAGGCCAGCCAGGGCCGGTGGTCAGCGGGCGCCGCCGCAGGGCTCAAAGGGGTGCATCCGGCAGTTGCCGCCATTGAGCCACCACATAAGGCGGCACCAACAGATCGGAGAACGCGCCGCGCAACCGCAACCGCAGCGGCCGGTCGCGGTCGAGATCGGCCAGCAGCGGCGCCAGATCGAATTCGGCCGCCGCCGCCCGGGCATCGGCCGTGAGCTGGGGATTGGTGAGGGTGAGATCGGCGAGTTCCCACTGGAACACCCCGGAGCGCACCGCCAGCGGAGTGGGGTGATCCAGGCGCAATCTGCCCGGATAGCCCACGATGCGCAGGCGCAGCGGGCCGCCGGGTGGACCCTGCCGGTAGCCCACCAGCTGCCAGCTCTGGTCGTCGAGATCCCGCAGGCTCTCGAGGCTGCGCACCACCGGCGCGCCGTTTTCGTCGGGGTGGCTGTGCAGCTGGGCGAAGGCCGGTGGGGCCAGGCCGATCAGGCCGCCCAGGGTGCTGACCGCCAACAGCAGGGTGAGCGCCAAGGAGAGCGCCTCGGCTTGCAGGCGAGCCCTCATGGCTGACGGGCACTGCCCGGAATCGGTTGCCACTGGGTGTGTGTGGCCCACAGAGCCCAGATCGCCATCGCCCGTAGATAGTGGCAGGCGCGGAAGGTGCCTGCGGCGGTGAGGGCCTCGGGGGTGCGGAACTGCAGGCCCCCGTCGTAGACCTGTTGCACCACGGCGCCGGTGATCGCCAGGGCGGTGCCGGTCTGGCCCATCAGCCGGTAGTAAGCGGCCAGGCCGAAGTTGATGCCGGTCCACACCTCCAGCGGGTGGGTGCCGTTGGGGTCGAGCGGTGTGCCGTCGCGGCGCAGGCCGTTGGCCACCCCGAGCGTGCCGCCCTCGAAGCGCTCGAAGCAGGCTTCACGGATTGCCTTGAGCGAGGAGCGCGCGTTGGCCTCGCTCACCACCGGCGGCAGGTTCAGCAGGCGGGCGTAGAAGTCGCCGCAGAGCTGATCGGCCATCACCACCGGCGTGCCGCTGCCCGCATCGATGCGGTAGTACTCGCCGTTCCAGAGCAGCCGGTCGAAATTCGCCCGCGACTGCTCCAGCCAGTCGCTGAACTGCCGCTGCTCCGCGCTGGTATCGAGGCCCAGATCCAGCTGCAGCCGCTGCCCCATTGCCAGGGCCGCCTCGAGGGCCGCGATCCAGAGAGCGCCGCAATAGGTGCTCACCCCCTGCAGGGCCCAGTCGTCGAAGGTCTGGTCGGGGGCGCCGCCGTTGTCGGGCAGGCCGTCGTCGTTGATGTCGAAGGTCTTGAGGTACTGCAGGGCCTGCACCGCGGCGGGCCAGCAGTCGGCCAGGAAGCGCAGGTCGCTGCCGGTGGGGGCCAGCTGGAAGGTGCGCCACACCTGCAGCACGAAATCACTGGCCAGGTCTTTCCAGAGGTTGCAGTCCTGGTAAGCGGTGTAGTTGGTGGCATCAAAGGGCCGCTCGTTCGGAGCGCCCAGATCGTGGGGCGTGGCCCCTGCCAGCTTGCGGGCCGCCTCCACCCGCCCCTTGCCCTGGGTGAAATACCAGCCGATCGGCCGTGGCGTGGCGTCGGCGGCGGGGATGGCCCTCGCGAAGCTGCGCAGCACCGCCTTGTCGAGCTCGGGCCAGAGCTGCAACAGGGCGAGGGAGCCGTAGAGGCGCACATCGAGGCTTTCGTACCAGGCGTAATCCAGGCACTCGAGCACCCCGAAGCGGCCCACAGGGTCGGCGGGGGTGGCGGCGGTCCAGAGGCTGCCGCCGCTGGCGAGGTCGTAGAGCTCGTTGAACAGCGCCATGCGGATCGGCTCGGGCAGGTCGCTGCGCTCCAGCACCGGCTGCTGCCAGGCGTCGATCGCCTCGCGCCACTGGCGCCAGTCGCGCAGGGCCTCGGCGGCGATCGCTGTGGCGTTGGTGCCACTCGCGCCGAACACATCGGTGTAGCGCCGCAGCGCCTGCTGGCCGCTGGCGAAGGCGGTCACTGGCAGGTCCCAGCTGATCACCACCGGCAGCTCGATCGTGGCCCCGGGCTCCAGCCGCAGCCGCAGGGCGATCGCGGCACTGGTCTGCTCACCGGCGCTGCTGCGGCGGTCGTTGTCACTGGCGGGAATGGAGCCGTCGCGGGCGAAGGGGGCCCAGAGCTCGGCGCCGCTGCCGGTGGGATCCCAGCGGCTGCAGCGCAGCACCTCCACGCCGGGCAGGTCGTCGGGCACCGCCACGCACCACTGGCCTTCCCCTTCGGCGATCGGCGCGCTGATCGGCCCCTCCAGCAGCACGCCCTTGAGGCCGGGCGGGTTGACCTGGCGGTTGCGCTGGCCGGCGCCATGGCCGATCGCCGGCACGTAGCTGTGCTCGGGGCTGCCGTCATCACGGAAGGTGACGGCGGCGCTGGGATCGGTGTTGGTGAACCAGCCGGTGGTGTTGCGCCAGCTCACCAGCAGCGAGAGGTCCAGCGCCGCTTCGGTGGGATTGCTGAGCTGCCAGCGAAACACGGCCACCGGGTAGCTGCTGCGCTGGTAGTCGCCCGGCAGGATCGGGCTGAAGGCTTCGCAGCAGATGCCGGCGCGGAACATGCCGCTGTGCTGGAACCAGCTGAGCGGGTAGCGGGCGGCGTAGGTGCCGGTCTGCTCCTCGGCACTGCTGGCCGGGTACCACTGCCAGGCCGGCAGGGGGTTTTCTCCGGAGCCCGGCCGGGAGTCGTCCTGCTCCGGCGCCGTGGCCAGCGCCATGGCCAGCGGGGTGGTGCCGTCGCTTTCGAACAGGGCGAACTGGCAGTCGGGCAGGGTGCCGAACCAGTGCTCACCACCATCGAGGTGCCAGAGATTCACATGGCCGGCGGAGCTGCGGCCGATGCAGCCGGCGCCGAAGCCGCCCAGCGGCATGCCATGCCAGGGGCCATCGTCCAGGTTGCTGGCGTAGCGCACCGTATAGGGCGTGTCCCAGCCCAGGCCGAAGGGCCGCTGCCAGCTGGCCGGCGGCGCCTGCCACCCCCCCTTGCCGCCCCCGCGTCCCAGCAGCCTCTGGAGAGCGGAGAAGCCGAAGCGCGCCATGGTGCTGCACAAGGTGGGGCCAGCTTGTCAGAGCTGGCCGTTGCTGTCCTGGTCGATCAGGGCGTCGAGGGTGACGGCCGAGCGCACCAGGGCCTGGTAGCGGGCCACCACCCGCCGGTTGCGCTCCAGCCACTGGCCGGCTTCGCCCGGGTTGCCGCTGAGGGCGGCCCCATCGCCGTCGAG
Organism: Synechococcus sp. ATX 2A4; assembly: GCF_024346375.1. GTDB lineage: Bacteria > Cyanobacteriota > Cyanobacteriia > PCC-6307 > Cyanobiaceae > MW101C3. Next base: position 84,155 of record NZ_JAGQCV010000003.1, on the reverse strand, counting down.
CAGCTCCAGATCCCCCTGCTGCGCCAGCAGGGCCAGCACCAGCTCATGGATCCGCTGGCGGCGGCTGCGGATCGAGGCGTCGGGCTGCTCGGCCATGGCGGAACGGGGGGGCGGCCATCATGGCCGGATTCCCTCGCCGCCCTGCCGGCATGAGCAGCGACCCGCAGGCCGGCCGGCGGCAGCTAGGCCCCCCGGTGCAAGTGATCGGCACCGACGCGGGCGGCCTCGCCTCCCTGTCCGCGGCGGCGCTGGAGCTGGTACGGGGGGCGTCCCTGCTGGCGGCCCCGTCCCGGCTGCAGCCTGGCCTCGAAGCCCAGCTGGCCGCCTGGGCCACTCAGGCCGCTGAGGCCACCAACCCCCCCGCCCCCGCCTGGAAGCCACCGCGCCTGCTGGCCAGCGACAAGCCCGAGCCGCTGCTCGCGGCCCTTCAGCAGGCCCTCGTCGCTGGCGAGTCGGTGGTGCTGCTGGCCAGTGGCGATCCGCTCTGGTTCGGCATCGGCCGGCTGCTGTTGCAGCACATCCCGCCGGAGCGCCTGCACTTCCATTCGGCTCCCACCAGCCTGCAGCTGGCCTTTGCGCGCCTCGGCCGCCCCTGGCAGGACGCCGGCTGGGTGAGCCTGCATGGCCGCGACACGGAGCCCCTGGCCCAGCGGCTGCAGCAGCGCCCGGCGGCGCTGGCGGTGCTCACCGATCCCTCCCGTGGCGGTGCCGAGGAGGTGCGCCGCCTCCTGCGGGCCAGCGGCCTGGAGGCGGCCTACGGCCTGTGGCTGGCCGAGCGGCTGGGGCATCCGCAGGAGCGGTTGTTGCGGCTGGCCCCCACCGCACCCCTGCCCAGCGATCTCGATCCCCTGCACCTGGTGCTGCTGATCGCCGAGCCCCCGGCCGCTCCCGATCCGGCCGGCCTGCCCCTGTTCGGCCTCGACGACGGCCTCTGGCTGCAGCATCCCGATCGGCCCGGCCTGATGACCAAACGGGAGGTGCGGATCCAGCTGCTGGCCGACCTGGAGCTGCCTGTCGCCGGCGTGCTCTGGGATCTGGGGGCCGGGGTGGGCTCGATCGGCCTGGAGGCCCTGCGCCTGCGGCCCCAGCTCCAGCTGTGGGCGGTGGAGCGGCGCGGCGGCTCGGCGGCCCTGATCGAGGCCAATGCCGAGCGGCTGGGGGTGCGGCCCGCCGGCGTGCTGGAGCAGGAGGCGCTGGAGGCCTGCGCCGCTGGGGAGGAGCGCCCGTCCCCCTTGCCCGACCCCGACCGGGTGCTGATCGGCGGCGGCGGCCGTGGCCGCGCCGCGCTGCTGGCGGCCGTGCTGCAGCGCCTCCGGCCCGGCGGCGTGGTGGTGATCCCCCTGGCCACCGTGGAGGCGCTGGCGGAGCTGCGGCCGGAGCTGGAGCGGGGCCAGCTGGAGGTGAGCGTGAGCCAGCACCAGGCCTGGCGCGGTGCGCCCCTGGCCGATGGCACCCGCCTGGCGCCGCTCAACCCGGTGCTGGTGCTGAAAGGGCGGCGTTCAGCGGCTGGGGCCTGAGCGCGGTGGTGCGGCCTGCAGGCGCTGGCGCAGGCGGCGGCCCCAGGCGAAGACGGCCGGCAGCACGGCCAACGGCAACGGGCCCGGCACGGGAATGGGGGTGATCAGGTTGTAGCCGATCACATCGAACGTCAACAGATCGAGAGCGGTGATTTGGCCGAGTTCGCCGCGCGCGAAGGTGGGATCCATGATCCCGAGCCCGCGGTCGTCTTTCCAGTGGCTGGCCTGGCGTCCATCGCCGTTGAGGCGGCCGTTGGCGAAGGTGGCGGCCGTCACCACCCCATTGGCCAGGGCTACGGCACTGTTGCCGCCATCAAGGGAAAAGAACTTCTCGCGGTCGTCGACGCTGAAATCGATCACCCCCTGGCCCTGGCTTCGGCTCAAGGTGGAGTAGCGGTAGAGATCCAGCAGATAAGGGTTGTAGACGTTTTCGCTACGGGCAAACAGCGCCCCTGCACTGGTGGTGGAGGCTTCATCGAGCACGTCCACCGCGCTCAGAAAGCCCAGGGCGTGGCCGATCTCGTGGATGGCCACGCCGATGAAATCAATGCTGTTGGCGGCGATGCCATCGCTCCGGTCGTAGTCCCAATCGAGGCTGCCAAACTGATCTGGATTAAAATCACTGAAGTCGGTGAAATCAATCTGCGCGTCGGTGGTGATGTTCAAGCTGGAGATGTCAAAGCCCAGCGCTTTGGCGTTGGCGGAGGTCAGGCTGAGAAGTGTGTTGTTGATGCGCATGATCTCCCCTCCATTGACCGGAAAGGCTTCGGCTGTGAAGTCGTTGTCGAAGTAAGGGATGTCGGGGTTTGAAGGGTTGGCCATTTGGGCCTGGGTGGTGCGGTTGGTGATCATGCCCACGCCTGCGCCCGCCGCGAAGGTGTTCACGCCGTTGACCAACGGCCCCGTTGTGCGTGCCCCCGGCAGATGGGCGATGGCGAGGCGATCGAAGTCTGAGCTGGCATCGCGGATCAGGCCATTGCCAATCTCGAAGTAAGTGCCGGTGAGGATGGTGGGGCGGGCCCCGCCGAGAATGCCGTTGCCGAGCGGTGCCTGGCTGATCGAGAGCGTCACATTGAAGGGATCGCTGAACAGATTGCTCCAGGTGGCGGCGGCGGTGAGAAAGCCGCTGTAGGCGGCCCCGTTGGTGCTCTGAAAGCTGGCGCAGTTCAGATCCATGGCGCCGCAGCTGAACGTGAAGGTGAGCGCGCGGCTGGCGCCCGCCTCCAGCAGCGGCAGGGCTCCGAGCAGCAGTGGCAGAGCCCAGCGCCACAGGCGGGGGCGCCGTTCGGGGCCTTGGCCGGTGCGCGGCGCCCCATCGGCCGCGCCCCCCTGTGCCGTCCCCACGCCCCCCATCCAATCTTGCGCATCCGCTGCGCAGTTTGCCTCAGCTTCCCTGTGTGGCGTCGATCTGCGCTCAGCTTCCCGCGCCCCGGCCCTGCAGCCAGCGCAAGGGCGCCGGGCTGCCCACCACGATCCCGAGCCGCTGGGCTTCGTGGGCCTGCAGCTCCACCACCCCATCGGCGGGTTCCGCTGGCCCGTAGCTGGGGCACGGCAGGCGCGAACAGGGCGGCACGGCGGCATCGATCGCGATCACCCGCCCCTGGCGCAGGTAGATCAGGTCGAGCGGCTGGCGAACACGGTGCATCCAGAAGCTCACCGGGGTGGGCGGATCAAAGCGAAACCACATGCCCCGCAATGGACCGAGCGGGGGGCGCTCCATCAACCCCAGGGCCATCTGGCGCGCGCTGCGCGGCACCTCCAGCTGAATGCAGCCGGCCGGTGGGCGGGGGGCCAGCGCGGGCTGCTCCAGGCACCACTCGGCCTCCAACGGCAGAAACTGCGGAGGGCCCTGCGCAGTGCGCGCCGGACCGGCTCCAATGGCCCCGGCCGGCCCGGCTTGAAGCACAACCCCCGCCAGCCCCATCAGCCCACCCAGCCCCATCAGCCTCCAGATGGCCGCCAGGACTGCGGGCAGCTGCGCGCTGGGGCGCATGGCCATGGCTGTCATGGCGCCGGCTTGCCGTTGGGGAGCTGGCGATCACAGAGGCAGTAGCCCCGGCCCCGCACCGTGTGGATCAAGCGGCGCTCACCCCCTTCCTCCAGCTTCTGGCGCAGGTAGCGCACATACACCTCCACCACGTTGCTGGCGGCTTCGCTCGGGTCGTCCCAGGCCTCGCGCAGGATCTGCTCGCGGCTAAGCACCTCGCCCGCCTGGCGCACCAGCAGCACCAGCAGCCGGTATTCGCGGCCCGTGAGCGTGAGCACGCGGTTGCCGCGCTGGGCGCGTTTGAGGGTGGGGTCAAGCCGCAGATCGGCCACCTCCAGCACGCCTTTGATTGGTAGGGGCTGCGCGCGCCGCTGCAGGATCAGCCTCAGCCGCATCAGCAGATCGCTGGCGCCGGCCGATGACAGCCAGAAATCATTGGCGCCGGCGCTGAGGCACTCGGAGCGGCCCTCCACGCTGTCGTCCACGATGTCGAGCAGCAGGGGCACGCGCTCCATCGTGAGCCGCAGGGCGGGAATGCTGAGGGTGCCGATCTCCCCCGACAGCAGCACCACGGCGGCGGGCTCGGGCAGGGAGCCTGCCAGGGCAGTGCGGTAACCGGAGGCTTCCAGCCGCGGCGCCATCGCTTCGGCCTCCGGGCCGATCAGCAGGATCAACGGCTGGCTCACGCCCGCTCAGTCCCGGTCTCCGGGCGCGGGCCGCCGCCGTGCTCATGGCTGTCGGGTTTGGCCACGTGCGGCAGGCCCCAGCCCAGCTTGTTGCGCAGCACCTGGAAGAACTCGTGGTCTTGAAGCCGCACGAAGCGGGCCGTGTGTTCACTGCGGCGGATCAGCACCCGGTCTTCCGGCCACACGTAGCAGCCGGCGCTGCCATCCACCACCATCATCAGCCGCTCGGGCGTGGCGGGGAACACGGTCACCGGCTCCCGGTCGCTGAAGACCAGGGCGCGGGAGGCCAGCGAATGGGGCGCGATCGGCGTGAGCTGCAGCACCGGGCAGTCGGGGGTGATCACCGGCCCACCGGCGGAGAGGGCGTAGGCGGTGGAGCCCGTGGGCGTCGAGAGGATCACCCCGTCGGCGGAGATGTCCACCGGCACGTGGCGGCCGATGGCGATCTCGAAGTGACACATGCTGGTGAGTGGTTCCCGGTGCAGGGCCATCTCGTTGAGGCAGAGCACCTCCCAGCGGCGGTGCTCCCCCCGCATCACGCTCACCACCAGCATGGTGCGCTCCTCCACCGTCCACTTGCCCTCCAGCAACTGGTCGAGGGCTCCATCGAGCTCGTTGAGGTAGGCCTCGGCGAGGAAGCCCATGTGGCCGGTGTTGATCGTCAGGATCGGCACCCCGATCGGGGCGGTCTGGCGGGCGGCCGAAAGCACGGTGCCATCCCCGCCAAGCACCACCGCCAGCTGCATCTGGGGGTGAAAGCTGGCCGGCACGCAGGCGGTGTAGCCGAGGCTGCGCAGGTGGGTGTCCGGGTTGGCGAAGCCCACCATGCCGCCGGAACTGCTCACCCGCACCACCGTGGAACCGGCGGCGGTGAAGCGCGCCTCGATCGCATCGGCGGTGCGGACGGCCACAGCCTTGCCGTCGTTGACGATCAGTCCGACGCAGGGCACCGATCGCGCGCAGAGATTTCGAGAGTTTATGAGGGGGCTCGGGGTCTCAGGGGGTGCTGGCGGTGAGGGGATCCTGGCGGGCGTGCCGCAGGCTCAGAACTGTTCGAGGAAGCGCAGATCGCTGGTGTACAGGCGGCGGATGTCGTCGATGCCGTGGCGCACCATGCAGAAGCGCTCCACCCCCAGCCCGGCGGCGAAGCCGCTCCAGCGCTCGGGATCCAGCCCCAGCCCTTCGAGCACCGCCGGATCCACCATGCCGCAGCCCATCACCTCCAGCCAGCGGCCGCGCCACTGCACGTCCACCTCGGCGGAGGGTTCGGTGAAGGGGAAGTAGCTGGCCCGGAACCGCACCGGCAGGTCGCCGAAGAAGGCCTGCAGAAAGGTGGTGACCGTGCCGCGCAGGTGGCTGAAATCCAGCCCTTCGTCGATCGCCAGCACCTCCACCTGGTGGAACACCGGCGAATGGGTGGCATCCACCGCATCGCGCCGGTACACGCGCCCCGGTGCCACGATCCGCACCGGCGGAGGGTTCTGCTCCAGATGGCGGATCTGCACCGGCGAGGTGTGGGTGCGCAGCAGGGTGTTGGCCGTCAGATAAAAGGTGTCCTGCATGTCCCGCGCCGGGTGGTGGGGCGGGATGTTGAGGGCGGTGAAGTTGTAGTGATCGGTCTCCACCTCCGGGCCTTCCTCCACCCGGTAGCCGAGGCCGGCGAAGATGTCGACGATCTCCTCGGTGGTGGTGATCAGCGGATGGCGGTGGCCGGCGGGCACATAGCGGCTCGGCGCGGTCACGTCGAGGCTTTCGCCCCGCAGCTTCTCGGCCATGGCGGCCTCGCGCAGGGCCTCCAGCCGTTCGTTCAGCAGCGCCTGCAGCTGCTCCTTGAGCCGGTTGGCCCGTTGCCCCACCAGCGGCCGCTCCTCGGCCGAGAGCTTGCCCATGGCGCCGAGCACCACCGACAGCCGCCCCTTCTTGCCCAGCAGCGCCACCCGCAGTTGCTCCAGGTCGGCGGCGGCTGGAGCCGCGCGCAGCTCGGCGGCCGCTTCGGCCTCAAGGGCATCGAGCTGATCGGTGAGCTGCTGGAGGCTGATCGTGGCGCTCACGGAGGGGTGGCGTAGCGGCTCGACTGTACGGATCCGGGCCGCCTAGGTTGCCGCCAGGCTGGATTCCTCCACCTTTGCCGCCGCTGTGCTCGCACCGATGCATCGCCTCCGCATCCTGATCAGCAACGACGATGGGGTCTTCGCCGAGGGCATCCGCACCCTGGCCAATGCCGCCGCCGCCCGGGGCCATCGGGTCACGGTGGTGTGCCCCGACCAGGAACGCTCCGCCACCGGCCATGGCCTCACCCTGCAGACCCCGCTGCGGGCGGAACGGGCCGATGCCCTGTTCGACGAAGGGGTGATGGCCTGGGCCTGCAGCGGCACCCCTTCCGATTGCGTGAAGCTGGCCCTGGGCCGGCTGCTGGCGGAACCGCCCGATCTGGTGCTCTCTGGCATCAACCACGGCCCGAACCTGGGCAGTGATGTCTTTTATTCCGGCACGGTGTCGGCGGCGATGGAGGGCACCCTGGAGGGGCTCAAGGCGCTGGCGGTGAGCAGCGCCTGCTTCGACTGGCGCGAATTCGCCCCGGCGGCCAGCCTGGCGCTGGAGGTGGCGGAGCAGATGCTCGCCGGTGGCTGGCCCGAAGGCCTGCTGTTGAACCTCAATGTGCCCGCCCAGCCCGCTGCCGCGATCGGCCCGGTGCGCTGGTGCCGCCCGGCGGTGCGCCGCTATGTGGATCAGTTCGATTGCCGCACCGATCCCCGCGGCCGCACCTATTACTGGCTGGCCGGTGAGGTGGTCAACGATCTGGAGGCGGCCACAGCCGGTCCGCGCGACTGGCCCACGGATGTGGAGCAGGTGCACAGCGGCGGCGCGGCGCTCACACCGCTGCAGCCGGAGCTGTTCTGGCGCGGGGCGCTCACGCAGCTGGCGGGGCTCGATCCGCTGCTGGCGCTGCCGGCGACAGGGTCCGGCTGAGCAGGGCCTCGCTCAGCCGGGCCGCTCTGACGGCAGCGGCCGGTACACCCGCTGCAGCAGCCACAGGCTGAGCAGCAGGCCCACCAGGTGGGCGAACAGCACCTGGGTGTTGCTCAACACCGAGAGCATCTCGATCGAGGTGATCGGCAGGCCCATCACCCTGCTGCCGGTGCCGCCGGGCGTGGTGATCTGGGCGCCGAAGAAACCGGGCACCTGCATGGAGGCCTGCACGAACAGGCTGCCGGCCAGGGCTTGATAGCCCACCGCCGCCAGGGTGAGGCCCAGCAGATCGCCGATCACGCTGCGTTTGATCAGCCGCCCCGTTTCGCCGCGGCTGGGCCGCACCGGGCTGGCCAGGGCGCGGCCGCAGCGCACCATCAACCAGCCCTGCCAGAGGCTCCAGAGCAGCACGAAAAATGACAGCGTCGTGAGCGACAACCCGGGACCCAACCCCAGGGCTCGCTGGGTGTTGGCCATCAAGCGGGAGCCGATGTTGTTGAAGATCAGCACCCCCACCACCACCACGGCCAGCACCACCTGGGTCCAGAAACGGATCCAGGCCAGGCGACGCACCGCCGCGGAAACCTGCTGGAGATCGAGGCGATCGGCCATCGGCGGCGCTTGCGGTGGAAGGGCGAATGGCAACAAACTTGGCATGGCCGGCCACCCGTGCTGCGAGGCCCTGACCACCAATCCCCAGCACCTGGCGCCGCGTGGAAGGATGGACCCCTGCGGAAACCGTCTGGACAGTTGATACCGCTGCGATCTCCCCAGGATGCCCTGACCCCCACCGCCGTCGCTCTCGGGAGTTTCGACGGCCTGCACCAGGGGCACCAACGGGTGATCGCCTCAATCGCTGCCGCCCCCACGCCGGGCCTGGTGCCCACGGTGGTGAGCTTCTGGCCCCATCCCCGCGAACTGCTGCACGGCGAACCCCGCCTGCGGCTCGATCTGCCCAATGAGAAACTCTCCCTCCTGGAACCTTTCGGCATCCGCCAGTTGGTGCTGGTGCCCTTCACCCGGGAGCTGTCCTGCCTCACACCGCAGGAGTTCGTCGAACGGGTGCTGGTGGGGGCCCTGCAGTGCCGCGAGGTGGCGGTGGGCGAGAACTTCCGCTTCGGCGTGAACCGCTGCGGCGATGCCACGGCCCTGGCCGCGATCGGCGCTTTGCATGGCCTCAAGGTGTCGGTGCTGCCGATGCTGTGGGATGGCAGCGAACGGGTGAGCAGCAGCCGCATCCGCCGGGCCCTGGCCGCTGGCCGCATCGCTGAGGCCGGCCGCCTGTTGGAGCGGCCCTACCGGTTCAGCGGCACCGTGGTGCGCGGGCGCCGGCTGGGGCGCACGCTCGGCTGGCCCACCGCCAACCTGGAGGTGGACGGGCGCAAATTCCTGCCGCAGGAGGGGGTCTATGCCGCCCTGGCCTGGAGCCACGGCAGTGGCCCGATGGCGGCGGTGATGAACCTGGGGCCACAACCCACGGTGGACCCCCTGGCGCCCTCGGCGGTGGAGGTGCACCTGCTGGATCGCCAGATTGAGCTGGAAGGACGCGAGCTGGAGGTGCAACCGTTGGCGCTGCTCCGGTCCCAGCAGCGCTTCGAGAGCCTCGATGCGCTCAAGGCCCAGATCGGCCAAGATGCCGAACAGGCCCGCACCCTGATCACCGACAGCGTGCTGGCGGCGGCGCTGGCCAGCTCAGCTGGCGGGATAGGCGTTCGTGAGGCCCCAGCTGATGAAGGCGGCGATGCCACCCAGCAGCAGAATCCCTGAAACCAGCACCCACATCGGACTGTCGCCGCCGCCGGAATTCATGGGCTCTGGGAATGGCCCCTCACCCTAACGAGGGTGTCCCGCCGCGTCCCAACATTCCCGCCGCGCCGTCGCGGCGTTGCCCGCCTCAACCCTTCCCCTGCTCCGATGGACGACCCTTCCTCTGCCCCTGCTCCAGAACCCGTGGAACCGCTTGCGGAGCCGGCGGTGCTGCGCCTGCTGGATGCCAATCTCGACCGCGCCCGGGAGGGCCTGCGCGTGATCGAAGACTGGTGCCGCTTCGGCCTCGGCCGCGACGACCTGGTGGCCCGCTGCAAGGACATGCGCCAGCGGCTCGGCCGGCGCCATCAGAACATCTATAAACAGGCGCGCCACAGCGCCACCGATCCGGCGGCGGGCATGGCCCATCCGGCCCAGCAGCAGCGGCTTGGCTCCGCTGCGGTGCTGGGGGCCAATGCCGCCCGGGTGCAGGAAGCCCTGAGGGTGCTCGAAGAATTCGGCCGCAGCAGCGATCCCGAGCTGGCGGCGGAGGCCTCGGCGCTGCGCTACCTCGCCTACGACCTGGAAGTGGCCGTGCTGCAGGCCACGGCGGGCCTGGGCCACCGGCGTCAGCAGCTGGCCTCCTGCCGGCTGTATCTGATCACCAGCCCCTGTCAGACCCTCGAAGCTCTCGAAACCACGGTGACGGCGGCTCTTGAGGCGGGGGTCCGCCTGGTGCAGTACCGGGCCAAGCAGGCCGATGACGGCCAGCGCTTCGCCGAAGCCACCGCCCTGCGCCGGCTCTGCGCTCGCCATGGCGCCCTGTTCCTGGTGAACGACCGGGTGGATCTGGCCCTGGCGGTGGAGGCCGATGGCGTGCACCTGGGCCAGGGGGATCTGCCGCCGGCAATCGCCCGCCGCCTGCTCGGCCCGGAGCGGCTGATCGGCCGCAGCACCCACTGCATCGAGCAGCTGCGCCAGGCCGTGACCGACGGCTGTGACTACGTGGGCGTGGGGCCGGTGCATGCCACGCCCACCAAGCCCGGCCGCGCGCCGGTGGGGTTCAGCTATCTCAGCGAGGCCGCGGCGGAGAGCCCGCTTCCCTTCTTCGCGATCGGCGGCATCGAGGCCGGCACGCTCGCTCCGGTGCTGGCGGCCGGCGCGCATGGGGTGGCGGTGGTGCGCGCGATCATGGAGGCCCCCGATCCGGCGGCGGCCAGCCGGGAGCTGCTGGCCGCCCTGCCACCACTTTCCTGACCACCGCTCCCTTCACGCCCCTGCCGTCACCTCTGACACCCTCGGCCTGTCCCCCTTCACCCCTGCCCCCCAGCCGTCGGCTCCACCACCTCTTCGCCCTTCCGCTGCCGTGACCCTCTCCCTGCAACTCAACGGTGAAGCCCGCCAGTGCCCCGCAGGCCTCAGCCTGCAGGAGGCGCTTCTGCATTTCGGCTATGAACCCCGCCTGGTGGTGGTCGAGTTCAACGACGAGGTGCTCGCCCGGCGGCAGTGGCCGGAGCAGCCTCTCGGCGAGGGCGACGTGCTGGAAGTTGTCACCATCGTGGGGGGTGGTTCCTAGATTCGTTGCATTCGCAGCGGCAACTGACGTGTTCTCTTCCCAAGCCACTGGCCGTGCCAGCGCAGGTCGCCGGCGCCTCTCGGCCTGGCTGGTGCTGCCGTTCCTGCTCAGCGCCCTGGTGATGTTCGCTGCGCCGCAGCCCAGCCAGGCCGCCAGCGGTGGCCGCATCGGCGGCGGCAGTTTCCGCTCCGCCCCCTCCATGCCGCGCAACTTCAGCGGCGGGGGTGGTGGTGGTTTCGGCGGTGGTGGCTACCGGGGGGGCGGCGGCTTTGGCGGCGGCATCGGCTTTCCCTTCCTGATTCCGATCTTCGGCTTCGGCGGCGGCGGCCTGTTCGGCTTCCTGGTGCTGATGTCGATCGTGGGCGTGATCGCCAACTCCCTGCGGGGTGGCGGTGGGCTCCCCGGCGGCAATGGCGGCGGGGCGATGGCCGCTCCCCGCGCCGATGGCCCCGTGGCGGTTGCCCAGCTGCAGATGGGCCTGCTCGCCACGGCCCGCGATCTGCAGACCGACCTGCGCCGTTTGGCGGCCTCAGCAGACACCGGCAACAGCGCCGGCCTGCAGCGGGTGCTGCAGGAAACCACCCTTTCGTTGCTGCGCAACCCCGATCTATGGGTGTACGCCAACGTGGAAGTGGGCCAGGTGCCGTTCCCCAGCGCTGAAACAACCTTCAACCGCCTCTCGATGACCGAGCGCAGCAAGCTGCGCCGAGAGGTCACCTCCAATGTGGGCGGCAAGCGCTTTCAAGATGCCGCCGCGCCGGTGGGCAACGCCGATGCCACCAGCGACTTCATCGCCATCACCCTGCTGGTGGCCAGCCGCGGCCGCATCCCGATCAAATCCGCCAGCAGCGCCGACGACCTGCGCAACGCCCTCAGCGTGCTGGGCGCGGTGAGCTCCAGCGATCTGCTGGCGCTGGAAGTGATCTGGCAGCCCGAAGGCGAGGGCGAGGTGCTCAGCACCGAGGAACTGCTCACCGCCTACCCGCAGCTTCAGCACCTCTGAGCGTTGAGGATGCGCAGAGCGGCCATGGCGGCGCCGTAGCCGTTGTCGATGTTCACCACGGCCAGCCCCGGCGCGCAGCTGGCGAGCATGCCGTGCAGCGCCGCCATGCCGCCGGCACTCACCCCATAGCCCACCGACACCGGCACCGCGATCACCGGCTGGGGCAACAGCCCGGCCACCACGGTGGGCAGGGCCCCCTCCATGCCGGCGCACACGATCAACACGCGGGCCCGCCGCAGCCGCTCCAGCTTGCCGAGCAGCCGCTGCAGACCCGCCACGCCCACATCCACCACCAGGTCGTGGGCGATGCCATGGCAGCGCAGGGCCAGCCCTGCCTCCTGGGCCACCGCCAGATCGCTGCTGCCGGCGCACACCACCGCCACCGCCGCCGCCGCCGTGGCCCCCAAGGGCGTTTCGCTGCTGCCCTCCTGCAGGCCCAGGGTGAGGCAGCGGGCGATCGGGTGATAGGCCAGAGCCCGCCCTGCCGGTAACCGCGGCAGCGACACACGGCAAAGGCCAGCCACGGCGGCGGCCTTTTCTTCGCTCACCCGCGTCACCAGGGCGGTCTGGGCGGTCTGGGCCACTCGCTGCAGGATGGCGGCGATCTGCGCGGCGTTCTTGTCCTGGCCCCAGATCGCTTCCGCCATCCCCAGCCGCAGCGGACGCTCCAGATCAAGCTCGGCCACCCCATCGATCAGGCCATCCACCGGGGCGTGCGGGGGAGTGTTCTCGGGGGTGTTCTGGGGGGCGTTCTGGGGGGGGATCGGCCCGGTGCCGGAGTCGTTCATGGTTGCGGCAGCAGTTCGGCGCTGCCCAGCAGCACAAAGGGGTTGTCTGCGGTGGCGGCGAGCGCCAGGCAGCGGCGTGCCTCCGCCTCAAAGCGTTGCTGGGGCTCCGCCAGGCTGGCTGCCGCAATGCCATGCCAATCGCCCGGGCGCCGCCAGCGAATCAGCAGCACCCCTTCGGCGTCGCGGGCATTCCAGAACAGCTCCCGGCCCGCGAAACCCTGCTGCCGCTGCAACCAGGGCCCCCAACCCGCCGCTTCCGCCTGCAACCAGCAGCTGCGCTGCGCCGCCGGCACCCGCAGCCGCAACAGCTCAATGGCTGCAGCTCCAGCCGGGGTGGCCACGTCTGCGCCTGCTCCCACGCCTTCGCCTGCGCCGGCAATGCTCGGCGCGGCGAAAGCCATGGACGGTTGCAGCCCAGGGGCCACCAGCAGGGCCAGCCCCAGGCAGAGCGCCAGCCACCAGGCCTTCATGGTTTTTGCAGCAGGGCGACGGCGTGGCAGGCGATGCCCTCCTGCCGGCCGGTGGGCCCCAGACCTTCGTTGGTGGTGGCTTTCACCCCCACCTGGTCGGGCTCCACCGCCAGCCGGGCGGCGATGGCGGCACGCATGGCCTCGATGTGGGGCTTGAGCTTGGGCTGCTCCGCCACCACCACCGCATCCACGTTCACCACCTGCCAGCCCCGCGCGCGCACCAGCTCCATCACCCGCTCCAGCAGTTGCAGGCTGTCGGCGCCTTTCCAGCGCGGGTCCTCCGGCGGAAAATGGCGGCCGATGTCGCCGAGGCTGAGGGCGCCCAGGAGGGCATCCATCAGCGCATGCACCAGCACGTCGGCGTCGCTGTGGCCGTCGAGGCCGAGCGGATGGTCGAGCCGGATGCCCCCGAGGATCAGGGGGCGCCCGCTCACCAGCCGGTGGATGTCGTAGCCGTTGCCGATGCGCAGCTGCATGCCGAAGCCGTGGGGCGAAGCGGAGCCATCATGGGCATTCTCCCCGCCCGGACGCGTCGCCCGTGGCCTCCCCCTGCTCCAGCCAGCGCTGGTAGAGATCGGGGCGGCGCTCGCGGGTGCGTTCCAGCTGCTGATCGTGGCGCCAGCGGGCGATCACGGCGTGGTTGCCGTTGCGCAGCACCTGGGGCACCTCCAGGCCGCGAAAGCTGGCCGGGCGGGTGTATTGGGGATGCTCCAGCAGCAGGGCGCTGTGGCTTTCGTCGTCGAGCGAGGCGGCGGTGCCCACCGTGCCGGGCAGCAGCCGCACCACCCCGTTGATCACGGTCATCGCCGGCAGCTCTCCGCCGGTGAGCACGAAGTCGCCAATCGACACCTCCGCATCGGCCAGGCTGCGGATGCGTTCGTCGAAGCCCTCGTAGTGGCCGCAGAGCAGCACTAGCTGGTCGCAGCTGGTGGCCCAGTGGCGCAGGTGGGCCTGCTGCAGAGGCTGGCCCTGCGGGCTCATCAGCAAGACCGTGCGCCGCTCCAGTTGCGGGATGGCCTCGAAGGCGGCGAACACGGGCTCGGGTTTGAGCACCATGCCCGCACCTCCGCCGTAGGGCACATCGTCCACCTTGCGGTAGCGGTCGGTGGCGAAATCGCGGGGGTTGTGGGTGTGCAGGCTGGCCCGTCCGGCGGCGAACGAGCGGCCGATCACCCCGAGCCCGCGCAGGGGCTCGAAGGCCTCCGGCACCAGCGTCACCACATCGATCCGCAGGCCGTTCACGGTGCTCAGGAGGCGCTCACGCGGCGGATCTCGCTGCAGAAGCTGGCCACAGCGGCGCTGCCATCGGCGCGGTGCTCCACGCTGCTGCGCAGCCGCAGGTTCGGCTTGGTGAACCAGATGCGTTCCCGCACAAGCCCTTCATGGCGCTGCAGCTCCAGTTCCAGGCTGCCGTCGGGCCAGAGCTGCCAGCGGCCGATCGGCCCGGCTGCGCCGCGCAGGCCACCGTCGCCGTCAAAACCAAGTGTGCTGTGGATGCCCTCGGGGGCGTTCACCTGCAGGCCGCCCAGGTCGCCTGCCGCGCCTGCCGCCAGCAGCGTCACCTCCACCTCCCCCCGCTCGCTCAAGGGAGCGGCGCCGTCGTCAGGGTCGCTGCTGGCGCTGCCCGCCAATGTGCTGCGCAGACCCATCCAGCGGCCGGCGCAGAGCTGCAGAAAGGCGGGCAGGTCCGCCGGCGGAAAAGCGGGGCTGGAGCCGGTCATGGCGGCGGGCGGGCGGTGCGCCCATCCTGAAGCACGGCTCAGGGAGGCGCGGCCGAAGCACGGCTCAGGGCCGCCATGCGGCAAGGCCGAGCACGCCACTGCGCAGCATGCGTGGCCCGTCGGCTGGCTTCACTCCTCCCGGTAGCCCAGCTCCGCCAGCCGCGCCGGGTTGCGGCGCCAGTTCGGCACCACTTTCACGAACAGTTCGAGGTACACGGGCCCCTCGAACACCTTCTGCATCTGGGCGCGGGCGCCGCTGCCGATGTCGCGCAGCATGGAGCCGCCCTTGCCGATCAGGATGCCCTTCTGGCTGGAGCGCTCCACCACCACCGTGGCGAGCACGGCCGTGCGTTTGCCGTCTTCCACGATCCGCTCCACCTGCACCGCCACCGAGTGGGGCATCTCCTCGCGGGTGAGGGTGAGCACCTGCTCGCGGATCAGTTCGGCGATCAGCAGCTGCTCCGGCTGGTCGCTGATGGTGTCGGCCGGGTAGAGCGCCGGACCCACCGGCAGCCGTGCCGTGAGGGCCGCCACCAACGCCTCGCAGCCCTCGCCGGTGGTGGCGCTGCAAGGGAACAGTTCGGCGAAGGGGGCCAGGGCTGCCATGGCACCTGCGCCGTTGGCGGCATCAGCAGGGGCGCCGCCGGGCTCGTCGCCGCGGAAGCCGGTGGTTCCACGGTCGTTCAGCAAGGCGTCATAGCTGCGCTGCAGGGCGGTGGCGTCGGCTGGGTCCACCAGGTCCCATTTGTTCAAGGCCACCAGCACCGGCCTGCGGCTCTGGCGCAGCAGCTCCACAATGAAGCCATCGCCGCGTCCGGCCAGCTCGCTGCCATCCACCAGCAGCAGCACCACGTCCACGTCGCCGATGGCGGAGCGGGCGCTGCGCACCAGCCGCTCCCCCAGCAGGTGATGGGGCTTGTGAATGCCGGGGGTGTCGAGCAGCACCAGCTGGGCGGCAGGGGTGGTGAGGATCGCCCGCAGACGGTTGCGGGTGGTCTGGGCCACGGGGGAGGTGATCGCCACCTTCTCCCCCACCAGCTGGTTGAGCAGCGTTGATTTGCCGACGTTGGGCCGCCCCACCAGGGCCACGAACCCGGAGCGGAAGTCGGGCGGATGGGTCGCCGGTAGGAGCGGAGAATGCATAACTTCAACAGTGTCACCCCACGGGCCGTCGATGTCTGCCTCCACCCCGGCTTCATTCGTTGCAGGGGCCGGAAGCCCCGCCGCTGTTCCCAGTTTTCCGCAGGCCATGGAGATCACGGCCCAGTGGCTGGGGTTGTGGGAGAACGGCGAGCTGAGCGACGAAGTGCTGGCTGATCGGGTGGGGGAGCTGGTGCAGAGCCGCGACGGCGCCCGCGGGTTCTTCGTGGTGGCACTGGCCGGCGATTCCCCCCTGATGGACCGCCTGCCCGATGGCCTGGTGTGGCAGTTGCGCCAGGCGGGAGCCGGGGTTGTCGATCTCACGGCCTGCAACCTGGCGATGAGCACGGCGATGGCGTTGCACCATCAGCGCCAGGAGGATGGGGCCATGCAGGCCAGTTCCGAACGGGTGCACCAGCGCTGCCTGGAGCTGCTGCGCCTGCTGGAGCCCCAGGCGGTGAAGGAACGGCTGGAAACCCTGTTGGAGGCCACGGCCGGCCGCGGTGACGACGTGGCCTTCCTGGATCGTTGGGGCTACGACACCGAGCAGCGCGTCGCAATCGCGGCGGCGATCGAGCAGGTGGCAGAGCCCGCCTGAGGCCCTCAGAACGAATAGGTCACGCGTCCTAGGACGCGCAGCGAGCACGACTGATTGCCGCAGGACCCTTCAATGTTGTTGGGCAGATTGCCGAGGAAGTCAGTGGCAAACAGTGATGCGGTGAGTGGGAAGGATTCCAGCGGGCGTACTGATACACCCGCGCTGATTGCATAGCCGCTGTATTCAACCCCGACAGACACGCGGTTGTTAAATGCATAGGACACGCTGCCGATCGGCCCCCACTGGTTATCGCTGGCGCTGCCGTTGTAGCCGTAGTAGCCGTTGCCCGCCCCAGCAGTGACTGTGATCACCGGGGGATTTGGGCGGCTGGAGAGGGGGAAGGCTGCAGAGGCCACGGCGAACAAGGTGCGGCCTTTGAGTTGACCGCAGGCTTGGTTGATGTCCAGGCAGGGGCTGCTTGGATTCAGGTTCACCAGTGATTCGCCGCCAACTGCGATGCCAACGGTTTTTGAGAGATTTCCAGCCAATCGAAACCCTAGGCTTTGCGCGGATAAACCGGAGCCGTTGCGGCTGGTGACATCACCGATGTTGTAAAGCAGTTCTAGGCTTACCGGACCAGACTGCAACAGGGCGAGCTCAAAATTGAGCTCAATATCGGCGCAATCGTTGCGGTCACAATCGGCAGGGAAAAACTCCTTTCTGACCCGCTCAGCGCCATCAATGGACACCGTGAGGAAGCGCTGTGGATCCCGTTTGAACCCACTCGGGATCGTGAGCGCAACATCGGGATAGAGCTCCCGGTTCACTGTGATTCCCCGCGAGAGGGCCATCACCTGCACGGGCTGGGGAATGGCGGCGGCCGCCGTTTCTGCCGGGGTGAACAACGTGGGCGCGCTGCTGCCGGTGGGGAGCGGCTCCGACTCCGCCGTGGTCTGCCAGCCAGGCGCGGGAGTGGCGGGGGTTGACTCTGCGCTCCCAACGTCGCCGCTGTTGGTCCATGGCTTGGACGCGGCGTTTGCCGGGCCGTCGGTGTTGACTACCTTCCAAGCTGCTGGGGCGCTTTCCACGGCGACCGGGCGCCATTGGGGGGTGGAGAGGCCTGGTGCGGCACCCCCGCTCCAGGAAGGCTGCGCTGAAGCGTGGGCAACACCGGGCAGAACAATGGCCGGAGCAATAGCGAGAGCTAACGCCTGGGCCCGGGCCCGTCGACTGTGCAACAGAGAGATGTTGAGCAGGCGATCTCTCAACCGAGCATCCCTCGAAAAAAAAGTGCTACGTAGCCCATCGGTGAAAGGAACATTCCGCAACAAGCAGGATCCTTTCACAACAAGCCATTTTCTTGACGGATCTTACCAGCTTTCCTGGGGACGGAAACCTTCTGGCCTTAGGGCAGTGGCCATTGGCCATCGGGCGCGATCGCCAGCGGCCTGGACAGAGCGCCGATTCCAGTGCTCCGACGGGGATGGTGCTACAGGCCGCGTCCCCGCCCTGTGTTGGTCAAGCCGCCGATTGTGGGCTCTCGGGAAAGCCGGTGTGCGAACCGCCACGGCGATGCTGGAATGGTTTCATGGCCTGGAGGAAGGTTCGGCAGTGGCTGGAAAGTTCCAGGCGCAGGAGTTGTTGGAGACCTTGTGAGAAATGCTCTGTTTCCAGTAACCAGTGATAGTGAGCGTGCTTTGGATGTTCTGGTGGTGGCAGATCCAGGCCGGGTGCTGGGGAATGGAGAGGGATGTTGTAACCCTCTGGGAGTAGATGAACCCGTGAACTGATTGAATGGGCCGCCACCGCGAACGTGGATTGCCCTGAGCCCCAGAAATTGCCAGGCTTTGGAGTGATCTCTTTTTCCCACGCCTGCTCGATCAGATTCTGCCAGCGGCTGCCGAACCCCAATGACCGGCGCACCACCAGCAGTCCCCCGTTGTAGTTGGCATGAATGGCTTCCTTGCTCACGCCGGTGAGGATGCAAGGTAACGCCTCGATCGAAACACCAGCGAGTGCACACAGCTGTTCCCAATAGCTGTGATAGTGGTTGTCGAGTGGGCTGCTGCAGATTCCCCGCACATCAACAGGCCTGGCGGCGAAATCATGCTGATGAGAGATTGCCAAAGACCGAGGTTCATCCAGCACCAAAGTGTCGGAGTCTAGAAATACGATCTGTTGCTCATTGCTGTGCTCCTCAAGGTGGGCCAGCGCATAGGCTTTGTTGGCATATGGAAAGTGATCTAATGAGTGGTTTAGGTTTTCAATGATCACATTGGTACCCATCAACTCAAGTGTTTGGATCGTTCTTTTCGATGGGGCTCTGTGCGGCCGAGGACAGACAAGATAGATTGGGCAGGCTGAATAACAACCTCCGAACAGACGTAGGCTCTGAACCAGCAGGATCGTCTGCTCCTCAATGAAGCCTGCTTCGAGGCAAAGAAGAAATGCTGTGTCCGTTCTATCTCGCTTGAATCCAATCGGCATGCCACCTGCCCATGCTGACAGTGCTTGCAGATGGCTCCCCACCATGCTGGTGAGCTCGGGCGTCGTGGCACAGAGCTTCAGCAGACTTGCCGTGCAGTGCCTGTCGACAATTGCATGGGAGATCTTGCTGTGAGTGAATGGCGTTTTTTTTAGAGCATCAATTGAACGAACGTGCTCAATGGCCAGGGCACGTGGATCGCTTGGTAGCTGATGGCGATTCAGCACATGCAGAAGATCCACGCCCAGCAAGCCAACCGACCTGTTGGCGTTGGGCAATTGATGCTCTGAAGACACATCGAAATCAAGAATATGCTTGCATAGTGTTTTCAGAATTGCTTTGGAATATGGGAAGCAACGCATGCCCTCTTTGCCGACAAGTTGGCGCCAGGTTTCTACGAAGTCTTGGAAATTAAGCCGTTGCAACCACTTTGGATCACTGCAGAGCTGTTCCAAACTGCGTGTATGCCCGTAGTAGGGTGACCAGCTGTTTGGAGGATTGATCAGACCCTGCTTGAAAGAAGAAAGGGAGAAGTCAAAGGGATTGCGAAATACAACGACAACTTCAACATCTATGCTGGCGCATAGTTGAGCCAATCCTTCTTTGGCAGTATGAATATAGTCGTAGAAGTGATTGTAAAGTCCTTCAGTTGATAGGACTACGGTGTGGACTTGCTCATCCAGCTCCGTGCCGAGTTCCTCGCATGCGGATGTGAGTGCCGCCTGGTTTCTACGTGCTAGGCATTCGATCAGCCACTGGTGCTTAGGTTGATCGGACGTCGAAATGCTTGTGGGATATAAAATACCTTGCGCTTTGAGCGCAGCATGATTGGTGAATAGATATTGCTGCAGGCTGGTGCTGCCTGTTTTCGTGGTGCCTGTGTGCAAGACAAGCCGCCTGCCTTGAAGCAGCAGCATCAAGGGCTCAAGATTCAAGGTGTTCGTGCAAGCAGTGGATTGGGAAGGTGCATAGAGCACATGCCTAGAGGTTGTTCCTCACATCAAACATAAAAAAAGGGCTCCCTTGGGAGCCCATCAGTAGAAACAGATTGGCTCAAGCGAGCGTTTGATCGGCGATCCGACGACGAAGCTTGCGGCTCCAACCAAAAGCTAGTGCTGCGCCTGCAAGGGGCAGGGGAGCAGGAATGGGCTCAGCCGTCAAGGTGAAAGTACCCGTGGCGGAAATGGGAGCGATCACGGATTGTTCGCTCTCGTTGTCCACTGTTTCAAAGGAATTGATACCTGTATATTGAAGAGTTCCGATAAAACCGGTGTCTCCATAGGTGATTGGAATGGTGATGGAAGAGAAGCTGTAGCTGCCTTCAGCGGGAGATGTACTGCTATCCACAGTGGCAGAACCGAAAGCGGTCGTGGTTTGAGATTGGATCAGTGCTCCTGGTCCGCAAACTGTGCAGGTACCCGTGAGGTAGAAACTGTCGAAGAATGAGGAGAGAGTCTTGTTGAAAGAAATAGGGGTAACGTTTTCGGCGATGCCGACTTGAGAATACTGAAAGCGGAATGTGTTTTGGCCGTTTACTTGCCTGAAGATTTGTCCAGTAGCTCCGTCAAAAGCTGACATCGGAGCAAAACCGGTATTGGTGAATCCCCCAGGAAGGTTGTTGGGATTCAGGCGTGAAATATATCCAGAAAAAGCCGGGGACGATACCGCATCAAGGTCGATGGGGAGATCCTGGGTTGCAGGCAAGCCAGATGATGCTTTTTCAGGAAAGGTGGTGGTTGTGAAGGTCACAGACACAGGAGCGGCCTTTGCCCCTCCTGTGAAAATGGCGCCAGCTGCGATGGCGACGACGGCAGCGAGAGCTGCGCGCTGAGATTGGATTGCCATCAGGCCTTAAAAAATCCGTATCTGTCCAAATTAGTGCATCAAGGGGGTGTTGTCAACATGAGCTGGCCCCCACCTGAAGGGGTGCCTCATGTGGGGCTGCCTGTTGCCTCCCTGTTGCCTCATTGCAGGGGACCGGCTTGGTGATCGCTTGGGGGGCTGGGGTTGTCCAGGCGGGCAGGCAGGCCAGCCGATCCCCCTGCCGATCTCGGAGCAGGTGCGCTTGGCCCTGGGGCCGGGGCTGGGGTTGAGGCCAAGGGCAAGGGCACGGCGTGCGCAGGATGGGTGGGGCTCGGTCCTGGTTCGTGCGGCATCGGATGCAGGGTGAGGAGCGCCGTGTCCACGACCCCTTGTTTCGGCAGCGGCTGACGCGCGGCCCAGCCCTCAATCTCCTGGAGCGCCGCGTTGTCGATGGGAGCGCGCAGCACGGTGGCGGTCCCGTCGTCGCGGATCGCAACGGGGACCTGCTCCATGGCCCGGAGGCGACTTGAAGGAATGTGAATTACCCGCGCGGAGAGCTCGGCAGGCGTTTCGTGACCAGGCGACACCAGTTGCTGCACCGCTTGGCGCATGGGCTGGCGCCAATGGGCGGGGAGCGGTGCCAGCTGATCGCCGCTGCTGGCCCAGCGGGCCCGCTCAGCCCTGGCGAGAACCGGCATGGCCGCTTCCCCGGATGAGGCGAGGGTGAGCGGCCCGCCCAGCAGATCAGCCTTGCTGAAGCCGGCGGGTGTGCCCGGCCGAAGAATTCCCAGCGCGTCACGGAAGACCTCCACGCTTCCCAAGGGAGAGTGGGTGGACGGGGTGCCGCTGCCGAGCAAAGGGGTGCTGCCAAGAGCACTGAACTGCTGCGCGGCAGAACCTGCCTGTTCCGGCGAGGAGAGAGCCGCGGCCGCGGCAGCGTCCATGCGCTTTAGGCGATCGGACGTGGCCGATTGGGACGCTGAGGAATCCAGCAGCAGTGCTGACAGCACCGGATTGTCAAATGCTGCTTGTGGCGATGGGGGTGGGTTGCGCCCCGAGGCGAATGGTTGGTTGACGGATGGAACCACCAGTTGACTGACGCGGTGGCGCTCCATTCGATCGATGACGGCCACTGGCACCCAGACCAGCTGCAGGAGAGCCGTGACCCCGATCACCCGCAAGACAGCTTTTGTATCGTTTTCCATCACGACCTCATGCTGGCGTTCAACCTTAGGCACCGGCACCGGCTGCTTGGCAAGTGCCGTTCAGAACTTGATGCTCAGAACCTGTTGTTGATGTTGTCATAAAGAACATAGATATTGAGCAGCTGCCCGATCGGCAGGATCACCTGGTTGAGGATGTCCACCGACTTTCCGTAAAGGCTCCGGCTCACCAGCACAGTGTCGCCCTCCCGTAACGGTGGGTTTTTCTCCGTGGACACGCCCTGGCTGTAGTCGACAGCAAAGGTGCGTCGCTCAACGGTGCCGTTGCGGTTGACGCGGATCAACTGAATGCCACGCTCATCGGCACGCCAGTCGTCAGGCCCGCCAGCGGTGAGGAGGGCGTCCATCAAAGGGGTGTTGGCGCGCAAAGGAATGCGGCCCGGGGAGCGCACCTCACCGATCACATTCACGGTGATCGTCTGGGGCGAAAGGTTGCCAGCGCCGAGTTCGAGAACCTCATCGGGCGGGGGCGTGGCGGCCCGCGCGATCAAGATGGTGTCTCCGTCGAACAGAAACGGGTTCTGGCGCTGATTGCCGTTGCGCACCAGCTCCACCAAGTTGAGGTCGAGTTGCTTCTGCTCTGCTTCATTGCCAGGCAGGCGTCGACGCAACACCACCTGGCGAAGATCTGCGTTGAGGGTGATGCCACCGGCTTTCTGAATCGCTGACACAACCGTGGGCAGACCGGGAGATGTGGTTGGTGCTCCTTGCACTGCGGATCCTTCGCCGCTCGGAGAGAGGCTGTAAAGCCCTGGGTTCTGTACCTCGCCCAGCACCGACACCTGCATCGGCCGCAGCCGTGCCACACGCAGCGTGAGCTCCGGCCGCAGCAACACCCGCCGGTAGAGGAGGGTGAGCCACTGGGTGGCCTGGCTGAGGGTGAGGCCACTGAGCTGGGCCGAGCCGATCAGGGCGAGGGAGGCGGTGCCGTCGTTGAGGATCTCCAGGCTGCCGCCGAGCGCCTGGGCGGAGGGATCGAGCAGCTGCAGCTCCAGCACATCCCCGGGGCCGAGGATGTAGGCATCCAGCTGCAGTGGCTCAGCGGAGGGCCGCTGCTGGATCTGTGTGGGTGGGGCAGCTGCGGCTGCGGCTGAAGCTGCGACAGCCCCTGGGTGAGCCAGCAGCAGAGAGGCGGCAACACCCACCAGAAAAGGACGCTGCAAGGAACCTCTATCCCAGGAAGGCATGGTGCAGACTAACCTTTGGCCCAAAGGATACTTAGTCCTCTGCGGTCCCGAGGTGTGGCTGCTCACCCTTGGCCCTTGACCCGTTCGGTAGCCTCCAGAACTCTCCCCCATTCACGATCACAATGCTTTCGGACCCTGCGATTCCACCCACATCCGCAGGGCCCCCTTCCTCCGCCAATGGCACCCCCATTTCCAGTCAGTTTAACACACCCGGCAACGGGGGCAATCAGGAACCCTCCGGGCTCCAGAAATTGCTGCGTACGCTCAGGCGTCGCCAGAGCCTTTTCCTTTTTGTCTTCGGGGTCACCACCGTTGTGCTGGCAGCGAACACGCTTCGTCAGCGGATCCTCAATCCTGTTTATGTCGGCGGATTCCGTTTGCTGGTTACCGATCCGCTGAATCCCAGTGGAAACAGTCCGGGGGGGTTGCCGAGCACCGTGGAGAGCGTGGCGCGTAGCACAATCAACGCCAATATTCCCAGCCTTATTGAACTTCTTGGTAGCCCCCTGTTGCTTGAGCCGATTGCCAAACAGCAGAAAGTCCCACTCTCTTCTCTGATCGGCGGCCTCAGCATCACGGCCTCCGGCGGGCCGCAATCGAGCACCGGTGTGCTCAACGTCAGCCTGTTCTGGAACGACCCCGTAGAGGGCAGACGGATCCTAACGGCCCTTGCTGAAAACTACCCTAATTACGCACTGGAGCAGCGCCAAGAAAAGCTGGGCCAGGGTTTGGCCTTCTTGGACCAGCAGGCTCCCGCCCTGCAGCAGCGGGTCGCCACATTGCAGGATTCCCTCAAAAGATTTCGTGAATCCAACGGCTTTCTTGAACCCAGCGTGCAGGGGGCCGCAATCATCGGTGAACGCGACGGCCTGCTCAGTTCACTGCGCTCTCTTCAGGTTCAGCAGTCCACCCTTGAAACCCAGCTGGCTTCGGTTCGATCCGGACGCTTGGTGGATCTCGGTGTGGCCTCGATCTCCGTTCCCATCCGCACCACCCCGGCGAACAGTGGTCTGAGTGGGTCCTCTGCCCAATCTGCCGGCGCTGGTTCAGGGCTTCAGCGCGGCCCGTTGTCCCAGGGCCAAGCGCCCAACAATCTTGGCCTCTCCACGGCGCCTCGGGCCGAGCAGCAGATGCCCGCTTCGGGAACCACGGAAACCCCCCAAGACCGGTTGAATCAGCTGGAGCTCTCCATTGCATCGGCCAAGTCCACGTTCCGCGCCGATTCTCCTCAAGTTCAGGCGTTGGAAGCTCAGCGCGACAGGCTCCGGCCGCTGGTTCAGCAACAAGCCAGCGACGCCTTGACCAGTCAATTGTTTGTCAATCGAGCGCAGCAGGATGAAATCAGCAGACAGATCCTGCTTTTGAATGAAAACTTCAGGCGAAATCCAGACAAGATTCGACAGTTTGACGACCTTGAGCAACGCCTAAATGTTGCTCGCCAAAACTTTCTGTCTTATATCGAAGCCCGTGAAACATTCAGGCTGGAAGTTGCCAAGGAAACTGTTCCATGGAAGATCCTTACGCCTCCAGCCTTTGGCGATATCCCCGTACGCCCAAATCTATTCAATGAATTTATGCGGGCGCTGTTGATTGGAGCCGGTGTGGGCGTGGGTGTGGTGCTGCTGAGGGAGCGCACCGATAACGTGTTTCATACGCCCAAGGAAGTGGAACAGGATCTCAATCTGCCCGTTCTTGGCCTGATTCCATACCTCCCGCTTGATCCCAGCCGACCTGTTCTGCAAAACCTGCGCGATCTCTCCAGTTCTGAGCGGTTTGCGGTTAAGGAGTCGCTCCGCAGCTTGTTCACCACCTTCCGTCTGTTACGTGCGGATCGTGAGATTCGCCTGATCGTGCTTTCTTCCGCCACCCAAGGAGAGGGGAAATCCACTGCGGCAACCATCTTTGCCAGCACCCTTGCTGATCTTGGCCAGAAAATCCTGCTGATTGACGCTGACTTGCGCATTCCAAAGCAGCATGAACACTTTGGCATTGACAATCCTGCGGGTCTCTCAAACCTGCTCAGCGACAGCTCCTTGCAATTGGCTGACATGATCAGAACTGTTGATCCAGCCTCGAATCTTTCGATTCTTACAGCTGGCCCAAGGCCTCCTGACCCCGGCAAGTTGCTGAACTCTCAGCGGATGGTGGAGTTGATTGGCCAGATTCGAAACCTGCCCGACTACGACATCATTCTCTTTGATACACCTCCCAGCTTGCTCCTTTCGGATCCAGTGCTGCTTGGTGAAAAGGTGGATGGCATCCTCTATCTCATCGGCCTTGGCAAGGTGGATCGAGAAATTGTGCCGCAAGCCCTGCAACGGATTCGCGCCACAGGGGTGGACATCCTTGGGCTTATTTGTAACCAAGTGGCGTATCCAACCCGGCTCAATGATTATGGCTACCAATACGGCTACCATTATAACTACGCCTATTCATCTGGTTACAGGGACACCTATGGCAAGGCAAGAGCGTCTTCGCCATCGGATTCCGCATCTGCTCCCGATCAGGCCAGTGGTTCACAAACCGCATCTGGAGATGGTGGGGATGCTAGCGATGATTCAAACAGGCAAACTTCAAACGGCAGCTGGTTGCGATCCGCTACAGCTCGCATGAATCCGTTTGACCGGAGCGGCCGTTGATGACCAGTGCAAATCTACTCTCATCAATATCTTCTTTGAGCAATACTCCTCTGCGTAAGAATGGTGCGGAAGGCCACTGGTTCAGAGCGCCAACCAATCAGTTGATCTCTATGCCTTGCTCTGAAGACAACAGACTTTCCAGCGCCTCAAGGTGTGGGTAGAGGGGGGCGGCGTTGGGATGGGTGCGGCGCACCCATAGCAGGGCATCGAGCAGCGAGAGGTGCCGCCGCTTGCTCACCAGCGCGACAGCGAGCAAGGAGGATCTTTCCTGGCCCGCCCAGCAATGCAAATACAGGGGAGGACTGGCCTCCAGTAGGTGCTGCGCTTCGCTGATCGCTTTGCTCAGTTGCTCTTGCCGCAAGGGTTCTTGCTCCCTGTGATCGGGCAGGGAATGCCCTCGATGGCACATGCCGGGAGGTGGCTTGGCGCATCGCCGTTCCTCCTCTGGGTAACAGCAGCTGAACCTTGAGCGAAATCCAGCACGCTGGAGTGCGGCCCAGTCGTCGATCGTGCGTGGTGCAGGACCGACGGCGAGCTCTTGTTGTAAGACCCAGTCGAAGCGAAAGGGCGGCGGTTGGTTGCGCCAGCGCCGGAAGATCTTGGTCAGGCGTTCGTTCACGAACGGCGGCGGCGAGAAGACTTCGGTGATCGCTTCGTGCCGCCACCGGGACGGAGCTTGGCCAGGTTGGATTGAAGTTGAGCCCAGGCCTTTTGCCAGCGGCGTTGATTGCTCGCCGCTGCCGCGCGCTTGGCATGGATGCGTCGCGCAGACTCGGCTCTGGCTTTGGCTGCCTTGGCAGCGGCTTCAGGCGAAGCTTTCGATTTCCCGGTGCCAGGCAACCGTTGGAGGAGTGGCCTGAACAGCAACATTGCCTGTTTCTGCAATTGGGAGATGAAGCGTGCCAGCCCAGCCATCCAAGGAACCACTTGCACGCCGAGTGCCACAAAGGCAATGCCTGACACCAATGAGCCTGCGGTGGCCAGTCTGGCTCGAGACTGGAGGCCGCTAAGACGCTGCTCCACCTGTACACGCAAATTCTGGATCTGAAGGTCAAGGGCGTTGTCAATGGCGGTTTCAACTCCAGCAATTGTCTCTGCTGGAGGAGCTGTGGGGTCGATCCTGATCGCTCGGATTTCAGTGAATTGTTGAAGAGCAGTTTCAAATTGCTCCTTGCTTGTGAGGTTGGCGATCGCACCCATGATCTGTTGCTTTCGCTCTTGAAGCTGCTGATTGGCTCTGGTGAAATTAGAGATTTCAACACGCCTTTGACTGATAGCCTGAATGGTGCTGATTGGAGCGCAGACAAGATAGGCAATAGCGAGCAGAGCAACGAGCTGGCGTAGGAGTTTCTTCCAGATCGATTCGCTTTGGATTGCCTGAGGCGAGAAGCTCTGGAACAGCAGAACAAATCCCAGGATGAATTGCGGAAGCAAGCTGATGAAGCCTGTGATCCGATCAAGCACTGCAATCGGGGCAGGCGATGGATTGGATGCGATCAGGAAAATAATACTGTAAGAGCTGTAGGCGAGAAGAGAGGCTCCACCGACGGCCAGAAGCGGCGACTGAGATTCGCGCGATTTATGGACAACAGTTGCTTGCTGCTTCGCTGCAGTGTCTTCAGTGACAGCACCCAACGCCTCATCAATGATCAGGGCGCCTGTTGTTGCTTCGGAAGCTGTCGCTGACTCTGAGCCTGTCGCTGACTCGGTAACTTCAGATTCCGGGATGCCGGGGTCTACCATGAATTCTCGGGCGGTGGTTATGGATTGAGAAGGAGTTTAAGCTGTGGCCTCAGTTCACTGAACGCCTCAAGCAAGGATGCAGCCTCCGGTTGTTGCCCACCGAAGCTGCTGATGGTCGTCAGGACACAATCGGTGCGCCGGTTTGGTCGCATCCCCAGCACACGCTCCAATTGCTGGCGCCGATTGGCGGGAGCAATGACCGTGGCTCCGAAGACTGCTTCCGTCACAGCGCCTTTTTCGGCTGCTGTTAAGCAGGTTTGCACCGATAGGCGGTTGTTGATGGTGCCGATTGCGATTTCGTCATCCCCAAGCTGCTGCAGCCTCCGCTGGCTCATGTGCCAGGCGGGCCGCTCCTTTGTGGCGGCTGCCAACTGAAAGCCTCCGAGCCTGCGAGGGGAGAGCATGGCCAGCTGCAAGGTGAGGGGGGATGCTTGCTCCGGCCTGCTGCCGTTGCTCACCATCCGGTAGCGGACGGTGGGGCTGATGGCGAGGTCGGACGTTCGCTCTGCCGGGCTGCCGGCCTCAGGACTCAATGTGTATCCGTCCACCGCCAGATTGGCGGTGGACGGCAGTGAGGCGCTGGGCCAGCGCGGCCAGAACACCACCTGAAAGGTGGCGGCGACGGAGCCTGCGGCGGCAAGACCGAGCCAGAAACGCACGAGGGATTCAGGCATGCTCAATCCACGGTGGAAATGGTGGAACTTGTGGGGATACTGGGAGGTGGCCCAAGTTCTTTGTCAAGCACCTTCAGATAGAACCAGGAAAAGATGCAAACGGCAATGGCAGAGAAGACCAGCGAACCTTCCCCTTCGTGGAAGAAGATGAACCACCAATCGTCCTTAGAGTTTCTCAGAAACTCGATGTAGATGATCAAATTCAGAAGGGCCACCCTGAAGGTGTTGCTGATGATGGCGATCACTGGAGCCGCAAAAAGAACCAGCAGCTTGTTCATAAAGCTGCGCAATGGAAAAGCCAACAGAAAAATGATAGCGATTGAAGTCACTTGAGCGATCTGCTCATAGCCACTACACCGCTCCATCACTGAAACAGATGCTTGGCCACTGATGGTGACCACTCTCCCGTACGTGGATACATCAAAGCCGAGCAGTGACAGCAGCATGCTTGCCATGGCAGCTGTGGTTACGCTCAGCAACTCTTCTGGGTAGAGCTTTTCGCCGACCAGGGAAAGGGGTACGAGGGTGAGGATGAGGATCTGATGCCAGAACTCGGTGATCCGCCGCATGGGAGTGCATAACAATGCAAGCCCGATCACCTCAAGAGGGGCGAGCGCATAAATTACAGTGTCACGATCCAGAATCAGGCCGCTTCTGATCAGGCACCAAGCGAGGATCACAAATCCAAGCACCATCCCTGGAAGTGAAGGCCGCGGACGCAGATCTTCAAGGCGATCCTCCATGCAGGTGAGGGCCCCCCACCAGCAGAGAACACTGAACACCAACAGCGCGGTGGCATCCTGCGTGCTGTAAATCACCCACGTGTTGTGGATTGCCACAGCTGCAGCTGTGAGCAGCCAGAGATTTCTTGAGGTGGCAGGCGGAATCCTGCGCAGGAGTGCTTTCAAAAAGGCTGGCGATGGCATCTTGATCATCGATGGGTGGGGATGCCGACGTCAGCTGTGTAACCTTCTACGAGACGCTGCAGCGCGTCAAGGGTACCGGCTTCGTCCCAGGCCGCCAATGCCTGCTCCAGTTGGCTGAGTTTCCAGCCGAACTCTTCATGGCCCGACATGGGCTCCCGAGCCCGCCGGATCAGGGGGTGCCGGGTGGGTTGGTCGTCATCGCTGATCAGCAGCTCTTCGTAGAGCTTCTCGCCGGGGCGGAGGCCGGTGTAGGCCACTTCGATATCCCCTTCTGGATGGTGCTGATCGCGCACACGCAAGCCGGACAGCTCAATCATTTGCCGCGCCAGGTCTGCGATCCGGACAGGTTCGCCCATGTCGAGCAGGAACAGATCACCACCGGAGGCCATGCCGGTGGCTTGCAGCACCAGCTGCACGGCCTCGGGGATGGTCATGAAGTAGCGGGTGACGGCGGGATGGGTGACGGTGACAGGCCCGCCTTCGGCAATCTGCTGATGAAAGAGGGGAATCACGGAACCGGAGGACGCCAGCACATTGCCGAACCGCACCATCGAGAACACCGGACCACCCCCGCTCTTAGAGGTTTCGCGCGCCGCCGATTGGATCAACAGCTCGCACACCCTTTTGCTGGCTCCCATCACATTGGTTGGGCGCACAGCTTTGTCGGTGGAGATCAAGGTGAGCCGTTCCACCTTTGCGGCCCACGCCGCTTCGATCACCGCCTTGGTGGCATGGAGGTTGTTGGCCACCCCGGCGCAGAGGTTGGCTTCCACCATCGGCACGTGTTTATAGGCCGCTGCATGAAAGATCGTGTCGACCGCATAGCGGCGGCACAGACGGGTGAGGTGGGCGGCGTCGGTGGAATCCCCCAGCACGGGCACCAGATCCACATCCGCCGAGCACAGCTTGCTGAGCTCAAGGTGAGCGGTGTAGAGCGCGAATTCACTGCGCTCCACCACCACAAGGCAACGGGCACCAAGGGCGAGCGCCTGCCGGCAGAGTTCACTGCCGATGGAGCCGCCCCCCCCGGTGACCAACACGCCCTTGCCCGCCACCGCCGCTGTGAGCAGCTGCGGGTCGGGGGTGGAGGGCTCCCGGCCCAGCAGATCCTCAATGGCCACCGGTTGAAGATCGGTGACGAGACGCTGACCGGAGGCGAGCTGGGCCAGTGAAGGAATCGAGAGCACCTTCAGCCCCTGATTGGTGAGCAGATCCACAAGCATCCGCTTGCGATCCCGCTGTACTGATGGCATCGCCAGCAACACCTGCTCCACCTGGTGCCGGGCAACCAGGCCGGAAAGCTGCTCGGGGAGATGGATCCTGACGTTCTGAAGGTGACGACCTTGCAGGCTTGGTTGGTCATCGAGGAAGCCGACCACCTGAAAGCGTGAATCGTTGCGCAGCTCCTGCAGCAGGCGCATCCCGGTGGATCCAGCGCCATAGATCAAGGTGCGCAGCACCTGGTGACCCGGTTGGGGGTCCCGCCGCTGGGAGCGGTTGAGCATCAGGATCAGCAGGTCGCGCATCACGATGCGGCTGGCGATCGCTGTGCCGGAAATCAGCAACCAATAGAGAATCCAGAAGGACCGCGGCGGCTGGTAACCGCCCAGCAGGCGGCTGATTACGAGCATCAGCAGCACCATCAGAGCGGTGCGCGGCAGCAGCCCGTAGAGGGAATGGCTTCCCGAGGAGCGGGTGAGTCCGCGGTACCAGCCGCTCAGATAGAGCACGGTCAGTCCGGTGACCACGGCCCACGGCACCATCTCCAGGTGTCCGGCCACAATCATCTCAAGGCCCGGTTGCTTGGAGAGGCGCAGCACAAGTGCCGCGATGAAGCAGACGGCGATCAGCCAGCCATCGATTCCCATCAGGACGAGCCGCCGTGTAAACACGTGATTCGGAATCAGAGAAAAAACCGACAAGGGAAGCTGGCGACGAATGGAGACGGTGGGGCAGGGTCAGGTCGGAACGGGACGGACCTGGGTTTGTTCCGTGAAAACACTCAATGGCGGACCATCGGCATTCTCCTATAGGAGTTCAGCAATGCAGACCCCCCAAGGCCGCGCCCGCTGGCCCTGTCAAGCGGATCGGGGCGGATCTGGTGAAAAAACCCGGAAACGCCTGAAAGAAGACTGGGAAATGCATGAGATCCGCAAAACCTAGCTCATTCCTGGCGCGTTTCAGCGCGGAAGGGAGCCGCCACCCGCTGATCCAGCCACAGGCCGGCGGCGGCACTCAGTGCCACCAACGCCAGCAGCGGCAGCAACCCCCCCACCAACCAGGCCACACCGAGCACCGCCGTGACGCCCACGTAGAGGCCGCTCACCCGGCCATGGGGCCAGCCGGCCCTCTGCAGGCGCTGATACAGGTGCAGGCGATGCGCCTGAAAGATCGGTTGCCGCGCGTGCAGCCGGCGCAGCACGCAGCTGCAGGCATCGCCCAGCAGGGGAAAGCCCACCAGCAGCAGCCCCAGCAGCGCCGAAGGCGTGGGGGCCTGCAGCACCGCTGCGGCGTAGATCGCCCCCAGCCAGGTGCTGCCCACATCCCCCATGAACACCCGCGCCGGGCTCCAGTTCCACACCAGGAAGCCCAGCAGCGCGCCCACCACCGCCCACAGCCAGCCGGCCTGCAGCTGCACAGCCGCCACGGCCAGCAGCACCGCCAGGCAACCGGCCACCAGGCCATCGAGCCCATCGGTGAAGTTCACAAAATTGATCACGGCGGTGACCGCCACCAGCGCCAGCGGCCACAGCCACCAGGCCAGCTGCAGGGGCGCGAGCGCCACCAGGGCCACAGCGGTGCCGGCCTGCACCCCGTAGCGCAGGCCGGCCGGCAGGTTGTGCCGGTCGTCGAGCATGCCCACCAGGGCCAGCGGCAGGCACAGCAGCGGCAACAGCGCGCCGCTGGCGGCGGCCAAGGCCGTGGCCACCAGCACGAAGGCCAGCCCACCGCCCCGGGGGGTGGGCGTGGCATGGGAACTGCGCGCGTTGGGGTGATCGAGCAGGCGGCGCCGCAGCAGCGGGATCAATGCCCCGGTGAACAGAGCGGTGAGCAGGGCCGCCACCAACGCCAGGGCGATGGGCGCTGCTGCTGACGTCATCGGGCAGGCTCCGCCCAGTTGGGGCCGCCGGTGCGCCCATCCCAGCCGCTGGCCCGCCAGAGCTGCAGCCGCGCCACATCGCGCCAGCGGCGCATGGGATCTTCCCGGAATCCTCCTGTGCGCGCCGCCGAGCCGGAGACGGCGATCCCTGCTGCCCCCAGCGGGATGGCGGCGAGCGCCCGGGCCCGGGGAAGGTGCTCCTCGCCCGTCACCAGGGTGAGCTCCCGCACCGGTTGGCGGCGGGTCCAGGCATGCAGGGCGATCATCTGCCCCACCGTATCGAGGCCATCGGGAATCTTCACCACCCGCCGCAGGGCAGCGGGCTCGGGCCGGCGGGCCTGCAGCTGGCGCCGGGCCGCGTCGTGCAGGGCTGTCGACGCCAGGATCACCAACCAGGTGCCTGGCCGCTGCTCCCACAGATCGAGCGCGTGCTCCAGCCGCACCGGATCTTCGGCCAGCACCGCGATTGCGGCGTCGCCACGGGCCGGCAGCAGCGCCGGCCGCAGCCAGGGCCATTGCCACCAGAGCACCGCGGCCCCCAGTGTGAGCAGCCCCACACGCCAGCCGCGCCGCTGCCGGCGGGGAGGCCTCATCGGGCCAGCGGCAGCAGCGGAAACGGCTGGGGCTCGCCCCCCAGCAGCTGGTGTGCGGGCGTGAATCCCGCCAGATCGGCGCCCATCCTCAAAACTGCTTCAAATTGCTTGGGGTTCAGCATCAGCAAGGGTGCCGCCAGCGCATAGAAGAGCCGTGGCGGCAGGGGCAGCAGAGCGCCGCCGCCATTGGTGTGCCGTAGCCGCTCCAGCATGGCGCCGTAGCTGAGGGTGTCGTCGCCCCCCACCGCCAGCTGCCGGGGCAGCGGGGGCTGCAGGCTCGGGCTCGGGGCGGCCAGCCGCCGGGCCAGGCTCAGGGTCACCGCCGCCAGCTGGCTGCAGTGCAGCGGTTGTCGCAGACCGGTGAGCGCCGGCACCGGCAGCAGGGGCAGGCGCTGCATCAGCCGGGACAGGCGGCTGAGGTTGCGGTCGCCGTAGCTGCCGCTGGCGCCATAGATGAGGGTGGGGGCCAGCACCACATTGGTGAGGCCAAGGGCGCTGCAACTGCGCTCCAGCAGCTCCTCCGCCTCCCGCAGCCGCCGCACCAGCGCCTGATCGAAGCTGTTGGTGGCAAAGCGCTTGGTGATCACCGAGGAGGAGGAGCAGGCCACCACGCCGCGCACGGCGGCCAGGGCGGCCGGCCGCGCCGCCGCCAGGGCCGCCAGAAAGGGCGCCAGCTCCCAGATCGGCGCGAAGCTCAGCCACACCTGGGGCGTTTCCCCCCCCTCCCCCTTCGGATCTGGCCACTGCAGCGGCTGGCGCAGGTCGCAGGGCACAAATGGCACACCGGGGCGGTTGAGCTGTGGCCGCCGGCCCGCCACCACCAGCTCGAGTGATGGGTCATTAAGGCTCTGCTGCAGCAAGGCGTCGCCGCTGGGCGTGGTGGCGCCGAACAGCACGATCCGGGTGGTGGCAGCGGTGGTGTTCATCTGGCGGTGTTCATCTCGCGGTGTGCGGATGGCGGGGTTCATTCAGCCGGCGGCCCTGGCCACACTTTGCAGCCGTTGCAGATAGCGCAGCAGAAAGGGGGCCCACCACCACAGGCCGAAGGCACGGCGATAGGCGCGGCGCACCTCCTGCAGGCGGCGGCGGTGCTGCACGCCGCTCACGCCGTCTGTGGCCATGTGCACCAGTTCCAGTGGCAGGGGCAACACCGCCAGGTCGTTGAAGCGCGACAGCTGCAGGAAGTAGTCGAGGTCGGCGGCGAGGCGGAAGCCCTCCGCATAGCGGGCCAACCGGCGCCGGGCCCCGGGGCCGATCCAGGTGGCCTGGTGGGGCGGGGTGGAGCCCAGGAACAGGGAACGGCGGAAATTGTGCCGCCAGCGAAAGGCGGTGCGGCGCCCCAGCTGGGGAGCGCCAGCGGGCGGCAGAACCGGTGGCAGCGTGGCGTAGCGCCCGGCGCAGACCACCAGATCCGGCGGTTGCGGTGCGGCGGCGATCGCCGCCAGGGCCTGCTCCAGCACATCGGGGCCGGCGGCCCAGTCGTCGCTGCCCCAGAACAGCAGCCATTGGCCCGGCTGGGCGGCGCTGAAGCCCTGGTTCATGGCCCCGAAGATGCCCGGCTGATCGCCGTGCTGCCGCACCCAGCGGAAGCGGCGATCGGCGGCGCAGAGCTCCTGCAGGTAAGCGCGGTGGGGCGGCGCCGAGGGGCCGTCGATGAACAGCACCTGCCACGCCTGCAGGCTCTGGCGCTGCAGGGATTCCACCAGCCGCGGCAGCAGGAGGTGGGAGTCGAGCGTGGGCACGACCAGCAGCAGCGCGGCGGGGGCGGGCGCCATCAGCGGAGCGGACGGGGCCCCCATCAGCGCTGGGCCACCGCTACCGCCGGGTTGCCGCGCACGATCGTGCCGGCGGCCACCGTGCCGGAGGCCACGGCCCCGAGCCCCACCACCGCCCGCTCCTGCACCTCGGTGCCGGGCGCCAGCACCGCCTGGGCGGCGATCCAGGCGTCGGCGCCGATCGTGATCGCCCCGAGCTGCAGGTCAAAGCCGGGGGAGCGGAAATCGTGGTTGCCGGTGCAGAGGTAGGCCCCCTGGGAGAGGCACACCCGGTCGCCGATCGTGACCGGCGCCAGGTTGTCGATCCAGACCGCCTCCCCCAGCCAGCAGTGTTCCCCCACCGCCAGCCGCCAGGGAAACTTCACCCGCAGCCGCGGCTTGAGGCGGCCGCCCGCACCGATGCGGGCACCGAAGCCGCGCAGCAACGCCTTGCGCCAGCCCGTGCCGGGCAGTTCGGAGCCCAGCAGCGGTTGCCCCAACAGCATCCACAGCACCTGCAGGCCACGGGGAGCGCCCGGGCTCCAGCCCGGTGGCAGCTGGTAACCGCCCAGGTTCTGGATGGGGGCAGGAGTGGCCATCGAGCGGGGCACGGTGGGGGCGGCAGGGCGCGGTTCAGAGGAGGCTGACAGGACGGGGACCCTCCCCCATCAGCCAGCGGTAAAGCGCGGCGGTGGCTTCGGCCGCCTGCGGCCAGCTGTAGTGCTGCTGAACCAGCCGCCTGCCGGCCGCACCCATCTGGCGCCGCTCAGATCCGTCCATGGCCATCAAGGCCCGCAACGGCCCGCTGAGGGCGCTGGCCGACGGGGTGACGGACAGGGCGGCACCTGCTGTGAAGGCCTGGGGCAAATTGCAGGCTGGCGACAGCAGACAGGGCAGGGACCAGCTCATCGCTTCCAGTGCTGCCATCGGTAGACCTTCACTGAAGCTGGGCAGCACGAACGCCGTGGCGCCGGCAAGGCAGGCGTCTTTTTCGCCGCCGAAGCAGGGGCCCAACACCAGAACCCGGGCGAGCCGCTCGCGGTTGATCCGGGCCTGCAGGGCGCCTGCATCGCCATGGCCCACCACCACCAGCCACCAGCCAGCGGCGGCGGCCGACGCCGCCAACCGGCTCCAGGCTTCCACAAGCGGAGCCAGCCCCTTTTTGGGATGGAACCGTCCGAGAAACAGCAACACCTTGTCTTCCGCTGGAATGCGCCCGGCCCAGGGCGGCGCGGCAGCGATCTGGTGCGGCGCCGGTGCGTGCACCCCATTGGGAATCAGGGCCACCGGCCCGCTGAAGCCCAGCGCCCGGATGGCCTCCACCTCGGCAGCGCAGAGCGCCTGCAGGCAACCGGCCGCCGCCACCGCCCGCCGTTCCCACAGCGACCAGACGAGCCGCTTTTTCCAGCGGCTGTTGGCCATTGCCCAGGGATCAAGCATGCCGTGGGGCGCGATCACCACAGGCACACCCGCGGCGGCCAGCGCCGGTGCGATGCGGGTGGGAGAACGCCAGAGGCCATGGACATGAACCAGGCCAGGCTGGCGCTGGCGCACCGCCTGCAGCAGCAGCTGGTCCCGGCGCCAGCTGGGCAGCGCCGCAGCGGTTTGCCAGCCCACCGCCAGGCCCACACGCTGCTGGGCCTGGCTCAGCTCCGCCACCATCGTGGCGATGCCCCCATCTGCTGCCGCCGATGCCGCGTGGGAGAGATGCAGAGGGCACGATGGGGGCGGAGGGGAAACCAAGGGAACGGCTTCAGGACCAGGGAACGGGATGGGGGCAATCGTATTGCCGCGCAACGGGCTGTAAAAACAAGGTGTGGCTTGAAGGTGGATCAAGCGTGAACGGCCATCGCTGGGCCTTGTTGCGGACGATGATTAGAATCGCCATGCACGCAAGTATTTAAAGCGCCAAGTGGCTAGGGAAAGGATGATTGAGAGGGCGACGGAAATGGCGATCGTGGGGATGATCACAATGGGCCCCGATCCCAACAGCTTCACGGTAATAATTGACGCTAAGGGCAGTACGATCGGGGCGTGCCATACGTAAATACCAGCTGACTTGATTCCAAGGGAGTTCAGCCTGGTTTTAGTTGCAATCCATGGAACCTTCTTGAGGAATAGGTGAATGGCCATGGGAGCCGCAACGAGTGAAGTGATCCCGCTTTGGCTCACAGCCAACGCCAGGGCAACTGGAAGCAGCACCGCAAGAAGCTTGACTGGCGATAGTGGCTGATCCTGAATTTGGAGTGAAATACCACTTGCGTAGGCAAAGATGTAAAGGGGGAGAAGTTGAAAATCTGGGCCGTAGCCACTGGCGGGGGCACCAAAGAGAGCGATGAGAAGCGGAAAGCTTGCAATGAGGATCCAGACGCACAGTTTGCCCTTGAATAACAATTGCAAGATGGCGATTGAAACTGATACGAAGAATAAATAGTATAAGAAGTAAAGCTGCGGGCCAATCGGTGTCACGATGAG
Source organism: Synechococcus sp. ATX 2A4 (assembly GCF_024346375.1). Classification (GTDB taxonomy): domain Bacteria; phylum Cyanobacteriota; class Cyanobacteriia; order PCC-6307; family Cyanobiaceae; genus MW101C3. Next base: position 47,411 of record NZ_JAGQCV010000003.1, on the reverse strand, counting down.
CTGCAGGGGCCCAGCGCGCTGTCTGGTGGCTGCCAAGGCAGGGAAAACCTCCCGCTCAACTTCATTGCCATCAGGATGAGGTTATAGGTGCAGCTAAAAACAATGCTTGGCAGGATAAGCCTTTTGAACCTTCTTGATGCGAAGTGGCGTAGCTGGGGGAGATTTGTGATGGCGGCATCTCTGGCCAAGGCTCCTGAAGTGTAAAAGAATGCGATTACCGACCAGGCAAAGAGTAATTGAAGTGCTTTTATGATGGCAATGGTTTCAGGATCAAAGCGGCTGGTGAACGACATATGGGCAATGATGACGCCGATGATGGCTAGGCCCTTGATGGCGTCGATCTCTTCAAAGCGAGTTGCGGCTTTCGTTGGGTGCATGAAATTAGGAATAGGCGTTAAGTTGCCCATGGGCGTGATCTATGTCTATCAAGAATCCTCGTGACATTGCCCATCTCGTCGCGATGAGATGGGGGCAAGTCGTTGCTTTAGCGCATCTCATCGCGGTTCTTGAGTGGCGAGATTCGGGTTTTGGCGAGGAGCTGATGAGAGGTTTCTGCCTCTTTCAGCAATGCCAGCCATTCGGCGATGGCAGCAGTTTCGCAATGGGCGTGTTGGAAGGCTTGGCGGGCCAGCTCTGCAAAGGGGCTTGGATAAGAGGGGGTGGTGATCATCCTTTCGATGGCCTCAATGAGTTCGAGGCCGGTTTCGGCGCAGAGCCCGGCTCCTGAATGGATCACATCCTCGGCGGTTTGGGTGCTGCGCGGGGCTACCACGATCACGGGGCGTGCGAGGCCCAGGAGGGGGTTGAGCTTGGAAGGACAGCAGGTTCCCTCCATCGATGCCTTGAGTGCCACCAGGTGCAGGTCGCCGCAGCAGAGGGATTCCAGCCGCTGGCTGGCCGGCACAAGCGGACGAAAGATCACATGGCACTGCGGATGGAGATCTGTCCACCTGCGGACTGTTTCGATGCCTGGCCCTTCACCGCAGAACAGGAACTGAAGATCGGGCCTGAACGCAAGCGCCTGTACGGCTTCAAGAATCGGTTGAAAGTTGTGCCAGGCGCCGGCATAGCCTGAATACATCACGGTGAAAGCCTGCGGCAAGCGGCAGCTCTCCCGCGCTTCGGTGGGGCTGATTGACACATCCAACAGGCTCGACTCCGCCCAGGTGCGAATGATGCGGATGCGCTCGGCGGGAATGCCGTCGGCGATGAGGCCACGTTTCATGCAGACCCCCAGCGCCACAACCCGCTGACATTGCCTGTAGAGAAGGCTCTGGATCCAGTTCAACCTGATGGCCAGCTGTGTTTTCACAGAGCGGGGTGGATTCAGGCGGCTGATCTGCAGCAAGGGACGGTCCATGATCCAGGCGATCAAACGGGTGCCGTGGCGCCACCTGAGAATCAACCCACCAAGGGTGAGGAAATAGGGAGTATCTAGAAGAATGGCTTGATCAAAGTGGTGCGGCGCATGCAGGCACCAGCGCATGAGCTGAAACCAGAGGAACGGCAGCGTGAGCCCTAGGTTCTGAAACCGTTCGGGGAGCTGCATGCCAACCCGGTGCACCACAACACCATGTTCGAGAGATGTAGAGCTTGGCTGCCCGGCTGGGCTTGATGTCAGCACGGCCACTTGATAGGAATGCTTGGCCAGCGATTCGGCCAATTCGGTGAAAAGATCCGAGGTTGCAGCATGGCCCCGGCCAAAGGACTGGCCGATCAGGATCACCCGGGAAAGCTCTGAGCCGGACGGATTCATGCATCCTCCATGGCTGTGCGAATCGCATCGAGATAGTGATCTGCCACCCGTTGAATGGAAAACTGTGCAAGGTAACTGGTTTTGGATTCCAACTTCTCTGGTTTGCAGGGTTCTAGGTGCGCCTGCAGCAAACTGGCAAGAGTGTTCGTATCACCGGGGGGGAAATAGGATGCATAGGGGCCACCGGCCTCGGTGAGCCCGCCGATTCTTGAGGCGATCACCGTACAGCCCGATGCCAAGGCTTCCAGTGCAACAATGCCGAAGGGCTCTTGCCAAAGGGAGGGCACTACGAGGCACCTTGTTGTTGCCATCAGCTGGGCCACATCGCTGCGAGCAAGCGAGCCGACGAATTCAACATGATGCTGGAGCGTGGAGGCGAGTTGCATGAGCTGCAGCCTTTGTGGGCCATCACCGACAACAAGAACGTTCAATCATTTTGGGGAAGAAAGCTCTCGAAGGGCTGCCAAAAAAATCTCTAAGCCCTTGTCTGGAATCAATCGACCCACAAAGCCGAAATCATACGAATCACGGCCTTTCGCGCCTTGGGCGTGGTTATTGAAAGCTGCGTTCGCTGCCGAAAAGGTGGAATCGTCGTAGCAGGGATACACCGTGGAAGGCTTCTGTGAACCCAGGGCACAGGCCAACCGCGCTTGCATGAAGGCGCTGTTGAAGAGGTTGACCTTGACTGTCTTGGATAGCCAGCGAAGCAGGCGAAGTTTGTGGGTGTTGCTGATGTGCGTGTGATGGCTTACCACCGTGGGCCGCCGGGTGAGGATGGAAAGCACCAGTGATTTAACCCCCAGGCCCATGATCAGCACGGCGTCACTGGTGATTCCTTCTCGCAGGGCATGCCAGAGCAAGCCAAGGCTCCAGGGTTGATGAAAGGTTTCAACCGTGCTGACAGCCCAGCCGCGCCGCTGAAACTCTGGAACCAGCAGTGCGATCTGGGTTTCGATGCCACCGGCATGGCCTTGGCCTGGGAGTGGACCCAGGATCAGCAGCTTCTTCACGCCGCTGGTTGCTTGGCTTGAAAGGGTGGCTGGTTGCCGCCGGGGTAGAAGGGCTGGCTTTCGGGCTGATTCAGGCTGAACCTACGGGCAAAAAATAGGGGCAGCACGGTGAAGCAAAAGAGCGAAAACACTTGGGGGAGATAGCCACGGCTCACAACCACATAGAGGAAGCAGCAGGTGACAGAGTAGGCAACTTGCGCAGAGGGATCATAGCGATGCAAGAGGAACCAATTGTATAACCCTCGCAGCAGCTGCCCGATCACAAGGCTAATGCCAAGCAGCGACACCCAGCCAAACATCAGATAATATTCGGCGTAGTTCATGAATGCTGAACCCCCAGACATGGCTGCGCTTCCATACAGCCTGCCCGTGGCGTTGCTCACGTATTCATTGGAGGGCTTGGAAGGCCAGAATGCTCTTGGTACAAAGAAGACTGCGGTGTTGAACAGGGGGGTAAGACCCACGAAGGGAATCAAATCGGGGGCACGCTTCATCACCCCACCAGTGGTGAGGAAGATGCTGCTTTCGTGGAAACCGGCTGAGAACACATCAGCCGCCGATTTTTCCTCAACACCGGCAAGGTTGAGGCCAATGCCGTAATTGCGCGTGAGGCCGATCAACCCAGCTGAGGTGATCAAGCCGATGGTGAGAATGGAGATCACCACAAGCTGAGGCTTCTTTTGGCGTGCTAAAAACCAGAGCATGGCCATCGGCACGAGCAACACCACCAAGCGCCACCGGAACCCCGCAGTTGTGAACAGAGCCGCTGCGATGAAGGTCCAGCTGACGACGCTGAAAAGACCCCTCTTCTCATGGATCCAGGCACAAAATAGAAGCAGGGTGCCTGGAATCAGCAGATTCAAGCTGAGTGAAAAATAGTTCGACAATCCTTCAATCAGCGACCCTTCATCTCCTTGTGATTGCTGGCTGAGAATCAGATTTGCAAGCGGATCGAGGGGATTCAATTGAGCCAGGATTCGTGTGCCAGTAGCGAGGGTATAAAGAGATAGGCCGATGATATTGCAACGCATCCCTATCTTTTTGGCCCAATTGATGGAAAGCTGCCTGGTGGTGTGTGGATTGATGCGCCAGCCGGGCAGGTTGTAAAAACCAATCAAGACAAAGCCATAAAAGGCCAAGGCGCCTCCCCATCCCCATACCATTGAATCGCGAAGATCAAGCCCTCGATCGACCCATTCGCCAGCGGAAAGGGCGCGGAGTGGGCCCACCACGCAGTAATACACTAAAATCACAGCAAGGATAACGGTGGGCTTGTAGATCTCCAGGGGATCTCTGCTGATCCAGGCCCGGTATGTTTCCCACAGAATCAGGCAAACCAGCCCACCCAAAAGGGATACTTCAAGGAACGAAAGGCTGCTTGGATCTGTCATCGACGGCTCAATATCCTCGCCAAGATGCAGCTTAAGCGATCCTGGCGTGGATTCTCGGCGGCTGCTGCCACGGCAGCCTGAAGGCCCTGGGCAAAGGCTTCAAGGCTGAAGGCCTGCAACCGGGCGCGGGCGGCCTGCACCATCAGGCGGCGCTCCTGTTCGGATTGGCGCTCAGCAGTGTGCAACAGCTTGGTGAGCGCGGCGGCATCCCCTGGAGGAAACACCCAGCCCGTGGAGGCATGGCTGACAAGATCAACGGCACAACCACAGGCACCACTCACCAAAACCGGCAGCCCAGCCGCCATCGCTTCATTCACGACCAAACCCCACTGATCTGTGCTGCTGGCCAGCACAAATGCAGACGCCTTCTGATAGCTCAAAGCCAGCTGATCAATCTGCTGAAACGGAAGGATGCTCACACACCCCTGGAGTGCACAGTTGGCCACGGCGGCTTCCAGCTCTGCTTGCAAGGTGCCGCTGCCGATCAGCCGCAGGCCCCATTTGCCCCCCTGTTGGCGATAGCTGGCGAAAGCGGCGAGCAGGCCGAGGTGGTTTTTCTTGGCGACAAAGCGGCTCACACAGAGGAAGTGGGGGTGTGCGGTTGAAGGGCCGCTGGTGTGGGATGGATCCGCCATGAACACCCGTTCATCCACCACATCCCACGGCTGGAAGATCGAATCGGGCGGGAAGCCAAGCGCTGCTAAGTAGGAGCGACTTTCCTGCCCGGCCACCAGGGCGGCTGAATAGCCCCGCAGGAGGAGGCGCTTGATGCGTTCTTTGATCCGGCTACGCGCTTCATCCCTCCAGCGGCTGTCCGAGACGATCACAACAGGGATCCTGCGGTTCGTGGCCACGATCAACAACCGTTGATAGGCTCGATCTGCCCAGCCCACGCTCACGATCACTTTGGGCTTCAGTGCATCGATCAGATGATGGAGCTGCCGCTCAATTGCATGATTGGGAGGATCCTCCTCCGCCGCACTTTGCCCCGTGAGCGCGTGCCGTGGGTAGGCCTCAGCAGTGATCTCCACCCAGGGATACTCCGCAGAGCAGGGGCGGGTTTCCACCACAGCCAGATTCAGGCTTTCAGCAGCTTTGCAGAAGCGGGCATGGTGATAGGGGCCGATGCGATGCAAGGCGATCAGCACATCGATCTGATCACTGTTGTGCATCCCGTTCTGCATTGAAACTCAGGAATCCTTGCCTATGGCGTTCCCCTTGCCCAAGGCATTCATCACCACTTCAGATTGGGCGCAGTGAAAGATATCGCTGCCAATGCCGTAATGCCGGACCGTATCGAGGGTTCCGATCTGATAAAGGCCAGACTGCTGGATGGTGGCAAACAGCTCGGTGGAGGGATAGGCCTCGGGGTGGGCTTCAGCAGCAATGCCTTCGATCACGCGCCATTGCTCAGGGCTCAGCGATCGCAGAATCATGAGTTCTGATCCTTCGCAATCGAGCTTCAGAATGCGAATCCGTTTGATCGCTTTCTCCTCGATCAAGCCCGCCAGGCTGATTGTCTCTACATCGTAGGAGTCGATAACTTTTGCGCCTGAGGCTTTGGTGAACGTGGGATTGATGCTGCTCATGCCACCGGCCAGCTCTTCAGTGATGGCAAGGGTGCTGGTGCCTTTTGCCCCTGCAATGGCACAACAGAAGGGGATCACCCGATCTTCCAGCCCATTGCGGCGGATGTTCTGTTTCAGGAGTTCAAATGTATCGCGTTGTGGCTCAAAGGCGTACACCGTGGCCCCTTGGCTGGCTGCATACAACGAGAAAAAGCCGTGGTTGGCCCCCACGTCGATCACCGTGTCTCCTGCCCGAATCGGCACCCAGGGGATGTCGTAAAGGTGCAGGTGGAACACCTCACCAAACATCTGAAAGGCTTTGGGCCGTGCCAGAAAGGAAAGGCCTGCGGCGCGGTCGGTGATCTCGATGGGATCGGCATGAACCGCCAACTTTTGCCAGGCCAGCGCAATCGGATTGGCGTAGTTGCGAACCCCACGGGCCAGCCGGTAGACCTTGCTGGCGGTGGTCTCCATGGCGCGACTGGTCCAGCTGGGGTTGGGCGCGTTCATGGTGCAGGGGATTTCAGGTTCAAGGTGGTGGACAGCCGTTCTCCATAGCGCTTCCAGGTGTAGTCCCTGGCCCGTGCCCTGGCTGAGTGTGCCATCTGATCGCGCAAGTTGCGGTCGTTCAGCAGTTGTTCCATGCGTGCGGCCAGCAGCTCCGCGTTGCGGATCGGCACAATGAAGCCATCCACCCCATTGCGCACCACTGAGCCGCAGTGGGGTGTGGTGATCACGGGCACGCCGCAGGCCATCGCTTCGAGGTGCACCACGGCCATGCCTTCGGCGAGGGTGGGAAGCACAAACAGATCAGCCCGCCGGAATTCTTCCTGGATCTGGCTGCGCGGCACCTGCCCCAGGTAGGTGGGGCCTGCAAAGAGTGGCCCGGTGATGTCCACCTGGCAGGGCCCCGCCACCCGGCATTCGAAGGATTGGTGGTGGAGGCGCAGCTGCTGGCAGGCGGCTGCCAGCACGTGGCTGCCTTTGCGCAAGCCCACTTGCCCCACAAACAGGATTCTGCCCGGCACAGGATCGGGCTTCAGTTCAAACCAATGCTCTGGGATGCCATAGGGCACCAGCGCCAGCTTGGCAGGATCACAGCCCAGGGCCACGGAGCTCTCCCAGCAGTAGGCAGAAGGCACCAACACCTGGTTGCTGAGGGCCCATTTCTCACGGTCCCTGGCGATGCCTGCCTCCACCACGGCTTCCGCCTCTCCGTCCGGTTCGATGCCGGGGTGGCGGCGGCGTTCTTCCAGCATCACCCGGCCCACATCGGCGCTGATGATCACTTCGTGCACCACATGCAGGCCCTGTTGTTTGGCCTGTCGGATCACCTCCAGATCGTTGTTGATGAAGTTGGTGTACACCGCATCGGCACCGCCGAAACGCTCGCGGCAGGCCCGCTCGAACACCAAGGCATCGCTGCGTTCGCTCTGCCGTGCCCAGGTGGTGGAGGCGAGCGGCTGGTCCCGCACGAGACGACGGGGCAGCGCCTGCGGCAGCCGGCGCCCCAGCAGGCGCCGCAGCGGTTTCGGCTGCAGGGATGGGGGCCAGAGCCGTTCCAGCCAGCGCAGCAGGCGATGGTTGCTGTGCAGATCGGTGTAGAAGGCGGCCAGGGCACCGGCCTGGGCCAGCAGCGCCGGTACGGCGTAGTGCATGCGGGCGCCGGCCTGGAGCACGGCGTAGCGGTGGGGAGTGGGCGTCATCCTTGGGTCCCCGACGGTTCCAGGATCGCCTGCAGCTGCTCCACCGTTGCCTCCCAGGTGAATTCTCGCCAGCGCAGGGCCAGGCCAGCGCGCCAGGCCAGGTAGGCCGGGTAGGGGGTGAGGCGGCTGAGAATCCAGTCGGCCACGGTGGTGGCCTCGGGATGGGGCGCAAACAGCTGGCCGCAGCCGCCATCCGGCAGGGTGGAGGCGATGCCGCCCACCGCGTGGCTGAGCACGGGCACCCCAAGGCGCAGGCATTCGCGGTTGGAGATCCCGAACGCTTCACTGCTGGAGAACAGCGTCCCGAAGTGCCAGCTGCGCAGTTCGGCCACGAAGCGGGCCGTGTGGTTGGCTTTGTCGAGAAAGCCCACGGGCTGCAGCAGCGGGTGCGGCGGCAGCGTGGCGGCGGCCGGACCCACCGCCCGCACCACCGCGGGTTGCCCGCGCGCGGCCAGGGCTTCGGCCAGCTGCAGCAGGAACGGCCCGCCCTTGCGCTGCCATTCCTTGCCGAGGAAGCCCAGCCGCAGGGGCTCGCTGGCATTGGGCGGCGCCGGCATTTGCTCGGGCAATCCCACCAGCGCCGCCCCGTCGAGGTTGGCGCCGCCCGGCACCACATGCACCCGGGCGGCCTCGATGCCGTAATCGCTGATCACAGAATCGGCGGCCCAGCGGCTCATGCACACGATGGCGCCGGCCTGCTGGTAGGCCTGGCGTTCCCGCTCCAGCACCTGGCGCTGGAAGCCTGGGGCCAGGCGGGCGCCTTTGCCATAGGCCTCGAACACCTGGCGGGTGGTGGCATCGATGTAGAAATCAACCCGCCAGCTGGGCGGCCAGGGCTGGGGCGGCAGCAGGGGGAAATGGCTGAGCAGGGCCAGCGGCGCTTCGCCGAGATCCACCTGCCCCATCAGCGCCCGGGCAAAACTGCGGCTGTACTGGAAGCCACCGGCCTTGCCGCTGCGCAGCAGCTGGAGACCATTCCAGCACCGGCGCCGCCAGCGCAGCCGCACGGGATCGAGGGCGAGGCCACCCGCCAGCAGGCCGGAGCGCAGGCCGGCCTGCAGCAGAAAAAAGGGAGTGCTGCTCCAGGTGGCCAGTGCCGTGGCATCGCCGTTGCAGAGCAGTTGGCGGTCGATCGGGGTGGCGCCGGGCTGGCTCATCGTCCCAGCAGCTCCAGCCATTGACGGGCCGTGCTGCGGATGTCGTAGCCGGGGGCCGCCGCCAGCGCCCGCCTGGCCAGAGCGTCGCGCGCCTCAGCTGATCCCATCAACTCGTCAAGACGCGCACTCCAGGCCTGCACGTCTGCCGGGGGCAGCAGCTCACCGGCGGCGCCCTCGCACAACACCTCACGGCAGGCGGCCACATCACTGGCGACCACCGGCAGGCCTGCTGCCATCGCCTCAATCAACACGATGCCGAAGCCTTCGGCGGCGGTGGTGGAGAAGGCGAACAGGTCGGCCTGGCCCAGCAACTCGGGAATGTCGCTGCGGCGTCCGAGAAACACAGTGGCGGGATCCAGGCCGAGCGCCATGGCCAGGGCTTCCAAGGCTGCTCGTTCGGGCCCTTCCCCCACCAGCTGGAGCTGCCACTGGGGACGCTGCGGAGCCACGGCCGCGAAGGCGCGCAGCAAGGTGGCCTGATCCTTGATTCCCTCCAGCCGGGCCACCATCAGCACGCGTTTGACGTCATCAATGGGACGGCCTTGCCGCACCGCTGCCGCCCGCTGGGCAACCGCCGCCACATCGCAGCCGTTGGCAATCGGTGCTGCCAGCTTCAGGCCCGGCGGCAGCGGCTGCAGCGAACGCACGATTGCCTGGGTGCAGGGCACGGGCACCACGCCGAGCCGCTGGAACCAACGCAGCAGCCGGTGCCAGCTGGCCAGGCCGCGGCGCTCCTGCGGAGCGGTGTTCTGTACCGCCACCGCCAGGCGCCGCACCCCTGCCAGCCGCGCCCCGAGTGCCAGCCAGAGCATGGGACGGTTGAAGGGATAGATCAGCACGGCTGCGGGCCGCTGCTGCCGGCAGAGCCGGAAACTGCGCCAGGCCAGGGCGGGGCCGTCGCAGCGGTGCCAGTCGGTGATCGCCAGTGGCGGCTCCGTGGCCAGTGCCTGGAACGCCGGCCGCAGTTCCTGGTGGGCGGCATCGGTGTTCAGCAGCTGGGGCGAGAAGCCCTCGGGAGAGTGGCCGATCAGCTGCAGGGCGAGCTGCTCAATGCCGGCAGTGTGAAGGCCGCTCAGCACATGCAGGATCGGCACCAGAGGCCTTTTCACGCTGTTCTTGCTCATCGGCCGCATCTTGATGGCAGGACGGTATCCGTCGGCCATCTCACAGACAGACCCGGAAGCTGAACCACTGGCACTCCAGAGCGGCAATGATGACTGCAAGCAATGGTTGTGATGTTGAGGCCACAAAAGCCTGAGAATAGTTGTATGCAGGAAGAACACCAGGCATGGTCTTTCATGCTTTGCTAACTGGCAGTGCCCGCAGTGTCGTCACTGCGGGCAGGGCAAGTTTCAGTGCATCGGCGTAGCCACGGGCCATCGCCTCGACGCCGAAATCTTCGCTGGCCCGGCGTTGCCCGGCGGCAACCTGTTCCCGAGACCCCTCGGGGTTTAGTAAGAGGTGCATGATGCCTTCGGCCAGTGCAGCGGCATCCTGCGGGGGCACAAGCAGCCCACAATCACCGCCGGCAAGGATCTCCCGGCAGGCGCCCACATCTGAGGCCACGATTGGCACTCCAGCCGCCATCGCTTCGGCCAAGGCGATGCCGAATCCTTCATCCGGCTTGGCGGCAAACACAAACAGATCCAGCTCGCTCAGCAGGCTGGGAATATCGCGACGCATGCCCAGCAACCGCACCTGCTTCTCGAGCTGAAGCTCGCTGATCAGCTGCTCAAGTGCCGGCCGGCGAGAGCCTTCGCCGATCAGCCAGGCCTCCACCATGGTGCCCTGGTTCCGCAGCAGGGCGATGGCCTGGATCAAGGTGGGTTGGTCTTTGTGGCCTTCCAGCCGGGCCACCATGCCAACGCGGGGCAGCGGATGGGGCAACAATCTGCCCTCTTCGGCCTGGAAGCGTTCGAGATCGCAGGCGTTGTAGATGGTGATGGCTTCGGAGGGGTTGAGGCCGAAATCGCGGATGGTGGCGTCGCGGATGTAGCTGGAGCAGCACAACAGCCGATGGGTCACTGGTCGGCCCAACTGCACCAGGGCCTTGAACTTCCTGAAGGCGGCACCTGTCCACACTGGTGGCAAATTGCCCACATGGGCACAGATCCGGGGCACCCCGGCGAGCTTGGCGCCCCAGGCGATGAAGGCATGCCAGCCCAGCGGAAAGCTGAGCACGGCGGTGGCCCTGGTGCGCCGGCAGAGGCGAAAACTCTGCCAGAACAGACGCGGGTAGCGCATTGGACCCTTTCCGAGCCGGAATGTGTGAATTGGGATTTCAAGGGCCGTGAACTCCGCCAGGAGGTCATCTGGGTAGTGGTTAAGACGAACCAAGTGAACGTCAGCTCCTTTGTTAATCCAGTGACGAGATAGCTGTAACGCTAGGACTGGAGTGCCTTCAGCACAAAAGGAATCGAGAACGCAAATCAGTTTTTCGTTAATGGCTGGCATGCTGTTCGACCATCAGATGTGGATCAACAATTCCGCTACTATACCTATCGAGCGCTTGGCTTTCTCGGCGTTTTGGCAAATTCCATGAGGCCTTTCTGTGGAATGGGTGGTTTGGAAGCTTTTACTCAGGGCATTGATGGATCACTGTAATAGTTGCCAAGGGAGTTCTATTACAGATTTTGAGATGCCAACCCTACTTCAAGCCCTTGCGTCACGGCGTGAGCATCGTTTGCTCATCACCCAATGATGGTTGCTCGGCAAAGCTGACGATCTGGCTGTTGCCCATGGCATGGCTGGAAACAGACAAGAATCAAGATGGGCCTTACGCAAATCTATTTGATGCCAGACGCCTTTCTCTTATGGCGATTGTGATGCCGTGCTATAAGGACGTGGGATAATAACGATGCCAATGTAAAAGGCTGCGTCGTTTCTGTCGTGGCTAAGTGGGGTTCAGGCGATGGGAATCTTGCGTTTCTATGCTAAATGTGAAAATCTCACTATTTGCACTGAGGTCCACGACTCTTCAAGCGCCGAGGTGGTGGTGTCACCAAATTATCTTTACAAGTGAAGTCGGGCGAAGCTGGGCGTATTGTCTAGCGTTTAAGCCTTGCATCCTGGTCTTGCAGTTCAATTACATGCAAGCAAGAAAGTGGACTGCTCGAACTTTGAAGAAATGGGTGCTTGATCGTAAGGCGTTCAAGAGTCTATCAATAGTACGCAGGCAAAGAGTTATTGGAACAACTAGCAATTGTTCATATCTGCTAGCATTGAGCCCGGTTCATCCATCTTTGAGGCTTGAGATTGCAAGGTAGACTGCCTTATCCATTTTTGGTAGATCCACGGGATGCCAACCTTTGTAGGGCTCCCAAAACTTGAGGCGCTACAACTCTTACGTCGAAATAGTCTTCGGCTGCCCGTCTGCAATCCTTTCGATCAATCAGGTCTAGTCGTGAAACAGCATCAGAAAACTCTTCAACGGTTGGCTCAATAGAGTTGCAAAGGAGGCCATTCTCTCCATGACGAATGACATCTGGGGTAGAGCCGCGTTTTGTTGCGATCACAGGTGTTCCACATGCAAGTGCTTCCGCCATTACAATTCCAAATGGCTCATCCCACCTGATTGGGAATAGTAGCGCAGACGCGTTGCTTAACAACTTGTATTTTTCCTGATCATCAACTGGGCCAATCCAAACAATCTGCTCGCCATCGAGATTGGGTTTAACCTCCTCCTGAAAGAACTTCTCTCCCTCTTCCTCGCTAGAAACAGTGCCTGCAATCACCAATCGTTTACCCGTTGCCTTGGCGGTTGAAATTGCTACATCCACCCCTTTATTCCGCGTGAGGCGCCCCAAGAAGGCTAAATAGCCACCTTGGCCTGCACCACTCTGGATTGAGCGTGTGTTCAAACAATTTGAAATCACATAGCTTTTTAGGCTGCTTTTAACCGAAGCTCTTTGGTTATTGCTGATGAAGTGCAGGGCTACATTTGATGATTGCTGGCTTTCGAAAGTGTTGACGTCTTCCTGGCGTGCAGGATTCTGAAAACAGTGTAGAACTGGAGCTCCAAGTGAAAACAATGTCTTAAGATAATCGATTCGTCCAAAGTTGTAAACAACGTCACAGCGATGAAACGCTAGAGTACTTTGAAGTTGAAAACGTAATTTCCGATAGGCTCTGCTGAGGTATTGATGATTTGGTGCTCTATGGCAATAGAGCTTCCCGCCGAATGACTTTGACCCCTGCGCTGCCATCAAATTCACTTCGTGGCCTAGTCGTGAAAATTCTTCGGCATATAGAGCTACGATTCTCTCCGTGCCTCCGTAATGTTTAGGAGGCACAGGTATAAGTGGATCTGCAATCAAAAGAATCTTCATGGTGGCTTTATCGGTGCTGTGGGCTGCGTAGTACTGCGTTGGCCGATGGATGCTTCATGCAGAGCAGGAAACCTTTGAAGCTGTGCTTCGTGCATCTACACTTGAACTCTGGAAGTGGGAGGTACAATGGTAATTAACTGGCGATTGGTGCGAGATTTGTCGAATGTTTCTCATGCTCGTTAATTGATTTTCATTGTGTTATGTCTTGGACATTGCAGCCAAGCGATTTGATATTGATGCTACGCCAGCAAGTGTGCAACTGTCTGCGAACGCTGACGTTGGTGAGTGTTGATCCTGTCTTCATCCTTGGATACTAGGCTACATGCTGAAACCACATGAATCTGTGGTGTTGGCAGTGCGCACGGAATTGCTTTTCGTTCATCTGATGAACTTGATCCAGAAGGTTCTTTGGCTAAAGATACAAATTAGGCTATCAGTAGCACTGATCCAGCATTTCTTGTGCCATTGTATTGAAATCATGAAGGCTGGAGTTGTTGACAGGCGGACATACCTGGTTGCCCTCAGTGATATCCCTGAACAACTTGCTCCAGGCGGTTTTTTCTGTTGGGATCAAGATGCCTGAATTGCTTAATGCCAGCAGCTCCGCAATTCCGCCTAGATCACTGCCAGCCACGGGCAGGCCCGCTGCAAAGGCTTCCAGCACCGTGAGCGGGCCGGTTTCCAGCCAGGTGGATGGAACCACAGCCAGGTCGTAGGCCTGCAGTTGCACCAGGAGCTCATCTTTCGGAAGTGTACCCATCAGCTTGAAGCGGGGATCACCGGCAATCCGCTGCTGCATGGCGCGGCCATAGCTGTCGTCCCAATAGGGGCCATAAAAGCTCAGCTCAACCGGCAGGTGAGCGGGAAGCGCGCGGATTGCATCAATCACCAGATGCAGACCTTTCACTTCTGCGCAGCGCCCCCAATACACCAGCCGAAGCACGCCATCTTCCATGGGTTGGCGTGTGCGCGGTGGCAGCGCCTGCGGACCGGCGGTGCGAATCAGATGGAGCGCCTCGGCCGGCACACCATTGCGCAACAGCACCTGCTGGCTCCATGCCGCCAAGGCATGGAAGGCATCCACCAATCCCACAAGTTCCTGCCAGGCCAGCCGGAACTCGCGGGTGAGCTGGCGGGCCGTGAGCACATGGGCAAGGGTGCCCGGCTGCTCGGCGGAGAGGGGCCAGCCACTCTGCGTTGCCACCAGCTGGGCGATCGGCGCCGGCAGCCCGCCGTTCACCAGCCGGCATTCGGTGCAGCGATGGTCTTGAATTTCTCCATCGCAGAGGCTGCGGCGATGGTGCATCAGGCTTCCTTGCATACAAGTGAAGCCAGGTGCGTGCACGGTAACCACCAGCCGTGCTCCGGCTGCTTTGACGGCCCGGGCATGGCTGAGGCCACAGCGCTCACTCCACGAGTGGAGATGCACCACATCCGGTTGAAAGCTTTGCAGCAGTGCCTGGAAACCAGGAATCGCAGCGGCTTCGGCCCCAACCGTGGCCAATCGACCACCAAGACTCACTGGTGGCAGCCAGTGCTGCTTGGATTCCAGTGGGGGGCAAACCGACTCCTGCTCAGACGCGGGCATGGGCGCATGAGCCGCCCAGAGCAGATCCTGAACATCAGCTGAATGGCGCTGGGCAGCGATCAACTGATGAACGAAGATCTCCGTTCCCCCAGTGACAGTGGGATAGAAGGAGTTTGAAAGATGAAGAATACGCAAGGGAGTTGTGCCCTGTTCTTCCCGAAGACGCCTGCTGTCGTTCGGGGCTGGGTGACGGGTTTGCTTGGCCACGGGCAGACTGGCTTCTGAGGTGAATCGTGGCTAGGAATCTGGAAGAACTATAAACCAAGCCTGTTCACGCCCAGCTGGAAGATGTGTTTCGCTTGGGATTTCAGGGATCGCAGCATGGAACGATCCTCGGGCGTCGTGGCACCAACTTGTACATCTGTACCCAGCCAGGGCATCTGGCGATAGGGGTTAAACCGATAGCCAATGCAATTCAGTGCACCGTCTACGGTGAGCTGAGCAACGGCCTGATCAAGGGGCATCTGGGGATAGCGCGTTGAATGTTCAATCAACCGCTCAGCCCCTTGCCTGGAGTACACAGAAAAGGCCGTGCCAAGTGTGCATCGCGCTCGTTTCACGCGGCAAAGATGCCCATAGCCACTGGTTTTGGCTTGGTAATCCCATCCGCAAAGAAAAAAGATATCCGATTGATGCTTGTTTAAGGCATTTATGGCGAACTTAAGATGGCGGAAGCAACCTCTCAGTGATACGTCGCCTTCGGCGACTGTGAAGATGGGCCAGCCTTGATCAACGCCATATTGAAGGATTCTAAGCATCGAGTATCGATGGGAGAAACTACCAGCCCCGTGGGGGAAATCATCTGATCGAAGCCCGAACTGATCTTCTATCTGCTGAATATCGGCGGGGTTCAGGCCGTCAAAAGCTCGAAATCGCAGCAATTGAATCTTTCCTCCAGCAGGCGCCCCTTGCAACGAGAGAGCCAGCCTGTCTGGTCGTCGATCCAGATTCAGAAGCACCACTGGAAGGCCAGACCCTGCTCGCAGAATCTCAATGCGGGAACTGTTGCTCACTGTGAGAATCTTGCTAATGCAGAGTGATTCTTGGGATTGGGTATCACGCCATTAGACTCATCACTCCTAATCTTTTCTAGGTGTTGGGGCACCGAGTCTGACTTCGAGAAATGTCTCCTTGATAAGCATAGATGGTAGCAACTCCCTGAGACAATGGAAACATATTATGCCTCAAGTGTACGAAGCAGGCTCGCCTCAGCCTGACGTGAAGGCTCTGGACTCAGGCGCACGCTGGGTTGCAAGGGAAAGTGCTCGGCCTCAATCAATGCTTCACTGAAGAAGTGATAGTAGCTCTTGAGCCCCATTAAGTTGCCTACGATAGGGATGTTGGCAATGGCGGCATCTACCACCCTTGTCAGCATCCCAGAAGTGGGTGGATGGAAAAGCACCAAGGCGAGACAACGCCGCTGAAACTCTGCTAGGGCGAGTTCAGTACATTCTCCTTCAAAGATGAAAGGGTGAGAACTGTGGGATTCAAAAATGTGCTCTGCTTGTTCCATTCCGCGGCCCACCACATGGATTGGGTGATTCACCGTTAGGCCTTTCGCCAGAAGCTCAGCAAAAACTCTGGCACCACGAAGGTTGGCAGCATTTCCAAAATCAGCTAATAGAAGATAGCCAAAGTTATGATCGGGCTCTCGCGCTTGTCGTAGACGCACTAGGGATTCGAGATGCTGCTCACATGGATGGTACGGGAGATGTTGGGCCTTGATGCCATGAAGCTCCAGCCACCAAGCTTCCTCAATCGAGATGGCAAAAATTGCATCGGCAAGCCTTAGCCATGGCTCCTCATTGCGGAACCGCTCTGAAACGGAAAGGTTCTTGTGAGTCCATGCCCCTGGATAATTTGCAAGTGATTCAATGTTGGCGGGGATCAACACGGTCTTCAGCCCATGGCGCTTGCACCATCCCAAGCCAGCAAGCGCTCCGAATCCTGTCCCTTCGAAAATGAACCCTTTGATGTCAGGAAATCGGTGATATAAGGCTTTCAGTAAACTTCGTTGGCTGCCTCCGGCTCGCAGGGATGCCAATCCTGCCGGACGGTAAAATCCATTGGCAAGGCCCAGCTTGATCCCTGAAAGAGCAAGCTCCCATCGATGTGGCCGTTCTGGCGGGCTGATGAGATCTAAGGTATACCCTCCGCATTCGAGAATCGCCTTGATCTGCATGGAGCGGTGGCACGCCCCAGAGGAAATTGAGAAGTCTGAGCAGATTAATTCAAGAATCCAGCTGGAACCTTGTTTTGCACAGTGAAACAGCACAGTAACTCTCAGTCTATATGAATTGGGTTGAGTTGTTCTTCGGCGCACCGATGATCCATGGTGATAATAACAGAGCGGACTTTTTGGCTGCAGTAATCTGCGCTTACAGCGCCGAGCTGTGGACAGTGATGGGCCTCATGGAATTGAAAGCTCTTCATGATAGCAGTTGAAATTCAATAGCATTGAGGTGGTTTGCAATTGCGTACTTGCCTGGCTTTGGTGAATGCATCATCGCCCTTTCGACTAAGAGATGTCCGTATCAAACCAGGGTTTCCAGTTCAGTTGATAGTGTGGTTCGCACAGGCGGGTGTTGATCGGGCGTGCTGGATTGCCAGCGACAATCTGATAAGGCCCCACGTTGTGGGTCACAACCGACCCTGCTCCTACTATAGATCCATGGCCTATGTGGATGCCAGGAAGAATCAGTGAGCGCACCCCAATCCATGCGTAATCGTCAATCTGTATCTGGGTCGGACCATTCAGTCCTTCAAATGTTTCCGAATGAGGATCATGGCTAGCGGAAACGAGATAGGTTTCCGCTGAAATGCTCACATTCATGCCGATATGAATGCCGCCGCGCGCATCAAGACGGCAATTGCGATTGATGACTGAGTGAGCGCCAATGGTTAAGTGAAACCCACTAACAAAACATCCTTTGTGAATACTGGCGGAGGGATGGATCTTGTAGTTTAGTATATGCCTGAGATATCTTTGGCGGATGCTGTAAGAGGGAATCTCGCTAACTGGCCAGCTGTAGGCGGCGAATTGGCAGGCTTTTGCAAATCCCTTGAGGCGATCAATTGGGAAAGCCATGGGAATCCTTTGCTGAGATGTTCGGAGGAAGAACGATCAAGACTCTATCATACAATAACTTCATTCTCCGAGTGTCTCAAATGCATCCATTAAAGATGTAGCTCTTCGCTCTGCTCCGGCTTTCTTGCTTATATTTGGTGGTGGGTTGATCTTGTTATTTGTGCAATTCTAAGCATTGGCAGCCTGTTGTGATGCTGATTATGCGACTCACAAGGAGTTGATCTAGCATTGACATTCTTTTGTGCGTCTTCTGTTGTTGCTGGATGTTTCGGTTTGCTCGGCTGGCCCTGATCGTTGGTTTGGTGTACACAGCTGGCTCTCTAGGCTTTGCCATCCCCATTTATTACGAGCTTGGTTTGTAGGCTTCCCTGCGTTGATGACACAGCAGGTTCTCCAGCTCAGACTCAAATGTTTGATGGATGGTCTTTGGGTCAAACCTTGTTTGGGTAATAGGCTTTACTTCGAAACCAGAACGTTTTCTCCTCCAAGCGCTTTTCTCGCTTGCAAGGATGATTGTGGCCAGTAGATCTTCTGCTTTGGGGCTCGTGCAGACAAGCGCATTGCCCACTCCACATGCCCATGTTACTGCGCTTGATGACCGGGGACCCCAAATTACGATTGGACGCTTTCGATTGGCGTATTCAACGAGCTTGCTGGGAAAATGCGTTCGCAGGTGCCGTTGATTTCTTCTTGCAAATGGGAGCACTACCAAGAGATAATCCGCCTCGTTGAAAGCCGCTTGCCACGTGTCATCATTCAAGAAGCCAAGGACCTCAATTCTTTCATTCTGATGCAACTCTGCCAAAGCCCCTGTTTCCGACCCTGAGATTCGCAGTCGAAAGCGTTGATCCTTCTGGACTGCTTTGATCAGGGATTCCAGCATCGGTGCATAAACCCCACCTCCGAAGCCCGCGTAGTACAACTGCACCTCAGGGTTTCCCATGCCTGTTTCAGCGGCAGCAGCAAGCTCGGGCAGCGGTTGATCAGGAATTGGTGGCAACACATGAGCGTTTGGGTGCCATCCCAGTTCGCGCCCCATGCCTTCCGAAACCGTAAAGGCAAGGGAACTGCGCCGGTATAAGAGTCGGAACCAGTAGTCCCACACTGCTGTCCAGCCATGAGGGCAACCGCTTGCATCGGGATACCAGTCATGAAAGATGCTGACTAGTGGCAGGCCAGTTGCAGCAGACACTGCCATTGCCTCCAACCATCTGCTGCCATGCGCCACGGTAAGGATGGCTGCATGTGATTCGCGAATGTTCTGAGCACGCCCTGGGGGAACTCGGTGTGTGATCGACGTAAGCCAAGGGCGTATCACCAGTTCTAAACGGGAGAGTCGACAACGTCGAAGATACCCAGCACAAAAAGCGCCGAAGCTATTGGACCAGAGCGGATTAGTCTGCTCTTCAATCACAAAACTCTTCAACCTCTGCTTGTGACGCCAAAGCACGATGCTGCCTCCAGAAGCATCGTCACGCAGCGGTATGTCACCGATGTAGAGCAGCTTTGGGAGCTGATCTGCCTGCTCAAACTCTTTTAACTGTTCACTGACTGCATCCGTCAACGGTTGTCCCTCGCTATCTGTGCTGAGTGAAGTTTGCCAGATTTAGAATGGGCAGCTTGTTGAGGCGTGCTTGGAGGAAGCACGCCTCAGCCCCCCACTCCCGGAGCACTCGTCATGCTGTTGGGCATGGATTGCTGGAACCAAAGTTCGCGGTAGCGCCCCCCCTTTGCCACCAGCTCCTCATGGCGGCCCCGTTCAACGATGCGGCCGTTGTGCATCAGCAGAATCTCATCGGCATTCACCACGGTGCTGAGCCGGTGGGCAATCACCAGCACGGTGTGCTGCCGCTCAAAGCGTTCGATCGCCTCCTGCACCAGCCGTTCACTCTGGGTATCGAGGGCGCTGGTGGCTTCATCGAGGATCAGCAGCTCTGGATCTCTCAAGATGGCCCGCGCCAGGGAAATGCGTTGCCGCTGGCCACCGCTCAAGCGGAAGCCCCGCTCGCCCACGAGTGTGTCGTAGCCGTCGGGCAGGGCTTCAATGAAGCCGGCGGCCTGGGCCTTCACGGCCGCGTCCACCACCTGCTCCTGGCTGGCATGCGGTGTGCCGAAGGCGATGTTGTTGGCCAGGCTGGTGTTGAACAGAAAGGTGTCCTGGCTCACCACACCGAGCCGCTGCTGCCAGCTGGCGAGATTGAGCGTTTCGAGATCGGTGCCATCCACCAGGATCTGGCCGGCCGTGGGGGCATACAAGCCCACGAGCAGGTCGGCGATGGAACTCTTGCCCGCTCCGCTGGCCCCCACCAGCGCCACTGTTTTTCCGCGTGTCAGGCTGAAGCTCACTCCCTCTACGGCAGCGGGAAGATCGGGCTGGTATCGCAGCGACACATCCTCCAAGCGGATCTCTTGTTCCAGCGCCTGGAAGGGCACGCCCCCCCGCCGCCTGAACTGTTTGCCGTCGTTGGAGAGGATGTCATTCAGGCGTTGATAGCGCCCGGCATTGTCTGAGAGCCGATTGAAATTCTCAGCAATTCCAGCGAAGCGCACGTTGAGGCGCTGGAGCGCCAGCACGAAGGTGACCAGGCTGGGCAGGATGCCGGTGCTGCGGGCACCGAACACCAACAACCCCATTCCTGCGATCAGGGCCATCGCCGCGATCGGCAGAAAGCTGGAGAAGGGGCCGATCACATTGATCAGGCGTTGTTGCCGGCGCAGGCTCTGCTCCAGCGCCCCCATGCGGCCGATCACCCGTTGATCGGCCGCTTCCAGCTGGCCGGTGCTGTGCAGGATGCGCAGACCCTGGATGTCTTCGGTGACCCGGCTGAACACCTCCACCTGGATTGCTGCCACCAGGGCGGACCCCGTGCGAATTCTGGGCAGCAACTTGCGCTGAACGAATGTGATCAGCACCCCCAGCAGCACCGCCACCAGCAGCATCCAGGGCGAGATGCCCACCAGCACCGCCACATACACGGCGATCAACAATCCCGTGATCAGCAGCTGGCTTGCCGCTTCAATCTGCACCTGCACCGCCATGGGCCCCTGGGCGGCCTGGTCGACCAGATCCCCCACCCGCCATTGGCTGGCACAGGCATAGCTCAGGCTGAGGATCTGGCTGTGCACCCGCGCGGTGATGATGGCGCGGCAACGGGCAGCGAAATAGCCCACACTCAGCTGGCTCAGGTAGCGGCTGAGGCTTTGGCTGGCCTGCAGCAGCACCGCCAGCGCCAGCAGGGCGAGAAACAGGTGGATCGGATCCACTGTTTCCATCCAGTCCACCACGCCTGGGAAATGGCCCACGATTGGATTTGTTTCCCAGTTGATCCCAGTGCTCTGGCCGGCGGCAGCGGGTGCGGAGAGCATCTGCACCGCAAGGAAGATCACCCCGAAGGTGGCTCCCTCGCTGAAGGCTTCAAACAGGCTGGTGGCCAGATTGACGCTGATCAGCCGCCACTGATGGCGAGCCGTGGTGCGAATGATCCGCGCCGCCGGCTCCGGATCCACAAAGGGCCCGAGCAGCACCCGCTTGATCGAGCGTGCGGTTCGCAGCAAGGGAGCAGGCAGGACGCGCAAGGACCGAAGCAACCGGAATCGGGACCGCCACAGGGCAGCGTTCCTTGGCGCCTGCATTCTTACCGAAACACCTTCGCTTGCTCCAGGTGGTGTGGCGAGTTCGCCCACTGGCCGCCATGGCTCCATGCTGGGCAGGTGCAAGGACGATCGGTGGTGCTGCGTTCGCTGCTGTTGTTGGCGGCTGTCGCGGCGGCCCTGCTTGGGTTGACCAAGACCGGCCGCCAGAGCCTCGATGGGGCGATGGGGCTGCTCGACAACCCAGCCCTCGGCCCGCTGGACCGCCGCCATCTCGCCTTGATCATCAATGCCGCCGATCCGCTGAGCGAAGCCCTTGGCAAGGCGTATCAGGCCCGCCGCCGCCTGCCGGCTGCCCAGGTGATCCGGGTGCGTTTCCCCGCAGGCAGCAGCAGCTTGAGCCCCCAGGCGTTCCGCGCCCTCAAGGCAGAGGTGGACCAGCGCACCCCTGCGCACGTGCAGGCCTATGCGCTGGCCTGGGCGGAGCCCTACCGGGTGGATTGCCTGTCGATCACCACGGCATTCGCCTTTGGCTACGACCCACGCCATTGCGCCCAGGGATGCCTGCCCACGCGCATGAATCCCTATTTCGCCAATGCGGCGGTGCGCCGCCCCTGGGATGAACTGCGGATCCGGCCCACGATGTTGCTGGCAGCCACCAGCCTCGCCCAGGGCCAGCGGCTGATCGAGCGGGGCCTGGCTGCGGACGGCACGGCACCCGCTGGCACCGGCTACTTGCTGAGCAGCAGCGATGCGGCCCGCAATGTGCGTGCAGCGGGATTTGAACAGGCGCGGCTGGCCCTGGCGCCGACGTTCAAGGTGGTGGTGCTGCGCGCCGATGCCCTGCGCAACGCCAACGACGTGATGTTCTATTTCACTGGGTTGACGGCCGTGGAGGGCCTGGAAACGCTGCAGTTCCGCCCCGGTGCCATCGCCGACCACCTCACCTCCTTTGGCGGCCAGCTCACCGACAGCGGCCAGATGAGCGCGCTGCGCTGGCTGGAGGCCGGAGCCACCGGCAGCTATGGAACGGTTGTGGAGCCCTGCAACATTCCCGCCAAGTTCCCTGATCCGGGGCTGGCGATGCTCTTCTACCGCCGTGGTGACACCTTGATCGAGGCCTATTGGCGCAGCGTGGCGATGCCGGGCCAGGGGGTGTTCATCGGCGAGCCGCTGGCCAGGCCGTGGCGGCCCCAGTGATTCTGTGGGCCGGGAAGATCAGCGTCCCTGGATTTCTGTATCGACTGGGCGGAGCCAGGAGTTCGCAGCCAATCTGGTGAGAGGGACCTGTCTGCGCGAGCGGCTCAGCAAGGGCCGAAAACAGCCGCTAATCCTCCACGCGGGCAATGGCAACTCCCTAGCCGCAGTCTTTTCTGAGAGTTGGGCCTGCTGCAGTTGTTTCCTCGCCCCACTGTGTCAAACGACAACCCCTCTCCGATTTAGTGTTCCGCTCGGCGAACGACCGCCCTGATCACCCTTCGGTGGCCATTTGCCATCCTGGAAGACCTCTGCCAATGGGGCTATGCATTTGTGAATTGGTGCAATCCCCGGCACAGATGCATCAACTTCGCGACACCGTAACAGCGGCACCCATGCCGCTTGTCATAATCCATGCGGTGCTGGCGGCACCAGAGTTGCTATGGATTAAGCCCCCTACGCCCGAAATCGAAGCGGTATCAGGTAAGTTGGAGACGATTGCCTAATCGCATGGCATTGTCTTTCCCGGCAGGCATTGAACCTGGCCGCTAAGCTCTTGCTTGTAAGTGGAAACCCACTCTTCTCAATTCTCGATAGAATAGCCGTATTCAAGTCCTTTTGTGATAACATCAGCTACATGTTCTGAGAAATCACGCAACATGCACAGGCTGTACAACTATGTTACGGGTTAGGGTGGATGACGTGCACGGTCGCATAGGTGGTGGAGAGGTAACATGGGAATCCGCTTGTAGGCGTGAACCTTGAAAACCAGTCAAGCAAAGAAATGATTAGCGTATTGATGTGTACCTATAATGGCGCCAGGTGGCTCCCCGCCCAGCTGAACAGCTTGCTTAGTCAAACTCTTCAGCCATGCGAATTGGTTGTTTGTGACGATGGATCCACTGATGATACCCTTTCTATTCTCGATCAATTTAAGAGTGTATCTCCGTTTCCGGTCCAGGTCATTGTCAATGATGTCAACCTTGGCTATGCTCTAAACTTTTTGACTGGCATTGCATTTACGAAAGCTCAATACGTAGCCTTTTGCGATCATGACGATGTTTGGTATCCCGACAAATTAAAGCGAAGCCTTTCCGTCTTGAAACAATCGCCTTCCTTGTTGATCACGCATGGGTTTGACGTCGTTGATGACCATGGAGACAAGATTTCTTCGACAGTTGATTCAACTGGCTACTATCCTCCGCTAGGGTATCGGTTGGGTCCTGTAGACTGTGCAGGCTTTTCTATATTAATGGATAAGCGGCTCTTGGGGTACGCGCCAGTTTCCCTTTCGCCTGAGTTTTTCATTGAGATTAATGGAAAGCACGACAAGCCTGCGGTTGGGCATGATGAGTTGCTTTGTGTTCTGGCTTCCGCGCTCCACGCAGGCGTCTTTATTCCTGAGCCACTCGTCGCCCACATTGAGCACGGATCCAATTCCAGCAGAGATACAAGCAAGGATCAAGAACTTTTGCTTCGATCATGGATTCCTATGCGGCTTAGGCTGCCATTGCTACGCTGGAGCCAACGAGGGCACGGAAGCGAAACTTACTCACAAATTGCCGATTCCCTTGAGAAAGTAGCTTGTATCTTGGACGTGATGGTTGGTGAATTGCTAGAGCGTGGTTGCTCTGCCGACTATGTCAATCACCGTCTAAGTACGGTGCGATTGAGGATGAGGGATAATCGTTTACGGGCGAGTCTTTACTCAGGCCGATCGAATGGCCTGTTGGTTTTTGCGAGAATGCTTCAACAAGGATGTTATCGCAAAAAGGATTCAGGCCTTGGTTTTGCAAATGCCTGCAAAGACTTCTTGGTTGCTAGTGTTGCGTTTTACATGAGAATCCGTCGAAAACTTAGATTCTAATTTCCCAGGCTATAGAAGCTCTGCCACTCGCACAATCGCCCCAAGTGATACCTGATTCGACATCAGGGCAGAATTCTTATTAGGACGGCAGGCCTTTTCGTCTTTATGTTGGTTTACGTAACCACCCGCTATTAAAACAGCTGCCACCTACCTCAATCGCACATCCAGGGGGCTTGATGGAGCAGATCGATGCGGCGGTACAGCGTTGCTATCTGCGAGGCTACTGGAAACTACCCATGCCAGTGACGCAAACGCGTCCCTATGGCACAACCCCAACCTCCCCATCAACCATGGATGATGCTATCGGCCAAACGGCTGCAGGAGAAGCGAAGCGAAACCCTCGCCGCGATCAAGAGCCCCATGATTTCCCCGCTGCGCTGATGAACACCCAAGCCGCCCTGCCGTCCAACGTGCAATTAGATGCCGCGTCGGCCTATGGCTGGGAGCAACTCAACGAAACCGCCTTCCTCACACGCTGCTTCGTAACCTTGGCTCGCGAGCTGCCTTGTTTCAGCAGCTGGCGTTTCTTCGTGTTCAGCAGCCACCAGCCCGAGGCCGTTCCTGCCTCGGCGGCACTGCCCGGCGACGACAAGGTCCTGATCGCCATCTCTGACGAGAGCCCCTCCATCTCCGCCACGCTTGCGCTGCAGGCCCACTACCGGCACATCTTTAAGGCCTATCTGCCCCGTGAGCTGCTCGGAAGCCGCGTGTATCCCTTCCACCCCGGCGTAGTGGGGGCCGTGCCCCAGCTGGCGGTGCGGCCCTTCGCCGAGCGCTCGCTGGATGTGTTCTTCGCCGGCAACCTCAACCCAAACCGCCTGCCCCTCTACTGCGCCCTGCACCCCCTGCTGCGCCACCTGTCCCCGGCCCTGGCCAGGTCCCTGGTTCGACGCATGCCCCGACGCCTGAGGCGCCACAGCCTCGATCGGCTCGCGGATCCAGCCCTCGGACGGACCTCGCTGCTTTTCAGCGATGGCTTCCGCCGCGGCCTCGCCCCCGCCGCCTACGCAGGCCTTCTGCACGACAGCCGCATCGTGCTCTGCCCCCGCGGCTTCTCTAGCAGTGAAACCTTCCGCCACATGGAAGCCCTACGCGCTGGCGCAGTGGTGGTGTCCGAACCACTGCCCGATACCACCTTCTACCGCGGCTCCCCGATCGTCACCGTTCCCGACTGGCGCACAGGCTATTTGGTGATCCAACAGCTCCTTGCCGATCCGGCCGCCCTGCTGGAGCGCCACCAAGCCAGCCTGGCATGGTGGAACAGTCACTGCAGTGAGCAGGCCACTGCGCGCTACCTCGCCAAGCGGTTGAGAGCCGAGCCAATTGATTGTTGTTAAACGGCGTTGGTATTGCTAACATCAAAGTTCAGAGGTATAGACCCAATGACATCTCTTTTCCCTTGAGATAATGCAGTTGACCCTTTGGACGTATTCATCTTCTTAACACTCTATGTAGCGCCCCATTCATGCAGACACGGCGGAACCTAACGCCTGCCGGTACTGCTGTGCATACATCCCAGCAACGCGCTCGGGGTTCCAGAGCTGCTCGGCTCGTTGCCGCGCCGCATCACCAAGTTGTCGATTTCGATGAGGATCCTCCAGCACCCAGGCGATGGCTGCAGCCAGTGAGGCGGGATCGAAGGGCTCTGCCAGGTAGCCTGTGATTCGATCCTCAACGACGTCGACCAACCCGCCGGTGCGGAAAGCCACCACGGGTGTGCCGCAGGCGTGGGCTTCCAGGCCAGTGTTGGGCAGGTTGTCCTGGCGGGAAGGAATCACGAATACATCGGCAGCGGCGTAGAACAACCGCAGACTGATGTCGTCGTGGAGATGGCCGCTGTAGTGAATGGGAAAGCCCAGCTCAGGAGGCTCCGCAGGGAGGCTCTGGCCGAACACCACCAGTTCGAGCTCTGCCAGCGGCGTGTCTGAGGCGCCTGCCTTGAGAGAACGCAGCGATTTCCGCAGCAAGTCGGCACCCTTGCGCGGGTCGAGGGTGCCGCCCATCGCCCCGAACAGCACCAGAGGCCGATCCAGCGGCAACCCCAACAGGATGCGGGCTTGCGCCTGGTCGCAGGGTGCCCATGCTTCGACATCAATGGGATTAGGGATCACTGTGATCGGCCACTCACGCATCAGGGCGCTGCGCCGTGCACAATTCGCCAGCCAGGTGCTGGGGCAAACGATCCGCATTGGCCGCTGCCAGGCACGGCGTTTCTGCAACCAGCAGCGGCGGTTGAGGTCGGGGCCGCGCTCCTGCTTCGGGCGGCTGTCTGGGGTGTAGCCCAGTTCGAAACGCCGATCCGAGCTTTCGCTCTCGCCCGCCCCCGGCGGGTGGGTGTAGTGCTCAGTGCCACAGAAGGCCCATTGGTCGTGGAGGGTCCATACCAGGGGCTGGGGGAGCTGGCCGATCTCCTGCACCGAAAGAGTGGCATCGCAGAGCCAGTGCAGGTGCAGCAGATCGGTTGTCTGCGCATGGCGGCGAGCCTGTAGCTCCGCCCCCAATCCGGTGGCCAGCCAGGCATTGGAATGCAGCACCGGATTGGTGGTGACGAAGCCGCGGTATGACCAGTTCCTCAGCCGTGGCGCCAGCCGCCGCCACATCCTGCTGCGTTGCGAAGGGGCCGCGCCGCCGATCACAGAGGAGTCGCTGCTGAGTTTCTGGAGCACCCGCAGTTGCGATTGCAGCCCGTGGGGTTGGCCGTGGTCCACCAGGCAACGGTGGATCCGGTAGGCGGCGCGGGCGGCTCCACCGGAGATGTCAGACGCATTGACGTGGAGGATCTTCATCGCCTTGGCCTAATCACCGCCAACATTGTGCGTGGATAGTGGAGCGGCTGGGTGACCAGCAGGCCAGCGCGATGGCTCCAATTCTGCAGGCGGTTGGATTTCCACTGGCGCCAGGGAAACAGCTGCTGGGAACGGCGTTCCAAGGCCCGCAAGCGCGGCCAGTTTGGCTCGATCCTCTGGGAACGCCGGTAGATGGTGGCGTGGCTTCCCTCACAGGGGCCCAGCCTCTCCAGCCCCAGCTCACGGCAAAAGCTGCCAAAGCTGTAGCGCAGGTGAAAGGTGCAGGGCAGGTGGCACTGGATCACTGGATGGAAGCAATTGGCGATCAGCAGATGGCCTCCAGGGCGCACAGCCTGCACCATGCGCGCCAGCAGGGCCAGTGCATCTGGCACATGCTCGAGCACATCAGTGCTCACCAATACGTCATAGGCCTCACTGGTGAATCCGGGCACAAAATGGATGTTTGAGAAGGGCCGGCAGCTCTCGATGCCGTGCCGGTGTGGATAGGGCTCGCAGATGTGGATCGGCGCCGCTGGAAGGGCCTAGGCCAACAACCGGGCCAGGTTGCCGAAGCCACCGCCCGCATCCACCACATGCTCAGGGCGAAGGGCGGCGGCGGCCGCTGTGATGGCACGCCAGTGCCCCATTGATGTGGAATGTTGTTCAATGAACATGCCGTTCAGCAACCACACCGGATGGCGGTAAAAGCTGGAGTAGCGCTCTTCATCCACGCGCAGGTTGTCACAACCGCACTCCTGCCAGGCCTGGTCCATGAGCCACCAAAGTTGTTCAAGGGATGGATCCGATCCCACCGCTGCGAGGAGTTGCACGATGGCTTGGTGTTCAGCAAAAGATAGCGAGAAGCAACCTGGCTCAATCATGAAGCTTGTCTTCCTCTTCGAATCGTTCGAGGCAGGACATGAAGCATAAACGGGCAAAGGTGATTTCGGTTGTTGATGTTGTGACCGGGCGTTGCGAAATGGTCAAAAGCTGATGCCAGGGAATTCAGCGTCTAAAAAAACTGGTGATGGCTATTCTGGTCTCGCGTGATTTGTCCCTGCGTGGCGTGGCTGCTGGCTGTCCACCGATAAAGTCATGACATATTGGCATGCTGATTCGCTTGAGGCTCGCTTGTGCCCGCTTCAGTGTCTGCGCTGGATCCATTGAGCCAGCCCATCATTTCTTCGCATTGAATCGACAGGTCTGCGGGCATTTCAAGCTCATCGGAAGTCTGGCCGAGTGGCGATTGAGAGCGGATCAAGCGTCGCTCGCAGGACATCCTTGGATCATGGCTAATCACGATCTCTTCAAGACGTTGCCCGTAGGATACGCTCGAAATTCTGCCAACACATTCCCTTCCGGCTTGGTTGAGGCCGAGACCAAACACGCCAAGCAACACGTCCTCAATGTCTTGAACGGGATTGGCGCAAAGGTCTGCGTAGTTCAGGAAGTAAATCCGGCTGCCCTGGGGCGCCGCTGCATAGCTGCGGTAGAAGTCGAGCCATGCGGGCAAACCGTGGTGGCGGCAGGTGATCAGCTGATTGAGATTCTGGTAGTCACTGCAGCCGCTGGCAATGAGGAATCTGTAATAGGACTTCATCACACACAATGGCTCGCGATAGAGGCAGATGATCGAGCGAAATTGTGTCTTGTGGCGCGCGTGGGTTTTCAGCACCCGGCAGCCATTGTTCGAATCTATCTTCATCAACCCCGATGCCTTTGCCAGGCTTGATGTTGATTGATCAAGGTCTAGTGAAGAGCGCAGGCTCGCATAGATATGCGGATTGGCAACGCAAAGCTGATCCCTGTTCTCAAGAAGATGATTGAGAACAAAAAAGAGAAAGCTGCCACCTGATCTGGGAAACTCAGCCAGCACAGTGTTGACCTGCACGGAGCCGCTAATGATTTCCTCTGCGATCCTCTCCGCTCCTGCGTTGATCATCATCCTCGCAGCAGTTTTCAGCTTTTGCTTAAGAAAGGCTTTCATAAACTCCTTTGAGGAAGAAACTGATTGCTCTAAAGTTGGACAACGCTGATATCAATTCTTGCTCGGAGGCAAAGAAGTGTAAGCGGTGACATGGTTATTCCTGCTGAAGCATAACCCATGGCCTCATTGCGTCTTCCCCGCCGTCCCCACCACTGCTCGGGAGCCGCTGCCGAAGCCAGGGTCCGTGAGGGATAGCAGCACTGAGCCAACCTCGCTAACCTCCGCCGCACCACCTGGCCCATCGCTGCATCTATGGCCGCAACGATCTATCTGCATTGGACGGCCACCCCTTACAGCTGGGTGAGATCAGGGGTGTATCACACGATCGTGGCTGGTGATGGACATCTGCATCGGCTCCATTCCTACACGATGGATCTCAACGCCCATACCTGGCGTCGCAACAGCAATGCCGTGGCCATCTCCTGTGCCTGCATGGGTGGCAACCCCGATCCCTGGACGATTCCTCCCACCGAGGCCCAGCTCGAAGCGATGTGCCAGGAGGTGGCCGCAGTGGCGCGCAGCTGGAACTGGCGAGCCGAAGAGATCACCATTCAGCGCGTGATGACCCACGCGGAAGCGGCCGCCAACCGAGATGGCCGCCTGATGCATGACAACTACGGCCCGGTGGCCTGGGGCGGCAGCGGCGAACGCTGGGACTTCATGCAACTGCGCAGGGGTGGCCCCGCCGACGGTGGCGAGCAGCTGCGGCAACGGATTCGTGAACTCCTGGCCCCTGCCCCCGCTGGTGCCGTGGGCCCAGCCCCTTTGCTCTTTCGCCGCAAGGCCTCGATGACGGCCCGCGGCACCAGCCTCGCTGTGGACATCGATGCCAATGGCACCTCCTGGGCCCTGGCCGCCGACCTGCTCACCCTTTACGACATCCCGTTTGAGTGGAACCCCGGCCAATGCCGCATCCTGATCGGCAGCACCGACATTGCCCCCACCTACCGAGAAGACGGCGTGCAGACCTCCATCGGCCATCCCCTGTTCGAGATGGGCCTCCAGGGCGGCAACGCGCCGGTGATCCTGCGCGGCATCCTGCGTGAGAACCGCGCCTGGTGCCGCGTGCTGGAATTTGCCGAGGCCCTCGGCATCACCGCCTTCTTCGCGCCGTTTGCGCTGGGGGAGAGGCGCGGGGGCTAAGGCACCAGTATCGGCGGATCTCCATCGATCCCACCACCGTAGCGCGCGTGATCTTGCGGGTCACGAAGATATCGCCGCGGCGTGGGCTTTCGTGGTTGAACAGAATGCCATTGCAGGCATCCATTCCATGGGCTTCCCGATCATTCAGGGTGATCCAGCAGGTATCAAGCTTTGCCGCCCCCCATTGGGGCTTCTTGGATAGAAGGGAGTGGATTTCTGCTGCGGTGTTTCCTGCACCAGGCCGTCGAGCACGCTGGCGCTGGCCTGGTCTGCGTGCTTCGGGCATCAAGCCGCCAGCAGTCATGAAAAAGCCAGGGGCGAACCCCTGGCATTGAAACAGGATGCAGCGATGGCTCAGTCGCGGCGGCCGCCGCCATTGAGGGCGATGATCAGGCGCAGAATGAAGATGAACAGGTTGATATAGGTGAGATACATGCCCAGCGCGCCGGCCAGATATTGGTCGTCGCTGTAGGTGCGAGGCATCGTGTAGAAGTCGAGGAAGGCGGCTCCCACGAACAGAACGGTGCCGAAGCCGGCGATCAGCAGCTCAAAGCCGTTGCCACCGAAGCCGGGGATAAAGATCCCGCCCACAACCTGCACCACCATGGCGATGATCAGGCCGAGGATGCCCAGGCCCACCACGCCACTGAGGGCCTGGCCCAGGTTGTCGCTCATGCGCCGGCCCACCATCGAGGCCACCACGAAGGTGATGCCGGTGGCCAAGGCTGCGGTGCCGATCGCGCCGATGCCCGCGGTGCCGATCGCCATCGCCACGATGCCGCTGAGCGTGAAGCCCGTGATCAGGCTGTAGATCGCCAGGATCGGCAGCGCCGTGCTGTTGTTGCCCTTCATCGCCACGTTCTGGGCGACGAAGAACAGGATGAAGTTGCCGATCAACGCCACCCAGAACAGGGGCATGAACAGTGGGGTGCCGATCATCGACAGGCCACCCACCACACCACCGGCGGTGAGCACCATGCCGCCGCCCACATAGGGCAGGGCCTTGTTGACGACGTTGGGGCCGACGAGGGCGCTGCCTTGCGCCTCGCGGATCGCTTGCTGAAAATTGCTGCTGGCCGGCATGGCTCACCAGAGGTTCGAACCTCTCCATCCTGCCAGCGAGGCCCGGGCTGCGGAGTGTGGATCTCCCTAACCACGAGCTCCCATGCGCGTTTCAGCGCAGCCGGTCCCGCCCGCGCGGCTCGCGGCTGCCCGCTTCCCGCCCCCGTTGCTGCCGCTCGGCGTCGAGCCGGCCGTAGGCCTCCACCAGCCGCTGCACCAGCGGATGGCGCACCACATCCGCGGCGGTGAGGGTACACACCGCCACCCCTTCGACGCCTTCCAGAACCCGCGCCGCCTCCTCCAGGCCGCTGATTTGATCGCGCGGCAGATCCACCTGGGTGGGGTCGCCCGTGACCACCATCCGCGAGTTCTCCCCCAGCCGCGTGAGCACCATGCGCATCTGGGCCGCAGTGGTGTTCTGCGCCTCATCGAGGATCACGAATGCATCGGCCAAGGTGCGGCCCCGCATGTAGGCCAGCGGTGCCACCTCGATCACGCCTTTCTCCAGCAGGGCGCTGGTGCGTTCCGCCCCCAGCAGGCTGTGCAGCGCGTCGTAGAGGGGGCGGAGGTAGGGATCCACCTTCTGCTGCAGATCGCCGGGCAGGAAGCCCAGCCGTTCGCCGGCTTCCACCGCGGGTCGGGTGAGGATCAGCCGCTCCACCCGCCGCTCGTTGAGCATGCGCACCGCCTGAACCGTGGCCAGGAAGGTTTTGCCGGTGCCCGCCGGCCCGAGCGCCAAGGTGAGGTCGTGGCGTTCCATCGCCTCCACATAGCTGCGCTGCCGCAGCGTGCGCGGCCGCAGCAGCTTGCCGGCCTGGCTGCGGGCCAGCACTACATTGCCCAGGTCGCGATGTTCGGCGCTGCGGCCGGTGTCGAGCGCCACCAGGGCGGTTTGCACATCGATCGCCCCGACGGCCTGGCCCTCTTGCCAGAGCGGCCGCAACAGATCCACGAGCGCGGCGGCCCGCTCACGCTGGCTGCTGCGCCCCTGAATGGATAAATCAAGACCCCGCAGCACCATCGCAGCGCCGGTGAGCGCCTCAATGTGATGCAGGGTGGCTTCCGCTTCGCCGGCCAGTGCGAGCGCCGCCGAAGGATTCGGCAATGCAATGAGCGTGCGGGAAGAAGAGGTGTCGGCCCCGGTCATGGGGCGCGCCCTCAAGCGGCCGCAGAAGCAGCAGTGGGTTCAGGCTCAGCGGCCTCTTCGGCAGCCTCAGGGGCAGCGGCCTCAGCAGCAGCGGCTTCTGCGGCTGCAGCAGCCTCAGCGGCTGCCGCCGCAGCTTCAGCTTCCTTGGCAGCAGCTTCGGCGGCTTCCTTGGCAGCGGCTTCAGCAGCGGCGGCTTTGGCCTCAGCTGCTTCCTTTTCAGCCTGCTTGGCGACGGCTTCGCGGGCAGCGGCCTGCTTGGCCTTGCCGACGGTTTCGCCCGGACGGATCGATTTCTCGATCAGACCGCCTTTCTCGAGCAGCGAACGCACCGTGTCGGTGGGTTGGGCGCCCTGGCCCAACCGCACGCGGATCGCTTCGGTATCGAGGCGGGTTTCTTTCGTGCGGGGGTTGTAGAAGCCCAGCTCCTCCAGCGGCCGGCCATCACGACGTGATGTGCTGTTGGTGGCAACCAAGCGGAAGCTCGCTTCCCGCTTCTTGCCGAACCGCTTCAGGCGGAGCTTGATCATCGTGGCGCAGTCGTGAAGATGGCAGTTCCTAACCGTACAACAGCCCTCACAGCCACCACCCGCAGGCGGCGCTTGCTCACAGCTGGCCGAAACCCTTGCGCTTCTTGGCGGGCCGGTTGGCCTTGCGCGCGCCGCCACCACCGGCCCCACCGGCAGCGCCCGGCATCCCCGGGAATCCGGGCATGCCGCCCATGCCCGGCAGGCCGCCGCCCATTCCGGGCATCCCTGGCATCCCACCCATCCCTGGCATTCCGGGCATTCCGGGCATTCCGGGCATGCCGCCGCCGCGGGTCATCTGCTGCATGAAGCCGCGCATCTTCTGAAAATCGGCCAGCACCTTGTCGACATCCGCCGGGGTGTGGCCGCTGCCGGCGGCGATGCGCCGCCGGCGCGACGGTTGGGCCGCCAGCAACTGCGGTTGCTGGCGTTCGTTCTCGGTCATCGAGCCGATCATCGCCTCGATCCGCTTGAGCTGGGCTTCGCCCTGTTTGAGCATGCCGTCGTCGATCTTGTTCATGCCCGGGATCAGCTTCATCAGCCCGCCGAGCGATCCCATGCGCTTGATCATGCGCATCTGCTGGACGAAGTCGCTGAAGTCGAAGGAGGCTTCCTGCAGCTTCTTCTGCATGCGCTCCACATCGCCGATCTCCACCTCCTTCTGGGCTTTCTCCACCAGGGTGAGCACATCGCCCATGCCCAGGATGCGGCTGGCCATCCGCTCCGGGTGGAAAGGCTCGAGCGCCTCCACCTTTTCGCCGGTGCCGATGAACTTGATCGGGGCGCCACTCACTTTGCGGATCGAGAGCGCTGCACCACCGCGGGAGTCACCGTCGAGTTTGGTGAGCACCGCTCCGGTGATGCCCACCTGCTCGTGAAAGGCGCGGGTGAGCTCGGCCGCTTCCTGGCCAATCATGGAATCCACCACCAGCAGCACCTCATCGGGCGCTGCCACGGTGCGGATCCGCACCATCTCCTCCATCATCGCGGTGTCGATCTGCAGCCGGCCGGCGGTGTCCACCAGCACGGTGTCGAAGCCTTCAGCGCGTGCCTTGGCCACACCGGCGGCGGCGATGTCTTCCGGTTTGGCGTCGGCCCCCAGGCTGAACACCTCCACGCCGATCTGCCTGCCGAGGGTCTGCAGCTGCTCGATGGCGGCAGGCCGGTACACGTCGGCGGCCACCAGCAGCGCGCGCCGTCCCCGTTCCTTGAGGTGGAGGCCCAGCTTGGCGGTGGCGGTGGTTTTACCTGCCCCCTGCAGACCGGCCATCAGCACCACCGTGGGGGCTTGATCGGCATGGGCCAGCGGCGCGTTCTCGCCGCCCATCACCTCCACCAGCGCCTGATGCACCAGCTGGATGAACTGCTGATCCGGGCTCACCCCGCGCACCACCTCGGCCCCGACGGCGCGCTCACGCACATCGGCGATGAAGCCCTTGACCACATCGAGGCTGACATCGGCCTCCAGCAGGGCCCGGCGCACCTGCAGCAGCGCCCCGTCCACGTTGGTTTCGGTGATCGTGGCCTGACCCCGCAGGCTCTTGACCGCGTCTTCAAAACGCAGAGAAAGTTCGTCGAACATGGAGCGATGCGCCGGCGGATCGTGAACCGATCGTAAAAACATGCCGGCCCGGCTTCCGCCACACCTTCAGTAGCCCGCCTCAGCGGGCCAAATCGGCAGCCGGTTTCAGTCGCCAAGCCCCAAGGGCTTGGGTTCCGTTCAGGGCCGCGGACGGAAGCCGGCCACCTTCCACACCTCGCCCTCGCGGCCGAAGACGTACAGGTTGCGCAGGTTGGTGGTGGGGGTGCGCCCGATCACCTTCCCCTGTGCGTCGAGCGCGGTGTCGCTGTAGCGGATTTCCACCGCCGCGACGATCCGCTTTGGCGTGCGGGTATTGATGCGGAAGTCCTGGATCTCGGCCGTCACCTGCTCGCGGCTCACGCCCCGCGCGCGGTTGTCGCGTTGCTGCGCGGTCAGTTCGCGCACCTGCCTTTCCCCGGCCAGATCCGCCGGCGGGGTGGCGGGGGTGTTGCCAGCAAGCGTCGCGGCTTTGGTCTGCAGCCAGGCTTCCAGCAGAGCGCGCAGCTGGGCCGCGTTCGGTTCCGCGCTGGTGAGCGGCACCGTTGCCGCCGGACGGGCCGGCGTAGGCGTTGGCGGTGGGTTCACCGCGGTGGGGCTCTTGGCAGGGGTGCCTGCTGGGGCCGTGGGCGTACCGGCGGCGCCCTCTCCCGGCGCGGGCCGCTCGCCCGGCGTGACCGGCGACAAGGGCCGCAGGGCCATCATCCCCGCCAGGCCGGTGGCAACAAAGGCCCCCACCAGAACCGCGGCCGCAGCCAGGCGGCCCCAGGTGGGCAGTGCCTTCCAGCCAGCGGTGCCACGGGGCCCCCGTCGGGCGCGGTCGCTGGCGCTGGGCTGTGCCGGCGCGGTGGCCGTTGTGCCGAAGGGATCGGTGGGGTCCAGCGGCGGGGTTGCGGCTCCCGCAGCGGGCTCCAGCGCATCCGGCCAGCGCATCGGATCTTCAGCGGCGTCGGCCGGGGTCAGGGGCGGCGAAGCCGCAAGGCCAGGAGCCGTGCTGAGGGGCGGAGTGGTAGCGAGGGCTGGAGCCGTGCTGAGGGGCGCAGGCGCTTCAATGCCCGATTGGCTCTGCAACGCGCGGGCCTGGCGCCGGTCGAGCTGCTCCACGTAGGCCTGCACATCGCGGTCGGCGAAGTAGGCCTCCAGATCGGGGTCGGCTTCGATGTCGCGGTAGCCGGCGAGCACGTCGCGCCGCAGCCAGTCGCAGCAGTAGGCGCAGAGCTGGGCCAGCGGCTCGCTCCCCTGTTCTGCCGCCCAGGCGCGCAGGGCGGGATCGGCGCCCTGGATGAAGCAGGCCTCCGCCGTGGCCACCCGCCCCAGCAGCAGGTGCTGGCAGGCAAGGAAGGGTTGCAGGCCCGGTTGACCACTCGCCTCCAGCCGCAGCTGGGCGGCGGCGATGCGTTCCGGTTTGCGCTGGGCGAAGCCGGAGGCGGTGAGCGCCAGGCTGGCCAGGAATTCAGCGGTGGCGGAGCCGGCGGTGGTGGCGTTGCCGCTGGCCCAGCGGCTGAACAGGTCGACCTGCTCCTGCACCGTCAGGTACTGGCGGATCTGCTTGAAGAAGTCCTGGAAGTCTTTCCTCGGCAGGGCTGGATCGCCGTCGCCCTCCAGTCCGCCGCGGCGCTCCACCAGCATCTCCAGCAGCTTCAGCCCTTCGGCGCGCTCGTCGGTGGCGCTCAGATCGCGCCGCAGCAGATCCAGCACCCGAAACGGCAGCAGATCGGCCAGGTCGTGTTCCATCTGCCGTTGTTGCTCCGGTTGGCGGCCCGTGCGCCGCATCAAGGTGATGCCCTCCTGGAGCAGCTGGGCCGCCCGCTCAAACTGACGGCGCCCTTGCAGCTCCCTGGCGCCCAGGCGGCAGGCCTCCCCCGCCAGCAGGGTGAGATCCGCCTCCCGGTGGCTGCCCAGCGCCGGAGCCTGCGGCGGTTGCAGGCAGCGGCGGGCCGCATCGAAGGCCTCGATCGCCTGCCCCGCTTCCATCAGCAGCAGCAGGGCTCCGATCTCGCGGGAGGGCGGCACGTCCAGGCCCGGTGTCAGGGTGCCGTCCTCGGTGTCGAGCGCCATCAGCTCGGCTTCATAGGCCTGGCGGCGCTCTGGATCGCTGAGCAGATCAGCGCTTTCGCGCAGCAGCAAGGCGCGGGCCTCCAGGGCTGCAGCGGTGAAGCCCTGTTCCGGCGGCCGGTCGAGCCGCTGCTGCAGGGTGTGCAACACCGTCTGGGCGTCGGTGGCCGGTCTCACCCCCAGAAGTTGGAAATGGTCGATCGGCAGTTCCAACCCTGGCGACTCGCAATCCCGTGGCACGGGCTTGGCAGGGAGTGTAGGCAGAGGCAACGAATTTGACTCTGTTGACGGAACAGACCCCGTACAGTCGGCGGTCAGACGTTCCACCGGCCCTGCCATGACCCAGGAGATCGCTGTTCCGGCCCGGCCGGAGGCCACCCCGGTCAGCAGCCCACTCAGCAGCCACTCGGAACGGCTCGCTTCCCTCTACACAGCGGGCCCCACAGCGGTGAGCCGCGACGACGGCCTGATCCTCTACCGGGACATGACCCTGGGGCGGCGCTTCGAAGACAAGTGCGCGGAGATGTACTACCGCGGCAAGATGTTCGGCTTCGTGCACCTCTACAACGGCCAGGAGGCCGTGAGCACGGGCGTGATCAAGGCGATGCGGGCCCAGCACGACTGGTTCTGCAGCACCTACCGGGATCACGTGCACGCCCTCAGCTGCGGTGTGCCGGCCCGTGAGGTGATGAGTGAGCTGTTCGGCAAGGCCACCGGTTGCAGCAAGGGGCGCGGCGGCTCCATGCACCTGTTCTCCAAGGAGCACCACCTGCTGGGCGGTTATGCCTTCATCGGCGAGGGCATTCCGGTGGCCCTTGGCGCGGCGTTCACCAGCCGCTACAAGCGCGACGCGATGGGTGATGCCAGCAGCGATTCGGTCACCGCCGCCTTCTTCGGCGATGGCACCTGCAACAACGGCCAGTTCTTCGAATGCCTGAACATGGCGGCGCTCTGGAAGCTGCCGATCCTGTTCGTGGTGGAGAACAACAAGTGGGCGATCGGCATGGCCCACGACCGTGCCACCAGCGATCCGGAGATCTGGCGCAAAGCCGCCGCCTTCGGCATGGCCGGAGAGGAAGTCGACGGCATGGATGTGCTGGCGGTGCGGGCCGCGGCCCAGCGGGCGGTGGAGCGGGCCAGGGCGGGCGAAGGCCCCACCCTGCTGGAGTGCCTCACCTACCGCTTCCGCGGCCACTCCCTGGCCGACCCCGATGAACTGCGCAGCGAGGCGGAGAAGGAGTTCTGGGCGCAGCGCGATCCGATCAAGGCCCTCGCCGGCCATCTCACCGCCCACGGCCTCGCCAGCGCCGAGGAGCTCAAGGCGATCGAGAAGGAGATCGACGCGGAGGTGGCCGATGCCGTCAGCTTCGCCCTGGCGGCACCCGAGCCCGATCCCGCCGAGCTCACCCGCTACATCTGGGCCGAAGACTGAGCCTTGGTGCCGGCCCTCAAAGCCGGCTGGGCACCCGGTGGGTGAGGCTGCGCAGCTTTCGCAGCGCCTTGAGTTCCACCTGCCGCACCCGTTCGCGCGACACCTCAAGCCGACGGCCGATTTCGGCGAGGGTGTGCCGCTCATCGCCGTGCAACCCGAAGCGGAGTTCGAGCACCTGGCGCTCCTGTTCGGAGAGATGGCTGAGCCAGTGATTGAGTTGCTCGTGGTGCATGCCGCGCTCCACCACATCGAGCGGCTCCTCGTTGGCGGGATCGGCGATCAGATCTCCCAGGAAGCTGCGGCCCTCTTCGCCGTTCACGGGCGCATCCAGGCTGGAGGTGGTCAGTGCCTGGCCCAGCAGGGCATCGAGCTCTTCGATCGGCATCGCCATGGCCTCGGCGATTTCGCGGCGGCTGGGCATGGCGCCGAGCTTGTGGGCCAGATCGAGGCTCACGCGGCGGATGGCCGTGAGCCGTTCGCTCAGATGCACCGGCAGGCGGATCGTGCGTGACTGACAGGCGATCGCGCGGGTCATGCTCTGGCGGATCCACCAGAAGGCATAGGTGGAGAACTTGTAGCCGCGGGTGGGATCGAATTTCTCCACCGCCCGCTCCAGGCCGAGCGATCCTTCCTGGATCAGATCCAGCAGCTCCAGACCCTTGCCCTGATATTTCTTGGCAACGCTCACCACCAGCCGGAGGTTGGCTTTCATCATCCGTTGCTTGGAGCGGCGGCCGATCCGGATCGTCTGGCGCTGTTGATCGGTGGGCTGAACCGGCTCCGTGGGTTGGGTGAGCAGCATCATGGCTTGCACCTGATTGCCCAGTTCGATCTCTTCTGCAGGGGTGAGCAGCGGTTCCCGGCCAATGGAGATGAGATACCAGCTGATCGGATCCCCGCCGCGGCTCCGAGTGCTTTTTTCGCCCTGGAGGCTGGAGGCTGTCATGGAGGAGCCTGTGGCCGCTGTAGGTCGTCACTATCCGGTCAGTTTTTTAAAAGGGGCTGTGATTTCAGCAACCTTTCAACTTTTTGCGTGCAAAAGGAAACATTGGCCGGTTTGATTGAACGATTCGAGCCTGTTTCGCCTCCTTCAACCGCCATCGCCCAAGGCCGCAGCCACCGCCTGGGGCGTGGCCTGCCCTGCCCCTCGTTGCCGCCCGCAGGCCAGGCCCGCTTCGGCATGGTCGAGCACTGCCGCCGCCAGCAGCGACCCATCTCCGGCGGCGGCCCAGGCGCCTCGCCCGGCCGCATACCCCGCCAGCACATCCCCCAGGCCGGCCCGGGCGGCGGCGGCGGCGGCATGGAGCACTTGCCAGCGCCGCCCATCGGCAGCGGCCACCACGGTGCGGGCCCCCTTGAGCGCCAGGCTCACCCCGCACCGCTGCGCGGCGGCGGCGGCGGCCCGTAGCGGCGCCTCGCCGGCCAGGTCGGGAAACAGCCGGGTGAACTCTCCCTGGTGGGGCGTGAGCCAGGTGGCTCCGGCCCGGCCCCGCAGCCAGTCCTCCGGCGCTCCAGCGGCGCCGGCAGCCAGGCGGTTGAGCCCGTCGGCATCGAGCACCAACAGGCCCTCAAAGCGGCGCAGCGCGTCCCAGCCATGCGCTTCGTTGCCCGCGCCGCAAGCAGCCCCGCTGCCGCCCCCGATGCCTGGCCCCACCAGCACGGCATCGAGCCGCTCCAACAGCCCAGGAGCCGCCAGCTGCGCCAGCGCCAGCCCGCCGCCGGCCTGCTCCCCCAGGGCGGCGCTGATCACAACGTGAGGCTGCACCATCCAGATCCCCTCCGCCAGTGCATGGGGCAGGGCCGCCCGCAGGCTGCCGCAGCCGCTGGCACTGGCCCCCAGCAGGCTGAGCTGGCCGGCGCCGGGGTAGGCGGCGCTGCCGCTCACCACCAGCAGGCGCCCCCGCCCGTATTTGCTGGCCGCCACCGGCCGCTGGGGCCAGGGCGCGCTGGCCCGGTCGCCGCCCAGCAGCGCCAGCGGTTGATCGGCGGGCAGCTCCGCCAGCAGCGCCGCCGGCAGCCCGAGCTCGAGGCGCTCCAGCTGGCCCACCCAGGCCAGGGCCGTGTCCTGCACCAGCCCCTGCTTCAGCAAGCCCAGGCAATAGGTGATGGTGGCGCAGGCGGCCACGGAGCCCAGCGGCCGGCCGCTGTCGGCGCAGAGGCCGGTGGGCACATCGATCGCCACCAGCCGGCCGCCCATCAGCCGTTGGCGTTGCTCCAGCAGGGTGGCGATCCGGGGCTCCGGCGGCCTGTGCTGGCCGATACCGAACAGCCCATCGACCCACAGCTCGGCCGCCGCCGGATCGGGTGGCCCCGCCAGGCGCTCGATGCCCAGCCAGGCCGCATGGCGCAGATGGGCGTCAGTGAGGGGTTTGTGGCGCTCAAATGGACTCCACAGCCGTACGGCGATACCGGCCAGGTGCAGCTCCCGTGCCACCACCAGCGCATCGCCGCCGTTATGGCCCGGCCCTGCCAGCACGAGCACGCCATCGCGCAGCAGTTCGGGCCGCGCCAGCAGCGCCCGGCTGATCGCCAGGGCTGCCTTTTCCATCAACGCCTCAACCGGCAGCCCGCTGGCGAACAGGCGCTGTTCCAACGCCGCCATCGGCGCGGATTCCACCAGCAGGTGGGCGGCATCACGGGCGGGCCAGCAGGTCATGGCAGCACTCCAGGGGCGGCGCCCAACCGAGCTGGGCGCTTCGCTTCATGATGGAGACGCCCCGACGCTGCGCACTCGCGCCGGCGGCACTGCTTCCTTTGGCTTCCTCCCCCTCCGCCACAACCGGCGCTCCTGCCGCCCGTTCTGCCACTCCTGCGGGCTCTGCTGCTGCCCCCGCTGCTGCCGCGATCGGCCGCCTGCGGGGCTGGCCCGGCGAGCATCGCGTGGCGGTGGGGCTCTCCGGTGGCGTCGACAGCTCGCTCACCGCGGCGCTGCTGGTGGAGGCTGGCTGGCAGGTGGAGGGGCTCACCCTCTGGTTGATGAGCGGCAAGGGAACCTGCTGCGCCGAAGGGCTGGTGGACGCCGCCGGGATCTGCGAACAGCTGGCCATTCCCCACCACGTGGTGGATTCGCGCGCCCGCTTCGAGGAGCAGATCGTCGGGTTTCTGGTGGAGGGCTATGCCGCCGGGGTCACGCCCCTGCCCTGCTCCCGCTGCAACCGCGAGGTGAAGTTCTCGCCGATGCTGGAGTGGGCGCAGCGCGAACGCGGCATTGGCCGGATCGCCACCGGCCACTACGCCCGCCTGCGGCACGCGGCCGAATCGGCCGGTCGCACCCAGTTGCTGCGCGGCCTGGATGCGCGCAAGGACCAGAGCTACTTCCTCTACGACCTGCCCCAGCAGGTGCTCAGCCGGCTGGTGTTTCCGCTCGGGGAGCTCACCAAGGCGGACACGCGGCTGGAGGCGGAGCGCTACGGGCTGCGCACGGCCAAGAAGCCTGAATCCCAGGACCTCTGCCTGGCCGATCACCACGGCTCGATGAAGGCGTTTCTGGATGCCTACCTGCCGCCGCGCCAGGGGGAGATCGTGCTGAGCGATGGGCGGGTGCTGGGCCAGCACGACGGCATCGAGCACTTCACCATCGGCCAGCGCAAGGGTCTGGGGGTGGCCTGGAGCGAACCGCTGCATGTGGTGCGCCTTGATGCCGCCATGAACCGGGTGGTGGTGGCGCCGCGGGCCGAGGCGGGTCGGGGGGGCTGTGTGGTGGGGGCCATCAACTGGGTGTCGATTGATCCGCCCGAGGCGGCGCTGGATCTCGACGTGCAGGTGCGCTACCGCAGTGCTCCGGTGGCCGCCCGGCTCACCCCCCTGGCCGCCACCGCCGCCGATACGGCCGCGGGCCGGCCCAGCCGCGCCCGCCTGGAATTTGCTGAGGAGCAGTTTTCGATCACCCCCGGCCAGGCGGCGGTGTTTTATGCCGGGGAGGTGCTGCTGGGTGGTGGCTTGATTGCCCCAGAAGTTCACCAGTAGGGATCAACCGCCAGCTCCACCTGCAGGACGCCGCTGCCGCAGGCGGGAACCGCAGCGATGCAGGCCCTCAGCACCTCGCCATTGACGTCGATCTCGCAGGCACCGCAGCTGCCGCCGAGGCAGCCGGTGGGAATCACCACCCCGGCCGCTGCTGCGGCCTGCAGCCAGTCGCTGCCCACGGGCGCCCTGGTGGTGCTGCCGTCGGGCCACTGGATCGCCACCACGGGCGCTGGGTTTGGCGGGACCTCAGGCATGGCGGAGCGAAGGGGGGAGGACGCAAGCGGGCTGGGGGCCGCTCGCGTTCAGCAGTGGCGCCAGGTTCACCTCCGCTTCAAAGGCGTCGGCGAGGCGATCGAGCAAGCCTTCGCGCTGCAGGCCGTGATGCGGCACATCCAGCGGCAGGGCGCTGAGCCCGCGCGCTTCGCGCAGCTGATTGAGCCACTGCCGCCGCCAGCGGCCGTTTTCGAACAGGCCGTGCAGGTAGGAGCCGGCCACCCTGCCCGACCACCAGCCCAACCCGGCGCCCGCTTCACCCGCCGCCAGCGGCTGGCAGCGAGCGGAATCGAGGCACTCGGTGTGCCCCTGATGCAGCTCGAAGCCTTCCAGCGGTGTGCCCGCCGCGGGCCAGCAGGCCAGCTCGCGGCGCTGACGCAGGGTTTTCCCTGCCACAAAGCGGGTGGCCAGTGGCAGCAGCCCGAGTCCGCGCCCATCCTCCCCGGTGGCCGTTCCTGCGCCCCCCTCCAGCCCCTGCGGATCCTCGAGCCGTTCCCCCAGCATCTGCAGGCCGCCGCAGAGGCCGAACAGGTGGCCGCCGCCAGCCACGAATCGCAGCAGCGCATCGGCCAGCGGGCTCTCCTTGAGCGCGGCCAGATCCCGCAGGGTCTGCTTGCTGCCGGGCAGGATCACCGCATCGGGCTGGCCGAGCGGATCCCCGGGCCGCACCCAGCGCAGGCGCACACTCGGTTCGGCCTCCAGCGGATCGAAGTCGGAGAAGTTGCTGATCGACGGCAGCCGCACCACGGCGATCTCCAGCTCCGCCTCGGGTTTGCGGGCCCGCCGTTCCAGCAGATCGAGCGAATCTTCCGGTGGGAAGAGTTCATCGAGCCAGGGCATCACGCCCAGCACCGGAATCCCCGTTTCCTGCTCCAGCCAC
Organism: Synechococcus sp. ATX 2A4; assembly: GCF_024346375.1. Lineage (GTDB taxonomy): Bacteria > Cyanobacteriota > Cyanobacteriia > PCC-6307 > Cyanobiaceae > MW101C3. The sequence continues at coordinate 4,330 of NZ_JAGQCV010000003.1, read as the reverse complement.
TGGCGCCCTGCGTCGAACAGCTGCCGCCGCCCGCGGAAACGGTTGATCAGGATGCCCCGGATCAGCGGGCGCTCCACCGGTCTGAGCAGGGCCAGGGTGCCAACGATCTGCGCGAACACACCGCCGCGCTCAATGTCGGCCACCAGCAGGCAGCGCGCCCGTAGGAACTGGGCCAGGCGCAGGTTGGTGAGATCCCGGGCCTGCAGGTTCACCTCCACCGGGCTGCCGGCCCCCTCCAGCACCAACCGCCCGCCGGGATGGCTGAGCCGCAGCTCCTCGAGCCCCTGGCGAATCGCCTGCCAACCGGGGCGGAACCAGTCGCGGTAGTAGTGCTCGGCGCGGGCCGTGCCCACCGCGCGGCCCATGTGGATCACCTCGCTGGTGCTGTCGCCCTGCGGCTTGAGCAGCACCGGGTTCATCGCCACCCGCGGCTCCAGGCCCGCCGCCCAGGCCTGCAGCGCCTGGCTGTAGGCCATTTCACCGCCGTCCTCATCCACCCAGGCGTTGAGGCTCATGTTCTGCCCCTTGAAGGGCACCGGTGTTTCGCCGCGGCGCCGCAGCACCCGGCAGAGCGCTGCCGTCATCAGGGATTTGCCGGCGCCGCTGCTGGTGCCCAGCACCATCAATGCTGGCGGCACTTGGCCGGAACCTGGGGCCGGCATGGTCACAGGAGCGGTCACAGGCGCGGCCGGTAGCGGCTGATCGCATGGCGCAGCTGTTCATTCCAGCCGGCGGGTGGAATTTCGTTCCCCCAGCCGGTCAACAGCTGGCGGCCCATGGGGGTGAGCCGCACCCGTTCCGTGAGCCCCTGGCCATCCACTTCACGGCGCAGCACGCCGAGCCGGATCAGCCAGATGAACAGATTTTCGGTGTCGTCGGGCGTCAACCTGGTGCTGCAGAGCGTGTCCGCATCGGCGCGGGCCCACAGCGCCACACTGCTGAGCGGCTCATGCTCCAGCAGGCGGTAGAGGTTGAGGCGAAACGGCAGGCAGCGCATGGCGCTGGCGGCGCGGGCCAGCGAGCGAGGGTTGTCCAGGATGGGGTCCATGGGGTTGATTCTCCCCAATCCCTGCGCCGGCCGGCGGTGGCTTCCGCCCCCAGGCTGGGCGAGCAGCCCCTGGTTCGCTCCCTTTTGCGCCTTGCAGTTGTCCCTCCATACCGCCGTGTTCACCTCTCCCCTGGTGCTTGCTTCCGCCTCCCCGGCCCGCCGCCTGCTGCTGGAGCGGGCCTGCATTCCCCATCGCGCCCTGGCCAGCGGCTTCGATGAAGCCACGATCGTGGCCCCCGACCCCTGTGCGCTGGCCCGGCAGCTGGCCGCGGCCAAAGCTGAGGCCGTGGCCACCACTCTCGCCGGCGGCGCCCCCGCTGCCCACGGCCCGGGGCTCGTGCTGGGCTGTGATTCGTTGTTCGTGTTTGAGGGCGAGATCCACGGCAAACCCAGGGACGCCCGCCAGGCGATCGAGCGTTGGCAGCGCATGTCTGGATGCTGGGGCGAGCTGCACACGGGCCATTGCCTGCTGGGCAGCGGCGCACCGCGCCTGGCCAGCGTGACCACCCGCGTGCAGTTCGCCCAGCTCGAAGCCGCTGAAATCGAGGCCTACGTGGCCAGCGGTGAACCGCTCGGCTGTGCGGGTGGTTTTGCCCTGGAAGGCCGCGGCGGCTTGCTGGTGGAGAGCATCGAGGGCTGCGTGAGCAATGTGATCGGCCTCAGCCTGCCGCTGTTGCGCCGCTGGTTGAAAGATGCCGGCGCCCTGCAAGCGAGTGCTTGAGGGGCTGAGAGCGGTTCAGCAGTTGGTCAGCAGTTGGTCAACGGAAGAGGGTGTTGAACAGGTTCTGAAGGAACAAACCTGTGGGGTTGACCTCTTCGACCCCGCCTGGCTGGCCCTGGTTGTTCCAACGGCTGTCCTGGGCCTCAAGCCGCAGGTCAGACCAGCGGAAGCTCACGTTGCCGTTGCGGTTGCTCACCTGCACAGGCCAGACACCGCTGGCATCCCTGAGCACAAGATTGCCTTGCCGGTTGAAGAAGCTGTAGCGGCGCCCATCGCCGAGCTCCACGTTGTAAGCCATGCCACTCGACAATTCGCGCCGATTGAGCACGCAGTTGCCATTGAAGAGGCGGCGGTTCCCCTGCCGCAACTCGCAGGCGGTGTTGCCCTGACCTTGCTGCTGCCAGTTGTTGTTGTTATTCCAACCATTGTTGTTATTCCAGCCTCCGCCGCTGTTGTTGTTATTCCAACCATTGTTGTTGCTGTTGTTCCAGCTGTTGTTGTTGGATCCAGGGTTGCGCCAGGCGCCGTTGTTGCCGAACAACTGCTTGCTCAACGCCTTGCTGATGTTCTTGCCGCCCCAGCCATCGTCCCAGCAGGTCTGCCGCCGTACATCGCAGACATCACCGTTGCTGAGCTTGAACTGGGTGGGACGGTTGCTGCCTGACAGCTTGCGGATCAGCTCCCGTTCGGCGCTGCGGCCGAAAAACTCCCGGGTGAGCGTCACCGACACCCCTGTGCGGTCAAAGCACATCTTTGTGGCCTGATCGCAGACCACGCCATTGCGCGGGAAATCGACGGAGGCTTTCTTGGCGGCCGCCGGCAGAGCAGCTGCGAATGGCCCCAAGGCCAGCGGGAGGGCTGCTGCGGCAACCATGAGGCCTGCGGAGGGGCGGATGCTCACGGGAAACTCGCGGTGTCTCTCAAAGCTACGAAGAGCCGAGGGGGCTGGCATCACTGGACTGTGTCCTCCCGGCGGCAAAGCATCACCAAGTCTGTCTGGCCTGGCTGCCCATGAAAAAACCCCCGGCGGAGCCAGGGGTAGGGCAGAAACCAGCGGAGCTCAGTCGAGGTCCGGCATGGCCAGGGTGGGCTCGGCCTTGCGGTCGATGCCCTTTTCAAAACCAGCAGCAGCAGCGCGGGCGCGGCCTGCATGCCAGAGGTGGCCCACCAGGAAGAAGAAGGCGAGCACGAACTGGGTGGCCGAGAGCCATTGGCGCACGTTCACGAAGTTCACCGAGTTGGGCTCGGTGATGATGCCGCCCACGGAGTTGAGGGAGGCGTTCGGTGCGTGGGTCATGTATTCAGCGGCCCGGCGCACTTGCCAGGGCTGAATGTCGTTCTGGAGCTTGTCGAGGCTGAGGCCATTGGGGCCACGCAGGGGCTCAAGCCAGGGACCGCGGAAGTCCCAGAAGCGCATGGTTTCACCACCGAAGATGATCTCACCGGTGGGGGAGCGCATCAGGTATTTGCCAAGGCCGGTGGGGCCCATGGCCGAACCGATGTTGGCGCCCAGGCGCTGGTCACGCACCAGGAAGGTGAAGCTCTGGGCCTGTGAAGACTCGGCGTTGGTGGGGCCGTAGAACTCAGAGGGATAAGCGGTGTTGTTGAACCAGATGTAGGCCGAGGCGATGAAGCTCATGAAGCTCAGGGCGCCCAGGCTGTAGCTGAGGTAGGCCTCACCGTTCCAGATGAAGGCGCGGCGCACCCAGCCGAACGGCTTGGTGACCACGTGCCAGATGCCACCGAAGATGCAGATCAGGCCGAGCCAGATGTGGCCGCCGATGATGTCTTCCATGGAGTTGACGCCGATGATCCAGCCCTCGCCACCGAAGGGGGCGCGGAACAGATAACCGAAAATCACACCGGGGCTGAGGGTGGGGTTGGTGATGATGCGCACATCGCCGCCGCCAGGGGCCCAGGTGTCGTAGACACCGCCGAAGAACATCGCCTTGAACACCAGCAGCAGACAACCCACACCCAGCAGGATGAGGTGGTAGCCGATGATGTTGGTCATCTGGTTCTTATCACGCCAATCCTGAGAGAAGAAGGAGGAGTAGTTCTCAAGGATCTCAGGGCCGCGCAGGGCGTGATACAAACCGCCCAGGCCGAGAACGGCCGAGCTGATCAGGTGCAGAACACCGACAACGAAGAAGGGGTAGAGGCTGGTGACCTCACCACCGGGACCGACGCCGTAGCCAAGGGTGGCCACGTGCGGGAACAGGATCAGGCCCTGTTCGTACATCGGTTTGTCGAAGGTGAAGTGGCTCACCTCGAACAGCATCATGGCGCCGGCCCAGAACACCATCAGGCCGGCGTGGGCCACGTGGGCCCCAAGCAGACGACCAGACAGGTTGATCAGGCGTGCATTGCCGGCCCACCAGGCATAACCGGTGGAGTCCAGGTCTTTGCCGCCGACGGCCGTAAGAGAAGGACTAGAGAGCGTTACCACGGGGCAGAACCTCTTCAGGGAAGACGAAGTTTTCATGCGGCTGGTCAGCCGGTGCCATCCAGGCACGCAGACCTTCATTCAGAAGAATGTTCTTCGTGTAGAAGGTTTCGAA
>NZ_JAGQCV010000029.1 GCF_024346375.1 Synechococcus sp. ATX 2A4 | reverse complement strand
CTGGAAACAATTCATCCCCTCGGTCTCCTCAGCAAGGAGCCAAGTGTTGGTCAAGCCCTCGGTCTATTAGTACTCCTCCGCTTCACCTGTTACCAAGCTTCCACGTAGAGCCTATCAACGGGTGTTCTTCCCGTGACCTTACTGGCTTAAGCCATGAGAACACTCATCTTGAGGTGGGCTTCCCACTTAGATGCTTTCAGCGGTTATCCTCTCCGCACATGGCTACCCAGCGTTTACCGTTGGCACGATAACTGGTACACCAGAGGTGCGTTCCTCCCGGTCCTCTCGTACTAGGGAGAACTCCTCTCAATGTTCTTACGCATGCACCGGATATGGACCGAACTGTCTCACGACGTTCTGAACCCAGCTCGCGTACCGCTTTAATGGGCGAACAGCCCAACCCTTGGGACCGACTTCAGCCCCAGGTTGCGATGAGCCGACATCGAGGTGCCAAACCTCCCCGTCGATGTGAACTCTTGGGGGAGATCAGCCTGTTATCCCTAGAGTAACTTTTATCCGTTGAGCGACGGCCCTTCCACTCAGAACCGTCGGATCACTAAAGCCGACTTTCGTCCCTGTTCGACTTGTAGGTCTCACAGTCAAGCTTGCTTCTGCTTTTACACTCGTCGGCTGATTTCCAACCAGCCTGAGCAAACCTTTGCGCGCCTCCGTTACCTTTTAGGAGGCGACCGCCCCAGTCAAACTGCCCACCTGATACTGTCCAGCCCCCGGATAACGGGTGGCTGTTAGAACCCTAGCTCTGAAAGAGTGGTATCTCACCGTTGACTCCGCATGACCCGCAAGCCATGCATCAATGTCTCCCACCTATCCTGCGCATTCAGAGCCCGGGCACAATACCAAGCTACAGTAAAGCTTCATAGGGTCTTTCTGTCCGGGTGCACGTAGTCCGCATCTTCACAGACAATTCTATTTCGCCGAGCCTCTCTCCGAGACAGCGCCCAGATCGTTACGCCTTTCGTGCGGGTCGGAACTTACCCGACAAGGAATTTCGCTACCTTAGGACCGTTATAGTTACGGCCGCCGTTCACCGGGGCTTCAGTCGCTAGCTTCGCTTTCGCTGACCAGCTTCCTTAACCTTCCGGCACTGGGCAGGCGTCAGCCCCCATACATCGTCTTGCGACTTAGCGGAGACCTGTGTTTTTGGTAAACAGTCGCCTGGGCCTCTTCACTGCGACCACCTTGCGGTGGCACCCCTTCTCCCGAAGTTACGGGGCCATTTTGCCGAGTTCCTTAGAGAGAGTTACCTCGCGCCCCTCGGTATTCTCTACCACCCCACCTGTGTCGGTTTCGGGTACAGGCCGTCATGCCTTAACGGGTATAGGGCTTTTCTTGGAAGCTTGACATCACCCACTTCGCTGCCGTAGCAGCTCGTACTCACGCCTCAGCTCGGGATGTTTTCACCACCCCTCAACGCCTTGAACGCTTGAACCAGTAACCAACATCTGGCTGGGCTAGCCTTCTCCGTCCCCCTTCCCAAAACATGACAGGTACAGGAATGTTGACCTGTTGTCCATCGACTACGCCTTTCGGCCTCGCCTTAGGTCCTGACTAACCCTCCGCGGACGAGCCTGCCGGAGGAACCCTTAGGGTTTCGGGGCATGGGATTCTCACCCATGTTTTCGCTACTCAAGCCGACATTCTCACTTCCATGCAGTCCACGCCC
>NZ_JAGQCV010000028.1 GCF_024346375.1 Synechococcus sp. ATX 2A4 | reverse complement strand
AAAATGAAAAGAAGCTGAATTCTTTATCAGCGGACGTGTCTCGTCACACAATAGCCATGGCTCGGGTTCCTCCTCCTGCTTTCGCTGTGAAGGGTTTGGTCAGTGGAGGTTAGCGGACTCGAACCGCTGACATCCTGCTTGCAAAGCAGGCGCTCTACCAACTGAGCTAAACCCCCAAACACGAATGGGCCATCCTGGACTTGAACCAGGGACCTCACCCTTATCAGGGGTGCGCTCTAACCACCTGAGCTAATGGCCCAGGAGTTTTACCTCTCCATTAAGCTCCTCCCTCGCGGGACTCACTCTCTGTGGGGTGTGACCTAGACAAAGTTTAGGAACTGAAAAGACTCCTCAGACAATTCTTTGATCACATTCATCTCTGTATGTGATCTCCGCTTTCTGATTTGTCAGCTGAGGTACCGATCGACCTTCGAGATGACAGGATCGTGGCCTGAGACTAATGTGCTACTTAGATTTTCATCCTCATGGCGCTCAGACATCACAATCAGTTTTGTCTCCCTGTTAGGAGGTGATCCAGCCGCACCTTCCGGTACGGCTACCTTGTTACGACTTCACCCCAGTCATCAGCCCCACCTTCGGCGTCCTCCTCCCTTGCGGGTTGGAGTAACGACTTCGGGCATGGCCAACTTCCATGGTGTGACGGGCGGTGTGTACAAGGCCCGGGAACGTATTCACCGCAGTATGCTGACCTGCGATTACTAGCGATTCCTCCTTCACGTAGGCGAGTTGCAGCCTACGATCTGAACTGAGCCACGGTTTATGGGATTTGCTAGCTCTCGCGAGTTTGCTGCCCTTTGTCCGTAGCATTGTAGTACGTGTGTAGCCCAGGATGTAAGGGGCATGATGACTTGACGTCATCCACACCTTCCTCCGGTTTATCACCGGCGGTCTCTCTAGAGTGCCCAACTAAATGCTGGCAACTAAAGACGTGGGTTGCGCTCGTTGCGGGACTTAACCCAACATCTCACGACACGAGCTGACGACAGCCATGCACCACCTGTCACTGCGCTCCCGAAGGCACTCCCAAGTTTCCAAGGGATTCGCAGGATGTCAAACCCTGGTAAGGTTCTTCGCGTTGCATCGAATTAAACCACATACTCCACCGCTTGTGCGGGCCCCCGTCAATTCCTTTGAGTTTCACACTTGCGTGCGTACTCCCCAGGCGGAACACTTAACGCGTTGGCTACGACACCGAGGGGGTCGATTCCCCCGACACCTAGTGTTCATCGTTTACGGCCAGGACTACAGGGGTATCTAATCCCTTTCGCTCCCCTGGCTTTCGTCCATGAGCGTCAGTTATGGCCCAGCAGAGCGCCTTCGCCACTGGTGTTCTTCCCGATATCTACGCATTTCACCGCTACACCGGGAATTCCCTCTGCCCCTACCACACTCTAGCCCAGCAGTTTCCATTGCCTGGATGGAGTTGAGCTCCACTTTTTAACAACAGACTTGCTGGGCCGCCTGCGGACGCTTTACGCCCAATAATTCCGGATAACGCTTGCCACTCCCGTATTACCGCGGCTGCTGGCACGGAATTAGCCGTGGCTTATTCCTCAAGTACCGTCATGTCTTCTTCCTTGAGAAAAGAGGTTTACAGCCCAGAGGCCTTCGTCCCTCACGCGGCGTTGCTCCGTCAGGCTTGCGCCCATTGCGGAAAATTCCCCACTGCTGCCTCCCGTAGGAGTCTGGGCCGTGTCTCAGTCCCAGTGTGGCTGATCATCCTCTCAGACCAGCTACTGATCGAAGCCTTGGTGAGCCATTACCACACCAACTAGCTAATCAGACGCGGGCTCATCCTCAGGCGAATTTCATTTCACCTCTCGGCATATGGGGTATTAGCGGCCGTTTCCGGCCGTTATCCCCCTCCTGAGGGCAGATTCCCACGCGTTACTCACCCGTCCGCCACTAGCCCGAAGGCTCGTTCGACTTGCATGTGTTAAGCACGCCGCCAGCGTTCATCCTGAGCCAGGATCAAACTCTCCGTTGTATTCACTGGTCCTTTAAACCAATTCATCAAAAATTTCAGCTTTCACTAAATCCTTTGATGCCTTGGTCGCAAACAGTGCCGTCGACGCCCAAAATCATCAAACTTCTTAAAACCATACTTTCGTATCGCTTCATCAAAGCTTATTCTTTCAGTCGTGACCT
>NZ_JAGQCV010000027.1 GCF_024346375.1 Synechococcus sp. ATX 2A4 | reverse complement strand
CGACCTTGGCCTTGAACTCGGGGCTATGGGTGCGGCGTTTGCTCATGGGTGGGAGCCCCCTTTCAGGGGCGGTGCCCCGCCTCACAGGTTAACGATGGACCCTGTCCAGAAAAACCAGACCACCTCACTCCCACCTGCTCACCCTGACAGATGGAGTTAGTTGAAACGAAAGCGCAGCGACTTTCACTACTGGCAATGAGTCTTGCTGCCTTAACATACCAAGCCGCTACAAAATCAAGCAGACCCGCATTCCTGATCCCCTCAAACACGTTGCTTACATCGGCTTTTTGCTCAGCGCTCAGGAATTTCGCCCCCACAAAGGGAGGGTTGCCCATCACATAGCTGAATCGGCCCGAGGGGAGCAGAGTCGCCCAGTCGGTTCTGAGCGCATTGCCATGCAGGATCGTGCTGCTGGCCTGAAGTGGGATCCGGGCAAAATACAAGCCGAACTCCTCAGAAATCAACATGTTCATCTGGTGATCCATCAACCAGAGGGCCACCTGGGCAATCTGTGAGGGAAACTCCTCGAACTCAATGCCATAGAACTGATCCACGTTCAGGCGAATCAGCTGACTCACATCGAGCACCAGCTGGTCAGAGTGGATTAACTGCTTCAGAATGGATAGCTCTAACAGGCGCAACTCCCGATAGGCAATCACCAGAAAATTTCCACAGCCACAGGCGGGATCTAGAAAAGTAAGCTCCCGCAGCCGCTGATGGAACTCCTGGAGGCGTTTGGTTTGCCCCTTCACCCGCTCGAACTCTTCCCACAACTGATCCAGAAACAGCGGCTTGATCAACTTGAGGATGTTGCCCTCGCTGGTGTAGTGGGCACCCAAGTTTCGGCGGGCCGTGCGATCCATAATCGACTGGAACAACGAGCCGAAGATTGCTGGAGAGATCCGACCCCAGTCCAGCGCCGTGCAATCGAGCAATCCTTGGCGCATGCGAGCATCGAAGCCCGCATGAGGCAAGGTTTCTGAAAATAGCAAACCATTTACGCAAGGGAAGGCCGCAAGTTGTTCATCCAGGTTTTTCAGGCGCTGATTAGGTGCCGTGTTCAGAACCTGAAACAATCCACTAAGCTGGGCTGCCAGATCACTACCGTCTTCCGCAGTGCGCTGTTCGATGAACTCCTGAAATTGCTGCCGCTCAAATATGCCTGTATCTTCAGCAAACAAACAGAAGAGCAGCCGTACCAAGTAGAGCTCCAGGGGGTGTCCGTCGTAACCCACCTCCTTCATCTGGTCATGAAGACGGCCCATGGCTTCGGCCGCCTCGATGTTGACCGGATCCTGCTCGCGGATCCGATGCCTCTGATAGCCAGCGATGAAGCCAAAAAGCTTCACCTGGTTGTAGAAATCTCCCAGGGCGAACTCATGCTGCTCATTATCATCCAAGTCGTAAAGACGAAACCTGGCAAAGTCGGAAACGAGGATGTATTTGGGTAGGTCGCGCTCGGCAATCCCGGGAAAATAATCGAGGGCTTGGGTGTAGGCAAGATCGAGATCCTTGCCCCGAGATTTGTGCTCAACCAGCAGCGTTCCCTTCCAGAAGAGGTCGATGAAGCCTCGACGATCCCCCAGCTTTATTACCGGCTCTTCAAACGAGGCCACCCGCTTGCGGCTGATGCCAAAAACATAGAAGAAGCCATCCCAGAATGATTTCGCCTCAGCATTCTCCGCAGTCTCATTTGCCCACTCTTTGGAGAAAGACAGTGCCCGGCTCTTGATTTCATTCCAGCTAATGGGCATAGGGCTGACTCTGAACTTGACAAGAAAGTATTCGTTTCAGCTTAGTCGGTGCTGCGAATACCCGCCGAGACGAGACCCTTGCTTGGAGGCACTAATGCCTTGGCAGCTTCGATGCACCTAACAGCAAAATGCAGCGGAGGCAGACAGACTTGGCAACCCTACAAGCAGCTTTCGACCGCCCGCTGCCATGACGTGTTGGGCGGCTGGCAATCACGAGAGAACTCCAATGACACCGTAGTAAATGCAGGTAATAGCCCCAACAATGTAAACCAGCCAAGTCAGGAAAAATCCAACTGCACGACCTAGTGAGGGACCGTAAGTGGTGATCAAGCCCCATGCGTGAGCGACCCGTCCGATCGTTAGCGCACTTCCAAGCAACCAGAGCATCCAACACGGTGAGCGCATCAATTCCAGCATGATGATAAACAATAGCCCCAAGGGTACATATTCCGTAAAGTTGCCATAGGCACGCACTTTGCGCTGAAGAATGCCATCATCAGATGATTTTGTGATCACAGATTTCTGAGTGTAGCTTTCAACATAAGCTGCCCATGCATTGGGATGCTCAAGATAGCTGGGCTGGCAGCATACCTCCGACTCAGTTTCTCTATGCCAAATCCGAGCCTTGATGCGCTCCATCACAACAATGTAAGATAAAGCAAACGCAATCAAGCCATTGAGCCCAATAAACAAGGATGAAACGGGGATAGACATAAGAAATCTGAATTGTGGATCACTTCTGTAAAATAGAATTGCATCACCATCTCGACAAGTCCCCAGCTGGGTACAAATTTATGCGATTTGATTCTCTGATTAATAAGCTCACTAGCATTGCAAATGAAGCGCAGTTGCGTGCTTGCTTCATCGATGAAGCAGGTGATCTGGTTGGAGCGACTGCTTGGGGGCTAGATTTGCTAGATACCCGTTTTCGAGTGGTTGAGTCAGACCTTTGGGGCTTGCCAGATCCGTTTCGCGATCGCTATCGAGAAGTTGGGCAAAGTGCAGATCCGATCAGCCAACGCTTGGTACAGCAACAAACTCCGGTTCATCACCTTTCAGTCCAGTCGTTAAACGATTGGCACCAGAGCAAGCTCTACCAAGACGTATTTTGTGTTTATGGTCTTGAACATGCAATGGTTGCACCCTTAATAGGTTCTGGTCGGTTAATCGGCGGGATTTATTTTATGCGTGGAAAGGAGCTTCCTGGCTTTAACGACACTGACCTGATTCAATTGAGTTCTCTGTGTCAGCACTTATCCGTTCGTCTGGCAACTCTGCGATTTGCGATCTCACCATCTTTCAATAATTGTCTAACCCCGCGAGAGGTTGAGATTGCGGAATTAGTTGCTCAAGGCTTCAGCAATCGAGAAATTGGTTTGAAGCTGAATATCAGCCGAGATGCAGTGAAACAAGCGCTCAAGCGAATGTTTCAGAAGCTAGACGTTTCTGCTCGTGCTGAAATGATCGCAAAGTTAAAAGGTTGAGTTCACCTACTTGACTCTGAGCGCTGACCAGTAAATCTTCGGCGGCAGTCCTTACTGACAACTTAAGCCGTCCAACGCTGCCCCTGAGTGGCAGGCAGGGAGCTTAGGCGGCTGAGCAAGAAGATTTTGGTGGCCTGTCCACTCGAGGGGCTAGGAGTTTGTTGCTCGTAGAGAATCGGTCCACCGATTGCAGCGAGTTCGGGCTTGTTGACGCTGACGGCTCCGGGCTGTGGCTTTCTGCACCGAGCTTCATGGAAGTGGAGGTAATGCAGGAGC
>NZ_JAGQCV010000026.1 GCF_024346375.1 Synechococcus sp. ATX 2A4 | reverse complement strand
AATCATCGAGAAAGGTCGGGTATTCCACTTCGGGCAGGACCCGGTAGTCGGCGACGGCAACGAGATAGCCACGCGCCGCCAGCCAGCGCCCGGCAAAGCCGAAATCGCGTCGGTCGCCTTGCGACCATGCTCCACCATAGAGGAAGACCAGCAGCGGCCAGGGCCCCGCCCCCCGGCGCGGCGCATAAAGGTCCAGCGCCTGCCTTGGCGACGCGCCATAGCGCAGCCCCGAGGCAATCCGCCGCGAAGCCCTGTCCTTTGGTGTCAGCAGATTGAGCAGACCAACGCGCGAAAACGACATGATCGGACCGGTGGAAGAGACCCTGGAGATACGTCGGAGCCCCGCGATGGTTTCAGCCTCGCCATCGCCACCAATCACTGACATTGACAATCAGGTTTTGGCGGCGTTTGATGCGCCGTGAACGGAACGTCGCTGCCTCTATGCTCGTCTGTCAGTGCAATGTCATCACCGATAACGAGATCAGACAGATCATCCTCGGTCTGCTGAAAGAGGACCCTTGGCGCATCATCGTTCCGGCGCTGGTTTACAGTGAGCTGAACAAGCGCTGCAAATGCGCCGGCTGCGTGCCGAATGTTGTAGACATTATTCTCGCGGTAACCGAAGAGTACCATCTCCAGATGACCGAAAAGCCCGCCGAACCGTATCCGGTTCATGCGCGGCTTTCGGCCATGCGTCGCAAGCGCCCAGGAGGTCGGAATGAAAGGCGAAGCACAGGTCATCGAGCGGCTTAACGAGGCCCTCTTCCTCGAACTCGGTGCCGTGAACCAGTATTGGGTGCACTTTCGTATCCTGAACGACTGGGGCTACTCCAAGCTCGCCGCCAAGGAGCGCGCCGAGTCCATCGAGGAGATGCACCACGCCGACAAGTTGATCGAGCGCATCATCTTCCTCGAGGGGCATCCGAACCTGCAGCGGGTCGCGCCGCTGCGCATCGGCCAGACCATCAAGGAAGTTCTTGAGTGCGACCTCGCCGGCGAGTACGACGCCCGCAAGGCGTATAAGGCTTCTCGCGAACTGTGCGAATCGCTCGGCGACTACGTCAGCAAGAACCTGTTCGAGGAACTGCTCGCCGACGAGGAAGGCCACATCGATTTCCTCGAAAGCCAGCTGCAGTTGCTCAACACCATCGGCGTCGAGAAGTACGGCCAACTGAATTCCGCCAGCGCCGACCAGGCCGAGTAGGCATCACTGTTCGAAGCGAGGCCGGTCGCCGCATATGGCGGCCGGCCTCGCCTGCTCTGTCACAGGAAGCTGCGCTCCCCGGTCGGCTGGTAGTTCGCTTCCAGCCGGGCGACCTCGTCGGCACTGAGCTGCAGGTCTAGGGCGGCGAGGCCATCCGCGAGCTGGCCGAGCTTGGTGACCCCCAGGATCGGCGCCGTCACCGGCTGCTTCTGCAGCACCCAGGCCAGCGCCACCTGGGCCATCTTCGCGCCCCGCTCGGCGGCGATCTCGCCGACCACGCCGTTCACGGCCCGGTTCGCCTCTTCGGTCTTCTTGTAGAGCCTCCGCGTGACGAGATCGGTATCGGTGCGGAACGTGCTCTCGTCCCATGGCCGGGTCAGGCGCCCGCGCGCCAGCGGCGACCAGGGAATGACGCCGATCCCCTTGTCGATGCAGAGCGGCAGCATCTCCCGCTCCTCCTCGCGCTCGATCAGGTTGAGCTGGTTCTGCATGGAGACGAACTTCGCCCAGCCATGCCGCTCCGACGTCATGACCATCTTGAGGAACTGCCATGCCGCCATCGAGGATGCCCCGATATAGCGCGCCTTGCCGGCCCGAACGACGTCGTTCAGCGCCTCCAGCGTTTCCTCGATCGGGGTGGCGGCGTCGAAGCGGTGGATCTGGTAGAGGTCCACATAATCGGTCCCGAGCCGACGCAGGGACTCATCGATCTGGTGCAGGATCACCTTGCGGCTCAATCCCTTGCCGTTCGGCCCCGGCCGCATCTCGCCATGCACCTTGGTGGCGATAACCTGCTCGTCGCGCGGCCCCAGTTCCTTGAGCACCTTGCCCACGATCTCCTCGCTCGACCCCAGTGAATAGACATTGGCGGTATCGAAGAAATTGATCCCGGCTTCCCAGGCCGCCCGCAGGATCGGCCGACTTTGCTCCTCGTCGATCGTCCACTCGTGACTGCCGCGATCCGGCACGCCGAAGGACATGCAGCCAAGGCAGATCCGGCTGACTTCGAGCCCCGTGCGGCCAAGTCGTGTAAACTGCATTTTAGTCTCCTCTGTTTGCCACTACACTGCTGCCAGCCAGCAACTGTGCGCAACCTGCTGTCGGCGATGGCGACGCATCCGGGCTTGCGCTAGATTCTGGCTGGCTGTGAGGGAGGCGTCCGATGCTGATCCGAACATTGGCAGCGCTGCTGATCGCCGCTTCGCCGGTCATTGACCTGCCCCTCGCTCATCCCCGTCCCGCTGCAGCGGAAGCACCGCAACCCGCTGTTGCCGAACTGATGCGTGCGACTGCACTCGATGTGGTCTTCAGTCAGTTCTCGGCAACCATAGCATCCTCGGCCCGTGCCGAGGACATTTCACGCGACGAAATTTTTCTGCGCCACTGGGAGGTGACGGCGCGGACGGTGTTCAACGCAAACACACTGCACCGCCGCCTGGCCCGCGCCCTCGAGGGGACCTTCTCGGCCGAGGAGGAAGGCACGCTGCGGGGCTTCTTCGATTCCGAGTTGGGTCAGAGGATGACGAGGCTCGAACGCGACGCGGCCCTTCTCGGGCCGACGGCCCAGCATGCAGCAATCTCTCGCGGAGAAATGCTGCTGGACAGTGCCTCGGTGATACGGGTCACACAGGTCGATCGGCTCATGGAACTCGTGTCCGCCGAGATGTCGGCAGCCATGGTCGGCCAGTCTGTCCGCGCGCTTCTGCTTGGCCTCTCGGTAGCGCAGCAGCGGGGCGACATTTCAGTCCCGTGGCAGGAAATCGACACCCAGGTGCAGGCCATGATGCCCGGACTTATGGGGGAAATCGCCCGCACGCAGCGCGCCATGATGACCTATGCCTATCGTGACCTGACGGATGCTGAACTCGACATCTATGTGGAGTTCCTCGCTACCCCTGCGGCGCAGAATTTCTACGCCGCAGCAGCCTATGCGGTCGGCAGGATCGTGGCGGAGAGCATGTCCGAGTTCGGCAGTTCCCTGGCCCGCCGGATGAAGCGCATCAACGTCTGAGGCGCTACTGGGCTCCCCCGCCGCCTATCGGCGCGAGAACGTCGTCCATCCGCCTGATGATCGCGGTCATTTCGGTTTCGGGAGGCTCGGGGGTGAACATGGGACGTGGCGTGCCAGAGGGGAACGCGCCGAAGATCTGGAAGAACTCGACAATGTCGTTGAGCACCGGGACCCTGAAGCGCATCATCGCACCAAGCGCCACCACGGGCTCGAGATGCCCCAGGCCGCTATAGTACTTCTCCGTGACCCAGGCGCCGTTCGCCCGCATCCGTTCCGCAAGCGCCTCCGAATTCTGCACGCGCACGATCGGGTCGCTGGTGCCACTCGCCAACAGCATCGGAGGCGACTCGGCGGTGATGAGATTGACCGGTTGCGTACCCTCGGCATTCGGGGCGTCACCAAACGTCTCTCGGACCTCGTTGTACTCGAACGGATAGAAATTGTAGGGACCGGAGATGCCCGCAATGGCACGGATCGGCATCTCGACGTTGAACTCCCGCCGGAACGAGGAATCAAGTCCCAACATGACCGAGTTGTAGGCTCCGGCCGAGTGTCCGACGAGGAAGAAGCGCGCCGGATCACCGCCATACATCGAGATATTGTCCTGGATCCAGCGCATGGCCTGCGCATTATCCTCGAGGAAATCGGGGTACTTCACTTCCGGAAAGAGCCGGTAGTCCGGGATCACAGTGACAAACCCGGCGGCTGCGAGAGCCCGCCCGGCAAACTCGTACTCGAACTTGTCACCGGCCCGCCAGGCGCCACCGTAGATGAACATCACAACAGGCGACGCCTCACCGGCATCTGCCGGTCGGTAGAGGTCGAGCTTCTTGCGCTGGCCATCCGCATAGGCGATATCCGCCACTTTGACGACGCCCTGATCCATCGCCTCGGCAA
>NZ_JAGQCV010000025.1 GCF_024346375.1 Synechococcus sp. ATX 2A4 | reverse complement strand
CGCAGCACCTGTTCCTCACCAGCCTGCGCACCACGCCAGAAGCGCTGCTGCAACTGGTCCGGGACCGCTGGAGCATTGAGGGCTGGCACTGGATCCGCGACACCCAGCTCCACGAGGACGCCCACCGTTACCGTGGCAATGGCGCCGGAGCCATTGCCACGCTGCGCACCGCGGCGCTGAACCTGCTGCGGCTGGCCGGCTTTCAGTCGGTTCGAGCCGGGATGCAGGCGGTGATGCACGACATCACGACACTGCTGGAGATGGCACGGCGACAACCGAAATCAGCCACTTGCTGAGACTTTGAATCAGCCCTGGGACTGAACTGAGGTGCGCAGGTTGTTTCCAGCTCTTCCCATGGCATCAGTGAGGAGAAGAGCACCCAGCGGTTCTCCGGATCCAATGTGCCGCCGAAAGGCACATGGAACTCCTCGATTGAGATCTGCCCGTTATGGTGCTTCCGGTACATCTGCGACTTTCAGCAGTTGTAGCAATCGTTGATTGCCCTGATCGAGGCCAGTTTATCGACTCTCGATTGCTGAAACAAGCTGCGCCGCATTGGATCAGCCATTTTCAGTAGACCCGACTTAAGCTGCAGAAACCATATTGGGGATTTCAGTAAATGAGCAAAGCAATGCGCGCACCTGCAATGCTTGCAAATGGAAGTTTGAGTTAAACTGGCCAAAATTCGCGGTCCAGCTGGAATCCGATCCAGTGTGACTGCGGTATGGCAAGTCAGCGACGCTCAAGCGCTTCAATTCGTTTTTCTTGCTCAACGACAATCCTTAGCAGCAGTGAAATCACTCCCCCTGAAATGCTCTGCTCGCTGACTGTGTCAGCGGACTTGACAGAATCTTCTGATGACAGTGTCGGCTGTCCATGGCGTTCTAGCATGGCATTGACCAGTTTGGCGTCACCTTCAAGAAGCATTGTGGCAGCGTGCAACTCCTTAGATGATGGATAATATTGGGAAAGAGAGTCAACTTTTGCTGAAAAGTTTAGTAAGCTATAACGGCTGAGCAGAGAAGTGATCGTGTTTGGTAGCACTGGATCCGCAAATTGATTGTTGTAGAGTGCGTAAAGGGCAAAGGGAGCGTCGGCTGGGGAAGCATGTACTCTGTTCGCGTTCTTCTTCGGAATTAATTCACCGCAACCTGGCAGTCTTGAAATGAAGTCGTGGGTTACATCTGGCAGGATGTCGTAATTAATGATATTAAAAGACTCTGGAAACGCCTGATCCCAGTGACTCAGTTTTCTGCCATACGAGAGATAATTTCGCTTATGGTTAACCCATTCAGAAAACCCAAGGACTCTGCCTGGGTTGGTCTTGTGTTTGACCCCCCACTGCTTGTAGGCTGATAAAGAGTAATCTCTAATATTTCTGGCATACGCAAATAGGCTGACATCTGTTCCCAGGTTGAGATGGCATGACTGCAGCAGTGGTATGTATAGATCTGGCCGCTCGTGAATCGATTCATTACACCATATTGCCACATGTCCAGGCTTCAGGGTTGCTAAAGCCTCGCGAAGGACCTGATCCATTTCCTCTTTAGCTTGAGGTATTCCCATGCGCTGCAAAGTGCCGGTCCCGGTTTGATCCTGCCATGGAAAGCGATGAGTTGTCGGCGCATGCTCAAGGTTTATGCCCCAATAATGGATGCCTCGTGCAACCAAGTCTTCCTGATGATTCAGAAGATAATTCTGTATTGCTGTTGAGCCGGTTTTCCCTGTACCAATATGGACAAAGAGACGAGACATCTGGGAAAAGTCAGGTGAGTGGGGAAGGAGTTGGTCGGAGGGCAAGGAACTCAATGTCGGATTATTCAAGTAACCACAAAGTCTTTTCCTTTTATCTGATGATTGTATGAGATTTGGTGGATGGATGGATGGCCGCAGCGGTTAGACGCATTTTCTGTACCCGGGAAGCGCAATCTAGCGGTTAAAAATGCTTGCCATATAATATATGGCGTCATGATGGTCGCCACTTGGGTGACTTATCCTTGTCACGGTAAGCATATCGCCCTGATCGGAGCTTATCAAGCCCCCTCCCGTCGTTGCCTTTTCGAGGCTGATCGCTGAATTCAATGAATGGATCCTCCTTCGTTTTGGGGTTGAAATTCTGAGCTGGTCGTGGTCAGGTGGATGTGACGCATTTATCCTACTCATCCTCTTGAATGCTAACACGCTACCCTCGCGGAGCCTTCTCTATTTCGTGGCCTCTCCATTGCGTAGTGAATCGCCGTCCCATGTTCAAGGACGCTCTCGTGTCTGTTCTCCATGCCTGAATCATCTCTTCAGTTGAATGTTCTCTTGGTTCATGATTTCGCCAAATTCTAAACGTGGTTCGTCCGTGGCCTCGATCTGACTCTCGAGTCGTGTTCTCGCCAATTTGTTCTTCCTATTGGCTGGTTTCATCGGATAGCCTTGTTGGTTGCGTTCCTATATCCTTGCTCTTGGTTACTCTGGATAATTCCAGCCGTTATGGCTACAAAAAAAACCTTCGACATGCTTACACCTCCTGTCTGTGTAGCGAACCTTTCGTGGATGGAGCTTTTATCACGAAGCTCATTGGAATGACGCTGGCTTTCCCGCTTCAATGACTTCTGTCAGCTTACATTCAGTTAAAGCACCTGAGTGCTGTCGATGTCATTGCTTACCTAGGGAAGCTCTGAGCAACAAGCCCGTATAGAGCGGCTTGAGCGTCATTTGATTGTGGTGGAAAGCTTCAGCGCAGATCGAGCGTCATTCGGCCAGATCTCGCCAACTTTTGGCAGAAATCTCGACCAATTCCGGGCAATATTCACCCAGGTAGGCACACGTCTCCCATATTCACGTCTTGCATAGCAACAGATGACGAGCCATGAACAGGTTTGCGAGGGCTGCCTGCACATTCACCTTGCAGCTGTTCTTGAGCATGCCGCGCAAGCGGGTCTTTTGAAAGCCGAACTGCCGCTTGATCACGCGGAATGGATGCTCACCTTTGGCGCGGATGTGAGCCTACTGCAAGCAGAAGCCTGCGGCTTGGCGGTCTCGATCAGATCATCCAGCCGCCCTTCCGGTGTATCGGGTAGAGCCCGCCGCTTCCCCGGCCGCATTGCGACGCGGAAGCCGATGGCCTTGCCTTTCATCTCTTCTCGCTTCTCAATCCCTTGGTAGCCGGAATCGGCGTAGACCACCGTCTCCCCTCCGTGCAGGAGCTCTGAGGCAGTGGTCAGGTCATGCACGTTGGCAGAGGTCGTTTCGATCGAGTGGATCAGGCCGTTGTCCTTGTCCACACCGATGTGGACCTTCATGCCGTAGGCGCAGCCTTCCGCGAAGCGGTGATACCACTCGTTCCCCTTCTTGGTCTGGTGCATCTCAGGATCCCTCTCACCCTTCTTGTTCTTGGTGGAGCTGGGAGCTGCGATCAAAGTGGCATCGATGATCGTGCCCTGCTTCATGGCCATGCCGTTGGCTTTGAGGTGAGCTTTCACCGTCTCAAAGATTTGCTTACCGAGGTCGTGCTTCTCCAATAGATGGCGGAAGCTGAGGATCGTGGTTTCATCCGGAATCCTGTCGCTGATCAGGTCAATGCCTACAAACCGGCGCATCGTCGGCACCTCGATCAGTGCGTCCTCCATCGCTGGATCACTGAGGTCATACCACTGCTGCATCAGGTGAATCCGCAGCATGGTCTCCAACGGGTAGGGAGGGCGGCCGCCTTTGGAACCGGTCTTGGGGTAGTAGGGCTCAATCAGATCGATCAGCGCCTTCCAGGGAACAACGGCCTGCATCTGGCCAAGAAAACGCTCCCTCTTGGTGCGTTTCCTAGCGGTGGTCTGCTCGTAATCACCGTAGGCGGAGCCTTCCGCGAAGCGGTAACCGAGTTGCTTGCCGCCCATGAACCCAGCCATACCAGGCGATCACAGAGACTTTGTCGCGTGGTTTGGCCGGGTTATCCAGAGTTTCCCTAGTCGATAGTGACTTTTGTTGTCACTGCCTTGTTCAAGTCCTTGATCCTTCTTCTCCCAGCTGAATTCCGTGAGATGATGCCCAAGATTCGCTTGTTTTGCATGGGCAATGCCTTGGCGATTATAGTTGCGCTGTTGTGTTTCTCGGTTATTGCCTTTAGCCCTTGAGCATAAGGGTGAGTTGTCTTGCGTCCCCAGGTCTACACCTCGGCTTTTTCTTTGACATCCCCTGACTTCCTTCTTCTTGCTCGCTACCTCAATCTATGTCAAGTAGGCTCGGTTTGTTGCTGCGTATGTGTCTTGTTACATGCTATGCTTCATGTTAAGACAATGCACATGCGGGTGTGGTGTTGTAGGTGTCGAGAGTATTGCCTGCATCGGGTATCCTGAGGTTGTTTGCGGCATGAGAACTGCTTCGCAATAATTCGCTTTCGCATTGCTACTTGATTGTGTCATCGTCTTCGAGGGGTTGTGTTTCGCAAATACCGGATCTACTATTTCGTATCCTTGAGGCGATGCGGCGCCTCATTTTTCGTTTTGTTGCTTGTTGCGCCTGCTTGATGATTCCTCTGCCTTGTTCGTTCCAGTGGGGGATCGCAACTTCAAATCCGTCTTGTCTACAGGCCTCAGCTTATTGTGCTTGGTACACAGGTCAACAATCCTGGTTTCACGCATTATCAGGGAGCTAGCGTTGTCCATTGACGCCAAAGTCTATCCATTGATGTCATCCGTTCTCGTTCGCTGTCTTTTGGCTCCACCATAACAGTGTGGACACGCATTGCCAGTTCGAACCAGAGCTCAGCATCCTCATCAATCACCCAACCTGGGATCTCCGAGTCAGCTCGTTGCCGATGCAGCCGCGGATTAATGATGCTGGTTGCGTTCATTTGCCACCCTTCCTTCAATTCCATCCCTCCGGCTGCCCTTTCAATGGTCTTCTTGCACCGCTTAAGCACGGCTTTTGGATCAGCCAGCATTTGGTAGTGGTCGACAATCACTCGGTCCAACCCGCGGCTGTGCCGTTCGGCCTGGAACACATGTCCCAACCAAAGTAGAAGCCCCTGCTTCTTCGGGGTACCCTCTGCCACCTCAAGTGATGCTGCCACTTCTGCGGGGTGGCGAACTGGGAGAAAGACCACGCAAGAGAACAGTCCAGATTCGAGCCAGGGTTGCAGCCCTGGCAGTAGCACACATAGTCTTGGATCCTTCAGCAATGCATGCCCGCCGGCAGGGAAGCTTGTGCACAAAAGGTTCAGTAAACCGATTCGCCACTCGCGTGCTGCGATTTGGTTCACTTCCCAACCATGGCCTGTCAGCGTCTTTGCGCTTGCCCATTCCCTACCAAGATGATTCAGCATCTTGTCGTTCAGCTGCATCGCACCCATCGATTCCCAGTAGCCGCTCGGATTTGCTGGGGTGGCTGGCATCAGATCTCGTGGCGCATCGAGACCGGCCTGCACCAGTAATCCACTGAGGGCTGATGTGCCACTTCGATGCATTCCGAGCACCAAGATCAACTGGGCTGGGAGGTTCCCGCGCTGTTTTGCGAAGGCCAGGTCGAGCTGGCTGGCAAGGATCTGCCGGAGATCTTCAGCTTGGTCAAGTAGGTGATCATGCCAGGGAGTAGCGACTTGAATCCCAGCCGTCACGACTGCGTTGATGCTGCTGGAAATGGCCTGGCGAATTGTTGCACAGGCGCTTTCGTTTTGGCCTGTGAGAATGTTTTCCTGGCTCAGCGCCAGCAGGCTTCGACTGAGGGCAATCGCGCAGGCTGACCGAGGGGCGTGGTGACTCAGTGCTAAAAGGCTAGCTCGTCCACTATCAGGCTCCTGCAGTGGTGAGGTGCATAGGGCACGGAGAAGAGCCTCGGCAAGTGATTTCTTGGATGCGGTGCCCTGCTGGCTTAGTTGATCTAAGGATCGCCACGCACCCTGTGCCTGTAGTTGCAAGGCTTCTAGAATAGTAGGCTCTTTGCTGAGAACTTTGCCGCTCATGGGTTGACCATCAGGCGTGTGAACATCTCCTTCAGTAACTCAAGATGTTGCGCTGTTTGTCTAGACTTGCTTGCTAATAGTTCCAGCCTGCTTGCATCATCGGCTCTTCCAGCCCGCAATTGCTGTAGTTCGCTCTGTACCCCGCTGAATTGCAGATCTACCCCTTCTCGTATGCCGTGCACAACGAAGTGATTCAGGAGATCTTCGTCCTTGTAGGTCGCCATGTCAGGCCTTTTCTCTCGGTACGCGGTATATGGAAAAACGTGCCGTAACGCCATCACCAATTCTTGCTGGCGTCTGGCATGTAGCTTAAGTTCGCTCTCATGTTGCTGTCGCAGCGTCTCTATTTCCGCCTGCTGACGCATGAGTTGCGCCGCCACCGGATCACGAACCCATCCCAGCTGTACCTGAGGATCCCTTCGGTATCCACGCTGCTGCAACCAGGCATTACATGCTTCTTCCCAGAGTATGTTTACCCTAGGACCCTGAAGTTGTATGCGTTCGATTCGTTGCAACCACTCGCCTGCTCCGCAGAGGGCTTCAATGGGGTCGCACTGAGTAAGAGTAAGATCAATCCCATTTTTCCCATCATTGGCGGCAGGCCATTCATTGAGAATCTGGGACAGGGTGGTTGCTTGGATGATCTCCTGGCGATCCAGTTGAATATTGGGGTATTCGAGCTTCCAACGCTCAGGTCCGATAATCCCGTTTAGACGTGAATCATTGTAGCGAAACCAGACGACTTCAGCCTGGTGACTACCGGCCAGTACGGCCTGACTCAGCACCACAGGGAAGGCGCTCTGGGTTCTGTTGAGCTGCTGCCTCAGCTCATCGAGCTGCTCGTTTTCTGCATTGACAATCAAAGTGGCCTGATCCGGGTCGCTCGGCAACCGGCTCACCCCCACCAGAACGCGAAGCGGAGCAGGATCGTTCATTCCGTGAAGCCCACGGCTGGAAAGCTTAAGGGCTTCTGCGGCTTCGTAGAGTGCTGGGATGTGATTCGCAGCGACTTGTTGTACTGGTCTTCCCCGTTTGCCCTGTGCGGCAAGGTCCATGAACATTTGGCAGCAGCTGGCTTGGAGCGGTTTGCTGGCCAGCTTGAGCAGCTTCCCCCAGGAAGCGTGCTAGTGTACAGTACACCTGATCTCATTTTTACCGATCGCGTCGATCAGTCATCTGTTGCGGCTGGTTATGAACTTTTGCGGCTGCATGGATCCGCACATCGACTCATATCCGACTGGCGTCTGTTAGGTCTAGATCCTGAGGCGATTGCGGGCTGGGCAAGAGGAGAACATGCATGCCCAAGTGCTAGTGGTACCCCTCCGGGAATGTGGGACCCCGTTCAGGGGCTCATCCTTAGGTCACTCATCGAGCTTACACCTGAGTTGCTTGATGGTTACCTTGACCTAGAACTCCAAGCTGAGCTGGCCCACTCCCCGGCGGATACCAACTACGCGCAACGACTTCTGCCCAGCCAGCTGGTTGATCAGGTTCTAAATGTCTGGTGGAGCCACCAGGATCAACTGCACCAGGTGCATGCAGCGTTGGAGCAGTCGCGGCAGGAGGTGGCAGCCGGAGCGGAGCAACTGGCGGAGCGCCAGCAGCAGCTGGAAGAGCATCAGGCCCGTCTGTTGTCACTGGAGG
>NZ_JAGQCV010000024.1 GCF_024346375.1 Synechococcus sp. ATX 2A4 | reverse complement strand
AAAACACGTGGCAGCTCGAAATGGCTGATTTACTGGCCGCTGTATAACTGCGCGCATGAGCCTCCTAATCCCTGCCGCTTAGCAGATTTCGGATCCGGCCTCTGCTGCCCTTTTTCAGGAGTCCCTAAGTACGAAAACCGCTGCCTAGACGCCTTCAATCGCGCGGCGGCGCGGACCGACCACTGAATGGATAAGCTACATGAATGGGGCTAAATTATCAGTTGCAAATCGCCGAGCCGACTCCGCTTGAGGACCTGCAAGAGACTCTCCAGACAGAAACCATCTGCTAATATCATACTTAACTCTTTGGTAGTATTCTTCGCTGTCAAACCCGATCGTAGATACGCCGAAACTCTCAAGCTGGGCCTTAAGGATCTCCGCATCAAGAACTGTGATCCCTTTTGCGTCGGCTGGTCTTACCGTCTTTTCAATTCCTGGCGAAAAGGCTTGAACCGCGTCAAGATACTCTAGGCTTCTCATTCGAGGTTGTAATTGCGGCCGTGCCATCTTCAGGCCAGGCCTGCGCCCTATCACCAGCACCCTGCAACCTAGCCTGCCTAAAAGCTGCAAAGTATGAAGAGCACTTCCTTCCATGAAGATCAGTGATTGAGCGCCTTGGTAGAGCGATAACTGCTTAATCACTCCATGATTTTCCGGCCTGATCACAGTGTAACCCTTTGCAACGAAGAACTCCTCCAAGTAGGACTCTCCAGCCACCGAACCCTTTGTCAGACCCGCTCTTGATACATAGACATGCCTTGCATCCACACTGGAGCCGGCAAGAACTTGGTCAGCATGAGATGTCAACACTTGAATATAGTCCTCAGAAGGCGTACCATGGGGTGATATCTCCTGCTGGGGGGTCCACTTTAACTTCTTGACGCTGATGGACGAATTGCATAGGTGAATATTTTGCCAAGGAATCTGAAAATAGACCAACAACTGCTTCATAAAAGATGGAATGCTTTGCGGCATAGCGTTGCGCTTGATCCCGAAGATCAGCGGCTCACTAGGGCTGTGCAATCCAAGATAAACCGGAAGTCGAGTAGTGAACTCTGCAATCTGGTGTCCATAGTGCTTGGTAATCGGCCCACACCAATAGCCAGTATCAAGATTGAGCGATGATGATGTATAATCAAGTAGCTGAGGCATTGTGTCTACTCGGTTGCGTCCCCTCCAATGACGCTGATAGAGACAGTTGTCCCAATCATTCCATAATGGACCACCCTTATGAAGCTCGCTGCCAACCAAATGAATGAGCGAGTCAAATGGCGAGATTTTAACGTTTAACTCAGTATAAAGATCCAATAGATAAGCCTCAAAGGTCTATCTTAGCATCAAGTTCTCCCGCTTATGCACTGGCCTGAAAACCACAACTGGCCTGTCGTCAGAAATGTCGAGGCGTGCGAGTAAATGGCGTCATTGGTGGATCTCTCCAACCACAAGCTCAGTCTCAGTATCAGCTGCATCGAGTTAGGGAGCCTCTAGGCAACGATCCCGCAAATTGGGCCTGAGGTCGCGCTTTGTTCAAGATGAAGAGTTTCAAGGGGAATCTGAAATTGATTGGTCTGATTTCATGTTCAAGGAAACTAAGTCTTGTCCATCTCGTGCAATTTTCCTTCAATGGGCACACCACTCTTCCGATCACGCAATGCATAGCAACCTACGACGTGCCATGAATAGGTTTGAGAGGGCTGCCAGCACCTTCACCTTGCAGCGGTTCTTGATCATGCCTCGCTACCGCGTCTTCTGAAAGCCGAACTGCTGCTTGATCGCTCGGAAAGGGTGTTCGACCTGTCTACGAAACCGGGGCAAACCCGCCAATGAGCCAATGGCATTGCCCATTCCTTCGGCTTTCAAGCTGATTCGGACGTTATTCCACCTTGCCAGCTGCGCAACGCTCCAAGTACTGCATCATCCCTGATCGCGCTTGTCCATGGCCTTAGTGCCATGTCATCCCATGAACTGTCCATGTTGTCCAGTCTGATCAAGTTGTAGGCTACCTCATGTAATTGGAACACCACTCCTTCCCGTGATCGACCCAAAGCCTTGCGCAGACTTAACCCCCGCAGACTTCGACTCCTTCAGAGTAGCCTTGACGGTAGATCCATCTGGAGGCAAAATAGACATGAGTTTGCATATCATCAGACTCCACTTACGGGCGTTGATGGATTGGGTATAACCCTGATGGCGAACGGTGCGGCCGTCGGTGGCGTAGATGCTGAAGGCCTGGATGTGATGCGCGTGACATGGCGTGATGCCGGAAAGGCGGGTGCCATCCACGATATTCCTGGTGACTTAGCCATTGACGGCTACCAGCGTCTTCCGATGTGCGACGGGGAGAGTCCTCGCCAGCAGGAGTGCCACCGCTCGCTCTCCATAACCGTGATCTAGAGTCACCTTGCTGGCAAGCAACTGGTCGTTGAGCCACTCTGCCGCGTTTGAGTTGGTTCATCACCAACATCCTAAAGCGACAGCGCAACAATTGGGCATAGTATCTGATGAAAAATCACATCACAGGGAAGTCGGCAAGCCAATCACCACAACCACTTGGTTGTGCTACGCCATCAGCTGAAGGCTAGTCAGGGTGGGTTGCATGAGCTAGGAACAAGCTGGTCTAGTGATCATGGAGTGAGGCAGACTGACCTTTCATGCAGACAAGGGATGGCACAGGTTGCTATGGGTAATCAGGGCTGGAAAACCTGAGGCACCATTCCTAGCAGAAGCTTGACTAGCGTACTCTCGATCAGCATAGTGAGTCATTTCCACATTTGCCGAATCAGCTATCACCCACTTTGCGGTAACATATGGCCAGCACAAGGCAGACCAAGTCACCATGAATCCCATGGAAAGACTTTGCTCTTAGTGTTGCTTACGCTTATGGCAAAAGCAACGAAGGGTCGGTCCCCGTAAACATGGAGAAGACCGATGGAAATCTGCAACCAAGGCCTCAAGCTGTTCTTCGTTTAAGATGATCCAAGGCCATGTTGCCATAGAGGGCCATCGGTGATTTGATTGGTTCATGCCTATGGGCAATAACACGCCATGTCAGGTTCCCTTCTCATTGAGAGCCACACAACACAGGCAACATGTAGCCCTCACTGAGTGAAGCTTTGCCTGACTACTCTTTTGCTCCGAGCTGGATATCATGACATCTGCCGTTGGCTTGTCTGCTGGTGAAGCTGCCTTTGCCAAGGCGGCTGTTCATCTAGGTCGTGCATTCTTGATGGCAGACAAGCCAGATTCCGCTCTCGATCACTTCCATGCCGCTCTTGACCATCATCTCCCCGGAGGGATTGATCACCACATCCCACTGCTGATTGATGAAGCCGCGCGCTGCGTCGCCGCTGGAGATCACCGCGAGGCGATACAGCGCTGGCAAGACATAGCCGCCCTTCTTGCCGAAAAGACCCCAGAGTGGATCTACCATAGACTTGGTGAGGCCTATGCCGCCAACAAAGAAGGATTCGGTGGGAGCCCCGAAGAGAATACACTGTGGGGCGACTGCTCCAAACACGATCTATTGGCATGGTTTAATTCCGTTTTACAACCCAAGCTATATCTCGAGATTGGTGTGGATGAGGGCGTCAGTCTCGCCTGCGCCAGCGGCCCTGCTATCGGGGTGGACCCACGTCCACAGCTCAGGCTTAGCGTTGATCCGGGGGTCAAAGCCAGAATCGTCACCAGTAGCAGCGATGCCTTCTTCACCAGCCAGGCTGAAAAGTTGTTGCAGCCCTCACCTGAGTTGGCATTCATCGATGGAATGCACCTGTTCGAATTCGCCTTGCGCGATTTCATCAACACTGAACGTCACATGGCACCCTGGGGATTGGTGGTGATCGACGACATCTACCCCTGCCATCCCGTCCAGGCTCGACGCCGCCGCACAACGGGGGCCTGGACCGGGGATGTGTGGAAGCTGTTGCCAGTGCTAAGAAGCCACCGCCACGATCTCACTCTGCTGTGCCTCAATGCCCACACCACCGGGCTCCTGCTGATCGCTGGTCTGGATGCTCACAACATCCAGCTGAACAACGTGTATGAGGAAGTTGTGCGCGAATACCGACCGATCGCAGAGCCACCTGACAAGGTGCTGGATCGGCACGGTGCCATCCCCTCCAATCATCCGCTGGTGCTTGAGCTGCTGCAGTTGCTTCGCCACGCCCGCCGGAAATGCTGGGACGGCGTCCAGATCCAGTCCGCCCTTGCTCCACTGAACAAGCGCATCGCCGCGGAAGCGGATAGTCTTCGCGGCCAAGCCCGCCAACTCAGTGAGCGGGCTTGTCAACTACCGTATCCAACAATATCCTGAGTGTTTCGAGTTGATCAGAGGCAAGCTGCAGTTCCTGCTCAATCTGGCTTAGGCGTTGTCGCTGCGTATCACGCTCATGCTGCAACGCCATCAGCTGCCGCTCAAGCCGCGCCCAGCGCAGCCACCCGCGCAGGGTTGAACCCGCCACACCGAGCTCTGAAGCCACCGCTGCCGGGCTCTGGCCCTGCTCAAGGCAGCGCCTGATCGCCTGGTCCCGCTGGAGGTGAGTTCCCATTAGGTGAGCGCGAAGGTCATGTCCATTTTGATGGTTTCAGGCTTCTAACACTCTATTGGTGGATCGGCGCCAATTCCCGGCGAAGCACTTCAGGAGGGACGATAAGGTTGCCTATCAGCCAGGTTCCCCTCCATTTTTCGAGGGGAAGCACGTACAGCCAAACTGTTCTGAAATCCGTGCCACACTCTGGCTGTTTGTCAGGCACACCCACTGCTTGCATCAGCCCAGCGCCACGCCGAAACCTGCAATTAGGAGGGCTCTCTGCATCGGCAGATTGATCATGTCGCTGAACCCAAATGTGTGAGATTCAGAGCGATGAAATCCGTGCAAATGGCAGAGGATCTTATCTTGTTGGTGAAGAACAAAGAAGACGGCTCCTCATGTCGTGCTAGTCAGAGAGGCTGCGAATCAATTCAGGCCAATTGACTGCACCTAGGCCTACAGCATACGGCTGAATTGAAGGTCATCAGCCGAACAGACAAGGTCTCTGCCACCAGGAAAGGATACATCCGAAAAAGAGATTGGGCTATACGCTTCGGTTAAACAGGCGCTTCCATCCTCCAATTCTCCTGTTCTTGGTCAATGCCTCTTGGCGGATCCTTGCCGCAATCTCACGCTCAAAGACATCGCAAAGCTTCTTAAAGTCCTCAAGTTCACTCCAGTACCTGGCAAATTCTGGGCTACTTGAGTAAACAGCTGGGGCATAAACTTGCAACATAGTGTCATTCTGTTGATCGCTAAGAATGCTTTCTCGGGGAAAGAGAGAGGAAGAAAATTGAGGTGTTGAAGCCAGTGCCGGCAGAAAGAATGGAGCGGATTCAGGAAGTGGCATTAGCCCAGACTCATCAAACGTGACAGTCAGTCGGTTGCCCACGTAATCACCGACATTGTCGAGGTCAGCAAGACGAAAGACAAAACCACAATATTCTGGATATCCCAAGCCAGCAAAACTAGGCCTGCACTGATCACACCTTACGGGAACTGGTGCCATTCCTTCAACTTGGAGATAGACCGTACAAGATTCATTAGGCCTCAAGGCCTGAAAACACCACCCAGACAAAAGCTTTCCGTCGCTGGTGAGCCCGTCAAAGTTCCCTTCCATCCCCAAATAACTTGGATCCAAAGCAGTCTTTAACAAAGACTGGGTTGAAGACTTATCCTTCATACAAGACAGAGAAAAGCGTCCCGAGCCATCAGCCGTTAGTGCTACCAACTGAAGATCTTGGGGTAAATCAAAAGCCAGTGAGTGAACAGGCAGCTTAAGGCTGAACGCATGACTCCCTTTCACTCCAACCTTCTTTTCAACATCTGCACGATGGATATCAATTCTAGCCGTTGCCAGCAAACTACCACCAGCCAATAGGCGTACATCATAGAGCTGCAAATGAGGATGCCATACCCAACCATTGATCATGGATGGCGTAATCAGGTCAATCCCCCCCATCACAAGACTTTGTGATTCGTCGGCTGAATGATTTACGGAGGTTTTAGCACCATGTGCAAACCATCGCTTAATGGCGCTTCTCACAGGCAATCTCCCAACTGTGGTCAGTATCGGCGCACCAAGTGGGCTTGGTCAACCGATTTGGGCAGGACCGGCGAGTAAAAAGGTCCCAGTTGGGACACGCTCTTCTAACCTGCCAATACAATCATACAACAAAGAGAATGAGTTCACTCATGGCCATTGTTCAGCAGAAGGAGGAGAGGGCTGCCGTGGAGCGAGGCTGGGGCTAGGCAAACCCAGTCATCGAAAACCGATGCCACGCTTGGCATGAGGTGGGTGGTGAAGTCTGTCTGCAAAGAAAAGGGATGTCTCATTGCTGCACTCCAACCAGCAAAGGAAACGCTCCTAAAACGACAATGCATGTTCAACTAGCCCAAGACCGGCCTACGGCGAGCATATGAAGGCATCAATGGAGACGTCAGTCGCCTTGATGAATAAATTACCATCCATCATTAGCAAAGGATCACCTCCATCTTGCGCCATTTCTTTTAATGCAAATGAGCATGAGCCTTGCTCTTCCCGGAAGACTGAGATGCAGCCGAATCCATTCCTCGCTGCATACAGAGACCGGATTGATCATGTTTGCGAATTGCTCCTCAATTATCACGGTGGGGAGGCAATCAGAAGCTCACAACGTCTCCTACATGATTCAGTCATACCAAGCACCACGGGTCCTTGCAATTAACTTGAAAGGGCGTATAGTCGCAATCACAAAGATGAGATTTGCCGTAATCCAAGAGAATTGTTCAGTGTCAGTTGGCGATCAACATCAGTCGATCCGAGAAGAGTTATCCCAAGCGAGTGGGTTCATTTACCGGTAGATATCAGACACGATGTGGCTCTAATGAGGGCCCGCTGAAAAAGGCAGATCCACTGCGGCGCAGCTTGTTTCAGCGATAGAGACCCGATAAACTGGCCATGATCAGGGCAATCGACGATTGCTACAACTGCTGAGCGCTGCAGATGTACCAGAAACACCATAATGGGCAGCTTTCAATCGAGGATTTCCATGTGCCTTTCGGTGGCACGTTGGACTCGGACAACCGCTGGGTAATCTTCTCGTCCTTGATGCCTTGGGAAGAGCTGGAAGCAACCTATGCGCCTCAGTTCAGTCCCACCACTGGCGCCCCTGCAAAGCCTGTGAGGCTGGCGTTTGGCGCGCTGTTCATCAAGCAGCGGCTTGGCTTGACCGATGAAGAGACCGTGGAGCAGATCCGAGAGAATGCTTACATGCAGTTTTTTCTTGGCTTTGCCGGCTATTCCAGCAAGGCACCATTCGACCCATCAATGATGGTTCATTTTCGCAAGCGATTCTCGAAAGAGGAACTCAGCCGGATCAATGAACTCATTGCTGAACGAGGCAAGGCCATGGTGATGGATGCTGTGGCAGCACGACAAGATGACGACAATTCTGACGATCCAGACGCCGGTGCTGGCAGCCAGCTCTCAATCGATGACTTTGTGAAGCCGGCCGATTGGCCAGAAG
The DNA here is from genome assembly GCF_024346375.1 of Synechococcus sp. ATX 2A4. Taxonomy (GTDB): domain Bacteria; phylum Cyanobacteriota; class Cyanobacteriia; order PCC-6307; family Cyanobiaceae; genus MW101C3. Next base: position 813 of record NZ_JAGQCV010000024.1, on the reverse strand, counting down.
GGAAGAATTGGGGAACACTGAGCATTGACGCCTCCTACACACCAGCCGACATCACCTACCCGACTGATCTGAAGTTGCTCAACGAGGCCAGAGAATCAACAGAGCGGATCATCGACGATCTCTGCGAGCAGAGTTCAGAACTACGCAAATATCGACCCCGATATGACCGCGGCAAGGCACGTGCCAATATCCTGAGAGTTGCCAAACAGAAAAAGCCGCGTCGTCGCAATATAAAAGCCACGATATGACGCCAGCTCGACTACCTGCAGAGGAATCTTGATGCCATCGATGCCCTGATCGCCTCTGGTGCAGCGCTTTCTGCCTTGAAGACCCATTGGTGGCGGAAGCTCCTTGTGGTCAGTGAGCTGCACCGCCAGCAAAGCATCTTGTTGTATTCCCAGACCCGCAGCATGCCCAACCGCTTCGTGAACCTGGTTCAGTCACACATTCGGCCCATGATGCGTGGCAAGGCAAGGGCTGCTGTTGAATTTGGCGCCAAAATCAGTGTTTCTGTTCAGAATGGCTTTGCCTTCTTGCACAGGATCAGCTGGGATCCATACAACGAATCAGAAGACCTGATTTCACAAGCCAAGAAATACAAGCAAGAACATGGCTGCTACCCCGAGCGAATCTGCGCTGATCGTATCTATATCAATACTAAGAACAGAAACTTCTGCACGAGAAACAATATACGGCTATCTGGTAAGCGATTGGGGAGACCGCCGAGAGACCCTGAGATCAATGCTGCTCACAAGCAGCAGCTGAGCGCAGATCAACGGAGGCGAAACGAGGTGGAAGGATGCTTTGGATCAG
>NZ_JAGQCV010000023.1 GCF_024346375.1 Synechococcus sp. ATX 2A4 | reverse complement strand
ATGCCGACACCCAGCTCGGCACTGACACCCTCATCGAAACTGCCGGCGCGGCCGGCGGCATTGATACCCTTGCCTTCAATGCCACCACCACGCGTGGTGTTGTCCTTGATCTACAACTCGCCACCCTTCAGACGGTTAACCCCAACCTCAGGCTTCAGCTCAACGCCGCCGATCGCTTTGAAAACATCAATGGCGGCACCCAGAGCGACAGCCTACGCGGCAACGCCCTCAACAACACCCTCCGCGGCTTTGGCGGCAACGACCGCTTAGAAGGCAGAGCCGGCAATGACACCCTCATCGGTGGCCCTGGCAACGACACCCTCATCGGCGGCAGCGGTGCGGATACCTTCCGTTTTGATGCCCCACTCAATGCCACCACCAATCGCGACACCATCACCGATTTCTCCATCGCCCAAGGTGATCGCATCGAACTCGAAAACAGTGTATTCACCGCACTTCCCACCACCGGCACACTCGCCCCCGCCGCCTTCCGCATCGGCGCCACCGCCACCATCGCTGCCCACCGCATCCTCTACAACAGCGCCACCGGCCTCCTCAGCTACGACAGCGATGGCAACGGCGGAACTGCGGCCATCGCCTTTGCCACGCTCACACCAGGCCTGGCGCTTACAAGTGCCAGCTTCTCGGTGACTTGAAGCACCGCCAAGGACACCGCCACTCACCCTGCTGGAGACCAGCGGGGTCTAGCAGCAGAGGGGAATGCCACGCCCATTCCCACTCCGCAACCTCCCACACGCCTACTGCCCTGCAAGAGAACCCCACCCACACCACATCTGGTGTGCCCGCCACCAACAAGGCCCTTCCATGGCCTTGATCTAGTGGTTTTCCCCTAGGCTGGAGGCCGCCACCCCACGCCCACCCCACGCCCTTGGCCTTCGTACCGCTTCACAACCACAGCGACTACAGCCTGCTGGACGGGGCCAGCCAGCTGCCGCAGATGGTGGAGCGCGCGGTGGAGCTGGGCATGCCGGCCCTCGCCCTCACCGACCACGGGGTGATGTATGGCGCGATCGAGCTGCTGAAGCTGTGCACCAAAGCCGGCATCAAGCCGATCATCGGCAATGAGATGTATGTGATCAACGGCTCGATCGAAGATCCGCAGCCGAAGAAAGAGCGCCGCTACCACCTGGTGGTGCTCGCCAAGAACGACACTGGCTACCGCAATCTGGTGAAGCTCACGAGCATCAGCCATCTGCGCGGCATGCGCGGGCGCGGCATCTTTGCGCGCGCCTGCATCGACAAACAATTGCTGCAGCAGTACAGCGAAGGACTGATCGTGGCCACCGCCTGCTTGGGCGGTGAGATTCCGCAGGCGATTCTGCGCGGCCGCCCGGATGTGGCGCGCGAGGTGGCCCGTTGGTATCAAGAACTGTTCGGGGAGGATTTCTACCTGGAAATCCAGGATCACGGCTCACCGGAAGACCGGATCGTGAACGTGGAGATCGTGCGCATCGCCGCTGAACTCGGCATCGAGTTGATCGCCACCAACGATGCCCACTACCTCACCAGCGGTGACGTGGAAGCGCACGACGCCCTGCTCTGCGTGCTCACCGGCAAGCTGGTCACCGACGAAAAGCGCCTGCGTTACACCGGCACCGAATACATCAAGAGCGAGGCGGAAATGGGCCGCCTGTTCGCCGATCATCTCGATGCCGCCGTGGTGGCCCGCGCCATCGCCAACACCGCCATGGTGGCCGAGAAGGTGGAGGCCTACGACATCCTCGGCCGCCAGCAGATGCCGTGCTTCCCGATCCCCGCTGGCCACACGGCGGTGAGCTATCTGCGCGAGGTGAGCGAGCAGGGGCTGCGCCAGCGGCTGGGGCTCTCGGCCGCCGAGCCGTTCACGCCGCTCTATGGCGAGCGGCTGGCCTTCGAGCTGCAGGTGATGGAGCAGATGGGCTTTCCCACTTACTTTCTGGTGGTGTGGGATTACATCCGCTATGCCCGTGAGCAGGGCATCCCGGTGGGTCCGGGCCGGGGCTCGGCGGCCGGCTCGCTGGTGGCCTATGCGCTTGGCATCACCGCGCTTGATCCGGTGGAGCACGGCTTGCTGTTCGAGCGCTTCCTCAACCCCGAACGCAAGTCGATGCCAGACATCGACACCGACTTCTGCATCGAGCGGCGCGGCGAGGTGATCGATTACGTCACCCGGCGCTACGGCGACGACAAGGTGGCCCAGATCATCACCTTCAACCGCATGACCTCCAAGGCGGTGCTGAAGGATGTGGCGCGCGTGCTCGACATCCCCTACGGCGACGCCGACCGGCTGGCCAAGTTGATTCCGGTGGTGAGGGGCAAACCGGCCAAACTCGCCGAGATGATCGGCCCAGAGTCCCCAGCGCCGGAGTTCCGGGACAAGTATGAAAACGACGCCAATGTGCGCCGCTGGGTGGACATGGCCCGCCGCATCGAAGGCACCAATAAAACCTTCGGTGTGCATGCCGCCGGCGTGGTGATCGCCGCCGAACCGCTCGATTCGCTGGTGCCGCTGCAGCGAAACAACGATGGCCAGGTGATCACCCAATACTTCATGGAAGATGTGGAGGCGATGGGGCTGCTGAAGATGGACTTCCTCGGCCTCAAGAACCTCACCATGATCGAAAAGACGGTGGATCTGGTGGAGCGGGGCAGCGGTGAACGCATCGACCCCGATGCCCTGCCGGCCAATGATCCCGGCACCTATGACCTGCTGGCCCGCGGTGATCTGGAAGGCATCTTTCAGCTGGAATCCAGCGGCATGCGTCAGATCGTGCGCGATCTCAAGCCCTCGTCGCTGGAAGACATCTCCTCGATCCTGGCGCTCTACCGCCCCGGCCCGCTTGATGCCGGCCTGATCCCCAAATTCATCAACCGCAAGCACGGCCGTGAAGCGATTGAGTTCGCCTGCCCGGCCCTGGAGCCGATCCTGAAGGAAACCTACGGGATCATGGTGTACCAGGAGCAGATCATGCGCATCGCGCAGGATCTGGCCGGCTACTCGCTGGGGGAAGCGGATCTGTTGCGCCGCGCCATGGGCAAGAAGAAGGTGTCGGAGATGCAGAAGCACAGCAGCCAGTTCGTGGAGGGGGCCACGGCCCGCGGTGTGAGCAGTGCCGTGGCGGAAAAGCTGTTCGAGCAGATGGTGCTGTTCGCTGAATACTGCTTCAACAAAAGCCACTCCACCGCCTATGGGGCGGTCACGTACCAAACCGCCTATCTCAAGGCGCATTACCCGGTGGCCTACATGGCCGCCCTGCTCACCGTCAACGCCAGCAGCACCGACAAGGTGCAGCGCTATATCGCCAACTGCCAGTCGATGGGCATCGAGGTGATGCCTCCCGATGTGAATGCCTCGGGCATCGACTTCACCCCCACCGGTGATCGCATCCTGTTCGGCCTCTCCGCCGTGCGCAACCTCGGTGATGGCGCCATCCGTCAGCTGCTCGAGGCCCGCCAGACGGATGGGCCTTTTGCGTCTCTCGCTGATCTCTGCGATCGCATCCCCACCCACCTGATGAACCGGCGGGCACTGGAATCATTGATCCACTGCGGCGCCCTCGATGCCCTGCAGCCCAACGCCAACCGCGCCCAGCTGATGGCGGATCTCGATCTGGTGCTGGATTGGGCGGGCTCGCGCGCCCGCGATCGGGCCAGCGGCCAGGGCAACCTGTTCGATCTGTTCGCCGCCCCGCCCACCGCTGGCGGCGCCAACGCAGGCGGTGGCGCTGGGGGTGGCGCTGGGGGTGCTGGCGGCGCGGATCACACCCTGGCCCCGAAGGCGGCTCCTGTGGCCGACTATCCACCAAAAGAGAAGTTGCGGCTGGAGAAGGAGCTGGTGGGCTTCTACCTCTCCGATCACCCGCTGCGCCAGCTCACGGAGCCGATGCGGCTTCTCTCACCGATCGGGCTAGCCACGCTCGAGGAGCAGGCCGACAAAGCGCGGGTGAGTGTGGTGGCGATGGTGCCGGAGATCCGCAATGTCACCACCCGCAAAGGTGATCGCATGGCGGTGCTGCAGATCGAAGACCTCACCGGCACCGCCGAAGCGGTGGTCTTTCCGAAAACCTTCGCGCGGCTCTGCGATCACCTGATGGTGGATGCACGGCTGCTGATCTGGGCGTCGGTGGATCGACGCGACGACCGCGTGCAGCTGATCGTGGACGATTGCCGCGCCATTGATGATCTGCAGCTGCTGCTGGTGGAGCTGGAGGCCGAGCAGGCCGCCGACATCGCCGTACAACATCAGCTGCGTGAGTGCCTGGGGCGGCACCGGCCCGAACCGGACGAAGCGGGCGTGCGGGTGCCGGTGGTGGCCTTGGTGAAGCTGCACGACCAGACCCGCTACGTGCGCTTCGGCCACCAGTTCTGCGTGCGCGATGGCGTGGCCGCCGTGGACACACTCCACGCCGCCGCTTTCACCGCCCGGCTGCACTCACCCCTGCAGCTGGCCTGAACCACCGCTGGCCTGATCTGAAGCTGGCCGGATGCCGATCTGCGCTCGGCATGGCTCAGGCCGATCGGCGCTCTGCATGGCTCAGGTGGCCCTGTTCTGGTTTCAGAGCGCCATCACAGCCCATATTTGCGCAATGTTTCCTGCCGGCAGATGCTTTCAGCCGCCTTGAGGTTGCTGTTGAAATCAAACTGCTTGAGAAAGCATTGGCAGGTGGATTGGGTTAAGCCTTCAGGCACGCTCTGGCCCGAGCGCCGCACTTCATTGGTCACAGCGAGCTGGCAGAAGTGCATGGCCAGGTTGCGGGCATCAATGGTCTGGGCCTGAATGTCCACCGGCAGCGCCGGCACCAAAGCGGATACCGCCATCACCACCTGAAGCCGAAAGGTTGCCAGCAGCCGGATCATGGAGCCAGAAGAGAGGGAATGAACCGTGCAGAAAGGCTTGGGCGCTCCATCAGATTCTGGAGCGCTGCAGCAACCGCAGCACAACGATCACCACAGCCACCACGAGAAACAGATGAATCAAGCCACCCAATGTGAACGAACTGACAAGACCCAGCAGCCACAACACAAGCAGCACAACGGCCACGGTTTCCAGCATGGGAGACACTCCTGGATGAATAAAGGTCGTGATCAGATTTCAATCATTGGTGTCCGCCTGCAGGCCTGTAAGCAAGGCCAGAAGGGAGATGAAGCGAGATGAAAAGACCCAGCACAGGAAAGTTCCCATGCCAGGCCTGTGCGCTTCAGGGCCGGATCACTTGATCTTGTCGGCGGCCTTGGAGGTGGCATCGCTCACTTTGTTAGCGGTCGATTTCACGCCCTCTTTGAGATCAGAGCCGGCCTGCATCGCTGCAGCCTGGACTTGTTTGGCCTGGCCTTTGAGCTTCTCGCCAGCATCGCCGGTGAGTTCGCCGTGGGCCGCTTCAAGCTGGCCTTCTGCTTGTTTGGCGGAGGCAGAGAGATCTTTGGACATGATTCTGGCGGCGAAGGGGGTAGGGGTCACGAAGCTGGTCAGAGCCATTGCTGGAGGCTCAAACATGCAGGAGGCGATCATCACGACCACCGCGAGAATCAGGGAAATCGGAAACCTCCGATCCATTCGTTTCATGGGCTCAATCTGCAAGGGCACCCCCAACAGCTAGCCAGCTCCCTCCACCGCCGCCGCGGACGCATCACGATCGCGCCATGAACGCACCACTGACGCACCGTTCCACGCCAGATCTGCAGCAGCTTTTGCCACGCCATGGCTTGGCGCGCTGCCGCTCAGCCGGGCGCCTTGCTGCCCTGGCGCATCGCCCGGATGGAGGCGCGCACGCGACTGATGTTCAAACCGATTTGCTCAAGGCCCAGCAGGCTGCCGGCAGCATCTTCCCAGCTGGCCGAGAGCACGCCATAGCTGAGCCCCAGCACGCCCAATAGGAACAGGCCGCCGGAAACCGCGAGGGTGAGCACCGGGGGCACGTCGTAGATGTTGCGGCTCACCAGCAGATAGCTGACCACAAACGCCGCCATGCCCAGGAAGGAGGGAACCCCCGTGGCCAGGGCGATGCGGCGCGCCATGCGGTTGGCCACGGCACGCGGAATCACTTTCGCCCCACTGGCCTTGGCCGGCTTGCCCGTTCCGGCCGTGGCAGAGGGGGCAAGGCCTGAGGCCTTCGGGCGGGGCTTGCGCTTGGCCGCCATGGTGTTGCTCAGCCCCGGATGCCGAGCCTGGCGATCAGCTGGGCGTAGCGATCTTCGCTCTGGGCGCGGAGATAGCCGAGCAGCCGCTTACGGCGCCCGATCATCTTCAACAACCCCTGGCGGGAGGAGAAGTCGTGCTTGTTCTGTTGCAGGTGACCGGTGAGCTGGGAGACCCGCTCGCTCAGCATCGCCACCTGCACCTCGACGGAACCGGTATCGGTGCCGTGGGTTTGGTGGGTGTTGATCAGTTCCTGTTTCTTGGTGGTATCGAGCGGCATGCCGGCGTCGGGCCCTGACGGTGCAAACAGACAACTTACCGCCCCATGGGCCCCCCTGGCCCGGGGGGAGTCAGGCGGCCTGCTGGGCCAGCCAGCGCAGGCTTTCGCGCAGCCAGGCATCGGGCCCTTCAGCCGGCTCCAGGCCGCTGCGCCCCACGGCGTGCAGCGCCCGGTTGATCTCCAGCGGCGCGTAGCCCAGCGCCTCCAGCGTGATCTGCACCTCGTCGCGGGTGGCGGCCAGGGGGGTGGTGCCGCCGTCTGCGGCAGTGTCATCGAGGCCGAAGGCCCCTTCGGCCAGCGCGCCCGCTCCCCCGAAGCTCTCGGCGAGCTTGCCGCGCAACTCCACCGCCAACCGCTCGGCCGTGCGCTTGCCCACGCCCGGCGCCTGGCAGAGCTTGCGCAGATCCGCCTGCACGATCGCGCGCACCAGCTCCTCGGGCGGATGGGCACCCAGCAGGGCCAGCGCCAGCTGGGGGCCCACGCCGCTGACCGCCACCAGCAAGCGGAACAGGTCCCGCTCCTGCCGCCCGCCGAAGCCGAACAGGGTCCAGCCGTCCTCGCGGATCGATTGGTGGATGTGGAGGGTGAGCGTCGCGCCCTCTCCCGGCAGCCGTTCCCAGTGGCGGCGGGTGAGCTGCACCTCGTAACCCACCCCCTGGCAGCAGAGCAGGAGGCCGCAGCGGTGTCCCTGCTGCCACTGTTCCGCCACAGCGCCCTGCAGCCAGCCGATCATGGGCACATCTTGAGGCGCCCCCATGCTGCCCGGTTCCCTCCCCTCCGCCAGTGCGCGGCCTGTGCTGCCGCCGCTGGGCGCCTGCCTGATCGCTCTGGCGCTCGGGCTGCTGCTGGCGCTCAGCGGCTGTCAGGGGGCGGGCCAGCCGTCGCAGCAGGTGCTGCTCGATGCCCTGGAGCTGCAGATCGCCCTCACCCAGCGCTCGATCGCCTCGGCCCTCGCCCTCGATCCCCCCGGAGCGCCCCAGGTGAGCCGGGTGCGCGTCAGCCACCAGGAGACGATCCCGATCGGCGATCGCCAGGGGCTGCACCTCAGCGGCCAGTTCGACTGGCGGCTCGCCAACGATCCCTACCGGGTGGACAGCGCCTTCGAGCTGTACCTGCTGCGCGGTGAGAAGGGGCAGAGCTGGCGCCTGGCGCGGCCCAGCGCAGACGGCGACCGCCCCGGCTGGCTGAGCGATCCACTGCCGTTGAAGGGGTAAGCGGGCTGAGCATGACGCGGTGGTCGAAGACCTGGGCGACGATCTCAGCCCGAACATCGCTCACGCTGCTGGCGAGGATTGCGAACGCTGGCTCTGAACCACTGAGGCGGAACCCTTTGCACTCGCTGAGGACGACAACGGACGCCTCAGCAGACGATGCCGGGGGATCCTGCAGGAAAAGTCTCGCGCGGGTCGCAGAACCGGTGATTGTGGCGTTGGAAGGCTCGAAAGCTTCGGCGCAGGGAAGGCTTGGACTCTCCTCCATCAGCAGCAGGATTTGATGGAGAGACCAGGACCGGAATAGAGAATTTCCGCCCAAAGTGGCAATGAGTCTTTCTAGGCAGTCACTGAAGCCATCGCGTTGAAAGGCTGAATCATGGTAGGAGTGGGAGACCAGCAAGGCCACTGCCACTTGGCGACCATGTGATCACAATTCAAGACTTTCGCGGGGAGGAGAGAAGTCTCTCAAGATGTATCGATGCGAACAGTTTTATGCGGAACCAGATCAATCGCCAAGGACCTGCAGGGGAATCAGAAAGACCAGTCCAAGACTGGAGTTTGGTCATGTTGCATTAGGGATTTCCCCGTTTATGCTGCAAAGAGACCTGAAAGGCGTTTTTCTGCGGATCCGCCCATTCAGCGTTGAACTAAGCCGCTACGCGGCAGATTCCAACAGCCAACTATAGCCCAGTCCCTCTTCAAGGGCAGCCATTGCGTCGCCGATGCGACCAGGTCACTTCGGCTTGCCATGGCGGTTGGCTGGGCCTC
>NZ_JAGQCV010000022.1 GCF_024346375.1 Synechococcus sp. ATX 2A4 | reverse complement strand
CGGAAGGACTTGGGCTTCTGCATGCCCCATTGTTTCGCTCAGATCCACTGCTGTCACTAGGATCTGGGCAGATTAATAGGCGTCTGTGGAGAGGCTGGCTGCTGACCTATGCGCGACAGGCTCCTAGCCCGTGGAGCCGGGCTGCCCAACGGCGGAATAGAGAAAGGTAATGACCCCCACCAGCACGCTGAGCCCGATGGCGCTGGGATCCATGCCGTTCACGTCAGCGAAGAGGCCAATGCGAACCGCAGCCGATCCGCCTCCACGCGCTGCTCCCGCACAGATGTCGTTCACTGATGAGGCAACCATTGTGGGGGATCCGGCCTGGTGAGCCGCTTCAGCCTCAAAGAGCCACCACGCGTTGGCGGCCGGCCGCTTTGGCGGCATACATGTTGCGGTCGGCCCGTCTGAGGAAAAGCCCCGCATCCTCCCCAGCCCCATGCAGGGCCACACCAATGGAGAAGGAAGGTGTGATGCTGTGATCGGCCCAGTGAATTGGCTTGGCAATTGCCGCCTGCACCTTTTCGGCCACGGCGATCGCATGGTCCATCGCCTTGATGCCATCGAGCAACACCAGAAATTCATCGCCGCCAATCCTGCCGGCATGGTCCCGCTGGCGAATTGCATCCTGGATGCGAGCAGCCACGCTCTGCAGCACCGCATCGCCGCAGGCGTGACCATAGGTGTCGTTGATGTTCTTGAAGCCATCGCAATCGCAAAACAGCAATGCCAGAGGTTGGCCTTTACGGCTTTTGTCATCCAGCAGTCGCTCTTCCAGGCGATCGAGGATGGCGGCGCGGCTTTCCAGGCCGGTGAGCGGATCATGGTTTGCCCTTTGCAGCAATCTCCGCTCTTCAAGCACCTTCTGATCCACAGGTTGCAGGGTGATCACATAGCCCTCGTGCAGATGCAGCTCAGCAGGAGCTGAATCTGCATCATCGTGAAGAGTTGATGAAGCAGCATCCTTTGAATCACCGCTGCGCCTTCCCTCCTCATGCAGTCGTCTCACGCTCAGAGCGGCCCAGCCCCAGCCTCCCTTGGGATCCACGAGCCGCAAGCGCCCTTGGTGGATCGGGCCATGGGGCGTCAGCCAGGCCTTGAGCTCCACGGGTTCAGGCCGACCATCGGCTGAAACAAACAACTCGCAGAAGGTTTTGCCGATCCATTGGGCTTCTCGCCAGCCCGTCATGGGTTCAAGCGAAGGGGACACCCACAGCACTTCCTCCCTCAAGTTGAGCAGCACCACCACCTCCACGATATTGTCGGTAAGCAGGCGATAAAGGGCTGCGGATTCCGCCAAAGTCCTGGCCGTGTGGCTGCGGTCGGTCACATCGCGCCAGCTCACCACAAGGAAGCCCCGCGTGGGGATAATCTGAATGTCGTAGCAGCGGCGGTCCCAGAAGAGTTCATGCTCCTCATACACGAAGTCGTCTACATAGGTGGGAGTGCTGCGCAGTGCTGCATCCACAATGATATCGAGCAAACCGTTGTGCTCCATCTGCGGAAAGACATTCAACAGGGTTTTGCCTACGACCGCATGGTGTTCCTGCTGCATATAGGAGCAGGCCGACTGGTTCGCCTCCAGTATGAGGAGTTCCATAATCGTATCTTGATGTCCCTGGATCACCTGTAACAGCAGAAAGTAGTCGTTGCTAAGGTCGAAGGCAGATCGCAGTAGCTCCAGTTCTTCAGAGGTGCTGGGATTGCTGACCAGCTCTCCTTGCTTGTTAAGGTTCAGGCTGCTTTTCTTCGGGGTATGCGGGGGATCATCGGCACTCTGAAGGCTTGAGTCTGCCTTTGGATCGCGCAGCAAGCTTTCAAACGCATCCAGCTCCAGTGGCCGGCCACACAGATAGCCCTGGTAGAGATCGCAACCGAGATCCTCCAGGACCTGGCGTTGTTCGTCAGTTTCGACCCCTTCGGCGATGCATTCCAAGCCCAGCCCCTTGGCCAGGGTGATGGTGGCCTGCACGATCGTGCGATCACCGGCAGACGTGGTAATGCCCTGAATGAAGGTTCGGTCGATCTTGAGGCGGTGCACCGGCAGATCACGTAGCAGCTCCAGCGAGGCATAGCCCGTCCCGAAGTCATCAATGGCGATGCGAAAACCCTGGTCTGACAGCACTCTCAGATGTTCGCGATAGACGAGTGGGTCATGCAGCAGGGCCGTTTCAGTGATCTCAAGCTCCAGCAGTTCAGGACTGAGGTTGTGCGCCAAGAGGCCATCCAACAGCGAGCTGATGAACTGGCGGCCTGGCATCTCCAGTTCCCGAGGGGAGATGTTGAGAGCCAGCCGTGGAACCGGCAAGCCGGCATCACGCCAGCGCACCAGCTGCTGAAGGGTCTGCTCAAACACCCAGCTGCCTACCTGAAGGATCTGTCCGCTCTGCTCTGCCAACGGAATGAAGTGGCTGGGGGGCACATGGATTCCTTGGCTGTTCGTCCAGCGCAGCAGCACCTCAGCACCGGCCAAGGCACTGGAACGGTGCACCTGCGGCTGCACCACAAGACGGAATTGATTCCGACCGATGGCCTGACTCAACTCACCACTCAGGTGCATGCGTTCCTGGATCTGGCGGCTGATCGTGCTGGAGTAGGCACACACCTGGATACGTCCCTGGCTTTTGGCCTTCGCCAATGCCGTGTTGGCACATTGGATCAAGGCTTGGCCGTTCTGGCCGTGCTCGGGATAGGAGGCCAGCCCGATAGAGAAGGTGGGCAACAGCGGCAGGTCACTCAGCAAATCCATCTGTTGCCCCCAACGCTGTTGCAGTTGCCGGCAGGCCCTGAGCCCATCGCCGAGCGAGTGGATGGAATCTTCCAACACGATCAGGAATTCGTCGCTACTGAGGCGCGCCAGCCAAGCCTCGGGGCCCATCAGCTCCTGAAGCCGGCGGGCCATCTCCCACAGCACCCGATCACCCACCTCAGATCCGAACTGATCGTTGATGTCCTGAAATCCGTCCACATCCAGGCTGAGCACAGCCAAAGAGTTGCTGTAGCCACGGCCTTGCAGGCGCTCGTTGAGTTCCTCCAGTGCTGCCAGCTTGTTGGGCAGACCGGTCAGCAGATCATGGGTACGCTCACCCACCCGCTGCTGCAACAGCCTCTGTTCTCGACTCACGTCTTGTAGCGTGCCGATGGCCCGCAACGGCTCACCGGTGTTGTCGTACGTGAAGTGCGCTTCGGCCTGTACCAGTCTCACGCTGCCATCGAAGAAGGCGAGGCGATGGCGGCTGTAGAGCGGTTCACCTAAATTCATCGCCCGTTGAAACTCCTGGTGCCAACGGCTGCGGTCGTCGGGATGCACCAAGGCGCCGTAGGTCGTGAGCGTGGTGGGCGTTTGTGTGCCCATCCATTGGCATAGGCGCCGCATCTGCGGCGAACAGCGCATGGTGCCATCAACCACACGCAGCTCCCAGGAGCCGATGCCGCTGAATGCTTCACCGTCGCTTAGCAACTTGTACGCGCTGGCCTCGCTGCTGTCGTGCTGATGCGCTGCGGTAAGGTCTCTCACGGAGCTGAGCATCAGCTGCTCACCCTGGATCGACAACACCCGGTGGTGCACCTCCACATCAAGGATGGTGTTGTCTTTGCAGCGGTGGCGGGTCTGAAAGTATCCACCTCCAGCCACCACCAGCTCCTTCAGCCTCGACGCCACCCAGGCGGCATCGTGATCGGGGTCCGCCTGGATGGCAGCCGGAGAAAGGCCGAGCAGTTCAGCTTTGCTGTAGCCCAGGCGCGTATGCGCGGAGTCGTTGCAGGCCACGAAGTGGCCGCTGCGCAAGCCAAGCACGATCAGGTCGGTGCCGTTGAGGTCGGCCACCAGGCAGAAGTCGGCGATCCAGCGGCGAGCCTCCTCCGAGAGGCCATCCGCCATAGCACTATCCTGCATCCCAAGTGATTCCGCCTAAGACATATCAAATCATATGGAAGGTTTGCCCTCCCCGTAAGGCAGCGTTGGCTTTGGCAGCCACAGAGGCTGTGTCGGCTCTTGGCGCCACGGCCGTGGCTATGCAGATGGCCCTTGTGATCGCAGCTTCACCCGTGGCAAACGCCATGCAGATGGGTCAACAGGAGCCCTATGGCAAATGTCAGACGACATAAAGCTTTAGAAAGCTCTAAAGTGACATCAAGAATCAGGGGCTTGGGGGGTTGGGCAGGCTGACAACCATTGTGTTGTCCTTGGAATTGTCTTTGCGCATCCACTTCAGTGCGATGCAGGTGATCCAGATCTTTCCTCTCTAAGCAGAAGGCTCGCCACGAAGATTCCCACGGTAGCGAGAATGGCCATCGGATAAAACACGACGGTATAGGTCCCAAACACCTCTCGCAGCTGCCCCGTCACCAGCGTTCCGATCAGAGCACCAGCTCCGTAGGCAGTGAATACAATGCCGTAGTTCTGGGCATACTGATCAGGATTGAATAACCTCAATGTTACTGCAGGTGCCATTGCCAACCAGCCGCCAAGGCAGAACCAGAAGAGGCTAAAGGAAATGAGATACGTGGCTACGTGCCCAGCCTGCGCGTGAATCATCATGATACAGGCAATCAAAATCAGTACATAGGAAAAGATCGCGATGGCATGGGGTTTGTGGCGATCCACCAACCATCCAAACAGTGGCCTACTGACACCATTAAAAACTGCAAACAATGAAACACTGCTGGCAGCCACCGCGGGTGTGACATGAATAATCTCCTCCCCAACCACACTGGAAACACCGATCGCACTCAAGCCAACAAGGGTTCCAATGGCATAGCAAACCCAAAGCGCATAAAAGAAGCGCGTCTTCAACATGGAAGGTGGGTAAGTAACTGGTGGCAGTGAAAGGTGGGCCATCACCTGACATGAGGGTTGCCACCCCTTCGGGGGTACCTTCATCGTCATGGCGACAATCAGAATAATGGCGGTGAAACCAATACCAAGCATACGCAGTGCAGGTCGAGTGCTGTAGGCGCCGATGAGCTGGTTGGCAAGTGGCGCAGTGATCAAAGGGGAAAGTCCGAAGCCGATGATGGTTAATCCCACCGCCAAACCCTTCTTATCGGGAAACCAGCGCGAAACAACCACCATGGGAACACCATAGGCAATTCCCACACCCGTTCCAGCAATGATTCCATAGCTGAGAACCAGCATGCCAACATTATTAGCGAAACTTGAGAGGATATAGCCTGCGCCCACCACAGCACCGCCCAAGGCAGCCATGAGGCGAGTGCCAATGCGTGGAATATAAAAGCCTGCAACAGGCATCACTGCAGCATATGAAACCAGTGCAAAAGTAAACGGCAGCAAGCTGGCACTTGCACTGAGCCCAAGCTCAGCTTCCAAAGGTGTTCTGAAAATGCTCCAGGAGTACACACTTCCAAGGCACATCAAGATCACCATGCCCATGGGAATCAACAACCATCTACCGCGTTCGGCAGGACGTCCAAAGATCATTAAGCCATTGTCGTGGCCAGTGGATGCGTGCATATGCTCAGGTGACTCAGATGGTCATCGTTTTACCTAGCCTACGCGGCAATCCTGTTCTCATTCCAATCGTGCAATTCACTTGACATGCCGATGCCTTCATGGCCAGAAGCTCATCCTTGATACGGCTTCAACAACCAAATCGGTGAGATCCATCGCCAGTGGATTCTCTGGTTTGAACGGGTCTAATCCATCAGTGAAGCAGATCTGGGTCTGGCTGTCTCTATTGAACACTGATGTTGATACATTCTCCCTAACCATCAAGATTGGCTGATCACACAGTTGCTGTGGAAAGGTCTTCAAGGCTAACTGGCCCTTTTGCCGTTGAGTGCTGCTTGTCAATGGGTTCATGCGTCGCGTCTTCGCCGGCCACCCACACCACCAATCCACCTGGCCTAAACCTTCGGCAATACATATGGTTCAGAAACTGGCCAGCCATTGATGGTGATAGATTCCGGTGAGAACAATCAACACGTTGATTAAGACGACATCCCTCGCGGCGTCCATATCCTGATTCACCTGCTGAATTCCATTGCTCAGCATGGGGTTGCTTTACTCAACTTGAACAGTTTCATCCCCCATGATTCGGATCACATCAGGCCTAAGGCCCATGCCTCTGTCATACGAGTTGATGGGCCCGCTGGCGAAGGGCAGCTGTTGACCGTTCAACTCACGCCTCATCTGGTGCTCCTTCGTTCAGCTGAACTGGTTGTTGATCTGTAATCTCACTGCTTACACCAAGCGAGGGTTAAATAGGATCGCTGAAACTCGTATCACAGGATTGATAAGGCAGTAGTCGGTATCAATGGTTGGCCATTCAACTTCGTCGTAGAGATTAATGCGGTCCGCAGAGCACCGCTCTCCAGCGACAGGAAACAAGCGTACGGCAATTCCTATGAACCTCGCTCAGCGCAAAGTGAGATCCATGTGGTGTGCCCGTATTGAGCCACGAACAACTGTTTGGTTCTCCACACGAGTTGATCAGCTCGCAATCTCGGCACCGTCACTTCAGCAGTGATGAGCTGAGGCATGACAGAACGTACAGCGGATGTGCCTAAGGCTTTCAATGCCTGCCTGAAGAATGGTATGATTTCAAGGTGTCTTGCGATGCTTAGAGGCTGGCGAGCCACATTCCTCCCAACAAGCTATTGCCAAGTCATGCTTTGGTTTCATGCATGGGCCAAGCAAATCCATGGGGATTAAATGCTGTCTAAGTCGACGACAAGACGCCAATCATTGTGCAATCAGATGACGGTAAGTGTAATTACTCCAACCAGGCTGCAGCCAGATCGGCTGAGCATGCTGGAGGAACTCAATAAAAGCCTAAGACAGAACAACTGCTCAGTTGAACATGTGATTGTCATCGACGGCGCCAGCCGAGATGCATTGCCTGCTGCGATCGGTGATCACGCCACTGTCATTGCAACAAATCGTCCGATCGGCCAAGCTGCTGCGCGTAATCTTGGTTTGGTCATTGCCGGAGGCAACTGGATCACCAGCGCAGACGATGATGATTGGCTATATCCCCATTCGATCGATCAGAGAGTCGAGGCGATCAAGGGACAGCGAGGAGCCCTATGGTCTGCTGGGTATTGCACAGACGGCTGCAAGAATGATCCTGAAATTGTTAAAGCTGGCCCAAGTTTGCCTGGAGATGTCTGGCGTGCCTGGCCAACGCCAAAAGCCAGCATCCCCCTGGGTCCAACAACCTTGCTCGTGGAAGCCAACCTCTTGAAGAAGGCCGGCGGTTGGATGGGGCTTCCTCAAGGTGAAGATATTGGCATGATGATTGCAGTGACCAGCATGGCACCAGGCATTGTGATTGCAGCCAATGTTTATCATATCCGCCTGCATGGTGGGCAGATGACCAAATCAACTTGGTTCGATGATCTGGAACTTCTCTCGCGGCGATGTGCCTGGGAACGGGGAAAGCAGATTCTCGCCAAAGCGAAAGTGGGTTATGCAGCTTGTAGCTAAGCGATCGTGGTGAGTACCACTATCCCGGAAAGAGTAAGATCGGCTATGTGGCTCTCAGGGAAGTCGTCCCCCCCCTACCTCCCATATAGCCATTATCACCACACTTGGGTTGGGACTTATCTTCCGCCTTAGAACGTTGAATGATCGCTAGCCGGCCAGTCGATTCAGAGGATCCAGAGGACTCAGTCGGTTCAGACGGTTCATCTCAGCCTATTCACTGAGGTGATTGCTCCGAATCTCGTCTCATTGACTATCAGCACGAAGTCGTCATGCAGCACCACAGGATGGTTCATCTGTGCCATTGGGTGGTACTTCACTGCGGTGATATCATCTCAGCAAAATCAAATCATCTTGGCCGGCTTTGCTTCCGCTGATCTGCCCTGCTGCACTGGAGCAGACTGCACATCAATTCCCTTAAAGACTCACTTTTAGAGTGATCCTTTCTTTGCCTCAGTCAGCATCTTTCTAAGATCGTTTTCAAACTCACGAAAGGCAGACTTTGGGCTGACCTCATCCAGTAAATCAGTGATGAAGCTAATTTGGGATGAGGTGAGGCGTGTGTTGCCTGTGAGTGTTTCAAACTTTGCTTTGATCACATGATCCCGGAGTTGATTGAGCGAAGCGTTGTTTGAAAGCATTTCCGACACAACCTTACTGGAGCGTGCAAACTGAATAAAGTCTTTGTTCATCAGGCCGTAGGAGAGCTCGCCCTTGGCATTGGTATAGGCCTCAACAATTGCTTGATATTCAGCACTGTCTAAGAGGTTCGTATCTTCATCAAGCGATGCCTCCTGTTCTGTAGAAGGAGAATCCTCGGGTTGAATCTCGATCACATGCACCTTGCCACGACGCGAATATGGCAGCCCAGCTGTGAGTTCCAACGCTTCAAGGAACGCTTCAACAGGGTATTCCTCGAGATTTGTATGGGCCGCTGCTACTGGCTCCCCAGTGCTGCGACTGATACTGGCCAACCCCGGCTGTGGGTTGCCATACCGAAGAATCACAACCCCTGAACCATTGAAGAGCTTCTGGCGATAAGCGACAGCGGGCAGTGTTGAAAGTTCAACCAGCTTTGTTCTGACGATCATTCTGAAAAGCCTCAACCCTTTGACCTTAGCAGGTGCATCACATTCTTTGGCGGTTGCGTGTTCAACCTATATCGCGTTGGTCGGCTCTGTGCCGCCGTACGTTAGTCAACTGTTAACCGGTGCCGTCTTGACGGAAACTTGCGCATTGGCTTCTCGAATGCTTGTGTCATTGTTCCATTGGACAGTTGAGCATACGTACGCTGTTGGCATAGTATCTGGATGTTCGTTCGAATTTCTAACCAACTCCTTCAACCCACAATGGCAACAACATGACAAC
Source organism: Synechococcus sp. ATX 2A4 (assembly GCF_024346375.1). Lineage (GTDB taxonomy): Bacteria > Cyanobacteriota > Cyanobacteriia > PCC-6307 > Cyanobiaceae > MW101C3. The sequence goes on along the minus strand of NZ_JAGQCV010000022.1, from coordinate 6,634 downwards.
ATGGCAACAATTGATGCTCATGTTCCAAGCCGAGCGCGGATGTCCCTGAGCCTGGCGACGTTGTTCACTAAAACCGGAGCCTGGTCGAGACCCCCAAGATAATCAAACACATAGGCGAGCACGGCATAGATGGCGCCAGCGCTGAAGGCTGGGGAACGGGTGAAGTCGATCAGGAGAACAACGAGCGCGACGATCGTGGCGAGCTCTGTGACGGTCCAGGTCCACGACTCGCTGTCTGACAGCTGCACATGCCAGCGACGCACGCGGCCGAAGTGGCGACGAAGGCGCAGAGGGCGCGCCGATTCGATGTCTTCGATCTCGCGCTCGATCTGATCATTCAAGCCGCGATGCAACGGGAGTGCACGCCGCCAGTACCAGGTGTTGACAAGCGCCATTGGCAGCAGGACTGCCATCGCGATGAATCCCGCCTCGAGGTCATAGGTGAACAGCATCACGAGCGAACCGATCACGGTCACCACTTGGGAAAACATTGCCGGTACATCGGCTTCGAAGAAACTGACCATGTCACGCATCATTTCGACCCGCGCCGACACGATGCTCGTGCCGTGGCCGCGACACTTCTGCTCAGCGACGGTGAGCACAGCAAGGCGGCTATACACACCCATGAAGATCCGCGTGTCATAGCGCTGCCGTACGAAGGAAGTGACGAGGTGCACGAGCCAGACGGCAATCAACAACGAAAGACCCTGATAGTTGTGCTTCAGTAGCCCGTCGACTGCCCACCCCGTGAGTGCCGGATAGGCGAGGGTGCAGAGGGTCTCCAGCAGGGTCAAGGAATAGGTGCCAGCGATCGCCAGCCGTTCATCACGGGAGAGCGTCGAGAGGATCGTTTGCCTCATCAGCCCGACAGGCCAACCGGGCCAGACGACGTGTGGTTTATAGCCACGACCAGCTGCGCAGACTGACTCCCCCCAGTGCGTTCTGCAGCTGTTGCGCAGCAACCTTGAACCCTCTGACGGCGCATGACGCAGCCAAAGGAGCCCATTGGCAAGCCACCAAAATCCAACGGTGGTTCCTGCTGCGAGATGAAGACCTTACATCGTCCAGAATTGAGTGGGATCGTCGTGATGGTGCGTGGGCAGTGTGTGGTGGATCGCGCCGTTGGCCGCTGGGTCGCAACAGCTGACAGACCAAGATCCATGGACTTCAATCCGGGCCTTGTTGTGGGTGAAGGAGAGGAGTCAGAACCGGCTTGCGCCAGTAGGTAAGTTCTCTTTGGTGGTTCGTGAGTTGTTTGCAGATGCCCGTCTAACAGCACCAATCATTTCGAGGAGAACGCTACCAGAGAAATTGCCCTGGAAAGCGACAAGCCCATGATATCCCACATCATCAAGCCATGCAGAAGGATCAATGTCCGCGCTGTGCGGGTATCTCCAGTGAAGCCACCCAGCGTTGATGAAATCAAGGAGGTAAATGAGGCCAGAACATAATCATATGGTCCTGGCGAATCATCGGCAGACATTCTGAATAGAAACATCCGCTTGCCATTGCGAGCGATGTAGCGGATGTCCATCCGCCAGTAGATCCATCCCCAGATCAGCAGCAGCGAAGGCAAGAACAGCAACAGCTGGAGGATTGGCATCACACGATCAGACGGCGGAAAGAATATCAAGAAGTTCAGCAGTAAGAACATGACTAAGATCTTGAAGACACCAAACACTGCCAATGCATCGATCAAGATCCTGCGCCAGCGAGATTTACTGGGGGTGACCATGCAGTACATCAAGGCAGCCAGCATGACTGGCAGGAGGACAGGCACGACGCGCTGGTGAAACTGGATGAGAACGCCAACCGCCTGACTGATCAGGTCATGGTCGCTTTTTAAGTGGGCAGTGGCGCTGAATGTCTGCCCTGAAACATACTGCAGGAGCGATGCACAGCAGCAATAGGATTTCCCAGTTACGCCTCAAATTGCCCGCAGGCATTCGGTTCCATCTCGATCGGTTGTTGAATGATAGATGTCGCAGAACCCTGGTCAACCCTCTCATGCAAAGCGTTGTGACTCAGTTCATTGAGTCTGCAGCCTTCCAGCAGAATTCCTCTGCTCTTTCTACTGATGAGATGGAAGCGGCCAGTATGAACCCGTGGACAAGGAGGTTCACAATTCGGGTCTTGACGGGACTTCAGGGCATGACTGCGTTTTGATGGCCGCAGCGCATCAACGCCATGTCTCCATCACAAAGCGACAATCCCTTGAGATTCCTGGACCAGCGTTCTCCTGTTTTCTCCAAAGAGTGCATCGCCTCCTCCAGTTCACCCCTGGCCACACAGGTTGGGCTTGGTGTTCTGCGCGAAGGAGGCAATGCCTTCGATGCTGCTGTGGCGATGGCCGGAATGATGGCCGTGGTCGAGCCGATGTTCAGCGGTCTGGGTGGCGACACGATGATCCTGGCCTGGTCAGCCGCCGATCAGCGTGTGTATGGCCTCAATGGCAGTGGCCCGGCCCCATCGGGTGCCTCGTTGGAGCGAATTGGGGCCGGGCCTTACGTGCCTGAGCATGGTGCCGTCTCGGTGACCCTGCCGGGCGCCTTGGCCGGCTGGCTAAAGCTGCAGGACCGCTTTGGCTCCCGATCGCTGGAGGACTTGTGGCAGCCCGCCATTCGCTATGCCCGCGAGGGCTATCCGGTTGGAGAGTCGATCGCCGGGATCTGGAGGTGCGCGGCCATCAACTGCGCACGGCACCTGATTTCATGGGTGCCGCCCAGATGGTGCGCATCCACAGAGGCGAAGCCGGGATCGGCCCTTGTCTGGAATGTGGTGTGGACCACCGGCTCGATGGCGTGGCGCTGGGTTGGTGATCAACTTTTGATGATGTACGGGCCCGCAGCAAGGAGCCCCTGGGGCAGCTGGAGCGAGCGGGTGGAGCGGAGCTTGCAGGCGCGGGGGTGCCCAACAGCATCGATTGACAGGCCCCGGCCGAGAACCGTCAGCACCGCTTTGTGCTGGCCAGCATCAACTGCCTGCCCCGTAGCGATGCCTACGATTTCTATCCCCGGTTTCAGTGATGCATGACCAGCCAGTGGCAGAACTTCCTGCGTAACCTCGGCGAGTGGCGTGGCAGCTTCACCACCATCACGGCCGATGGCACATTGCGTGAGAGCAGCCCGTCGGTGCTGACGCTCACGAGCGAGGACAACGGCCAGCTGGTGCGCTTCGGGCTGCGTCGCTGGCCTCCCGGCACGGCGATTACTCCGGGCGGCGGACCGGCAGGTGGGGCCGGTGAACCCAGCTATGCCATAGAGCAGGACTACCGCAGCCTGGGTCGCCAGGTGGTGTTCTTTGAATCGGGGGCCTTCAACAAGGGGTCGCTGCAAGTGGCGCCGAACACAGTCTTCGGTGGTGAGTTCGGCTTCATCGGGCACAACCGGCGCCACCGGCTGGTGCACCTTTACAGCGAGGCCGGCACCTTCAACCAACTGGTGCTGATCCGTGAGTTCCGCGCCGGCAGCGGTGCGCTGGAATGCCCGTTCACCAGCGCCGATCAGTTGCTGGGCAGCTGGCAGGGCCAGGTGTCCACGGTCATTGCCGACTGGCCCGAGCCTGAGATCAGCGACTGCCGGCTGGAGCTGGGCGAAGCGGAACTGGAGGCAGTGAAACTGCAACCCGATGGCGGCTTCGTTCGCCTGCCGGAGCGAGTCGGCCACCGTGAGGCGTTTGTACTGGAGGGAGGCTGGCTGCCGGCTCCCGGGCGAATGGAGCGGCTGATTCGTCGCTACGACGCCAGCGGCGCCTGGCACTCAGCCAGCCACGAGATTCTGACGCGCTGCTGAGCGGCCGCCCCTTTCCATGCAGTGCGGCCTACCCATGAACGACCTAGATGCTGCGCCATATCACCGGTGGTCCGCTGCTGCGCCACGAGGCCCATGCCCCAGATGGGGTGGAGGAGCAACTGGAAGCGGATGTGAACCGCTTCATCAACAATGCCGCCGAGGTTCGCTGTGATCTCGATGCGAGTGATTTCTCCTGCAGCAAGATCTTCCAGTGGTAAAAGGCTGAATTCTTCGCAGTGGCCCCGTCGCTCAGCGCCTCCATCATTCCCCGCCTGCGCGGTGTATCTGCACCGCTTCAAGACCCACGGATCGCCATTCTGCCGTACGACTGGAGCCTGAATCAGTGACTATCCTCTTAGAAGCGCTATAGGCAAGACGGAGGCATGCTCAGGCCCCGGAGCACGCCGATCGAGAGATAGACGGCGACGGCCCTGGCAGCGCCCAAGCGCTGCGCCCGAGTCGTTGGATCCATCGCACCCGCCGGAGCCGACCAAACCCTCCTGATTCGCCTCGCCATCGAGGCGTTGCAACGCCAGCAGGAAACTGATGGTTTCGGAGTGATCGTGAAAGCGGTTGCAGGTGCTGGTGAGGTCTTCGTCGTTGGACACCATCAGCTCTGCGCGGAACGGCTAGTCCCGCTTGCCGTTGGGTTCGAAGTTCTGGTGGGTGGCTGCATGGTCGGGATCGCTGGTGGCCGAATCGAGCCGGGCGGTTGGGAGTCCAAGCGCCTGCAGCAGCAAGCCGTTAACACCACGCAGGCGCAATTCGGCAACTCTCCTCATCGCGCCACAGAACTGATCAACACCATCATGAACAGACTCGACGACCATGCCACTATGAGCACCCAGGCCCTCAATCATTCCGCGGTGCAAGTGTATCTGAAGATCTCCTCATCAACCTGGCAGACCTGTGGGAAGTGCTCAGGGAGAGCACTGGCTTGCCTGATGAACCTCGTGAGATAGGAATTGGTTAGGAGGCAGAAGCTGGGGTCACTGCCTCCTAACTTTGAAACTACCGTTCAAGAATTCTAATCTCCTCAATGGCCTTGTTGCCAGAAAGTTCTTTCATCCTGATGACAGACATGGAGGCATTAAGAACTTCATACCTCGCTGGTCCCACGACATATCCAAAGTCATCGCCCGTAAGAACACAGCCCTGCTTGAGGCATCTGCCTGTATAGGTTAGTATGATGGCACTTTGTACTCCTGCCGGCCTCCATATCTGAAGCTTGCCAGGCGTCTCGCTCAGAATCTTTACCTTGCAAAAACCAGGTGCGTTATCACCATACCGGCACGAAGCATTCTTTGATCCAGCGGGAGGTTTTTCACCTTCATAGGAAAGAACAAGAATTGGATTGCTCAGGACAACTGCCGAAGCGCAGCTCACCGCCGCCAGTTGGAGGAGTTTCATGTCAGGCGCTGCTTGTGATTAACCAGCACACTATGCGCAATACATGCACCGCTTAACGACATCCAGAGTTCTTTAAAAGTTTTTACAGTTCCCTTCATGAACCTGTCAGCCATGAATCAGCCACTCCATCTGCGGGAACAGTGGAGCCCGCTAACTGGGCTTGGTGATTTCGCCACTTCCGGTGTCACCTCCGCTGCATCGCCAGGTGTTCGGTCTCACTGGGACAGCGGGATGGAGTTCGGTCCTACATGGTTGCAAAACCAATGCCAGGTGAGGCAGTCCTTGCTGCTGCGGCTGGCCACCAGCGCCTCCTGATCAAGGCAAGGCCATTTCGCCAAAAACTCCAACCGGACGATCTTAGGCCGGGTGTGCGAAGTGGACAGCACTGGAGAGTTAGTACGTACCTACAAGCGTACGCTGAGTGGAGAAGTTGGCAGGGCCCTCACAGTAGCTGCCGCCATCCATCAGCTTTACTTGGAGTTGGGCGGTAGAAGTCCTACGGGATGAGATGCCAGGAAGCGATGGGGACAAGCCAACGCAACGCGTGCATGAAAAAGGGCCTCAGAAGCGGGGTTAAGGATCAGAAACGGAGTGATTTCAGGCCTGGGGTGGCGTGGGCTTGCTCATGGAAATACGGCGGCGCAGACGACGGCTAAAGCCGAAGGCGGCACCAACACCCAGCAATGGCAGGGGGCCAGGCACGGGAATCACCGTGAGGCTCCAGCTGTTGATGCTCAGCGGGTCTAAGTTAGCTGAATCTCTATAGATCAACTGCCAGGTGCCATTGCCATTCTCGCCATTGAAGGCACTCAGGCTGGAGGCGGGTAGGTACGTGCCAGAAAAGAGCAAAGCCCCGCTGATGCTTACCAGAGCAGAATCGTCAAAGGTCCAAGTTACCGTGTCGCCCGGTGTTTGACCAGAAAGAACTGTGTTGGGCACGATCAAATCCACCACCGTGCCCACGGGACTCTTCAGGGCAAGACCAATTTCGTTGTTGAAAGAGTCGCCAATGCCTTCGCAGACGCCGGTTGAGCTGATCGGATCGTCACACTTGGTGAGAGTGATGGTGGTGGTAACTTTGGCGATCGAGTCGATCAGCCCTGAGATGAAAAGCGTGGTGCTTGCAGTACCCCCATCAATGGTGAGCACAGGGTCGTAGGTTTGCGAGGCGGTGATCGCTGTGGCCTGAGCGGGCGCTGAAGCTAACAGGGGCAGCAGCAATGCCGAGAGACACGACAAAAAGTTCAGCACTACCGGTGCATGCCTAGGGAAGCTCTGGGCAACAAGGCTGCAAGCGACACCTGGCCCCCCCAAATGTTTGCGGTGGCCTGTCTCGGTGCAGATCCAGTAAGAATCGGCCTGCTTTCTGCTCTTTCGAGCCATTTCCCCTGCCATTTTGGTTCGATTCTGACCCCGATGGGCACACCACTCGT